>NZ_UCNN01000013.1 GCF_900473935.1 Synechococcus sp. UW105 | reverse complement strand
TTCTGTGGTGAGGAGATTGCCTGAGCCGTCGGTGGCGCCTGTTTGGGCAATGGTGATGCCGGCACTTTCGTTGTCGGTGTTTTTGACGGTGGTGGTGGCTGTTTCGCTGCCGGCGTAGCCGCCTGTATTGGATGCAGTGGCGGTGAGTGTGGTGGTGATGTCGCCATCGTCGAGGCTGTCGTCGACGCCGGTGACGGTGATGGATTGGGGTGTATTCCAGTTGGCGTTGGTGAACGTCAGCGTTGAGGCGCTGAGGGAGTGCTCTGTGCTGTCAGCACCGGTGAGGTTGACGGTGACATTGGCTGTGGGCTGGGCATCAAGAACAACGGTGAATGTGGATGTATTGCCAGTTTCTGTGGTGAGGAGATTGCCTGAGCCGTCGGTGGTGCCGGTCTGGGCAATGGTGAGACCACTGGCTGCAAAAACTTTCGCGTATCCAGAATCTTTACCTGCACTGCCATCATGAAACTGTGACCCGATAGCAACACTTTTTCCGTCGCCACTTAGGCTTATTCCACTTCCACCAACTGCACCACTCGCGCGATCGCCTGCTGATTCTCCCTCAAGGTTTGAACCAACTTTTGACCAGGTGTTGCTGCTGCTCTGATAGTCATAGATTCTGATCCGACCAGCGTTGTCGCCAACTACACCATCGGCCCACTGAGCACCTATCGCTACCCGTTGTCCGTTTGCAGATAGGCTGACGGATCCACCAAACTGTTGGCCAGCGGCATTGCCGTCAATATCTGCCCCCAGCCGCACTTTGCTAGACCCACTAATGTCATAGACACGAACATGGCCTTTACTATTACTATGCTTAGGTGCTCCAATTGCAATGATATTTCCGTCGTCTGATAGAGAGATTGAGCTTCCGGCTTTATCTCGCTTTGCAGCCCCAACGATGGTGAATTTAAGCGTCCAGTTGCTGCCAGTTTTGTCGTAAACCCTGATGCGACCCATGTCGTTCTTACTGGAGTCGTATCCAGGCGATCCGATTGCGATTCGGGTTCCATCTTGTGATATTGCGACAGATGAGCCGCAATACTCTTTTCGCTGAGTGCCTTTAATGTTGTTGCCGATTCGCGCCCAACTTGTCCCATTCCATGTATAGATGCCTGCGTAACCTCTTCCCGAGTTGTGTTTTATTGCCCCAACAATGACTGTACTTCCGTCGCCCGATAGTGCTAATTGTGCTCCTAGGCGCACGCCGGTTACGCCAGGAATTGGATCGCCTAGCCTGACCCAGCTGCCTCCAGTTAGCTCGTAAATCGAGGCCGTGCCGGAGAGGTTGCCTCCGTCGTCATCTCTAGGCGCACCAATGGCAAGTCTTGTTCCGTCGTCTGAGAGGCTTACCTCGGCACCAAAAAAATCTTGCTTCCTGCCCCCATCGATGATTTCAATTTCTTCCCACTCATTGTTATTGTCTAACGTATAAGTTGCAACACTTCCTTGGTTTTTGCTCCGAGTGCGATCTCCCCAGCTTCCAACAGCTAGAACGCTTCCGTCGGCTGAGAGGCTAACTGAATCACCGCATCTGGCACCGCTGATTCTGCCTTCGATTTCGTCGTCAATTTGAATCCATGCCAAATCACCTTGCCAGGTATGGAGTTGACTATTTTCAATTAGTTCAGAAAGCTGGCGAGTGCCTCCATCTTGATTGGACGTCTTAATTGCTTCTTTGTTGATGCTGTTTTGGCTTGCGAAGACCTCGGCTCCGGTGACCTCTTTGAATAGGTCAATGAAGTCTTGATTGCGGCCGATCTGGCAGCACCACAGCACTACGGTGCTGATCTGCCAATGGGCTAGTTCGCTGGCATGGCGCAACAAGGCGGCTTGATCGATCCACTGGTCAGCCACCTGAATCCCTTGGCTGTTGCCATGTGCCAGGAGGTGGAGTTCTTTGGCTGGTGTGCCTTGTTGGCGTCGTTCTTTGAGCGCCTCTGTGATCGTGGCTAGAGGGTTGGCTGTCGCCTCAAGTTGAATCGTGACCGTTGCTGCTTCAGGCCGAAGGGCTGGAAGCTCAAGGTCAGGGGCGACGACAATGATTGTCGGGTGGCTCTGTTGCTCTTGATGGCACTGCGAATTGGCCTCTGAGGACCGGTCCTCAGAGGCTTTGATGGATGGAGTTGCTTTGGTGCTGTAAAGAGGCAACTCTCCGCAGAGTCTCAGACCTATTCTTTTCGGTTTCCAGCCCTCTTGCATGGAGTGAAGAGCCCGATCGTGCGCGATTTGGTTGTGAATCGGCTTATTTGGCGTCCGCAGAGTCATGGCCCTGGATCGTTTGTTGAGGCTGCTCGCCGAAGGCCTCGCTGTAGCGGCGTGTGAAATGGCTTTGGCTTGTAAAGCCATAGTGCTGCGCCACCTGTTTGATTCCCTTGAGACCGAGTTGATTGCGTTTGTTTGGCTTCAGCAGCAGCTCGCGTACGCCGTCGAGGCGGACGGCACGCTGCACCTCCAGTGGTGTGCGGTTGAAATGCTCCTTGCATCCCTTGAACAGGGATGTTCGCGATTGGTACAACAGCTCACTGAGGGCATCGACCGTGATGCTTTGGCAAGGGTTGGTCTGGCACCAATGCAGCACTTCGATCGCTGCTGTGTGGCGGGCTTGGCGCTTTTTGATGGCTCTTGTTTCAGCCTCTTCGTTTTCAAAGCAGTTGATGACTGCACTGATTAATTGCTCGGCTGTGCTTGGGTCAAGCGTTTGAGGCAGGCTGTCGTGCAGGCCCAGATCGGCTGCTCTGTTGAAGAGAACCTACATGGCCACAAGCTTTGTAGGGGAACTGGGGATTCTTCTAATCGGTGGCCAGTATCAACGGATCGGTATCGCCGTTGCACTTAATAAGCAGGCTCGTGTCCTCGTGTCAGATGAGTTCACTTGTGCTTTTGGTAAAGAAGCTGAACAGGCCGACATGGAGTCAATTGGCCCGCTAAGTTAAGATCTTGTTCCTATCACGTTTGCGCATCAGCTGAACAGTTTCTTTCGCTAGTAATTTGTTACTAAAGCACTAATACGGAATGGAAGAAGTTAAAGTATCGCTTGCGCAGAGCGCCATTTCTCGATTTTTGCATCATTCTGTATTATGAAGGCAGTTATCCTTGCCGGCGGCCTCGGCACTCGCATTAGCGAAGAAACAAGCATTAAGCCAAAGCCAATGGTGGAAATTGGTGGGCGACCGATTCTTTGGCACATCCTCAAGATTTTTAGTTCTCATGGTATTAATGAGTTTGTTATCTGCTGTGGATATAAGGGCTATGTAATTAAGGAGTATTTCGCTAATTACTTCTTGCATATGAGCGATGTGACTTTTCATATGCGCAAGAACTCCATGCAGGTACACCACAAAAAGGCGGAGCCCTGGGAGGTCACTCTGGTGGATACGGGTGAAACGACCATGACCGGCGGCAGACTGAAGCGGGTCCGTGATTATATTCGCAATGAGTCCTTTTGTTTTACCTACGGCGATGGCGTGGCGAATGTGGACATAACGGCCCTGATTGCCCACCACAATGCTCATGGTCGGCTGGGAACCGTGACGGCCATCCAGCCTCCCGGTCGTTTCGGGATATTAAAGTTCGGCGAGAGCGCCTCAGTGAGTGGCTTTCAGGAGAAGCCTCAGGGCGAAAGTGGTTGGATTAATGGCGGCTTCTTTGTGCTGGAGCCGGAGGTGATCGATCGCATCGATGGGGATGCCACTACCTGGGAGCAGGAACCTCTCCGCGGCCTGGCGGCTGATGGCCAGCTCACCTACTACCAGCACACCGGCTTCTGGCACCCTATGGATACGTTGCGTGATCGACAGCACCTCGAGGGACTCTGGGCTAGTGCCAAGGCTCCCTGGAAGGTGTGGTGATGCCCGACCCAATTTTCTGGGCTGGCCGCCGGGTGCTGCTCACGGGCCACACAGGCTTCAAGGGCAGCTGGCTGCTGCTCTGGCTGCAGCAGCTAGGCGCTCAGGTGTGGACCTTCGCTAAGGATCCGGAACCTTCCCCCAGCCTGTTTCGCTATCTCGCGCATGATCGCCCAGCCGGAGATGGTTGGCATCATCAGATCGGAGATTTGGCTGACCTGGAGGCCCTAAAAGCTTTGGTAACCCAGGCGCAGCCTGAGGTAGTGCTTCATCTCGCTGCCCAGCCCTTGGTGCGCCGCAGTTATGAGGATCCCCTTGGCACATGGGCGACTAATGTCATGGGCAGCCTTCATTTGCTGGAGGCTTTGCGTCCCCTTGATCATCTCTGTGCAGTGGTGATGATCACCACTGACAAGGTCTATGAGAACAGGGAATGGGCTTACGGCTACCGCGAGCTCGATCGCCTCGGAGGGCACGACCCGTATAGCGCCAGCAAGGCGGGCGCGGAGATCGCTATAGCGAGCTGGCGCTCCAGCTTCTGCGGCTCGGCTGCCCACCAGACGCCCCATCTGCACATTGCCACGGCTCGGGCGGGCAATGTGATCGGCGGTGGTGATTGGGCCGCCGATCGGATTGTTCCCGATGCCATGCGTTCCTTAGCCAGAGGTGAGGACATCCCGGTGCGCAACTCCAGCGCAACGAGGCCATGGCAGCACGTGATCGAGCCTTTGGGTGGTTACCTACGGCTGGCAGAAGCCCTGGCCTCTGATCCAGCTCCACCCTGCGAAGCTTTCAACTTCGGGCCGAGCCTCGCCAGTAACCGCTCCGTGGGCGAATTGGTAGACGCAATACTGGAGCACTGGCATGGAGCTTGGCTGGACCAGAGTGACCCCACAGCACCCCACGAGGCCCATTTGCTCCACCTGCAGATCGATAAAGCCCATCACCGCCTGGGCTGGAAACCCCGTTGGGACTTCACCACCACCCTGGCTTGCACCGTGGGTTGGTATCGCGCTGTGCACGAGGGGGCCAGCCCTCTGGAGTGTTGCCTGGCGGATCTAAATGCTTACACCCAAAATTCACAACAGCCCTATGAGTGATCCCCAGGCCCTGAAGCAAGAGATCCTGCGCCTCACCCGCGAGTACTCCCGCCAGGTGCACGGACCCTTCCGCCCGGCGTCAGATCCGGAGCGCAAGCCTTGGAAGGCAGGAACCACGATCCCTTACGCCGCTAGGGTGTTCATGGAAGACGAGGTGGAGGCTGCGGTGAGCAGCACCCTTGATTTCTGGCTTACGTTGGGTTCAGAAGGCGCAGCGATGGAGAAGGAGCTGGCGGCTTTTCTGGGTGTCCGCCACAGCTTGCTGGTGAATTCTGGCTCCAGCGCAAACTTGGTTGCGATCTCGGCGCTCACCTCCGGCAAGCTTCCAGATACTCGCCGGATTAAGCCGGGCGATGAAGTAATCACCGTGGCGGCGGGCTTCCCTACAACGGTGGCCCCAATCGTGCAAGTGGGTGCCGTGCCGGTGTTCATCGATGCTGATCCGATCACTGGTAATGCACGATGCGGACAGCTAGAGGCTGCTTACAAAGAGGGTAAGACTAAGGCCGTGATGATGGCCCACGCCCTGGGCAACCCCTTCGATTTGGCCGTGACTCTGTCCTTCTGTCGCAAATACGACTTGTGGCTGGTGGAGGACAATTGCGATGCCCTGGGCTGTTGTTATTCGATGCCCAGGCCATTGGCCGAAAGCTTGGGCTTCTCCGAGAACAGCCCCGGTCTCGATGAAGGGCCTGATCGTGTGGTGCGATGGACAGGCACCTGGGGCGATATCAGCACGCAAAGTTTCTATCCGCCGCATCACCTCACGATGGGTGAGGGCGGCGCGGTCAACATCGTGCGCCATCAAAAGCTTAAGGTCGTGGCCGAGAGCTTCCGGGACTGGGGCCGAGACTGTTGGTGCCCTAGTGGCATCGACAACACATGTAATAAGCGCTTTGGCTGGCAATTGGGTGAACTGCCAGAGGGTTATGACCATAAGTACACCTACAGCCATCTTGGCTTCAACCTCAAGCCGTTGGATCCTCAAGCGGCAATCGGCAGGGTGCAGCTGCGTCGGCTTCCCGAGTTCATCAAAGCTCGCAAGCAGAATTGGGACACCTTGCGGCGGGGCCTTGCCGTACACGGAGATCTACTCGAATTCTCCCTGCCCACTCATGCAACTGCTTGGAATCCCGAGTACGGGTTCTCCTGGGATGCAACGGGGTGTCGCACGGATTGCTCCTGGTTTGGCTTCAAGATTGGGGTGAGGCCAGGCGCTCCGTTCACTCGCACGGCTCTGGCGCAAGAGTTGGACCGCAACCTGATCGGCAACCGCATGCTGTTCGGCGGTAACCTTCTGCGTCAGCCAGCTCTGGCCCAGCTGCGCCAGGATCACCCAGAGGCCGTTCGGGTGGTGGGCGAGATGGATGGAGCTGACGCGATTATGAATTCCACATTATTTCTTGGAACCTATCCTGGCCTGACAAGCTCTATGCTTGGCAAGATGTTGGATGTAATCGTCAGCTATTGCAATTCAATGTCTTGTGATGCTACTTGATTTAACCATTATTGAGTTAACTTGATAAATCCATTCTCCTCTAATCGCAAAAAGTCTTTTGGGTGGTCTGATTTTTCAGACATGCATTAAAGCCTCGCTTCACTTTGCTCCAGCTGTGTAGTGACATTTTGCTAGGTCCCATGCCAATATCGTGGATGCAATGTATTTAGGTCGCATTTGTTTTGCTCTCGAGGTGCTTAAAGGTTGGCAATGTGGCGGAAGCTGATTTGTTGGCATGATATATAATGCTGCATATGCTACATGTTTTTGGAGGATTGGTTTTTCTGATCTAATTCTTGCAATGCTCCAAATCTTCTTCAATAAAGTCCTATGCATTCTTTTTTCATCACCTAAGTCACATGACATCGTCTTCTTTGAGTATTTCCAAGTCAATCAGAGAATTGTCTCTTCGCCTTGTCCATAAGGCTAAGGCATCGCACATAGGCAGTGCGCTCTCCATAGCAGATCTGTTGGCTGTCATGATCAGTGACGCTGACATATTAAATTTATCCAACCCCGATGATCCCAATCGTGATCGCCTCCTTTTGAGTAAAGGCCACGCATGCGTGGCCCTTTATAGTGCTTTATGCATCAAAGGGTTCTTTGATGTTCATGAATTAATGAGTTATGGAGAAGACTTTTCCCCCTTCATGAATCATGCATCTCACTACGTCCCGGGAGTTGAAATTTCTACTGGTGCACTAGGTCACGCCCTTTCTATAGGATGCGGTAAGGCTATCGCTGCAAGATCTAGGAAAGAAAATTGGCATATTTATACCATACTAAGTGATGGCGAGATGCAGGAGGGCAGCAATTGGGAAGCACTTATGTTCGCTGCACATCATTCACTGAAAAACCTAACAATTATTATTGACTGCAATAATCTACAGAGTCTCACAACCGTTGAAGAAACACTCTCTTTATCTCCGCTTGATGATAAGCTAGTCTCATTTGGGTGGGCCGTAACTACAGTGAATGGTCATTGTCATGATAGTTTGCGCGAAACACTTTTAGAAGCCAAGAAGAGTGATTCTCCTCACGCAATCATTATGAATACAATCAAAGGCAAAGGCATTTCATTTATGGAAGGTAAAGTTGAATGGCATTACAAATCCCCCACCAATGCTGATCTTGAAAAAGCTATTTCGGAGATCTACGGACAATGAGAAGTGCATTTATCAAATGGTTAGTGAATAAAAGCCAGGCTGATAAAAGAATACATTTGCTAACGGGTGATCTTGGATATTCTGTTGTTGAATCATTTCAGTCAGTTTTTCCTGACCGTTTCATCAATGTCGGGGTAGCCGAACAGAATATGACTGGTATCGCAGCGGGCCTGACTTCGGAGAAGTTATTAGCTTATACATACTCGATTGGAATTTTCCCAACATTTAGATGTGCTGAACAGATCCGCAATGATATAGATTATCATAATTTACCAGTTGTCACTTGCACTGTTGGATCAGGTGTCGCGTATGGAAGTCTTGGATATAGTCATCATGCCATTCAAGACATTAGTTTAATGAGAGCATTACCTAATATGGTGATTGCTACTCCCTGCGATCCTGCACAAGTAATCGATATCCTGGAATGGCATTATAATAATCCATGTCCTATGTACCTTCGGCTTCACAAATCAGGAGAAGGGTCCCTTAGGCGAGAGAACTGCTCATTAGGTCTCGGTCTTATTCAGCAAATATATCCAACACCAGGTGATTTTTCGCACAGCTTTTCCAGAGATATCTGTGTGCTGGTAGTTGGCTTTACGGCTGAAAAAGTATCCATAATAGTTAATAATCATGCACCACATATACCCATATTCTCAGTTCCCTTATGGGGTTGCTCTGCCAAAAATAATTTTATTGATGAACTAAATGAGTTTAAAACAATAATCACAGTCGAAGATCATGTCCTTGAGGGCGGCTTTGGTGCTTATGTGATGGAATCATTAGCGACTGCTCGGCTGAATAAAACAGTAATTCCCATTACTCTAGAGAGTGATGTCGTTGGTAAAGTCGCGAAAGAAGAGATACTCCTAGCACCATTGTTCAGACAATTGCAACAAACCCTTCTAAGTTTAGTTCAAGGGTGAGAGTAGTAGTCCAACATGCATTTAACTAATCTATTAGATCTCAGAGAATCTCTAGCTATCTCCTCTCCCCCGATTATTGTTGTTACGGGAGCTACTGGTTGGGTGGGGAGAACCTTTCTCCATGAGTTGCAGAAACTCATCCCCGCAGACTTATTTAACTCCAAGGTCATTGCATTTGCTTCTAAAGAGAGGTTAATTTTTTCATCTGCATATGATATAGAACACCAAATTAAGGTCCCCATCTATGCTCTTGCTGACATCAATGCGCATATATCAAATAAGAACATTGTCTTGTTTCATGCAGCGTTCCTCACTAAAGACAGGATTCATGCATATGGAGAAGAGGATTTTGTGTCTATTAATAAGTTAATTACAGAAACTATTTGTAATTCTGTCTTGGTTGCAAAAACTGTTCGTATTGCGGCTATTTCCTCAGGTGCTGCTGCTGAGTGCGAAAAGCGTGAGGAAGATAATCTCTCCAGTTCGCTAGATGTATATGGATTTCTCAAGCTGCAAGAGGAAATGGTGCTTGCGAGAATGGCTTCTACGCAAGTATTCAGAATCTATGCTCTTTCTGGGAGGTTCATTCGCGATCCAGGTTCGTTTGCATTGGGAGACTTCTTGCTATGTGCATTGCAAAATGAACAAATTCGTGTTCGCTCATCAGCTCCAGTTATTAGGGGTTATGCCAATGCTTCCGATGTTGTACGATGCGCCATAAGTTGGATCTTTTCAAATGATGAGGGCTTGCCGCCAATAGCATCGGTAAATGAAATTAGTACTCTACAGAATCTAGCTTCCCTTGTTTCAATGATCTACGGTTTGCAATCCCCGCTGGTCCCTGAGCTGGAGGGTAAACCAAATTCATACAGTTCTAGTCCCGTGCACTTTAGGAGTTTTTGTCGCACTTATGGAATACATCCTATGCCTATGCCAGACCAAATCCTCGATACTGCAATCGGAGTGCGGCCTCTTGTTTCAAAACTCTGGTAATACACGCTCAAAAGGTTTTATCTATACTTTATCTTTCGAGGTTGGTTAAATCTAATGAAGTCGCCTGTTGGCTTTGTGAAATAAATCATTCCAGCGGTGTTATGTTCTTCACATTTTAGTGTTTAGAAACCTACCAGCATGCTGTAAAGCCCTGTGAACTGCGTCGACTCTTGCTTTTGCAAATACTTTCGCCCGTACAATCTTGGACTTTATGCCAACATGCTTTCACTTCTGACCAGTCGACGGACACAGGGGTGAGTGTATGACAGAAGCTAGTAAGTGTAACGAGCGAAGACGTATCTTACTTCCTATGGATTCAGGACCTATTGGACCTATTCAGTGTCCGTGACATCATCTGCTGATAAAAACCTTAGGGTCGCTGCTCCCCGAAATTGCTTAAAAGACTGCTTGGTTAGCTTGATCTTGCCGTTTCATCTGCCTCCTGCTGAGTTGACAACTTGTACTTTTAGTGATTCTATTAATGGAGACGCGCCCTTTATCCTTCCTTGTGGCCAGCGATTCATTTGAACTAGTTATTCTTACTAGAGATAGGCCTGAGCTCCTAAAAAAAACTGTCTATTCGGCACTGAAACAGACGTGCCCAATTCCATTTAAAATAATAATCTCCGATAACTCTGTTTGCGAGGAAACACAAATAATCGTTAATGAGCTATGGCCACAAATTGAGTATAGGAGATTTCATGATCTTCCGGCAGCTGTTCATTTTAGCTCTGCAATTAAATTATGTGCCTCAACGTATTTAATGCTCTTTCATGATGATGATATTTTCCTGGATAATTGCATTTGGTCTATGATCAATGCAATTCAGGCTAACCCAGGTTTTTCCGCTGTTGCTTGTAATGCCAGGCTCATCTCCGATCAATCGCTTACAAGGCTGACTATGTTCAGGGCTAAGCGCAATGATCGACTGCTCTCTATCTGTAGCCAGCGTCACCTTATAGCTCGTTATATCGACAGTGCAAAGGGGTCTATCTGTCCTTTCCCCTCGTACATTTATAGGAGTTCATGTATCGATTCTTCTTTGCTTGATTATGCATCAAGTGTTGCCGGAAAGCATTGGGATCTTGTCTTTCTTCTTTCCGTTTTAAATCGTGCTCCTTTCTTATGGATTTCTCGTCCACTTGTTGCATATAGGATCCACAATGGTCAAGATAGTTTTACTCATAATGTAAAAGACTGGATGTCTCTCATGCGGCATTTGTATTCTGTTTATGATTTACCTAGGCGCTCTCTTGTTACGTTGAACTATAAGGCTAACTTTTACAGGAAAGCCCTTCGCCTTCGCCCTTTTGATATCTTTTCAAGGGGGGTTTCTCGGCGAACAGTGCTTGCTCGGATGTCTTTTCTGTTGATATGCAAAAGGCTATTGCTAGACCCTAGGTATCTTTGTTCTGTCATTTCAGTGTATTTAAACCGCCTTTTCCTTTAGATGGAAAGCGTGTTTGTTTTGTCCCCCATTTATTCTTTGTTTCTTGCTTCAGAAGCCCTTAACTGTTGAGGCATGTCCTCTTTGATTTTTTATTCCAGTCCTCAAATAAGTCTCTATATGTATTGTCTACCCTTTGAAGTTTTCTAAATGAGGGGTCTAGGTGTCTCCATGGCTTTGGGCTATTGGCTAGAAGTGTAAATAGTTTCTTCGATGTTGACTCCTCTTGGATTGGTTGATTCGGATAAAATATCCTCTCTTTGATGTCTCATGTAATTATTTTTTCTTCGTGCGAGGCGCCACTCTTGCATGCTTTTGATAGTAGTTACTGAAGATAGATCCTTAGATCGGGAACCTTCCAGGAATTTAAGCATCCAGGTTGATCTGCAATCGAGGAATGTTGTGACTATCCCCAATTGGGTAACGCCCGCATGCGAATCGAGTATGTGTTTGGCTGATTCAACTAGTCAGCCGGTCTGAGTAAACTCAAAGTCCGAGGCAGATCTGAGGTTGGAGTCGTGTTATTTTTTGTATGTGTACGCCCACAAACTGAGCTGCACACCAACCTGCTTCCACAATTACTATCAAGACACCTCTTGCCTCCCTTATCTGCCTTTTAATCCGTCTCTTAGGGATCAGCCTCAACCCCAACTTCTGTTTATAGTCAGTTGCCAGAAGCATCTCCAAACTCAAGGGGGATTTAGAAGTACGAAGCATTGCTAAAGGATGTGAATACCTGGCATCATTTCCAACGGGAAGTGCCTCCCTTCGGTGAAAGCTTGATTCAAGGTCTCGACAAGAGTTGAGGGATGGCTTCCACGTGGCAATTGCTACAAGGTTGTGATTTTGAACATCACCGCCTGCATCCCGGTCTGAATCGACTCCCATCCGGACATACTCACCAAGTTCTTTAATGGGTTCGCAGAATGTCAATCCCACCAGCGTCATTTCCCCACTAGAAATAGGGGACTTGATTAAGCTAGGTATCCCAAATCCAGTCCCAGTACTTGATACCCCAGCACTTTTGCAGACTTTGGACCGGGGCTTTTGGGGTGGTGTACAGGCTGGTTAGCAAATGCTCAATCGCATGAAAGGCATGGCCGTCGTGAGCATCGGTAGAAAACACCCCCAGCATTCTGCCAGTGCAGATCAAGGCTTCATATGGGCTTCGGCCCCCCCTTGGGAGGCATCATCCAAGTGATTCAGTGCTGTGGCTGATCTCGCGATCCTTTGCTATACAAGTGATCAGGTAGCTTTCCTGGAACTGGCTGCGCATTTAGCAGTGCAGTATCTTATAATTTAAATTGAATTTAAGGAGATACTAGTTCCTTTCTACCTTAAGTTCCCGTAAAATGGCTTCTGGGTGCGCAATGTATTTGCCTGGATTAGCATCGCCTTCTACTATTGCTATCCTACAATCTGCCTAATTACTATCACCATAGCCATTAACCTAGTAGGTCTGATCGATTGTCACGCACAGTACAGCGGAGTAGATTTTCCCCTTGGTAATGAAGTCGAAACTCGCCCGCCCGCGTTGGATCTAGCCTTTTATAGTCTTCTCCTCGCAGATCAGGCCAGATGTTTAGTGTAGGACCACTTCTCTAGGCCCACTGCTTTAATGTTGGTTGGCTAAATAGCAGCTCTTTCACACTTCGGTAGCGTCTCAGGATTATCAACACTGCCACAAGCAACAGGTACAAAGCGGTAATCTTCACCACAACCCTCAACTGGGCCTCAGCTATTGTCCTGACCTCGTTGCTTTGATCTATATCGTTTGTACTAGGCATTTTTGTGTACAAGGAGGAGGCTTCCCCGAAGACTCTTCCCAATTCTTGCAACAATGGCAAGAGAATCTTTTCCAGCTTTGAAGCAGCCCCGCCCTTGATGGTGAGCCTGACGTCAGCAACGGACGAGTTTCAGCCAAGTTCTCCAATGTAGTGTGGGCAATTTTTGCCAGATAAACTGGCGACACATGTTCCTCCTATCGTAGTCTTAATAATCGCACTAACCGTCTTTGATCGGCATTAACATCAGCTTATAATCTCAAAGAGAGCTTTAAGCTCACTTTATTGGTTTTCCAGACAACTCTTTTTCTGGAACAGGATGCATGGATTCTATTATGCTGCATATGGCTATATGTCTATGCAGGGAATACGGCCTCAATCCTCCTTCTCTTCCTTCTCAGCTGCAATGTCAAATTCTTTTAAGCGCTCTTTGAAGCATGTCTTTAAAGCTTTCTTACTAGCGACCACTCGTAATCCTGGGGTTAATATTACCTTCACTGGCGGCTTTGGTGCTCAGATAATCAGTTCATCAATATACCATTTCCTCCGTCAAAATAATTTTAATGTTTTTGCAGAATTTTCATACTTTGCTCAAGATACTCATATCAATCCTGGAAATTCTTGCGATGGCCTCAGTCAATTTCCTTGGCAGCTTGATGCTTTTGATATTTCATGTGAACAGTTCAGGTCAAGCACCCTAAGTCCATTTCGAGCTCTGACTATTGAGGACGGTAGCATTAAGCAGAGTCTTTTTTTGAAGTCTATGATGCATGCGCCAACTGTTAAGTTCTTCAGAGAGAAAATTGATAATTATAATTCTATTGGCTGCCATTCTGCAAGCTTTTCTTCAGGTTACACTTGCGTTCACATGAGGAGAGGCGATTACCTTTCAGTTTCTTCACATGTAGTGTCGGATGAGACGTATATATCTTTTTTGTCTACAAACCTCGTCGATAAGGCACTTCCGTTGGTGATTCTAAGTGACTCGCCAATATCTGATTGGTTTATATCACGTGTCAAACTGTTAGGATTTGATCAAGTCCATTCAATTGTAGGCGATTCCCCGGCCGATGCCTTCAAAATAATGTATGCCTCCACAATTCTCTTGTGTTCTAATAGTCAATTTAGTTTTGCTGCTGGCTTGCTTTCGAAGTCAGCGACAGTCTTTGTTCCCTCAAAATGGTTTAATTACGATACTAATCTGCGGCATTCTTCCATGGCTGCGCAGAATTTATATCAACTTGATAAGACTATGCAACAGGGATGTTCCTTCTCTCATTGGAATGGTGTGCTTCGGGACATTCAAGATGCTAATATCAATTGCCTTTTGAGGTCTAGTCTTTCATTCTGACACTTCGCTTCTATCTTCTTTTATCCACTCAATAGACCCAACTCATAATCATTCTGAATCTTTCCTCATTTAGTGCTATTGACTTCGCAAAAAGGTAATGGTGCTTTTCTTGAGTTGTTTGGGTTTTGAAGTTTAAGCAATGTTATTGTCTAATGTGCATGAAAATTCCAGGACAAGAGCTTTGATCCTTCTTCATCATCCTGACTTTAAGCCTAACTTCTTGGTTTTTTCAGGTCTCTATCAATCTGTAATTGACATTGCCTTTAAGGCTGCTAAATCTAACAATATTCTTCCTGGTGAGCACTTGTATCACTTGTCCAGTTTTTTTAATGACCTCCTAAAGCTTGGTTTTGTTGAGTCAGATAATATACCAGCTGGTATTAATCCATTATTGGTTTTGATTGATGCGCCACCTCGTAGACACCTAGAGTCTCTTCTCGACTGCTTTAAGCCAAGAAAAATTATAATGTTACTAGCCGAGCATCCTGAGCACCAGCCTTCCTCATTGAAAGACTGTATAGGTATATCTGATCTCCTAATACATCCATATGTGATTCCTTCGCATTACTCGGTTAATTCTTCAATAAAATCAGCAACATATTTTGTTTACAAGGAAATACCCGACACAACCTCAGCAAGTATCCCTCATGACAACAATTTCCAATTTGATGATTCTCTTGCATTCGATGCCTCCATTATGTGCTCCCATTTACTCAAGGGGCATCCCTCATTGTACGCCTTTAGGCGACATCTGATTAATCTTTCTACAAGACTATTTGCAGATAAATTTGCCCATTATGGCAGATATTGGCATGAAAAGAGAAAATTATTAAGTCTACCAAGGACAGCTAGTCCTATTGGGTTGGCTAGATCAATTCGGAATTTTCGAGATGTTCTGCTTTATTCGAGTCCGCAATGTGACTTGTCTCGTTATCTCGGATCTCCAGCATCTAAAGCTGTTCTGCTCAATTGCAAAACCTCTTTTTGTGTAGAGAACTATCTGACACCTTCTGGTTACACAACTGAAAAGGCACTCGAGCCTCTGTCATATGGATGCATGCCGATTTATGTTGGCGGCCAACGCGACAACTGGATTAGTCCGTTTTTAGAGGTGATTAGCCCAGATTGTTTGTCGTTGGCCTCAAGGGTAATCAGCTATTCTAAATATAACACCCATGAGCTTTTTGATTCCGTGTCCATGATTAGAAAATCAATCAACGATTATTTGGCAGATAGCAGAAACACAAGTCTATGCTTTCTTTATGATAATATAGTGGCTCAAATATTGTGATCATTTGCTGATTTCCCTTGTCTTTTAATTTTAAAACGTGGCATTTGCTTAATCCGTAATACTTTTCCAGTTGCCTCTTTGCTTCAATCTGCCACTTATCGTTTATGTGTGAATCATCTCTCTATGGCTATCGCGCTCGATTAGGTCTTTGATAATTCTTGTTTTTGCCAAGGCTGATAATCGTTAACACTTGTCTAATGGATTGGCGCGCTGCTTTGTTTGACGGCGTTATGTCATAGGATGTTCATCCATGGCAAGTGAGGAGTTAGCCTATTGCTCCGTAATTCTGCTTATTGCGACTTGATCCTCGCCAGCCTCAACAGCACTTTTCAGATTTGATCTGATGTTTAGTTTCGCTTCTAAGAGCATCTGTTGTTTCCAATAAGGTTGTCTGTTCATGCATGAGGTGGGGTTGATCTTTGCTCACAAGCTATCGCTTAGGCATGTTGATTTATCTTTATACGGCTTTGCCCAGATGGCTTCTGTTGCATCTTCAAACTGGTCTCATGGCCTTTTGCATTACTTTTGTCGTGGTAACGCCTCCTGCCTGATCGGCTGATCTCGATCTCCGCTGCACGCAGCCTTGCCTCAAAGGGATAAAATTTGAATTGGCTGTCTAGGGATAAGATAAGGATCTCTGGGTTGTAGCTACACCCAAAAGTCGTCCCCAGGCGATCGAGAATCTAGGCACAAGTGCGTTTCATGGCTATTGAAGCGTGTATCGCAGAGTGCTTTCATGGAGAATAGATCCACGTTAGTTATTCGTTCGAAAATTCTTTCTGCAGGTGGACATGCATGATGTAGTTCGTCCTGATCCGATCTAGCATTCCAACTTCATGGAGATTCACTAAGCATGTAATTGCTATGATAACTCGTCTGTTCCTATGCTGAGGTGGTTCTGGTCGATAAGAATTCCATTCATTTGACAAAGATATTTCTTTCGATCAGGCTTTATAGGAATCCCCTTTTTGTCCTTCTATTCCACCCTCTAGTGCTTACTGCTCTGTTCTGATTTCAGTAAGATTGCAGTAGTCTGGGACATTGTTCGGAGAGTAGATTCAAGAATGGGTGTTGACTGGTAGTAGAGCGTTGGTCTGGTTCTGCCGATCATCGAATATACTGTCGCAACTCGGCTCGCCCTGGCCGCGATCGATTTGCTTTTGCATGCACTATTAGTTTCAGGCCGCTGAGTTGTTTTATTGAATTTAGTTTTCTCTACCTGCCCCGGCGATTGCGAGCAAATGTGTCTCCTCTTTTGCTCCGCAAACACGTCTATGTAGTGCAGTAGAATGTAGCTCGTTTTCTGGCTGTCAATGATTTTGAGAAATCGCATCAGGTTGGCTCCAGCATCCTATGGATTGTGATCTCCTTGGTTGATTTTGCAGGCGACAACTGATGGCTAGATGAGCGATTTTTACCCCAGCATTATTGTTGAGGAAGCTTGCCGAAGGCCACGCTGTAGCGGCGTGTGAAATGGCTATGGCTTGTAAAGCCATAGTGCTGCGCTACCTGTTTGATTCCCTTGAGGCCGAGTTGATCGCGTTTGTTTGGCTTCAGCAGCAGATCGCGCACGCAGTCGAGGCGGACGGCACGCTGCACTTCCAGTGGTGTGCGGTTGAAATGTTCCTTGCATCCCTTGAACAGGGACGTTCGCGATTGGTACAACAGCTCACTGAGGGCATTGACCGTGATGCTTTGGTAAGGGTTGGTATGGCACCAATGCAGCACTTCGATCGCTGCTGTGTGGCGGGCTTGGCGCTTTTTGATGGCTCTTGTTTCAGCCTCTTCGTCTTTAAAGCAGTTGATCACTGCACTGAGTAATCGCTCGGCTGTGCTTGGGTCGGTTGTTTTTCCCTCTTCCTTGATCAAGGTCTCGATTTGATCGCGAAGTTGCTTCGAATGATCTGCCCGCAATTCGAGCTGATTGGTGTTTTGCCACCGTTGCAGAGTGAGTGAGCCCCTTTGTTGGGGATGACGCTTTAGCAGCTCGTCTTTGGCGATGACCAACGTGCATAGCCGGCTGCCTGCAGGCAGGCGTAGATCGAAATCGCTGAGCTGGATGTTGTAGCCCATCAGCCCCGGCCAAGGCATCACCACGCCTTGAGCGCGATAGGCATCGTGCGGGAGTGGGTTGTTCAGCGGTATGGCCAGGGTCCAGGCTTGTGGCTTGCGTTGGCCGCTGAGAAACAAGCTTTGGTTGGTTTCGAGCAGGGTGCAGCGAAAAGTGCCGAAGTTGAAAATCTGCAGTTTCCCTAGTAGCCGGCCTTCGCTTAATTGCAAGGCGGCGAGGTTGGGTGAAAGGGGCTGAAACAGCTCCTTCAGCTCAGCGCAGCTCAGGAAAGGGGCCTCCAAAACCTTCACCGTGAGCCATCAAGGAATCAGAACGTCAAGGTACTTTTATGGCCCTTGCGTCACTTTGGCGATGTGTTTTTGTTCACGCGTCAGCGATTGATAGCTTTGCGGCGGTTGCTGGGGCTCAGTGTGGCTTCGAAGATTCGAATGGCGACCTGGCGGAGCCGATGTTGCCCCCTCGGCAGGATGCGGGTGGTTTTATGCAGAAGCTTGAGCCAACTGGCCACGTAATTGCGATGGGCTTGAGGGCTGAGGAACCAACGGGCCAGGTATGACGAGCCAACGCCCAACAGCAGGATGCGGCCAATCCACATGCTCCAACCTCAGGCTTAAGCCGCCAGGTTGCGGAAGCGGGTGAACTGCGGTTCGAACAGCAGCTTCACCGTGCCAACGGGGCCGTTGCGGTGTTTGGTCACGATCACCTCAGTGATGCCTCGGTCTGGAGTTTCCGGGTTGTAGTACTCGTCGCGATAGATCATTAGCACCAGGTCGGCGTCTTGCTCAATCGAGCCTGATTCGCGCAGATCACTGAGCATCGGGCGCTTGTTCGTGCGTGATTCCACGCCCCGGCTGAGCTGGGAGAGGGCGATTACTGGCACGTTCAGTTCTCGGGCCATGCCTTTGAGGGCTCTTGTGATTCTCGAGATTTCCTGCACGCGGTTGTCTGGGCTGGAGCCCTCCATCAGCTGGAGGTAGTCGATCACCACCAGACCCAGCTCTTTGCCTTGTTCAGCCATCAGTCGCCGGCAGAGCGAGCGCATTTCCAGAACGCCGGAGTTGGGTTTGTCGTCGATGAAGATCGGCAGCTGGCCAAGGGTGTTGATGCCTTGGCCGAGCAGCGGCCATTCCTCTTGCTGCAGGCGGCCGGTGCGTAATCGGCCTGCTTCAATCCCTACCTCCATCGACAAGAGCCTGTAGGTGAGCTGCTCCTTGCTCATCTCCAGGCTGAATACGCAGACCGGCAGGTCGTGGAGCTGGGCCACGTTTTTGGCCAGGTTGAGCACGATGGATGTTTTGCCCATGGCAGGGCGGCCGGCTACGATGATCAGATCGCTGCGTTGCAGGCCCTGGGTCATGGCATCCAGGTCGTAAAAGTTGACCGGGATCCCTGCCACGGAGGTGCCGAGGGAACGGCTCTCGATTTCGTTGAAGGTGCTGGTGAGGATCTCAGCCGTTGGGGTGAGGCCCTTGGAGGGCTTCTCCTGGCTGATGGCGAAGATCGTTTGTTCTGCCTTGTCGAGCACCTGTTCCATCGGCAGGCTTTGGTCGAAGCCCAGCTGAATCACTTCATTGCCGGAGCGGATCAGTTGGCGGCGCAGGAACTTATCCATGACGAGGCGTGCCACCTGCTCGATCGAGGCGGTGGAGGCCACCCGCTCCACCAGCTCAACCAAGCGGGCGCTGCCTCCCACCTTGTCGAGGGCGCCCGTGTCGGCCAGCCATGCCGTCATGGCGGTGAGGTCGGTGGGTTTGCCCTGGCTGTGGAGCATCACCGCCGTGCGGAAGATCTCCCGGTGGGCATTCAGATAAAAGGCCTCGGGTTGCAGCACATCGGCCACGCGGCCGATGGCATCCGGGTCAAGCAGGATTCCACCCAAGACTGCTTCCTCTGCCTCAACGTTTTGAGGTGGTACGGAGTCGGGCAGGGCCTCGAAATTGGGCTCATCGCGTTGGCGTGATTTGCCGAAGCCACGGCGACCGCCTTCGGTGGACTCGCCGCCGGGTTCAGACAAGGGGGCGGTCACCATGGCGGTTGGCCAATCAAAAGCGAAAACCCACTCTGGCGCACTTGAGAGCATGCAACAGAGTGGGATGTGACGGCCTGATGTGATTCAGACCTCGGTGAGGCTCAGTAGCTGACCACTTCCAGGTTGATCTCAGCGGTGACTTCGCTGTGCAGCTTCACCTGCACTTTGTAGTTACCAGTGCGATGAATGTCGGGCACGGTGATGTCGCGACGATCCACTTCCTTCTTGGTGGCGGTTTCAATTGCTTCGGCCACGTCACCGTTGGTGACCGTTCCGAACAGCACATCGTCATCACCGGTCTGCTTCTTAACGGTGAAGCGTCCGATGGTGTCAAGGGCGGTGCGGAAGGCCACGGCGTCTTGCTTGAGGGCAGCCTGACGCTCGGCCTCCTTGGCGCGACGGTGCTCCACCTGCTTCATCACGGCAGGCGTCACGGGTACGGCCTTGCCGAAGGGAAGGAGGAAGTTGCGGGCATAGCCGGGAGCTACTTCCACCATGTCTCCGTCCCGGCCGAGGCTGAGAACGTCCTCATTCAGAACGACTTGTACGCGCTTGGCCATGGGATCGATCCGTTACAGCGTCTATTGAGCGATCGGCAACTTTACGACGTGACCGGCAGGCGAATTTGGCTGGCCAGTCCGAGCGTTCGCATCAGTCGGATGTGTTCCCAGGTGAGGTCAATCTGCCCGGGCTGAAGACCGTGACGGGCGGAATGGGGAAAGGCGTGATGGTTGTTGTGCCAGCCCTCGCCGAAGGTCAAGGCGGCGACCCATTTGTTATTGCGGGACGCATCACCGCTCTCATAAGCCACGCTGCCCCAGCAGTGGGTGGCGGAATTGACCAACCAGGTGACGTGATACACGACCACCAGGCGCAGGGGAACTCCCCAGAGCACGAGGGCCCAGCCGCCGACGCCACTGATGTTGCCAATCCAGAACAGCAGCATCGCCAGGGGCAGTTGCAGCAGCAGGAAATTGGTGTTGAGCCAGCGGTAATAGGGATCGCTGCTGAGGTCGCCACTCAGGCGTGGCACCGCTTGCATGGCCGCAATGGGCTGGAACATCCATCCCATGTGACTCCACCAGAAGCCGCGGTGACTGTTGTGGTGATCAGCATCCGTATCGGAAAACTTGTGGTGGTGGCGATGCAGGCCAACCCAGTCGATGGGGCCGTGCTGACAGCTGAGGGCGCCGCAGGTGGCGAAGAAGCGCTCCAGCCAGGTTGGGACCCGGAAGGATCGATGTGACAGCAGACGGTGATAGCCAAGCGTCACGCCTAGGCAGGCGGTGATCCAGTAGAGAATCAACAAGCAGGTGACGGCTTGCCAGCTCCAGAAGCGGGGCAGCAAGGCCACAATCGACAGGGCGTGGATCGCGATCATGAATCCGATCGTTCCCCAGCGCTTTGCCTGATCAGGCTCAACGGCTTTGTGCCCCTTGCGGGGCTGTTGTAAGCGCTCTGCAAGCTTCAAAGCTTCGTGCGAAGCTGTAGGCCTGCTCGGAGGAGATGGCGTCGTGATCACACAGGATGTCATTGCTGATCCGATTGCTTTCTCCAAACTATAGGCGATAAGGATCCGTATCAAGTGACTGCTTCCAGTTCTGGGTCTGATTGTGTGACCAAGGGTTACCGGGAGCGACTGGAAGAAGGTCGCCGAGCCATGGCCCACCTTGTGCACGTCTGGCATGAGCGCAACGGCTGGTCCCACAAGGTGCTGCCAGCGTTGGCTGAGGCTCTTGATCTGGGCCGGGTGCACAACTCTCAGATCTCAAATCTCCGCAACGGCAAGTTGGCAGCGCCAGGCCCCGAGGTGTTTTTGGCTCTTGGTCAGGCCAATGCCGTTCTCTTGGAAGGGCTCGATCCGATTCGTGAGCACCTTCAGGAGGTGCATCCCGAGTTGTTGCAAGTGCTGGCTGATGGTCATGCTCCCTTGGTGAACGGCACTGGTCAGCCTCTCGGTGCCGGTGCTTTGTTCGAG
This sequence comes from Synechococcus sp. UW105, assembly GCF_900473935.1. Taxonomy (GTDB): domain Bacteria; phylum Cyanobacteriota; class Cyanobacteriia; order PCC-6307; family Cyanobiaceae; genus Synechococcus_C. The sequence continues at coordinate 59,214 of NZ_UCNN01000013.1, read as the reverse complement.
ATTTTTGTAGGGCTGGCGCCATTGCCGCCTGGCTTTGATTGGCGGATTGACGCCGAGGAGGCCTCGGCTCTCAGCGCAGCTCTGGCTGACCAGCTCTGCGCTGCTCGTAGCTGGCGTTTCTGCCGCGATCAAGTGATGGCCGCTTACCCGGTGAGTAAGAGCCAGCGACGGGAACGCTTTGCGGCAGTGATGGCTGGTATGCGGGATTACAGCTCCGATGAGCTCGATGGCGAATTACTGGATCTCTATGCCACTTATCAGGAGCTTGGCGGATCTGGCCGTCACGGCGCGGAGGGGTTTCTGGCTCAGCTGCGTTCGCGCGCCAAGCAGCTTGAACCAGAAAGTCAGGCTGCTGTTTCGAAGGATTGAAGTTGCGCTAAGGAGACCTCTTCGAGTTCTCCCTCAGGGGGCATAGCGGGCCTGGCGTACCCGGCGGGTGAGGCCGAGGCGGCGCAATAGGCGAATGTGCATCCAGGTGATGTCAAATTCGAACCAGCGCAGGCCATGGCGCGCACTCGCCGGGTGGGCGTGATGGTTGTTATGCCATCCCTCACCGAAGGAGAGAATCGCCACCCACCAGCAGTTGCGTGACAGATCGGGGCAGTCGAAATTGCGGTAACCGAAGGCGTGGGTGGCCGAATTCACCAACCAGGTGACGTGGTAGACGACCACGAGGCGCAAGGGAATCGCCCACAGCACCAGGCCAAGGCCACCGCCATGCACCTGGGCTGCTTCTCCGTACCAGTAAAGGGCCAAACCCAGCGGTATCTGGGGGAGAAGGAACCAGCGATCGAGCCAGAAGTAAAAGGGATCGCTGAGCAGATCGCCAGCAAAGCGTTCCTTGTGTTCCAGGGCAGGAATCTCATGCAGCATCCACTCGCTGTGGCTCCACCAAAGCCCCCGACCGGCGTCGTGATGGTCGTTGGGCTGATCGGAAAATTTATGGTGATGGCGGTGCAAGGCCACCCAGTCGATCGGTCCGCTCTGGCAGGCCAAGGTGCCCATCAGCACAAGCACGCGTTCAAGCCAATGCGGCACCTCGAAGCTGCGATGCGCCACCAGACGGTGCAGCCCCAAGGTCACCCCTAACACCGTGGTCCAGTACAGAACTGCAAAGGCCACCACCGCTTGCCAGCTCCAGAACCGTGGCAACAGCGCCACTGTGGCCAGCACGTGCATTACCAGCATGAAGGAGGTGGTGCCGCTCTTGAGCTTGCGCTGCTTGCGCGGCAGCGGTTCTCGGGGGGCCATCAGTGCCGCGCGAATGCGCAGCTCGCGTTCGGAGGGGGTAGACGCCGGAGAGGTTGTGACCAAGGAGATCTCCACGAACCGAATCCGTCTGTTGCTGCGGTAACCCGGAGCTCCAAGGCGGTCGGTAGGAGAAATGAATGTAGGAGAGCGCTGCATGATGTAACGACCAGCACGGATCCCAGGCGCTGTTCATGGTTTCTCAGCAGCTCGATCCCCAGGCGGTGCAGCAACGGGCCAGGGCTCTGGTGGCAGCGGCGAGAGAGCGCTTGGTGGCCCAGTCGGCACAGCGCACAGCCGCGGTGATGCCCCGATTGGAGCGGGTGCTTGCGGCCTTTGCTGCCGAACGCGTCGGCACCCAGCATTTCGCTTCGCTCACGGGCTATGGCCATGGTGATCAGGGCCGGCAGGTGCTGGATCGGGTGTTCGCCCGGGTGCTCGGTGCAGAGACCGCGGCTGTGCGACTGCAGTTTGTGAGCGGCACCCATGCCATCGCCGCTGCTCTGTTCGGTGTGCTTCGCCCCGGTGACCGGATGCTGGCAATTACCGGTCGGCCTTACGACACGCTGGAAGAGGTGATTGGCCTGCGTGGGTCTGGCCAGGGGTCACTGGCGGAATTTGGGGTGGCTTATGACCAGCTTGAGCTCACCTCTTCAGCAGAGGCCGCTGGAGAGGTGGATGAACAGGCTCTGGATCGAGCGCTTGAGATCCCCCGGCGCTTGATCCTGATCCAACGCAGCTGCGGCTACAGCTGGCGCCCTTCGCTGTCGGTGGAGACGATCGGCCGCCTGTGCGAACGGATTCATCGCCGTCAGCCCGATTGCGTTTGTTTCGTCGACAACTGTTATGGCGAGCTGGTTGAAGATCAGGAGCCCCCAGCCGTGGGAGCGGATCTGGTGGCCGGTTCGCTGATTAAGAATCTGGGCGGCACCATCGCCCCAGGCGGTGGCTATGTAGCCGGCCGGGCCGATCTGGTGGAGCAGGCTTGTTGCCGTCTGACCGCTCCCGGGATCGGCAGCGAGGGTGGCACGGGCTTTGATCTACATCGTTTGCTTCTGCAGGGACTGTTTCTTGCTCCGCAGATGGTGGCAGAGGCGCTCATCGGTGCCGATCTGGTGGCCGAGACCTTTTCTGCGCTTGGCTATGCGGTGCAACCCCAGGCCGGTGCTGCTCGCAGCGATCTCATCCAGGCGGTGCAGCTGGGTGATCCCGAGGCCCTGAAGGTGGTGTGCCGGGCCTTTCAAGCCTGTTCGCCGATCGGTTCGTATCTCGACCCTGTGCCGGCGGCGATGCCTGGCTACGCCAGTGATTTGGTGATGGCCGGTGGAACGTTCATCGATGGCAGTACCAGTGAGTTCTCCGCTGATGCTCCGCTGCGCGAGCCTTTCAACCTTTACGTGCAAGGCGGTACCCATCGCACCCATGTGGAACTGGCCCTGGTGCGGGCGCTCACGGCCCTGCATACGGCAGGACTCGTCGATCTGTTCCACACTGGGTGAGGTTTTTGCCCGCTCCCGGCCCCATGGCCTTTGATTTTCCTGAGCAGTTTCGCTACGCCGATAGCCACGAATACGCCCATGCCGATGGCGATCTGGTGCGTATCGGGCTGAGTGCTTTCGCTGTGGATCAGTTGGGGGACATCGTCTTTGTGGATTTGCCCGAGGTGGGGTCCAGTCTCAGCCGCGGTAGCAGTTTTGGCACCGTGGAATCGGTGAAGGCGGTGGAGGAGATGTATGCCCCTGTCAGTGGTGAGGTTGTGGAGCGCAACGAATCAGTGCTCGCTAGCCCAGAAGAACTGCAGAACAACCCTCATGGCCAGGGCTGGTTGCTGGCGGTGCGTCCCTCTGATCTGGCTCAGCTGCAGGAGCTGATGGATTCGGTCACATATGCGTCCAAAGTGGCCGCTGCCTGAGCCGCTTTTTTTTACAGTCGATCGTTCACGAATCGGCGAGAGCGATTTGACGCAGCTTGAACAGCGCCCGTCTTCTGCCGCAGAAACGGTTTCCTCGCTTTCGCCATTTGTGCAACGGCATGTCGGCCCGAGTGAGGCGGACCAGCAAACGATGCTGGAGTCGCTTGGCTTTGCCGATCTCGACGCCTTTGTTAGCGCAGTCGTTCCTGGGGCGATTCTTGATGCCGCTCCGCCTGTGGAGAGCATGCCGCTGGGCTGTGGTGAGGCCGAAGCCTTGGCTGAATTGCGGGTGATTGGATCCCGCAATCGGGTGCGGCGCTCATTGATTGGTCTTGGCTATCACGACACAGCCACGCCATCACTGATCAAGCGCCATGTGCTGGAGAACCCCGCTTGGTACACCGCTTACACCCCTTATCAGGCGGAGATTGCTCAGGGACGGTTGGAGGCCCTGCTCAATTTTCAGACGCTGATCAGCGAACTGACCGGACTTCCGATCGCCAATGCTTCGCTGTTAGACGAGGCCACCGCATGCGCTGAGGCGATGGGCCTCAGCCTCGCTGTGTGCACAAGGCCTGAGGCCAAGCGATTCCTGGTGGATGCTGCCGTGCTTCCCCAAACCTTGGCGGTGTTGCAGACCCGGGCAGAACCGCTTGGGGTGGTGATCGACGTGGCGGAGCCCGAGGCCTTCCGCTGGGATCAAGATGTGTTCGGCATGTTGCTGCAGCTTCCCGGTCGTTGCGGCCGGCTGTGGGATCCAACCGCAGTCATCGCCCAGGCCCATGCCCATCAGGCTCTGGCGACGGTTGCGGTCGATCCCTTTGCCCAGGTGCTGCTGGCCCCGGTGGGTCAGCTGGGGGCCGACATCGCCGTGGGCAGTGCCCAGCGTTTCGGTGTTCCCATGGGGGGCGGTGGTCCCCATGCTGCTTTTTTCGCAACCCGTGAAGCCTTCAAGCGTCAGGTGCCGGGACGGATCGTCGGTCAGTCCCGCGATGCGGAAGGGCGGCCAGCGTTGCGGCTCGCCCTTCAGACCCGTGAGCAGCACATCCGACGGGACAAGGCCACGAGCAACATTTGCACCGCCCAGGTGTTGTTGGCGGTGATGGCGTCCTTCTATGCGGTTCACCATGGACCGGATGGCTTGGAGGCGATCGCTCGACAGCTTGTCGATCTCCGCCTTCGATTGGAAGCAGGGCTGCGCCAATTGGGTTATCCCTTGGCCGCGGGCTGTCGTTTTGACGGTGTGGATGTGCGGTGTGTGCAGGCTCCTGCCGTGCATCGTCTGGCGACGGAACAGGGATACAACCTGCGGGTCCTCCCCGATGGTGCTGCTCCAGATCAAGCCGAGGGCTTCGGGATCAGCCTGGATGAATGCAGCGATGCTGCGGAGGTTGATGCCCTGCTGGCGATTCTGGCCCAGGCGGCCGGCGCTGCCCCGCTGCCGCCGGCTGGCGATGCGCTGCCGGTGTTGCTTGGAGATGCGGCGCTACAAGCGGCTCTCCCCGGTGTTCCCCTACGCGAGGACACCTGGCTTCAGCAACCGGTCTTTCATCACCATCGCAGCGAAACGGAGCTGCTTCGCTACATCCAGAAGCTGGTGAGTAGGGATCTGTCGCTGGTGCACAGCATGATTCCCCTGGGCAGCTGCACGATGAAGCTCAATGCTGCTGCTGAGCTCGCTCCAGTCAGTTGGCATGGATTCGCTGCCCTGCATCCATTTGCTCCGCCGGAACAGCTGGCTGGTCTGAGCCAGATGGTGGCCGATCTGGAAACTTGGTTGGCTGCTCTTACTGGCTTTGCAGGCGTGTCGCTGCAGCCCAATGCCGGTTCTCAGGGGGAATACGCCGGCTTGTTGGTGATCCGAGCCTGGCATCTCTCCCGCGGTGACGTGGGCAGGGATGTTTGTTTGATTCCTACCAGCGCCCACGGCACCAACCCGGCCAGTGCAGTGATGGCAGGTTTGCGGGTGGTACCGGTCGCTTGCGACCAGCACGGCAATATTGATCTCGTCGATCTGCAGGCCAAGGCCGAGCAGCACGGCGAGCGTCTGGCGGCCTTGATGGTCACCTACCCCTCCACCCACGGTGTCTTCGAACCGGGGATCCGCGAGATCTGTGCCTGTGTGCATGCCCACGGTGGTCAGGTGTATCTCGACGGCGCCAATCTCAATGCCCAGGTGGGCTTGTGCCGGCCCGGAGCCTATGGAGCCGATGTCTGTCATCTGAACTTGCATAAGACCTTCTGCATTCCCCACGGCGGCGGCGGGCCCGGTGTTGGACCGATTGGTGTGGCGGAGCATCTGCTCCCCTTCCTGCCTGGGCACCCCCTGGCTGCATGTGGTGGCAACGAGGCAATCAGTGCGGTGTCGGCCGCGCCCTGGGGCAGTGCCGGCATCCTGCCGATTAGTTGGATGTACCTGCGTCTGATGGGTCCGCATGGCCTGCGCAAGGCCACCGCGATCGCTCTTCTTGCCGCGAATTACATGGCCCGGCGGCTTGATCCGCATTTCCCGGTGCTCTTCCGTGGTGAAGGCGGCTTAGTGGCCCATGAATGCATCCTTGATCTGCGCGAGCTCAAGCGCACAGCAGGCCTTGAGGTGGATGACATCGCCAAGCGCCTGATGGACTACGGCTTCCATGCCCCAACCGTGAGCTGGCCTGTGGCCGGCACCGTGATGGTGGAGCCGACTGAAAGTGAAAGCCTGCCTGAACTGGATCGGTTCTGTGAAGCAATGATCGCGATCCGGGCCGAAGCGGCGGCGATCGAAACCGGCGCCAGTGATCCAACCGATAACCCGCTGAAGCGGGCTCCCCATACTCTTGCGGCCGTGACTGCTGAGAGCTGGGATCGGCCATACAGCCGAGCCCAGGCCGCCTTTCCCTTGGCGGATCAGCGTGAGTACAAATTCTGGCCCCATGTTGCCCGCATCGATAACGCTTACGGCGATCGCAACCTTGTCTGCACCTGTCCTTCAGTGGCAGATCTGGCGGATCAGCAGCTGTCAGGTTAAATTTTCATCGAAATCGAAAAAATACCTTTCGGTTTTCTCTGTAGAACGAAAAGTGTTTGCACACTGTTCGGCATCTGCTTCATCGCAGGGGGACCATGACCATCAAATCCACCACACCGGCGTTGCCTGATTGTTTGGAGTCGGCTCTTGAGCGGGGTCACACCCTGCAAATGGAAGGCACCAACGTCGTGCGCGTTCCTTTCGGCGTGCGTCAAGCGCGTCGTCAGCGTCCTGAACGGCCTGAGCGCTGGGCCACCCTGGTGCTTCCATTCCAGCTGCAGGATTCGCCAACCCCGCCTCCTCAGGCTGCCTGAACTGTTTGAAGGAGGAGCTGCAGGGTGTCAGGCGACCCTGATCAGCTGCTCCTCCTGAGACAGTTTCCAGTCGATGAGTGCTTTCACATCCTCCAGCGAGCAGGTGGGTGTCCGAAAAGGAAGAACAGTCATCGGGCTGCGTTCCGGCCTCACTTGCCATGAGTGGTTGGCCTGCTCCACCAGCACGAAGCCGCTGTACCGAATCGTTTTGAGAGCGATGTCAGATCTCATCGAGGTCCGCGGGGCTTGAGCACCTTGCTATTTCAGGGCACAAGATGTGGTGTGCAAGAGAATTTTTCAATCTCTTTGGGATCAACTGATTGATTGCAATCAGGCTGCCACGAAAAGTCTGCTTTCCTTTTCTGGAGAGGGTATCTGGCTAGGAAATGTTGTTACTTACGCTACCTATGTCATCAACGTTGATGCTGGTCGGCTTGTTGCTGGGCGCTAGGGATGGTGTGTGCCCCTGTCGGACCCATCAGCTCAGGAGAAACAGCAGGGCATCGCAACGATCACTGCTGCTGCCACTGCTGCTGCGCAGGCTGCAGTGGGTGGTGCTTTTGAGCAGGCCGATGCCGTCGCCCCGCCCCAGCTGGATGGGTGCGTTTGCTGCTTCGCCTGTGAGCTCGGCGTTGCCGTCGATCATTTGGATCCAGGCGTTCTCGTCACCAAACGCAGGCAGGGGCAGCTCTGCGCCGACTGGGGGCTGGGCACGCCAGATCTGCACGGGTCTGGCGATCGCCATCACCTCTGGCTGGTTCGGAGCGATCAGCGGTGTCCAGTCGGTGCCGATGGCGATTTGGCGTTGTTCGTAGCTCGGCGAGAGGCCAAGTTCGTCTGGTTCGATCCAAACCTGCAGCAGCCTGCAGGGCACGTCTCCTTCGTTCACTTCGCTGTGCACGATGCCCGTGCCGGCGCTCATGCGCTGCACATCGCCAGCGTGAATCACCCCGCTGTGACCCATCGAGTCGCGATGGTTGAGTTGGCCTTCCACCATCACGGTGATGATTTCCATGTCGCGGTGGGGATGCATGCCAAAGCCCTGGCCTGCCGCGATCACGTCGTCGTTGATCACCTGCAGCGGTCCGAAGCCCATCCAATCGGGATGGTGATGACCTGCAAAGGAAAAGCTGTGCCAAGAGTTGAGCCAGCCTCGCTCGCTGTGGAAGCGTTCTCCGGCAGGGCGGAGCACCAGGTCGGAATCACTGATCGATGCTGGTTCGGTCATGGCTTCGCCGTTGGGGAGGTGATGCCGCGTGATCGGCTCAGAGTTGGAGAGGTGTCATTTGCAGAAGACGCTGCAGCAGGTCGGCGATGCTGTCGTCTTTCGGGGGTTTGGCATGGTTGCTGAGCAACTGGCGGCCCACCACTTGGGCGCCGAGGTGGGTGAGCTGGATGCGCAGCGACAGCAGCAGTTCCATGCCGCCACCGCCTGAGAAGGTCGCCATCGCGATTGGCCGGCCATTGAATAGGGCCCTGAAGTCGTCCCCTTGCACCGATAACCAGGCGATCGCGTTGGTTAGGCAGGGCGGAATCGAGCCGTTGTATTCCGGAGCGCAGATCACCCATCGTGGTGCTGCTAACAGTTGTGCCTGGAGAGCTGCGATGGCGGCCGGTGTTTCTCCTTGTTGGGCCCGGGGGGTGAAGAGGGGAAGGTCGATCGTGGTGAGATCAAGCAGGTCTGCGGTGGTGTCGAGCTTTTGGGTGGCTTCAACGAATCGCTGTGCCAGCTTGAGGTTCTCACCGTTGCTGGCAGCGATCACCAGTAGGCCTGGGGCAGAAGAGAGCATCACTTCAAGGCAGGGCGCGCAGGTCTGAAGTCTGAACGCCCTAGCCCTTGTTCAGTTTGTTTTCAGCTCTGCTTCCCGGTAGGGCACAAAGCTGGCTTTGCGGGCGCCGCAGATCGGACACTGCCAGTCGTCAGGAATGGCTTCGAAGGGAGTACCAGCTGCGATGCCGGAATCTGGGTCGCCTACGGCGGGGTCGTAAATCATCGAGCACAGCTTGCAGATCCATTGGCCTGGCACGGGCTCGGAGGCTTCGCCTGCAGTTCCTTTGCCCTGAAATGCCTGTAGGGCCACCCCATAGCGCTCGGCGTGGTGCTGCTCGATCGGAGCCAGTAGGCCGAAATTTTTGGCGGCGGTGTGGAAGATGCCGGCGTGCTCCTTGGATTCATCGATCTGGTCGTTGAATTCCGCTGCGGCGCCACCATCCCGATCGCTGCGCGCTTGGGCGGCGAACTCTGGATACATGGTGGTGAATTCATAGGTTTCACCTTCGATCGCCAACTCCAGGCAGCGGCTGAGTAGGGCCTGCTTGTCGGCGTCGCTGAGCGTGGCGGGATCATTCACCACCAGCTCGGGGTGGAGCAGGCGGAAGTGGGCGAAGGCGTGTTCGGTTTCCTGGGCGGCGGTGTCGCGAAAGAGTTTGGCCAGTTCGCTGTGCCCCAGCTTCTTGGCCACATCGGCAAAGAAGAGGTATTTGCGGTTGGCCATGCTCTCGCCCCCGAAGGCGGCTTCGAGGTTGGCGTGGGTCGTGGGTTTGGAGAGGTCCATGGAGAGAGGGTGGGAGTCGATGCCCTCATCGTAGCCCTAAGTCATAACGACTATGAGTTAGCTCCTCTCGGGGTGCTCCGCGTCTTGATGTCTCAGTAGTTGGCACCGCTGCGTCGTTGGTGCACCGCCGTCGTCGCCTCGCTGTCGAGCAGGCTGCCGTGGCTCACCTCGGCGTAGATCAGCCAATGGTCACCACATTCCATCCGCTGTTTCACTTCGCCGTCAAGCCAGGCAAGGGCTTCGGGGAGCAGTGGTTGGTCATAAGGACTGCTGGAGAGTTCCAGGCCTGCGAAGCGATCGGCCCCTGGGGAAAAGGGCTGCAGGAACTGTTTCATCGTGCTGGTTTCGCGACCCTCTGCCAGCACGTTCAGGGCAAAGCGATCCCCCTTGTGCAGCAGGGCTTCCACAGCACGGTCCTTGGCGACAGCCACGGTGATTCCAGGTGGTGTGAAGCTGGCCTGACTCACCCAGCTGGCCACCATGGCTCCCGTTAGGGCTGTGTTTTCCTGACCTTTTCTGGCGGTGAGCACGCAGAGTGAGCCGACCACCCGGCCCAGGGCAAGCACGGCGGGATCACTGCGGCTTTCGCTCAGGCCACCGGCGCTGCGGCGCTGTTGTTTGCGTTGCTCCTGCTGCAGGCCACGGGCGAAACGGGTGCCGGTTTCTTCCAGGGTGTGCACCGTGGCGGCATCGGGGCTGAATTTGATTCGGATCGGTTCGAAGCCGAAACTGAAGCCGCCATCGCGCAGCTTGCTCTCCAGCAGATCGAGGGCTTCACCGCTCCAGCCGAAGCTGCCGAACACCCCCACGGGTTTGTTGCGATCCCCCTCTGCCAGCACCGTCCCCAGCGCCGAAACGATGGGCGTAGGGGCGTGTCCCCCCAGCGTCGGCGAGCCGATCAGAATTGCATCGGCGGAACGGATGGTGGCCACTAGCTCATCAGCAGGAGTGAATTCGCAGTTGAGGCTGGTCACACGAACACCGGTGCGGCTGACGCCACGGGCCAGAGCATCGGCGATCGCAGCGGTGTTGCCGTAAGCGCTGGCGAACAGCAGGGCCACATTCAGGGCAGCTTTTTGCTGGCTTTCACCCCAACGTCGGTAGTCGCTGAGCAAACTGCGCCAGCTGTCTTCAATGGCGGGGCCATGGCCTGGCGCGATCGTGCGGATGTCGAGCTCCTCAAGCCGTTCGATCACCGCGTCCACTTGGGTGGCCATCGGTGCCATCAGAGAGTCGTAGAAGTGCCGTCGCTCTTCTTCGGTGGCGTTGCGGCTGCTCTCTGCCCACTCCGATGTGCACACATGGGCTGACAAGAGCTTGTCGCTCATCAGCAGGCCTTCGCTCTCTTCAAAGGCGAGCAGGCCACCTGGCCAGCGAGGGGTGGGGGCTGGCAGCAGTTGCAGGCTGTGGCCGTGGCTGAGCGGAATGCGCTGCTCCTGACGGACGACCTGCAGCGTCGGCAGAGACGGCAGAGGCGGCCGGTTGTCTGGTTCTCCTGGCGAGAGCGGTTTCCGTTGCTGCCAAAGCTCTTGCAGCAATTTGGCCCCCGGGTTGGAGCAGATCAGGCTCAGCTGGGCATAGGTGTCGGCCAGGGCACGCAGCAGGGCAACCCGGTTGGGGTTGACGTGACCAACCACCACCTGCAGCGTGTCGCAATCCTCAGGCAGTGCTTCGGCCAGGGCAGGTAGGAACACATCGGCATAGGCCCCACCTGGTGGGTGGACCAGCACCGCGGGCTGTTCCGTGCCGTGGCTGTCGACACCAGCGTCGAACAGGAAACTATTGGCGGTGCTCCCCCGCTCCAGGGCGTATTCCAGCTCGAAACGTAGACGCTGGGGGCTCAGCGCACGCAGGCTGATCAGTCCATTCGTGATCGGTAGGTTCAGCACCTGACACTGGTCTGAGGCCCGGTTCTCCATCGTTGCTGCCGTCATCGTTCACGATCCTCGTTCATGTTCTGGCAGTGGTCTGAGCCCCAGAGCTAATTCCATCTGTTTGATGTCCTTGTCGTGGTGCTGGGAGAGGCAGACATTGATCAGTCCGAGCTTGCGGAGGGTGCTGATCCGTGACTCGACCGCCTGGTTGATGGCTCTGTCTTTTTTGCGTCTGCTGAGCAGCAACAGGATGACGATCAGGAACAGGCTGAGATAGACGAGCGCCATGCTTTTGCCCGAGAGGGCACCGAGCGTGAGCCCGATGCAATACACGGCCAGTGCCCTGATCTTGTTGCTGCGAATGATGCGCTGATTGGCTTTCAGCAGCAGGCCAAACCGTTTGGATTCGCGCCCATCAATGGCGCGAGCGAGCGCGTGTGGGCTCTCACAGCTGTCGAGAAACAGCTCGGCTTCAGGTGAAAACTTGTCTGGTGTGCTCAAAGCTGTTTCAGATCCTGTCGGATGGTCTGAGGACCGGAGCTGGTCGAGGCCAATGCTGCATGGCTCTCAGTAGTGATTGCCAACTTTGCGGTGGTGCACTGCCGTGCTGGCGTCACTGTCGGACACATTGCCCTGCTCCACGACGGCATAGATGATCCAGTGGTCGGGACCTTCCATGCGCTGTTCCACACGGCAACCCAGGTAGGCCAGGGCCTCACTGAGTACTGGACCGCCATCGGCCGCGTTGTCCAGCACATTCACCCCGGAGAAGCGATCGGCGCCGGGAGGAAAACGCTTGAGGAAATGACGCAGCAGTTGTTGGTGGTTGTCCTGACGCAGCACGTTGAGAACAAAGCGATCTCCCACTTGCATCAGGGCTTCGATGGCTCGGTCCTTGGCGACGGCGACCGTGAGGCCCGGTGGCTTGAAGCTGGCCTGGCTCACCCAACTGGCGACCATGGCGCTTCGGCGGCTTGATTCACCCTCTCCTTGGCTGGCAGTGACGACATACAGCCCACCACTGATGCGGCCGAGGGCCTTGTCCAGCTCGCCGTCCAGGCTTTTCATCGCTGCGATCGTTTTGGCCTTGGTCAAGAGTTGGCCGAGGTCGGTTCCCGATTCCTCGCAGCGCTGGTAGTCATTGCCTTGGGGCAGCTGGCGAATCCGTAGCGGTGCAAACGCTTGCTTCTGGCCCTGACTGCGCAGCTGGTCGGCGACCGCATCGATCGGTTCGTCGTTACCGCCGAAGGCGTCATAGACCCCTACCAGCTGCTTGGGATGAAGGGCGGCCAGAAGAGTGCCGATCGATGCTTGCAGCTCGCTATCCGGTTGCGCCGGCCAGGTGGGTGCCACGACGGCTTTGGCATCGCCGATCAGTGCTGTTAATTCCTGTGGATCAGTGGCCCTTAGATCCACGAGCTGAACCTGGGCGTCTGCCTTGCCGATGCCATGCGCAATCGCCTGACTGATCCGGTCTGAAAAGCCGTATTGGCTGAGATAACAAACCGCCGCGTAGCTCTCCCCCTTGCTGCGCTGGCCGCTCCACTCGCGGTAGTCGCTCACCCAGTGGCTGAGGTGATGACGCAGCAGCGGTCCGTGACCGACGGCAATGGTGTTGATCTCAGGTAGACCATCCATCCGCTTCAGTGCCTGCAGCACGCTGCGGGCATTCGGCCCCATCAGGCAGTCGTAATAGAAGCGAAAGTCTGGGGCGATGGCGCCGGGATCACGATCGAAGACGTCGTCGGAGCAGTAATGCAGGCCGAAGGCGTCACAGGTGTAGAGGATTCCAGTGCCGTGGTCGAACGAGAAGATCGTGTCTGGCCAGTGCAGATTCGGGGCACTGAGGAACTCGATGCAGTGGTGCATGCCACTGTCGGCATTCGTGCCGAGATCAAGCGTCTCGCCACTCTTGACTGCGCGGGAGCTGAAGGGCCTGTGCACCTGATCTTTGAGGAACTGGAGCGCCACCTTTGAACCGACAATCTCGATGTCGGGATTGAGATCGATCAGATCACCGATCAGACCGGAGTGGTCCGGTTCGGTGTGGCTCACGATCAGGACATCAATGGCCTTGGGATCGATCTGCTCTTGAAGGAGGGGAATCCAGGTGTCGCGAAATTTGGCGTGGCTGGTGTCGATCAGGGCGGTGCGTTCACCTCGCACCAGAAAGCTGTTGTACGTGGTGCCGTTGCGCAGCCCGAATTCGATGTCGAAGCGACTGCGCTCCCAGTCGAGCGAGCGGATCGTGCTGGTGTCGGTTGCGATCGCTTCGCATTGCAGAGACAGTCGCGGAGCCACAGCAGAAGGGTCTGGACTGCTGAGACTTGCCGTCACCATGGTCGAATCCTGTTCTGATCGAACTCTACGGAGCTCCTTAGGTGAGCGGCGTTGGGGTCAGAGCAGCGGCAAGGCGGGGTAGCCAGTCGACCAGGCCCGGCACGGCGATGATGAACGCCAGTACGGCCACCTGCAGGCCAACGAAGGGAAGCGCCCCCCGATAAATGTCGCGTGTGCTCACTCCCTCGGGTGCCACGCCGCGCAGGTAGAACAAGGCGAAGCCGAATGGAGGTGTGAGGAAGGAGGTTTGCAGGTTGGCGCCGATCATGACGCCAAACCACACCAGGGCCTCCGGCCCCAGCAGCTGCCGGGCTGCTGGTAGCAGGAGCGGTACGGCGATGAAGGCGATCTCGAAGAAATCGATAAAGAAGCCGAGCAGAAAGATGATCAGCATGCTGAACACCAGAAAGCCCACCCTGCCGCCAGGGAGGTTGAGCAGCAGATCGGAAATGAGTTGATCACCGCCGACGCCACGGAAGACCAGGCTGAAGGCGGTGGAGCCCATCAGGATCGCCATCACCATGGCGGTGGTGCGCATGGTGCTCTCACACACATTGGAGAGTTGCTGTCGGCTGAAGCCGCCATTGAGGGCGGCCAGCAGCATGGCGCCAACGGCGCCGATCACCCCTGCTTCGGTGGGGGTGGCGATACCAAAGAAGATGCTGCCCAGGACGGCGAAGATCAGGGCAATGGGAGGAAACACCGACTGAATCAGTTGAAGCGGATGGCTAGGCCCGGCGGTGTTGGGGGGCAGTTGGGGTGCCAGTTCCGGTTTCAGGGCACTGATGACCAAGACATAGATGGCAAAGACAGCCGCCATCAGCAGACCGGGCAGCAGAGCGCCGATGAACAGATCGCCAACGGAGATTCCCAGTTGGTCTCCGAGCACCACCAACACGATGCTGGGCGGGATGATCTGACCGAGGGTGCCGGAGGCCACGATCACACCGGTAGCGAGGCTTTTGTCGTAACCAGCTCGCAGCATGGCCGGAAGGGAGATCAGGCCCATGGTTGTGACGGTGGCCGCCACAACGCCCGTGGTTGCTGCCAATAACGAGCCCACCAGCACCACGGCTAGGGCGAGGCCACCGCGCAGCCGTCCCAGCAGACGACCCATGGTTTCCAGCAGCCGTTCGGCGATGCCCGAACTTTCGAGCATGGAGCCCATGAACACGAACGCAGGGATGGCGAGCAGCGTGAAGTTCGCCATGATCCCCAGGATTCGCTGAGGCAGGGCGGTGACGAACTGAGGTTCGATTTCGCCGCTCAGCACCCCCAGCAAGGCGAAGATCACCCCGATGCCCCCAAGGCAGAAGGCCACCGGGAAGCCACTCAGCAGGGCCACGATCAACGCCAGGAACATGCCGGGGGCGAGCACGGCGGAAGGGTCGAAGCTGATGACCCAGCCGAGAGCTTCGATCTCAATCACAGTGTTGCGCCTCCGTTTTGGTTCGTCTCGTCCACTTGGGTGGTGGCGTTGGGGTTCCGCAGAGCCCAACGCAGGCGCAACGCTTCGGCAATGCCTTGAAGTCCCAGCAGCAGAAAGCCAATGGGCACAAGGGATTTCACCCAGGTGCGCGGCAGACCTCCTGGGTCAGGCGACATCTCGCCGATGCTCCAGGAACGGAGGGCCGGATCGATGGAGATCGCCATCACCCCAAAGGCGAAGGGCAGGAGCAACAGCAGGATTCCATTCAGTTCCTGGCGGTTACGGCGCCGTGTTGACCAGCGGCTTTGCAGCACATCCACGCGCACATGGCCCCCCTTCTGAAGGGTCCAGCCAAGGCCCAGCAGAAAGATCAGGTCGAAGAGATACCACTGGGCCTCGATCAGACCATTCGAGCTGAGATTGAGGCCGATGGCGGATCCCACATAGCGGCCAATCACATTCCAGATGCCAATGGCGAGCATCAGCAGAACGGCCCAGCGCGCCAGCCAAGCGGCCGCGGCATTGAGGCGATCGAAGCACCGCACCAAACCTGCTGAGAGGCCGCTCATGGGCTCACCTCGTCGGTGTTGGTGTTGAACTGCGCCAGCGGCAGTTCATTGATCCGGTTCCAGTTCAGAGTTTCGCGTCGGAAGAGACGCCAGCGTTCGAGCAGATCCCGGAAGCCAGGATCGTCTGAAGCCAGTTCCGCGAACATTTCACCAGTGGCTTCATGGGCCGCCTTGAGGATGTCATCGCTATAAACCTCGAGCTTGATGCCCTGACGGCGGAGCCGCAGCAGCGCTTCGCTATTGCGCTGCTCATATTTGCTCAGCATGCCCAGATTCGCCTCGTAGCAGGCGGTGCTGAACATCGCTTTGTATTCCTCGGGAAGATCAGCCCAGGCTTTGCGGTTCACCAGAGCTGTGAGGCTGGGCCCCGGTTCCCACCAACCCGGGTAGTAGTAGTACTTCGCTGCTTTGGGCAGGCCCAGCTTCTCGTCGTCGTAGGGGCCGGTGAATTCGGCGGCATCAATGGCTCCCCGTTCCAGGGCCAGGTAAATCTCACCTCCTGGCAGCACCTGCACGTTCACCCCCAGGCGGGCCATCACTTTGCCCCCCAGGCCAGGGATGCGCATTTTCAACCCTTTGAGGGAGGTGAGGCCTTCAACCGGTCGTTTGAACCATCCGCCTAGCTGGCCGCCGGTGTTGCCGGCCGGAAAGCTCTTGGCCCCGAAATCGGCGAAGAGGGCGTCCATCGCTTCGTTGCCGCCCCCTTGATAAAGCCAGGCATTTTGTTGCTGGGCTGAGAGGCCGAAGGGCACCGCTGTGCCGAAGGCGAAGGCAGGGTTCTTGCCTATGAAGTAGTAACTGGCGGTGTGGCCGCATTCCACTGAGCCGGCCTGCACCGCATCCAACACCTCCAGTCCTGGAACGATCTCGCCGGCTGCAAAGGGTTCAATCTGGAAGCCACCGCCACTCATCACCTCCACCCGTTTGCAGATGGTTTCGGCGCCTCCATAAATCGTGTCGAGGGACACGGGCCAGCTGGTGGCCATGCGCCAGCGCACCTGTGGCAGGCCGCTGCTGCGGTTGTGTTCGGCACGACGGATCGTGCAGGCACTCAAGGCTCCGGCTCCAGCTGCAGCGGCAAGCGCTTTCCCACTGGTCCGGAGCAGCTGCCGACGTTGCATGGCGTGCTCCTGCGTTGGTCGCCAGTGGCGGCGACGGTTGCTTGCTCAGAAGCTTATCGATCACCAACGAATCGGTTTTCTTTGTATCAAACAAAAACCCTCCGCCGAAGCGGAGGGCCGGATCGTTCTCCTGTCACCTGGGTGAGATCTCTTGGTGTTCTCATGCCTTGGCGTTCAGCTCTCCACCGTCACCGACACGGTGGTGCGGTTGTCGGCTTTGGCGGCCTGAATCTCGAGAATGCCATCGCGGTAGCTGGCCCGTAGTTGGTCTCGATCCAGTGGCTGGCTGAACCGGAAGCTGCGGCTCCAGTTGCCAGGGCGGAACTCGCTCAAGAGTTGTTGAGGGTTGTTTTCGAGGGCGGGATCCAGGCTGGCGTGGCGCTCGGCGCTAATCACAAGGCTGCGATCGGTGGCTTTCACGTCGATGGAGTCGCGATCGACACCGGGCAATTCGAGTCGCACGGTGTAACCGTCGGCATGCTCCAGCACTTCAGCTGCAGGCACACGTTCGGCCTGGGCCACCTGTTGCTCAAGACGCTCAAGTAGATCGAAAGGTGATTGACGAAGGGTGATCATGGATAGTCTCCAATGGTTGAAACAAACGGGGTGGTTCGTGTCACCCGCAACGTCAATCTGCGCAATTTGAATGAACCTGAGGAGTCGGAGAACCGTCCATTTCGGTTCGGCCTCGACGACAGAGTTCGGTTGGTACGACAAGGTTGGTGTGAAAACCGAAACTCATTTTGAGCAGGGCATTGGCCAATCACGCTGCAATCACGAATGCAGTCAGGCTTGTTGTTGTTATTGCTTAAAGCCAATGCCAGCTGGCAAAGGTTGCGGCTTGACCGCAGCGTTGTCCATTCAGATCCCAAAGGGTCCAGATACGGGCGTTGTTGATCACAAAGCGGTGCCCCTGGCTGTCGATGCGGATGCCGCTATAGCCCTGGTAGGCATCCTGCTGGCGAGCATTGCCCAGGGCTTGGGCCCGTTCGCGGCGTTCCTTCTCGGGTGCGGTGAGCCGCGAGGGCATCCCCACCATCTGCGCCCAGCGCCTCTGCCACAGCTTGAGGGCCGCAGCATTGGCATACACGAGTGCAGGGTCGCTGCTGTCGTTATGGGCTAGCACCGGCCACGGTGCAGCAAACAGCTCTTGGCAGCTCACCCTCGCGTTAGGGCTGCAGTTGTGCCGATTCGCCAGTAGCGGCCGCCTGAAGGCATGGCTGTGGGAGCGCCGAATGCGCGCAGCCCAGGCCCGACTGTCTGGGCTAAGCCAGGGTGCGTGCTGTTCAGCCACCGCCTGCAGTCATGGCGGCGATCAGTGCCTGTTGGCCGAGGGCCTGGCCCTGTGAGCGCAGATGGTTGAGGAACTGCTGTTTGGAGTTTGGGAAACGGGGTTCCTCTGCCAGCGGCAGCTCACCGGCGGCATCGAGACCGGTGTCGCCTTCCATCGCCGGAGTGATCACCACCAAATCGGCATCGAGGCTGGCGTCGTATCGCCACCAGAGGGTGGGATCGAGCACCGCGGGGTGGGGTGGTGTCGGCTGCTCGTTGTCTGTGCTGACGGTGCTTTCGCTGGGATCAGAGGGGGCGTCTGCATGCTTTGCCGCTTCTGCAGCCAGGGTTTCCAGGGCCTTGCGGCGGTATTCAGCCAGGTCTTCCAGCAGTTTCGTGCGGGTACGACCTCGCAGTTGGAAGAGCACAAATGGGTCTTCGCTGAAGCGTTCCCCCATCAGGAAATAGACCGCACTGATGTGTTTGCAGGGATTGGCCTTGTCTGGACAGCTGCATTCGCTTCGCACTTCTTGCAACTTGAAGGGGAAGAGACGCCGGCCGCTGGCGGCGAAGGCTCGCTCAATGTCGGCTGGCATGATCCCCGCCAGCAGCTGGGCAGACCACCGCGCTTTTTGGGTGAGCGCTTCGAGCACATAGCGCCAGTCCTCATCGTTGAGAACATCCAGCCAGAGTTTCACCTTGTAGGGATCTTCACCAGTGCCTTGCACCCGGGCATGCACGCGTCTGCCTTCGAATCGGATCGAGGTGACGTTGCCTTCGCGTGCATAGGTCCAGGCACGTTCCAACCGTTTCTTGTAGCGGTAGGAGTTGATCAGCTCCATCCACTGCTCCACCCACCAGGGCTGTTGCCCCAGCCCCTCATCGCCAAGGGAGGTGTTGATGCCGTGATTCGACGGTGTGATGGTCATGGGTCAGGAGTCCTCCAGGCTTACGAGTTCCTTCAGCTGGCCCATGTCCAGGCCGCCGAGCCAGTCTTCGCCGGAGCCAATGATGTCTTCGGCGAGCCGTGATTTCTCGCGGATCATGCGATCTATCTTCTCCTCCACTGAGCCGCTGGTGATGAATTTGTGCACCATCACCCGGTTGGTTTGGCCGATGCGGTAGGCCCTATCGGTGGCCTGATTTTCAACGGCTGGGTTCCACCAGCGGTCGATATGAAACACGTGACTAGCCCGGGTGAGGTTGAGGCCCACGCCTCCGGCCTTGAGCGAGAGCAGGAACAGTTGCGGTCCTCGGGGGTCTTCTTGGAAGCGATCCACCATGGCCTGCCGTTCGCTTTTGCTTGTACTGCCGCTCAGGAAGGGAACATCACTGCGCCAGCGCCGTTGCAGGTAGCCCTGGAGCAGATGGCCCCATTCGGCGAACTGGGTAAATAACAGGGCCCGATCCCCTGCTTCGATCACCTCTTCCAGGATCTCTTCCAGCCGTTGCAGCTTGGCTGAACGCTTGAGGAAATCCTCGTCGGGCTGCTTTTCCTTTAAAGCCAGGGCCGGGTGATTGCAGACCTGCTTCAGTTTGGTGAGCAGCCCCAGCACCTGGCCATGACGTTGGCCGCGTGGTGCTCGTGCGATCGCGTCGAGCGTGTCTTCAACGGTTTTGGCATAGAGCGATTTCTGCTCCTTGCTGAGCCCCACCCATTCGCTCAGTTCCACTTTTTCGGGCAGGTCGGAAATGATCGCTTTGTCGGTCTTGAGTCGACGCAGGATGAAGGGTCCCACCCGGGATTTGAGATCGCGCAGTGATGACATGTCGCCATAGCGCTCGATCGGCATGCGATAGCGCTGGCGGAAGAAGTCTTCCTCCCCCAACACCCGTGGGTTGAGGAAATCCATCAGGGCCCAGAGTTCACTTACTCGGTTTTCCACTGGTGTGCCGGTGAGGGCGATGCGGAAACGGCTGCTGCGGCCGGGGCGGCCTAGATCCCTGGCAGCCATGCTCTGCTTCGCACTGGGATTCTTGATGGCCTGGGCTTCATCGATCACGACTCCTTGCCAGTCGATGCTTTCCAGCAGCTCGCTATCGCGTTGGAGCAGGCCGTAGCTGGTGAGCACCATGTCAATGTCCTTCAAGGATTTCTTGAGGGCCGCCGGGGTGGAAGGCCGGCGTGGCCCGTAGTGCTCCTTCACCATCAGTTCTGGTGTGAACGCGGCCGCTTCCCGTTTCCAGTTGGTTAGCACTGAGGTGGGGGCGACAAGCAGCACCGGCCGTTTCAGTTCCTGTTCGGCTTTGAGGTGTTGCAGAAACGCCAGCAGCTGGATCGTTTTGCCGAGGCCCATGTCGTCGGCCAGGCAGGCCCCTTGATCAAAGCGGTGTAGGAAGGCCAGCCAGCCCAGCCCGCGCTCTTGATAGGGCCTTAGCTGGCCACAGAACCCTTCCGGAGCCGGGAGCGGGTCTGGCGCTTTTTGCTGGTGGTATTGCTCGAGAACTGCCTGCAGACGAGGGCCGGCTTCAAGGCGATGCACCGGCAGCCGCATCAGAGTGTCGCCTTCTGTCGCCGTTAGGCGCAGGGCGTCATCGAGGCTGAGTTCTGGGTTGGCTGCACAGAACCGCTCGGCATTTTTGAGGTCGTTGGGACGCAGCTCGATCCAGGCGCCTTTGTGCCGCACCAAGGGGCTGCGTTTACCCGCTAACCGCTCGAGTTCCCGCAGCGTCAGGGTGACGCCACCGATCATCAGCTCCCACTGCCAGTCGAGGGTTTCTCCGAGCGTGAAGCCTCGGGATCGTTCGGGAAGTTCGGCTTTGATCGCCAAGCCGAGGCGGCTTGCTAGGCCACCGGAGAGGCTTGGAGGCAGCTCCACTCCCACACCCACATCGCGCAATTGGCGGGCAGCGGTGCGCACCAGCACAAAGGCTTCCGCTGGCGTGAGTTGCATGGCCTCGGGGGTGGCACTGTCGAGCCCTCGCTCGATCGGCGCGAACACGGTGAGGGCACGGCCCATGCCCTCCAGCAGCAACTCGCCGGGATGTTCCACCGCAATTTCACCCAGTTGCAGGCCCTGGGGTCCTGCCGCCCAGGCCACCCCTGCCGGCAGCTTCAGGGTTGGATCAGCTTCGGCCTGCAGAGCGAAGCGCAGTGTCCAAAGGTCCTCCCCGTCTTCAGGGGTTTCGAGTTCAAGACATGCCCTGGCGGCTGCCACATTGCCGGCCACGCCTTCGCGCCAATGGTTGCTGGCGGTGGCGAGTCGTTCAGCTTCTTCATCGTCCAGATGAATCACGCCCGTGTCAGAACCCAGGGCGTCCTGCCAGGCGCTCAGTAGAGGATCCAGTCCTTCTGTGTCAGGAGTGAATCCTGTACGCAGTTGGGCATCCACCAGGTCTTCCAGCAGGGTGGCGACCCGTAGGCGACCACTGCGGGGCCGGCAGCTGGCAACCGGGTTGGCGGCGCGCATGGCCTCCGGTCTTAAGCGTGTGGTGCGGTTGCTGCGCCGACCTGTCGGTTCTCGCCAGGGCAGGGCACAGGTGGCGACCAGAGGTAGACGGGCGGCAAGATCCTCCAGCCGGCGGCGGTCGTCTTCGCGGTTGAGCAGGGGCACCCAACGCGCCCTGTGGGGGTAGCCCTCACCTCTGCTTAATTCGACCTGGGGAATCCAGCGTCCCCTAGCGATCAGGCTGAGGGCCCAGCGCTGCATGTGGCTCCACCAGCGCAGTTCGTCGGCGAGGTCGGGGTGTCGACCCGAGAGGGGTAGGCGCGCGAGCCAGGCCGTGGCTGCTCCGGGTTCAATCGCCAGACCCTGCACCTGCCAGGGCCACCATTCGGTTTGCTTGGGGATTGGCTCACCAGCCTGAAGAGGAAGTCCGGTCCAACCGCTGTCGTCTGTAGCCGCTGCTTCGCCGCGTTTTCTGCGCGGCTTCACCGTGCGGCTCGGCAGGGTGAGGCAGGCCGTGGCATCAATGATGCCGTCGGGTAGGAGGTCGCGTTCGCTCAGCCAGGCCCGTAGGTCGTCGGGGCTGAGGCTGAAGGGATGGATTGCCGGCGTCGCCCCTGGGCCTGCTGGCTCGGCCACGCGCCAGGTATCCGCCCACACGAGTAGGGCAGGCCTCCCAGAGCTGGAGGGGGTTCGAATGGCGGGAAGCCAGGTGGCGTGCAGCAGGCTCATGGCCGCGACGCGGACAGCATGCGTTGGGTTCCGTGAAGCAGGAGTGCGCTACCGATCAACGGCAACCACGCCAATAGGAGTTCCACCACTAATGATGCCAGGGCATCTGCCCCGGCGAAAGGAGAAGGCAAGGTCATCCCCAGACTTCGGACGCCGCAGATCGCTCCCACAAGCCCTGCCTGGAGATGGGAGTCCTCGGGATCGACCCGTTCAAGATGAAAGGCCAACAACCCATAAAAGAGGCCGCAGCCGCTGGATCGCACAGCCATCTCGACACCAAAGGGCAGACCGATCAGTCCTGCTGCTAGGCCTGCGGTCAGGGCCCAACTGATCGACCGCCAGCGCAGGGCGGCACGGTTCAGACCCGGCGCGTCGGTGGGGCTCTGAGTGGTGTCAGGAAGCGGGGCGGCCAACGTCTGCGGCGGCTCAGGGGTGATCATGGCTGCTGGACCCGACTTTCCTGCCTGAATTCGCCATGGCTGTTGCACGATCGTCGCGCTCTGGTGCAGCGCGTCCCCGCAGCGGTGCCGAGATTCGAGCGGCGTTTCTCGATTTCTTTGAGCAGCGGGGTCACAAGCGGATGCCCAGTGCCTCTTTGGTGCCTGAGGACCCAACGGTGCTGCTCACCATTGCGGGCATGCTGCCGTTCAAGCCGATTTTTCTCGGCCAGCAGGAGCGACCTGCCCCTTGTGCCACGAGCAGTCAGAAGTGCATCCGCACCAATGACATTGAAAACGTGGGGCGAACCGCACGCCATCACACGTTTTTCGAGATGCTCGGGAACTTCTCCTTTGGCGATTATTTCAAGGAGCAGGCGATCCAGTGGGCGTGGGAGCTGAGTACCGGTGTCTTCGGTCTTGATCCGAGCAATCTGGTGGTCAGTGTCTTCCGTGAAGACGATGAGGCAGAGGTGATCTGGCGGGATGTGGTCGGTGTCAGTCCGAAGCGGATCATCCGCATGGATGAAGCCGACAACTTCTGGGCTTCCGGTCCAACCGGGCCCTGTGGACCATGTTCGGAGATGTATTACGACTTCAATCCCGAATTGGGTGATGACGGCATCGACCTGGAGGACGACGACCGTTTCATCGAGTTCTACAACCTCGTGTTTATGCAATACAACCGCGACGCTGAGGGAACGCTCACGCCGCTGGCGAATCGCAACATCGACACTGGCATGGGCCTGGAGCGCATGGCCCAGATCCTTCAGGGCGTGCCGAACAACTACGAAACGGATCTGATCTATCCCCTGATTGAAACGGCTGCAGATTTAGCCGGGGTTGATTACACGGCGCTTGATGGGAAGGGGCAAACCTCTTTGAAGGTGATCGGTGACCACAGCCGTTCTGTGGTGCAGTTGATCTGTGATGGAGTCACCGCCAGTAATCTCGGTCGCGGCTACATCCTGCGGCGGCTGCTCCGTCGGGTGGTGCGCCATGGCCGCTTGGTCGGCATTGGCAAGCCTTTCCTGACCACGATGGGGGAAGCCTCGATCGCCTTGATGCAGGAGGCCTATCCCCAGCTCGTGGAGCGTCGGGATGTGATCCTTGCCGAGTTGCAGAGAGAAGAGGCCCGTTTCCTTGAAACCTTGGAGCGAGGGGAGAAGCTGCTGGCGGAGCTGATCGCTGCTCATCCCAGCCAGATCAAAGGGGCACAGGCCTTTGAGCTCTACGACACCTACGGCTTTCCGCTCGAGCTCACGCAGGAGATCGCCGAGGAGCATGGGCTGGAGGTTGATCTGGCCGGATTTGAAACGGCGATGGAGGAGCAGCGCCAGCGTGCAAAATCCGCCGCGGTGAGTATCGACCTCACCTTGCAGGACGCCATTGATCAGGTGGCCGCCGAGCTGGAGGCCACGACGTTCCAGGGCTATGAGCTACTGGAGCAGAGCAGCAGCGTGCAGGCGCTGGTGGTGAACGGAGCTCCGGCTCAGAAGGCCGCTGCTGGTGATGCTGTGCAGCTGGTGCTTGATACCACCCCCTTTTATGGCGAGGGCGGCGGTCAAGTTGGTGATCGCGGTGTGCTGGTGGGCGATGGCCCAGATGGCAATGGCCTGATCGTTGAGATCGATGGCGTCAGTCGCAATCGCAGTGTGTTTGTCCACAGCGGACGGGTGGCCAGGGGCACCCTTGCGATTGGTGACGTGGTGCATGGTCAGGTGGATCGTGCCTGTCGTCGCCGTGCGCAGGCCAATCACACCGCCACCCATCTGCTTCAAGCGGCTCTCAAGCAAGTCGTCGACCCCGGCATCGGTCAAGCCGGTTCGCTGGTGGATTTTGAGCGTCTTCGCTTCGATTTCCACTGTCCTCGAGCAGTGAAGCCAGCGGAGCTTGAGCAGATTGAAGCGCTGATCAATGGCTGGATCAGCGAGGCCCATGCGTTGCAGGTAGAGGAGATGGCCATTGAGCGGGCCAAGGCGGCTGGGGCCGTGGCCATGTTTGGTGAGAAGTACGCCGATGTGGTTCGCGTGGTGAATGTTCCCGGAGTCTCGATGGAGCTTTGCGGCGGCACCCATGTGGCGAATACCGCAGAAATCGGTCTGTTCAAGATCGTGGCCGAGAGCGGTGTGGCTGCAGGGATCCGCCGGATTGAAGCAGTGGCCGGAGCTGCCGTACTCGCTTACCTGAATGAGCGGGATGCGGTGGTGAAGCAGCTAGGGGATCGGTTCAAGGCGCAACCCGGCGAGATCGTTGAGCGGGTGACAGCGCTTCAGGAGGAGCTCAAAACCACCGCTAAAGCGCTCGCCTCTGCTCAAGCAGAGCTTGCGGTGGCCAAATCCGCTGCTCTAGCTGCGCAAGCGGTGGCTGTTGGAGATGCCCAGCTCCTTGTGGAGCGGCTGGATGGGGTCGATGGCACCGGCCTGCAAGGGGCGGCCCAAAGCTTGGCGGATCAGTTGGGGGATGGTGCTGCGGTGGTGATCGGTGGCCTCCCCGATCCGGCTGATCTTGGCAAGGTCATTTTGGTGGCTGCCTTCGGCAAGGTGGTGATCGCGAAGGGGCAGCAGGCCGGCAAGTTCATCGGAGCGATTGCCAAGCAATGCGGCGGTGGCGGCGGCGGTCGCCCGAACCTGGCCCAGGCCGGTGGTCGCGACGGGGCGGCCTTGGATGGGGCCCTTGAGGCAGCCCGGGAGCAACTGACCACGGCGTTGACCTGAATCTGGATGGCAACAGACGACCCATCGGACACCGTCTGTTCGTGGCTGGTCTGCTGCAGGCCTTGTCATCAGGGCTGCGGTGTCATCGTCCTTTGCTGGATCAGCTCCAACTGCTTGGCGGCGCTGGCCAGGCTGCCGGAGCTTTCGCCCAGGATGCAGCAGCAGCGTTGCAGTTCGGCACTGTCGTTGGTGCTCAGGGCCTGAATGGCATCGAGTAGCAGGGCCTGGTTGTGGTTGGCCTGGCGACAGCGCGCCCCGCTGAGGGCCAGCATTTCCAGCACCAATTCCGTATCGAACAACAGAGCCTGGAGCAGGTCGTCACTGCGGGCTGCCAGCAGGCTGGCGGGACCCTCCTCAACCCGGACTTGAGCGCTGTAACGGTTGTCGCCGAATAATCCCATTTCTCCAAGGATGTCGCCCTCTCGAACCAGAGCGAGCACGCGCGCTGGTTTGCCTGCTTCGATGTGCTCCACCGCCAGCACGCCACTGCTCACAAGAAACACCCGTTCGGCGGGTGCTCCTTGTTTGATCACAATGTCGTCTGTTGCGTGGGTGTGAGTTTCCGGTTGCAGCTGGCTGTGGTGCGTGCTCAGCAGTTGCCTCAGCCGGGCGCGGATCTCTTCGAGTTGTGGCTCAATGCCCCCCATGGTTGGGTGTGCGGTCCCTTCCCATGCTGGGCGACATTGCTGATCCAGGCCGCAAGAACTGACCTAGCGTCATTGAAGTCGAGGTGTTGAGGCGAACGTCATCGCAGCACTCAACCTGCTGATCCTTCTGGGTATGGGCCACTTCGTCTGCGACTTTGTGCTGCAGACCGATCGCATGGCTCGCGAAAAGATTGCCGGTGGTGACGTCACCCTGAACTGGCGCTGGTGGCTCACTGCCCATGCCGCAACCCATGGGCTAGCGGTTGCACTACTCACAGGAGTTGCGGTTCTTGGGTTGGCGGAAATGGTTCTGCACGCGATCATCGATTGGTGCAAGGGGAGATTTCGTTTTTCCCTCGCTCTTGATCAGGGTCTTCACCTCGCCTGCAAGCTGCTCTGGGTGGTCCTGATGGTTTCGATCCAAACATGACGACCATGCTTAGCCGCGACGATCTGCAGGCCATCTCCCTGTTTGAAAGCTTGGAGCCCGATCAGCTTGATCAGATCCTTGATCGACACAGGGAATCCTCCCATCAGGCCGATCAGGTGATCGTGATGGAACAGGACTGGGGAGAGTCGCTTTTTCTGCTTTGTGATGGCTTGGCGAAGGTGCGCACCTACACCTCCGATGGTGATGAAGTGGTGATGTCGCTCCTGGGTGCCGGAGACGTGTTTGGCGAGATGGCAGCGCTCGATGGTGATGCCCGTTCGGCTGATGTGGTGGCGCTCACACCGCTTCGGCTGGTGAAGTTGAGAGTTCCCCCTTTTGCAGCTTTGCTTGATAAGCAGGCTGGTTTTGCGCTGGCTCTCGCCAAGCTGGAAGCCTCCAGGCTGCGGGATCTCAACCGACGTTTTGCTCTCCAGACAGCCGATGCGACCACCCGGCTGCTGGATGCGCTGGCCTATCTGGCACGCAAGAGTTCTGCGGATAACGATCCTCAAGCGCCGATTCCTGATCTGGCGCAGCTGGAAATTGCTCTGATTGCCGGCCTGGCTCGGGAAACCGCCTCTCGCACCCTGAGCAAGCTGCGCAGCCGCGGAACCGTGAGTGAGGAGTCCGGTCGCCTACGCCTGGCCGACCTACAGCCCTTGGAGAAGCGCGGGTTGCTGCTTTGACTCAGGCTCAGAAGCGGTAGCGGACCTTGCCATAGGCGCCACTGCCAAGTAGCCAGTCTTTCCAGAAGCCTGCGTTGTTGTCGGCGTGGAACTGGTCGTTCCATCCAAGCTCCACAGACCAGTGCTGCCCATGCAGCCAACGCAGCAGGATGCCCCCTGTCCCGATCGTGTCGTGGATGCTCACCTTGGCCCGGGTGGTCTGGATCCCCCCCACACCGATAAATGGCACCAGCTGCAGGGCATTGTCGTTCTGCTGCCAGAAGGTCCAGTTCAGCTCGCCGGTGCTGAGCCAGCCATTGTCTCCGCTGATCAGTGTTCCGGGTAAGCCTTTCAGGCCCACATCACTGCCGAGGGCAAAACCCATGTCGCTGGTGAGTTCGTTGAAGGCCACCTGGCCAGCGGCGCGCACATTGAGCTGCAGCTTGGGATCAATCCGCCAGCCAGCGGAGACGATTCCTCCCAGTGCGCGTGATTCACCCGGGGTGACGCCATAAAAGGAGAGCTCATGCAGCTCTTCCGAACTGCTGAAGCCGGCGATGCCTTGTAGCCCATAGATCTGACCTGACCAACCGAGGTTGGCGTTGCTGCCCGCATGGCCGAGGCCGATGCGTAGATAGCCCGTGCTCAGGTCACCGTCCGGGCCGCCACCGATGATCAGGGGAAAGGACTGGCCATCGAGGTAGCTGTCGTTGCGGTTGGCACTGAGTCCGGCCAGGGCATACCAGGTTTGATCCCCAGAATCGGCGAAGGTCCATTGCAGTTGTGCCAGACCCTGGTATTGACGGAAGCTGAGCCCGTGGGCGGGTTGACGGGCCTCCACGAGA
Source organism: Synechococcus sp. UW105 (assembly GCF_900473935.1). Lineage (GTDB taxonomy): Bacteria > Cyanobacteriota > Cyanobacteriia > PCC-6307 > Cyanobiaceae > Synechococcus_C. The sequence continues at coordinate 31,711 of NZ_UCNN01000013.1, read as the reverse complement.
TTGCGGCGACTGGCTCCGAAGGATCCGGTGAGACTGACGGACTCCCCCAAAGGGATGGTGTAGCTGAGGGAGCCGATGCTCGCCCCTAGTTCTGGATCACCATCAGCATTCAGTTCGCCGTAAATCTGCAGCAGGTCTCCTTCCCCGAGTAGTTCCGGCTTCTGGAGCACGGCTAGCGCTCGCCATTCACCGCTGCCGGCGTTGCCATCGTTGCGCAGGCTCAGATCGCCACGCCAGGGATGGCTGGCGGGGGTGACGGTGAGGGTGAGCACCGCCTGGGTGGGGTCGCTACCCAGTTTGCCGAGGCTGCCTGAGACACTGCTGACAACAGAGCGTTGCTTCAACTGACGCAGCTGGCGTTGAAGGCTGGGCAGGTGGAGGGTTTGGCCTACCAAGTTGCTGAGACGCCGACGCACTCTTTGCTCGAGGCGTTGGTCGTCGCTGTTGATCTGCAATTCGACCAGACGGCCCATCACCACCGTCAGTTGTCCGGGGGCAGGCTCGCGCTCGATGTACACCCGCGAATTCACATAGCCGTCTTGTTGGAGCCCTCCAGTCAGGCTTTCTGCGCAGCGTTTGAGCTGGTCGTTGGCACTGGCCGATTGACTGCACTCCCGCAGCAGTTGATTCAGTTCAGTGGAGGTGTAGGGAGTCTCGCCATTGATCAGAGGTAAGGGAGAGGTCAGTGAACCCGAGCTTGCTTCTGGCGGAACCACCTCCTCTTGGCCCTGCGGCATCGCATCTGGGCTGATGGTGATCCCTTCGTCATCAGTGCTGCTATCTGGTGTGCTCTGGCGTGGTCGTTCGTGGGGGGCCGGATCGGGCACTCTGGCGGGACCTGGTTGCAGTGGAGGGGCCACCAGTTGCGCCAGCAGAAGCAGCATTGATTCGGCGCTTGTTACTCGCGCAAACTTTAAAGTTGTCTGAGAAAAATTCATCTAGCGTTCTCATGCAGCAACACAAGCGCTGCCTGTAGGTGCTGAGGGCGAATCAAATGAGACGACTGGCGCTGTTGCCGCTGTTGATCGCTTTAGGTGCCTTTGTACCGGCTGATGCTGATGTGGCGTCGTCGCGATCAGGGGGGCTAGGCACCCGCGTCAACGGAGCGCTGGGTGGGAGATGCAGCAGTGGTGTCTGCCGGATTGATGGGGGCAGTGCTGGCGGCGGCAACCGCTTTCATCGGCTCAGTGAGTTCGATACCCGCGGAGCGATTCAAGGAGTCTCGATCGATAGCGATGGCGTGCGCAATCTTGTGCTGGGGGTGACGGCAGCGGATGGGAGTTTCATCGACAAGAGCGTGTCGCTGACATCGCCGGCCCATTTGTTTGTGCTCTCTCCCGGTGGCATTCAATTGATGCCAGGGGCTTCGTTTCAGCAGATTCCCCAGCTGACATTGAGCACTGCCTCGCAATTGCGTTTCAACGGAGGGGTGTTCGACGTGTTCAGCACGCCGGCAACCGGCGTGGCTGGGTTGGCTGGTGATCCCTTGCCTGGTGCGTTGGGCTTGCTCCCTGGGGCCTTGGGGGAGAAACGTCCCTGGATCCGCATGGATGGGATCTCGATTGATGTGGATGAAGCCTTGTTGGTGGATGCGCCCGGGGGCCGTATCGATGTGGAGGGAAGCCGGCTGTCGGTGAGCAATGCCGCTGGTGATGGCGGCACGCTGACGCTCACGGGTGAGCTGATCCGTGTTGGCGAGGGAACTGAGCTTTTGGCCACCGGTTCTGGCAAGGGCGGTTTGGTGCAGGTGGGCGGTAGTTGGCAGAACAGTGACGCCTCGGTGCGCCAGGCCAGTCAGACCTGGATGCAGGCGGGTTCGCTGGTGGATGCCTCCTCAACAGGACACGGAGCCGGCGGCACCGTGGTGATCTGGAGTGATCTCAACAACCTCGATGGCGGCACGGTGGTGGAAGGATCGCTGTTGGCGAGAGGAGGCCCCTTGGGCGGGGATGGGGGACGGATTGAAACGTCTGGCCCTTTCTTGTTGGCTAATCCCGAGAAGATTGATGTGTCGTCGATCGATGGTCTAGGCGGGGAATGGTTACTTGACCCTTACAACATCACGATTGGTGGGTCTGGTTCAATCACTGATACCACTGACCCGAATGGTAATGGTCGGTTATTCGAATCTTCCCAAAGTGCATCAACTGTAGATGTTGATGATATTGCGAAGAATTTGAGGAGTGGTGATGTTCGAATCTTGACGGGCTCTGGAAACACGAGTGAGGGTGGAAACATTGTTTGGCAATCTGGTTATAATCTTGATTACTCGTCTTCCGCCTATAAGTTGACTTTGGATGCGGTTGGGTATATTCAGCTGAATTCCAGCATCACGACTGGTGGCGGGGGGCTTTCTCTGAAGGCAAGCTCCGGTTATGTGCAGGGTGCAGAGGCAATCACTCTCAGTCTCTCGGGACCGCTCGACATTGCGACGGGTGACAACACAATTGGTACGGCTGGATTTACATCACCAGCTCTCGCCTCCACGTTGAAAGGTACTGGTGGGCTGACCAAAAGTGGCTCCGGTCGTCTCATCCTCTCTGGCAATAACGTCGATTGGACGGGCACCACTATTGTCCAGACTGGTTCGTTGCGTGCTGTCGGTGCCAATGCGCTTGGTGGCGCGAGTGCAGGCACAGAGGTGCAATCCGGTGGCACTCTCGAGATCAGTGGCGGTCTCACGATCCCTGAGCCAATCACTTTGGCTGGCGGTAAGTTAATGAATCTTTCGAGTCAGAATATTCTCACGAATAAAATTCTTCTGAATGGTAGTTCGACTATCGATCTGCTTCAGGGGAGCACTCTTGAGCTCAAGCCATCAAGTGGTAATGCTTTGGCTGTTGATTCGTCCAGCACGGCATTCAATTCGAATCTGACGGTCTCCGGTGACGGTGATCTTGTCGTACACGCTCCAATCACCCTGAAGGATGGACAGACTGCTGCTACATATGGTGATTTTGTTCAGACTGGGGAAGGCATTCTTCGTTTCCTCGATGCCATCTATGTGGAAGAAGTGGCGTCCACTGGTGGAGGAACGCTTTGGATGGATCAGGCTGCTGGAGCCGATACAATTGAGGGCCCCGATAAATCATCAATTTTTCTTGATAATGGCGCTCTGTTGCGTCGAGATGCCAACGAAACTGTGAAATCTGCCACTCTCAAACTTGGCTCCGGTGGTGGTGGAATCAGCGTTGGTGATGGCTTTACTTTGATTTGGGATGCGGAGATTAAAGGAAGCGGAAACTTCAGTAAAGAGGGTGCAGGAACGCTTCGCTTTCCTGTCACATCCGAGATCTCGTATACCGGAGAGACGCTGGTGAAAGCTGGCACTTTGGATGTGTTGTCCAACTCGCCTGCTACGGCCACATGTAGTGGCACAGGTACATCGAACCGTTGTAAGACGACCGACACCGACACCGACACCGACACCGACGCAGTTGTTCAGTCGACCAAAAAGAAGTCCACGCTCAAGGCGGTGTTGACCGAAGCCGTTGCAGAGGTGCCGATCTTGCCTCCTTCTCAGCAGAACGCGAATCCTTCAACCGATCTGAATTCCGCCGAGACAGACTTGGGTGGTTCGCCTAGTGCTCAGGCCCAGAGCAGCGATCCCACCCTGGTCGTTGAGCTCGATAGCAGTCGTGACAGTGGCGATACCAGCGTTGCAACGAGCCCGACGACATCGACCTCAGCAAGCGTTCAAACCGTGACGCCTGACCAGGCGGCTGATCAGCTTCGCAGTTCCGATCAAGTCGCCACTCTGCGAACGGCATCAGCACTTGGCCTTGACCAGGCCGAACAGGCCCTGATTCCCCCCACGCCAACGGTTGAAGAACTGCAGACGGTGTTGGAGCAGGTGGAAAGCCAGCGGTTGGCCGAGAGGCCTGCCGTGTTGCAGGTGCGATTCACCAAGGCGACGGATGACCAGCAGGGGCAAAAGGATGGCTTCCTTGATCTCACCCTCATCAGTGCCAAGGCACCTGTTGAAGCACGACGGGTGGAGGTGGATCGCAAACGCTTCGCCGGCTTACTCAAGGCTCTCTATCGCCAATTGTCACGGCAGGAGCCGATGGCGGTGGATAATCCCGCATCCCCTACCCGCCAGCTGCATTCTCTGTTGGTTGCACCTCTGACTGAGGCCCTACAAGCCCAGGGAATTCAGACCCTTTTGATCGCTGCTGACCAAGGTCTGCAGGCGGTCCCCTTTGCTGCCCTCAACGATGGCTCTGGTTATTTCGGTGATCGCTATGCCTTTGCTCTGACGCCGTCACTGGCACTGACGCCCTTGTCTCCCTCAGTGGATGCTCCTCAGGGTCAGCTCGCTCTCGGTGCTTCACAGTTCGAAGGTTTGGCGCCGTTGCCGCTGGTGCCCCAGGAGTTGGAACGCATTGATGCCTCAACCGGCGCCGATCGCTATCTCAACAGCGAATTCTCTCCCCAGGCGCTGCTTGATCGTGCCGCCGATCAGCGCTACTCCCGCGTGCATGTGGCCACCCATGCCGATTTCCGCCCCGGTGGTCCGGAACGTTCGGTGTTGCACACCGGTACGGGGCCGATGTCGATGGCCCAGTTCGCTCGCTTGCGCAAAGAGCGCAGCGATCAGCCTCTTGATCTCGTGGTGCTCAGCGCTTGCCGCACGCTGCTTGGTGACAAGGACAGTGAGCTTGGCTTCGCAGGGCTGGCTCTGCAGGCTGGTGCACGCAGTGCCATCGGCACTCTTTGGTATGTCGATGACGTAGTGACTTCGGCGTTCTTTGTGCAGTTTTATCGGTTGCTCGATCAGGGAGTGCCCAAGGCCCAAGCGCTTCAGCGCACCCGTCAATTGTTCTCGTCGGGTCTTGTCCGACTCTCTGGTGATGAAGTGATCGGTGGGGGCGGAACCCCTTTGCTCAATGAGCTCAGTGCTTCTCAGCGCCGCCGCATCGTTTCCGGGGTGAGCAATCCCTTCTTTTGGGCAGGGATTGAGCTGATTGGTTCACCTTGGTGAATTGAGCTGATGGCCTGATTGCTGTGATCGAGATCACAGCAATCAGTGACCTACCTCAAGCCTTTTGTTGATTGAGGGCGTCAAGCTGGAGCCACTCAACCCCCCCGTGCAGGAGCACAGTCTTCGATGGCACGCTTTGATCCCTCCTCTCTTCTGGCCACATCGTTGCTGAGCATTGTGATGGTGGCCGCTTCGATGCCGGCGCTGCAAGCTGCATCCCGAAACTCCTTTCCGGGACGGCGAATCGGCGGAGGTACCCGTGGTGAGTGTGCAGCTCGGCCACTTGTGCATTTGGTGCCTGCTTCCAGTGTCTTTGCTCCTGGCGATTCGTCTCTGATCGCTTTGCTGGAGGGTCCGTCGCCCGATCCCCAGCCCCTGGAGGTGACTCTGCGTTCCGCTCGTGCAGACGGCAGCGTCGATGCAGCTGCGCCTCCGGTGCTTGAACGGGAACTGCCTGCTGCTGTCAACCGCTTAGTTCTGATCAGTCTCCCGGCTTCCTCGAGGCCATTGCTGTGGGAGTCGTCCTATCGCTGCGGCGCTGACAGTGGTGATGATGAATTCGGTTTCATTACTGCATCTGCCCCACCGGCCTTGAGTTTGCTGGTGCAGGAGGGGGAACAGCAGGATCAGAGCATTCGCCAATATTTAACCGCTCTCCAATCCGCTTGTGGAGGTTCCACAACCTTGTCTCGGTTGCAGGCAGCTCTCAATTTTGGCGATGAGGTGATTGATGCTTCATGGCCCCAAACCGTTACGGTGCAGTGCTTTTGAGTTCAATCACTTCGAGTGGTTCTTGTCGGCCTTTGACGCTGATGGCTCCCCAGGGCTCAGCTTTGGTCTGATCAGGCAGACCATGCAGAAGCGAGTGTGTTTCGGCCGAGAGCAACACCCGCACAACGCCGTCTTGCCGCTCTTTTTGAAGGCTCTCCAGGCGCGAAGCGCAGTTCACCGTGTCGCCGATCACGGCATATTCCAGCCGCTCACTGCTGCCGAGCGAGCCTGTCAGCACTGGGCCTGAATGGATGCCGATCCGCATCCGCAGGCATGGGCATCCTTCCTTTTTCAGGGCTGTGTTGAGGGCGGTGATCCGCTGCTGGATGTCGATGGCTGCGGCAACGGCGTGGTCAGCATCGATCACCATGCCGTTTGAAACGGGTGCGCCGAACACTGCAAGCATGCCGTCACCGGTGAATTTATTCACCATGCCGCTGCGACTGGTGACCGCATTGACGCTGATGCCGATGCCTCGGTTGAGCCATTGCATGAGCGCTGATGGACTGAGCTGTTCGCTCACACCGGTGAAGTTGCAGGTATCGGTGAAGAGCACCGTGACGTATTGCTCACGTCCTTCAAAGCGTCCGTCTTTGATCAGATCTTCACGGTGATCCCACAGTTGTTGTGCCACTGCAGGTGAACTGGTCTGGCCGAGTAGGCGTCGCATTTCCTGTTGATGGCGTTGACTCTGTACACCGCGTCCAAGGATGCCGCTGCCGCCGATCAGGACCAGGCCAGAGAGGGGCATGGTCAGTCCGATCCAGATGCCCTCCAGTGTCAAGACAAACACGCCTGCGCTGAGCAGGGCTGCTGTCGCTGACAGCAGCAAAACGCTGCGGCGGATCCGTGTCGGTCGTTCGGCGATCAGAATTCCCACAACCCCCATCGCCAGCATCAGCATCAGCCTTTGCCAGCCTGTGGCGGCAGTGATCTGTGGGGCTTGGTTCTGCAGTAGACGCTGCAGCGCCTCCAATCGTTGGCCATGGAGCTCAACGCCAGGCACCTCAAAGAACTGTGAGCTGTGGTCGAAGCGGCTGTGGGGGATTTCGAACAGATCGCGCAGCGAACGAGCCACGTAGCCGATCAGCACGACTCTGCCGCGGATCATGTCTTCTTCAACGGTGTTCTCCATCACGTCCCGCAGCGCCAGGCTGGGATAACGGCCGGGGGGATAGATCGGAAGCATGGTCTGGTAGCCGTCTGTGTCGTTGTTCTGATAGCCGCCTGACTGCTCAGTCAGCCAGTGGTGGTCAGCCATTTGCTCGAGACGTTGATCCAGACCGGGCATCTGCTGCGCCGTTTCCAGGAGGCGGAGGGGAAGAGAGCGGATCGCCTCCTCTTGCTTGCCGACATGCATCAGATCGCGGCGGACCACCCGATCCGAATCCATGAGGAGATCGTTGAAGGCTTGTTGCTGCGCAGGGGCTCTCGGGATTGCGGCGATGTTGGCGGCCTCATTGCGAATCGAGATCAGACGGGGATTGCGTTTGATCTCCTCCTGGAGGCAAGGTTTGGCCTGATCCCGATAGAGATCCAGGCCGATGGCCGCCGCCCCAAGACCATCAAGGCGTTGCAACGCGGTGCAGAGGAGGTTGTCATCGAGGGGCCAGCCGTAGTCCTTGAGGTCGTCTTCGTTGATCCCAACGATGGTGATTGGCCATGGCAGGTCTTCGGCTGCTTGTTCGTTGTTTTGATGCCGCCAGCTGATGGCCAGGTCATAGATCAGCAGGTTGGCCGTTTCCACCACCGGTGACTGTTGCAGTGCCATGAGGAGAGCTGAGGCCAACAAGTAGGGAAATCCACGGCGCAATGATCGCTGCCAGTTCATTTCGGCCACAGATCCTGTCCGGAGAGCCTGAAGAGGCGTTGCATGCGGGAGATCAGAGCCAGACGCCTGCTCTCGGCACGGTTTTCTTTGATGGCTTTGAGTTGCTCACGGCGGCCAGCGATGATCGTGCCCATCCGTTCGAGAATTTCTGGATGTTCCTCCAGCAGCGGCAGGAGGTGTTTGCGTTCGATTTCGAGCAGCACACATTCGTCTTTGCAGATCACGCTCGCGGATCGGGCTTCACCCGTGCACAGCGCCATCTCGCCGAAGATATCTGCCGCTTCCAGGCTGGCGACGCGTTGTCCAGGTAAACCACTGGAGGGGTTGGTTCCCGTGGCCTGGAACACCTCCAGCATTCCACTGACGACGATGTACAGGGTGTCGCCACGTTCTTTCTGGCGCACGACCGTTTCCCCAGGCGCGAAGCTTTGGCAAGTGGCGCTCTGGGCCAGCGTGATGAGTTGATTCTCATTCAAATGGCCGAAGATTTCCGTGGAGGCGAGCAGTCGCTGTTTTTGTTTGAGATTGACATCGCGTGAAGGTAGTCGTGCTGGGCTGGGTTGGGTGCGGATGTCGCGAATTGGGTAGGGGATCGACTGATCGATGCGGTGGAGGGCATACCAGATCTGCTCAAGTAGATCGCTTTTGAGGGGTTGCAGCTCAAGGGCAGAGCTTTGCCAGGTGAGCAACCTGTAGGTGATTGAGCTATCAGCGAAGGCTGACACCCATACTTTTGGAGTCGGATGCCGCAGCACCTTCCGGTTGTGTTGCAACGTGCGCTGCAGGAGTTGGATGGCTTGACGCGGTGGCAGGCCGTAGTCGAGCCCCAGATCGATCATCTGCCCCACTGGCTCATCCGGTTTGAAGCGGCGTAGTCCTTCCATCGTGATTCGGCTATTGGGCACCACCGTGATGGAGCCGTCGAGCACTCGTATTCGCGTGGTCATCAACCGCAGGGAGGTGACGACCCCTCGGGTGAAGCCCAGATCGATCCAGTCGCCTTCCTCAAATGGCGAGTCGACTTGAAGGGAGATGCCTGCGAACAGATTCTTGAGGGTCTCCTGGGCTGCAAGACCCAGCACAGCGGTGACGACTGCGGATGTGGCTGCAAGACCTACAAGATTGACCTTAAAATCGCGGTGAATCACCACCAGGGTGACGGTGGTGATGATTGCCAGGGTGATCAGATCGCGCAGGATCTTCGCCGTTGGCTTCCACCAGCCCAGCTCTGCAGGCAGTTGCAAGATCGCCCAGCTCAGGAGGCGAATGATGCTGAAAGCCCACAGCAGGGTGATGGCGGTGGTCAGTGATCCCACCAAGACTGGTAAGCCGCCGTAGCTCACGATCTTTCCCAAGAGCGTCAGCAACGGGATGGTGACGGCCGCAATGAACGGCATTCGCAATGGCGGAGGCGAGAGCTGTTGGAGCTTGCAAATTCGATGCAGCCCGAGCAGCGCCAGGATTGCCAGAAGACTGAGAACCAGGGTCATCGTGGATCAGCTCTGCAGGTAGGTGCTCTGGCGGAGGCTGCTTTCAAGGTGATCCATCAGTCGTCGTGCCTCGGAGATCTTGAGCTGATTGGCGCGGATCGATTGCTCACTGGCGACTCTCAGGCGCTCTAGTAACGACTCCGGGTTGTGTTCCATGGCAGTCAGCACCTCAGCATTCGTGTCGCCGCGCACGACGTGGTCAACCTGGTAGTTCCCGCCGGGTGCCAGGCGGATGTGCACGGCATCGGTGGTGCCAAACAGGTTGTGAAGGTTGCCCATCACCTCTTGATAGGCACCGCCTAAGAACATGCCGATGAGATAGGGCTCATCGGGTTGCAGGGGATGGAGCTCCAGCAGGGGTTTGCTGGTGCCATCGGCGATGAAGCGGTTAAGACGTCCGTCGGAATCGCATGTGAGGTCAGCGAAGTGTCCGAGCTCTGTGGGCTTCTCTCCCAGACGATGCAGCGGCATCAGCGGGAAGAGCTGCTGGATGGCCCAGGTGTCCGGAGCAGAGCGGAAGATCGAGAGGTTGGCGTAATAGGTGCGGGCCAGCACCGCCGCCAATGTCTGCAGTTCTTCCGGCAGGTTCGAGTGCTCTGGCAGGCGCTCCAACAGAGCCTTGGCACAGGCCCAGGTGAGTTGTTCCGACAGGCTGCGATCAGTGAGGCTGAGGTAGCCGAGCCGGAAGGCGGCAAGAGCATCGTCCTTAAACTTGCGCGCGTCATTCCAGGCTTCCTGCAGGCGCGAGACATCAGCGTTGCCGTCGTCGGCGAGGCCGTTGATGCCATCGAGTGTGTCGCGCAGATTGCGCACGATGAGTGGTTCCTCCTCCTTCTCAGCAGGGGTCTCCTGAGGCAGGCCACCGGTGCCGAGCACGTTGAACACCAGCACTGAAAAATGACTAGCGATTGCTCGGCCGCTTTCGCTTACCAGGGTCGGTACGGCCACTCCATGGGGCTCGCAACCCTCTTGCACCGTGGCCACTACATCGTTGGCGTAGTTCTGTAGTGAGTAATTGGTTGAGGCCGCAGTGGCTGTGCGACTGCCGTCGTAGTCAATCCCTAGGCCGCCTCCCACATCGAGATAGCCCATCGGTGCCCCGAGCTTGTGCAGCTCCACATAGATACGAGAGGCTTCTTGCAGAGCATCTTTGACGACGGCAATGTCGTTGATCTGACTGCCAACGTGGAAGTGCAGCAGACGCAGTTCGTTCAGCAGACCTGCGTCCCTTAGTGCTTCCACGGTGGAAAGGATCTCTGGCACTGGTAGCCCGAACTTCGCTTTTTCGCCCACGGAGTTCCCCCAGCGACCCGTGCTGCGGCTGGAGAGCCGGGCACGGATGCCGATCAGGGGTGCGGCTCCGAGCTCTTGGCTTGCATCGATGATCCGCTGCACTTCATCAGCTTGTTCGATCACCACCACCGGTCGTCTGCCTAGCCGCCTGGCCAGAATTGCCGTTTCGATATATCGCTGATCCTTGTAGCCGTTGCAGATCAGCAGGGCTTCTGGGTCGTCGATCAGGGAGAGCGCGATGAGCAGCTCTGCCTTGCTGCCGGCCTCAAGGCCGAAGTGCCAGCGTTTGCCGCAGCTCACCAGCTCCTCCACCACGTGGCGTTGCTGGTTGCATTTCACTGGGAATACACCCTGATAACGGCCGCTGTAGCCGTAGCGAGTGATCGCCCGTTCGAAAGCGGCATGAAGGCTTTCAATCCTGTCTTCAAGGATGTCGTCGAAACGAATCAGCAACGGCAGGTTCAGGTTGCGTCCCTGCAGACCCTGAACCAACTCCATTAAGTCGAGGCTGCCGCCCCGTTCGCCTCGAGGCTGCACACTCACATGGCCGCGCAGGTTGATCGAAAAGTAGGGATCTCCCCAGCGCTCTAGGCCATAAAGCTCGGCACTGTCCTGCACGGTCCAGGCTGTGCTCATTGGCCCGTCGCTGGAGCTCGACTCACTGCCCGGTGGGTTGGGGTCGGCGAGCACCATGCGATTCGAGAGCACTGGGGATGTTGAGGCAAATCTAAGGAGGGTGATTCCGTCAGGCAGAAATGCGCCGGTGCAGCAGTTGCTTGCCAAGGGGCAGCTTCAGAACGGAACATGGGCGGTTCTGTCTGACTGGTTTCTTCATGGCCACCGAACGCACGTTCATCGCCATCAAGCCCGATGGTGTCCAGCGCGGGCTGGTGGGCGAAATCCTCGGCCGCTTTGAGAGCAAGGGTTTCAAGCTGGTGGGCTTGAAGCAGATCACCCCCAGCCGGGCACTTGCTGAGCAGCATTACGGCGTGCACAAGGAGCGTCCTTTCTTCGCTGGCTTGGTCGACTTCATCACTTCGGGCCCTGTGGTGGCCATGGTGTGGGAAGGCGACGGTGTGATCGCCAGCGCCCGCAAGCTGATCGGTGCCACCAAGCCCCTAGAGGCTGAACCCGGCACCATTCGCGGTGACATGGCGGTCAATATCGGTCGCAACGTCATTCACGGGTCTGATGCTGCCGAAACCGCCCAGTTCGAAATCGGCCTCTGGTTTCAAGCTTCCGAGCTGAACGACTGGACCCCTTCCGACCAGGGCTGGCGCGTCGAAGGCTGATCGCCTGACGGTTCGTTCTGCTCTGCATACCCTCGGGACGAAGTCCCGGGGGGTTTGTTTTGAATGCTGAATCGCTGCTGTTGTTGCAGGCCCTGGACGGGGCGGTGGATCAGGCATTCGCGGATGTCGAGCCCTGTACCTTTGCTCCCGGAGAATGCCTGGTGCAGGAAGGCGAGGCAGTCGATGGCTTGCTCCTGATTTCGTCGGGTGTGGTGCAGGCCCAATGGGCCGATTTGGTTGATGCCCAGGGGCCGCTGTTGGGTCCAGGCAGCGCGCTCGGTGACATCTCGTATCTGCTCGGCGGTGTGGCGCGGGCCAGTGTGATTGCCCTGGAGTCTGTCGATGCTCTGCGGTTGTCTCGCCAGGGTCTCGACACCTTGATGGAGGGAGACCCTGCCCAGGGGCAGAGGCTATTTCGAGCTCTGGCAGCCATCAATGCTCAGCGCTTGTTGCTCCAGACCCACGCTCAAATGGGCGACGGCGTGGCCGGACACGGGGCTGCTTCGTTGATGCCCGAACCTTTGGCTGCGGCCGTGCAGCGCTTTAAGCAATGTGCGGCTGCGGTGGAGGTGGATCTACGCCGCAGCAGCCCCGATCCAGTACTGAGAAGGGATTTGATGACTGCCTTCGACACCTTGGTGCGTCTGACCGGCAGTCTGTTTCCGCCACTCTCGGGAGAGACTCCGGCGCCTGACATTGCTGCCCTCCAGGCGTTGCGCCTTGAACTGCTGCCCTATCTGCTGCTGACCCGCTCCGCAGAACGGATGTACCGCAAGCCGAGGGGCTATGCGGGGGATTGCCTCACGATTGCCTGGATGTATGCCGATGAGCCGGGTGGAGCAGGGGAACTGGGCATCCTGCTGGACCGATGCTTTCTGAATCAGCCGGCAGCGAGGGCTGTTGCGTGAGGAGTTGCAGCGTGCTCTCACCCTCACGGATCAGAGGCCCTTACGGGTGACAAGCTTGGCTTGCGGCCCGGCTGCGGAGGTGTTCGACATCCTCTTGCACAATCACGATTTGGCTGCCCAGGTGCGCTTCACCCTGGTGGATGTGGATCAGCAGGCCCTGGAGTTCGTCCGTGAGCGATTGATTCGCGAGGGGCTGGAGTCGGTGGTGCGCTTGGAACGCCGCAACTTGCTGCATCTCTGTATCGGCCGTCAGCCGCTGGAGCTGGAACCCCAGCACCTGATCTATTCCATCGGCTTGATTGATTACTTCGATGATCGAATTGTCACGCGTTTGCAGACCTGGATGCGTGGCTGCCTCGCCCCAGGAGGGCGCTCGATCCTGGGCAATTTCCACACCAGCAATCCCACGCGCGGATTAATGGATCATCTGCTCGATTGGCGACTGATCCATCGGGATGAAGGCGACATGGTGCGCTGGCGGAGGCGGCTGGTTTCGCACCTGGGTCCACACGGTGTCGGTTTGAAGCGGCGGGAGTGAATTTGTTTTCGATTTCGACCCGGTAAACCATGGCCTGTATGTGAGTCGATCGTTGTACCCCGCTAGTTAGCTTACTTCGCTGGGCAATTGGGCGTAGGTCCCGTACTGTTCTCTCAGAAGGCTGTCATGGGTGCCTTGTTGTATCACCCCGCCCTGATTCATCACCAGGATGAGATCGGCATCTCGGATCGTGCTCGATGGGTGGGCCACGATTGCCTGGGTGCAGTTTTAGACACTTTGATTCGTTTGATCGAGGTTTTTCCAGATCCGCAGGCTTTACGTCTGGTGCTGATGCCCTATCGCCAGCTCATGCGCTCGGTTAAGAGCAAGGCCCTTATTTAGGCGGGGATTTCCTTATGACTGCCATGAAGCAGCTCGATGCGCTGGGGCAGGTTGGGCGAGCTGGTCAGTCTTCTTGATTGTTTCTTGTTTAATCAAAAGGGTGCATAGACGGTGTGCAATAGGTGATTTTTATTGAAAAATTAGATAGTAGGCTCCATGTATTGCATGAAAGAATCCCTTGAGATGGAATTTTCCTTATCGTCAGCCTTATGACTCTTCATTTAAAAAGGCTTTTCGCTCAGCAGGGCTCACATGCTCACCACTGTCATTCAGTAGTTGATTGCATCCGGCAAGGCCACAACGCAATGGGGCAATCATGCATCTATGAATTCCTGATGCAAGCCGAGAAAGGTCTTCTTCTTTCTGTTTGTTAATTGTGCCTTCTACTAGTTTTGTATTCTCAGGAGCCAGGTCAAGCCTTGAGATGCTGTAACCTCGTTTCTGTGCAAGATCACGGATGGAGTCTATATACGCAAAGTCAATTCCACCTAGGCATCTTTTTGCTGCTTCTTCACGAAGTTGAAGGAGCTCTTCCTGTATTTTCTTGTCCTCGCAAACGGCAGAAAGGAAAATGTCTAGTTGAGAAGCGGTCATGAGAGTAATTGGTTTTAAGGATTAGAAATGATGATGCCGAGCTGGCATTTTTGTTCCTGAATAGAAGGGAGGTTTGCCATTGTTGTGGATGAGTTTTTTCTTCGCTGCTTGTATGTCTTTAGGAAGAAGAGGTAGAATATATTTTTCCCATCTAGGCATCGTTAGGCATTTCATCGGGTCTGGGCTCATCTGTGTTTGATATAGGCTGGCATGAGCTCTACATCCACCACCACATAATGAAAAGTACTTGCACTGATGGCAGTGGCTGAGCTCACCTGATCGGATTGAATAGAAATCTTCTTCTGATTCTACTTTTGCACAAGCATGGCTGAGGTGGCCGTATGCATCTGTATTAACTAATGGCTTTGTCAGTAAAGGGCATATAGTCAGTTCTCCTTTGGGGTTAATATTGATTGTCCCTTTTCTGTAGTCACATGGATGGGACACCTCTGTAAATTCATGCATATCAAGAGCTGTTTTTTCGTAATTATGGTGAATTCCTCCTATGTCTAGCCCTATGATTTGCCCATCATTGAAATGCCGCTTCAATAGGTCTCGATAGGCTTTGAATAGATTGTCATAATTTTGGATCGACTGTTGCTCTCCAATCTCAAGCGAATCTGGTGTTTGCATGTGAGTATTTATTTTCCATTCGAGCTTATTGGCCTTAGCAAAATTGTACATTGCGTCAAGGTGCGCAATGTTGTGCTCATTGACGACGCTTATGATGATTGTGCGCAGATATTTTTTGGCTTTGATTGCAACGTTGGCTAGTTTGTGATTAACTGCTCCTAGCCTTATAGGATCGTGTCCTTCAATCCCATCTAGGCTTATAGCGATATAGCGTAACCCTGCAGCTGCTAGATCTTGAATCATCTGCTCACCCTTATTGCCCATAAGAAGTGACCCATTGGTCACCAGGCTGCTATAGCCTCTCTTGTCTGTGATATATGAGATGATGTCCAGAATATCAGGATGCATTAATGGTTCTCCGCCAATAAGTATGAATCTCCTTACTCCCATTTCAGACGCTTGATCGATAAGTTTTTTTGCTTTTTGCGTCTCCAGATAGGTGCCATTTTTTTCGCTAATCTGTTCTGCACAGAAGCAGTACGAGCATTTAAAGTTGCACTGATTCGTAAGCTCAAGACGAAGGATCGAGTGTGTATTTTTACTAACTGACAGCGTCTTCATGGCCCTTTGATTCTGCCTATCTCTATTCTGAGCAAACTTCCTATAGTACGCAGCTGCGCTGGTTAAATTCTTTCTTAAGCCATGTCTCTGACCGCCGTTATTGATTTTATGAGAGCAGTCAAAACTATCCCTCTACTCGGTGAACAAGTGAAAGCCGAGCGTGAGCTGGCCTCTCAGCGTTGTGGTGGTGGGTTTGACGATGAGTATCTTGATCAGTTGGTCGTGCTAGCTCATCACGCTGGATATCGAATTTCAGTAAAAGAGCTGAGGCAAGTTCCTGGATTTTTGCCAGTTGATAACCAGAATAAATTACCTAATGATGGTTGTTAGCTTGTCTCCCTGAGTGCCCTTTGGAATACGATCAGTATAGTAGTTATCGTCCAAAATGGATGAAATTAAGTCAGGTCTTCCTATTGCCTCTAGCAGTAAAGAAGCTGTTATTAATCTTGTTCCAATGCAGAAGTCGTCATATTTATATTCTGCACCTTTATGTGTGTGAGTGACGTGGCAGCCACCAGCACAGGAGTATCTGCAAAAACAATCTTCGCATTTGTCTTTTTTTGCAACTAGTTCGCGTATCTCATTTATGTTTGATTGCTCGATTGAGATTTTACCATTGGCATTCACTTCCCCTATCTTTAGGTTCATTTCGTGTTTTTCCCAGTCACTGGGAGATAAATAGCATGCATTTAGAGATCCATCTGGGTGGACCACAATTGCATCATCTCCGACTAAGCATGAAGTTAATCGTGGTTCACCTGGATTAATTGGAGTGTAAGCAAAGTCAACACCAGTGCCTCTAAGATGCAAAAAAGTATGATACCAATTCTTGGCAAAATCAGTTGGGTTGGGAGGGTATAGTGATGCTAGTATAGTTAATGTATTTTCAGTTAGTGGCTCAAACTTTATGCTTGCTGGTTGCCACCTTTTTACCATGTTAGAAGCGATTGATTTCATATTATGAACTGTCTCTGATGTGATACAGCCTCGGATGTGCAGCTCTAGCTTGCTCTTAGAGAAGTAATCTGCACTTCTGGCTACTGCCTGATAACTTCCGTGATCTTTATTGATTGGTCTATGTCGGTCATGTTCGTCTTGCTCTCCATCAATGGAGAGGATGATTTTATGGAAATTTTCTGATATCCATACCCGCATAGATTCAGATAAAACTCCATTTGTGGTGGCCATATAAAATGGTTGAATACAATTTTTCAAACACTCTTTGTTTGTAAATTCAACGATCTCTTTGATGAGCTCAAATGTTGTAAATGGCTCGCCCCCGAAGAAGTGGATCCTTAATGGCTGCTCTTCTTTTGTCTTCTGCTGACGCTGTGATCGCCTTTTTGCTGTCCATTTGATGATTTCTTTGGCTCTTTGAATGTCTAGACTATTTTGTGGGGAAGTTGGTCCGTCAAAGTGGCAATAAGTACATTGAAGGTTGCAGCCCCTTGTTGTTACAAAAACCAAAAATTCGTCACTCAGCTCTCCTTGTTTCTGCTTCGGTTTGAGGTGAGGCTCTTGCTGTATTAATTGGTTGATAATCGCCAGTTCGGTATCTTGCATGTTGACTTTGTTGCTTCTAATTTCTTGTATGTCTTCTTCTGTGAGTAGTGCATTAAAGTTATGAAGTGGAGCATGAATAAGCCAGCTTGATCCAGCTGGTATTGCAAAAACTTTGCTTGGATAAGGTATTTTTCCTTCGGCTGGGAAATTCTTTTTTTGTGTTTTCAGTTTTGCAGTCATGAGCCTACTTCTTGAAGATGCAAGTTAGAAATGTGTTGGCAGATTTGTTTACGCATAGTATCTATTTCATGCATACTGTAAAAGTGGTGGGTCAGGTAGCTTTTCAAAGATGCCTTTCTCGTAAAGCATGTTTGCTGCATGTAGAACAAGTCCTGGATTGACCTTAGTTTTCTTGCAGACATCTGAAACTATTTCTGATACTGTCGATTTTCCATTGATGCTTGATATCACTGCCTTTTCGATTTCGTCTTCTACGATTATTTTCGCGTATTGTGTTGTTAGGTTGAGTTGTCCTTTGGACTGGCTGATGTCGATCTCTCCTCTAACGGATAAGATCTTTTCGGCATCAAGACTTTCGTTGAAAATTTTACTCTCACAATGCTCAAAAAATTCTTCTATTTGTTTGCTTGAATCCTGAAAATTTGTTTCAGCATAAATGGCATATCCTTGCGGCCATTTTTCAAAGTCTATGCATGGGCTAATAAGCTTGATGCTTTTTTGTGTGAGGTTGATCAAAAAACCTGACACACAGGCGATAGAGCCTAGTTGGGTTCTTGTTGCTAAATCTTTTGCCCTCCCAGCACAGCTTTTTATTTTTAGTGATTCTGGATTTTGTAGTACAAGGTCGATATCTTTCAGCTGTAATGGGCTAAACTCCTTCATGATTATGTGAAGGTCTTCGAGGCTATTGATTGAGAAGCGGTCCCAGGTTCCCCCCATTGTTTCTCTTAGTTTTAAAAAATCCCTGGTGCGATTTAAATTCTTGCGCCACGCAGCAGTCGTTGTTTGAGGGGGGATGCCAAACTCTTTGTTGAACTCTTGAATGTACTTTTCGTAATCGGGATTGTCAAATGGATCTGTTGCCCAATATAAAAATCCTGTCGCTCCTGCTTCGCCTACATAGTTTTTAAGGCTGGCTGTAATCGCATTGAAAGTTGTCCCATTGTTGTTGCTGTCGTATCGTGCGACTGATTTCAGCTTGGGAGCTGAAAGGCCACAATATTGACAGCCGATGGAGCAACCTTCTGACAGTTCAATTGCGAATGGAAGCAGTCTTTTTCTTCTCGCAAACCCATCAGCTGCTTGTGCGGCATAACGATTTGCTTGTCTGTTTCGCCAGTGGTGAAACGACGAGGGGATTTCTGTATCTAATTTCTGTAGCCAATGGTGAGCCTTTTGCCGTCGCTTGGTGCACCAGCTTGTGTAAGTGATAGAGGCATTCGTCCTTCTGTCAAAGAGTCTATTTTCAGATTCCTGCCAAAGGTCTTGGATCTCTGATGGCAGCATCTTTATGCCATGGCAGCTTATTATTTGGTTGGGTCGCTTTATCGCTTCTTCCCTAAACTCGGGATCGGCGGTGAAAAGCTCCAAAAACCTTTTTACATCCCAGGGCTGTAACTTAGAGGCCATTGATTCGGTGATAGAAGGTTTGTAGGATTGAAGCTTTTCTCCGCCATTTACAAATACAAGGAATTACCAGCAGCAATTCAGTGCTCTTGTGTGCTGATTATTAACTCTCATCCAGTTGCCAACTTTGAAGTGTCTTGTATTGGCAGCTTTGCCAAGAGAAAGCTTTGCGAACATCTGTCCCCCAACAACTGCGGTAAGGTCTTCGGAGCCCAGAGGTTCGTCGATTTCATCAACGGAAGGCGGTTCTGAGGGTAGAGGGAAGTGAACCTCTTTTTCTCCGATAAAGTAGGGCAAGCCACTTTCTCCCTCTTTGATGACGACCTCCACATCATCTCTAATGATGTAGCCCTCTTCTGTTAGTACCTTCCGAGCATTTGCTTTTAGGCTTTCTTTGTATTCTGGTTCTTCCCAGCATTTTGAGATCACCCGGCCGAGAATCAGCAAGTCTTCGTTAGTCATTGGGTGTAAGCCTTTGGACTCTGTACTCTTTTTATGATGGCGACCTGCTGATCTCTGCACAGATTTTTTTATATTTTGTTTGGCCTCATTTGTTCTTTTGTTGCGAAAGAATGCGATTGTGTTGCGTTAAGGGCTTGCTAGGGATTCTTCTCTGGTCTCCTGCTTGTCGCCTCGGCTTCCCCTCAATGTCTTTGACGCACCTGCGGCATTTGGATTAGTTCACGACGTTCAGTAACTGCATGTATGCGCCTGCTGATTCCTCCACTAGTTGCTTATGTGTACCTTGCTGAATCACCTGGCCTTGCTCCATGACCAGAATCAGATCGGCATCACGGATCGTGCTCAGGCGGTGAGCCACAATCACCTGTGTGCAACCCCGCCGTGTGAGGTTGTTGATGACCTTCTGCTCAGTGTCGGCATCCAGTGCTGACGTTGCCTCATCCATAATCAGAATGCTGGGGTTGCCTACTAAGGCCCGTGCCAGCTCAAGTCGTTGACGTTGCCCTCCTGAGAGGTTGCGGCCGCCTTCGCTGAGCACAGTGTCGAGTCCATCGGGTAGGCCCATAATCACGTCGAGGATTTCAGCATCCCGGCATGCCGTTAGCAGTTCACGTTCATTGATCTCTGGATTCCAGAGGCTGAGGTTGTCGCGCACGCTGCATCCGAACAGCTGGATGTCCTGTTGCACCATGGCCAGTGAGCTGATGGCTACCGCACGGGGGATGGAGAGCAACGAGCGACCATCGAAGAGCAGCTCGCCTGCACTGGGCTGATGCAGGCCTCCCAGTAGTTTTGCCAGCGTGCTTTTACCGCTGCCGCTACTGCCGACAAGGGCAACCCGCATCCCGGCCTCAATTGTCAGAGAAAGGTCGTTGATTAGCGGGTCTTGAATTGTGGTGAAGCCGAAGCTCAGTTGCAGGAGTTCGATTCGCCCACTCAAGCGAGTTGGCGCCGTGGCCTGATCCTGGTCTGAAGGATTGGTGATTAACGGATCACGTGGTTGTTCGAGAACATCCTCGAGGCGGAGTACGCCTGCTTCAAATCCAGGTAGCTCCTGCACGAACCCGATCAAACTCTCGATTTGCCCTTTCAAGCTGAAGGCAATGGTTTGGGCGGCCAGCAGCATCCCCAGAGTGAGGTCGCCCCGGATGACGAGCAGAAAGCCCAGCAGGAGAACGGCAACCTCATTAAATGTGGTTAGACCATTGGGAATCAGTCGCAATTTGGCATTGCGAAGTTGCAGGGCCTGAAGGGTGTTGAGCAGTCGACTCTGGTATCCCGCAAAGCGGCGGAATACGTCGTGTTCGATCGCTGCGGCCTTGATCGTTTCGATGTCGCGCATGGCACTCACCACCACGGCACCGCTTTTGGCTGCATCCTTCTCCAGCGTGAGGCTGGCATCCTTTTGGGTGCGAAGGTTGAGTTGCACCACGATCGCGTTGATGGAGGTTGTGCTGAGAATCAGCACACCCAGCCATGGGCTGTAGAGAAAGGTGAGGATGAGATAGAACACCAGCAGCAACAGGCCAGTGATCATCGGGATGAGACGTCCTCCGATGAATTCGGCGATGCTGGCGTTGATCCCCATCCGATCAGCGATATCCGATGCATGGCGCTGGCTGTAGAAGCGTTCTGGTAGGGCGAGGATTTGATGCTCGAAGCCAATGGCGAATCGCCGGGTCAGGCGCTTTTCCAGCCGGCGGGTCCCCACCAGTTGCAAGTGCTGGAGCACGACCTGCACCCCAATGCTCAGGGCCATCGCCCAGAGCATTGGTTTGAGCCATTGGCTCATGTTGTTGCCGATCACCTCGTCCAGATAGATCTGGGCGAAGACCGGCATCACCAGCTGCGGCAGGATCAGCAGCAGCCCGGCGATCAGGATGAACAGAGCCGCGCCCGGTTCGCTACCGAGGCGCCGCAGCACGATCGGCCAGACGGATGGAGCCTTCCCGCCGCGCTTGAAATCGGGACCAGGTTCCATCGTCAGGACGATGCCCGTATAGCTGCGGTCGAATTCCTCTCGACTGACGCTGCGGGGGCCTAGGGCGGGATCGTTGAGGGCGACGCGATCGCCACGAAATCCCTCGAACACCAGAAAATGATTGAACTCCCAGAAGAGGATCGCCGGCGGATTCAACTGTTCCAGAGCCGTCAGCCCTTTTTTGAATCCCCGGGCCTCCATCCCTAGGCCGCGGGCCGCAAGGATGAGATTGGCGGCATCGCTTCCGTCTCGCGAGACGCCACACATCTCGCGCAGTTGGGTGAGGGGAACGTAGCGCCCATGGTGCTGCAACATGATGCTCAGGGAGGCAGCACCGCACTCGGTGTTCTCCATTTGCAGAACCGTGGGCGTGCGCACCATCAGTAGATCCCCGTGAGATCCCGCAGGATTGGGATCACGTAGCTGATCGGGCGCCGTTCTTCCACGAGAACCCGAACCTCTGTCGGTGTTCCCGTGGTGAGTTGCATGGCTGGTCCTGGGCCACCGCCCCAGTCGTAGCCGCTGATGGTGGATGGATCTCTCTGCAGAGTGGTTTGGACTTCAATCAGCGGTCCCTTTGGATCGATCCGTATCGCTTCGAGCAGGGACTCGAGCCCCAGACGTTTGATCAGGGCGTTGTCACTCACTGGTAGTCGTCGGATATTGAGGACCTTGCCTTCGATTCCACCGTGGCGTTGTTGTTTGGTGCTGGTCGGGCTGATGCGCACCCGTTGGCCCACGGTCAGGCGTTTGCCATCTCCGGCAGGGAAGAAAGCCAGACTCTCCAGCGGGGCTTGCGCTGGATTGGCCTCGATGGTGAACAGAGTGGTGCCGGGTTGTAGCACCTCGCCTCTGTGAACGTTGCGATCGATCACACAGCCGTCGATTGGAGCGCGGATCTGGGCGATCCGTGCGATTTCCTCATTGCGCGCTTCGATCCTGGCTCGTTGTTGCAGGATCTGTTGCTCCCGCTGACCATCGCGGGCTTCGAGGGAATCCACCAGGCTGCTGAGTTCCTTTTCGCGTTGGCTGAGTTGATCGATCGAGATCGCTCCTGATTCGGTCAGGTTTTTGATGCGCGCGATCTCTGACTTTTGTTGCTGGATTCGAATCGCTCCCAATTGGTCTTCGTGTTGGTCCTGAGTGATCAGTTGTGCCAGTTGCCGTTCGGCTTCCTGTTTGGTGACCTCCTGGCTGACAGGGTCAACCCTTGCCATCAATTGGCCGCGTTGCACACAATCTCCGATCGCCTGATTCAGCTCAAGAATGCGTCCAGCTAATTCGCTCTGAACCACGGTGAGGCTGTTGGTGCGGATCAGCACTCCCTTGCCGCTGATCCGCACGGGAAGGCGGCCGAAGATGGACCAGATTGCGATCGTGAGACAGAACCCACCCAGGGAAAGGAGAAGCAACCACTGACCTGGACGAAGCAGTCGCAGCGGTTGATCGAGTTGTTCCGGACTGGACAGTGAATCCAGTGCGTTTTTGCGGAAGAGGCTCATGTGATCTGACGTTCCATCATCCGGAAAAACAGCCCTTTGGCTTGCATCAGGGTGTCGCAGCTGCCCTGCTCCTGCACCTGGCCCTGCGCGAGGACAACGATCTGATCAGCCTGGCGGATCGTGCTCAGGCGATGGGCGATCACAATCCGGGTGATGGACAGTGAAGCAAGGCTGCGCGTGACGATCGCCTGAGTGCGGTTGTCGAGGGCGCTGGTGGCTTCATCAAAAATGAGGATTCTGGGTTGACGTACGAGGGCTCGCGCGATCGCGACCCGTTGTCGCTGGCCGCCTGAAAGAGTGCCGCCTCCTTCGGGCACCATGGTTTGCATTCCCATTGGCATGGCTCTGATTTCATCGGCTAGGCCGGCCAGCTCGGCCGCGTGCCAGGCCTCCTGTTCATCGATCACGCTGCCGCCTGCGATTGCTTCCATCAGGGTGCCGTTGAACAGGGTGTTCGTTTGGAGCACCGTTCCGATTTGTCGGCGCACGCTGTCGATCCTTAGACCGTTGAGCGGTTGGCGATCGAAACGGATTTCACCGTCTTCCGGAGCGGCGAAGCCCAGCAGCAGACGAACCAAGGTGGATTTACCTGACCCCGAAGGGCCAACAATGGCGAGTTGCTCCCCCGCTTTGGCCTCGAGACTGACGCCATCCAGCACGAGCGGTAGCTCTGGTGCATAGCGATAGCTCACACGATCAAGCTGAACGTGACCTTGCAGAACACCAGCTTCCTCACGTAATTCGGCAGTTTCTGGTTCGGTTTCGAGGATCGGTCGGGCCCGTTCATAGATCACAGGCATGTCGAAGGCGCCAATCAACAGTCCGGCGAAGCCAGCGGCGGCACCGATGAAGGTGCCGAATGCCGAGAAGAAGCCGAGTAGTTGCCCCACGTTCGGCGCATTCAGGCTCGGAGTATTGGCGGCCTCAGCGATTAATCGCGTGACCACGATGTACACCAGCAAGGTGCCGAGGTTGGGCATGACCGTCTTCAGCAAGGCGGCACTGGCTTCCTTGGCATCAAGCGCATTCTCAAGATTGACGATCTTCTGGAATTCCTGACCCCACCATCGGGCTGCAGCCTGTTCAGCGCCGGCCAGCCGCAGCTTCGATACAGCACCGAGCAGTTCCAGATTCCGGCTTTGTGCTTGACCTTCCGCTTCTTCCTGATGTCGTTGCAAGGGCCTCGACTGCAGACCAATCAGTGCAGTGGGCAGGAGGATCAACGCGGCGACCACTAGCGCTAAGGCTGTCAACTTCACGCTGATGCGCAGCATGAACAGGATGTAGATGCTGGTCAGCACCAGCCGCAGTAGCCCTCCTTCCAGAAGTTGTTGGATCTCACCGCGCAGTTCGTCGAGAGCACCAAAGCGCAGCTGTAAGTCACCAACATTTCGCGTCCTAAAAAAGTCGGTGGGTAGGCGCAGCAGGCGATGCATGCCGGCCAGTTGCGAGCGAGCGGCACCCCGTTGCTGGCTGAGTTGAACGGCCCTGGTTTGCACCCATTCGAAGCAGACGCGGGCAATGCCTGCTGCCACCAGGATCAGGCTGATCTGGAGCAGCAGGCCCAGGTCTCGATCGGGAAGAGCCTGGTTGGTGATCACCGTATTGAACGTTGGGGTGAGAAGGGAAAGCAGGGTGGAGAGCAGCATCACGCCAACTCCCAAGCGGAAGCCCCCACTGAGGAAGCCCAGAGTGGTGCCGGTGAGCAGTCCAGCAATCCCCATGCCGAAAATCCAACGGGCGGCTCCAACGTCTCTGCCGATTGCCAGAAGGAAGCCGATGATCACTCCAAGCAGGAGTCCGCCGATCACGAACGCTGTGGTGTGGCGTGGCTTGCCATAGGCAAACCGCAGTAATCCAAGAGTGCTCAGATCCTTTGAGCCGAAGGCTGGGCTAACCGAGAGCATGCGGGGTGACAGGTCCTCGAGCCATTGGCTGCACTGGTTCAGCGGTAATGACCTGGGCATCTGTCCAGGCAGCCAGGCGCGATACCCCTTGGCTGTGGACTTGAGCACCACGATGTTGCCGGGTGTGTCGGCTTGTTCGTCGACAAAACCGATCAGGTCTCCACAGTCCTGAGTTAGATCGCTCGCATTGATCACCACCTCCCTGGCGAATAGATCTGTGCGATTGAGCAGTTGTTGCAGCCGACGTCTCAGGTTCGGATCGGCCAGGTGAGAGGGAAGCGGTAGCAGCTTGCCTTGATCCCTGCAGACCAGGGAGAGTGCACTAAAGACCGGATCGCTAAGGTGCTTCCCCGGTTGCGTTGCAGCATCGGTGGATTCGAGATCGTCCGTGCCGCTGATCTCCATTTCCACGAACAGCTCCTGTTCGCTTCCATGGCTCAGAGGTTGATAGCTCTGCAGCAAGGTCTGATGACGCTGGTCGGAGACGCCATGCAGTGCGATCAGCTTCTCGATTAACTGTTCCTTGCTGGGGGGAAGTGAGATGCCGTCAACTAGCTCTTCATCAAGCTCTTCGCTTAGGCGTTGTCCTAACCACTGACGGCCCTCTGAGTCGTCGCCATCGGCTAGCAGCTCCACCCGGCTTGTTTGGATGGCCTGTAGTTTGAGTGTGATTGCGCTGGCGATCGGCTCTGGTAGGCCGGGATAGATGCGATCAGCTTCCAGACGCAGTAGTGCGAAGTCGCGGTCGCCAGAGGAGACGAGCAGCATCTCCCCTTCCTTGATCCGAAAGGGCAAGCCAGGCCATGGCTCCTGTCTGCCTGCATCCCAGCTCATGGCTCTGTGGCCTCCTTGGTCTGAAAGTGATTGCAGAGCCAGTCGAAGTGGCGAGCGGCTCGACTGATGCCTGTGAGCTGATCGAGATCGATTGTCTCGATCAGCTCAGATTGTTGGCTGTTCGTTCCACCTCGATGGCGTTGGAGTTGATCCCGACTGCGTTGGGAGAGCATGCAGGCCAAGCCTCGGTAAAACCGGCAGGAGAGGGAGAGGTCGCTCTCCAGTTCGGCCAAGAGCCGTGTTCGATTGATCGTCAACAGAGCCATGCCATCGGGACAATGCACGCCTGCTGAGGCCCCATCTTGCTCCTCCAGCAACAAACTCATTTCCCCTAATAACTCTCCACGGCGGGTGCTCCCCACGACTTGGGTGACCTCAGACAGGGTGAACAGGATGTCCGCGTTTCCGCTCAGAATGAGATAAAGAGCTTGCACGGGCTCGCCCTGTTGGAGCAGAAGGGTCCCAGGCTGAATCGATTGCAACTCTCCAAGACGGGCCAGCTGGTAGACATCCTGTTCCTGCAGATGGGCGAATAGCACCAGCACCTTGCGCAAGGGCTCAATCGAGTCGTGGTCGTTTGGATGGCGGTGAATCCAGGCGTTTTGCTCTTGGATCTGTGCAGCGAGTTTCTGGGCGATCAACCGATGCAGCTCCGACGCCAAGTGCAGGTCGTGCGTTTGCAGTGTCTCTAGCTCTGTGACTGAAATTTCCAGAACGCTGCTATCGACAGCGGCTGTGATGCATGCCACAGCAGGGCGCTGTTCTAGCCAGCTCATCTCGCCGACCAAGCTCCCAGGGGGCAGAGTTGCCAGCTGCTCCTGCCTCTGTTGGGGACCTGTGATGGTCGCTCTGAGGCTTCCCTCCATGAGCAACAAGAGCCTTTGCGGCTGCTCTCCTTCCCGAATTAGTTGCGTGGAAGCTGTGATTGTGCGCCTCACTCCTGTGGACTTCAGCCAGTTCAGAAGTTCCGGACTGCTGCGCTCGAAGACGCTGAAGGGCGACATGGCTTGGAGTGATGGCTGCCTTGGGCGGTTCAGTGCCAGGTTCTTTTCAGGATGGCTGTGGGCTGGCATTGATGCAGCCCTTGCGGCGGAAAGAAAAACTCCAGCAATGCTTCTTAGGGTTCAGAGCGCCAGCGATCCCAGCGAAAACTGGGCAACAGAGCCGCGAGATCCTTGCGGGGGGCACTACCACTGGCCAGATCGGTGATCAGCTCCGCGGTTGCTCCTGCCATCAGCACACCATTGCGGTGGTGGCCGCAGGCCAGCCACAGTCCAGCGATCGGACTCTGACCCAGTAAGGGGCCTTCGTCGGGTGTGCAGGGACGAAAGCCCCACCAGCGTTCCATCGGCGGCCAGTTGATGGCCTCTGGCAGCAACGCGGCAATGCCCTGTTGGAGGGTGGTTTGGCCCTGAGGTGTGAGTCCTTCGTTGAAGCCTGCATTCCGTTCCGATGTGGCTCCCACCACCACCAGGCCATCTTCTCGCGGCACGAAATAGGTCCCCGGACCGAAGAGCACCCGCCGCAGAGCACCGCGAGGAGTCTGCAACGACAACATCTGCCCCTTCACCGGAAACACCCGAAGTTCCGGTAGAAGTTGGGCACTCCAGGCGCCGCTACAAAGCATGGCTTGGCTGCAAGAGAGGGTGGACAAGGTTCCTTCCGAGTCCCTCGTGCGGACACCTTTCAGTTGGCCGTGGTCTTGCAGTAACTCCTGCACCTCCACTCCTTCTTGGAATTGCACACCTCGGTCGACACAGGCGCTCTCCAGAGCTCGCATTAGCTGGCGTCGGTTGTCGATTTGTCCGTCTTGGGAGAAGAGCAGACCCGCCGTCCAGCTTGCGGCCAGGCCTGGTAACTCTTGATGAAGTTGCTCTCGATCGAGCGATTCTCCAAATGCGGCCGTCGGGTACTGATCCCGTTCTTCAGTGCTCTGGAAGGGAACCACGATGCCGGTGGAGCGAAGTCCACAGGGAAGGCCACTGTCGGCTTCGATCTGTGCCACCCAGCTGGGAACTCGTCTCAGGCTCAACTGTCCGAGCTTGAGCAGGGCTCCGCTCAGGCCTTCTGCATGGGGTGCGAGCATGCCAGCGGCGACAAAGCCGGCCGCTTCGCTCCGTCGCCGACTGAGGACCGTGACGCCGATGCCCCGGCGCGCCAGTTGGTGGGCGATCGCCAGGCCCATCAATCCTCCGCCTAGGATCAGCATCGAAGTGGGTTGGTTCAGGCCTGAGAGCGTTTGGTGCTTGTTCCTCATAGGCCTGGACGCCATGAGCGCAGATTGTGGCGGACCACCAATTGACGACAGGTGAAGACCATTCCCCAACTCACAACCATGGCGGCGAAAACCGGCCACTGCAGGGTCTCGAAGTGGTCTGCTATCAACAGGCCTATGGTCAGCACCAAGGCACCGAGTACGGCAATCTCCTCATACGGCTCGCCTTGAAACGTGCGCGGTTCACGGCCTGTCACCACATCCAGCAACATGCCGCCGCCTGCGCAGGTGAGTGCGGCACAGATGGCCATCCACCACCAGTTCAGTTCAGCGTCTAAGGCGACCTGAGC
Organism: Synechococcus sp. UW105; assembly: GCF_900473935.1. Classification (GTDB taxonomy): domain Bacteria; phylum Cyanobacteriota; class Cyanobacteriia; order PCC-6307; family Cyanobiaceae; genus Synechococcus_C. The sequence continues at coordinate 4,073 of NZ_UCNN01000013.1, read as the reverse complement.
TCCGATGATGGTGAATGTGGCCAAGCCAATGCTGTCGCAGAGCCCCAAGATCTTGTTGAACCCCTCGCTATCTGCGGCACCTTCGCTTAAGAAGCTCGTCAGGATCGATCCAGTGATCACCACGACCACGACGACCAGCAAGTAGGTGCTGTCTTGGAAGATGAACGGTGGAGAGCGCATGCCACCAATGAGCAGGTCGCGGAGGGTGCCGCCTCCCACGGCGGGAAGCAGAGTGAGGATGAAACAACCCCAGAGGTCGTAACGACGTTTAAGCGCCCTGATGAAACCTGACAGCGCAAAGGCTGTGGTTCCGATCAGATCGAGGCCATAGAACCAGGGGGATGCCACCAACGTCGCGAATGTCTGGCGTCCTGCCGGTCCTAGAGGACCTTTCTGGGGCCCATTGAGTTCGGCGGCTCGCCAAATTTTCAGGCTCCATGCACCCTTGGCCGCACGGCTGATGGCAGCTGTTTCATCGCTACCCTCTCCAACGATTTCCGCACTGCGCGCAAAAGCCCGCGGATCCAGAAGGCCGAAGCCCTGATTCAGATCCATCAGCTGGAGGACTTCCTCGAGCATGGCCTGTTGGTGCCGACTGTCACTGGCTTCCATGTAGCGCTCGGTGATGGCCACCGCTTCTTCGGGATGGCGCGCGGCATAGCGCCATCCATCAGCCAGGCTCCGCAGCAAGCGCACGAGGCGGTCGCGTTTCACGGGATCGTTGAGATCAGCCGCCCGTACGTAGAGACCATCCTCAAGAAAACCGCTGCTTTCTTGGGCGAAGCGCACGGTGAATAGATCCTTTTTGAGCTGACCCTCTTTGAGGATTGTTTGAAATTCGTTGTAGCTCATGGCCGTGGCGCAATTGACTTCGCCGCTGAGCAGGTCTTGCGCTGCTGGGCGTTGTTGGATCAGTTCAACAGCCTGTAAATCGAGCCCATGGCGTTGCAGCCAGTACCCGAAATCAAATTGATCTCCCACCAGCCAGGATCCAATTCGCTTTCCACGCAGATCAGCTGGCTGCGTGACCCCTGAGTCTGCGTTGCAGACCAGCATCGTTCCAGGCCGTTGAAGCAACTGCGCGATGTTCACTACGTCGGCACCCTGACGACGCAAATCCAGTGCGTCGGATGACCAAGCGACGGCCACGTCCACCTCGCCGTCACGCAGTCGCTGCAGGCCATTCACGGCAGGCCCTCCTGGCTCGAGGGAGACCTCAAGGCCTTCTCGGTGAAACAGCTCGTGGTCTTTGGCCACGTAAAACCCGGCAAACTGGGCCTGCGGCAGCCAGCGAAGCTGAACGCTGATATGAGCTCGATTCTGTTTGGTTTTTGCAGCGACCGGCAGTCCGATCAAGGCGATGGCCAGCATCAGGGCCAGCAGGATGCTCTTCAGACGCCGTCGCCAGCAATAACTGCCCATGACCGACGGCCAGTGAACCTGCATTGTGAGTTGCTTCCATAGGATCAGCCCACGCATGGAGAACACTGATGGCTGCTGAAAGCGCCTGGGAAGCCGTGATCGGTCTGGAGACCCACGTGCAGCTGGGAACCGACAGCAAAATCTTCACGGCTGCCTCCACCACCTTCGGTGATGAACCCAACACCCATATCGATCCAGTGGTGTGCGGTTTGCCTGGCACGCTGCCGGTGCTGAATCAGAAGGTGCTCGAGTACGCCGTGAAGGCAGCGATGGCGCTGAATCTAAACATCGCTGAACACAGCAAGTTCGACCGCAAGCAATATTTCTATCCCGATCTGCCCAAGAACTACCAGATCTCTCAGTACGACGAACCGATCGCTGAAGAGGGATGGATCGAGGTGGAAGTGGCCGAAAAGGGCAAGGACACCTATCTGAAAACGATCGGCATCGAGCGCCTGCATATGGAGGAGGACGCCGGCAAACTTGTTCACGCCGGTAGTGACCGTTTGGCTGGATCCACCCACTCCCTGGTGGACTACAACCGCGCCGGTGTGGCTCTGGCAGAGATTGTCAGCAAACCGGATCTGCGTACTGGTCGTGAAGCGGCGGAATATGCCTCAGAGATCCGCAGGATTATGCGTTACCTCGCCGTTAGCGACGGAAATATGCAAGAGGGTTCTCTTCGTTGCGATGTGAATATCTCCGTGCGACGGGGCCCTGATGCACCCTTTGGCACGAAGGTGGAGATCAAGAATATGAACTCCTTCTCGGCCATTCAGAAGGCGTGCGACTACGAGATTCAGCGCCAGATCAAGGCTTACGAGAGCGGTGAAGCCATCATTCAAGAGACCCGTCTTTGGGACGAAGGCAAGCAGCTCACCAAGAGCATGCGTAGCAAGGAGGGAGCGAGCGATTACCGCTATTTCCCTGACCCTGATTTGGGGCCGATTGAGGTGAGCGTTGATCAGCGGGAAGCGTGGCGGGCTGAATTGCCGGAACTGCCTGCTGCCAAGAGGCATCGTTATGCAGAAGATCTGGGATTGTCTCAGTACGACGCTCGCGTGCTCACCGATGAGCGGCCGATGGCGGACTACTACGAGGCGGTGGTGAATGCCGGTGCTGACGCCAAGCTTGCTGCCAACTGGATCTCTGGTGACATCGCTGCTCATGTGAACAGCAATCGGTTGAGTTATGCGGAATTGCCATTCCGTCCTGAGCAGTTGGCTGAGATGGTGCAGCTGATCGATGGCGGCAAGATCAGCGGCAAGATCGCCAAGGAGATTCTGCCCGAACTGCTGGAGAAGGGAGGTTCCCCGAAGGCGATCGTGGATGAGCGCGGGCTCGGAATGATTAGTGATCCAGCAGCGATCAGCGCCATTGTTGAAGAGCTGCTCGCAGCTCATCCCGACGAGGTTGAGGCTTTCCGTGGCGGCAAGACCAAGCTGCAGGGCTTCTTTGTCGGTCAGCTGATGAAGAAGACCGGTGGCAAAGCTGATCCCAAGCTGGCCAATCAGATCCTCAGCCAGAAGCTCAAGGGGTGAGCTTCTGGCGGTTTTGCTTCAAGGGGCTCAGATCGCTGGCCGTTGCTGAGGTGGGTACATGCCTGGCTGCTGCTGAGGTGGGTACATGCCTGGCTGCTGCTGAGGTGGGTACATGCCTGGCTGCTGCTGAGGTGGGTACATGCCTGGCTGCTGCTGAGGTGGGTACATGCCTGGCTGCTGCTGAGGTGGGTACATGCCTGGCTGCTGCTGAGGTGGGTACATGCCTGGCTGCTGCTGGGGTGGGTACATGCCTGGCTGCTGCTGGGGTTGTGCCTGCAGCGCACCGTTGGAGATTGTCTGCAACAGAGATCGTCCATCCGGCGAGACAAGAAGCACGGTCATCAAGCTGGGGGGCTGGCCCGCTTCCTCCCAGCCTGGAGGGCCACCGGGGATCTGAAAAACGATCCCTTGAGCATTCAGCTGCACGATGCATGGGTTGCGTTCGCTGCCCTTGAACATGCAGCGGGCCGGACGGTATTTGCTGAGACCTCCGTTCATCTTCACCGCCGCATTGCGTGCCAAGTTGACGCTGCGCTGGATCGAACGGGCATCGATCATTGCCGCCCCAGGCTGAGGTCTTCCTGGTTGAACTCCTTGTGGTCCCGGACCTCCGCCCTGCTGCATTTGCATCTGCTGCTTGAGGCGGTTGATCTCTTGCTGGTTCTGTTGCAGTTGCAGTTCAGCAGCGCTTTGCGCCTGAGCGGCCGGTCCGCCCCCGCTGATCAGGGTGATGCCCAGGGCGACTGTTGTTGTGGCGCAGGTCAGGTCTTTGAGTGAGGTCATTGGAGCAGATGGGTTCCTGTCGGGTTTGATCACAAGATCGCCTGAATCGGCAGGCCTCCTCATGATGCTGATGACTGCCAATGGTGAGCTTGATCAACTGGCGCAGAAGTCAAGACAAAACCCTGCGAATGGCAGGGTTAGCAGCGTGTTGTGTTGGATGTCGTGGTTCAGAGCCTGGGTGATCAGTAGCCGTAACGGGGCTGCTGCACATAACCGGAGTGCTGCTGGTAGCTGCTCTGCTGCTGATAGCCATAAGCAGGCTGGTGATACATAGGAGCCTGAGGAGCAGGGGCGTAGTTCACCGTCTGGTAGCCGTAGCCGGGCTGC
>NZ_UCNN01000006.1 GCF_900473935.1 Synechococcus sp. UW105 | reverse complement strand
TCCGCTGAAGGTCAAAGCAACGGACCACTTTGAAGGCAGCCAAGCTCAACCCCCGGCCCGTTAGGGGCGGGGGTTAGATCGATGAAAAGGAGCCGAAGAACCCGCGACTGGCTCGGAGCGCCGTTCTTCTTGCCATCACTCGTCTGACGCTCGTGTTGTGTCCTCTGGCAATGGCAGCCGCCAGCCCTTTTGGCCAGTCATCTCCGCAGCGTTGCTCTGCAGCAACAACAGAGGCATCGATCCGCTGAAGTGCATTGCGTTGTTCTGCCATCTCTCTCCTGCCGTTGTCTTCACAGTGCTGCATGGCTGAGCGGCAGTGCCGTGCTACCAGCTGCTCCTAGCTCTGATTCTCACGTCCGCCGCGACTCAATCCCCCTCCCTGACTGGCGGGATCGATGCCCTGACTCTGTCCATGCATAGACAGCCCCCAAGGCGCCATCGAATGGGGATGCCAGAGAGGTGGCTGAAGAAGGCTTGACAGATGTGTGATACTTACTTCACGCCAAAGTGCCAGATAAAGGCCCACTGCGCGAGAACCGATAACTCGATTCCATGAACCGAAGACAAATCGCTCCCAGAAGGGAGTGGAGAAAGTGGGGCATCCATCCACCCACCCATCAGCTCACTGGCTACGAATCCCCCCAGCGCCGCCGATACCTGCGTGAGCTGGCAGAACAGGAGCAATCCGAAGGGCTCCATCAAGCTTCCCCTGCTTAATTACATCAGCTCTTCATCGCTTCGAATCAGAAGCGATTGACTCAGCTATTTGTCGCTGAGGCATCTTCTTTTTTCATGCGATTGCTGGCTTTGCCTCCAGAAGCCTCGCTTATTCATTGTTGGAAGACCTAGACCGTGAATGAAAGCGGATTGGAATCCTGATCCAATCCGCTTTCATTCACGGTCTAGGTCGATGGAGTCGCCAACACCACTCCAGGTCTTTGCCTTTTTGGCAGGTCCTCACGAGTTCACTGGACATGCCGAAGAGATCGACAGCCTTGGAGAGGCTGGTTGCTGCCGTTCCTCTCAAAGCATTTGCTCGCGAGCACTGCTGAGACGGCTTGTCTGAGTGGGACGCTGTCTTTTTTGAAGCTCGCACACGATCAGAGCTGCTGCTGCAGATCCCTCTGCCGTTCGGATCCATTGCCCACGCGGTAAAGTCGCGGCCGCCCCTACCTCCACTGACTCCACTGCTGATGAAATGGGAATACACGCAACTTCGCTTTGTTCCCCGAGGCAAAAGCTGGACAGGTGAAATTGAGGAGCTTTGGCTAGATGATCGTCAATTGATCTCGCGAAGTCACCCACAGAGGAACATCACCCTGGTGGGATTGATGAATGAATTGGGTGAGCAGGGCTGGGAACTGATGACATATGCCCAACCGTTTACGGGTTATCACGGTGGTTGCTACACCTTCAAGAGAGCTAAGGAGTAATCCATAGTCTCCAATCGTGCTGAATTCTGATGTAGGGCGCCCCTTAATTGATCAGGCTGATTTCTTTTTCATCCAGCCTAAAAGCATCTCCACAACCTCACCACGGCTGGTGGCCCCCCATTCGCGTCTCCGCTGATCGAGCACTTTCACGAGTTCGGGGCTGAGATGCACGGTGTTCTCCGTTTCGTCTCTCACGTCCATGCCACGCAACCAGGTTGGTTGCTTTCTAGCTGCTTCACCGGGGTTTGTCGTTGCTGGGGTGCGCAGTTTTTTTTGGCAATCATGCCGATCCCTTGTCGGTGAGTTCATGCAGGCGGTCGATCAGCAGATCGACGTCGGTGTCGATGCCGCCATCGCGCTCCCAGGCATTGGGATCGAAGCGGGCTTGTACCGCTTGATTGAGCTTGGTTCCACTCAGGCGCTGAAGCATCGTTGAAGAGCTTTGCTGCGCAGTGCTGGCGGGCTTGGCTTGTTGGTCTTCTTGCGGCTCACCGACGACATGACAGGCAATGCGCCGTGTCTGAGGGTTGGCACGGTGCTCCCAGAGGTAAACGCCTTGCCAAACGCCAAGCAGTAGATGACCTCGGTCAATGCTCAGCGTCATGGTCTGACTGGTCAATGCTGTGCGGATATGGGCTGGCATGTCGTCATCGCCCTCGTCGTCATGGAGGTATCGGGTTCGTGCGCCATCGCCATTGATGGGGCCTTGGCCGTCTTGGGGAACCACGGCATCCATCCATGCCTGCAGGTCCTTGAGAACACGCGGGTCAGCATTTTCGTTAATCGTCAGGCTGGCGCTGGTGTGCAGGCAGGTCAGATGCAGCACACCCTGCTGAATGCCGGTGCCAGCGATCCAGGCATTGAGGAGTTCATTGAGCCGTGTAAATCCCGGCTCTCTGGTGGGCACCTCCAGTTGATGCAGGCGTTGGGCCAGGGCCATGCTTGCTGCAGCGAGCGGTCCCTACCGATAGCAACGCTCTGGCGATCAAAGCCTCGCTCCAACCAAACAGGGCGCCATCCTTTCACCTATGCCCAAGAAGGATCATCCGCAGGTCGAACGCTATCCACAGAAGGATCGGGACGGTTGGTTGTGGTCTGAGCAGCAGCAGCTGGTCTGCCGGTTCCGCAATGCGCTGCCTTCAGCACATGCGAAGTGGATTGAGGTTGAGACCAGATCGCTCCATGCTGCTGGCCAGCCTGTGGTGAGGCGCCTGTTGCGCCACAACGCCATCGACGCTTGGACGCACATGCTGCAAACCGGGTGGGTGCGAAGTGCTCCGAGATGGTGATGGGGTGATCCTCCAGTCTTTGCCAGGCTGAATGCAGTGAGCCTTGGGCAGGCGAGATGTCTTCTCAGGATCGACAGCAGGCCACACGCAGGATTCTGGAATCGAGCGGAACGCTGATCGAAGCTGATCACTTTGTGTATGCCTCGGGCGATCATGGCTCCGGATGGATCGCCAAGGATCTAATCAACTGTCAACCAGACCTTGCGTATCAGCTTGGGCAACTTTTAGGCGCGGAGATACAGGATCGAGGCTTGAATCCTGACTTCGTCTGTGGACCTGCTATCGGTGGTGTGATTTGCGCTCAATACACCGCGTTGGCTCTCGGATGTGGTTGTGTCTTTGCTGAGCGACAGCTTGATGCTGAAGGCAAAACTGCAAGCTTTGAGATCAAAAGAGGGTATGACGAGCTCATCAGAAATCAATCTGTTTTGATCATCGATGATGTTGTCAATACGGGATTTTCAGTGCGCCTGACCTGCGAGGCCGTTGTTCGCGTCGGTGGCCGTCCGATCGGTATCGCCACATATGTGAACCGGGGGAATGTTGGGGTGGAAGACCTTGGGGTTGAGAGGTTCATCTTTCTCGATGAAGTCATCTTGCCTGCCTGGCCTGCAGACGAATGTCCACTCTGCAAGGCCGGCATTCCTGTGAATGTGCGTTATGCCCATGGCGCTGAATTTCTCGACAGCCAGAAGCCCGGTGTGGTGCCTTAACGGTTCAGTTGTTGTGCATTGTCCCTGGCTGTTTCGTCAGCCTGATGGCGCAAACTCTTGAGGTCAAGGATTGAATCCCACGCTCCTGCTCGGTTGGGGCTTTGATCGCTTAAGCACCTTCAAGCATGACCGGTTGTCCTGGTACCGGGGTGACAACAGCACTTGTCAGCGGCTGATCGACCGTCGCGCTGCTGCTGGTCTCCAGCCAGCGGCTGATCAAGCCTGAAAAGCGCACATCGCCTCCGGTTGTGCTGGCCAAGATCTGGCGTGGTTGGAAACGCTCCATCAGCTGAGGCAGCACGCTGGCTCCGGTGATGAAGGCCCCCGCTAGCGGCAGGCCTAGATCGCTCACCGGTGAGATCACTGTGTTCACGCAACGCTTGGGTAGAGCAGGATCAATCACTCCATGGGGTTCGAGATACAGCGATCCTTCCGGCCAATCCAGCAGGTATCCGTTCTCCACCATCGGCACACGGGCACCGGCTGAGGCCAGGATGTTGAGGCCCTCGATCTGATGCTGTTCACCAGGTTGCAGGCTGGTGACGTGTTCGAAACCCAGACCTTTGACAACGCGCGTTGCTGCAGGTGATGCCACCACTGGCAGGCTGCGGGGTAGGCGTTTGAGGGTCGGCGGGTGGGAATGATCGGCTAATCCCTGGGTGAGCAGCAGTAAATCCAGTTGCTCCGGAATCGGCCATGGGTGCTGCAGTTCACCTTTGAGCAGCCAGGCACCCGGCGGAAACACCAGGGCCTCGACCAGCCAGGGGTCTACCAAAACCCTCAGTCCTGCGATCTCTAGTAGCCAGCTGTTGGATCCGAAATAGGTCGCTGACCCTGCCTTGCTCATGGCTGATTGCCGCTGGATTGGTCTGATGGCTGTGGTTGGGAGCCTGGCGGGGCGGAGAGGGAGTTGTCGATGCCGAGATCGATTTCTCCGATCCAGGCCACCATCGCGATCAGGCCGGCAACGGCCCCAACCAGTACAAACCAGCGGCGGGCAGTCATGGGGCATGGCGAACGCTGATTCAGTCCAACACGGCCATGGCCACACCGGTGACCGCCAGTAGGGAGGCAGCCACACCAGCAGCGCGTGGATGATCGCCCTCTTGGGATGCCACCAGAAGTGCCATCACTGGTGCGGTGCTCAGCAGGGTGACAGCCACGGCCAGAGGGAGACGCTGCAACACCTCCTGCTGCAACAGGATGCCTAAGTTCGTGCCCAGCACCGTTGCTGTCATGACCCGAAGCCAGCGGCGTTGCTTCGGCCATGGGCCAGCACGCTCCTGCCTATGCCATGGCCAGCCTCGAGACCCGAGCAGCCAGGGCAGAAGACAGACCAGACCCCCCAGCAGCCTGACGGCGGAACTCTGAATCGGTTGCACCGCAGCGCTTAGCAGCACGCTGCGGGAGAGGGCGGCTCCACCAACACCACAGATCACCGCCATCAGTGCCAACAGCAGACCAAGGGCTTGGGCCTGTTGGCCTCGATCACGCCCTGCCGTTTGTGTCGGCGGACGCTGTCGGGCCACGATCACGACGGAAAGGCTCACCAGGGTGGCGCCGCTCCAGGTGAGCAGTCCAAGGTCTTCTCCCATCCAGGCAAGACCGCTGATGGCAGCCACAAGAGGTGCGAGTGCCTCAACGGTGAGGGTGCGACGGGTGCCCAGTCGCCGTAAGGCTCCGATGTAAAAGCTGTCGCCTGCAGCAATGCCGATGGCGCCGCTGAGTAGCAACATCAGCCAACGGCTTGGCTGATGTTGCCAGGGCACGGAGAGGAGCACTGGCAGCAGCAAGAGGCAGGCGATGGCATTTTTGAGGCCGTTCAGTTGCAGGGAACTGAGGGATGTCGACAGGCTGCGCCAGAGGCTGCTGGCCACGGTCCATGCCAGGGCGGCGACGAGACCTGCCAGGACGCCCATCCGATCAGCTCCCTTGTCCCTGAAGCAGCGTTAGGCCAAAAACCAAGCCCAGCAGGACCTCCCCCAGCAGGCTGGAGAGGCCGCCCACGCCCACCACCAATAGGCCTCCGCCTCGCCGCCTCTCGGTGTGGTTCATCGGTCTGCGCGATCGTTGTAGTCAATCTGGCTGACAGCAAGGTGAATGCCCTGCTCACCTCATCGCTGCCCCGGCTGGTCTGTCCTTTGCTTGGAGAATCATGTTGAGAAGCCTGATGACGAGGGTATGGCTTCTGCCGGCTGTCCTGCTGTTCAGTGGTTGCGCCGTCAATCGTCTGGCAGAGCATCAACTGATCTGTGCCCGCTTTGAGGCTGGTTACCTCACCCGATTGGAGGCCATCAAGCAGTTGGGGCTGCCTGAGCCCAAGACTGATGAAGAGCGCCAGGAGCTGGATGGTGGGATTGCCGGTTGGTTGTCCTACTGCCGGGTGCTCAAGCGTTGAAGTGTCTGTGCTGACGCATCGGTCACCTTCAGGGGCAGCGCTCCTGAAGGTGACGTGATCTTGATGCCTTCTCTTTTGGAAAGGTTGCTAGTTCGACCGTTGGATCGATTGTGGAGTGATGTATTCACATGTTAGTGATTTGCCAACATAAGCTGTCACTGTATTGACATCATTTTGGCTCGGTGAATTGTAACCGCTGCCTACCTTGCTGAGATCAAGCGTTGCCTTCAGCGTTTCCAGGTTGATCAGCAGTCTGACGAAATTGCTGGGATCGGTTTTGTCAAAAAGCTTGATGGCGAGGTTGCCATTTTCGATGCTCCCCTGTGGTCCTCCTACTGCTATAAGTCCCTCCTTGATCGCCTCGCCGGGGATGAATTCGTTAAAGGGGATCTCCTTCTCGAGCTTGAAAGGGTCAAGTAAGGATGTGAATTCATTGTGTGAAAAGAGTTCTCCGGTGGTGTTGTCGAAATGCAAGTCGATGCCAATCGATTTGATCGAGCAGTAAATTCGTTTGACCGGAGATTGCCCAGGTAGATTCATTGAGATGGGCAAAGTGCAGCCCGTTAGTAAGGTTGCTCCTGTCAACAAGAGAGCCGTTTTGGTGAGCTTGTTCATTCTTGGATGGTGAAAAACTGGTAGGGCAGAGGTCAGCAGTGGTGATGCGCTTCACCAGAAGGGATCTGTGGCGAATTCGACTTTGAGTTCGCCACGTCTGCTGCTCGGAACCGTGCTGATGCAGGCTCGCACCGTCGTGCCGTTCACCTCGATCTCGCAGGCGCCGCAACTGCCACCCATGCAGCCGGTGGGAATGGTCACCCCTGCATCCCGAGCCGCTGTCAGCCAGTCGCTGCCTACCAGGTGTTCACCATTGCGCCCATTGGGCCAGTGAATCCGCACGGTTGTCATGGCCCCTCCAGGAGAGGGTCCAGATTCACATGACGCTCAAACGCGTCGGCCAGGCGATCGAGCAAGGCATCGCGCTGTCGGCTGTGATGGGGTTGGTCTTCGCTGAGCAGACTGAGTCCGCGGCGGTCCCGTAGTTGATTCAGCCAGCGCCGCCGCCAGGGTCCGCTTTCGAAAATGCCATGCAGATAGGTGCCCACCACCAGGCCCCCCTGGGTCCCCACGCTTCTGACCCAGCCGAGTGCGTCGTTGTCGCAGAGATTGGAGCAGTGCTCCATAGGCGTGGTGTGACCGCGATGCAGCTCAAATCCTTCCAGGCTCAAGCGTGGACTCCCCGTGGGCCAGTAGGCCACGCTGCTTCGCTGGAGTAGGGCCTTCTGGCTGCTGAACAGTGTGCTCAGTGGCAGCAGATCGAGTCCGGCAACCTTGTCTGGGTTGTGAGGACCTTCGCGTCCCTCTGGATCATGCAGTTCCCGACCCAGCATTTGCATGCCGCCGCAGATGCCCATCAGTTGGCCACCCTCATGCACGTACCGAACCAGGCTGGTATCAAGGCCGCTGTCTTTTAGGTCCTGGAGATCGCGCAGAGTTTGTTTGCTGCCTGGAATGATCACCGCATCAGGTCGGCCGAGCTCTTGACCTGGGCTTAGCCAACGCAGTTGCACCGTGGGCTCGGCTTCGAGTGGGTCGAGGTCCGAGAAATTGCTGAGCGAGGGCACTCGTACCACAGCGATGTCCACCTCGGCCCCTTGTTTGCGGCCACGCCGTTCCAGCAGATCAAGTGAGTCTTCTGGGGGGAACAGCTCATCGAGCCAGGGCATCACCCCCAGCACCGGCACTCCAGTGTGTTCCTCAAGCCAGCGCCGCCCCTCATCAAATAAGGATTGGCGGCCGCGGAAACGATTGATCAGGATTCCCCTGATCAGTGGTCGTTCCACGGGTCTGAGCAAGTTGAGGGTGCCCACAATCTGGGCAAAGACGCCTCCCCGTTCGATGTCCGCCACCAGGAGGCAGCGGGCACGGAGGTACTGCGCCAGTCGCAGGTTTGTGAGATCGCGGCGCTGCAGATTCACCTCCACTGGGCTTCCAGCTCCCTCCAGCACAAGTCGGCCGCCGGGGTGGTGGGTTTGCAGGTTGGTCAGGCCCTTGCGAATGGCTGCCCAGCCTGGGCGAAACCATTCCTCGTAATACGTTTCTGCCCTTGCCCGGCCGACTGCTTGGCCAAGGTGAATCAGTTCGCTGGTGGAGTCGCCCTGGGGCTTGAGCAGCACCGGGTTCATGGCACATTCGGGCTCGAGGCCCGCGGCCCAGGCCTGAAGCGCCTGGGAGTAGGCCATCTCACCGCCGCTTGGATCCACCCAGGCGTTGTTGCTCATGTTCTGACCCTTGAAGGGCAGCGGCTGTTCGCCGCGGCGTAGGAGCACGCGGCAGAGAGCGGCATTCATCAATGACTTGCCGGCACCGCTGCTGGTGCCAAGCACCATCAGCGGTGGGCGGGCTGGATGCGTTGTCATCGCCATGGCTGGGCTCACAACCGGGGCCGGCGTCGGCGCAGCCAGTGATGCAGCCGCTGGGCTGGCGAGGCTGGAGGGATGCCAGCGGGCCAGGCCAGCAGCAACTCCCGTCCCATTGGCGTGAGGCGTACCCGTTCGGTCAGTCCCTGTCCATCCACCTCACGGCGCAAGACTCCGAGTTGGATCAGCCAGATCAGTTGGTCTTCCGTGCGTGATCGGTTCAGCTGGCTGAGGCAGAGTTCAGACCAGTCGGGACGTGCCGCGAGCTCAGTGCTACTCAGGGCTCCCCTCTCGAGAATGCTGTAGAACTCCAGCGCAAAGGGTAGACAGCGCAGAGCCTGCCGGGCCCGTTCCCGGGAGCGGGCGGTCAGCAGGGTCTGGGCTGATGCGTTCACAGTGGCTGGTGGTTCGTGACCCATTCTCATGGCTGGAGCGGTCAGCCGTGCAGCCCTTGGCAGACTCTGCACATCCGCGTTGCAGCCGTGCTTTTGCTGGCATCCGCATCACCTGCTCGTCGCCGCTTGCTGGAACAGGCTGCGATTCACCACCGCGTTCAGGTGAGTGGCGTTGACGAGGAGGCGATTTTCGATCCAGATCCTGCTGAGCTGGTTCAGTTGTTGGCTGCAGCCAAGGCCTCTGTGGTGCGAGAGCACTGCGCCGATGAGGCGATCACAGCCGTGTTGGGTTGCGATTCTGTGCTGGCTTTTGAGGGTGAGGTGTTTGGCAAACCCGCCGATGCTGAGGAGGCGATCGCGCGTTGGCAGCGCTTACGTGGAGCATGGGCAGAGCTGCACACCGGCCATTGCCTGCTGCCCGGCCTGGCGGCTGCACCATCCCGTCCGGTACGCCGTTGTTGTGTCACCACTCGTGTGTTGTTCTCTGAGCTGACCGATGAGGAGATTGCGGCCTATGTCTCCACTGGGGAACCAATGCAGTGTGCCGGGGGCTTTGCCCTTGAAGGTCGAGGCGGCTGCTGTGTGGAGCGGCTGGATGGTTGTTACTCCAACGTGATTGGCCTCAGCCTGCCGCTGCTGCGTCGATGGTTGGCTGCTGCTTGAGCGTTGTCATTTTTCTCTGGCCGTAGCTAAGTCGAAGGTACCCCCTTCGTGCTCGGCTTGATGTTTGCTCTGCGCCATGCCTGCTGGCCTCTGTTGGCCACGTTGTCCTTGATCACGCCGGTGTGCGCCATGGAGCCTGTCCATCGCCCCCAGGTCGGGACTCCATCGATCGCATCCACATCAACCTCCTTGGATCTTTCATCCGAGCAGGCTCACTTCAGTGGGTCTTCGCAACGACTCGGTCGGTCAGATTTCGATGTCAACACGCCGGTTGCTCCTGGAGAGAAGGGCCGGGCTCCTAACGGACACTCGCTTCTCGACCTCAGTTTCTGATCGTCAAGCTCACGGTGGCACGCATTACCTCATGTCTGCCATTTGATTGTGGAGACTGACGTCCCTGGCATGGGCGCCATCCCGGCAGCCTGCTTTGCAGGCTGCTTGGCTCAGATCTTGATCGCGCTCGTTTTGAAGACCGACGTTGTCACGAGACGATTGACTGCGCTCATGATTGAGCCAACAAAAAACCCCGCCTTTCGGCGGGGTTGAGTGACGATCGTTGTTGGCTTGATGCCGAAGGGACTGATCGCTGTGATCAGTCGAGATCGGGCATGGCCAAAGTGGGTTCGGCCTGACGGTCGATTCCCTTCTCGAAACCGGCAGCAGCAGCGCGAGCGCGGCCTGCATGCCAGAGGTGACCCACCAGGAAGAAGAAGGCGAGCACAAACTGTGCTGCTCCCAACCACTGGCGAAGGTTCACGAAGTTCACCGAGTTGGGCTCGGTGATGATGCCTCCAACAGAGTTGAGTGAGGCATTAGGGGCGTGGGTCATGTATTCAGCGGCGCGGCGGACCTGCCAAGGCTGAATATCGTTCTGCAGCTTGTCGAGGCTGAGACCGTTGGGGCCACGGAGGGGCTCCAGCCAGGGACCACGGAAGTCCCAAAAACGCATGGTTTCACCACCGAAGATGATCTCGCCAGTTGGTGAGCGCATCAGGTATTTACCCAAACCAGTGGGACCCATAGCGGATCCGATATTGGCGCCAAGGCGCTGGTCACGTACCAGGAAGGTGAAACTCTGAGCCTGGGACGATTCAGCGTTGGTGGGTCCCCAGAATTCTGAGGGATAGGCGGTGTTGTTAAACCAGATGTATGCGGAGCAGATGAAGCTCATGAAGCTCAGAGCTCCAAGGCTGTAGCTCAGGTAGGCCTCACCGTTCCAAATGAAGGCACGACGCACCCAGCCGAATGGCTTGGTGATCACATGCCAAATGCCACCAAAGATCAGGGTCAGACCCAGCCAGATGTGGCCACCAATGATGTCTTCCAGGGAGTTCACACCGATGATCCAGCCCTCGCCACCAAACGGAGCGCGGAACAGATAGCCGAAGATCACACCTGGATTCAGGGTGGGGTTGGTGATCAGACGCACATCACCACCACCTGGTGCCCAGGTGTCGTAAACGCCGCCGAAGAACATGGCCTTGAAGACCAAGAGCAGGCAGCCGACGCCGAGCAGAATCAGGTGATAACCAATGATGTTGGTCATCTGGTTCTTATCCCGCCAGTCCTGGGAGAAGAAGGTGGAATAGTTCTCCAGGATTTCAGGACCACGGATGGCGTGATACAGGCCACCCAGTCCGAGCACTGCGGAGCTGATCAGGTGCAGAACACCGACCACAAAGAATGGGAACAGATTGGTGACTTCACCGCCAGGACCGACGCCGTAGCCAAGGGTGGCAACGTGCGGCATGCAGATGAAGCCCTGTTCGTACATGGGCTTGTCGAAGGTGAAATGACTCACCTCGAACAGCATCATTGCGCCTGCCCAGAACACCATCAGGCCAGCGTGCGCCACATGGGCACCCAGCAGACGGCCGGACAGGTTGATCAGGCGAGCATTGCCTGACCACCACGCGTAACCGGTTGAGTCAAGGTCTTTGCCGCCGGTGGCGACAAGACCGGAATTAAAGGGCGTTTCCACGGGGCAGAACCTCTTCAGGGAAGACGAAGTTTTCGTGCGGCTGGTCAGCCGGTG
>NZ_UCNN01000021.1:0-2500 GCF_900473935.1 Synechococcus sp. UW105 | reverse complement strand
TGGGGTCATCCAGCGGACACATCTAAATCACACTCCATCCGAGCTCATACTCCAACCTTGGAGATGGGGATTGAGTCGGTCAGTGGAGGTTAGGAGACTCGAACTCCTGACATCCTGCTTGCAAAGCAGGCGCTCTACCAACTGAGCTAAACCCCCAACACCGAATGGGCCATCCTGGACTTGAACCAGGGACCTCACCCTTATCAGGGGTGCGCTCTAACCACCTGAGCTAATGGCCCAGGAGTCTCATCCCTTATGGGGTGTGACCTAGACAAAGTTTAGGAACTAAGAATCTCCATGACTCTCTTCAACATCGCTGCTGAATTAATCACTTCAAAGCTGAGGTACCGATCGACCTAAGGTGACAGGATTTCGGCCTAAGAATAAAATACTCAGACATCAAAATCGTTGTTTGTCTCCCTGTTAGGAGGTGATCCAGCCGCACCTTCCGGTACGGCTACCTTGTTACGACTTCACCCCAGTCATCAGCCCCACCTTCGACGTCCTCCTCCACAAGGGTTGGAGTAACGGCTTCGGGCGTGGCCAACTTCCATGGTGTGACGGGCGGTGTGTACAAGGCCCGGGAACGTATTCACCGCAGTATGCTGACCTGCGATTACTAGCGATTCCTCCTTCACGTAGGCGAGTTGCAGCCTACGATCTGAACTGAGCCACGGTTTATGGGATTTGCTAGCTCTCGCGAGTTTGCTGCCCTTTGTCCGTAGCATTGTAGTACGTGTGTAGCCCAGGATGTAAGGGGCATGATGACTTGACGTCATCCACACCTTCCTCCGGTTTATCACCGGCGGTCTCTCTAGAGTGCCCAACTAAATGCTGGCAACTAAAGACGTGGGTTGCGCTCGTTGCGGGACTTAACCCAACATCTCACGACACGAGCTGACGACAGCCATGCACCACCTGTCACTGCGTTCCCGAAGGCACTCTCCCGTTTCCAGGAGATTCGCAGGATGTCAAACCCTGGTAAGGTTCTTCGCGTTGCATCGAATTAAACCACATACTCCACCGCTTGTGCGGGCCCCCGTCAATTCCTTTGAGTTTCACACTTGCGTGCGTACTCCCCAGGCGGAACACTTAACGCGTTGGCTACGACACCGGAGGGGTCGATTCCCCCGACACCTAGTGTTCATCGTTTACGGCCAGGACTACAGGGGTATCTAATCCCTTTCGCTCCCCTGGCTTTCGTCCATGAGCGTCAGTGATGGCCCAGCAGAGCGCCTTCGCCACTGGTGTTCTTCCCGATATCTACGCATTTCACCGCTACACCGGGAATTCCCTCTGCCCCTACCACACTCTAGCCCAACAGTTTCCACTGCCATGATGGAGTTAAGCTCCACTTTTTAACAGCAGACTTTTTGGGCCGCCTGCGGACGCTTTACGCCCAATAATTCCGGATAACGCTTGCCACTCCCGTATTACCGCGGCTGCTGGCACGGAATTAGCCGTGGCTTATTCCTCAAGTACCGTCAGATCTTCTTCCTTGAGAAAAGAGGTTTACAGCCCAGAGGCCTTCATCCCTCACGCGGCGTTGCTCCGTCAGGCTTTCGCCCATTGCGGAAAATTCCCCACTGCTGCCTCCCGTAGGAGTCTGGGCCGTGTCTCAGTCCCAGTGTGGCTGATCATCCTCTCAGACCAGCTACTGATCGATGCCTTGGTGAGCTCTTACCTCACCAACAAGCTAATCAGACGCGAGCTCATCCTCAGGCGAAATTCATTTCACCTCTCGGCATATGGGGTATTAGCAGCCGTTTCCAGCTGTTGTCCCCCTCCTGAGGGCAGATTCTCACGCGTTACTCACCCGTCCGCCACTAACCCGAAGGTTCGTTCGACTTGCATGTGTTAAGCACGCCGCCAGCGTTCATCCTGAGCCAGGATCAAACTCTCCGTTGTAGATCAATTCCTTTTGATGGCTTTCACTATCTCAAATTGATTTGCATCACCCACATCTCAGCTTCTGCTGGTTGCAGTTGAAGCCTCCTTTCAGCTGACACAGAAAGGGTTCTTAAGAGTGCACTTAGAATCTCTCCTTCGTGACTTTCCAGGATCTCAGATCCGGTCGTTGCTCCACATTGCGCACACCGACAACCTCAAGGCTCGTGAAAACCTTGCTGCTGTAAGCGCAATGCTTCTCTGCAACTAAAAAATTGTTGACGGGACCTCACACCTTTATCGCTCTTCATTCAAAACTTCCCCTCAGCCTTGCAGCCTTGGTTCGGTCCTGAACGCGATAAAAGCGTCAGTTCCTAAACTTTTCGATTGTCCAGGTTCTCGCTTCCCTACTCCCTCTCAGGAGTGGTTCAGCGGCGCGGCCTCGTCAGCCGCTTGAAGAACTTACAACACCGTGGGATCGCTCCCTTGACGCTGTCGTAAGCACCACAGACGCCAAAGGCTCTCGCCCTCAGACGTGTGGTCCGCGCGCTCGCCTCTCGGCTCCCGCGCAGTCCAAAACCATAACTCACAACTCACCCAACTCGCAAGCCCT
>NZ_UCNN01000007.1 GCF_900473935.1 Synechococcus sp. UW105 | reverse complement strand
TCCGCTGAAGGTCAAAGCAACGGACCACTTTGAAGGCAGCCAAGCTCAACCCCCGCCCCGTTAGGAGCGGGGTTTTTTGTTGCCATGGCGCTGACGCATTCGATCGGCTGGACCGCAGCCTTGCTTGGTCGCTCCTACAGGATGATCTCGGCCCCTTTGTGGCAGGGAGACTTTTGCTTCTGAGTCTTCGAATCCCGCATGGTGTTGCCTGGCGTTGACTGAATGCGTGATGCATCGAAAGGGGCAGCCAATTGGAATTTTTTTTATAACAAGAGCCTCAAGGATTCAATCGCCACGATGCTGATTAGGAAGCGGTAAACCCATTGATTGGCGTTTTGGCTCATCGCCAGTTTGGCGCCTACGAAGGAGCCGGCGATGCTGCCGATCACCATCGGGATGCCGACTTGCCATTCAATCTTGCCGCTTCTGGCAAAGATCAAGAAGGTGCAAAGACTGAAGAGAAAGACCATGCCTGTTTTGACTGGCACGGCCTGCCGTAGGCTGATTCCGCCTGCTAGCACCAAGCTCAGCAGCAGGAAAATGGCGGCGTCCACGATGATTAGGCCCGCCCAGAATCCACAAAAGGCGGTTAATAGCCATAGAGGGAATGATGGCTGAAAGCTAGCTTTCTGTCCATCATCTGGTCTTCCTTTCAGTAGCTGTTGCGGACGTATTAGTAGAAAGGCTAGGGCGCCTAAGACGGAAATACGAATCAGCAGAAGGCTGATCGACGTATTCATCGTTGTTGCGATTTCTGCGCCCAGTAGACTAAAGGGAAGAAAAACGATCGACAGTTGCAAGACTGATTGCCAGGGGATCAGCTTGGCTCGCTCAAATGACCACAATGCTGTCGTGCTGCCGAGAAGAATTGGTAGGCGTGCGGTCGCATTGGCGACATCAGCCGGCAGGCCCATCGCGAGTAATGCGGGAAGCATCACTGCAGATCCACCGGAGGCGACCGCATTGAAAAATCCGCAGATGGCCCCTAAGCCAAGTCCGAATGCGATCAGGGGGAGATCAATGCTCATGACGTTCTCAGGCCTTGCTGTTGTATTGCATCGATCACAGGGAGGTGCCGCGTCTGTGCTGTCTCCAGCTTGCTACCAGCCTCATCACCTGCCATCTCAGCTTGCTGGCTTTCTTAGCCTTGTTTGGCGACTGAACAGCGCCTCATCGATGGACTGGACGTGAGAAATAGGTGTAACTTCACTTCTCACTCCTCAGCCAGAAGTCCTCATTGCCTGGTGGATCGTTGTTCTTGGCTTGAAGGGTGATGTGGCTATTGCAGTCGATCGCATGCAACTCAAACGTGAGAAGACGAATGTTCAGATGGTTCGCTGCGCTTTTTCTGGTTGGTGGTGCCACTCCTCTCAATGCAGCTGTTCTCGAGTTGCAGTGCTCGGATCGTGTTGCCTTCACGGCGTCTTTTAGGCATGGGGCCTTGGTTGAGAGTCCCAGGCCAAGATTCGAGGCAACCAAACGCCAAATCACAATCGACACCCGATCACTGGCAGGGTCACATGATGGTGAAGGGATGGTTGTTTTACAGGTGCTTCCCCATCTGTTCACTCTGATGAGGGGAGATCTGAATCCCTCTGGGACCAGTCTTTTGATCACTCTCGACACTGAGCGCTTTTCATTTACGAGCAGTCTTGTTCAGAGCCATCAAGTGGGCCGTGTGCCCTGGTTGACGATTGCGGAGTCACAGGGGAGTTGTGTGCCGATGACGCATCATCGAAGAGGCTAAATAGGATTCATATTGTTGTTTGTCATTGGTTTCAAGTGTTGAAATAAGTATTGAAGGGCTTGCTCCTTCGTTGTGCATGCAATCCCTCTCATTGGCTGGTGATTCGAAGGTCCTGGCTCCGCGTTGTTTTACGTTTTCTCGTAGTGCTAGGAAGAGCATGAAACCCAGCCTATTGCGAGGTTTCATGCTCAAGCCTTTTACCATTCACTCATCGGGAATACGTTGGTTGCAATTAGTCTGGAAGAGCAGTTGCTTGGGCGAGAATCCTTCAATAGTGCTGTTTTCTTGGCTGTTGCTGCACGTTTGATTCCCTTGCTGGGAAAGCGGCTTGCTCCAACATCAGGCTCGCTGATGAAGCCTGCAAGATTTGTTTTTTTGCCTCCACAGGCAGTGGAGAGTTGATGAAGGCTCAGTTCGTTGTTGATCATTGGTTTGAAATGTTGAAATGAGTGCTGAAGGGTTTTCCCCCCAACATGCTCACGATGCCCTCAATCAGTTGACGACTCGATGACTTGACTCAGCGTTGATTTTGAGCTTGGTCACAATGTTGAGAAGGGCATGGGAAGCGTCTCTGGTGGCTGCTGTTCATGTGCTGCCTCATGGTTCCCTCGCTGTCTTGTCTCTACTGAGTGTGATTCCGTCAGTGCAAGGGTGGTTTGTGGCACAGTCGTCTTCACGTGCATTAACACCAATAGACATAGCGAAACTGTGGCCAAGTTTGTTGTTGATGGCTCCAGCATCCATCTGCTGATGCTCTCACCTGCTTATTCCCCGAACTGTTCCAGTTTCTGATCAGGGCTTTACCAGACCCTCACAAAGTCGGCGGAGATGGTTCAGGTCTCTCTATCGATCGCTCAACGCAACAAATCACGCCAATGAGCCCCGCTCGTGGCGGGGCTTTGCCTGGCACGATTGCTTTAGTGCAAAACACCTGGGCCAGGATCTTCAGTGCCAGGCTCTTGGTGAACGCCAGTGTTCTTTGCAATGAACTTAAAGATTTTGACGGCTTCATCGGCATAGTCGCCAAAGGTGTGCACTCCGTCGCCGTTGCCAAAGGTTTTTTCGATCCATTTTCCGATCTTTTTTTCGGCTTTTTTGCCGCCACCGCAAATCGCGGTAAGTGTGACTAGGTCGAGTTCTTGATCTGTGATCTCGTTGATGAGTGCAGTGGATTGAGCCATGATTTTGTGTGTTGTGTGAGTTAGACGCGGAGGTGTGTCCCTCCGACTCACACAACATCGCCGTGATCAACAACCACCTCATTGATCGAGCTCAACTGTGGCTGTGATCTTGCTCACAGGGCTTTCACCCCTTGCGCAGGCAATGCGTCCAGTCTGAAAAGATCCCCCATTTGGGGGATGTGTAAGCAGGGGTGGCTGGGAGATGGTGTGTTGACGGAGCGAGAGGCTCACAACTCACGGCTAAGCCATGAATCCACACGCATCTAACGCATCTCTCCAAAAGAGAATGAGGAGAATCACAAATTTTGGGTTGCAAGGCTTTCGGGCCCTTGGTGATGCTGGTTCTATGACTTCCCAGCAAACCAGCGCCAACCAGCGTCTGCTCTATTTTGATCAGATCAAGGCGTTAATGATCGCGCTAGTCATTTTCGTCCATGTTTTACTGGCAGGTTCGTTCAGCTGGAGCGGAGTGCACATTCCCAGCGGAGGATCTGCTGATCCGTTATTTGAAGTTGCAGTCGGTTGGTGCATATTTTTCTGCCAAACATTCTTCATGTATATGTTGTTTCTGCTCTCGGGCTACTTCGTTCCGCGTTCGTTACATAAAAAAGGTATCGCGCATTACCTGAAAGATCGCCTCTTCCGAATTGGTATTCCCTTCTTGGTTGGTGTGCTGTTGATCAACAACGCCTCGCTGCTCTTAGGAAGGCTCTCCCCGGCCAGTCCTTTAGCTGAATTGCCGTGGAATGACATGCCTTTTAACCGTGTAGGGGTGCTGTGGTTTCTGGTCGTTCTGTTCGTGTTCGATTTGCTCTATTGCGCCTGGGTTGCGCTGCGAGGAGATCGATTCTTTGTCGACACCTCTGTTCCCACACCCCAGCTGCGCTCTTGGCTCATCAGTGCCGTCGTCCTCGCGATCCTTGAGGTCCTGATGGCGACACGGTCCGACCTCTGGGCTGCTTTGAGACGTTCACAGTTCGATGGCCTTGGTTTCCAAGGCATGCATATTTTCACCTATGCCTTTTTGTTTTTTCTGGGGTGCAAGGCATCATTTCATCGCTGGCTGGAACGACTTAACACCCATTTGGTTGTGCGCTGGTTCCGCTTCTCCTGCGCATTGGCTCTTGGCGTTCTTGCAATCTTGCTAGTGCTGACCTTCAACGGCACTCTGTCATCCGATTTTGGCAAGCTCTCACTTTTTGAGGCTTTCCTGTTCCCCTTCATCGGTTGGGGAGTGATCGCTTATCTGTTGCTGTGGTTCCAGCGCAATGAAAATCGCTGCGGGCAGTGGTTGGCTACCGCTGGAGTCGACAGCTTCGGGGCCTACATCATCCATCCACTGGTGCTTGTTGTGGTGCTAGAAGCCATTGGTTTTATCGGACTCAATCATTGGCTGATTGCACTAGCTGCGTCAGCTCTTGGAATCACGATCTCGTTCGGAATCAGTCATCAGCTCAGGCGGATTCAACCTGTTGCTCGGATCATCTAGTTCATGAATCACCTGCTTTCAGCGCATCATCTGCTGCGCCTGCTTCCGCGTTGTTGTGGGCGTTCAGTGTCGTGATCCATCTCTTGGGAGCAGATTCACCAGCCCCGCCATGAGCGGGGCATTGCGTGCACACAGCGTGGAACACGCAGATCAGCTGCCGCTGCTCGCTCTGGTCCCGAAGCGGACTTGTTGGTGATTTCGAACGGATGCAGCGGGTTCGATGGAGCTCCGTCCGTTCTTGGCGGCATGCGAGCGATGTGCCGTTGTTGTGTGCCTGGGCAGTGTCGGTTGAAAACATTCCGTGAACTGATGAGCCCATCGATCGGTCTTGCAAAGACTTGAAACCGAGGTTCAGCTATTGCGCCATGCTCGCTCGCAAAACACGTCACCTCGCATGTCTACTCGGCATGGGTCTGTTGGTGTGTGCCATCAGCCCTGCCAGTGCCTGCACCAGTTTCATCCTGCAAGGTAATGACGGCGGCAGGGTGTATGGCCGCACCATGGAGTGGGGGCAACCGCTCAACAGTGAGGCGTTGCTGATTCAACGCGGCACATCGTTAGTAGGAGCGGGGCCATCGGGGGAGACAGGCACCGGTTTGGCTTGGACCAGTCGCTATGCCGTGGTCGGCCTGAATGCTGTTGGCGTTGATGACATCGTCGTTGATGGCATGAACGAACGCGGTCTGGCTGGCGGACTGCTGTATTTCGCCGGTTATGCCCAGTTTCAAGAAGTTCCTGATGGCCAACAGGATCGATCCATCGCTAGTTGGCAGTTACTCACGTATGTGTTGAGCAACTTCGAGTCGATCGCCGAGGTGAAGCAGGCGCTTCCCAGCATCCTGGTGAACGGATCGGTTCTCAAAGCCTTCGGCGGCCCGGTGCCGATTCACATGACTCTGCACGACAGCTCAGGCCAGAGCCTGTCGGTGGAATACATCAACGGTGAACTCAATATGCTCGATAACCCAACGGGGGTTTACACCAACAACCCTCCCTTGCCGTATCACCTGGCTGCTGCTGGTAACTACGCCAACCTCAGTGCCAATCCTCCTGCTGTGATGCGCATCAATGGCCTGACGTTGCCGCCTGCAAGTTCAGGTGTTGGCTTGCAGGGCTTGCCTGGTGATTTTTTGTCGACATCGCGTTTCATTCGAGCACTGATCTTCAGTCACAATGCGCCGACCGATTTGAGCTCAGCCCAGCAAGTGGGCACGGCATTTCATCTGCTTGGCCAGTTTGATTTGCCGCTTGGAAGCATCGTCCTTCCTCCTGGTGGAGCGTTTGGTGGTGGGAGCTCCAAACCCAGCTATGAGATCACCGAATGGACCGTGGTCGCTGATCAGAAGAACGGCACCTACTCGATCAAAACATTTGAGAATCCCGATCTACGCCAAATGCGTTTCGCCGATCTACCACTCTCAGGAGGCGAGATCAAGGTGATGCCTTTGACGCAACAACAATCGATCACCGAACTGCGTTGATGATGAGGCATCGGTTTTGGTGCGTTCGATGCAGAGGACGATCTGATGAATGCCACTTCAGCACGCGTTTTCGTGGATAGTCACGCGGTGCCTATGCTGCTTCTGGCTCTGCATCTTTCCATGCAGTTTAGGGAGCATCAATGCAAGCCGGTAGAATCTCTTCGTCAGTGGCGGTGGCGCAGTATCACCCAAGGTGGCGGGGCCTCTTTGAGCTTTTAGGACTGTAAAATTACTCGATAGTCAATAGAAGCATAAACGTGAACAGTGAAAAGAGCTTTTACCTAAGCGTAGTTGCCGCCGGGCTAGTAGGTGATCAATTTTTTCGGCCAGCCTAGAGGTTGAAGGTCGTTCGTATTTTTGGCAGAAAGCATGCGACGTATTGAGTGAATGGGAAGACACTCATTATCGGCTTATAAGGGCAGAGTCGTCAAAACTAGTTGATTACTACAAGTCAGAATTAAAGCATAAATTCAGGTATGAGCTTGGGCTCAAGGAAGAACTGATTCGTGAAGGTGAGAGGCTCCTGGAGGGCATAGCCTCTGCTCGCAAGGACGTTCTTTCGCAGCAGGAGATATCTAGTCGCCAAGACTTTAAAGGAAAGCAAGTATCTACCCTTTCTTCAATGAATGCGGCAAAAATCTAGCCTCCAAGAGAGGGGGATGGGGCCATGAGGGTAGATGTCGATTCTGGAAGTTGGGGAGAAAAGGATAGTGATTTACACGCAGAAGAGTTGTTGAATGGAATTGCATTTATCCCTCCTCCGCGCCCCACTTATAACCCTCTCTGGTCCACGGTTCTTTCACAATCTCCCAGAAGAAGGGCAAAATGGATGGCGAGATTTATTCTGATTGACCTCTTGCCGCCACTGTTGGTAAGTATTGTCGGAATTGTGCCTATGCTTATCAGTTTCTTCGCCGAGAGCCTCCAGGATGGAGAAAGTGGCCCTGGCAGCAGGCCGAGGGAAGAGATGGGCAGTCCACGCAGCGATCAGTGGTTTAGCGAGTATTACTGCCATCAGATCAATGAGGGCTTAACCAAAGAGCAGGCATTGTCAGAAGCAATACGCTTTTACGTCCAAAATAATTACAAGATACCTGGGTTTTACTCCCCTGATTGTAATTGATTTCCCGTCCCGGGTTGGGTGCTAAACCCACCCAATGGCGATCCTCGATCGACCTGCGCAGATTCGTGGCCCAGCTCGTGGTTGCTGATAATTTCTGGTGTATCGGTGCGGCTGAGAAGACTTCCTCCTAAGGCACATTGCTGTGGCACAATCGCGAAAGGTCACCAATCTTGCACAGCGACAAAACTGACTTGCGTCGGCATCTGTTGATCATTGCCTTCGTTTCTGGAGCTAATTACTTATAGGATCAGTCTTTTTAGGTAAGGCAGGTTAAAATGATTCCTATTTTGCGCAATTCCCTATGCGAGTGTTTATTGCTATCGCGTTAATGGGCGTTATAGGCTTAATGCTAAGACCATAAAGTCCTGAATTTGTAGATGATCCCCCGTGCGGCCTAGCCTGCGCATTTTGCGTTATGTGTATGCGATGGACAGGTGAGACTTCATTGGTTAAAATTTAGAAAAATCATTCCAATCATGTCAAAGGAAGATCTTGGGAAGTTCCTCGAGTTAATCAAGGCCGATGCTTCTGTGTCAGATCGCATAAGTAAGGCCTCTAGTCTAGAAGAGCTTGTTGAAATCGCCAGTGAAAATAATCTGCAATTAACTCTTGACGAGCTGGCTGAATCAATTGGCGCCCTCTCTTCCGATATTAAAGCTCTAAGCGATTTGGATTTGGAGAGCATGTCAGGGGGGAGGCCAACTCGTAGTGCAACGTGCTACAAAACGGGTTGTGGTCAAGCCACCAATACATGTGCGCCGGAATGCAAAAAGTAGCAATAAGCCATATTGTTTGAACCTCGCATTAGTCTTTAAGCTTTGCTCTTAGGCGATAATCATGCGACTCGCTCTCGCTCTCGCTGGCGCTATCAATCTCCCGACAAAACACCTCACACCAATAACGCCCCGCCAAGCGCGGGGCTTTTTGCCCTGAAGCTCTGGCGTCACTGGTTTTCTCATGAGTTGGTGCTTTGGAATTGCAAAGAAACGAGCTGTCAAGCAAGATGGTCTGAGGCTCAATGCCTACCACTGTCTGGACACTTGGTGAAAATTCTCACGTCATTAGCTGCTTCCTTATTGCTATTCGTACCGGCTGCGAGTACTTCTGTCTCCCGTGCGTTGCTGCCGTAGTTCTTGGCGAAGGTGACGCAGTTGTTGCTCATAAATGCGGAGATTTGCCGATCTTTTAACCCAGCAGCATCCGCACTCTCAATCCCCTTCTTCCGCGCTTGCTCCTGCTCCCATTGGCCGATTGCATTCGCCATAGTTGATGGTGGTCTCGCTACTCAGGAGCAGACTCTTCCGGTGTCTGGAAGGCAGGCCACTTGGTCACTGAGCATGGCTTCGATGATCGTGTGCAGGTAGGCAGCTCTCCGCAGATGTTCCATTCCCATGGAGTCAGGGCTCTGCGTGTGCATGGCTTCGACAATGGCTTCGAGGGCGGCAAGGTTTTGAAAGCGGTCCATGGTGTTATGGAGTGAATAACTGCGCCGGGGGTGTTGCCCCCTCGACTCCTTCAAGATCACAGCTCTATTGGTGAACCCCAGTGCATGGTTGTGGTGGTTGTATAGGCAGCTTCTGGTGAAAGCCTGGTGATGGGCGCAAAACCTAGTCATCACCTTGGCTGACAACGCTGCCAACCTGCTTTCTGCATGGTCTCCCAGGCTTCGATGGCGTTGTGCCTGAGCATCCGTCTGATGACTGGCTCACCTCCACCCCGTAGCGGTCTGGTCTCCACCACCACCCACTTCGCATGGGCTGTAGGCATGTCATTCCTGAACCGGCAGACCTTCTGTTGCTCTGTGCTTAGTAGCCACCCTTCCCCGTCTTTCGGGGCGTGGCGATCAACAAGAGGGCGATCCTTGCCTGGCATCAGCACAGGATGGCGAAACAGCCTTGGCTGCAGGCGGCATGTACAGATGTGAGCTCAGTAGCAGAGCTGGGATGACATAGCCTCTGTGCCGCCTGTGTCTAAGGCTCGCTTGGTCCTTTTGTGGGGTTGCCATCACTTCTCAAGAGCCGAGAGGATCAGTGCTAGTACTCCTTCAATTCCATCAAGTCGCTTGTTGATCTGATCCAGAGAATCTGCAAGATGCCTATTCGAAATCCCTGCAGACTTTGTGGTGATTGTTGTGCTCGGCCATTGCCCTGAAGTGACCGTAGAAACTACGGTTGCCCAGGATAATCGCTTTGAAGTTGGAGGTCCCAACTTTTCCTCCAACCAGGCAAAGGCAGCTTTGCAGTTACCGAATCGCTTCTTGAGCGCTGTCTCGCTTCTCTCTCCCAACGGAAGTAGAGGAGGTGAGACTAGCGCTAAGGAACCAGATCCATTCTCCTCGTGCGTTGTTAGGTCCATGACCTGGTCGGTCACAGCCTTGTTGTGGTCACTGATGGTTCGGAACAACTCAGCGTCGGTCTTCGCCATCCGTGCCATAAGGCTCCCAAACTTCTGACTGAGATCCGTCATCAGAGACCTCCACGCATAAGCACCTTAAATTTGCCAAATAGACTTCGAAGTCGATAAATGCTCAGAAAACCGACGCTTCCATCTTCGCCGTCATCCATTTCCCGAAGTAGGTCGTTAAGTGCTTTTTGACGGCGCTCATGAGACATGATTTCCTCATGCAGTTCTTTTGCCATCTCCATCGCTTCAACCTTCTCCTCAGCGAGCACCCTGAGCCTGTCTTCATAGTCCCGCATCCTTACCAGGAAGACGTCCTGGGCATCCTTCAACTCCCTGGTACGACGCTTGAGTTGGCCTCTAGATCGCTGCAGTGATTCATGGGACATCCTCATGAGTCGGAATTGATCGTTGAGAGCTTTCCTCTCAAGCCCCCCTGGCTCAACTGGGAAGTCACCGGTAGATCGGATACGAGCACCACCCTGAAGGTTCTCGACATCAATACACGGGCTGTCAGTCATAAGTGATGTTGGCGACTACCTGATCACTGTCTGCAAAACAATGCAGTTCCACATCCCCCAAATGGGGGATATTTGGCTGAGAGAATGCTGAGAGCCCTGCAGCTCCAGGTCGTCCACAAAGGCTCATTCCTCCCCGACTCTCCATTGATGGTGTAGATGTACTGGGAATGTCTTTGTGTTCGGGCCGATGGTTCGATGTCTTTGAGTGTTCTTGGCACCGAGCTGGTGTGAATATCCCTCGATTGGGGGATGCCTCTTGATGGTCTCCAAGGTCACCCTCTAAGAAGTAGTAATGCTCACGATGCTCCGCCCCTTAGCAGTTACAACTTTTCTGGCTTCTCTGGGTTGCGCTGTTGCAGCAGTCGCTGCACCTGATGCTGACCAACGTGGATTACTTGGTGCATCTGGAGGGTTAGGGGCAACGTCTGCTCTGATTTCCTTTGCAGCCGACTCGAAGACGCGAGGCAAGTACAAGCCGATTTCAGATGTTGAGGCTTTTGTTGCTAAGAGGCGCAAAGAGGCTGCTGAGAAGGTCAAGGCCGCAGAGAAGGAAATACAGCTAAGGCAGGCCGGTGCCGAGGCGGACCTTCGTGCTGTTACTGGCCAGATTGCGTCTAAAGCTTCCAAGTTGGAATCTGCTGAGCAGAGACTTCGACGTTTGGATAAAGATGTTCTTGCTAAGGAGAAAGATTTGCTAAGGATTAATGGCGATCTTTCGCGGATCAAGAGAGATATTGAGGATGAGTATGACCTGAGTGATTCTGGTTTTGCTGCTAGGCGTTATATCGGGCTTGATTCTAGGCGTCTTTCCGACAAGCTTAAGCAGAATAGAGAGCAGCAGAAAAAGGTCGGCAAAAATCTTCTTGCTAAGTGTAAAAATAGTCAGGTGACGCTTGAAGGCTCGGCTGCGAAAGGTAGGGCTTTCGTGCGGCAGACATTGAAAGCATTGCTCAGAGGCTTTAACGGTGAATGTGACGCTGCGATCTCAACCCTCAAGCATTCCAATGATTCGACAGTTCTTGGAAAGATTGATCGTGCGTTTCAGTTTTATGCAAAACAGGCGAAAGATCGGGTCTCTATGCCTTGGTCGTCTTCCCTGCTTGACCTGAAGGTTGACGAGGCTTATCTGGTTCATGAAAATGCTTTGGCTAAGCAAGCTGAACGTGAAGAGCAGACTGAATTAAGGAGGCAGGAGCGAGAAGAAGCAAGGGCTCGCCAGGAGGCAGAGGCTGCACAAGAGGCGGCCGAAAGAGAGGCAGAAAAATTCGCGGAACTTCTTGCCAGGGCTAAGGCCGAGGCGGCCCAAGTAATCGGACTGTTTCGGAAGGGTCCGCGGAAGAAATGGACCCCAGGTGTCAGGTGCCCGGAATCGATCAATCGCAACAGTTGCGACTTCGATCGACCAAGCGCCCGCACCGCATCTGGAGTCTTCAGGACTCCATCTGGCATTGGCATTTGAACAGCGGGTCGTTATCCCCGCTCAGGCCATCCGTATTGCTCGATGATCTGCTTTTGGATTGCTGCGATTGTCCTGCGAGCCCTGCTCATGCCGTCTTTACCGGCAATAGGGGTCACTTCAATTCCCAGGTCCATTGCATTCCAGGCCCAGTCTTCAAAAGCCCAAAGCGGAACATCCAAGATCGGATGAACTTGCCGTTTGTAGTTGATCGGCGGCCGCGGGCGTTTCTTCAGCTCGGCTGACATCGACGCAAACGAATGGTTTCTGTTGGCGTCGCATCAGCGGCCCGGTGGCATTGATCAACCCACAGGGGTGATCGGTTGTTTGCCGCGCGGCTTTTGCGATACCCCAATAATAACCACAAACGCAACGGATGGTGCAACAAGTGATTTCAGACCGCTATCGGTAGTGCTGCCGAGCTCGGGAAATTGCCGGCACTGATTGATAACTCCCCGAAAAACCTCGCTCTCGTTTTCCGGCAGATCTCACTGCACCTCCAACAAAGTGCGGTTTCTGGCTGCTGCCTTGGCCTTGGCCAGTGCTCTGGCTGCGGTGTCGGCACCGGTGCCCGTGTAGTGAGAGTTGTGGGTCTGAACGCTGTGGCCCATCTGCAACGCCGCCTCCTTATCAGTCATGCCGATCCGGTCGGCCCGGTCGGCGTAGGCGTGGCGCAGTGAATACGGCACCAGCTCATTCCCGGTGCTGCCCACTGCGGGGGTGGCGGCCACCTCGGCCACCAGCTGCTGCCACACCTTGTTCCGAGTCAGTGTTTTCTCCAGCCGTTCACCGCACCGCTCGTGGTGGCAGGCCGCCGGCAGGGCATCCATGCCGCGCTCGGCCAGCACAGCCAGCAGGTTCTCGCTGGCGCCCTCCAGGTCGATGGGATCCAGACCCACCACATTCCTGGGCTTGGTGCCCTCGGGCTTCCGCGCCGTCCGCTTCTGCCAGCCGACATAGAGGGTGTCGCCGTCGGCCCGGATGGTGTGGAGCTCGACAGGCCGCAGGCCGAAGCAGGCCACGATCGCCACAGCGGTGCGCCACTTCGGATCGGTGATGCCGGTCAGCAGGCGGACGATCTGGTCGTCCTGGATGAAGGTCGTCTGCTGCTTGCCCTTCTGCTTCACCCCGACGAACGGCTTCAGATCCGTTGGGGGCGTCCACCGCGGATCGGCGCCCAGGCTCTCGACCGCGTACCGCAGCATCGCGGCGGAATACTGCATCCGCAGCCGGCGGCCGGCGCTGCCGGGGGACAGGGTGCAATCGTCCCGCAGTCGCTCAAACGCCATCCGCGCCGATGACGGCCTGGGACTGGTGGTCAGTGCATTCAGGGCATGCTCCATCGGGTTCCGGTAGTTCCGGTGCCAGGTCCGCTCGGCGGTGTCGGTGCCCAGGTCACCGCTTCCGATCTTGTGGACTTTGAACCGCTCGATCGCCACGGCCCAATCGGTGCCGTTCCCGCTGGCGGTGTTGCTTGCTTCGCCGGCCAGGGCATAGGCCTCCTTCAGGCCCAGGTGCTGTTCGCTCATCCGGCGCTTCAGCTCGGCGCACACCTTCAGCAGTTCGGCCGGGCTCTCGCCGGACCATGGCAGTTCCAGCTGGAGGGTGGCGCGCTGGCCGTCTTCGAAGTGGACGGTCAGGAACACCCTGCCGCGCACCTCATGTACCCGCCATCCGTTGCCGTTCTGGCCCTTGAGGCCCTGGCGTATGGAGGCAACCCATGCCGGAGTCTTCTTTTTTCTGGGAGTCGTTGCTACTACTGGGTTGGGCCTGACCGGCTGCCTTAAATCGATGAACCCACGTTTGCATATGCGTTTGCAAAATGCAAACAAAATGGTGTTTCAAGTCGATTCAAGCGTCACGGGCTGAATCTCCGTAGCGCTTTGCCTAACTGGTTTTTTAAGACGCCCCCTGATGGATTCGAACCATCGACCGACTGCTTAGAAGGCAGTTGCTCTATCCAGCTGAGCTAAGGGAGCATGGCGCCATATTGACAGTAGGGAGAGGGGTGGCGCCGCCTAGGATTGGTCTCTGCGTAGACCATGGAATGGCCCCGAGCCGGCTTAACGACAGCCAGAAGCAAGAGCTTGTCGAGCGTTATTGCGCCGGAGAAGCCAGTTCTGCATTGGCTACGGCTTTCGCTTGCAGCGTCAACACCGTCAGTCGCACGGTTCGTAATTTGCTGCCTCCAGAGCAATACGACGCCCTCAAGACGGCCCGAGCCAAAGGGATGGTGGCTGCCCCTGCAGCGGCTGCTGAGCCATCCACCCAAGTCGTGGTGGCGGCTACGGAGAAGGATGCGTCCGCTGAGTCCCCTGCGGTGTCCAGTGTTAGTGAGCCTGAAGAGGGTTCTCGACCTGATCAGACTGATGCTGCTGAGGACGCAGTTCAATCCCTCGCGCTCGATGATGCTGATGATTTCAGCGTGGATGACGAGGAGGACAGCCTTGGCGAGGAGGATGATCCCGCCAATCAGTTTCATGAAGTGGCCATCCTCACTGGTGTGACGCACCATGACAGCCACGAACCCGTTGCTTGTCAGCCGATCGGCCCAGGGGTTCTGCCTGACAGTGTTTATATGCTCGTGGACAAAGTGGTGGAGCTGGATCCTCGCCCCCTCGCTGACTTCCCTGAATTGGGGACTCTCGGCTCGGCTGAGCAGGATCGTCAGGCCCTCTGCCTTTACTCCAGCCCACGCATGGCTAAGCGTCAGTGCGGACGCAATCAACGCGTGATCCGTGTGCCGGACACCAGTGTGTTCACGCGCACCAGCCGTTATCTGTTGGCTCGTGGAATCACCCGTCTCGTGATGGAAGGATCCTTGATCGCTCTCGACAGCTGAACCTGCCCCTGCTTGGCATCGCCTTCGCAAGCCGATCAGATGCGATCACTGTTGCTGCTCAGGAAGCAGGATTGCAGCCAGACTCCCGCCACTTAGTACACCCAGTACGGCGCTGACGCCCACAATGAATCCTGTGGGCAAGGGTGCTGTGCGACCGATTCCTAGCGCAATCGCGCGGCGCTCGTTCAGGTTCTGAGCTCCGAGGCAAAGCACCAGCAGCAATAAGCCGGCCCCGCCGCAGCTGAGCAGAAACAGGCGCAGGCGCTGCAGCATGGAACCACTAGGTCTGCATTCAGTCTGAGCCCTGCCCGTCTGTCGTGCTTCCCTCGGTGTGCAGGAGGGCGTAAAGCTCCCGCTTCGCTCGACCACTGCTTTGGGCCAGTTGTTTTGCTGCTGCATTGGCACTGAGCCCCTGGTGGATCAACTTGTTCAGCTCCTCCAGCCAATGCTGATCATCGTGCTCAATGGCTGCTGGCTCCTGAGCCCCACCCAGAACGAGGGTGAATTCTCCCTGGGGTTTGTGGCTGCTGAAGTGAGTGAGGGCAGCCGCAATCGTTGGTCCCACCTGCTCTTCGTGCCGTTTCGTCAGTTCGCGAGCCACCTGGAGGGGACGCTCGCCGCCGCAGTGATCGCTCAGTTCTTCGATCAGCTTGAGCAAACGGTGAGGTGCTTCGTAGAGCACGGTGGTGCGTGGATCAGCCGCAATCGCCTTTAGGCGTTCACGACGGTCTTTCCCCTTGGCGGGTAGGAACCCTTCGAAACAGAAACGACCACTCGGTAGTCCACTGCTCACCAATGCGGTGGTCGCGGCGCAGGGGCCGGGGATGCAGATCACCTGCCGTCCTGCTTCGCGGGCTGCGGCCACCAACTCTTCTCCAGGATCGCTGATGCCCGGGAGGCCGGCGTCACTGATCACGGCCACGCTCTGGTGCTGGGAGAGCAGCTCGAGCAGTTGGGGGATCCGACCACGGGTGTTGTGCTGGTGAAAGCTCAGCCGCTTGCCAACGGCTCCGAGACTGCTGAGCAGTTGGCCGCTGTGGCGGGTGTCTTCGCAGGCGATCACATCGGCTCCGGCCAGCACAGATCGGGCGCGCTCGGACAGGTCTGCTAGATGGCCGATTGGTGTGCCCACCAGATAGAGCACCCCTGGTGCGGGCTCCGCTCCTTGCTTCACAATGACTCAGCCCAGACTTGTCCATGATGCCGAGCGCGCCCACCCTCCCTGCCGGCGTCAGTCAGGAATCCCTCTTGCAGGCACTCCGACCCCTGTGCTGGGGTGCAGCTGACATCCTTCGTGCCTATGCCAGAGGTGAGCAACCTCCCCATGGATTTTCCAAGGCCCTGAGTGTGGACCACGGCGGCGAAGGACCGGTCTCTGCCGCTGATCTGGCCGTGAACCAGTGGCTCTTGGATGGACTTCAAAGCGCGTTCCCGTCTGCCGGTTGGACCCTCCTCAGCGAGGAGACGGCGAAGGAGCAGCTCACCGAAGGGGTGCCGTTGGCTGCGGAATGGCTATGGATCCTCGACCCCCTCGATGGCACCAAGGATTTTCTTCAGGGCACCGGCGAATATGCGGTGCATCTGGCCCTGGTGCATCAACAGCGACCTGTGGTGGGTGTGGTGTTGCTTCCAGAAGCCGAGGAGCTCTGGTTTGGCGTGGTGGGTGACGGCACTTGGTGCGAAAACCGGGAGGCGGTGCGCTCCGAGGTGCGATTTAGTGATCGCCTCGCGCTCTCTGATCTCACCCTGGTGGCTAGCCGTAGCCACAGGGATCAGCGCCTGGAACAGCTGATTGAGGCACTCCAACTCGGTGGCTCGAAGGCGGTGGGAAGTGTTGGCTGCAAGGTGGCCACGATCCTGCGCGGTGAAACCGACTTCTATGTGTCTCTCTCTGGAAAAAGTGCCCCCAAGGACTGGGATATGGCGGCTCCAGAAGCCGTGTTACTCGCTGCCGGAGGTGCGTTCACGCACGCCGATGGTCGTGCATTGCTCTACAACACCGGCGATGTGAGGCAGGCCGGCTGTCTGATCGCCAGCCATGGCAAAGCTCACACCAGTTTGTGCGAGCAATCGGCCGAGGCGATGGCTCTGATTGATCCAGGCTTTCCGGTTTGATGAGCGTTGTGATCGCGCCATCAGCCCATCAAAAATGCCGGACCTCACAACCAAGAGTTGGAGGCCCGGGATCAAAGAGATCTCAGTGGATCAGGTGAGTGGTGCTACCGGGGTAGGGGCAGGCTCAGGTGCTGCCTCTTCACCGTTCTGAGGCACACCACGCAGGGTGAGGTTGATGCGGCCGCGGTTGTCGATTTCGCGAACGCGCACGGTGACTTCATCGCCAACCTTGACGACGTCTTCCACCTTCTCCACTCGGGCTTCGGAAAGTTGGGAAATGTGGATCATCCCTTCCTTGCCTGGAAGGATTTCCACGAAGGCACCGATCGGGATGATGCGGGTGATCGAGCCGGTGAACACCTCGCCTTCGTTCACCTTGCGGGTAAGCCCTTCAATGATCTTCTGGGCTTCCTCAGCGGCTGCACCATCGTGGGAGGCGATGGTGACGATCCCGCTGTCTTCGATGTCGATCTTGGTGTTGGTGCGCTCAGTGATGCCTTTGATCGTGCGGCCACCGGGTCCGATCACCGTTCCGATCAGTTCAGGGTCAATCCGGAAGCTGAGCAGGCGCGGGGCATGAGGGGAGAGGCCCTGACGGGGTGTGTCGATCGCCTCCATCATCTTTTCAAGGATGTGTAGGCGGGCAGGACGGGCCTGGTTGACGGCATCGGCCACCGTGTTCACCGCCAGACCGGTCATCTTCATATCCATCTGGAGGGCCGTGATGCCCTTGTCGGTCCCGGCCACCTTGAAGTCCATATCGCCCAGGAAGTCCTCAATGCCCTGGATGTCGGTGAGAATCCGCACCTCATCACCTTCCTTGATCAGTCCCATGGCAGCACCGCTGACAGGTGACTTCAGAGGGACACCGGCATCCATCAGTGCCAGGGTGCTGCCGCATACGGAGCCCATTGAGGTGGATCCATTCGAGCTCAGCACTTCGCTCACCACTCTCACCACATAGGGGAAGGTGTCTTTGGCCGGGAGCACGGGGATGATGGCTCGCTCCGCCAGGACTCCGTGACCAATCTCGCGGCGACCGGGTGAGCGCATTGGCCGGGTTTCGCCGACTGAGTAAGGAGGGAAGTTGTAGTGGTGGAGGTAGGTCTTCTCTGTATTGGGGTTGAGGTCATCCATCTCCTGGGCATCGCTTGGTGTGCCAAGCGTTGCTGTTGACAGCACCTGGGTGAGACCCCGTTGGAAAAGACCGGAGCCATGCACACGTTTGGGCAGGACCCCAGCGGCTGCGCTAATCGGACGCACCTCATCCAGGGCACGGCCGTCAACGCGCTTGCCATCCTTCACGATCTGCTGACGCATCAGCTTCTTGGTGAGGGCCTTGAAGTGATTGGCCAAGGCTTTGCCGTTGGCATTCACTGCGGTGCGCACCGGATCATTCTCTTTGAGCCCTTGGATGGTCTCAGCGGTGGATGTGCGGATGGCGTCGAGTTTGTCGTCGCGCTCGCCCTTGGTCTGTTCGAACTGCTTAAGCACCTCGCCGATGGCCTTGGTGCAGTTCTTTTCCAGGTAGGTGGGCAGGGTGGAATCTTGCTCCGGGGTGGACGGAATGACCTGTTCGATTCCTGCATCCTTGAGGATCGACTGCTGCGCTTTGATCAATTCGCAGACGGCTTCATAGCCGAAGTCGATCGCTTCGATCACGTCCTGTTCAGGAAGCTGGTTGGCGCCGGCTTCCACCATCACGACGCCGTCCGGTGTGCCGGCAACAATCAGATCGAGATCACCGCGCTCGATCTCGCGGTAACTGGGATTGAGCACAAAGTCGTCGCCCAGCAACCCCACGCGCACAGCCGCCATCGGGCCATTGAAGGGAATGCCAGCCATCAGTGTGGCGAGAGAGGCCCCGGTGACTGCAAGCACATCGGCAGGAACCCGTTCATCCAGAGACATGCAGGTGGCGACGACCTGGAGGTCATCACGCAGCCAACTGGGGAACAGTGGCCGCATTGGGCGGTCGATCAGGCGGGAGATCAGCGTGGCTCGCTCAGGAGGCCTGCCCTCCCTCCGCATGAAACTGCCGGGAATGCGTCCGGCGGCGTAGAGGCGCTCTTCGTAGTCACAGATGAGGGGAAGGAAATCGATTCCTTCGCGGCCTGAAGAACGGGTGGCGGTGACCAGAACGGAAGTATCACCGCATTCAATCATGACCGAACCACCGGCCTGGGGGGCATATCGCCCAGTGGTCAGCCGGATCTCCCGACCATCGAAGGAGATCGACTGTGTCTGACCTTTCACGTGTGTTTATGTCTTTCTGTCAACCAACAGTCTCGCACTTGATAGGAACGATTGGCGATGGTTTGGCAAAAAAAAAGGAGGTTGAACAGCACCTCCTCGATCATTTGTTAGAGCAAAGACCTTGCCAATCCGTCATTCCATGACAAGGCGAAGCTGGATGACTCACCAGCTGGACTTGACCACGCCTGGAAGTTCTCCCTTGTGAGCACGTTCGCGTAGCTGGTTGCGGCAGAGGCCGAAGTCGCGATACACACCCCGAGGCTTACCCGTGGCCCAGCAGCGATTCCGCATGCGGGTAGGCGCACTGTTGCGGGGTAGGGCTTGAATCTTGCGGTGGATTTCCAGGCGCTCCATCGGGTCCTTGGATGCGTTGAATGCATCCATCAGGGCTCCGCGCTTGGCCGCATAGCGCTCAACCATTTTTTTCCGCTTGGCATCGCGGGCAATCATCGACTTCTTGGCCATACCGGCTGGCGTTCTATGCGGACGGATCAACCACGATACCTGTTCACTCGCCCTCCCCCTCTTACTGGCCCATCAGCCGCTGAATCAACGGAAGCTGACTGGTGTCCCGCACGATCAACACCACGCTCAGGCCTAGCAGGAGCAGCAGTCCAGACTGCATCACGGCCATCTGAAAACGATCCGGCAGCGGCCGGCCGCGCACACCCTCGAGCAGCAACAGAACGAGCTGACCGCCATCCAGCAGAGGCAGGGGCAAGGCGTTGAGCACCGCCAGATTGATCGAGATCAGAGCCGTGAAGAGCACCAGGCCTCCTCCGCCCTGGCTGCTGAGCTGGGCACCCATTTCCACGATCTTCACCGGGCCGCTGACTTGCTGCGCGGTCTGGCCGAAGTTGGTGATCAGGCCGCTGTAGCCCACAACGGTGTTCTTGATCAATCCTGCGAACTGGGTGGTTCCATATCCCACCGCCTCGAAGGGGTTCGACGCTGGATGAAGGGCCCCAGTGAGGTTGGCTTGGAGTTGTGCGCCGATCCGGCCCTGGCCATCCCGATCGGCGGGAGTGAGTGTGAGTTGGCGTTCGCTGCTGCCATCACGATGGCTGCTGCTCACGAGCTCGAGGCTTTGGCCGGGTTGCGCCTGGATGTGCTCCACCAGGCTCCGCACTGCCTTTTGGCCGACGCCGAGCGGTGCTCCGTTGAGGCTGAGAATTCGATCGCCTGCCTGAAGGCCTGCTTGGGCTGCGGCTTCACCTGGCTGCACAGCCACCACCATCACCCCCGGCTCCGGAGCAGAGGGAATGCCGGCGAAGGTTGATTGGCCCACCAGGATCACCCAGGCCAGCAGCAGATTGGCCAGCACGCCGGCGCTGATCACCAGCACCTGCTGGCGAATCGGTCGGTTGCGCAGCAGATCAGGATCATCGTCCGGAATCGTGCTGTTTTCATCATCGTCGGGGAATGACACGAACCCACCGAGTGGCAAAAGGCGCAGTGCATAGGTGACCCCCTTGCGTTCGTGCTTGATCAAGGCTGGTCCGAACCCCACGGAGAAACCGTTGACGCGGATGCCCTGCCCGACGGCGGCCAGGAAATGGCCCGCTTCGTGGATCACCACCAGCAGCCCCAGGGCTAGTAGTGCAGCAAGAACGTTCACGCTGTCGTTATCAGGATCGTCATTCTGGCTGGAGACGGTCGGCACCGAAGTAGGGCGCCAAAGCTTCTGGAAGAAGCACGCTGCCATCGGCTTGTTGGCCGTTTTCCAGTACGGCCGCCATTGTGCGGCCGATGGCCAGGCCACTGCCATTGAGGGTGTGCACAAGGCGTGTGGCCTTGCCCTCTTTGGTGCGGATCGAGGAGCGGCGAGCCTGGAAGTCGCCGCAAACACTGCAGCTTGAGATCTCGCGGTAGGCCCCTGCCCCGGCAAGCCAGACCTCCAGGTCGTAGGTGCGCGCAGCGGAGAAGCCGATATCGCCGGTGCAGAGGTCAAGCACCCGATAGGGCAAATCCAGGGCCTGGAGCACCGCTTCGGCATCGGCGGTGATCTGCGCGTGGGCCTGGTCTGATTGATCGGGATGGCTGAACCAATACAACTCCACTTTGTTGAACTGGTGCAGGCGGATCAGCCCACGCGTGTCCCGGCCGTAGCTACCGGCCTCTCGGCGGAAACAGGGGCTGTAGGCCACGTAGCGGACAGGGAGTAGATCAGCCGGAATGATTTCGTCGCGATGGAGCGAGGTCACCGGAACTTCGGCGGTGGGTGTCAGCCAGAGGTCGTCGTCGGCGCAGCGGAAACTTTCTTCGGCGAATTTGGGTAGCTGACCCGATCCCTGCAGGCTGGCGCTATTCACGAGCACCGGCGGCAGCACTTCCTTGTACCCCTTGCTGCAGTGCAGGTCGAGCATGAAATTGATCAGTGCCCGCTCGAGCCTTGCGCCCTGGCCCATCAGGGTGACGAAGCGACTCTGGGCGATCCGCACAGAGCGCTCTGTCTCGAGCAGGCCAAGTCGATCGGCGATCTGCCAATGCTCCTCAAGGCCCTCGGCTTTGCGGGGCTCACCCCAGCGACGCACTTCCTTGTTATCGGCTTCGCTCCGTCCCTCTGGACAGTCAACAGACGGCAGGTTCGGGAAGCTCAGGAGTTGCTCGCGCAGCTTTGAGGACAGCTGTTTCTCCTCCTCCTCGAGTACGGCAACCTGCTGCTTGATGGTGTTGCCCCTGTGGCGCAACTCGGCGACTTCACTGCCCTTCGGGTCAGCACCACCTTTGATCTTCAAGCCAACCTGTTTGCCAACAGTGTTGCCTTCTGCTTGAAGGGAGCTTCGTCGTTCCTCGAGATCACGTTGCTGGTTGGCGATCAACTGCAGGCCGGTGAGGTCGACATCCAACCCTCTGCGCCCAAGTTGTTGGGCAATGAAATCGGGGTTGTCACGCACCAGGCGCTGATCAAGCACGGCGGTTTGGATCGCGGCGCCGGCAGCCTAGGCGCTGGTGCTTAGAGCACCTGGCCAATCATCACGGCTGCGACGGCGGAGAACAGCGTGATTCCTAGGGCTGTGAGGGGGTTCTGGCCCTGAGCGACTGCGACGGTGGTAATCACACCGGCACCGAGACATGCGACAGCCAATTGGGTGGTGAGATCGCTGAATCGGTTCACGCCCGCTCCCTTTGTATTGAAGCGACGCTAAGGAGGGTGCAACGGCTTGCCCAGGTCCCAGCCAGGGCTCTTTACGCCGCGTCAGAGTTCTTCATTTGGCGTAATACGGGTGGAGGGCGAGTGGCTGCTGCTGGCGGCTCTGGCCCTGCCGCTGCTTGCCCAGCGCTTGAGAGCTTCTAGCTGCTCTCGGGCCGTGCGGGAGAGGGGGACCAACTGTGTGGCTGCCTTGATCAGATCGCTTTCGTTCAGTTCTCGGCGCTCGGCGAAGGCCAGGTGCATCGCTTCGATCACTGTTTGTTCCAATTCGGCCCCTGAATAGCCCTCGGTTCGCCCCACGACGGTTCCTAGGGGAAGGGAAATGCCCGGTCGCCGCCTTGTCACGTGCAGCGAAAGGATGCTCTCCCGTTCCGCTGGGGCAGGCAGATCGAGCAGGAAGATCTCATCGAACCGCCCCTTGCGCAGTAGTTCTGCCGGTAGGCGATCGACGGCATTGGCCGTCGCTACTACAAACACTGCGGAGCGTTTTTCTGCCATCCAGGTGAGCACGGTGGCCAGCACGCGCTGACTGGTGCCGCCGTCGCTGCGGGCATCCCCTCCAAATCCTTTGTCGATCTCATCAATCCAAAGCACGCACGGGGCCATCGCCTCGGCTCGTTGGATCGTTTCCCGGGTGCGCGCCTCACTGGCTCCCACCAGACCTGCGAACAGACGCCCCACATCCAGACGCAGCAGCGGCATCGACCAGCTATGGGCGACAGCCCTGGCGGTCAGCGATTTTCCAGTGCCCTGGGGCCCCACCAACAGCACGCCCCGGGGTAGGGGTAGGCCGAAGCTGCGTGCTTCATCGGAGAACGCCTGATGGCGCTGGTTTAGCCAATGTTTAAGCGCATCGAGCCCTCCAATGTCGGCTGGGTCCGCGTTGGTATGGCAATACTCGAGCACTTCACTGCGGGCGAGAGCACGCCGTTTTTCCTCCAGCACATCGGCCAGGTCATGGCGGCTGAGGGCGCCGCGTTGCGCCAGGGCTCTGGCTGCGACGTGGCGCACCCTCGCCTCGCTGAGGCCGCTGCAGGCATGGGTGAGTTCTTCCAGCACCTCTCCATCCAACGGGGTGCCACTCGCCTGGGCAATCGACTGGAGCAGTGGGCGGATCTCTTGCTCACGCGGTAGGGGAAGGTCCAGCAGGGTGATTGATTCCTCCAGTTCTTCTGGTGGAGACCAAGCACCGGAGCAGAGCACCAGGGTGTGGGGTTGTTCGCGCAGACGGGTGGTGAGGTTGCGCAGCATCCGCGCGACCCCAGGGTCCTCACAGAAGCGATGGAAGTCTTTAAGCAGGAGCAGCGTAGGGTTGCTGCTTTCTAGCTCCTGCAACCACTGGAGGATGGCCATCGGCTGACGAGCCCCCAGCCCATCATTGTTGAGCACTCCTCCGAGACCATCGATGAAGTTCCAGGTGGCGAGTCGACGATTGCCAAGGCGGGTCACGGCCTTGTTGAGCAGGGTCTCGACGCGCTCTTCTTCGGGACTTCGGATCCAGATCAGTGGGGTGCCAGCACGGATCAGCAGGTCGAGCTGATCACTCCAAAGCTCAAGCATTGCTGTTGTTCTCCCGAAGCTGTTGCAAGGACTTCCAGCGAGGATCAACTGGGTCTGAGGCCGTGGCCGTTGCGGTGGACTTCGCCGGTTTTGGAGGACCTGGGCAAGCGTCGCCGCAGCGATTGACGACAGAAAGCTGAAGGCTGAGCTGTTCAAACACCCAGCGTTCGGGTTCGAAGCTGCCACGGGGGTCGAGACTCTCGATCAGACCGTCCGGGCCGTCGGCATCCAGTTCTGCTCCGCTGAGTGCTTCGACCGACTGCCCATCTCCGAGCCAGATCAGTTCTTCCGTTTGAACAGTGAGTTGTTGGTTGAACTGGCCTAGGCAGCGATCGCAGCACAGGCTGATGATCGTGCTCAGAGACCCGCTGACCTCCAGCAGGTTGCCCCGATGCTCGGCCTTCACCTCGCCACGCACTGGGGTGAGGGAGGGGAGATCGTCGAGTTGACCTTCCACAGGCCAAACCCTGGCGGTCGCCAGGGTTTGGAGGTCTCGAAGCGGAACGGGCTCAAGCCCTGGAATCATTTGCTTCCACCACGAGGTTCGAAGGGAAGCCTTGATCCCCCCTGGCCACCCGCACCGGCGGTTGCGCCAGCTGTTTTCTTCTGCTTCATCTGGTCATCAAGGATCGTCTGAAGGTTGTCAGGAAGAGCCTCTCGGGTGAGCAGGAAGGTCTGACCTGCTTGGAAAATATTGGCGATCACCATGTAGAGCAGCACCCCCGCTGGCAGAGGGAAGAACAAGAACATGCCGGTGATCATCA
This sequence comes from Synechococcus sp. UW105, assembly GCF_900473935.1. GTDB lineage: Bacteria > Cyanobacteriota > Cyanobacteriia > PCC-6307 > Cyanobiaceae > Synechococcus_C. Next base: position 102,552 of record NZ_UCNN01000007.1, on the reverse strand, counting down.
CAGGAGTGATTTTGTTCGCGGTGCTCTGTTGTGGATTGGCAGGCATCCCCATGCCAGACAGCAGCTGGGAGGCAAACAGGCTCAAGCCAAAGCCACCGACCAGAATGGCGATATCCCAGTTGACGGCTCCATCGGTGTAGAAGCCAACCTGGCCAAGAGCCTTAATAAACAGGAAGCCGCTGCGAGCGGCGATGCCTGGGATCTTGCCCTCGACAGTGGCATCACCAGGCGTGATGGCTTTGATCGTGCCGTCAGCGGCGACAGATACCACCCCATCCCCTTTGGTGACGGACCAATCAGGTTGGAATTTCTGGCCATCACTCACTCCGCTCAAGACCTGGCTGAAGCTTTCGCCCGTCTTGGTCTGCAGCTGAATCTTGGCGCTGTCGCCAGCTCCGAGTTTGGTCCCGCCAGGAAGGCTTCCGATCACGGGAACATGATCGGTTTCGGTAATGAAGATCGAGTGGCTTGCGGTGTTGAACGGTTTGGGTTCAACCGCAGCAATTTGATCTGCGGGAAGCACCTTCAGATTGAAGGTGTAAGGCACATCTGCAAACGGTGACCCCCGCAGGGTGGCGAACAGTGCGAACAGGATCGGCATCTGCACGAGCAGGGGGAGGCATCCCGCCAGGGGACTGCCGAACTCCTTCATCAGCTTCTGGAGCTCTTCCTGCTGTTTCTGGGGATTGTTGGCGAAGCGGGATTTGATATCGGCTTGCCGTTTCTGCATCACTGGCTGGGCGATGCGCATGCGTCGAGCACTGCGGATGGAGCCGGCACTGAGGGGAAACAGCGCCAGGCGGATCACAACAGTGAGCGCCACGATCGCCAGGCCGTAGCTGGGCACCAATCCATAGAAGAAATCGAGGATTGGAATCAGCAGGTTGTCGGAGATGTATCCGATCACGATGAAGGTCCTGAAGAGGGGTCAGAGAAGCACTGCCAGTGTGCAACAGGCAGGAGGAGGGTGGGGGATCAGGCAGCGAAGCCTTTGGACTCACTCTCGTCTTTGCTGGCTGAACGCTGGTCGATTCGCTCGAGGATGTAGGCCTCAGTGGCGCGGAAGTTGGGCACCGAGCGCATTTCCAGGCGGGAACCGTCAGAGAGCACCAGAACCATGTCGCCCCATGCTCCGAAGCCGCGGGGAACGCAACGCAATTCACGGATCTGGCTATAGACCACTTGACTGCGGTCTTTTCCCTTCCAGCCACCGCTCACGGAAACACGACGGCTGGTGATCTGGAAGCGCAACCACAGTGCGCGGACAATGGCTCCGACTGCGAATGGAATGCCGATCAGGGTTAGCCCAAGCAGCAGGTTGAAGATCAGATCGCCAATAGCAGGCCCACCTTCATAGAAGGTGTCTTCCTGAATGGTGGTTGTCATGGAAGCAGTCCCGCGTCTGTGAGCAATCTGTCGCATTCTTCCAGCAACGGAGCCCCCGATTCGACCGCTCCGGGCTTGATGCTGAGGAGAAGCCAGTGGCGTCCTAGCTCTGGTTTGGTCTCCAGCCGCTTGCGCAGGTGGCTGTGAAGTTGGCGGCGTAGACGGTTCCGCACAACGGAGCGTTTACTCACCTTGCTGCTGATCACCACACCGCATCGGCATCGACGGGATTGGGGGGAGGCTTTCTCGGCAGAGGCGATGAAGGGCCTCAGCAAGTTCGGCCTGGCATCGACAATCCGTAAAAGCATGTGTGTGCTGTTCAGACGTCGGCCGTCGCGATGCAAGCGATCAAAACAGCGATGGCCCCGCAGACGCATCGGTGTCGGCAGGACCATCGGTAAATGCTGAGCGAGGTGAGCCGTTGAATCAGACAGCCAGACGAGAGCGCCCGCGTTTGCGGCGGGTGCGGATCACACGACGACCAGTGTGGGTGCGCATGCGCACGCGGAACCCGGAAACGCGCTTGCGTTTGCGGCTGGTGCCACCGAGAGTTCGTTTCGTCATGATGGAATTTCGGCGCCCGGCCTGTCGTCAATTCGATAATTTATCAGTTGGGATGACCGCTCAGAAGCCGTTGGCTCCGCTGTTGTCGATGTCGATGCTCCAGCTTCCGAGGTAACCAGATACCGGCACGTCGCCAGGAGCTTGTGCCAAGGCATTGAATTGGAACATGCCGCCGCTGCTTGGGTTGAAGATTTTCATGACCACGGCATAGGTGCCCCCGGTGGGAACCGGCACGTCTGGGAAGACCTCGATGGCCGTTTGCTTTTCGTTCACTTCAAACACCGCGGGCAGAGTCTCCTCGCATTGGCTCCTGGAGAGCATTCCCCCCAGCTTCATCTTGCAGAGTTTGAGCCCTGAAGGCTTGATCTTGGCGTCGAAATAATCCGGCACCGTGATGGTCAGTTTCAGAATTGCATTTTTGCGGTCCTTGGGGCGGAGCATCAGGTAGTACCTGGCCCTGTCGAGTGGGCGGGTGGAGCTTTGCCAGTAATAGAGCTTCTTGTAGTCCTTGTTGTCCTCCCAGCGAAACTCCAGCAGTGCAGGGGTGGCCTGGGCCTGCACTTCGCTGGGAGGCAGGGTTGGGATGAGGGATGCTGCCCCCAGTAATCCGGTCAGGGTGACCCTTCCGACCATGCCGCCGGTGAGACCGAACCGACGCAGTCTCTGGACACAGGAGTTAGGGGTGGGATCAGACATCTCGTGAAGACGATGGCATCGGCCATCGGCATGACTTGTGTCCTGATTGTCTTGGAGAGTGAGGAAGATCGGAAGAGCCTGGGCCGGCGTTCGAGCTGTCAGTTGTAACCAGATCTGTCTGGCCGCAGCCGAGAGGCCTCGCCAAGGTAGGCATGACAAGGGCTTTGCTCGGCTGGCAGCCAAACGTGGGCGAGGAGCCGGATGCAGCGTTTGAGGTCGCCTTGAACAGCCATTTGTTGGCAATCGAGCAGTGCCACCTCGTCCCATCCCTGCTGGCGTCGGGCAATCGCTGCTGGAAAACAGGCATCGAGATCGGTGGTGACCGAAAACGTCACCGACACAATTCGGTCCGCTTCCAGGGCGTTCCGCTCGACGAGGCAGGTGACCAACTCATGCACGGCCACTTCGATGGCCTCGACGCTGTTGTCACCACAGGTTGTGGCCCCCCGCAATCCCCGTAGGGCCAGTCCGTTGGCGATCGAAGGGCGGGTCATGGGCGATAGAGCCAGAGGGCCTGGCCGCAATGGGACAGCTCTGTCTCAAGCATGTCGCTCAGCCTGTTGACCAGGCTGCTACCTGGCAGTCGGGCCAGCAGCTGTTTCTTTGGTTTGCCAAGGGTGACAGGCTTGCAGTTCTCGTCCAGATCGGCCAATTCCACGGCGAGAGCACGAGCGCGTTCCTCATCGCCCAGTTCATCCACAAGGCCAAGCTCTTTTGCCTGGGCTCCACTGAAAACTCTGCCATCAGCGAACTGACGCACTGCTTCGGTACTGAGCCCCCGGCCTGTCGCAACCGCCTCCACGAATTGGTCATAGCTGCTGTCGATTAAGGCCTGCAGCAACTCCCTTTCCTCCGCCGTCAAGGCTCGGTCAGGGGAGAGGATGTCCTTGTAGGTACCACTCTTGACCGTTTCAAACCGGACCCCGATCCGCTCGAGCAGTTTGGAGAGGTTGTTACCCCGCAGAATCACGCCGATGGATCCGGTGATCGTGCCCGGGTTGGAAACGATTTTCTCGGCTGCGACGCCGACATACACCCCGCCCGAAGCGGAGATGTTGCCAAAACTGGCCACCACATGGCAGCCCTTGTCGCGCAGTCGCAATAAGGCCGCATGGATCTCCTGACTGTCACCGACGGTGCCGCCGGGACTGTCGATGCGGAGTAGCAGAGCCGGGAATTCCCGTTGCTCCACCTCCCGTAGTGCCTTGAGAACCCGTTTGCGGGTGGGTGACGCAATCGCCCCTTCGATGGTGATGCGTGCCATCCGTCGCCGGGATTTGCGGCGCCAGGGCCAGACCATATTCGTCAGTCGTTATCGATCAGATCTTAAAAAGGAGCCTGTGATCTGCCGCCATGGTGTCGATTCGCCTCGGGCTGCTGATGGTGTTGCCCTTCGCGCTCTGGGGAACAGCCATGGCGGCGATGGCTCCATTGCTCGAATCCGGTGGCCCGGAGTTGGTGGCGGCTTTGCGCCTGGTGCCGGCGGGTATTGCCCTGCTTCTGGCGCTGCCAGCGTTGGGTGCGTCATGGAGGATTGCACCTCAGGACCGGATCTGGTTCGTTGTGTTCACGCTGATTGATGCCACTCTGTTCCAGTTCTGTTTGGCCCGAGGGTTGCGGGAAACAGGCGCCGGCCTTGGCTCTGTTCTGATCGACTCCCAGCCCCTGATGGTGGCGCTTCTGGCCCGAAGCCTGTTCGCCGAAGCGATCAATCCGGTGGGTTGGTTCGGTTTGATGCTGGGCCTGGCGGGGATTGTTTGCCTTGGGGTTCCCACCGATCTGCTGCGTCACTGGTGGCTGCTGGGAGACGCCGTTCCCTTCTCTGGTCTTTGGGAGGGCGGTACTGCCTGGATGCTGGCCGCGGCAGTGGCCATGGCTTTGGGGACGGTCATCAGTCGCTATGCCTGTAGCGCCAGTCATCCCGTCAGTGTGACCGGGTGGCACATGGTGTTGGGTGGACTGCCCTTGCTGGTTTGGCATCTTGCGGATCCGGCCTATCCCCTTGTCCCTGAATGGGGCTCAGGCCAGTGGTTCTTGATGGCCTACGCCAGCCTGCTGGGCAGTGCTGTGGCCTACGGATTGTTCTTCTGGTTTGCCACCCATCGTGAACTCACCGCTTTCTCCAGCCTCGGATTCCTCACCCCGCTGTTTGCGCTTGCCTCCGGGGGTGTGTGGCTGGCTGAAAGGTTGGCGCCGCTGCAATGGGTCGGTGTTGTGTTGGTCCTGCTCTCTGTGGTGCTCGTGAGCATGCGTCGGCGCTGGTGGGAGCACGGGCCCTCGGCGGTGATTGGAGCAGCCGGAGGGTCTGGAGGATGACCAGCAAGGAGAGATCGTGCCGCCCGATGGATCTGGTCTTAGTCAGTACACCGATCGGTTACCTCGGCAGTGGTCGAGGTGGTGGCGTGGAGCTCACTTTGGCGTCTTTGGTGCGTGGCCTTCTGGAGCGGGGGCACCGCTTGACTTTGGTGGCAGGGCAGGGTTCCGCCCCCCCCGTTGTCGATCAGGACCTTCGCCTTGAGTCCGTGGTTGGCGTAGATCAGCCGAGCTGGCAGCACCTTGAGCGCCAAGCAGCTGTGGTGATTCCCCCTGATGGTCTGCTGCCGCGACTGTGGCAGAGGGCCTTAGCCCTGGGGCATGAGGCGGATGCAGTGCTGAATTTCGGCTACGACTGGCTGCCGCTCTGGCTCACTCCGCAGGTGCCTCAGGCTCTCTTTCACTTGGTGAGCATGGGATCAGTGTCCACAGTGATGGACGAGCAGATTGCTGCTCTCGCCTGCTGGGATCAGCGTCGTCTCGCCTTTCATACCCAGGCCCAAGCATCAGATTTTTCATTGCCCGCCCCCCCCAGAGTGGTCGGCAATGGTTTCGATCTCAGCGCTTATCAATTCCAATCCGGTGCCGATGGCCCACTCGGTTGGGCTGGTCGGGTTGCTCCCGAAAAAGGTCTTGAGGATGCGGCTGCCGTAGCCGCAGCGTTGGGTGAGCCGCTGTGGGTCTGGGGGATGCGTGAAGACGAGGCCTACGCCAAGCGCGTTGAGGCCGGGGTCCCACCAGGCACCATTCATTGGCGTGGCTTCCTTCCCACCGACGCCTTGCAGAAAGAGCTTGGGTGCTGCAGGGCTTTGATCAATACACCGAAATGGAATGAGGCCTACGGCAATGTGGTGGTGGAAGCCATGGCCTGCGGTGTGCCTGTGGTGGCCTACAACCGCGGTGGACCTGGTGAACTCGTTCAGCATGGTCTGACCGGCCTACTGGTTCCGCCCGATGACGTGGATGCGCTTCGGCAGGCAACCGTGCGTGCAGCCAGCCTTGAGCGTCTTGCCTGCCGACGCTGGGTCGAGACCCATGCCAGTCAGGACGTCTTCGCTGAGCGTGTGGAGGCCTGGATCAGGGCAGGTCTAGAGACCGAGGATGGCAGCATCTCCTGATGACCAGCTCCCCTGAGGCCGTGGCCACCGTCGCTTCCCCCCATCTGACGCCGCGTCAGCGACGTCGCGGGCTGCTGTTGGTGCTTGTTGTTGGTCTGTTGATCTGCTTCTGGCAGCTCGGAGGCAATGGCTTGGTGGATGAAACTCCACCATTATTTGCGGCGGCTGGACGGGCGATGGCTCGCACCGGTGATTGGCTCACTCCCCGTGTCAATGGACTGCCTCGCTATGACAAGCCTCCCCTCGTGTATTGGTTGATGGGATTGGGGTACTCCCTCCCAGGCCAGTCGGAGTGGGATCCCTTAGGGACTTGGGCCGGTCGTTTGCCGTCCGCTCTCGGCACGCTGGGCACGTTGCTGATGCTGGCTGACACGTTGCTGCGCTTTCCGCAGAGCAACGATTTCACCCCACGTCGCACAGCCCTTGCGGCCGCCCTTGCCTTCGTTCTTTCACCTCTGGTGTTGCTTTGGAGCCGCACCGCCGTCAGTGATGGGTTGCTATCGGGCACTCTTGCCATCAGCCTTCTCTGTCAATGGCGCTGTCATGCCTCGGGAGGGCGTCGGTGGTGGCTCGCCTGGATTGTGCTCGGCCTAGCCGTGCTGACGAAGGGCCCTGTGGCCGTGGTGCTCAGCGGTATCTCACTGGTGTTGTTTGGGCTGGCCCGCCGCAATCTCGGAGCACTTTGGTGTGAGCTCCGTCCATTACCGGGTCTCGCAATCACTGCCCTGATCAGCCTCCCTTGGTATGCCCTGGAGTTGCTTGTGGAGGGCCAGCCGTTCTGGGACAGCTTTTTTGGATACCACAATTTTCAGCGGTTCACCTCTGTGGTGAACAGTCATCTGCAGCCCTGGTGGTTTTTTGTTCCGGTGCTGCTGATCGCCGCATTGCCGTTCACCCCCCTCGTGCTGCTTGGCCTCACTCAGGTGGTGCAGGGGCTGGTGCGTCGACGCCCACCTTCGACACCTGATCAGAGCCTCCAGATGTTCGCGGCCTGCTGGTTGCTGGCGGTGTTCCTGTTGTTCACCACTGCCGCCACCAAGCTGCCGAGTTATTGGCTGCCGGCCACTCCTGCTGCAGGCTTGTTGATCGCCCTGGCTCTGCTCCCGGATCCCAGTCGATCGCGTCGTGCCCAGAGCTGGTGCTGGCTGGGATCGGTGCTCCTGGCCTTGGTGTTGGCGGCGGGGCTTTGGGGTGCAGGTCTCTGGGTGCCCCTCATCGATGATCCGGAGATGCCTACCCTCCCCGCTGAGCTGCTGGCCAGCGGCTTCGTTCTGAGGGCTGCGGTGTGCCTCAGTGTCGCTGTGGTGCTTGGTGCCTGGCTGTGGTGGCGCCCCCAGCCTGGAAGGCTGTTGGCCATGCAGGGGCCCCTGGTGGTATTTCAGCTTGTGGCTTTGGTCCCAATGATGCTGTTGGGAGACAGGGTGCGACAGGTCCCCGTTCGCCAGGTGGCCGAAGCGATCGTGCGCGAACGTCAATCCGTCGGTGTGGAACCACTGGCGATGGTTGGAGCCATGAAGCCATCGCTGCACTTTTATACCGATCAGGTGGTGATTTATGAGGGGATTTCTGAGGCGGCCTTGGTCAATGTCGTTGATCGATTCCGCTCCGAGATGTCCCGTCGCGGTTTTCGCGGCTCGAGTGTGGAAGAGCAGCCCACAGCCCTTGTGGTGATCGATGGTCGGACGAGTGAGTCGGAGCATTGGCAGGCACTGCAACCGCAGAAGCTGGCGAGCCATGGCATTTATCGGCTCTGGCGAGTGGATCGCCGCCGTCTGGAGGCCCGAGCCAGGCAGTTGCGTCAGCAAGGCGTGACCCCTGACTGGCGGGAGCCCAGACCTGAGCGCTACTGAGAGTCCGTCGGGGTGATGGCTGCCAGTTCGCTTCGTCTGCAGAAGCCGCAATGGCCCCAGAGGGCCATCTCACCTGCTGGCGAGGGGCGCCCGCAGCGGGGACAGGTCTCCATGCCGTGGACATCAATGCGGCTGGGATGACGGGCCCAGACTGCTGCTTCGCTTTCCAGGTATGGTCTTGGCTGGCTGTGGTGCTGTTGGATGCGGAGATCCTTAATGGCATGGCCTGCAGCCCGCAGGGAGGCCAGCAGCTGGGGTCGGCTATAGAGCAGGGCTTGGCGCCATTGCGGGTGGCTGGCTCCCACGATCAGAACGTCGCCCTGAAGATTGAGCGGCCGGCAATGGGGCGCCAGTTGTGCGCCAGCCAATTTGGACCAGTCTTGCCAGATGGCCGCCAGTGAGCCGTCACGTCGCCACTGGCTTCGCAATCTCTCCAGGCAGGCGCTGAGGGACTGGGCCGGGGCGGGCGGCGGTGGTTGCAGCAGTTCCCCTTTGCCGAAAGGGCGACGCTGGGATTTTGGGGCCCGTGCCATCGCCGTTGCCGTCCTGGTCCGTGCTGTGGTTTGTGGATCGTAGGTGGGATGACGTGGCTGTCTCGCTAGCCTCCAGCTGCTGCCCTTCTGTGCTGACCTCCACCCATGGGTTTCTTCGATCGGCTGAGCCGCTTGGTCCGTTCCAATGCCAATGCTGCGGTGAGCAGCATGGAAGACCCGGTCAAGATCCTCGACCAGTCCGTCGTTGACATGCAGGCGGATCTGGTCAAGTTGCGCCAGGCCGTGGCAATGGCGATCGCCAGCCAGAAGCGACTCCGCAATCAGGCTGAACAGTCTGAGGCTCAGGCCCGCACCTGGTACGAGCGTGCTGAATTGGCGCTGAAGAAGGGTGAGGATGACCTGGCACGGGAAGCACTGACCCGTCGCAAGACGTTCCAGGAGACAGCGACCTCTTTGTCATCTCAGGTGAAGGGCCAGGACGCTCAGGTGGAGACCCTCAAGAAGAGCCTGGTCGCACTTGAAGGCAAGATCGCCGAGGCCCGAACCAAGAAAGACATGCTCAAGGCTCGTGCCCAGGCGGCGCAGGCCCAGCAGCAGCTCCAGAACGCCGTCGGCACCCTCGGCACCAACTCCGCCATGGCGGCTTTCGAGCGCATGGAAGACAAGGTGGAGGCGATGGAGGCCAGCAGCCAGGCGGCTGCAGAACTGGCTGGTGCTGACCTCGAAAGTCAGTTCATGGCCCTGGAAGGCGGTAACGATGTGGACGACGAATTGGCCAGCCTGCGCCAGCAGCTTGCCGGCGGTCCTGAGGCCGTGGCTTTGCCCGCCGGAGAGGCGCCAGAGGTCAAGCCAGTGAAGGTGTCTGAGGTGGATGCCGACCTTGAAGAACTGAAGAAATCGATCGACAAACTCTGAACCTCAGCCTTGATCTCTGCCCAACCCCCCGCCTTGATTCATAGGATCGGGGGGCGTTTTACAAGCTGCAGTGGGCCAAGCCGTGTCTGACTACACCGATGCAACGTTCGCTTCAGAGGTGTTGCAGGCAACATCCACTGTGTTGGTGGATTTTTGGGCTCCCTGGTGCGGCCCATGCCGCCTGATGGCTCCCCTGATGGACTGGGCTGCTGAGACCTATGCCGACAGGTTGCTAGTCGGCAAGATGGAGGTGGATAGCAATCCCGTCACCCGAGACGCTTATCAGGTGCAGGGCATTCCCAGTCTGATCCTTTTCCGTGATGGCAAGGAAGTTGCCCGTCAGGAGGGAGCGATTGCCAAGCCCCAACTGCAGGCCTTCCTGGATGCTCACCTCTAAACGACTGAAACGCCTCGGAAGCGGCGTTTTCGATCGCAACGATCAGCGCAAGCAGCGTTATCGCACGAGTGCAGCCGAAGGTCACCAACCTCTCGTGGATCTCTCGCTGGGCTCCACGGATTTGGATCCACCAGCGGTAGCGATCAACGCCATGGCTTCGGCCCTGGAACTCCCTGGAAGTGCCACGTATTGCCTGCATGCGGGCACGCGTCCACTGCGAGAAGCGGTGGTCGATTGGTGTGCCCACCGTTTTGATGTGACGGTGGATCCCGACCGGGAAGTGCTTCTCTTGGTCGGCTCCCAGGAGGGAACAGCCCACCTCCCTTTGGCTGTTCTCAATCCTGGAGATGCCGGACTGATCCTTGATCCCTGTTATCCCTCCCATCGCGGTGGCCTGTTGCTCGCCGATGCGGTGATTCGCTCTCTCCCTCTGCGCGTTGAACAGCAGTGGCGCCCCTGTTTCGACAGTCTCAACGCCAGTAGTTGGGACCAGTTGCGGCTGATGGTGATGGGCTTTCCCCACAATCCCACCGCTCAAGTGGGTGAGCAGGCCTGGTTGGACGAGGGGATGGACCGCGCCAAACGTCATGATTTGGTCTTCGCCCATGACAATCCCTACGTGGATCTGGCTCTGGACGGTGAGGCTCCAGCTCTGCTGCGCACGCATGGATGGCGTGAGCGAGGTATTGAGTTCTTCTCCCTTTCGAAGGGTTGGTGCATGGGAGGTTTCCGGCTGGCCTTCGCCGTTGGTGCTGAGCCGTTGATCACGGCATTGCGCCAGCTCAAGGGTGTGGTCGATTTCAATCAGTCGCTCGCCTTGCAGCAGGGCGCGATCGCAGCCCTGTCTCAAGCCCCTGACTGGCCTCAGCAGATTTTGCCTGTGTACCGCGAACGTCGGGATCGAACACTGGCTGCCCTCACTCGCCTTGGCTGGCAGGCCCCTTGCCCGTCGATGGCTCTCTACCTATGGCTGCCGCTACCCGATTGGGCCTCTGCCTCCGATTGGGATGACGAGCAACTGGCCGCGGCCTTGCTGGAGCACACCGGACTGGCACTCACGCCTGGGTCGGGGTTTGGCGATGCCGGTTTGAATTGGCTGCGACTTGCGTTGGTCAGGCCGGTGGAAGAGCTGGAAGCCGCGGTTGCTCGCTTAGAACCCTGGTGGCGCCAGCAGTGTTGATGCCAACTGGGGGTGCTTCCCTGGCTCGGCTGCGCAGACAAAGCGGGGCTCCGCCTTGGCAGTTGCGTTGTTTGCCTGTGTGTGCGAGCACAGAGCAGGTTTTGAGCGACTGGTTGCGTTTGCATCCTTGGGACGGAGTGCTCCCCCGGGCCGTCATTGCCCGTCGTCAAACCTTGGGCCAGGGTCAGTGGGGGCGTCGCTGGCAGTCGCCTCCTGGAGGTGTCTGGCTCAGCGCCGTATTGCCCTGGTCAGCGCCTTGCTCGGCGCCAGGGATCTTGGGGCTTGCGGTGGCGGTGGCGCTGGCGGAGCGCTTGGAGGCCTCCGGTGTGGCTGTGCTGATCAAATGGCCCAATGATCTCTTGGTGCAGGGCCGCAAACTCGCAGGTGTCTTGCCACGCATGGTCGTCCGCGGCAGCAAGGTTCGTTTGGCTCGAGTCGGTGTGGGTCTCAATGTCGTCAATGCGGTGCCGCCTGGCGGCATTGCATTAACGGAGATTCCTTCTGTTCAAAGACTTCAGCAGCTCCACTGGACGGCGGAGGTGCTGGCGGCTCTAGACCATGCTGTCTCCCTGGTGGCAGACCCCGAGCGGGTCTGCCATGCGACTGAGATGCGGTTGTGGACGCGACAGGTGCAGGATCCCCGCAGTGGGGAAAGCTGGAGCATTGAGGGGCTAGCGGAGGATGGTGCTCTGCGTTTGCGTCAGGGAACCCGGACGAACACCTGGACTCGTTGGAACGATGCCCCTGTTGCGGATCTCTAAAGTCTTGCTGAACACAATTGGAGTCGGGCTGTGCGTTGGCTCGCGGCTGCCTGGCTGCTGACTGTTCCCGCTGGGGTGCCCCTTCATCCTTCTGGCCCAGTGCGGCCTCCGGCGAATCTGCCCGCGCCGCAATCCCCTCTGCGCTTTGATCATTCGCTCGAAAATCTCGAGCGCAATCAGGTGATTACACCTGCTGAACGCCGTGAGCTCGAGGGTGATGCCCCGGGACTGCCGATTGATGTTCCGCGTTTTCAGCAAGCCTGTCGCAGTGGGGCCCTGTCCCGTCAGGAGTGTGCTTCAGGGGTCGCGATCCGGGGCGGGGCCGGTCGCCGACTGGCGGCGCGAATTGCTTGGCGCGAGAGAGGTGGCGCTGGCTTGCCCACCACGCTGCGGCGGGGCAGGGATGGCCGTCCCCTGCCTCCGATCACCGTGCCAGTGTCTGCCCTGCTCGGGGGCAGCGGTTTTCGACTCGAATCGGTGTTTTCTGTCACCCCGAGACCCTTGCCGCTTGTGGGGAACGGTGATCGTCGCTTGCTCTTCCCGATCATCGGTTCCGCGATCACCACCAGCGAGTTCGGTTGGCGCCTGCATCCAGTTTTTGGTGAGTGGTTGATGCACGCTGGCAGGGATCTAGCAGCCCCTGAGGGCACGCCTGTGGTGGCAGCCCTGTCTGGCAGCGTCGCCAGTAGCGGCCTGGCTGGTGGCTATGGCATCGCGGTGGAGCTGGAGCATGCCAATCCGAAACGGCGCACCCTTTATGGCCATCTGTCTGAGCTCTATGTCAAGAGCGGGGACCGGGTGCGGCAGGGTGAGGTGATCGGCCGGGTGGGAAGCACGGGCATCAGCACCGGACCCCATCTGCATTTCGAGTTGCGCAAGCCCCATGGCTCTGGATGGGTGGCCACCGATCCTGGCGATATGGACCTCAATCCCCTCACCGGTGAGGGTGGCGATGCCGTAGCAATGCTGGTGGGCCAGCTGCTGGACAGCCTCAGGTCTCCTGACTCGAGGCGTCACGAAGGATGAATCCCACACCTCGCACGGTGTGGATCAGTGCCGGTAATTCAGGCGCTTCAATCTTTTGGCGTAGATAGCGGATATAGACGTCGAGCAAATTGTCGTCGCCGTAGAAGTTGTCGCCCCAGACGCCGCGCATAATCTCCGCACGTTCCAGAACCTTGCCGTCGGCACGCATCAGGAACAGAAGCAGATCGTATTCCTTGACGGACAATTGAATTTGCCGGTCGCCGCGGCTGACATCGCGGGTGCTGGTGTCGATCCTTAGATCACTCATTGTGAGGACCACCGGCTCTCGCCCTTGCCCCCCTCCAGAGAAGGTCTGGGCCCGGCGTTGCATCGCCCTCAGGCGAGCCATCAGTTCCTCGATCGAGAAGGGTTTGATCAGGTAGTCATCAACCCCGGCATCCAGAGCTGTGACGCGATCGGCGATGTCGTCGTGGCCCGTCAGCATCAGGATCGGGATGGTGACGCCACTTCGCCGGATGCGCTGACAGATGTCCACACCGGAGAAGTCGGGCAGGTTCCAGTCGAGAACAATCAAATCAGGGGCCGGTTCAGACCGTGCCTTCACCAGGCCGGACGCTCCATCGCAGGCGATATCGACGTCATAGCCCTCGACATCCAGTTCAAGCTGAAGCAGTTCGGTGAGCTTGGCTTCGTCGTCCACCACGAGGACGCGCAGACGTGGTGTTGACGGGTCTGGCATGCAGGCTGCAGGCGCCTCTCCCCAAGTTAAACAGGCTGAGAAGCCCTGACCGAATTCTCAGTTATTGCTGATTCCTGGAGATGTTGTCCACACGGCCATCTCGGAAGAAGGCCACGGTTTCGGCGCGGGCAGCAACCTCATCCTCATGCGTGACAAGCACAAGGGTGATGCCCTGGCTGTGCAGGTCATCGAAGAGATCAAGCACGTCCTCGGTGGTGCGGGAGTCGAGAGCTCCTGTGGGTTCATCCGCAAGCAGTAAGGCCGGTTGGTTGATGATCGACCTGGCGATGGCAACCCTCTGCTGCTGGCCACCAGAAAGCTGGTTGGGACGGTTCTCCAGTCGTTCCGCTAGCCCGACACGGTCAAGGGCCTCGGCAGCTCGACGGCGCCGTTCTGCTGCTGGCACCCCGGCATACACCATGGGAAGCATGACGTTTTCCATGGCCGTGGCGTGCGGGAGCAGATGGAACTGCTGAAACACGAACCCCAGTTGCTGATTGCGCAGATCGGCGAGATGGTCATCATCAAGCTGTTCCACTGCCACGCCGTTCAGCAGATATTCACCTGTGCTGGGGCGATCGAGACAGCCGAGAATGTTCATCGCCGTGCTCTTGCCGGATCCGCTGGCGCCCATCACAGCCAGGTAATCGCCTTGTTGAACGGTGAGATCAAGGCCATCAAGGGCCCTCACTTCAGTTGCACCCTGGCCGTAGATCTTTTTCACGCCCGTCAGACGGGCGACTGGATGGCCGGGGTCAGCGGTGGAGGGCTCAGCCAATCGCTTTCTGACTAGCGATGGCGATTGCCTGCTGCAGCAGCGGAGTGCCGTCAACGGCACTATTGGCCCAGCGGAAGATCGGATCGGAAAGAATGCCTCCCACTGCAGTGACAATCACGCAAGTCACCAGGGCGAAGCGGAGTGGGGGTAGGCCGATGGTGTTCCAAGTCACCTCTGGATAATCCTTGACCACGTCAGAGGCCTCTTGGGGCTCCTTGACCACCATCATCTTGATCACCCCGATGTAGTAGTAAATCGACACCACGGAGGTGATCAGGCCAACCACCACCAGGAGATACTGGTGATCGGCCCAGCCGGCGAAGAAGAGGTAAATCTTGCCGAAGAAGCCAAGCATCGGCGGGATCCCTCCCAGAGAGAGCAGGCAGAGGCTCAGTCCGAGCGTGATCAGGGGATCCTTTTGGTAAAGACCGGCGTAGTCGGAGATTCGATCACTACCGGTACGGATGGAGAAAAGGATGATGCAGGCAAAGGCGCCCAGATTCATGAACAGGTAGGCAGCCATGTAAAGGACCATGGCGGCAAAGCCTTCTTCGGTGCCACACACCAGGCCGATCATCACGAAGCCCGCCTGGCCGATCGAGCTGTAGGCCAGCATGCGCTTCATCGAGGTCTGGGCCAGCGCCACCACGTTGCCGAGGGTCATGCTCAGCAGGGCTAAGACTGTGAACAGCAGCTTCCACTGGGTATCGAAGGAGCCGAAACAGCCCACGAGGATGCGCAGTGCAAGGGCAAAACCTGCTGCCTTGGACCCCACCGAGAGGAAGGCCACCACCGGAGTTGGTGAGCCTTCGTACACATCAGGCGTCCACTGGTGGAAAGGCACAGCAGCAATTTTGAACGCCACTGTTGCCAGCACGAACACCAGGGCAAGGGCTGCCAAAGGCGATGGACTATCGATCAGAGCAAGACCGATGGTTTCGAGGCTGGTGGAGCCGCTCAGGCCATACAGCAGGGACGCGCCGTAAAGGAACACGGCCGCAGCGGCTGAACCGACCAGCAAATATTTCAACGCCGCTTCCGAGCTGCGGGCGTCCCGCTTCATGTAGCCCGAGAGCAAATAACTAGCGACTGAGAGGGTTTCCAGCGAGACGAATACGCTCACTAGATCGGTGGCACCGCAGAGGAGCATGCCTCCCAAGGTTGCCGCTAGGAGGATGGCGGCGTATTCACCAACGGGCGTACCGCTCTTTTCTGCGTATCTCCAACTGATCAGCAATGACAGCAAGGTGGACATCGCCACCACCGCCCTGAAGGCGATGGCCAGTCGGTCGGAGAGAAAGGCCCCGAGGAAAGAGGGCTCCAGAGGTGCATTCCACTGCAGGGCCAGCAGCACAAGGGCAGCACCAAGGCCTAGGTAGCAGATGGGAGGGACCCAACGGATGGCGACGCGTTCACCAGCCAGGTCCACCAGAAGGGTGGCCAGCATGGCCAGCAGCACTGCCCCCTCCGGGGCAATGGCTCCGGCATTTAGCGCCAGATTCAGCAATTCGCCCGGCGCGGGCATGGCCTGGGTGGAGAGAAGCAGTGCACCCAACTCGGGCATGGCGCTCGCGGGATCAGACCTGTTCGGATGACTGTAGCCGCGCTGCCGGATCGACCTGCTTGAGGCCATGAAAACCTGTCCATTCGCTGCAGTTGGTTCGACGGTGCGATAAAGAAGGGAACGGTTACCTCCCGCCTGTGGCGAACACCCTGGTCATCGTCGAGAGCCCCACCAAGGCCCGAACCATCCGTGGTTTCCTCCCCAAGGGCTACCGGGTTGAGGCCTCGATGGGTCATGTGCGCGACCTCCCCAACAACGCAAGCGAGATCCCAGCGGCCCAAAAAGGGCAGAAATGGGCCAACCTCGGTGTCAACACTGAATCCGACTTCGAACCCCTCTATGTGGTTCCGAAGGACAAGAAGAAGGTGGTGCGCGAGTTGAAGGACGCGCTGAAGGGGGCGGATCAGCTCCTCTTGGCGACTGATGAAGACCGGGAAGGGGAAAGCATTAGCTGGCACCTGCTCGAACTTCTGTCGCCCAAGGTGCCTGTCAAGCGCATGGTGTTCCACGAGATCACCAAAGAGGCCATCTCCCGGGCTCTGGATGACACACGAGAGCTCGATATGGAGCTTGTGCATGCCCAGGAAACTCGCCGGATCCTCGATCGCCTTGTCGGCTATACCCTTTCCCCCCTCCTTTGGAAGAAAGTGGCTTGGGGGCTTTCCGCCGGCAGGGTGCAGTCGGTGGCTGTTCGCCTTCTCGTGCAGCGTGAACGGGCTAGAAGAGCGTTCCGCAGTGGCAGTTATTGGGACCTCAAAGCAAGGCTCAGCCATTCCGGCAGCAGTTTTGATGCCAAACTCAGCCATCTCGGTGGTCAGAAGATTGCCACCGGTAACGATTTTGATGAGAGCACAGGAGCCCTGAAAAAGGGGAGTGCCGTTCGTCTGCTCAGTGAAGACGAGGCCCGTCTCCTGGCCGACCAAGTGCGCAGTGGTGACTGGTGTGTCGAGGCGGTGGAGGAGAAGCCGACGGTGCGGCGCCCTGTTCCGCCCTTTACCACCAGCACCCTGCAGCAAGAGGCGAACCGCAAACTGCGGCTTTCCGCACGGGAGACCATGCGCTGCGCGCAGGGGCTCTACGAACGAGGGTTCATCACCTACATGCGCACCGACTCGGTGCACCTATCCGAACAGGCAATTACGGCTGCTCGCAGCTGTGTTGAATCCCGCTACGGCACGGAATACCTCAGCAAGGCAGCACGTCAGTTCAGTACCAAGGCTCGGAATGCCCAGGAGGCTCACGAAGCGATCCGCCCGGCCGGCGAAAGCTTTCGCTCTCCGTCTGAAACGGGACTTGAGGGGCGGGATCTTTCGCTCTACGAACTGATCTGGAAGCGCACCGTTGCCAGTCAGATGGCTGAAGCGCGGCTCACGATGATGGCTGTTGAGCTTGCGGTTGGCGAAGCCCGCTTCCGGGCGAACGGCAAACGGATTGATTTCCCAGGCTTCTTCCGCGCTTACGTCGAAGGCAGCGATGACCCGGATGCGGCCCTTGAGGGGCAGGAAGTGCTGCTGCCTGCACTGAAAAGTGGTGATGCCCCAAGTCCTCAGGAGGTGGAGGCACTCGGTCACCAGACCCAGCCGCCGGCTCGATTCAGCGAGGCATCCCTCGTGAAGATGCTTGAGAAAGAAGGGATTGGCCGTCCGTCCACCTACGCCAGCATCATCGGCACGATTGTTGACCGCGGTTACGCCAGCCTGCAGAGCAATGCCCTCACCCCCAGCTTCACTGCCTTTGCTGTGACGGCTCTTCTTGAGGAGCATTTCCCCGATTTGGTGGACCCTGGCTTCACGGCTCGGATGGAAAACACTCTGGATGAGATTTCCCACGGCAAGGTGCAGTGGTTGCCTTATCTCGATGGGTTCTACAAGGGCGAAAAGGGCCTTGAGAACCTCGTCCAGCAACGGGAAGGAGACATCGATTCCGGGACCTCACGCACGGTGGATCTCGAGGGTCTGCCCTGTGTGGTGCGCATCGGACGTTTTGGGGCCTATCTCGAGGCCAAGCGTGTTGGGGAGGATGGCGAGGAGGAGTTGCTCAAAGCAACGCTGCCGCTGGAAATCACTCCTGCTGACCTCGATGCCGAGAAGGCTGAACTCATCCTCAAGCAGAAGGCCGATGGGCCTGAAGCCCTGGGTGAGGATCCTGAGACCGGCGATTTGGTTTATTTGCTGTTTGGTCAGTACGGCCCCTATGTCCAGCGCGGCCAGGTGAGCGATGAGAATCCCAAACCCAAGAGGGCTTCGCTTCCCAAGGGTGTGAAGCCCGAGGACCTCTCCTTAGACGATGCCCTTGGGTTGCTGCGCCTCCCCCGCCTGCTTGGCGAGCATTCGGATGGTGGCAAGGTGCAAGCTGGCCTCGGGCGTTTCGGACCCTATGTGGTGTGGGACAAGGGCAAGGGCGAGAAGGATTACCGCTCGCTCAAGGGGGAGGACGATGTGCTGAGCGTGGGCCTGAGTCGGGCTCTCGAACTGCTGGCCATGCCCAAGCGTGGGCGTGGAGGTCGCACCGCTCTCAAAGATCTCGGCAAGCCCAAGGGCAGTGATGAATCCATCCAGGTGTACGACGGTCCCTATGGCCTTTATGTGAAACAGGGCAAAGTGAATGCCTCCTTGCCGGAGGGGAAGGGGGCTGACGACATCACCCTGGAGGATGCCGTTGAACTGCTGGAGGCCAAGGCCGCGGCCAAAAAGACCTCCCGACGCAAAACGACGACCACCAAAAAGGCTGCTGCTAAGAAGCCGGCGGCCAAGAAGCCACCGGCGACCACCAAAACGGGTCGGCTCCGCGCCAGTGCCGTGCGCGTGATCAAGCCTGGAGATGCCTGATGGTCCAGGCCCGTTCTGGCCTCTTGATGGTGGCGCTCATGCTCCTGCAGGCCTGCGGGAATAACCCTGTTGGCCAGAAGCTTGCAGACAGTTTTGATGCACCGTCCACACCCGCTGCCGGCACCGCGTCGGTGCCTTCAACCTCTGCATCTAGCGGCGAGCCATCACCGCAGAAGCCCCGTCCCCAGCCGTTGAAGTCAACGCCAGCGGAGGGGGCTTCTGCGGATAGCAAGGATGACAAGCCAGCCACTGCGGTGCCGTCCCGAGCGGTGGTGAGCCAGGCGCGCCCCAAGCCAGCGACTCCTCAGCCTTACAGGATCACGATTCGACTGTCGGCGGCGGATCCTTCCGCTCCGGCTGAAGTGGTGACCAGGTCCCTGCGGGAGGCCGGCATTGAATTTGAAGTGGAGAGGATCGAGCGCATTCAGCCCCCTGCCACCCTGCAGGTGACCCCGGATCGCCGAGGAGCGAAACCTTGAGCCGGCCTGTCGGTCATGGCATGAGCCGTCGCCAGGCTTTGCGGGTGATGGAGACCTCCTATCTGGCCGCTACCGCAGGCCTGATTTGGCTGGCGCTCTATTACTTGCCCGTTGGTGGGGCGCTGTTCAGGCTGGCGCTGCCCCTGCCGCTGGCGCTTTTGCTGCTGCGACGAGGCTGGAAGGCCGGCCTGGAGGGCGTGGTTTTGGCGGTGCTGCTTCTGGTGGCTCTGATGGGTCCCGTGCGCGGGCCTTTGATCCTCTTCCCCTACGGATTGCTCTCGCTTTGGCTGGGTTGGTGCTGGCTTCGGGGTCTGAGCTGGTGGCTGAGCTGGGGCCTGGGAACCCTGCTCGGTGCAGCCGGTTTTCTGGTGAGGGTCGTGGTGTTGTCGCTGCTGGTGGGAGAGAACCTCTGGGTGGTGATTACCCGGGCTGGTGACAACATGCTCAATGGCCTGATCAGCACCCTCAACAATGTCCTGGTGCTGTTGCATTTACCTCTGCGCGTCACCCTTTCCCCCGATCTCGAGCAGGTGCAGTTGATGGCGCTGGGCCTGGTGATGCTGCAGCAGCTCATCTATGTGCTTGCCCTGCACGCTCTGTCGTATTGGATCTTTCCGCGTCTGAAGGCTCCTGTTCCATCGCCTCCGAAGGCGCTAGAGGGCCTGGTTGCCCTTGACCCTCTCTGAAGCAGACCTCCTTCCTCTGCGATGTCTCCCACCATGGCCTCAATCCTTCCGCCTGGATGTGAGTTGATCGGTGCAGGTTGGTCGCATGCCGATCTCACCGCCCGCTTGCGCCCTTGGTGTGATCAGGCATTTCAACCCTCGTTGCTGGTGGTGTTGGCGGCCACCCGCACCGCCGAGGTCCCAGGGATCTCGGCGGCAGGGGCCACAACGGCATCCCGTCGCTACACGGCTATCGCTGATGCCGAGCTGTTGCTGCATGGGCCTGCTCATCAGCCGCACTGGCCCCTCCCCCCTTTGCCGGCAGGGGTCTCACCGGCACTGATCAGCTGGGCTGCAGCCCAACGACTCGCCCTGGCGCCTGAGGTGGCGGCCATCGGTCTGCATCAACAGCCCCCGTTCCCGCATCTGCGTTTTGAAGCACCCTCCCTCGGGGCTGCGGACTGTCTCAGCAGTGGTCAGGCGATGTCGCTTGACAGGGTCGAGCGGCTTTGGGAGCGCGGGCGGCGACTGGGGTCTGTGCTGCGGGGGCCGCTCGTGCTGGCGGAATGCGTCCCGGGAGGCACCACCACAGCGCAGGCTGTACTGAGTGGCCTTGGGGTGCCCGTGGATGACCTGGTGAGCGGTAGTGCTCGGCAGCCACCTCTTGTCCTGAAACAAAGCCTGGTCGCTGACGGGCTGAAAGCGGCTGCTCTGCGCCCGCCTATTCAGCCGAAGCCCTTGGTTGCTGCCGTGGGGGACCCGTTTCAGGCCCTAGCCGCTGGGCTCATCGAGGGGGCCATGGAGTCCGGCCAGCCGTTAATGCTGGCGGGGGGCAGTCAGATGCTGGCTGTGCTGGCCCTTGCTCTGACCGGCTGTGCCCCTCACGAGCGCCCAGTGCTGGCAAGTCAGTTACTTCTGGGCACCACCGCCTGGCTGGCGGTTGAGCAGCTTGCGGAGATGGTGGATCAGAGGCCTAGCCCTCCAGCCTTCCCGGAGCTGTTGCAGCGCGTTTCCCGTTTTTTGGAGCTCCCTGTTTTGGCGATCGCCAGTGGTCTTCGTTTGCAGTTGAGTCGCCATCAGCAGCTTCGCGATTACGAACTCGGTCATGTGAAGGAGGGGGTCGGTGCAGGGGGGCTGGCTCTACTCGCCCAGCTGCGCGGTATTGGTACGGATCAGTTGCTGGCGGATTGCGATCGGGCGATGGATGCTCTGTTGCAACAGCCCGGTGGGTGCACTGGTGGCGGGTCTTTAGGGTCGGAGCCATGACGGCCGACTCCAACGTTCCATCCCTGCGTTCACCTGCTCTGCCCCCGGCGGGGATCCGGCGGCGCCAGGTGCTGCAGATGGGTTTGCTGCTTGGTATGAGTGGCCTTTCGGGATGTGCCAGGGCCGCTGCCCCCACGTTGATGGCGGCCCCTGAGACTCTGCCGATGCTCTGGCGCCGCCGGATCGCTAAGCCTTGGCAGTACAAACCCTTGGAATCGATCCGGCAGCTGGAGGGCCAGCTTCCGCTGCCGGCGGACCTCCTAGCCCTTCCGGACGGCTGGGTTCCCCAGCTCCCCCCGGATGCCTTGCAGTCCTTAGGAGCGCCCTCGCTGCGTGAGCGCCTCAGTCAGCAGGCTGTCAGCCTGCTGGGGAGCTTCCCTCCCGATTTGGCTGCGGCTCTGTTGCCTGTGTCGGTCAGTCCCTGGGTGATGGTGTTCCGGGGCGATGACGACGGGCCGAATGTTGCCAAGCAGGGGTGGAGAACGTTGCTCGAGCCTGGCCTGGCTGGGCAGGTGGTGCTCCCCGCTAGCCCCAGGCTTGTGCTCAGTCTTGCCGATCACATCGATGCGCCTGATGCGTTGCGTCGTCTGCGGGGAGCGGCTCGAGTGTTTGACGATCGTCATGCTCTCAACTGGCTGCTGCAGGGCAAGGCTCGGGTGGCGGTTCTGCCTTTAGTGCGATGCATGAAGATGCTCAGGAGTGATCCGCGGGTGAAGGCGGTGTTGCCTGAGCAGGGTGCGCCTCTGAATTGGACGCTGTTGATGCGGCCTGCCACAACCAAGGAACCACTGCCCCAGGCCTGGGTTGAGGAGGCCTGGAGCGAGCCGCTTCTGGCTGGGCTGCTGGCTGAGGGCTGGGTGCCACCTTTGCCCCAGCAGGTGTTTAGGGGGCTGCGTGCGTCTGTGCCGTCGCGTCTGCGTCCTGTCGTGCTGCCGCCTCAATCCATCTGGGACCGTTGCTGGAGTCTCAGCCCTCTATCGCCCCCTGAGGCGCAACAGCTGGCGGAGCGCTGGGACGATTCAACCCCATAGCCGCCGCCGTGGTGCTGCAGCCAGCAGGGCATGGGTCTCTGCCAAGAGATCGGGAATGGGCAGGTCGTGCGGGCATCGAGGCAAGCAGTCTCCGCAGCGTTCACAAGCACTGGCGTTGCGCGATTCCCACCAGTGGCCGGCGCGTCCGATGAGGTTGTAGCGCTCTTCGCAGTAACCACGCAGATCGTGGCCAAGACGCATGTTTCGCAGGCGCAGCAATTCCGGAATCGGCACTTGGTTTGGGCAGGGCAGGCAGGCCCTGCACTGCCCGCATTGATCGCGCCCCAGCCGCTCGCTGCGGCGTGCCTGCAGTTGATCGAGCGCCTGGTGTTCGCTGTTGCTCAAGGGTTGCTCCGCTTCGGCGAGTTGGTGGGCCAGATGCAGGTCCTCGGCTCGGCTGGCGCCGAGGGTGAGGGTGCTGATACCGCGGCTGAGCAGATAGCGGTAGGCGAGTTCGAGAGGGTGATGGGGACTGCAATCGGCCTCAAGGGTCGGGCTGGGGTCCTGGAGGCGCCCGCCCTTGTCGGCGGGGGAGATTGCCATGACCCCCATGTCCGCCTGGAGGGCGGAGGCGGCTAGGGGCAGATGAACAGGATCCAGCAGGTGGAGGTGGAGGCTGCAGAACTTGAACCTGCCACTGGCGATGGCGTCAGCGATCACTTCGGTCGTGCCATGACTGCTGAAGCCCACCTGACCGACTAGGCCTTCCTCGCGGGCCCAGCGCATCAGCGCCAGTCCATCCCCTTTCAGGGCCCAGTGGAGATGGTCATTCAGATTCAGACCGTGGATGGCCCAGTTGTCGAGCCTCGGCACTCCAAGACGCTGGAGGCAGTTCCGGAGCTGGGCCTGCCCCTCCTGCAACGTCACTCCTGGAAGCACCTTGCTGGTGATCACCCAGCCGCCACTTGGTGCGATGCCCCGATCGCTGAGGTCCCGCAGTGCCTGGCCCAGAAACGCCTCTGCAGGGCCGTAGGCGGGCGCGGTTTCAAGATGGTTGATCCCTGCTGTGACCGCCGCTTCCAGCACCTCCTGCATCTGGGCAGGAGAGGTGAGTGCCCGCATCGTGCCGAGGGTGAAGAGACTCACAGCCGGTCCATCACCGAAGCGGCGACGGGCTGGGGTGCGGACGGCGGGAGCTGCATTCATGCTGTGGTCATGTTGCGCTCATGGCGCGTTCTCGCCGCTCGCGTCGTTCGGATCATCAGGCTGTCGAGACTGGAGGTGACGGACGAGGGCTGCAGGACTGACCTGATCCAGAAAACGTCGGAATTCGTCCTGCTCTTCGGAGTCGGCCTCGGCATCGACGGGGATTGAGGCTTCAGCCACGACTTCCTCCAGCATCCAGATGCCTGTGCCAGTCCGCACCGCTAGGGCAATGGCATCACTGGGGCGTGCATCGATCTCGATGTCTTCGCTGCTGTCGGCGACGGCCTCAGGCGGTGCCATCTGCGTCTCTGGAGGTTGCTCCTGCCCCTTCTCCTCGCTCTGGTCGTCACCCTTCAGTTGATCAGCGTCCACGCCGTTATGGCCGCAGCGCTGGAGCTTGAGCAGTGCCCGAAACGTGCTGTCTTCAATGGCGTGGATGATGACACGCTCCAGCTCCAACTCGCCCGCCTCCAGCAGGGCCACCATCAGATCGTGGCTGAGGGGTCGAGGTGGTTCTTCTCCCTGAAGGCCGGCCATGATGTTGTGGGCCTGGGGCTGATCGATCCAGATCGGCACCTGACGGCGCCCGGAAGGGTCGCGCAGGAGCACAATTGGACTTCGACTGCCGGCATCGAGAGCAATCCCGGCAACGTGCATTTCAACCACGGCCTCTCTGCCCTTTATCCGATTATGGCGAGAGGAACGGCCATGGGAGGGAAGCGATGTTCACTGGGCTGGTGCAGGCTGTTGGATCCGTGCAGCGACGTGGTCAACGTCTGATGGTGGCTGGATGTGGCCCATTCCTGCCGCTTCAACTTGGCGATAGCGTCGCGGTCGACGGGGTCTGCCTCACCGTGGCTGAATGCGTCGGTGATGGCTTCCTGGCTGATGTGAGTGAGGAGACACTGCATCGCACCACACTCGGAAGCAAGGCTCTGAAACGTGGCGCGGTGAATCTCGAGCCCGCTTTGCGGCTGGCGGATCGACTTGGTGGCCATCTAGTGAGCGGTCATATCGACGGGGCCGGAGAGGTGATGGCGGTGGAGGCGTTGCCGCAGTCCTGGCGCTTGGAGCTGCAGTGGCGAGAGCCCACTTATGGCCGTTATGTCTGTGAGAAAGGGAGCATCGCTGTGGATGGGGTCAGCCTCACGGTGGCGGGCTGCTCTGAGGCGGGACGTCGTTTCTGGGTCGCGGTGATTCCGCACACCTGGGCATCCACGGCCCTGCAGCACCTTGCCGTTGGCGCTGTGGTGAATCTTGAGGCGGATCTGATCGCTCGCTACACCGAAAGGCTGCTGGCCCAGCCCGTCTCAGGTGGCGACATGGATCAAAACCCAAATGACGCCACGATCACTCCTGCATGGCTGACGGACCACGGCTGGAGCTGAGCGGTGCCGCCGGCGAAACGGTGATGAAAAGTGGCCGCGCCCGGAGGTCGTCAATACCTTGCGGGAGTTGTTCACTGTGAACCAAAAATGACCGTGGATGAGCGCCCTGACTCTCTGGGCAGCTTCAAGGCCTTTGCCATCGCCGAAGGCGTCTTGCTGATTGTGCTTGGCATTCTTGCCCTTGTGTTTCCCGTCTTGGCCTCTGTCTGGACAGTGGCTGTTGTCGGTGTTTTGTTCTTGATCGGCGGCTTGGTGGGCTGGATCAGCAACTTGGTCCGTGCTGGACGGATGGGCCGCTGGGTTTGCTTCTGGCGACTGGTTGTTTCGACCCTGTTCATCGTGGCCGGTGGTTCGATTCTCAAGGATCTGCGTCAAGACAGCCTCGAGCAGGTCGCTGTCTTCGCCTTGGCGATCGGTATCGTCTTTCTGGTTGAGGGGGTGGTGGCTTTCTTCAGCGGCCTCATCAACAGCAGTCGACCTGGTGCTCGCTGGGCGATTGCGAATGGAGTGATCACGTTCATCCTTGGCCTGCTGATCGTCACCCTTAAGTTCTGGGGTCTTCTCTGGGTGCTGGGGACCCTTGTGGGCATCAGCTTCCTGTTCAGCGGGATCGACTTGATCGCCTTCAGTTCCAGTCTTCACGATGGTCAGGATCCGCCGGCAACGGCTTGAAGCTGAATCAATCCTGCAGGTCAAGGGGGGGTGATTCAGGTGGCTTCGTCTGATCCTGTCTGAGCAGATAGGGCCTCATCACCGCTCATGGCTGCGTCTTCCTCAAGTGGAAGCAACCAGATTGAGCCGGAGTCCTTGTGAAGTTCGATTCGGAATTCCTGCCCGGGCTCAAGACCAAGCCGTCTTGTGTAGGCATGGCCGATTAAGAGATTGCCATTCCCATGCACCCTGGTGCGGAATTCTGCCTGCCGACCTCTGGTGCCACCACCAGCATTGCCACTGGCGGATGGAAGCGTGTATCCCTTCGCTTCCACCAGCGCCTTGTAGAAGCTTTTCTTCAGTACCCGTCCGCTGGGGCCCACATAGCCGCATCCACGTGCGATTTCATCTTCACGCCGATTGCTGAGGGCGCGAGCTTTGTCGAGGAGTTCCTGGCCGACCAGCATCTGATCAGGAAGAGTTAATTGAATTCTGGCGATTCTGAGCAATTGCCGCAAGGATCATGCTCGCTTTTTGGCCTTCTCTTTCTCCCAGCAGGCTTGATGCTTCTTGTAGGGGCCTTGCTCAGGGCTGTGCTCAGATCAGATAGAGAATCAGAAAGAGCACAACCCAGATCCCATCAACGAAGTGCCAGTAGAGCTCAACGGCTTCGAGCGGGAACTGATTTTCAGAGGTCACCCGGCCGGCTGGAGTGCGGCATTGCCACCAAACGATCAGGATCATCAAGGCCCCAAGCGTGACGTGGAGGCCGTGGAAGCCAGTTAGGGCATAGAAGGTGCTGGCGAAGAGGTTGTCGGTCAGTCCGAAGGGCAGGGTGAAGTATTCGACCATTTGGCTGACTAGAAATGCCAGGCCGAGGACTGCGGTCAGCATCAGCCACTGGCGGCACACCTGGTTGGCACCCTTGCGCAGGTTTTGGCCGGCTTTGTGGAAGGTGGCGCTGCTCACCAGCAGTAACACCGTGTTCAGGATCGGTAGGGGCAGCTCAAGCTCATAGATGGCATCGGGCTGAAGCGGATTGACAGCATGAAAGGTGAGGTAAGCGGCAAAGAAACCGGCAAAGGTCATCGCGTCAGCGACCAAGAAGGTCGCGACACCAAACATGCGGTGGTCCTGATGGGCGTGGTCAGTCGCGCTGCTGGCGACGTCGGTACTTGATGGCTTGAGGCTGGTCATTTGCCGCTGCTCCAGAGGTCACTGCCGCTGGCAGCCGCTAGGTCGATTTGGTCGATGGGCACGCCGTAGCCGTAAGGCTCATGAACAAGAGGTGCTTCCCCTTCCCAGTTCTCAACCGGTGGCGGTGAACTGGTGAGCCATTCAGGCGTCAGAGCGTTCCAGGGATTGTCGCCGGCGATTTCACCTCGGAAAGCGCTGTCGACCACGTTCCAGAGGAAGGGAAGCGTGCTGATGGCCATCAGCAGTGCCCCAGCGCTGCTGAGCTGATTAATGAAAGCGAACTGTGGGTCGTATTCCGCCACCCGTCTTGGCATGCCGTTGAGGCCCAGCCAGTGCTGGGGGGCAAAACAGAGGTTGAAGCCGATGAAGGTGAGCAGGAAGTGAAGGCGACCCAGCGTTTCGTTGAGCATGCGACCGGTGACCTTCGGATACCAGTGATAGATCGACGCGAAGATCACAAACACCGTGCCTCCATAGACGATGTAGTGGAAATGGGCGACGACAAAGTAGGTGTCATGCACATGAACATCGAAAGGCACCTGAGCCAAGGCCACTCCTGTGATGCCTCCGAGCACAAAATTGATGATGAACCCGCATGAAAAGAGAACAGCGCTGTTTAAGGCAATTCGTCCTCCCCACAGGGTGGCTAGCCAGTTGAAGAACTTGATTCCTGTGGGAACGGCGATGAAGGCGGTGGCGATGGTGAAGAACAGGCGCATCCATGGAGGTGTACCGCTCGTGAACATGTGATGGGCCCACACCACTAGGCCCAACACAACGATTGCCATGATTGAGTACACCATTGTTGCGTAGCCGAAAAGTGGTTTACGGCAATGAACAGGCAGGATTTCACTCACCAGTCCGAAGGCTGGTAGCACCATGATGTAAACCGCTGGATGTGAATAGAACCAGAAAAGGTGTTGATACACCACCACATTTCCGCCAAGCCCTGGATTGAAGAATCCGGTATGGGCAACAATATCGAAGCTGAGAAGAATGAGTGTGCCTGCGAGGACGGGGGTCGAGAGCACGACGAGAATGCTTGTGCCCAGCATGGCCCAGCAATACATCGGTAATTGCATCAGCTTCAATCCAGGTCGTCGCAGCTTGAGCACCGTTGCGATGAAATTGATGCCGCCGAAGATTGAACTTCCGCCTAGAAGAAGCACGCTCAAGATCCAGATCACTTGTCCGCTGGCTGCGGTAGTGGTGCTGAGCGGTGGATAGGCGGTCCATCCAGACTGGGCTGCACCGGTGATGAAGTAGCTGCTGATCAATAACAGCCCCGCTGGCGGAATTAACCAGAATGCAACTGCATTCAACCGCGGGAAGGCCATGTCGCGGGCCCCTACGTAGAACGGGATCAGGTAATTGCCGAAGGCCCCATTCACTACGGGGACGATCCAGAGAAAGATCATCACCGTTCCGTGCAGGGTGAGCACTTGGTTATAAACATCTCTCGGCATGAAGTCCGACATCGGACTGACCAGTTCGGTGCGGATGGCTCCTGCGAGAGCACCTCCGATCAGATAGAAGAGAAATCCGCAAACGAGATACTGCAGACCGATCACCTTATGGTCGACGCTGAAGCTGAAGTAGCGCAGCCACCCAGTCGGTTGCAGTGAAGGTCTGTGTTGTTCACCCTGCGGTGTGAGAGAGACAGTCATGCGTCGGCGACCTCCAAAGTGTTGTTGGCGTTGAACCAGGCTTCGTAGCTTTCGGGGTCATCAACGACGACAGATGAGCGCATACCACCGTGATAAGGACCACAGAGTTCTGCGCAGACGATCGGATAGGTGCCGGGCCTTGTGGGGGTGAAGTTCAGTACGGTCGGCTGTCCAGGAATCACGTCTTGTTTGAGTCGGAATTCAGGCACCCAGAAGGCATGGATCACGTCTTTCGCTTCCATGCGCAAGCTGACGGGCTTTCCTGCTGGCACATGCAGCTCTCCGGAGATGAAATCGCCCTGTGGATAGCGGAACAGAAAGGCGAATTGCATGGCGGTGACTTCAATGGGCACGGCTGCAATGGCACCACCATCCTTCGCCTGGATGGAGCTGGTGCCAATCCCTCCCCAAACCCGTTCTCCATTCTCGTCGGGAGGTGACGGATCATGCATCGGAGCGGAGTGATCCATGCCGTGGTTGAGCGGGGTCATGCCGCCCATTCGGTCATAGATGTCGTAGCTGTACAGCCCGACGAACAGCACCACGATTGCGGGAACTGCTGTCCAGAAGATTTCCAGCGGTAGGTTGCCTTCGATCGCAAGGCCATCGCCGCGTTGGCTAGGTCTGCGGCGGAAGCGAATCAGGCTGAAGATCACCAGCCCAACAATGCCAATGAAGAGGATGGTGCCGATGCTGAAGAGAACTCGGAAGAGTTCGTCGTAGACGGGTGCATTGGCACTGGCATCGGCGGGCAGGAGGTTGACGTTCTGACCGATCCAGAGTCCACCCAGTACCAGGATCATCCCCAGAACAAGGGTGAGAATTGAAGAGGGGATTGGCACGGCACGATCCGTGGTTCATTTCAGGCTATGGGCATCGTCAGATGGCAACCACACGTTGATTGTTAAGCCGTTTGGAAATTCCTGGAATCTTGATGATGCTGCTCATCGAAATCCTTTTGGTTGCTGCGATTGTGGCCATTTTGTCGTGAATCTGTCAGCGGAAGGAGACGTTTGTGGCGTGAATGTGGGCGAATGATGTTGCGAACGGCCATAGACCGTGCCGTTGTCGATCAGATCGCTACGTTCCGTCTATTCCCGTTGCTGCCTGTGAGGGGGGCGTTCCGTTGGTTAGCTCCTCTTCGTTGCCGATTCGTCATCGTCTTGCCCTCCTTGCCAGTCATCTTGTGGTGGCCCTAGTCGCCCTTGTGGTGATCGGTGGTGCCACAAGAGTGATGGAAGCTGGTCTGGCCTGTCCTGACTGGCCTCTTTGCTACGGCTCCTTGTTGCCAGGCAGGCAGATGAACGTTCAGGTTTTTCTGGAATGGTTTCATCGGCTTGACGCCTTTGTGATCGGCATTGCCCTTTTGGTTCAGCTGGGGGCGGCCTGGTGGTGGCGGCGTCAGCTGCCCAGGTGGCTGCTGCCCTGCAGTGTCGTTCTTGTGCTGATGGTGCTTGTCCAGGGTGGACTCGGTGCACTCACGGTGCTGAACCTCCTTCCTACTGGTGTGGTGACTGCGCATTTGGTGCTGGGCCTTCTGCTGGTGGCGCTGATGAGCGGACTCAGTCAGCTCTTGCTGGCGCCGCAACTGTCGTCCCAAGCGCAGACCTCTCCACTTTGGTGGCGACTGCTTGGGGGGCTGAGCCTGCTTGCGGTGAGTGCTCAGTGCCTGCTGGGAGGGCGGATGGCGACCTCCTGGGCGGCCAAGCGATGTCTTGATGCCGGCCACTCTTGTCAGTGGTTGCACTGGCATCGCACTGCGGCAACACCAGCAGCGCTCAGCGTCTGTCTGTTCGTCGCCGTTGCGTTGGTGGCCGGGGGCTGGGCCAGGCGGCAGTGGCCCCTGCTGCTGGCCGTGGCATCCCTGGTGTTCCTGCAAATCGCGCTCGGTGTGTTCACTCTGCGACTCGGACTGGCTCAGCCATCGCTGACCGTGGCCCATCAACTGGTGGCTTGCCTCCTGGTTGCGCTGTTGGCAGCACTCACGTGCAGGCGTCCTCATCTATCGGTGCAGACCGATCCCGCACTTCTCGATTCCTCCTCTCTGGAGCCTTGTCATGGCTAGCTCCACTGCAACAACTCCTCAGGTCATCACCCGTGATCAGGTGGTGCCTTCTCGAAAACGGGTCAAGCTGCCGGCTTGGCTTGAGGTGGCTAAGCCGCGTTTGATCCCCCTTCTCCTGGCCACGACCCTCGGTGGGATGGCCCTGAGCGAGGGGTGGCCTTTGTCGTCACCGCGACTGGCCTGCACTCTTGGCGGCGGCGCTTTGGCTGCTGCTGCTGCTGGAGTGCTCAATTGCCTCTGGGAGCAGGAGCTGGACGGCCGCATGCATCGCACCAGTGGCCGTGCCCTTCCTTCCGGTCGCCTCTCCCCTAGCACTGCATTCGCTGGTGCCGTCTCCTGCACCCTGGCGGCCGCTCTCCTCTTGGTGAGCGGCGTGAACTGCTTGGCGGCGGGATTGTCGTTGCTTGGTCTGTGCAGCTATGTGCTGCTCTATACGGCCATACTCAAGCCGCGAACACCACAGAACATCGTGATCGGTGGTGTCGCTGGAGCGATCCCCCCTCTGGTGGGCGCTGCTGCGGCCACGGGGCATGTGGGCCTTAGCGGTTGGTGGCTGTTTGCCCTGGTGATGGTGTGGACCCCAGCCCATTTCTGGGCCCTAGCCCTACTGCTCCGCGATGACTACCGAGCTGTCGGCATCCCGATGCTTCCAGTGGTGAAGGGCCCGGTTGTGACCGCTCGCGCCATTCGTCGCTACGGCTGGGCCACGGTTGTGCTGAGTGGCTTTGGTGTGCTGGCCCTGCCGGAGGGTGGTCTTCTCTATGGCCTGTTACTACTCCCCTTCAACGCCCGCCTCTTGCAGATGGTGCACAATTTGGCTGCAGCCCCGGAGAGCACAGAACGGGCGAAGGGCTTGTTCCGTTGGTCCATCCTTTATTTATTTGGCATCTGCCTGCTTCTGATCCTCAGTCGCCTGCCTGTCTCTGTCGTGTTTGATGATCAGGTTCATGCCGTGTTCGACATGCTGATCCGTGGACTTCCACAGATCGCTGCCTAGATTCACATCCCGACCCTCCCGCTACAGCTCAATGCCCTTGTTGGAGCTGGCACATCTCCAGAAGTCCTACGGGCCAGTGAAGGCGCTCAAAGACCTCAGCCTGGATGTGCCTGAGGGTTGTCTTTATGGCCTGCTGGGTCCCAATGGTGCCGGGAAGACCACAACGTTGCGAATCCTCGCCACTCTCTTGGCTCCTGATCAGGGGACGGTTCAGGTCGCAGGCATCGATGCGTTGCAAGATCCCCGCTCAGTGCGTTGTCTGATGGGGTATGTGGCCCAGGAAGTGGCCATTGACAAAATTCTGACCGGTCGAGAGTTGCTGCAGCTTCAGGGTGATCTCTATCACCTTCGTCCTGCGAATCGCGACAAGCGCATGCAGGAGCTGATCGCACTGCTGGGAATGCAGGATTGGATCGATCGCCGTTGTGGGACCTACTCCGGTGGAATGCGTCGCAGGTTGGATCTCGCGTCAGGGCTGCTGCATCGACCCCGACTGCTGGTCTTAGATGAACCCACTGTCGGTCTGGACATTGAAAGCCGTGGCGCGATTTGGCAGGTGCTTCGTGAGTTGGTCCAGGAGGGCACCTCGGTGTTGCTCAGTAGTCATTACCTCGAAGAGGTGGAGGCTCTTGCTGACCGGATGGCGATCATCGATGCAGGGCGTGTGATTGCAGAAGGCACGCCAGATGAGCTCAAGCAGCGGCTCGGTGGTGATCGGGTGACCCTGCGGGTGCGTGAATTCAGCGATCAGCACGAGGCAGAGCGACTCCAGCGCCTGCTCCAGCCTGTGGAGGGCGTGCTTCAGATCGTGGTCAACCGAGCTCAGGGGTACTCCCTCAATCTGGTTGTGGAAGGAGATCATGTGCTCCAACGTCTGCGTCAGCAGCTTGATCAGGCGGGTTTGCCGGTGTTTGCCCTGGCCCAGAGCCGGCCGAGCCTTGATGATGTCTACCTTCAAGCCACCGGTCGCACTCTGATGGATGCGGAACTGGCTGTTGCCGGTCAGCGTGACACCAAGCAAGAGCGGAAACAGTCCATGCGTTGAGGTTCCGGATTGTTGCTTTCGCTGATGTTGTTTCGTCTTTCTTCTCAGCTTCTCTCGTCTGATCCAATCTCCTGATGACCAGTCCTGTTGCTACTCCCACCAGCGCTCCGATGGCTGAACTGGTGCAGGAAACCACGGCCCTCACGCGACGTTTGTTTCTGCAACTGCAACGCCGTCCTTCCACATTGGTGGCCGGGGTCCTCCAACCCCTGATCTGGCTGGTGCTGTTTGGGGCCTTGTTCTCGAGGGCTCCTGAGGGCCTGTTGCCAGGCGGGATCAGTTACGGCCGCTTCCTCGGTGCCGGAGTGATTGTCTTCACCGCCTTCAGTGCGGCTCTCAATGCCGGATTGCCTGTGATGTTTGATCGGGAATTCGGCTTCCTAAATCGTCTGCTGGTAGCGCCTCTGCGCAGCCGCAGTTCGATCGTGCTGGCATCCGTGATCTACATCACCACCTTGAGCTTGATTCAGAGTTTGGCCATCATGGCCACTGCTGCCCTGCTCGGTTATGGCTGGCCTGGGATGGCAGGCCTCGGGCTGGTGTTGGTCACGCTGTTGCTCTTGGTGTTTGCCGTGACGGCCCTCAGCCTCGGTCTGGCCTTTGCTCTCCCAGGGCACATTGAGCTGATCGCGGTGATCTTCGTTTTCAACTTGCCTCTGCTCTTTGCAAGCACGGCGTTAGCGCCTTTGTCATTCATGCCGCCCTGGTTGGGCTGGCTTGCGGCACTGAATCCACTTACCTTCGCCATAGAACCGATCCGTGCTGCCTACGCCGGTCCTCTGGATCTCTCGGTCGTCCTTCTGGATGCACCCTATGGTCCGGTGAGTGGTTATGTCTGCCTCCTGGTCTTGATGCTGCTCACTGCGGGACTGTTCCTGCTGATCCGCCCCCTACTCAACCGCAAGCTTTCCTAATCCTGTGACTGCCTCTAGAGCCTTTTCCCCAAAGCGTCGACGGGACGCTCAGTTGCAGCAGCTCAACGATGCCCGTGCCCAGGGTGATCAGTTGGCGATCGATCGTGCCGAACTTCAGTGGGTGCATCGCTACGGAGTGGGCACGTTGCCTCAGCCGGTCGAGAGCCCTGCACCACAGCCTCTCCTGACTGTTGTGGAGCCCACTGCGGATTTCGGTGCTGATGCTGATGCTGATTTTGTGCCGGTGACGCCTTCACCGTTGGCAGCAGTCGCACCTATCGGAATCGCTGCACAGCCTTCTCCAGTGGCTCGGTTCAAAAGCGAACGCGCGGATTGCATCGAGACAGACTGCCTCGATGAGGTGGTTAGCACTCCTGAGGCTCCCAACGATGCTGAGGGCTTCGACAAGCCTCTGCTGGATCGCCTGTCCCCTGCAGGGGCGGTTCCTCCCCCTCCGTCACCCCGTTTGCATCGGTTGCGTCGATGGCTGCCGACTGCATCCCCCGACGAGCTGCCACGGGCTTCCTGATTGATGAGCCGTCTGGATCTGGCAGCCCTCAGGGGTGGGCTCATCGTGTCTGTTCAAGCGCCTGAGGGCTCGCCGATGCGGGACCCTGAAGTGATCGCCGCCATGGCAGAGGCGAGTCTCAACAACGGTGCAGTCGGAGTACGTCTCGAGAGTCCTGAGCACATCGGCGCTGTGCGTCGTCGCTGTCCAGAGGCCCTCATTATTGGGCTGTGGAAACGGACATTCCCTGATAGTGAGGTCTACATCACACCGCGTTGGCAGGAGATCCAGGCTGTTTGGGGTGCTGGGGCCGATGTGGTGGCGATCGATGCCACATCACGCCCAAGGCCGGATGGAGAGTCTTTGCAAGCTCTGGTTGAACGCGCTGATCGGGAACTGAAACTCCCCTTGATGGCTGATGTCGATAGCGTTGCGAACGGATTGCGTGCAGCCCAGCTTGGCTGTCGTTGGGTGGGAACAACCCTGTTCGGCTATACCGCTGAGACGGCTGAAGCAACGCCGCCTGGGCTGGAGCTGTTGCAGCCGTTGCGTACTCAGTTGCCGCAAGCAGTCCCCTTGATCTGTGAAGGAGGGATCGCCTCAGCCGTGATGGCGAGACAAGCGCTTGAACAGGGTGCCGACTGTGTGGTGGTGGGCACAGCGATCACTGGAGTGGATCTGCAAGTGGCTGCGTATTGCCGCCAGATAGCGAGTTGATCAAGCCATCCGCTTTAGGGCTTTGAAGCGAATCTGACGGATTGACACCACGGGGCCGCCTGGACACACAATGTGCTTGAGACGCGTGAGACCGATGAAAAGACTCCGGTTGTACCTGCCATTGCCTCTTGCCCTCGGTGGTCTCGTGTTCGCCATGCCCCTGGCAGGGCTGCCAATGGGGGAGCTGCAGGCCCTGAATCATGAGCTTGGACGGCTTTGCAGTCGCCCGCCTCGGGAAGCACTTGCTGTCTGCAGGATCCATGCTCGGCTGGTGCGCTCCCTCTGAGGTGCGATCGCACCAGCCTTGAGCGGTGGATCACATCATGCCGGGCATGCCCATGCCACCCATGCCGCCCATTCCACCCATGCCGCCCATGCCGCCCATGCCACCCATGGGATCGCCTCCTGGCGCGGCAGCGACAGCAGGCTCGGGCTTGTCTGCAATCACCACTTCAGTGGTGATGAGCAAAGAGGCAATCGAAACAGCATCCTGAAGCCCCAGGCGCACCACTTTGGCCGCATCGACGATGCCTGCTTGGAGAAGGTCTTCAAAGTTGCCTGTGAGGGCGTTGAATCCCTTCCCGGAGAGTCGTACTTCTTCGACCACTACGTCACCATTGGCTCCAGCATTGATGGCAATCTGGCGCAGGGGTGCGCTTAGAGAACGCTTCACGATTTCGACGCCCGTGCGCTGGTCGCCCTGCAGCTGCGCGGAGAGCTCGTCGAGTCCCTCGGCGAGCTCGATCAGGGTGCATCCACCGCCGGCAACGATGCCTTCCTCTACGGCGGCCCTGGTTGCATTGAGAGCATCCTCAATACGCAGCTTGCGATTCTTGAGTTCGGTTTCGGTCGGCGCCCCCACCTTGATCACAGCCACGCCGCCGGCAAGCTTGGCGATGCGCTCACTCAGCTTTTCACGGTCATAGTCCGATTCGGTGTTATCGAGCTCGCGCTTGATCGCTCCAACACGTTCAGTGACCGCTGCACGATGCTCCTCGCTGGCCACGATCGTGGTGCTGTCTTTCGTAATGGTGATGCGGCGGGCACGGCCCAGGTCGTCCAGGCTGACCTTGTCGAGGGTCATGGCACGGTCTTCGCTGATCACGGTGCCACCGGTGAGGATGGCGATATCAGCCAGTGCGGCCTTGCGTCGCTCGCCGAAGGAGGGTGCGCGAACGGCTGCAACCTGAAGAACACCGCGGTTCTTGTTCACCACAAGAGTGGCCAAGGCTTCGCCTTCCACTTCCTCGGCCAGTACGACGAGGGGTGAGCCGGACTTCTGGACTGTTTCCAGAACGGGGACCAGGTCGGCAATGGCACTGATCTTGCGGTCGGTCAGAAGCAGCAGCGCGTTCTCGAATTCGCACAGCTGGCGTTCGCCATCGGTGACGAAATAGGGGGAGCTATAGCCCCGGTCGAAGGCCATGCCCTCGGTGACCTCCAGCTCGGTCGCCAGGGACTTTGACTCTTCAACAGTGATCACACCATCGACGCTCACCTTGTCCATGGCTTCGGAGACCATCTGGCCAACTTCTTCGTCGCCACCGGCACTAACGGTGGCAACCTGGCCGATGGCTTGGCCGCTCACCGCCTGGCTGCGTTGGGAGAGGCCGCTCACCACATGGGCCACGGCCTTCTCCATGCCTCGGCGCAGCTCGATCGGGCTGGCTCCTGCAGCGGTGTTGCGCAGACCTTCCTCAACCATGGCCTGTGCCAGCACGGTGGCTGTGGTGGTGCCGTCGCCAGCCTTGTCTTTGGTTTTCGACGCCACCTGCTGAATCAGCTTGGCGCCGATGTTTTCGAAGGGATTGTCGAGTTCGATCTCCTTGGCGATGGTGTCGCCGTCATTGACGATGTCAGGAGCGCCGAAGCTTTTCTCCAGAACCACGTTGCGTCCGCGGGGGCCGATCGTGACGCGCACGGCATCGGCAAGGGTGTTCATGCCGCGCTCGAGCGCGCCGCGGGACTCATCCGAAAAGCTGAGGAGTTTGGCCATGTTCTACAGGTACCCGCTGGTCAATGTCCCACAGGAAGCTGACCCTTCGGACCGCCCGTTTGGTGGGGAAAGCCGAATCGAAGCGATCCTGAAGCTGTCTGGCCTAACTCGGCTCGTTATGGTCCGGCCATGGATGAACCCGGCTTTCAGTCCTTCACCCTGTTCGCGGCCCTTGCGGGGGGCATGGCCTTGATCTATGCACCCTTGAGGCTCTTCCTCACCGCCACGGAGCGCAGCCGGCGGCTGCGGCTGCTACAGCGCATCCGCCGGCTGCGGGATGAACTGAATCAACCCCTAGAACGCTGATGCTCAGCTCATCACCATGCCGCCGTCCACCTGCAGGACCTGGCCGGTGATGTAGGTGGCTGCAGGGTCGGCCGCCAGGAAACGAACGGTGCCGGCGATGTGATCAGGTGTACCGAAGCTGCCCAGGGGAATGGCCGCCAGGATCCCTTCGGCATCGAGATCCTTGGTCATGTCCGTCGCGATGAATCCGGGAGCGACAGCATTGACGGTGATGCCCCGGCTGGCCATTTCCTTGGCAGCACTTCGGGTCAGTCCCACGACTCCGGCTTTGGCGGCGGCGTAATTGGCCTGGCCGGCGTTGCCCATCAGGCCAACCACGGACGTGATATTGATGATCCGCCCGCTCCTTTGTTTGAGCATCGTGCGGGTGACGGCACGGGTGCAAAGGAAGACACCGGTGAGGTTGAGGTTGATGACCGACTGCCAGTCGGCTGTCTTCATCCGCATCAGCAGTCCGTCGCGGGTGATGCCGGCATTGTTCACCAGCACGTCAATGCGTCCACTGCGCTCGAGCACGGTTTTGATCAGGCCTTCGACTGCTTCCTCATCAGCCACGTTGGCCTGGAGGGCATAGGCCTTGCCGCCGGCAGAAGTGATCTCTGCCACCACTGCGTTTGCTGCATCCGGAGAGCTGGAATAATTCACCACCACTTCAGCGCCCGCCGCAGCAAGAGCCAGAGCAACGGCGCGGCCGATACCGCGGCTGGCACCGGTTACCAGAGCGGTCTGGCCGTTGAGGGAGTCGTTGGACGTCATAAAGGGCTCCACAGTGGATGGATCGTAGGGATCCGCCCCGTATGGGCTCAACCGGGATGGGTTGGGGAGCGCTTATCCCGAGGCGGAACCGCCCATGGTTTCCACCATGTCCACGGCAGGGCCAAGCAGCTCGCGGAAGCGCATCAGTTGCTCTTTGCTGCCCAGCACCACCAGAAGCTGTCCTGCTTCCAGGCGCATGTCGCCACCGGGATTGGCCACCAGCCTGCCCTTGTCCCGAATGGCCAGAACAAAGGCTCCGCTCCGTCGCCCCAGCTGGAGATCTGCCAGGGTCTGTCCCGGGAGGTTGTGGAGAAGCAGCGGGTTGTTGCTCAGTTGGAACTCCTCGATTTCGCAGTCGGAGCCCACCAGCAACTCCATGAAGTCGACGGCGAGGGGGCGCAGAGCAGACGCTGCCATGACCCGTCCCCCGGCGACGTAGGGGCTCACCACCACACTGGCGCCGGCAAGTTTCAGCTTCGCTGCTGCCTCTTCGCTGTCGGAGCGTGCAATCAGTCGACAGTTCGGCTGCAGGCCTCGGGCACTGAGCACCACATAGAGGTTGGCCGCATCACTGGGGAGGGCTGCCACCAGGCTGCGACAGCGATTCAGACCGGCCTCGAGGAGGGTTTCATCTCCTGTGGCATCCGCTTCCAGGACCCGCAAGCCGCGTTCCTGGGCGGCCTGGCTTCGCTGGGGGTCCAGCTCCACCACCAAGACAGCGATGTTCTCCTGAAGGAGTTGTTCGCCGATCTCCCTACCGATACGGCCATAGCCGCAGATGATCACGTGATCGTGCATGCGCCGGAGTTTGCGTCGAAAGCGCAGTGCTCGCAACTGGCGGAAGTAACCGGCCTCGGTCAGGCCAAGGATGCGCTGGATGGTCAGTTGGACCACCACAATGCCCCCGGCGATGATCAAAACCGTCACCAACCGCCCGGCGTGCGAGAGGGGCTCCACTTCGCCATAACCAATCGTGCTGATTGTGATCAGCACCATCCAGAAGCAATCCCCCCAGTCCCAACCCTCGGTGATCCGATACCCGACGGCCCCACCGATGACCACCACCACCAGCGCCAGTAAGGGGCCGATCCAGGGTTGAGCGAGCAGCCTCAGATTGGGCCCCAGGCGCCACGGTGAGAAGGATGGTCTGCGGCTGGACTGGCCCAGTCGCTTCTTTGGCATCAGAACCCGAGAGCGGAAAGCACGTCCTGTTCGCTGAGGTCGCGAAGATCAGAGCCCGCACCCCCCAGGCAGCGCACCCCTTGACGTGTTGGTAGATCGGCCTCATCCGCGCCAAGGGCCACCAGTGGAACACCGGCATACACCGCCAGAAGCTGAGTGACGGGGCAGCTGCTGAGCACCACATCCGAGCAGGCCACCTGGGCTGCACGGATGTTGAGCTTCCCGCCAGCCGGTAAGTGCTGGCTGCGTAAAGAGTCCAAGCGCTGGCGGATGCTGCCTGGCAGCCGCTGCCAGCGATCGGCGGGCCAGTCGTTGTTGTCCTGACCAGGAGCAAGCAGCAGCAAGGGACCGTCACCGGCGGGCTGGTCGGCACGCACTGAGTCGAGCGCTGCAGCAGGCAGGGATAGGCGGAAGGCGTCGGCATCGAGCTTCAGGCCGATCGGCTGAAGAAAACTGCTGGTCTTCTGGGCCTTCCAGCCACTGCCGGGCTGGATCTGGTCGGTGGTGGAGAAACCGTCGAGGGCGATCCGTGTGGGGATATGGCTCATGCCGAGCATCAGGTTCACCTGTCGCCCGAAGGCGAAGTTGAAACACACCTGGAAGTCGGGTTCGCGCACGGTGCCAAGCAGATTGGCCCAGTCCGACAGATTGGTGTCGTCGTCGAATCCGAAGGGGATCACCTTCTCAACGGCCGGAAGCAGCTCCCATCCCTGGCGGTGGGCGAGTGGACAGGCCACCTGAATCGTGGCGTTGAGCTGTTCAGCAGCAGCGGCCAGAGCGGGCAGACGCTCGAGTTGCTGCTGAAGAGTCCCCGGACTTAGGACAAGAACACGCATGAACCAGCAGCACAAGGAGGGTGCGAGCTGATTGTATGGAGGCCGTTTCCCCCTGCCGGCCGCAGGAGTCGCTTGTGCATCTGTTGATCGCTGCCGCCGGAAGCGGTCGTCGCATGGGGGGCGACCGCAACAAGTTGTTGTTGCCGCTGCGGGAACGTCCCGTTCTGGCTTGGACGCTTGAGGCTGCCTTAAAGGCGGAGACGGTCGGCTGGATCGGCATCGTCGGGCAAGAGATCGATCGTGCGGCGATTGAGGCCCTGATCACTGAGGCCCAGCCCCTGGCACCCGCCAAACCAATTCATTGGATCGAAGGAGGCAGCACGCGGCAGCAATCAGTGCTGCGTGGTCTGGCTGGGCTGCCTGAAGAGGCCTCCCATGTGTTGATTCACGATGGGGCCCGTTGTCTGGCGGAGTCGGCCCTGTTCGACCGTTGTGCGCAGGTCGTGCTCGAAGGTGAGGCAGTCATCGCTGCCACGCCGGTGACCGACACGATCAAACGGGTGGATGATCAAGGCTGCATCACTGCCACACCAGATCGCTCCGAACTCTGGGCTGCCCAGACACCCCAGGCCTTCGCTGTGGATCAGTTGCGCCAAGGGCATGCCGAGGCCCTTCGGCTTGGCTGGGAAGTCACCGATGATGCCTCGCTGTATGAACGACTCGGTTGGGATGTGAAGGTCTTGGATGCTGGCCCCGCCAACATCAAGGTGACCACTCCTTTTGATTTGATTGTTGCCGAGGCGGTGCTGTCGTTTAGAGAAGCCTGAGGTGTCCGCGGTCACCATCCAGACAGGCCTCTCTCCCGATCGGTAGGGCGGCGTTGCCACCCGGACCATGCCCCAGTGGCAGGTCGGCCACAACGGGAATGCCCAGATCGAGGCTGCGCTCCTGCAGCACCTCCGCACAAGCGAATCCATCGCTGTCCTCGTCGTCCTCGCAGCCGCTGAAACGTCCGAAGCCCAGGCCAGACAGCTTGTGCAGTGCACCGGTCAGGCGCCAGTGGGTGAGCATGCGATCGATCCGGTAAGGACTCTCCCCCACGTCTTCAAGGATCAGGATTGCTCCGCTGAGGCTTGGCATGTGAGGGCTCCCTAGTAAATGGGAGGCCACGGTGAGATTGGCTGCGATCAGGGGCCCCCGTGCTGTGCCGCTAGCCCAGCTGATGCCCTGTAGGTCAGGCAGTGGCTGCCCGAACAGCAGATCTTTCAGCCGCTGCTGGCTCCAGTCCGGTTCAGCCGCCAGGGTGCTCAGCAGGGGGCCGTGAATGCTTCCATCAAGCCCTGCGCTGAAGCGAGCCAGCAACAGGGCGGTCACGTCGGAGAAGCCCAGTAGCCAGCCTGGTCGCCAATGGATTGGCTGTTCCAGCAGGCGTGCTGCCCCCCAGCCACCGCGTGCACAGGCCAGTAGTGGTGCTGCCGGCACGGGGTGAAGGTCGTTGCGACGTTCGTGGTCTTCTCCCGCTAAGTAGCCCCACCGACGCCGAGGGATTCCAATGGGATCCGTTTTCAGGCCCCAGCGACTGAGCACCTCCAGGCCCTGGTAGAGCGCTTCGGGGTCATCAAAGGCTGAGCTGGCTGCCACCACATGGACGGTGTCGCCCTTGCGTAGAGGCGCGGTGAGTCCGCTCATCCTTGTAGCCCGCCCAGCACGAGGCCAAACAGCAACAGTCCCCCCAGCCAGACCTGATGTTTGAAGTGTCGGCCGTAGACCGACATCGGCTGCTGGCTTAGACGCTGCAATCGCCTGGGCTCGAGCACCATGGCGGTTGCCGCCACGCACCAGCAGGGCCAGAAGGCAGCCCCCACACCTGTCTCGATGGCGGCAGCCCCCAAGGCCAGCACAGTGAGGGAATAGCAGGCGGTCACGACTGGCACGGAGGCCTTGCCGAGGGTGAGGGCGCTGCTGCGCAAGCCAAGACGACGGTCATCGATCCGGTCGGCCATGGCATACACGGTGTCAAAGCCGAAGGTCCAGGCCATCGTTGCCAGCCAGCACAGCCACAGGGCCGGTGTGGCGGTCAGCTCTCCTTCAGCTGCGGCCCAAGGGATCAACACGGCGAAGCCCCAGCAGAGCGCCAGAACGGCTTGAGGGAAGGGGAACCAGCGTTTCGCTGAGGGATAAAGCAGGATTGGTGGCAGCGCCAGCAGGGCCAGCACAAGGCAGAGGCCGCGTCCCGTTGCTGGAAGGGCTAGCACCACAACCAGGCTGATCAGCAGCAGCGCCAGTAATGAGGCGATGGCCACCGATAACGGCAGGCCTCCTCGGGCCAGAGGACGGCCTTTGGTGCGCTCCACCTGGCGGTCGATGCGTCGGTCCCAGAGGTCATTGGCAATGCACCCTGCCGCACTCACGGCGAGACCACCGACGCTGATCAGCACAACGAGGGAGACTGGTGGTGGAGATTCGGGGGTGAGCCAGAGGCTCCATCCGGCCGGCACTAGCAAAATCAGTCGTCCGCTGGGTTTGTTCCAGCGCAGAAGTTGGATCCAGGCGGCCCAGGCAGGATTGAAGTGGCGTTGTAGTGCGCCGATCACGTTGAGCGGTGTTTCAAAAAACCATAGGCACTCCCTCCCTTGAGGCGGTGCTTGATGGTCTCGCCATGGACCGATGCCAGAGTGTGAGCGGTTTGCAAGTCTCTGCTGATGGCAGGTGCCGACGCCGCGTCATCTGACAACGCTCAGCGCCAGGGCGTGAGAGAGCTCAGACGCGTCGCCGCGATCGACATCGGCACCAATTCCACCCACCTGTTGGTCGCGGCGGTGGATCCCAGCTTGCGCACCTTCAGTGTTGTGCTGGCGGAGAAATCCACCACAAGGCTCGGAGAACGGGATGCAGCCACGGGACACCTCAGTGAGGAGGCGCTCGCGCGTGGCATGGATGCCCTGCGCCGGTTCACCGATCTGGCCGCCAGCCATCAGGTTGAGCAGATTGTCACGGCGGCCACCAGTGCCGTGCGGGAAGCACCGAATGGCCGTCAGTTTCTCCAACAGGTCAAAGATGAACTCGATCTCGATGTCGATCTCGTCAGTGGTCCTGAAGAGGCGCGACTGATCTACCTCGGGGTGCTCTCTGGCATGTCTTTTGGGGATCGCCCTCACCTGCTGCTGGATATCGGCGGTGGATCCACCGAACTGATCCTGGCTGACGGACGCGATGCCCGCGCCCTGACCAGCACCCGCGTCGGAGCCGTACGGCTTCAGCGTGATTTCGTTAGGGAAGATCCTCTGCCGCCCAAGGGACAGGCCTTTCTACGGGCTTACATCCAAGGTTCCTTGGAGCCTGCAGTCGACAAGGTTCGGCGCCGCATCAAGCCGGGAGAAACGCCTGTGATGGTCGCCACCAGTGGCACCGCCATGGCGATTGGCGCTCTCGCCGCCAGCGAGGACGACCGTGCTCCGCTGAAGCTGCATGGCTATCGCCTGGATCGTGATCGCCTTGACCGGGTTGTTGATCGATTGGTGACTCTCTCCCCAGAGCAGCGCAAGGGTTTGGCGCCGATCAACGACCGACGGGCCGAGATCATCGTGCCGGGCGCGTTGATCCTGCAGACCACCATGCAAATGCTCGACGTTGAGGAGATGGTGCTGAGCGAAAGGGCGCTTCGAGAGGGCTTGATCGTTGACTGGATGTTGCGTCACGGTCTTCTCGAAGACCGCTTCAGTTTTCAGAGCAGCATTCGCCAGCGCACCGTCATCCATCAGGTACAGCGTTTCGCTGTTGATCAGCAACGGGCGGAACGGGTCGCCAAGCATGCCCTCTGTCTCTATGACAACACCGCCGGTGTGCTGCATCGGGATACCGGTCTGGGACGGGAGTTGCTCTGGGCTGCGGCCATGCTCCATGCCTGTGGTCAGCACATCAACCTCAGCGCTTATCACAAGCATTCCTGGTATTTAATTCGTCACGGTGAGCTGCTCGGTTACTCCGAAACCGAACACTTGATGGTTGCGGCGATCGCCCGCTACCACCGCCGCAGCCTGCCCAAAAAGCGGCATGAGGCTTGGCAGGCACTGCAAACGCGCTCTGAACGCCGCACCGTGTCGGAGATGGCTTTGTTGCTGCGTCTGGCTTCAGCCCTCGATCGACGGCCTGAACCGGTGGTCGATTCGATCCGCGTCAAAACAAAACAGGGGATTCTCTCGCTTGAACTGGTGCCAGAGCGACTGAACCAGAACCTCAGTCTCGAGCAGTGGAGCCTTGAGGGTTGTTCGCTGGTGTTGCAGGAAGCGACTGGTTTGGCTCTGAAGGTGAAGGTGCAGCAGTGATGGGATACCAACGCAGCTGAT
This sequence comes from Synechococcus sp. UW105, assembly GCF_900473935.1. Classification (GTDB taxonomy): domain Bacteria; phylum Cyanobacteriota; class Cyanobacteriia; order PCC-6307; family Cyanobiaceae; genus Synechococcus_C. Next base: position 58,884 of record NZ_UCNN01000007.1, on the reverse strand, counting down.
CGATTGCGCCCAAGGGGCCTTGGCTCTGACCGTCATCGTTCACCGTCACCAGATCCGGCCTGCCGGCATAGATCTCAATGCCGTTGCTTGCGTCGAAGGTTTTTTGGGAGTCCACCATGCCTTCAAACAGAAGCTGGCCTTCTCGATCGCGGATAGCGATCCAGCTGGGCTCCTTCGTGAAAATGGTGACCGACTGGTTGCTGCCCCTCGTTGTCGAGGCTTGATCAGTTAGCTCGAGCCCTTGACTGGCCCGCAGCTGAGGGGGTGTTGGCTGGGGCGATGGCAGGGAAGCCGAGGCTGATGGTGGTCTTTGCGGCAGCAAGGGCTGACGTCGGAAGGCGGTTTGGCTCCAGCTCCAACCAGCGGCGACTGCCGCCCCCACGGCCACGGCCACCATTGCGATTCGGATTAAACGTCCGCTCTGGTTGGGTTTTGCATCGGTCTGTCCAGGAGCTTGGGCCGGAGTGGATCTCGCAGTGGAGCGTTTGGACCGTTGGTCGGAGTCCATGCCATCCAGATCGCGAAGGGCAGCGATCAAGGGCTCTGGATCCATCCGTAGCCTGTCGGCAACACGTCGTACCGTGGCGCGAACAAAAACGCTTTCGGCAAGGTTGGCGCGGTCACCGGCTTCAAGAGCCTTGAGCTGTTCATCGCCCATGTGAAGGCCTTCGGCCAGCTGATGAAGACTCAGGCCCTGGGATTCTCGGGCGGACTGGAGAGCAGCCCCGACCTGTTGAAGACCGGTGAATGATTCTTGCCTGGTCTCGCTGTGGTTGTCGCTGGAGGAATGGTCGACATTCGCCATATCCAAGAGCACGCTCTTTTCGATCAGGCAGAACCTAATGGTAAAGATCGGATTTGTCCTGATCCAATTGATCTAAAAATGTGCTGCTGAGCATCAAGAATCAATGGGCGATACTGGATTCGAACCAGTGACCCCTTCCGTGTGAAGGAAGTGCGCTACCACTGTGCTAATCGCCCGCACGAAGGGATCTTAAACCACCACCGTTGCTTGTTTGTTACCCCTGCTGGGGACGGAATAGATGGTCGTGGCTGGGGGAATAAAGCATGGAACGGCGTCCTTGGCTTGCAAGGGCTGGACTAACGATGTAGAGGGTTGTGCGGATCAGATCTCGCTCTTTGGAGGCCTTCGCCATCGCATTCAGCGGCACCACATCCAGCCACTGATCAGGCCAGCTCACCCGGTAGCCAATCGCTACGGGTGTGTCGGCCGGATAATGCTCGAGCAAGGTGGCCTGCACCTCGTCAACATGACGGGCACTCAGGTAGAGGCAGAGGGATGCTTGGAGGCGGGCCAAGTTCGCCAGCTCTTCGGTTTGTGGCACGCCGGTCCGTCCGCCGGCGCGACTGAGCACGATGGTCTGGACGATGCCTGGAATTGTGAGTTCTGCGCTGAGAGCGGATGCAGTGGCCTGATAAGCACTCAGCCCAGGCACGACCTCAACGCTGATACCGGCATCAGCCAGTCCGCAGACCTGCTCAGACAAGGCTCCATAAAGACAGGGGTCACCGTCATGAAGACGGACCACTCGCAATCCTTTGCGTGCGCGATCAATCATCACTGGCAGCACCTCTTCAAGGGTGAGGTTGCTGGTGCGGATGCGTTCGCAACGTTGCGATGCAAGCGCGGCAATCTGCGGAGAGACCAGTGAATCGGTCCAGATCAGAACGTCGGCTGTTTTGAGTCGGTCTTCGGCGCGGCGGGTCAGCAGATCTGGCGCGCCTGGTCCTGCGCCAACGATGGCAATTCTGCTGGGTGTGGAAGACATGGAAATCAGCCCTGACGGAGGCCCGGATCGGGAAGGGACCGATCGCGTCCATACAGCCACCACAGCCCAGCAGCCGCAAGGGCCATCAGCATCAGGCTCATCAACTGGGCCATGCGCAGTCCTCCATCGCAGAAGGGAGGCATGCCACCCAGGCAGAGGGGATCGATGCGCAAGCCTTCAATCCAGAGACGGCCCAGGCTGTAGGCGAGCAGATACAGGCAGCTGAGAGCACCGGCAGGCAGTTTTAGCGATCCCTGTTTGGCTCGGAGGAACAGCAGCATGAGCACCGCAAAGACCACCAAGTTCCAAAGGGATTCGTAGAGGAAGGTGGGATGGAAGAACTGGGCGTCAGGAAAGAGCCTCTGGACGTTCATCGGAACGGTCTTGATCAGCAGTTTCCAGGGGAGGTCTGTAGGCACTCCGAAGGCTTCGCTATTGAAGAAATTGCCCCAACGACCGATTGATTGACCAAGGGCCACGGATGGCACGAGCACGTCCAATACATCCCAGAAGGGCTGTCGCCTCCAGCGGCAGAACAGAATGACGGCAAGGGTTCCTGCGATTAGGGCTCCATGAATGGCGATGCCGCCTTCCCAGATCGCCAGAGCTTTCAAGGGAGTGGCGGCGTAGTTACGCCACTCAAAAGCGACGTAGTAAAGCCTGGCTCCGATCACCGCTGAGAGCACAAGGATTGGCAGCAGATCACTAATCAGTCCTTGCTCGAGCTGACGCTGCCTGGCCAGCCAGCTGGACAGGTTGAGGCCGATCAACACCGCCAGGGCAATCAGCAACCCGTACCAACGCAGAGCAAAAGGCCCGAGCTGGAAAAGCTCGGGCCCTGGTGAGGTGAACAACGAGAGGAGTGACACAGACCTCAGACGCCTTCAGCAGCCTGCACTTTCTCCACCTGTCTCTTCTTCAGCACCAGCATGATCTGGGCAAGGGCTACGGCAGCAAAGAAGGCGAGCAGGCCGTAGATGCGAACAGGGTTCTGGAGAACCACTTCTGCATCGAGCTGGCCGAAGCCACCCACATTGGGATCATTGGTGAGGGGAGCACCTGCTTCCACTTGATCACCCACTGCAACAGCCAGTTCGGGGCCCACAGGAATGGTCTCAGTGGTGGTGCCGTCAGCCGTCTCAATGGTCACCAAGCTTGCACCGTTGTCGCCAGGCTCAATCGAGGCAATGCGGCCCTCAGCAGTGGCGGTGAAGAGGGTGTTGTTGGACTTTTCACCGGTGGGGTAGACCTGGCCACGGCCACGGTTTCCGCCAACGTGGATCTGATATTTGCCGAACTGAATGCTGCTGTCGGTTGAAGGGTCTGGAGACAGGATCGGGAACACGATTTCCTGATTCTGATCTCCGGGGATTGGTCCCACCAGCAGGATGTTGGGTTGGTCGTCGCTGTACTGACTGAAGTAGACCCCTTCAGTTTCTTCTTTGATCTCGTCGGTCCAACGGTCCTGCGGTGCCAGGGTGAAACCATCGGGAAGCATCACCACAGCACCAACTTGGAGCGGTACCTGGCTGCCATCAGCACCGACTTCCTGCAGGCCTGATTGATAAGGAACCTTCACAACAGCTTTGAACACACTGTCGGGAAGCACCGATTGGGGTACCTCAGCTTGGGTGAGTTTGTTGGCGAGGTGGCAGTTAGCGCAAACGATCTTGCCAGTTGCTTCCCGGGGACTGTCGTAGTTCTGCTGAGCCCAGAAGGGGTAAGCCCAGGATGCGGTGGGTGCCGTGAGCACGGCCATGCCCATGATCAGGGCTGCGAGAAGAGGTGAAAGGAGGCGACGCATGGGGGACGAGGAGCGGGGTGGGATGGGAGGACGGCTGGGTTGATCAGGCCCACCAGGGCTTCTCGCCCGTGCGGAAGTCGGTTTCGGTCCACTGGCTCACGAACACGTTGTCGTTCTCGACACTCACGTTCGCCAGGGCCAGAGAAAGGGGAGCAGGACCACGCACCACCTTGCCGGTGGCGTCGTACTGGCTGCCGTGGCAAGGGCACATGAATTTGTTGGCACCGCTGTTCCAAGGCACAACGCAGCCAAGATGGGTGCAGATGGCATTGATGCCGTAACTGCCGATGGCGTCGTCGCCTTCGACGATCAGATAGGTGGGGTCACCTTTGAGGCCCTGCACCAGGCTGCGGTCGCCGCTGGGGTGGCTGTTCAGCCATCCGGAGGCGGTGACAGCGTTGCCAAGTTCATCCTTGGCACTGGTTCCACCACCACTACCTGCGGCCCGGGGAGGGATGAAGTAGTTGGCAACCGGATAGAGAGCACCCAGGGCAACGCCAGTCACGGAGCCGAATGTCAGCAGATTCATGAACTGCCGACGACCCATTCCGGGCACATCGCTCGAGGAGGCTTGGGTCATGGCGGGTGATCAACCGTCACTGAATGGCGATCATTATGGACGCTAAAGGTCCCGTCACACTTTGCGACGACAGGGCTTTACCGATTGTTCTTTCTTGCGATTCCGTGCTTGACGTTCGTGCTGGAGAGGCTCCCAGCCCCTTGACCGTTGATGAGGTGATTGGCTGCATACAGCAGCGCTGGCAGGCGAGTTACGACCTTCAGCTGGTCGTTCGTAGGGGGCGTCTTTACCTCCATGTGATGTGGGCGTATCTCGAGCAGCAGTCGTTCCCCCTCGACGAAAACGCCTATCGGGAGCACATCGCGGAGGTGATTGATGTTGTGAATCGTTTAGCTCAGGCGCAGGTGGTGCGCGAGTGGTTGGCCACGACTCGCGATCGCCCTCGCCTCGGAAAGGCCCTCAGCCTGCCGCTTCAGGGGGGGGAGCGTCTGGAGGAGTTTGTGCTCTGAATCTCTCGGTGAGGGCCACCAGACCCACACCGATGAGGAACAGCGCCGTGATCGCTCCCGCCAGTAACAGCATTGTGATTGGATCGGTGGAAGGAGTGAGCACTGCTCCAGCCAGGGATGCCGCCAGCACAACCCAGCGCCAGGCCGCCAGCATTGATTTCCAGTTGATCAGCCCAAACAATCCGAGCAGCAGTTGCAGTACAGGCAGTTGGAACGCCAGACCTGTCGCCAGCATCAGCAGCAGCACGAAGTCGAGGTAGCGCTCGATCGACCAGAGCGGTTCCACGACATCGGCGCCATAGCTCACCAGGAAGCGCAGGGCCGCAGGCACGAGTGCCCACCAGGCAAAGGCCAATCCCCCCAGAAACAGCACTGCCGAGCCAGCTACGGCTGGAGCGATGAGGCGGCGTTCATTGCGCGTGAGGCCTGGGAGTACAAAGGCCAGTCCCTGATAGAGCACATAGGGCAGTGCCAGGGTGAGGCCGGCGTAGCCGGCCACCTTGAAGGAGACGAATAGAAACTCCCCAGGTGCGAGTTGGAGAAAATGGATCGAGCCGGCCGGTTCCTCCAGGAGCCGAACCAGCGGCTTCACCGCTACCAGGCAGGCGATCGCTGCCACTACCACCGCAACCAGGCTGCGCAGGACGCGTTGGCGCAGTTCCTCGAGATGGTCCAGCAGAGGCATCTCTTTATCCGCCGGTAGATCCGCCCTTCCGGATCGACCGATCTGGATCGGCGGAGGAGGCGCGAGCGGCTTGGGGATGACGTCCGGTTGATCGATTGGTTCGGGAGGGCTCAGAAAGGCGTGCCTGTGCTTGCTTCAGGCTAGAAGTTCTCCGGCTTGGAGCTGTCGCTCAGCGCGCTCGGGTTCGGCCCAACGCACAGCGCCACCGCGGTGGCGCACTGTGCCTGGCCCAGCCCCAACAATCCGCTGCAGTTGCTCCACCGGCACCATCACTACCGCCACACGACGGTTGCCGCGTGCTCGGCTGAATAGGGCTGCCAGATCGGCCGCCAGAGTGAGGTCGGCTTCATCCGCCAGGCCGGTAGATGCCTTCAGCACAACGTGGCTGCCGGGGCATTCCTGGGCGTGGAACCAAAGGTCGCCTGGCTTGGCATGGCGCAGGCTGATCCAATCGTTCTGTCGGTGGTTGCGGCCCACCTGGATCGTCAGACCTGCTGGTGAGCACAGTTCCAAGGGCTGGGGCTGGAGCGCTGGTCGAGGTGCTCCTTGGCGACGGCCACGTCGCCGCTGAGAGGTCAACAATTCCTGCGCCTCGAGACGCAGCTCATTCAGGCGCTCCAACCGCTGCCTAGGGCAGTCCCAGCCTGCAGAAAGCACCTCCTCAAGAAAGGCCTCGCTGCCGTCGATTAAGGCCAGCCGTTGGCGATGGTGGCGCTGCCGTTCCTCCAGCTGAGGCACTGCCCTTCGCAGTTTGCGTGCGCGGCGGTAAAGCTTCTGTGCCTGATCAATCTGGTCGCGACTAGGAGCCGGCAGGCACAACAGGCCATCCGCCTGTTGTTGCAGCTCCGCAGCCGAGTCGGTGGCTTGCATTTTGGTGATCTGATCCAGCAGCAGCTCCTCTTCCCGGCGTCTGGTCTGGAGGAGCTGCTGGCGCAGCTCCTCGCTTTGACGTTCCAGTTCTCGGGCCTGCAGCTGATCGCTGTAGTAGCAACCGAGCGTCAGGCTCAGGGGTGGTTCTTTTGGGGTTGAGGCCGCTAATGGCACTGTGGTCGCTCCCCACACGCGATAGCTATTCGTTGCGGTTGAGATGTGGAGACTGAAGCTGGCCTCGTCCAGGCAGTGCAACCACTGCTGCCAGCGTTCATGCAGCTGTTCCCATTGCCTCTGATCAATCTCTTGAACAGGAGTGTTGAGAAGAGAGTGGATAGCACTGGGGTCATCTGATGCCAGTTGTCGTGCCAAAGCCGGACTAATGCCCTGGTAGGCCTGGGGCAGGGCTTTGGCGAGGGGAACCGGTAGCAGGGTCAGCCGTTTTCTCCAACGCGCGAAGTCTTCATCCTTCTGCGGTGGACTGCTTTGCAGTGGTGGTGGTGGCACGTAGTCATCCCCGGTGCCGATGGGTCGCACCCGTGATTGATGCCCCCTCACCTGGCGGCCCAGAGCGATCACCCGATTGCGTTCATCAAGGAGCAGCAGGTTGCTGTGGCGGCCCATCAGTTCCAAGACAAGATGTCGTTTCACGGGATTGCCAGGCCGGCTGGCAAATCCGAAGCGCACCACCCGTTCGAATCCCTCCTGCTCCATCTCGACCAGAGCGAGCTGGCGAAGACTGTGCTGGCTCTGTTGCGCCAGGGTGCTGCCGCTGCCGTTCCTGGGTGGTGGTGGAATCTGTACCAGCCGAGGGCAGTCGGCGCGCCAGCTCAGCTCAAGCCACACCATGCCCTGCAGCGTGCGGAAACCGAGTTGGAGGGTCTGGCTATCAGGCTGCTGGGCTTTCTCGAATCGACTCGGCAGCAAGCGTCCGCGCAGATCGTTCACCACCGCCAGCAGGGTGGTGACGTCCATGACCTGTGGTGAAGGCGTGCCCATCGTTGGGATGGTGGAACCTGCTGAGCAGGATGCCTTCCTACCCTGCGGGGTGACCGGAAGCGATTCATGCCCCTATCCGAGACATGCGCAAGGCTCACGGTGTTGACCGGGCCCAGCGGCGTTGGCAAGGGCACTCTCGTGACCCGTTTACGGGAACGCCATCCTTCGTTGTGGTTGTCCGTGTCTGCGACGACGCGCTCTCCGCGTGAGGGGGAGAAGGACGGTGTGCACTATTTCTTCCATCGTCGAGAGCAATTTGATGCTCTGGTGGCGGAGGGGGGATTGTTGGAGTGGGCTGAATTTGCCGGCAACTGTTATGGCACCCCCCGCCACCCTGTGGAAGTCAGGTTGGCGGCTGGCTCGCCGGTGTTGTTGGAGATCGAGTTGGAGGGGGCGCGTCAGGTGCGTCGCACCTTTCCTGATGCGCAGCAGATTTTTTTGGCTCCCCCCAGCTTTCAGGTGCTTGAACAGCGCATCCGCGGCCGCGGCACCGATGCAGAAGAGGCGATCCAACGCCGTCTCGCAAGAGCCAAGCAGGAACTGGAGGCTAAGGGGGAATTTGATGCGGTCGTCATCAATGACGATCTTGATGTTGCTCTTGTTGCCCTGGAGAGCCTGATGGGTCTGGCTTGACTTGAGCGGAAGGCTGTTGTCGATGAAGCTCGTTGTCGACACTGCTCTTTGCTGCTCAACCCGTGCTGCCGCCTAGGACTGTTGAAGCGATGAAAATCCATCAAAAAAGGAGGCCTTTGGCCTCCTTTTTTGATGGATTGTTCTCCAATCACATGGGGTGGAAAAGGAGATCAGGGAAGAAGCGGTTCCACTCAATCAGGATGCCTGCGGTGAGGGTGAACCAGATTGCTGCAACCACTGGAGCGGTGGTGAGGAATTTCTGCATCGGAATTCAGTTGTTGAAAACGAGTGAAGTGATCTTGAGAGAGGCTCAGCGAGGTGAGACGGTCACCTTGTCGTCGCTTTCAAGCAGCTTGCCGCTGGTGAATTCGCCGAAGGCAGCCAGAGGCCAGGAAGCAGCAGCGATACAGCTCTTAAGGGCGAGCTTGAGATCGATCTGGATTTCCTTGGTGTATTGCTCTTTGGTGCCACGGGTGGCTTTGAGATACTCACGCCCGGCCCAGCCGATGCATCCGGTGATGTAGAGGAACATCAGGCCGGGATACACGAAGTCACCAGCGTGGCTAAAGCGGCCATCAACAATCAGGTGGGGAAGACCGTCTTCTCCACAAACTGCTTGGCTGTACATCTCGAAGCGGGCTTTGGCCTGCGGGGTGGCAGCTGCACTGGCACGCTGCTGGAAACGGGCACTTTCGGAGCAGGGAGTCAGACCTGCCACATCAGCCTTGGCAACTGGGGCGAAGCCGAAGACAAGAAGGGCCGAAAGCGCAAGGGCAAAGAGACGACGCATCGGAAGGATTCCTGATTAAGCCTGCCCCGAAACGGCAGGATGTCACATGCGGACACTAGGGGAGGCTCCCCAACCAAATGACAACGGTGCTGGCCCTCGAAACAAGTTGTGACGAGTCAGCTGCTGCGATCGTGCGCCGGAGCGGCAGAGGAATGGAGGTGCTTGCCCATGGCATCGCCTCCCAGGTTGAGGAGCATGCCCAGTGGGGTGGGGTGGTGCCGGAAATTGCATCGCGCAGGCATGTCGAAGCCTTGCCTCATCTTGTGGAGGCAGCCTTGTCAGAGGCTGAGGTGGACGTTGATCAGCTCGATGCGGTGGCGGCCACCGTGGCTCCGGGGCTGGTTGGTGCCCTGATGGTTGGTTCGGTGACAGCGCGCAGCCTGGCGGTGTTGCACCAACGGCCGTTTCTTGCGATTCACCATCTCGAGGCCCATCTCGCTTCAGTGCAACTAGCGCCCGATCCACCCAGGCCTCCTTATTTGGTGCTGCTGGTGAGCGGAGGCCATACGGAACTGATCCGTGTCGATGCTGATGGAGGGATGCTGCGGCTCGGCCGCAGTCACGATGACGCGGCTGGTGAGGCCTTCGACAAAGTGGCCCGTTTGCTGGGCCTGGCCTATCCGGGAGGGCCTGCGATCCAGGCGTTGGCAGAAACAGGGGATCCACGCCGCTTCGCCTTGCCCAAGGGGCGTGTGAAGCGGCCAGAAGGGGGCTTTTATCCCTATGACTTCTCTTTCAGTGGCCTGAAAACAGCGATGCTTCGCCAGGTCGAGGCATTGCGAGATCAGTTTGATCCGCTGCCTCTGGCTGATCTGGCTGCCAGTTTCGAGCAGGTGGTGGCGGATGTTCTGGTTGACCGCAGCCTGCGCTGTTGCCGCGAGCTTGGCCTCTCTCGCCTGGTGATGGTGGGGGGGGTGGCGGCTAATCGTCGTTTACGGAGCCTGATGCAGCTCCGAGGCGGGAAGGACGGCGTCGCCGTGTGTTGCGCGCCGCTTGCTTACTGCACGGACAACGCCGCCATGGTTGGAGCGGCCGCTGTGCAGCGTTTGTCTCTGGCGCCCCAAATGAGTTCTATCGCGCTAGGGGTCTCGGCCCGCTGGCCGCTCGATCAGGCTTCTGCTCTGCAAGCGGAGGCGCCGCCGTTCTGAACAGATTTTCCTTAAAGTTGTTATCAACAAAATTGCGGGCCGCCCCATGGCAACTGAATCCGCTCCCGATGGCACTTCTCTCCTGGAAGAGGTTCCCAGTGATGAACTCAATGCTTGGCGTCGTGGCATTACTCCGCAGGCGGAGATCTGGAATGGCCGACTGGCCATGCTCGGTCTGTCGGTCGCCCTTGTTGTGCTTCTGATCGTGCGCCTCTTCAGCAGCGGTTTCTCCTGAAAGGCTGCATTGCATCAACTCCTGCCTCTTAGGGCCTGAGCCAGTTCGTTCGGTTTGAGACTGACAGCGATTGCAGCTTCACCATCCACCCGGCCAGCCTCCACCAGGGCTTGTAAGGACTGGTTCATCGTGACCATGCCATCAAAGCCGCTGCGCTCCATGATTTCCTCAACCTCATCGAGAGCACCCCGCTGGATGTAGTCCCTGCAGGCATCGGTGTTGATCAGGATGTCGTGATAAGCGGCGCGTTTGGCATCTGTCGAGCGGATCAGTCCCTGGGCGATCACACCCAGTAGCGATTCCGACAGGGCGCGACGCACACTCTCTTGTTCATCCGGTGGGTACATGCCAAGCACCCGCTCCACTGTTTTGACGGCGGAATTGGTGTGCAGGGTGCCGAACACCAGGTGACCGGTTTGGGAGGCTTCGAGGGCTGTGCTCAGGGTTTCGCGATCTCTGATCTCACCCACGAGGATCACATCCGGGTCTTCCCGCAGCGCTGCCCTTAGGGCGTTGTGAAATTTCAGCGTGTGTTGGCCCACCTCCCGATGGCGGATGAGCGATTGTTGGCTCTCGTGGACGAATTCCACCGGATCCTCAATCGTCAGGATGTGGCGTGTCTGGTGCCTGTTGATCCAGTCGATCATGGCGGCGAGGGTTGTGCTCTTGCCAGAGCCGGTGGGACCTGTCACCAGTACCAAGCCTTTCGGACGGGCGGCCAACCCCTGCAGCACCTCAGGAAGCCGCAGTTGTTCCAAGCTGAGGATCGTCTGGGGGATCAGCCGCAACACCATGGCCGGGCCTCGCAGTGAGTCCAGCAGGTTGATTCGCACCCTGACGAAGGGGAAGGCATGGGATCCATCGAACTCTTTCGTGGTGGTGAAGGCGTCAATCTGCTGCGGACTGAGGATTTCTTGCAGCCAGGCTTGAAATACTGCGGTGGTTGTCTCAGGCCACTCGGTGATCACCATCTCGCCGCGGGCCCTGAAGCGCGGCTGTTCCCCCACCCCCAGATGCACATCGGAGTGTCCGGCGTCGTAGGCGATGCGCACGATCGCCTCAATGCTTGGACCACCGTTTGGCCCGGAGTTGGTCGCTGCTTGAGAGGGAGCGACCTGCGCTGCCGGGGTCCCCAAGGGTGTGGCTTGCTCCGAGGTTGCCTCGCCAAGGCTGCCGCTGTTGTCCTGGTCCGCGACCGGGCGCGGCGGAAGCGGTGGGAAGCCTGGAGGAAAAACCGGACTGGTCACTGTGTCAGCAGAGCCTGATCTCTTCAGCTTCGCCATGGCTGTGGATCTGGCAAGCAGGAATCGCTCTTAAACTGAGGCGACCGTTGAGGGATGTATGGCTGGGAAGCCCAGGGTGACGATCGTTCTCGGCACCCGTCCTGAGGCCATCAAGCTCGCGCCGGTGATCCAGGAGTTTCAGGCCTGTGCACTGTTAGAAACCCGCGTGGTGCTCACGGGGCAGCATCGCGAGATGGTGACTCAGGTGATGGATTTGTTCGGTCTCCGTGCCGACCATGATCTCGATTTGATGGCCCCCCGCCAGACCCTCACCCATGTCACATGTGCGGCCCTGCAGGGGTTGCGCGACGACTTTCAGGCCTATCCCCCCGCGTTGGTGCTTGTTCAGGGGGACACCACGACCGCCTTCGCGGCAGCCTTGGCCGCCTTCTACGAACAGATCCCTGTTGGCCATGTCGAGGCCGGTCTGCGCACCGACAACATTCTTGACCCGTTCCCGGAAGAGGCCAACCGCAGGTTGATTTCCCAGGTGGCCCAGCTCCATTTCGCACCCACCCAGCGCTCTGAGCGGAACCTTCAGGCCTCGGGCGTTGTGGGTCAGCTCATGGTCACTGGAAACACCGTGATCGATGCCCTGTTGCGCATGGCTGAGCGTGCGCCTGAGCTCAATGACATGCCGATCGACTGGTCCACTCAGCGGGTGATCTTGGCGACCGTCCATCGCCGCGAAAACTGGGGTGATCGCTTGACGAGCATTGCCGAGGGCATGCTCAAGGTGCTCAACGCTCATCCCGACACAGCCTTGCTGCTTCCGCTTCATCGCAACCCGACAGTGCGTGAACCGCTTCAAGCTCTGCTGGGTTCCCATCCTCGGGTGATCCTCACCGAACCCCTGGATTACGACCGGCTCGTGGCGGCGATGAAAGGCTGCACCCTGTTGCTGACCGATTCAGGTGGTCTCCAGGAGGAGGCTCCCGCCCTGGGTAAGCCCGTGCTCGTGCTCCGTCGCACCACCGAGCGTCCAGAAGCAGTGGATTCCGGCACGGCGCGTCTTGTCGGCACCGATGCCGACACCATCGCGGCCGAGGCCTCGCTGTTGCTCAGCGACCCGCAGGCATACGACGCAATGGCCCGGGCGGTGAACCCCTTTGGTGATGGTCAGGCCAGTGCCAGGATCCTTGAGGCGGCCCGTGCCCTGCTCGCGGTCTGAGCCTCGGCCCTGCGCGACAGCCGTGGTTGGTCGTGCCGCTTTCAGTCGCTGCGGGCGTTATCGCTGGTTGCTGGAGCGGCGCTGGCTCCCCCCCAATCGGATCACACCGGGTGGCCAAGGCCTGAACACCCTCATTTATTGCGGGCTTAATCCATCCCGGGCTGATGCCGGCAGCGATGACCCAACGCTTCGTCGACTCTGCGGTTTCGCCCGTGGCTGGGGATATCAACGCTTGGTGGTGCTCAATCTGTTTGCCCTGGTGACGCCATCTCCAGCTGCTCTGCGCCGGCACCCGTTTCCCATTGGAGCTGGCAATGATGCTGTGCTGGAGAGCTGGTTACAACGCTGGAGCCTGACCGCCTCTGTGGACCTGTGGTTGGGCTGGGGAGCTCATGGCAGTTTGCAAGGGCGTGATCACTGGCTGCTGGAGCGCCTCGTCTCATTCGCTGCGTTGCGCCGCAGTAGCGGTGCAGCAGCTGCGTTCTGCCTCGGTACAACCCAAGGAGGTCATCCCCGCCACCCTCTCTATCGCCCCGCTTCGGCCATGCCTCAAGCCTGGATTGGAGAGCAGCCGTGCCTGCTGGTGCAGCCTGGGAGCAAGGGTCCTGCTAGTACGGTTCGGCTATGACTCGCACACCGCGCCGTTACGCCGTCTCGCTCCATCTGATCGGTGGGCAGACCGAGAGGGTGCATTTTTCAACTCTGGAGCAGTTTCAGCAGTGGTATCAGGGGTTGGTCAGTGCTGGAGCGGAGTCTGGATTCGTCAATGTGCCTCTGGGGGATCTGGAGGGGGAATATCTCGTGGTGCGGCCGGACGCGGTGATCGGGCTCCGGGTAGAGCCGCAATTCACCTCCATCGATGACGCCTGAGCGTTTGGGTCTGCTCTGGGGTGTCACGGTGTTCGCCGGGGCTTCCGCTCGTCTTCTGGCAGCCCTTTCGGGGTTGCCAGGGGTGGTGCTGCTACTGCTGTCCGGGCTGCTGATCGGCCGTTCTGGCCTGGGGCTTGTCGAACCCCTAGACCTTGGCCAGGGCCTGGCCACAGTCGTGGGTCTGCTGGTGAGCCTGGTGCTCTTCGACGGCGGCCTCAACCTGCGCCTTCCCGGCGACACGATTAAGGCCACGGTCCTGCGCATCTCGGTGATTCGGCTGTTGCTGTCACTTGGTGCGGGACTGCTGGCGGCCCATTGGCTGGCGGGCCTGAACTGGTCGGTGGCGGCGGTCTACAGCGCCATCGTCCTAGCTACCGGTCCCACGGTGGTGACGCCATTGATCCAGCAGATTCGCCTCGCCTCACCCTTGGGGGATGTGCTCGAAGCCGAGGGTCTGGTGCTGGAACCGGTGGGAGCTGTTCTGGCCCTGTTGCTGCTGGAGCTTCTGCTTGGCAACCTTCACGGCTGGCGGGAGCTGGCCATGGGGCTTCTGGCCCGTCTCGGTGGCGGCGTGCTGATCGGTCTTGCCGCTGGCTGGTTGCTGTCTGAGGGACTGCGTCGTCTGCGGCCCGATCCCTCGGTGGGGCTTCGTCTGCAGATCACTCTTGGCGTTCTGTTCTTGATGTTCGGTGCCTGTGAGTGGCTGTTGCCCGAGTCAGGGCTACCGGCTTCCGTGGCGGCGGGTGTGGTGGTGGGCCGTCGTCCATCCACGCAGGCAGCTCAGCTCGATGAAGTGATCCGTGAACTAGCCCGGCTGGCGATCACCATGTTGTTCCCGCTGCTGGCGGCTGATGTGTCTTGGGCGGAGCTCAGCCCCCTGGGCTGGGGAGGGGTGAGCTGTGTGCTGGTGCTGATGTTGGTGGTTCGTCCTGTGGCGGTCAGCGTGGCCACCATTGGCCTTCCTTTGGATTGGAGACAGCGTTTGTTTATGGGCTGGCTCGCGCCACGGGGCATCGTCACGGCTGCGGTGGCGTCCTTGTTCGCGATCCGTCTAGAGCAGGCGGGTGTGCTTGGCGCCGGTCGGTTGCAGGGCCTTGTGTTTTTAACGATCCTGATGACCGTTGGTCTACAAGGTCTGACAGCCCAACCGTTGGCCAAGGTTCTGGGTCTGGTGGATCCTGAGCCCGCGGATGCGGCTGGGTCGGAATCAGAGGCAGCGGTTGAGTCGTTGCCGGTCGCAACCGATCCTGGCCAATAGGCTCCAGGTGGTCATCAGATCAGGTCCCTGGAGTCGTCCCAGCAGAGCCGCTCGCAGTGATTTCATCAGCACACCTTTTTTGACGCCGGCAGTTTTTGCTGCAGCTCCGATCATGTCCTGACCGCGAGCAACATCCATCCCGTCCCATGGGGTGGTGTCAAGCAGAACGATGAGAGCTTGAAGGGCATCGCGGGCCCCATTGCTTTCGATCTGAGCCACGGCGTCGCTTTCCAAGGGTGGTTCATCGAAGAACGGCCTTGCCTGGTCAACCCCGTCGTTGAGAAGGGTGAGGGAGGGGCCGAGCAGCTCAGCCAGTGTGACTGCCCAGCTTCGATCATCAGGAAGACTCCAGCCTTGGTCGTGCCAGAGCGGTATCAGTGACTCCAGCAGCTGATCATGGCTCCAGTTGTGCAGCACCTGGGCATTGAGCCAGTTGAGCTTGTCCCAGTCGAAGCGTGCACCAGCCTTGTTGACGCGGTCAAAACTGAACGATGCGGCCGCTTCCTCCAGGGTGAAGCGCTCCTCCATTCCTTCCGGAACGGACCAGCCCAACAGCGTCATGTAGTTGGCCAGGGCCTCAGCGTTGTATCCCATCGCGCGAAAATCATTGATCGAGGTGACACCATCCCGCTTGGACAGCTTGCGACCCTCGGCATTAAGGATGAGCGGTGCGTGGGCAAAGGTCGGTACTGGCAGGCCCATCGCCTCATAGAGCAGGAGTTGCTTGGCGGTGTTGGCGATGTGGTCTTCGCCACGGATCACATGGGAGATGGCCATGGCTGCGTCGTCTACCACTACCACCAGGTTGTAGAGGGGGTCGCCGATCTGATCCGCAGCAGCGCGGCGCGCCACCACCATGTCGCCACCGAGGTCCGCTCCACGCCAGCTCATCGGGCCCCGCACCAGATCGTTCCAGCGGATTTCGGCGGAGTCGTCGATACGGAATCGGATCACCGCTTCGCGGCCATCCTCCTGAAAAGCTGCTTCTTGCTCCGGAGTGAGGTTGCGGTGACGATTGTCGTAGCGAGGGGCTTGGTTGGACGCTTTTTGGGCCTCCCTCATGGCCTCCAGTTCGGACTCGCTGGCGTAGCAGCGATAGGCCAGGCCCTTGTCGAGCAGCGTCTGAATTGCGGCGCGGTGCTCGGCAACCCGCTCGCTCTGGATGATGGGTTCCTCGTCCCAGTCGATCCCAAGCCATTGCAGGCCTTCGAGGATGTTTTGCGTGAATTCTGGTTTGGAGCGCTCCTTGTCGGTGTCCTCAATCCGCAACAGGAACGAACCTCCGCTGTGACGGGCATACAGCCAATTGAAGACTGCGGTTCGAGCCGTACCGATGTGAAGAGTCCCGGTTGGGCTAGGAGCCAGACGAACGCGAACCGACACTGTGACGTGGGGCTTTGGAACGGGACCGACGGGATTCGAACCCGCAACTTCCGCCGTGACAGGGCGGTGCTCTAACCGGTTGAACTACGGTCCCAGGTGCACCCACTCAGGAGAATGATCTTCTGCGGTTGCCCTGTGTCGCTTGCACGACTTAGGCAGTATCAACCTCAGCCCTGCCCTCCGTCAACCAACTGCTTGAAACGGGCAAATTATGCAGGTCGCGGATGAAATCGCGTCTTTCCTTCATCTCTTGCAGGGGTTTGGGCGATTAGCTGAATTAATGGGTGGCAGTCAGAGGTTGCGATTTGAACGGCGCCACTCCGCCATGATCACGCTTGATGCACTGCGCATGCTGGATACCACCTACTGGCTGAGGTCAGGGGAGAGAGCTTCACAGCGTCTGCACTGTTCTCAGAGCACGGTGTCGAGAAACAACATGGAGAGTCTGACCCTCTTCGGTCTTGCCATGGAGCGCGTGGATGGCGAGTGGCAGATGCATGGCGACGTCAATCTGTTGATGATGGAGCGCTTGGTTCATCAGAAAAAGCGCCTGCTTGGGGATTCCGTCTCTCCACCGCTCAGGGTTGAAGCCAATTTCTGGGCGGCACCCTCTCTTTTGGAGCCCATCCCGAAGCATTGGGAGGGTGGTACTTGGGATCATGTGGGCATGGAGCGGCCACTACAGCTCTTGCGTGAGCGTGTGATTGATGCCTGGATCGCCAGTTACCAGCCAGATCTGCCGGACAGGGATCCCGATCTGTGTGTGATCGATCTCTGCCGATCTCCTGTGCACCTGGTGGCTGCTGTTGATCATCCCCTGGCTGGATGCGGACCACTTTCGGCGGCGGATCTCGATCCGTTTCCCAGTCTTGGCTTGCCATCAGGCATGTTTCCACAGACTGAGGCGATCCTGCGGGGCCATGGCCTCTGGCAGACCCGGGTACGCATGAAGCGCTACCGCCCAGAGCTTTGGCATGGGCGAACTGAGGATCAGGTCACGTTGACCTATGCCACCTGTCTCGCTTTGGAGGTGATGCCGGGCTTGGTTCCTCTGGATTTCAACCTCGGCCTGATCAGCGGTGAATCTCTAGTTGTTCGCCGTGATCTCCTGGAGGAAGTGGTGATTCAGGATCTTCTCCAGCTGCTCATACACCGTTGCGAACTGCTGGCAGAGGACTTCCCTGAGCTGGAGATGGCTCTTACTTGATGAGCAATTAAAAAAGCCCCGCCTGAGGCGGAGCTTCGGGGATAGAAATGACCGTGACGTTGATCGTCAGGGACGGAATCCAGCTGGTTCAATCAGGCGCACCTGATTCCCCCGAGCTGTGAACTCACGGCCTTGGTCGCTCTGTACCACGACACGACCACCAGATTTGACGCGGATCACTCGTGCACGAACCCAGCCAAGGGCGGCTGATTCGAGCACCTTCACGACGTCACCAGGTTGAAGATCCAACTCCATGCTCGAACTCAGGAAACTGCATGAGGGGGCATCGGACGCGCCGTGGAGGACTCGAACCCCCGACATCAGGTTTTGGAGACCTGCGTTCTACCAACTGAACTAACGGCGCAAGGCGATGGACCCCTCGACCATCGCAAAACAATGGTTTTTAGACGGTAATGAAGCGAAAGCCTCAGCGGTCGAAGCGCTGCTTCACCCGAGTGGCCTTGCCCACCCGGTCCCGCAGATAGAAAAGCTTCGCCCTGCGCACTTTACCGCGACGCTCAACCTTAATGGAGGCGACTTGCGGACTATGGACCATAAAGACCCTCTCCACACCGATTCCTTGGAAGATGCGTCGAACGGTGATGGTGGCGTTGATGCCTCCGTGGCGCTTGGCAATCACAACGCCTTCATAGGGCTGCACTCGCTCCTTGTTGCCTTCACTAATGCGAACGCCCACCTTGACGGTGTCTCCGACATAAATGTCGGGGAGCTCGGATTTCTGCTGACCGGCTTCGAATTCCCTGATCAGTTCTTGGGCGCTCAGCTTCACGGTCGCTGCACTGCCAGTGTCCTTGGCAGGAGCATCGGCGACAGCTACATCACTGCTGGCCACGTCTGTGGCTTCTTCCTGTACGGAAGTCTCTTTCGGATCCGCTGCCATCCCAGCTCCGGGTAATCACGCCAAACAACCAGCTTACCCCTTCGCCCTCCCTTCTAAGGAGTTCTCCTGGCCGGGCGTCCGCCATTGATTCCAGATCATCGTGCCGCCAGTGATCAGCATCCAGAGCAGTCCCAGCCCGTTGAGCAGCACCATCACAGGCTCGAGCTGAGGGCCGAGCCACTCACCGTCGTGGAGTGTCATCAACCAATGCACCTGATCGCGCTCCATCCCTCCCCAGTCTTTGGCCAATCGATAGGCAATGCCTGTGATCACGGTGAGCAGGAGAGGCAACACCACAAAGGGAGCCACCCATCGATGCAGCTGGCGGATCCGTCGCAGCCACGCCATTAACTCTCACAGATCCTGCAGCTATTGATAGCGTGAATTCAGGATCGTCGAGATTGCACCGCCCATCACGACTCGCCTGCCGCGACATCCCAGTCACCTTCTCGAGCGCCTCGATGAATCTGTTTGCTGACCTTCTGGCTGCCTCCAACAGTGCTAAGGCCACATCCACCGGCCCCCGCATTCAGCAGCGTCGCGGGGTGGAGGTGAAATCCTCCCGGGAGCTCAAAATCATGGCTGAGGCGAGCCGGATCGTGGCCACGGTGCTACGCGAAATCATGGGGGCTGTTCAGCCCGGCCAGACCACGGGTGATTTGGATGCCATTGCTGAACGACGCATCCGTGAAATGGGAGCCACTCCCAGTTTCAAGGGCTATCACGGTTTTCCGGCCAGCATCTGCGCCAGCATCAATAACGAAGTGGTGCATGGCATTCCCAGCGCCAAGAGGGTGATTCACAAAGGTGACCTCTTGAAGGTCGACACCGGCGCCTATTTCGACGGTTATCACGGTGATAGTTGCGTCACCATCTGTGTTGGCGATGCGCCCGAAGAGGCTCAGAAGCTCAGCCGAGTGGCCCGTGAGTCTTTGATGGCTGGTCTCGCCAAGATCAAGGCTGGAAACACGCTGCTCGATATCGCTGGCGCTGTGGAAGATCACGTGCTGGCCAATGGCTACAGCGTGGTGGAGGACTACACCGGTCATGGCGTTGGCCGCAATCTCCATGAAGAGCCCTCTGTCTTCAATTTCCGTACTGATGACCTCCCCAATCTCACCCTGCGACCAGGGATGACCTTGGCGGTGGAGCCGATCCTGAATGCGGGCAGCAAGCAGTGCCGAACCCTCAAGGACCGCTGGACCGTTGTTACCCGGGATGGAAGCCTCTCGGCTCAGTGGGAGCACACCATCGTGGTGACCTCCGATGGCTGCGAAATCCTCACGGATCGGGGCGACTGAATAATCTGCTGTAGAGCGCTCGCCCCAGTTCGTTCAAAGGCATCAGCACATACGTGAACGGATTGGGCGTGACGATGATCAGGTTCAGGCCCAGGTGGGCTTGGCTCAGGACCTGCCTGGCGACCCAATCCGCCGTCATGATTCCGACCGGGTTGAGATTGGATTTGAACGGTCCAAGCACAAGCTTGCGCAGGCGAAGCTGACGCTGTTCAGCCTTGCTGCGTTGGCTCCAGCGCAGGCTGACCAGCTGGCCGATCAAACGTTTGCTCAATTCGTAGCCAGGGCTTAGCGCGGGCTGGACCTCTGCTTCCGATGTGTTCACCCAGAGTTCTTTTGGCTTCCCATCGCAGCCAGCCTCTGAGGCAATGGCCTCGAAGCGGTTGATCAGTCGCCAGCTGCTCAGGGCATTGATGGTGAGGGCCTGGGTGATCGTCTCGCTGCGCTGGTCTCCTCCAGGATTGATGCCGTGGTTCAGCACAAGCACATCAAGGGTTTTCAGCACAGGATCCAGCTCGGACTCCTGCTCACATGTCCATTGCCTCCATTCCTGCGGAGCATGGTCTGGTTCGCTGTGCTCGGGCCGAGGGCCATGGCTGAGACCGACCACCACGGCGCCCCTCAGCAGAAACTGCCGGCAGAGAGCCTGTCCTAAGGCGCCTCGCACACCGGTGATTCCGATCCGGCGTCCTTGCCAGTGATGGCCGGATGGGGACGATGCAGTGGTCTCAGGCACCGTGCGCTCTCCTGGGGCATGGATGTGGGCCATCCCACCAGCTTGGGGCATCCTGAAGAGAAACACGCCCGGCCTTTGATCAGTCCAGCCGATGCAGCTCAGCTCGCCCTGTTCGCTCCCTATTGCGGTGGGCTTCAGAACGAGCAGGCTTTGCGACAGGTGTTGCCGCTGCTCTCCCGTGGCCGGCTTGAGGGGGCGCGCTCACTGGGCGAGGGGAAAGGGCATGCTTTTCTGCTCTGCTGGGAGCCGGTGCGAGCTCCGCTCACCCCGGCTCACTGCACGCTCAGCTTCCCCGGGGAAGCTTCTCTGCACTACACATTTGATATACCAGGCCACCAACTGGTGGAGTGGTTGATGCATGCCGAAGCTGGGGCCAGTGTGGCTGATCTGCCTGACCGCTTTTGGCAATGGCTTCTGCTGGAGCAGACCCCAACCGGATCGCTCGGGGAAGGCCCGTTACATTGATCCTCTGAAAGGCCTGCGGAGCCGTTGATGGGATCCACCTTGCTGATCGGATCATGTGAACCCTTCAGCGGGAAGTCTGCGCTTGTGCTTGGTCTGGCCCGCCAGTTGGCATCCTCCGGGCGGCAGGTTCGCTTTGGTAAGCCCCTGGCCACAAGCCTGGACTGGACACCGGAGGTCGGCCCGATGCCGGACCCTTTGATCGATGACGACGTTCGCTTCATCGGCACCACCCTGGGCCTCAAGGATGATCAGCTGATTCCCTCTCTCCACCTTCTGGCCCCCGCCACCGCCGATCAACGGCTGGCGGATGGACACCTTCAGGCCGGCGAGGGCTTTGTCCGTCTGCAGCAGCAACTGCAGAGCGACGATGAGACGGTCACGTTGCTGGAAGCGGCTGGCAGTCTTCACGAGGGCCTTCTTTACGGTCTCAGCCTCGGTCAGCTGGCCCGTGGCCTCGATGCCTCGGTCGTGCTTGTCCACCTCTGGCAAGACAGCCGCAGCGTTGATGCCCTATTGGCGGCCAGAGATCAACTGGGAGAACGTCTGGCAGGCATCGTTCTCAATGCCGTCACGCCAGATGATGTCGAGTCGCTGCAGCGCTATGTGGTGCCTGAGCTCGAATCGCTCGGTCTGGCTGTGTTCGGTGTGATGCCGCGTTCTCCTTTGCTTCGCAGTGTCACGGTGGGGGAGCTGGTGCGTCGCTTGGATGCCCGGGTGCTGTGCTGTGAAGAGCGGCTTGAACTGCTGGTGGAAACCCTGAGCATCGGCGCCATGAACGTGAATTCGGCAATGGAGTTTTTCCGTCGCCGCCGCAACATGGCCGTGGTCACTGGTGCCGATCGCACTGATATTCAGCTGGCAGCCCTGGAGGCTTCCACCCAGTGTTTGATTCTCACAGGTGCTGGTGAGCCTTTGCCTCAGTTGATCAGTCGGGCGGATGAACTTGAGGTGCCTTTACTGAAGGTGGAACACGACACCCTTGCCACGGTTGAAGTGATTGAACAGGCCTTTGGCCATGTGCGCCTTCATGAAGCTGTGAAAGCCACCTATGCGTTCCGTCTAGTGGAAGAGCACTGCCAGCTCGATCGATTGTTCGATGCTTTGGGATGGACCAGTTGATCGCTGGATCCCTCGCTTTTGCATTAGTTAGATCCGGTGCGATGGCTGCTTCCTGGCCAAGGACATTGCTGCTAATTTCAACTTGACAATGGCCGGATGTCTTTGAGCCGTTCCCTTGATCTTCCTTCCCTTGACAGGGTTGACACACTTGCCCAGGAACTGGCTCTTCTCCAGGACAAAGGCAAACGACGGATCGCAATTCTTGGTAGTCGGCACGTCCCGGTCGTGGCGATTCATCTCGTCGAGTTGATCGCCCGTTCTTTGGCTCAGGAAGGCCATTCGCTGATCACTTCAGGAGCGCAGGGTGTCAATGCCGCCGTGATCCGAGGTGTTCTCGAGGTGGATCCGGCTCAACTCACTGTTCTGCTGCCACAGAGCCTCGACCGGCAGGTCCCGGAGATTCGGGACAGCCTTGATCGGGTACTGCATCTGATTGAAAAGCCTGAACAGGATGATTTGCCTCTGCCACTGGCAAGCAGCCTGTGCAATCAAGACATCATCACGCGCTGTGATCAGCTGATCTGTCTTGCTTTCCACGACAGTGAGACATTGCTGAACAGCTGTCGCAGTGCCGAAGACATGGGCAAGGTGGTCAGTCTGCTGTTTTTCGACTGACTGTGGTCTGCGCCATCACTTGAAGCTGGGTTCCATCACGCCCCACAACCAGTACGCGTTCGCCCTCGGGGATTGAACGGTCGAGATCCAGTGACGAAGCGGCCCAGCTTTGACCATGCCAGCGCACCCTCCCCTCTCCGCCTGGCGCAATCGTGCCCAGAACTTCCGCGAGATCGTCGCGTTGCCGTTGCCTCTCCGGCGCTGGATTGCGCTGGGCTGACCACCGCATCAGCCAGAGGGTGCCTATCACCGTGATTGCGATGAACAGACTGACCTGAAGCAGCACTGGCAACGGCCCAAGGGCGGTGATCACCGACACGATCAGGGCCCCAATGGCAGCGAACATCAGGCCGTCGAAGGTGGGTTGCGCCAGTTCCAGGGCAAGCAGCACCCCAGCGACCAGAAGCCAGATCAGCGGCACCCAGAACGTGGTCATTGGGGTTGTTGCGGCAACGCACCACACTTTGAAGCCAATCCTGCCGGTTGTGGACGTGCTTGTGCGTTAGGAGCGCTGTCTTTAAGGTCCGAACAACTGCTCAGCTGTTTTGGAAGCGTTTTTTAGCCTGCCCGCTTTGATCCTTCTTGCGGTGCTTGGCACTGGCAGCGTCAAGGTGACCAGCGGAGGACGGTCTCGTCTGGTTGAGCGCTTGGGAAAGTTTGATCGCGAGCTTCAGCCAGGTTTGTCCCTTGTGCTCCCAGTGGTGGAAAAGGTCGTGAGCCACGAGTCTCTCAAGGAACGGGTGCTCGACATTCCTCCTCAGCAGTGCATCACCCGTGACAACGTCTCCATCGAAGTGGATGCGGTGGTTTATTGGCAGCTGCTGGAGCATTCACAGGCGTATTACGCCGTTGACAACCTCCAGGCGGCGATGGTGAATTTGGTGCTGACTCAGATCCGTGCCGAGATGGGCAAGCTGGATCTTGATCAGACCTTCACTACCCGCAGTGAAGTGAATGAGTTGCTGCTTCGGGAGCTTGATCAGGCCACGGACCCTTGGGGCGTGAAAGTCACCCGCGTTGAGATGCGCGACATCGTTCCCTCCGCAGGGGTGCAGCAGGCGATGGAACAGCAGATGACGGCGGAACGGGAGAAGCGGGCGGCGATTCTGCGCTCAGAAGGAGAAAAGGAATCTCAGCTCAACGAGGCACGTGGACGCGCCGAAGCTCTTGTGCTTGATGCCAAGGCTCAGAAGGAGGCACTCCTGCTGGAATCCGAGGCTCAGTCGCATCAGCAGCAGGTGCTGGCCGAAGCAAAATCCAAGTCAGCCCTGGTGATGGCACAAGCCTTGGAAGCCAATCCCAAGACGGCGGAAGCGATGCGTCTGATGCTCGCGAAGGACTGGATGGCGATGGGCGAACAACTGGCGGATGCCCCAGGTGGAAGCGTGCTGATGGTTGATCCTCAGTCGCCTGCCGCCCTGTTGGCTGCCCTGAAGCAGTTTCAAGGCGATCAAGGCTGATGCAGATGGGGGAGGATTCTGAGCAGCTCTTCCTTCGGTCGACCGATGCTCATCACAGCCGATGCCAGTGACAGCTAAGACGATCTATCTGGCATCTCCGTTGGGGTTTTCAGTTGAAAGTCGGCAACTGCTCCTCCCCCGTTACGTCGAGGCTCTTGAGGCCTTGGGCTTGAGGGTGTGGGAGCCTTTCGCGCGCAATGCCGGCGTCAATCTTGATCAGCCTGGTTGGGCCTATGCGGTGTCGCAGCAATGTCTTCAAGACGTGCGTGAGGCTGATGGTCTGTTCGCGATTGTGAACGGCACCCCACCCGATGAAGGCGTGATGGTGGAGCTGGGGGTTGCTTTCGCTCTGGCTAAGCCCGTGTTCTTGTTTCGCGATGATTTTCGTCGCTGTACCGATTCGGATCACTATCCACTCAATCTGATGGTGTATGCCGGGCTGCCTCAGCAAGCCTGGGAGAGCTACGTGCACGACTCGATCGACTCGATTGGAGCCCCGGACAAAGCTCTCGCCCAGTGGGCCCTGGGCTGAACGCCACTGTTCAGGCTGCTTGGAGAAGGGCTTTGAGTGCCTCCAGGTAGAGCACACCTGTGCACATCAGCGCTGATGCCCAGCACAGACCCCGCAAGGGAGGAATATTGCCGACATAGGCCCCGATGTAGAGCAGTCTCAACCCTGGCTGCAGAAGGGCCGCGGCAATGGCGAGCCCTGGTAGTGGACCTGTTTCACAGGCCGCGACCAACGACAAAATCGCTGCAGGGGCATGCAGGCTGAAGGCTTCAACACTGTTCTGATGCGCCCAGCTGGCCCGTTGGCCCCAAGCTGGAAGGCGGTCGAACATGGCCCGCGGCGCGGCCATGTCGGCCATGGTGAAGTCCGCTTGGGATCGTGCAGCCCCCAGGGGAATGATGCTGACGATGACGACGGCTCCAGCCAGCACCAGCGACCAGGCGAAGGGGGCCGCGGCGTTGGCGGTGAAGAGTGCGGTGAGAGGCATCGTGTGCATGCTGATGCCTCTATTCAAAGGAACGGATCCCTATCGCTGTGAGCCCTACTGACCGCAGCCTTCGCTCAGAAAGCATTCGCCCGCAGCCAACCGATCGTCCCGGCTTGCGCATGGGTTGATGCGGTTTGCGATGCCGTGCTGTTCTCCACAATCCGTACCTGATACCAGAGGCCTTTCATCCCAGAGCGGCTGCGATGCACCGTCTGGAGCTGCTCCAGACGGCTGCCGCTTCCCACCAGTCCTCGTTCTCGGTTGGGACAGCCTGAGGAGATCGAGCTGACCGTTGCTGGTGATTGATGGCCGCAATCGCGCAGGAAGGCGGCTGACTGTGTGGTGATCAGAATCGGGTGGGCCATGGCGGCGCTGGCCAGTACGGCAGTGCCGCTGGCACAACTGATCAGGGTGGCTTTCAGGTTTGCTGGAAGTGGAGGCATGGCCAGACTGCGGAATGACTGTTGGGAAGCTGATGGATTCGGCTTCACGATTGGGTGATCGGGATCTCCAGTTGTTGTGATTCTGATCAAGCTCTTCAAGGCTGCGTTGTGCTCTGGGGCCCTCACTGGGACGTGCAGCTCATGCAACCAATGTTCCGTATCTCGATACCCTCAAACTCAAGCGTTGTTTGCTGAAGACCGCTTGCGGCAATGGGGTCGGCGAAGTGTGGCTAGGCATCGCTTGGACGTGCCGGTGTGGTGATGCATTCCAGCTTCTGTCGTCGCCACCATGTATTGAGCACCCACCTTGCAACCATGAAAAACATCGTGTTGACTCTGCCGCTGTTGCTGGTTGCTTCGGGTCTGATTGGGGCCCCTGGAAGGACCCATGACGGCCATGGCGCCTCAGAGTTGGGTGTCACGGTTGAAGAATTAGCGAACTCGAGCCGTCAATGGAATGGGGCGATTTTGCCGAAGTATCCCCGTGGACAACCTGAAGTGAAGGTTCTTCGAATCACAATTCCCGCGGGTGTCACCTTGCCTTGGCACTATCACCCTGTCATTAATGCCGCTGTCATCCTTCAGGGGAATCTTGAGCTGCAGTTAACGGATGGTAGGAAAAAGATCTACCAAGAAGGTGATGCCTTGATTGAGGTGGTTAATACCATTCATTCGGGCAAAGCTCTGGGCCCAAAAGATGTCAATGTTGTTGTCGTTTATGCAGGTGAGAAAGGAGTCCCAACGACAGTATTGACCAAGCCATGAAAAACCGAAGCCTTATTGAGCCAGCACGTTGATTGATAAGCCAAAGCTTGAGTCAGAGTCGGTTCATGTCATTGCAGCGCGCTTTGATCAGAACTGGTTGGCCGCCGTTGATGGATCTTGGCTGTGTTTGTGGTGATGGGTGTTGCTTTGCATGCAATCCCACCGAAGCGGTCACCGTGGCATTTGACTGACTGGGGTGAGGGCATGCACCTCTTCTCTCCTAGTGCTAGAGACACCTGTTGAGGTGCTGCAGTTGGCAGCTCGGCGCTCTGATTGCAAGACTGAACTCAGTCGGCAACGAAGAGAGCAGCATTTTGGCAAGCTTTTCATTTGATGTGGTCTCCGATTTTGACCGCCAGGAGCTGGTGAATACCCTTGATCAGGTTCGCCGGGATGTTGGCAACCGTTATGACCTCAAGGACTCAGCGACGGAGATCGATCTCGAGGAGACCGAGGTGGTGATTACCACTGCCAGCGATATGACCCTTCAGGCTGTGGAGGATGTGCTCCGCACCAAGGCGACCAAGCGCAACCTTTCGCTCAAAATCTTTGATTTTCAGACCCCTGAGGCCGTGGGCGGTAACCGGGTGAAGCAGGTGGTGAAGTTGCGCAAGGGGCTCAGTCAGGAGCTTGCCAAGAAGCTGAGTAAGAGCGTCCGTGATGAGCTGAAGAAGGTCACTGTTGCGATTCAGGGGGAGAGCCTGCGCATCACTGGCAAGAGCAAGGACGATCTACAGCAGGCGATCCAGCTGCTGAAAACCAAGGAGGATGATCTAGACGTGCCTCTCCAGTTCGAGAATTACCGCTAGTGATACCTTCCTCGCTTTAACAGCAGGTTTCGACTCTTGGTCGGTATCCCAATCTCTCTCTGTCGTCAAACTTGTCGATGGGGTTCAGACTGAACTCAGTAGAAACGAAGGCAATGGAACAGACGCTCCCTCAGTTTTTCTCCTGGAAGGGTGAGCTAGGTCGGCTGCGCTACTTCCGGCAGGGCTTGCTAAGGGCTCTCCTGATGATCCCTCTGCTTGTTGTGTATGCAGGCCTCTCTCTGCTGGCCGGCAATGACCTTTCATTCGCCTTGTTTGAGTCACCTTTTGTGACTGTTCTTGGACTTGTCCTCTTTATCCCAATTGATCTAAGGCGGATGAATGATGCCGGCATCAAGTATTGGTGGCTTGTGGTGTTTCAAGGGTTATGGCTTCTCCCTGTTTCACCTGCCTCTGAGGTAATGACTGCATACGATAAGTTCCACGCCTTGATTGTTGTTTTGCCCATGATTGTTTGGTCGCTTATCCTTCTTTTCAAGCCTGGGCGAGAATACCGTGAGTTTGTTCGTGCGAAGGCTGGCTAGGGGTTGGATCTAGGTCAATGCAATGAGCTGACTTGAAGTTGCATGTTTAAATTGCATATGCATGCAGCTTCAGGAGTAGATCAAGCTTGAAATTCTTGACCAAACTTAATTTGGTGACGCATTAAAAATGCAGCTGATACCAATTCTTTTGTTGATAGCTTCTACGCTCTACAGCCTTGCCAGTTCATTGTTTTGGCTTCTTCATGTCCATTCGCCTGTAGACGTTGGTCTCTTGCAGGGCGTGTTTAGTGGTTTGTTCTATCTTTTGCCGCAATTGACGCTGGGGGTTGTTGCTCTTGTTGTGTCCGCCATCGTGTTGATCAAGAAGCAGTATTCAAATAAATCTCTTGCTGTCGGAGTCATAGTTTTGTCGGCGGCATTTTGCGTAGTTGCTGCCACAGAATTAGCAAGTCTGATATTGTATGTTTGGGAATGGGTTTGAATTGAGAACATCGGATGCAAGTCTCTAGGTGAAGTGAATGTCTTGGACCTGGGTTGATCACAGCAATGCAATTTGGAGGTGCTCGTTTTGAAAGTTCTCAACAAAATTGCCTCCATCGATAAAGACCTCTTCCTGTAGTGGGTGGACGTATTGAATCCCCCTTGCTGAGAATCTTGACCGACTCTTCGGCAGGAGGTCGTCGGTTAAAATTCTGTTTAGTTGATATAAGCATGAGGCTTGATGATGCTTTCAGTCTTCAAGAGGTCTGTTCTTGGGCTGATCATTCTCATGGTCTTTCCGCCCACAGTATCTTCTCAGGTCCAATCCGAATGCCACTTCAATGGCGTGAAGGAGAGTTGTATTTTGACCAGGCTATGGCGCAACGGCAGCATGTCTGGGGTCAAGGTTAAGTGGATCAGTGATGGGAAGGTCGTTAGTTATTACTATTCAAATTGCAGGAATTATGCTGGTGGAACCGTTGATGAGTGCCATGTAAAAATCGTTGAGGATAATGGGAGAATTACCTATGCGGCTTCGACCTCAAGTGGCAGGGGTACTCAAATAAGATCAACCTCGGGGAATAGAACAGTGATTCCTCCATTCTGAGATCAGCCTGATTGGTGAGTGAGAGCAGATTGATTGATGGCTGTTGATGCCAGTGAGAGCTGCATTGTCATGCGGTGTCTAGCTTGTTTGCTCTTTTGAGGTCAGAATTCCTTCGCCTCAGGCTTATTGCAGTGATCATTGATTGTTTTGAATGCTGTATCTCGAGTGCCGTCTAATCTCAGCCTCTTGGCATTAACATCATCGCTAACTTGCCCTAGAGGCCATTCTGAGCAGGTACCTTTCTAGGCTTCGCGTTCGACCATTTTGTCAAATTTTCTACATTGGGGTGATCGCTCAACTTGTTAACTGTCTCTATGCTTGTGCACCCTGCGCGCTTTGAACACTGCAACTAGTGCCGCGACTCGCTTCATTCGATATCGCTAGAATTTTTTATTGTGCCTGTTGAGCGATCTGTCGATGGTTTGATTTCTAGATCTGGCGTTGTTAACGCCATGACGCTTGCCGTTGATGCTATTGCCAGTGTCAGGATGATTGCGATCAGTGAATCCATGCGTGAGAGGCGCTTGTCTTATTGGTAGCAATGCTTCTCGGCCATAGCTTGTTTGCAATCAAAGTGACAGATTCTCGCAAAATTCCAGCCCCAATACCTGCTTATTTCTTGTGTTTGGCCAAGAGATTGGATGGATGGCATCTTTAATCTTCTAGTTCATTCAGGAGGGAGACATGCCAAGGTCCATGCTGAACTCACCGGGCCTGGGCATTGTTCTGGTGAGGACTGCTAAAGGCTCTTCGGCTTACCAGCCCGTGGCATCAACTATCAGATCCGACTGTGTTTTAAGCTGAGTTGATGCGAACATTTCTTGTTGCAGCCTTGCTGTTGAGCCATGGTTCAGCCTTTGCTGCATGTGATGTCATGCATTCTGAGAAGCTCAATGCAGATGGCTCTCGGATTCGCATCACACAACGTCAATGTGATGCGACAAAGAGTCGAACGCTCCACGTTGAATTCCAGCCTCAAGGCAGTGAATCCTGTCTCTCGCTGCTCAAGCGCACACAGTCTGTCTCTCAAGCTCCTACAGGTGGTTGGCGGTTGAGAGATATTGATGCGGATGGACTGTTTGAAATTGAAGAGACTGGTGCCTGCGGTGCAGGTCCCAATTGTGAGCATCGTATCTTCAAGACTTCTGTAGGCCCTGGGCCGATCAACGCCTATCTTTTCTTCCAGGGTGGATATGCTGGGTTTAAGCGTATCTCCGACTATTACGTTGCAAGTGGTCGGTCTAGTTGTTGTTCATGGGATCATCAGGTCTACAAGAAACCAATGACTGCCGACCCCATCACTGACAGTGATCTCGTTTATGAAGTCATGGTTGGTGTTGATGTAGGCGACCCGCCAAGGACGCGCTGCCGGGTTTTTTCACGTGTTGATCGCAACTTAATTCAAGTACCCCTGAGCGATAAAAAGCTTCTGACGCTGTGCGAGGTTTATGGTGAAAACTATATTTTTAATCCGCCCTTCTTGAACGAGGGTCTTTAGTTTCTGTGCGTTCACAGTCTTGTTCCAAGCAAGCGCTAGGCCAAAGCCGTTGGCCTTGATCTCTTTGTTGTCCGTATTGATTGCCTGATTGCCTGATTGCCTGATTGGTTGATCGCCAACATGGTCAGCTGATGTTCTTGAGCAGTGTTGGTGATCTCAGGTCTACAACTTAAGAATGGGGAGTGGCCGCATCAGGTGAGGCAAGTGGTGTTCCCAAGCTGGGTGGCCAGCATCAAACCATGACGAGTTCTTCAGGGCTTGCGTGGTTGGCGGCGAAGATGAGCCCAGCCTTGCTTGGGAGTCCATGTTTGAAAACAGAAATCGACCGGCGTGGATGAACTGGCTCTTTTTGGCCATCTTCCTCTGGTCGAGTTGGCAATTGGCCGGCTTCTGGTTTGCGCAGCTCCACGGCTGAATTCGATCGGCCTGTCCTTGCGAAGGCAATGATCTGCTCCTGAGCTCCGCCAGGTCTCGCGCCGATCATCGTTGCCGTGCTTCTCCGCTCAATCAGAGTTTGCGGCGCATTGACGGATGCTCCCTATCGTTGCAGTCAAGCCCTCATGAAGGACGAGCCTTCGCCTCTTGATGAAGCAAGTGATTCAGTTGCAGCAGTTTTTGCCTTTGCTGCTTTCTCTCTTTGTTCCTTTTTCGGTAAGCGCAGCGCCCAATAACAAGACGTCATGGAATTACTTCGGTGGATGTTTCACGTCTGATGTAATTTACGCTGAAAAGGGCATTTATTACTTGCCGATGAATGGCAGGAATGTCGCTTCTGCGTGGAAGTATGGAGGCGACTATTCTGTTGTAAATGATGACAGTATTGCTCTTAAGGTTGAGGGTCAGCGGAATCCGTCGATCTATTGGCGAAGAGGGATGGCACGCAAAGTCTGTGGTCCAAACTAGTTGCAAACTGGGCGAGGATAAGCCTCATCTACCGTGCGTGATGCATGCATTCGCATGGATTGGCGTTGCCTAGGTTGAGGTTTAAGTTGAGGTTGGTTGTTGGTTTGCTCCCTTGGGCTGATCGGCACCGCTGATCGAGATTCTCTTCGCCCTGTGAGTCCTTGCTCGGGTGGTCTTGGCCTGGTTCAGGACGCGCTTGCTTTCAGGGGCTGTCCCCAGATCAGCTGATCGCTGCAGTGCGGATCGGCTTGATCAAGATCTAGGACTGGAGTGTTTGGCGACAGGGCATTGCGGCCTGCCACGAACAGGAAACGCACCATGTCCTGGTCCGATTCCTTGGGGAGCTGGACACAGCCCATGCCGTGCCGTTGACGCAGTAGTCGCCAGGCACTGCCCCAGTCAACATTTGATTTGAGGAAATCGGGGCTCAGGCAGAAACGTTTGCCGCGAAAGCTTGGTCTCAGATGACCCCAGATAAAGGTTTCGATCGCCTGGATCCGATTGGGAGCCAAGACTTCCGCAAGCAAGCACGTGTCATTGAGGTCGTAGTGCTCATCGCCAAGCCTGGCTAGCACCAGCCCGATGTCGAGGTCCTGCATGCCCATGGCCAGCAGCTGGTCGGCAAGGGGCGCATTCACAGATGGAGGCTCCAGGGCCGGCGGATCATGTCTGCATCATCCCTGGGAATCCTTTACTCGGCATCGCGGCGTGCATCGATGATCCGAGCCAGTTGAAGCACGTAGCCGGCGGTGCACCACCGGCCATGGCTACGGGCTTTGTTCTCGAGGTCGGAGCGGATTTCCGCTGTTTCCGCCATCAGCAGATCCAGCTCTCCAGGGGCTAAGTCATACAGCTCCTGTAATTCCAGTTCGCGTCCAAGCAGATGGCTGCGGAACCACTTGCGTGTCTGCTCCTGGGCTGGGATGTCACGCGCCATCGGCAGAATCGCCCCATGTTTCCATGCTGTAAATGGTAAGCTGCCGAAATTGCTTGGATTTCAATGCCGACTGCAGCTGAAAAGAAAGCCGACGTCAAGCAGAGAATTCAGCAATTACGCAATATGTGCAAGGAGATGCACCTTGCGGTGATGGAGGACGGCACCATGCCTGAGGCGGCTGCGGTGCGGGAGTCGATCGAAAAGTTGCAAGGGTTGATTGATTTGCTTGATGGCAAGAAGAAATAGATCAAGTTTGATGCTTAAAGGTTTTTGTTGAAAGTCTTTTAAGGGGCAGGCTTGAGAAGCTGAGAACTACGTTGTGACTTGATCACTTCAATTCGGTTCCGAGCTGAATCGACATGCTGTTGTTGATTTGTGGTGTTTGGAGCGAGTTGTAAATCGTCTGCGCGCTGAATGAGGTAAAAAATGACTGATTGCCCGTTGGAAATACCTTCAGGGTTCCGGAAAATGTATTGCTCGGAGAGAGCCCATTCACATAGGCCCCGCTGAACTGGTTGGTGAGGCTCAGCTTGATGTTTTTGTTGGGTTTCCACTCCATATGAGCTCGCGCTGTGCTGGCGGCGTAGAGGTTGCCGCAGACCGGATCATTGATGCAGCCAGAGCCACCCCAGAGCTGTTGCAGTGAAGGGCCGATGGACAGGTTCACCACAGTGGTTGGTGTTTTGACCACATCAAGGCCCAGTCCGATCGAACCGACCACGGTGTCGGTTCCGATCGCATTGAGCGCGTCGTAGTTGTAGCGGCCGGAGATGTAGGTGCTGAGATCGCCCTTGAGTTGGCGGGAGTAGCGCAGTTCGGCATTCCCTTCGTTGGTGTCGACACTGTTCTCGGTTTCTCCGACATCGCGAGAAACGTCGTAATGGGCCTGACCATTGAAGGTCAGCTCGTCCTTGTTCTGCTTGTACTTCGCAGACAGTGTCAGTGCTCCGCCTGCGGAAAGGTCATCGTCAGTGTTGGAACTGTTGATACCGGCGGACAGACTGGCGCTCCAGGGCCTGGTGGTGCGGGGCTTGAGCGCTGCTTTCTTGATCTCCATGCGTCCAAGGTCCGGATGGATCAGCACGGTGACGTCTCCGTTGCTCTCTTCCTTGACGATGGTGCCTTTGAGGCTGTCACCATTGCGCAGGATCAGCTCCACCGTCTCGGCTTGAGCTCTGCCTATCGGACACGTGACTCCGCTCGCAAGCACAGTGATGATGGCAAGCGCACCGATTGGGCGGTGGGCCCCAGAGTTGAAGGTGTAGACCAAGGGGCATCGAAGAACCGCGGCTACTGTCTCATGCCACTGCTTGCATTGGTGTTCTTCGTTGAGGCTTGATCAATCGGTCCGTGCTCGTGGGCATCAACTGCTTAAAGATTCAGATTCAGCTGTAACCCCGTGGCCCAGATCCCAGGCACGGAACCACGACCAGATGGATTGAGAATCCATTGCATCAGGGGTTGCAACTGAACGTGTTCGGAGATCCAGATCGCATAGTTCAGTTCAATCACACCTTCAAAGCTTTGTTTGGGCAGCAGCGTTGGGCTGAAGCTGCTGCGGCTGATGCCTAAGGCGAGGACATCCAGTGGGCGATGCGGCACGGGACCCTGAGAAAGCCAGCCGGCTTCAGCAAAGCTTGGTACTGGGTTGTTGGCAGAGTCGAGACCTAGGGCGCCTGCGATCCACACCCTGTTGTCCTGGCCAATGGGTAGATCCATTGGCCAGGTGATGGATGCGTAGACCACGCGATTGATCCCGTCGCCGATATCAGAGGCGTTCTCTGTCAGGAGTTCGGTGTTGGCCAGTAACCCTCCTAATTGGACGGCTGGTGGCGGGAGCTGTCGCGCCACATGGCTGTTGTTGCTCTGGATCTCAATGGGCTCCAGCAGGTCTGTGCGTGCTGGTAAAGGATTCATGCTCCATTGCACTACCTGAACACTCCCGCGGAGATCAGGTTGTTCGGGATTGACACCCAGGCTTGCGGCGATGTTGTTTTCCTTGTCCAGATTGAAGTAGCCATAGCTCGTATCTCCAAGTGCAGTTGTATGCACGCTGAATCGCACTCCAGGTGCGACAAACGGATTGATTGGTAACCCCTCAACTAGGAGATTGAGCGTGTTGTTGAAGGTGGAGTTGATGTAGTTGTTCGTGGCTGGTGTGACCAGGAAATCAGGATTGAGTGAGATCAATCCGACCTCCGCACTCCACCAGCTCGTGCCACGATTGCGGCGAATGCTGGATTCACTGATCCAAGTGCCGTCTGGATATGACAGCTCTTGCAGTGCAAATCCTGCACCAAGTTCGTTGGCAAAATTCTGATTGCCCGCATAGTGACTCAGCTCCAGATTGAGCTGCCAGTGGTCGACTTCCGACCAGTCTTGTGCTGCTTTCTCAATTCCGGAGCTGAGTGTCAGGTTGAGCACCGTGGCTTGAATCCAGCTCGCAGCAGCTGGATTCAAGCCACCCAGAAGCCCCGCCATCGGTTCTGCGGTGTAGTCAACATTGAAGTCCACCCACTCGGGAAGCCCCAACCAGGACTGCATCGGGCTTGCCGCAGCAGCCTGTGGTTGTAATCCGGCAACAAAAAGACCTGCCAGGCCGGCCAGCATTCGCTGAACCGTGCATCTGCAGGTCATGGCTCTGGTGGGTAAGGCTTAGGCAATGGCGGCGAAGCTGTCGCGGAAGGCCTGAATGGTGGCCTCGATATCACCATCGCTGTGGGCCAGGGAGGTGAAGCCAGCTTCAAAGGCGCTAGGGGCGAGGTACACACCACGCTCAAGCATGGCGCGGTGCAGCTTGCCGAAACGCTCCGCGTCAGTTGCTTTGGCTTCTTCAAAGTTGCGAACGGGGCCTTCACACAGGAAGAAGCCGAACATGGCTCCGATGCTGCCCCCTGTAATCGGAAGCCCCGCTTCCGTAGCAGCAGCTTTGATCCCTGCAATCAGCTTTTCGGTCGTGGCGGTGAGCTTGTCGTAGCTGCCAGGTTGCTTGAGCAGCTCAAGTGTCTTGATGCCAGCCGTCATGGCCAGGGGATTGCCGCTGAGGGTTCCGGCCTGGTACATCGGGCCAGCAGGAGCCACCATTTCCATGATCTCCTTGCGTCCGCCATAGGCACCCACGGGGAGGCCTCCGCCAATGACCTTGCCCATGGTGGTCAGGTCAGGCGTCACGCCGAAGTGGGCCTGAGCCCCTCCATAGCTGATGCGGAAGCCCGTCATCACCTCGTCGAACACCAGCAGAGCGCCGTTTTCTTTGGTGATCTCTCGCAGTCCTTCCAGGAAGCCTGGCTCAGGGGTGATGAAACCGGCATTGCCGACGATGGGCTCGAGAATCACGCCGGAGATGGCGTCAGGGTTCTCGGCAAACAATTGCTTGACGGCCTCAAGGTCGTTGTAAGGGGCGGTCAGGGTATTGGCGGTCGTACTGCGCGGCACCCCAGGGGAGTCGGGGAGTCCGAGGGTGGCAACACCGGAACCAGCCTTCACTAGGAACATGTCGGCGTGCCCGTGGTAGCACCCCTCGAATTTGATCACCTTGTCACGACCAGTGAAGGCACGGATCAGGCGCAGAACGGCCATGCAGGCCTCGGTTCCACTGTTGACGAAACGCACCATCTCAACGCTGGGGACGGCGTCGATCACCATTTCTGCCAGGGTGTTTTCCAAGGCGCAGGGTGCCCCGAAGCTGGTGCCCTTCTCAATGGCTTCTTGGAGGGCGCTGATCACCTCTGGATGGGCATGGCCACAAATGGCCGGCCCCCAGCTGCCGATGTAATCGATGTATTTGTTGCCATCGACGTCCCATGCGTAGGGACCTTTGACCCTGTCAAAGACGATCGGCTGGCCGCCCACCGACTTGAACGCCCGCACCGGCGAGCTCACTCCACCAGGCATCAGGCTCTGGGCAGCACTGAAGATGGCCTGGGAGTGGCTGGTGTTCAGGGTGGGAGCTGTCACGGGGACGGATGCCAAGGGGCAGATGCAAACCGTGAAGCATCCTGACTCAAAATGGTCACTTGCGACTGAACTGTGAACCTGGCCCTGCTGCTCCAGCTCCGGTTCTGTCAGAGTTGTTGGAAGCGAATTTGCGCCCCTTGACCCACGACTGGGCAGCTCTGGACAGAGATCTCAGCCGGCTCCTCCCGTCTGATGCTCTGGTGCGCAAACGTCAGGAATTGCTGGCGTACGACTGTGACGGTTTAACGATTGACCGTCATCAGCCCCCTCTGGCGGTGTTGCCACGCACGACGGATCAGGTGGCGGCCACGCTGCGTTGCTGCCGCGAGCACGGCGTGCCCTTCGTCGCTCGCGGCAGTGGCACAGGCTTGTCCGGAGGGGCAGTGACCGAGCAGGAGGCGCTGTTGGTGGTCACCAGCCGAATGCGGCAGATTCTTGCTCTTGACCTGCCGAATCAGACGATCACGGTTCAGCCGGGGGTGATCAATAGCTGGGTCACCCGAGCGGTGGCGGGGGAAGGGTTCTATTACGCCCCGGATCCCTCAAGCCAGGTGGTGTGCAGCATCGGCGGCAACGTGGCCGAGAACTCTGGTGGCGTGCATTGCTTGAAATACGGCGTCACCAGTAACCATGTGCTGGGCATGGAAGTGGTCCTTCCTGATGGCAGCGTCACCCATCTCGGGGCCGATCTGGTGGAGTGTCCTGAGCTGGATCTGCGTGGTGCGTTCATCGGTAGTGAAGGCACGCTCGGGATCGCCACGGCTATTACTTTGCGCCTCTTGCGGGCTCCGGAGCGCGTCAGTGTGCTGCTGGCTGATTTTCCGACGATGGAAGCGGCTGGAGAGGCGGTACGGCTGGTCACCGCTGCTGGAGTGCTGCCTGCCGGGATGGAGATCATGGACAACTTCATGATCAATGCGGTGAACGACCTGTTCGGGCACGACGAATACCCGCGTGATGCCGCTGCGGTGTTGTTGGTCGAACTTGATGGCCAAGCGGCTGAAGTGGCTGTCTCCGCAGACCGTGCTGCTCAGCTCTGCTGTGATGCCGGAGCCCGCGGCGTGCGCCGGGCCGATGAGGCTGCCGATCGGGCTCTGCTGTGGAAGGGGCGCAAGTCCGCCTTTGCCGCCGTAGGCCAGATCTCATCCACCTATTACGTCCAGGACGGAGTGGTTCCTCGCAGCAGCCTGCCTCAGGTGCTGTCCGCGATCGAGGACCTCAGCCGGGACCATGGTCTTCCTGTTGCCAATGTCTTCCATGCCGGCGACGGCAATCTGCATCCATTGATCCTCTACAGCCGTGATGAGCCCGGCGTGGATGCCCGTGTCAAAGAGCTCGGTGCGGCGATCTTGCGTGAGTGCCTGGCTGTGGGGGGCAGCATCACCGGTGAGCACGGTGTGGGCGCCGATAAGCGCTGTTATCTCGACTGGATGTTCTCGCCTGATGATCTGGCCACCATGCGCCAACTGCGGCTGGCGTTTGACCCCGAGGGACTGGCGAACCCCGGCAAGATCTTCCCCACCCCCACCAGCTGTGCAGAGGCCTCCCGCAAGGTTGTGACACTCCCGGCCGATTCCTCAGTGGTCGCCTTCTGAACCAACCCCAGCCAGGGGCTTGGTTCAGAACAGTTCATCCCCAGTCGTCCTCGTCGTCCTCCTCTGCCGGAGGCCAACACAGATCCACCACCACTGGCGCATGGTCGCTGGGCTGCTCGCGTCCTCGTTCCTGCTTGTCGATCACGCAGCCTCGTGCAGTGCTGAGCAAGTCGTCGGAAAGATAAATGTGGTCGATACGCCAGCCGCTGTCACGGTTCCAGGCGCCGCTTCGGTAATCCCACCAACTCCAGTGACCCGCATCAGGTTCAAACACGCGGAACACGTCGTTCATGCTGTCGCCGAGGGCTTGCTGCAAGGCCTCCCGTTCGGCGTCGGTGGCCATGATTCCTCCGCTGAGGCGCTCAGGGGCATGGATGTCACGGGGTTCCATCGCAATGTTGAAGTCCCCCACCACACAGAGGGGTTCGTCTCGCGTTCGTGCTGCTTCGAGATAGCGCTTGAGGCACGCCAGCCAGCGCAGTTTGTAGGGATATTTTTCTGACGTCAGACCAGATCCGTTCGGCACGTAAAGGTTCACCACGCGCACACCGTCGATCAGGGCGCTGATCACCCGTTTCTGCTCCCCGAGTTGCAGGGCTTCGTCATCCTCAGCCAGTTCACCGATGAAGCCTTTGCGCACATCGTCGAGTGGCTCGCGGCTGAGCATGGCCACGCCGTTGTAGGCCTTCTGGCCATGGAAGCTGAGCTGATAGCCGCTCGATTCGAAGGCGGCTGCAGGAAAGAGGGGGTCATCCACTTTGGTTTCCTGTAAGCAGAGAAGATCCGGCTGGGTGCGCTCCAGCCAGGCCAGCACATGCTCCAGACGGGTGCGTACGGAGTTGACGTTCCAGCTGGCAATCAGCATGGGGTTCCTTCCATCGTTGGTGACCCTTAGCATTGATCTCCACCGGAGTCAGACGATGCTGCCGATCCAACGACGCCTTGCTGTGATCGCCATGGCTGTGGCGTTGAGTGGAGCAGGTGCTGCCCAGGCTCAGGCTCCGCTTTCTGGCTACCAGACTCCGGCCGAGCAGGAGATTTACAACACAGAACCAGGAAAACCCAAGGGGTCGGTGCTGGATGCCACCAACCCAATGGATCTGCTCAATCGGCTGCGTCAGGCCACGTCAATGGACGATGCCACCGATCCCTCCGACGCCATTGACGCTGCCCTCAAGGGGTGGGAGTCGCAGACCCCAGGTTCGGTTCAGTAGCCGTCGTTCCCTCACCGACGGATCTGGCGCGGTTCGTCACCAGCCCCCAGCGGGCTGCCAAGGCATCCAGAGCCTGCGTGTCGGTTTTGGTTGCCATCTGCCTTTGCCGTGCTGTTTCGAGCAGCGCGAGGGCTCTCTTCCGTTCCCCCTGCTCCTGCCTGAGTACGGCCTCGGCCAGCAGAGGCCTGGCATCTTGCGGCGCTTCCTTGCTGAGTTGTTGATAGGTGCTGAGGGCAGCGCTCGGTGAACCGCTTTGTCGTTGAAGATCAGCCAGCAGAAGGCCGATCGGCATCCGTTCCGGTTTTGGACTGGTGCTCAGGGCTGACTGCACTGACTTCACTGCCTCAAGGTGACGGCCCTGCTGCAGCCGAAGCAAGGCCAGCGTCTGCAGCACCTCCAGCTCATTGGGTTGCAGCCGCATGAGGATCAGCAACTGCGTTTCGGCTGCCTTGGGATTGCCGTTGCGCAGTTGCAGCTGGCTCAGGAGCAGGCGCCAGCGCCAGGCCTTGGGCTGGGCTGTCAGCTGTTCCTCCACTAACACGATGGTTTCAGGGAGTCGTCCGAGGGCCAGCAGGCGTTCGATCAGACGCCGCTCGTCGGCTGAACTTAGGGGCCCCTGCTCACGTCTGCTGAGCAGGGCACTCACCTGAAGATCCACTTCGATCCGGCTGGGTGATGGCGTGGACTGACCATTCATCAGCTCACTGAGCAGCCACCCCACTCCCAGGGCGACCAGCAGTCCACCCCCCAGCCACCAGCGCTTCTGTCCTGCCACCGATTTCGTCCTTTCCCCGCCAGGTCCGATCAGTCTGGGGGGCATCTCCAATGCTGGCTAGAGTTTGTTGCGGGCCACTGCATGCCCTTTCTGACTGATGCGCGACCATCCGATTTCCCCGGTCACTGAACCGTTGCAATACCGGGCCATCGGCGTTGTCCGCGGCACCTACCGCCCTGAATCTGACGAGCAGCTGACCCGTGGGGTGCTGGTCGATGACCAGGGGCAGGAACTGGAGGCCGTGGTCCTCGGCCGGATGCTCACACTGATGCGTCGACACCTGGCGATGGAGCAGCCTCACCTTTGGGTGGTGTACCCCCGCTCTCGCGATGGCGGCCATCTGCATCTTCAGATTGCTGGGATCTGGGAGCCGAGCACTCTTGAGCGCACTGATCAGTCGCCCCTTGCCGAGGCGGAGCCAGTGCACGACACCCTGCCGGAGGGAGATGATTTTTTCTCCATCCGCGGTGAGCTGATCTTTACGCGCCCGGAAAGTGGTGACCTTGTGGTCAAGGTGCGCCAGCAGCCCCGTGCGGATGGAAGTCGCCCGCTCCCTTTCAAGCTTCAGCTCAAGGGTGAGATCCCGCTTGATCAGCTGCGACATTTCGTCAGCCTCGATGTGCGACGTCAGGGGCAGGATTTGCAGGTTGAAAACTGCGAGGCGATTGCGCCGATGCCCACTCGCGGCGGCAAGGGTCGGGGAGGGAAGGGGCGAGGTCGCCGGGCCGAGGCCTGATGGAGCCTTCCTCGCCCTCTGAACGTCCTCAATCCCAAGGTTCGGTGTCGAGTGGCACTGCTGGAGTGGTTGTGGGCGGAGCCACGCTGGTGGGTGTTGTTGGCCCTTTGGTGGGAATCTCCCCGGCCTGGATCGCCGTGGGCGTGATCGGTCTGCTGGTTGGTTTCACTGTGGATGCTTCTCAGTGGCAAGGTCTGGGGGGTCACTTGCTGGCAGAGGCCTTGCCCGGCGGCCGGGCCCGATTACGTCGGATTGCTTGCCATGAGGCCGGTCATCTACTGCTGGCTCAGGAGAACGCGTTGCCTGTCAAGCGGGTGCTTGTAGGCACCAGGGCCTGCCTTCAGGCTGGAGTGCGTAGCAACGGTGCGACCGAATTTGTGATTCCCGACAGTGTGCGCATGCCACTGGAAGAACTCAGGCGCTGGAGTCGGGTGCTGCAGGCGGGCATCGTGGCTGAAACCTTGCTGTATGGCTCAGCCCGTGGTGGTGCGGATGATTCTGCTCTGCTCGGTCGTCTTTGGGGGATGTCTGGTCATGACGTCGACACCGCCCAACGGGAACAGCGGCGCGCACGCCGGGAGGTGGATCAGTGGTTGCGACAAGAGAAGCCCCGGCTGGAACAGCTGGCTGAGCAGCTCCTGTCATCGCCCCAGTCCGGAACGGTTGAAGCCGGATGAGCACCCTTGTGGTCGACTGCCCCACGGGTCTCGCGGGCGACATGCTGCTCGCTGCCTGTCTGGATTTGGGGGTGCCTCCGGAGGTCATCCATCAACCATTGGCAGCCCTCGGCCTCGGCGATGCCTATCGGTTGGTGGTGGAGGAGAGCCTGAATGGAGGCCTGCGAGGACTCCAGCTCGAGGTGGAGGCCTCTGCGGCAGCAGAGCATCGTCACTGGCGGGACCTGCGCCTGCAGATCACTGAGGCCGCTTTGGATCCCTTGGTTAAGACTCGCGTGCTGGCGGTGTTCTCTGCCCTGGCAGAAGCCGAGGCGGCCGTGCATGGCAGCTCTCCGGAGCAGGTTCATTTCCATGAAGTGGGAGCGATCGACAGCCTGGTGGATGTGGTGGGTGTGTGTGCCGCCATCACATTCATGGCGCCGAAGCGACTGCTGTGTCTTCCCCCGCCTGCTGGTCGGGGAACCGTTCAGACCGCCCATGGATGCCTTCCCGTCCCGGTACCGGCTGTCTTGGAACTGGCCCGAAAGCACCGGGTCCCGCTCCGATCAGGCCCTGCTCTCCCCAGTGGTGAACTCACCACGCCAACGGGGTTGGCCCTGATGGCGGTCTTGGCAGAGGCGTTCGAGGAGCCCGGCGACCTCGTGGTGGAGGCGATTGGGGTTGGGCTAGGACACCGTCAACTTGATCGTCCCAATCTTCTGCGTCTGTTGCGAGTGGATGAGATGCCAGTACAGGCAGGGGAGCTGGCTGAGCCAAAGGCCCCACCGGAACAGCAGAATCTGGCTTGGCAAGAGCTCGTAGTTCAGGAAGCCTGGATTGATGATGCCTCCGCTGAAGACCTTGCCCACCTTGCGGAAAGCCTGCGCCAGGCGGGTGCGCTTGAGGTGGTCACCACGCCTGCGTTGATGCACAAAGCCCGCCAGGGCGTGGCGATGACGGCGCTGCTCCTTCCAGATCGGGCCGCGGCGTTGAGGGCTGTTTGGTTTGGGCAGGGCCCCAGTCTGGGCTTGCGTGAACGGCGCCAGGGTCGTTGGCTGCTCTGGCGAAGGATGGGTCTCTGCCCATCTCCCTGGGGTGATGTGCGTGTGAAGCAGGTGCGCAGGCCAGGTGGACACACCACGCTCAAAGTGGAACACGACGAATTGCGTCGTGTCAGCCTGCAGGCAGAGGCCTCGATCGAACAGGTGCGGATAACAGTGTTGGCGCAGGGCGATCGCTTCAGACCTCTTGAGGATTGGTCGCTGTGAAGCTGCAGCTGCCGGGCGGACTTCGGCTCTGGGTCACGCTTGCCAGTTTTGGCTTCGTGGGCTGGGCCCTGTCCGGCCACATCGCTGGTCTGAGCGACCTGTCGATCAGTGCCCGGGGATGGTGGTGGCTTCTGCTGGGTTTGGCCTTCAGCTGGATGAGTCTGGTGGTGAATGCTCTGGCCTGGCGGGTGCTGGTGGATTGGCTGGGCCATGGACGTGAATCCCTGGCGCTCGTGCCTCTGCATCTGCGCACCAATCTGCTCAAGTACCTGCCCGGAGGCGTCTGGCATTTCGTCGATCGCCTGCGCACCCTGCAGCCCAGCCTCGGTGCCAACCGAGCTTTGGTGTCGGTGTTGCTGGAGCCGCTGGTGATGGCTGTAGCGGCCCTGCTCTGGGTGCCTTTTGGTGGTTGGCAAACAGGGTTGGCACTGTTGTGTGTTCTGCCGTCCGTTGTGCTTCTTCCCCGTTTCCGGGAGCCGCTGCTGA
This sequence comes from Synechococcus sp. UW105, assembly GCF_900473935.1. Classification (GTDB taxonomy): domain Bacteria; phylum Cyanobacteriota; class Cyanobacteriia; order PCC-6307; family Cyanobiaceae; genus Synechococcus_C. The sequence goes on along the minus strand of NZ_UCNN01000007.1, from coordinate 16,505 downwards.
AGAGGCTGGAGCGGGCCAAATGGAAGCAGATCAATCGGGCCGATGCAGACACGTTGGCCCCTCTTGATCCCAACACTCTCGGCAGTGGTCGCGGCGGTTACCCCTGGTGGCCCCTAGCGATGGAGATGGGTTTTGTGCTCTGCCGGTTCGCCGGATTCTGGTGTTGCGTTCAAACGTTCGGTCTCGGCGAGGGGCACCCTCTGGGGATCTGGCTGGCAGGTTTCTCCCTGGCCTGGACGGTTGGCTTGGTTGTTCCTGCGGCCCCAGGAGGCCTTGGGGTGTTTGAGGCGATCCTGCTGCTGCGACTGAGTGGTTTTGTCGCTGAAGCCCCGCTGCTCGCCGTCGCCCTCAGTTACAGATTGGTGGTGACCTTGGCCGACGTGTTGGCGGCGGGAGCGGTGTTCCTGGATCAGCGGGCTTCGTGGCCCTTGATCGGTGCTGCGAGGGCCGAGGATGCGGATGCGTCCGCGAAGCGTTGAAGATCCCTCTGATGCTCGAGCCTGGTATGCGCAATGCGTAGGGCTGTGTTGTCGTTGGGCTTGATCGCCACTGCCTGGGTGCCGCTTGCGGGGCTGGCTTCCGGATGGGACCGATGACCGCCGTGGATCTGCCGTCCTGGACTGATGCTCTCCCTTGCCCGCTATCGGCAGGTTGGGAGCTGGTGCGGCAGCAGGCCTTGCCTCGACGGGCGGATGATGGCAAGCCGCTGGGTGGGTTTTCAGCGGCGGCGTATGCGGCTGATGATGACAAGCTCTGGTTGCTGAGTGATGCGCCTCAGGGGCATCTGGTGCCTGTTCGGGGCTTGGCCCGTTGGATTCAAACCGGCCGGCCTCTGGAGATGGGGCTGAGTCTCATGCTGCGCAGGTCACAAGGCAAACCGTTGCCGGTGCGTCTCGATGGAGAGGGGCTGGTGTTGCGAGGCGACCAGGCCTGGATCGTCAGCGAAGGTCACCGGCAACACGATCGTCCGGCTCAGCTTCTGCGGGTGTCTCTGCGGGACGGACGCCTTGAGCAGCAATGGGATCTGCCTCGGACCTGGCAGTTCTCCGATGGCTTTGGGCTAGCGACCAATAAGGGACCTGAATCTCTCACCTCTCGTGCGGATGGTTCCCTGCTCGTTGCAGCGGAAGCACCCTTGCTTCAGGACAAGTCTGTCGTTGGTTTCGATCAGGTTCGGCTTGCTGCGTTCAGCCTGGATGGAGGCTGGAGCGAGCTCGGGTCTCTCCCGATTGGACCTGCCGTTCGTTCATCGTCCATGGTGCAAGGTCTGACCGAATTGCTGGCCTTGCAGGATCACCCCGGTGTTCTGGCTCTGGTGCGTCGTTATCAGCCTCCTGCTCAGTGGGGGGCGCGGTTAGTGCTTCATTCCGGCGCTCCGGTGCTCCAGCCTCTCGTGGGATGGGATCTTCTCGATGCTGGTCTGCCGGCGGATAATTGGGAGGGATTGGCCTGGGGGCCGCGGCTTCCGGACGGACGGCGCACTCTTGTAGCCGTGAGCGACGACAACTTCAACCCGCTTCAGCGAAGCTGGGTCACCGTGTTGGCTCCTCGTCATGCATCGCCGTTCGGCGCTCAGCCTGCTCGGTCTTGGCAGTGCGGGCCTGGTGCTCTCTCAGTCGACTGAGGAAGGAGTGGCTTCTGCCTTGTCGACCTCGACAGGGCCCTCCTGGCCGTTCACGCCCGTGGCCACACCCTTGCCGCTGGACAGTGATGGTCTCTCCACTGCTGAGCAGAGGGAGGTGTATCGCCGCGTGAGCATCGACGACCGGCTGGTCGTGCCTGAGGAGTTCCGAGCCGATCTCATCGCGGCTTGGGGAGACCCGCTTGCCAATGGTCGGTTTGGCTTCAACAACGACTATCTCGGCTTTGTGGCTCTGGGGACGGACCGCGCCCTACTGAGCGTCAATTTCGAATACATCAGCCCTCGGCCATGGGCGGATGGCTTTGCGGACGTGATCGCTGCACCGCTGCCCTGGCAAGGCTTGGTGGATGCGTTGGCGTCCCGCGGCGGTGTGATTGATGCGAGTGCTCTGGAGTCTGATGATCCGCTTTTGGATCTGATCCGGACTGTGAGTGATCAGGCCATGGCTGATCTGGGAATCGGGGTGATTCACCTGCGCCGGTCGGCTCAGGGGGTGTGGACTCGGCATCTGGATCCTCGTGAGCGCCGTATTGATGGTCTGGCTGGTTGGTACAAGCCGGAGCGTTGTCTTCAGACCACAGGCCCTGCTCAGGCGGTGTTCTCGGCCTCTAGCCGGATTGGTTACGACGATGGACTTGGTACCGCTGTGATCGGCACCTTCGCGAACTGCGCCGGAGGCATGACCCCCTGGGGCACGGTGCTCAGTGCCGAGGAAAACTTTCAGGTTCAAGTGCCAGAGGCGGTGTATGCCGATGGCAGTGCCCAGGCACTGCAGGCTTGCCCCTTTGAGTGTCGGGAGGGGCGTCTTAAGGGGCTGGGCAATGTCTATGGTCTCGCCGGCAACAAGTACGGCTGGATGGTGGAGATTGATCCGCTGGATCCGCACTCAACCGTGCTGAAACATTCCGCTCTTGGGCGCTTTCGCCACGAAGCTGTGGCGGTGCGGGCTGTGGCCGGTGAATACCTGCAGGTGTATTCGGGCTGTGATCGCCGTGGGGGGCATCTCTATCGCTATGTCAGTGCGGAACGGCTTAGTTCGCCTCAGGATCCGTCCAATTCGCGCTTGCTTGAGAAGGGTGAGCTGCAGGTGGCCCGCTTCAGTCCCGATGGCAGTGGGGAGTGGCTGCCTTTGCGTCCCGAGACGTCTGTGCGGCCTTTTCTCCCGAGCGCGTATGCGGCGGCGGGGATCGACTGTCCGCTTGCCTTGCCCCATTGCGATCGAAGCCAAGCGGGTGCAGAGCTCTTTCGTGACGATGAGGCCGTGGCCGCTTATGCCCGCCTTTACCCTGATTTGGCCAGCCTCTACCTGGGCAAAGGTGACGCCTTGCAGGGGGCCATCTTGGTGGATGCCCATCTCGCCGCGAGTGCGATTGGGGCTACGCCGACGGCGCGCCCCGAAGACACCGAACTCGACCCGATCAGCGGTGACCTGCTGGTGGCCTTCACCTCAGGGACTGCCGATGGTCAGGGCGGAGCAGACCCGGCGATTTTTCGAGGCCCTGATGGCCAAGCCACCTGGTCGCATGGCTGGGTGATGCGGATCAGTGAGGTGGATGGTTGCCGCTTTCGGTGGCGCATGGCTGCCACCGGGGGGGAACCCTGGTGCGGAGGGCTGGGATTCTCCAATCCCGACAACCTTGCCATCGATCGCGGCGGGAATCTTTGGGTTGTGACCGATCACGTCGGCCAAGATGCAGACGTCTTCGGCAATAACACTTGCTGGTTCATTCCCCGTGCAGCGAAAGGCAGCGCGGAGTTGGCAGCCTGTTTCGCGATTGCTCCGATGGAATCGGAACTCTGCGGCCTCAGCCTTGATGGTCAGGAGCGCAGTCTGTTCCTGGCGGTTCAGCATCCAGGTGAGCGCAATGGCCGTCGCCTTCAAGGGGCTGAGGTTGTGCAGGCCCATCAGGTTCAGGACAGCGATGGCCAGCCGATCAAGCAGTTACGCACGGTGCCATTGGGGTCAAACTGGCCAGCCCAAGCACCAGCTCGCCCACCGCGACCGGGGGTGGTGGCGGTTCAGCGCCGAGACGGTCAATCTTTGACCGGGTTCTGATCCTTGGGGCTGTGGTCGAGACCTGGCACCAGAGCCAGAGATGCCATCAGGCCGAGGGCCAGAATCATGAGCGTTGGCCATAGCGCTGCCGCCAGACGCTCATCGCTGGCGTACTGATACACCCGAACTGACAGCGTGTCGAAGTCGAAGGGGCGTAAGGACAAGGTGAGCGGTAGTTCTTTCACGGTGTCGACGAACACCAGTAAGCCACCCACAGCAAGCGGGCCGCGCAGCAGTGGTAAATGAATGCGTTGCAGCACATCAGGCCATCGACAGCCGAGGCCGGTGGCCGCCTCGTCGAGGCTGGGGGAGAGTCGTTCCAAGGCGGCGTCGAGGCCTCCTTTGGCGACGGCCAGAAAGCGATCGCTGTACCCCCAGAGCAGGAGCAGGAGTGGGGCCAGTTGCCATGGCCCGCCCAGCAGCAGCAGGCCTAAGGCCAGCACCACGCCTGGGATCGCGTAGCCCATGCCAGCGAGGAAGGTGAGGCTTTGGAGCCAGCGGGCTTGGCTCCAGCGTTTGGCGATGGAAAGCAGCAGGGCTGCCACGAGTGCAATCCCGGCGGCGGCAAGGGCTAGGCCGAAGCTTCGCCCCGTGAGCAGCAGTAGTTCGGGTGAGAGCCCTTGTCCGAGTTGGTCAACGTTCATGCCCGCCCAGAGCAGAGGAGTGCCCAGGCTCAGCAGGGGTGGAATGGAGCCAAGCAGCTGCGCTGTGATCGCCCGGCCTCCATGCAGGGGCCAAGCCGGGGATTCGCCTCCGGCGACTCCTTCTGACCAGCGACGACTGCGCCGACGCATCTGACGCTCTCCTCCCAGCAGCACCATCACGATGCAGAGGGTGATCAGGGCCAGACCAACAGCACCGGCAGGGTTGCCCTCCGTTTCCCAGGCCTGGAGGATTCCCGAGGAGAGGCTGGGGATGCCGAGCAGGCGCACAGCGCCAAGTTCATTCACCACCTCCATGCCCATGAGGGCAATGCCGGCACCGATTGCTGGCATTGCCATTGGCAGCGCGATCCGCCAGAAGCTGTTCCAGGGGCCGACGCCAAGGCAGCGACAGGCCTCCAGTTGGCGGCGGCCGCAGATCGTGAAACTTTCCGTGCTTAGGAGAAAGACGTAGGGATAGGTGGAGAGTGCCATCACCACCACCCCCCAACCGAGGCCATAGATGCGCACACCATGGGGGCTGCCAAGGTCCACCAAGGTGGCGGCGAGGAGGTAGGAGGGGGTGGCCAGCGGAATCAGCTGAGCGATGCGCAGGAGTCGGCGTCCTGGGAAGCGGCAATTGGCGAGGAGCCAGCCATTGGTAGTGCCGACTAGGGAGCCCAGCAAGGTGGTGCCGATCAGCAGGCTGATCGTGCCTCTGATCTGCTCAACACCATCGGCGCCCAGACTGGCTGACCCATCCCTCATCCCTTGGAGCCCTGCTCCAATTAGCCCGACCAGGGGGAGCAGCGCCAGCACTGCCAGCAGCATGGCCAGAAGGCTGAGCAGCCTGCGGTTTGGTCCCCAGAGGATGCGTTTCGAGGGGCTTGGTGACCCAGCTGGCTGACTCATCGCCAGCGATTAGCAGTCATCAGCTCCACGGCTTTGCCCTTCAGTGCCGAAGCCAGGAGTCTCGAGAGGGATGCGGTTCGTAGCCAGAAGGCCCTGTTCAAACTGAACCGCATTAGCGCGTATCGGGACGATGATAATGATACGCAATAGCGCTTTGTGTTGGTCGCTGCAGGCATCAAAAAACCCGCCTCTTGGGCGGGGATGAGTCGCATGGTGATCACGGCACCTTCAGCGCCGGTTGGTTCGAATCGGAATGGGAACGAGGGAGGGTTCCATGAGGCCGCCACCGCTGTTGTCGTCGTCGGAGTCGGCAAGCATCAGCACAGCAACGCAGATTGCTGTGAGCGCGAGCGCTGCGGTAAGGAGTTCAACCATGCCGTCTCCCAAAGTCATGTCACCTTAAACACGTTGACCAGATCCTGCTTGTCGTAATTGCAGCCCTGTCATCCAGAGGCGTGTGTTAGCTGAATCCTTTGCCAGCATCCTTGGCCACACAGGCCTGAAGTTGCTTGCGCAAACAGCTGTGGTCGAGATCGCGGCCGATGATCACCAGCTGGTTCTTGCGCGCTCCGGGCCAGTCGCTGTCATCGATGGAGAAGCGTTTGCCCGCAAGGTGAAACACATGTCGCCGCTCGCTTTCGTTGAACCAGAGGATCCCCTTGGCACGGAACACAGAGGAGGGGAGCTGATTGTCGAGGAAATACTGAAATTTGCGTAAGGAGAAGGGTCCATCGCTTTTGAAGGAGAGGGATGTGTACCCCTCGATCGCTAAGTGGTCGGCATGGTTATGGCCGTGGTCGTGGTCGTGGTCGTGGTCGTGGTCGTGGTCGTGGTCGTGGTGATGGTGCCCGTGTTCGCCATGGTTGTGGGGCTCATGGTCGTGCTCATGCCCGCCATGGTGATGGTGCTCATGCCCGTGCTCATGCCCGTGCTCATGCTCATGCTCGGCTGGGCTGACGACCCGATCGCTTTCAAACAGACCCACGCTTAGGAGCAGAGGAAGCGGTACGTCGCCTTTGACGGAGCGCAGGATGCGTGCATCCTTCTTGACATCGCAAAGCTTCTGCTCGATGCCCTGGAGGCGCTCCTCGTCAACGAGGTCTGTCTTGTTCAGGAGAAGAATGTCGCCATACACAACTTGGGAACGTCCAACTTCACTCGCCAGAAGCTGGTTGTCGAAATTCTCCGCATCAACGAGAGTGATGATCGAATCGAGCCGGGTCTTGTCTCGTAGCTCGCTGCCAAGGAAGGTCATGGCAACCGGCAAGGGGTCCGCCAGACCAGTGGTTTCGACGACTAAATAATCGACTGGCTGAGGTCGGTCCAGGACCCTGTCCACTGCCTCGAGCAGCTCGTCGTTGATCGAACAGCAGATGCAGCCGTTGCTGAGTTCCACCATGTCGTCGCCGGCACTGACCACCAGGTCGTTGTCGATGCCGATTTCTCCGAATTCATTCACGAGAACGGCTGTCTTCATGCCGTTTTGATTGGTGAGGATGTGATTGAGCAGAGTGGTTTTGCCTGCCCCCAGGAAGCCCGTAAGAATGGTGACCGGCACACCGCTGGTCTGGATCTCTGTACTGGGAGATGAAGCGGTCATTGGCTGTCGCAGGTGAAAAGGGCGCTCATCGGCCGCCAGATTTGCTCATGCTGGCAGGGATCAGCTCAGCGCGTCGATCGCCCGCGCCAGGTCGAGGTCGAGATTGGAAAGTCCGCCCAGATCATGGGTGCTCAGTTGGATCGTGACACGGGAATAAACGTTGCTCCAGTTGGGATGGTGGTTCATGGCTTCTGCCAGCAGGGCGACCTGGCTCATGAATCCCCAGGCGCTCACGAAATTGGAAAACGTCCAGTGGCGTTCAAGCCTCCCATCCACCAGTTGCCATTGAGGCAGGGTCTGGGGAAGTGCCTGGATCTCCGCTTGATTGAGCAGGGTTGTTGCCATGGTTCTGGCTGATCTGCGCTCAGTCTGGGTTGAACAAGCTGCCTAACGTGTGGATGTCAATGTCTTGATGGTGTGAAGCTCCAACACTGGAGACTGGTGGGAGGCGTCATGGGTGCCACCGCCGTTGGTGGTGCCCTCATCCATTCAGTTTGTGCGCCTGGAGCTTGGGGCCAGCGCGTGGTCCCCAAGCTCCGGGAGATCTGTCCAATGGGATATGTGGATACTGCTAAGGGGACCTGCAGCACTCTTGGGCTGATGACCCACACCGTGCAACCGTCGAAGGGTGAGGCTTGCCCTTCGGGATGGGCCAATGCAGGTGGAGGCTATTGCCGCAAGAGCGATGGAAGCTAGTTCAAGCCGTCCTGATTGCTTGATTCCCTCTTCGATTGGCCTTTTTAGATAATGCTTCTATTGGTTTAATTGCTTTCGCAGGTAGTGGCTCTACCTCTCTAATCAGTGGAAAGGGCTTGGGTCCCTGTCCTAGTCTTCAGACAGTTAGTTTGAGCGAATGACTGTTGCTCCTGTCAAGAGGCCTGGTGTTGTTCTCTGGGCAAAGGTGTATATGGGTGCGTTGTCTTTGATGTATTTAATTTTGATTCTTTTGTCGCCCTTGATGTTTCTGTCAGGCGAAGAAGAGGCTTTCGTTACTGGTTTGGTCTTTCTTGTTTTAGGGATACCTTGTCTTGTGATCTCATTTGTTCCACTCTTTCTGCCTCCGAAGCCATGGGTTTGGGTGTGGATTCTTGTTTTGATTGCCATCGGTATGACCAGCATGTGTTGCCTGCCGGTCACGATCCCGCTTCTGATCTTCTGGATCAAGCCTGATGTCAGGCGCTATTACGGCAACGTTGTTACCTAGGCAGTAAGCCTTCTGTTGTGGTTCCCTGAATGGTTTTGTGGCTCTGCCTGTTATGAGCCGGTCTCGAAGGGTTGCGGCTGAAGGGATAGGGGTGAGGTTGCTTGTGTTGAGGCGATCGTCGTTGGGAAGTGTTGTCCAGTCGGTATACAGCCTTATGTTCGTAGCCTTCTTGTAGGCCTTTTGGTTTCAATCTTCCTGCTGGGTTGACACCAGTTGTGCTCGTTTGTGTTGGGCGCATCGTGGGCATTCCGTATCTGCTTGACGGGAGAGCCTTTGTCAAGCAGCTTCTTTGTGTCTAAAGCTTGTTGCTTTTTGCCCGGGTGTATTGGTTTTCAAAAAGGTGAGTGTTGGTGTGAGTGTCAAAGGTGAGGCGTCATGCATTGCTGTTTCAAGCTTTTGCTGAGTCAGCTGATGTTGTAGGCCACGGTGTTAGATCCCGAAGAGCCTGGCCTGTTCGACGGCTGCCCTGAATACGATTGCGTGCCGTTCTACGAGCGGGGTGATCGCGTCGTAGCCGCCGCCGATCACGGTGGCGATCGGAAGGCTTCTGCGTAAACAGGCGTCAATCACCAGGCGGTCGCGATTCAGCAATCCCTGGTCGGTGAGGCGAAGTCGTCCAAGCTTGTCGTCGCGATGTGGGTCTACACCTGCGTTGTAGAAAACGAGATCTGGCTTCAGGTGATCCAGTAGATCTGGTAATAGATCACCGATGGCAGCCATGTAGGCCTCATCATCGGCTTGATCCTCAAGGGGGATGTCTAAGTCGCTGCTCACCTTGCGCAGAGGAAAGTTGCTGGCGGCATGCACCGACAGGGTGAACACCCTTGGCTCCTGGGCGAAGATGGCGGCGGTCCCATCCCCTTGGTGGACGTCCAGATCGATCACCAGCACCTGCTGCACAAAGGCTTGCTGAAGCAGCACTGAGGCGGCGACGGCACAGTCATTGAAGATGCAGAACCCGCTGCCGAAGCTGGGATGCGCATGGTGGGTGCCACCGGCAAGATGGCAGGCCAAGCCTGTCTCGAGTGCCAGACGAGCTGTGAGCAGGGTGCCTCCTACTGCCAGCCAGGTGCGCTGCACCAGGGGACGGGTGCATGGCAGGCCAATGCGGCGTTGCTCTTCACGGGTGAGGCTGCCCCGGCAAAAAGATTGGTGGTACTGCCGATTGTGCGCGAGTTCGAGATCACGCCTGCTGATGCTCAGTGGCCGGTGGATCTGTTGTTCCTGAATGAGGGAGCTGTGCAGCAGATGGTGATAGAGCAGCTTGAATTTGGCCATCGGGAAGCGATGGCTGCTCGGTAGGGGGGCTGAATACAGAGGGTGGTAGACAAGCGGCAGCACAGCCGGTTCAAATCAAACCACCGGCACAGTCTGATGGATTTGAACCGCGGTTCAGGCTGCTTTGGAGATCAGCCTGTGGGTGCTCAGTTGGTGATGCGCGAGATTGCTGGCATAGAGGCGTCCGGCAGCATGGGCCTCTCTTAACGACTGGAAGTTGCCAACGAAGTCATAGTCGGCGCCGTTCAAGGTGGCGGCTACTGCAAACAGCCGTCCGGACACCTTTGTGACGGTCCAGCTCAGGTGGCAGGCCGGCGCTTTGATTGGGTCGCTCACGAGACAACCTCCGGTCATGTTTTCAGAGTCTGACAATTCCGGGATCAGGCGGGATCATCCTTAGTCGTTCTTCATCACCCTGGTGGGTGAGCGCAGCTCACTCAGACTGGCTGGGGCACATCGTCAGCTTCACTGCTTTGATGAGCCTCGGCTCTGCTTAAGCCATCTGGCAACTTGCCATGATTTCGGCCTGTGTTCCTTGTGTGGGCCTCGAAGCCTCCACGCCTGGGTCTGATCGCTTGTGAAGAAGTCCTGACAAGCAGCGGATGGCAGGGTGGCTGGTCGTGAGGTGCATTTCAGCCCTGAGGGCCGTGTCTGACTCAGTCACATCTGAATGGATATTCGATGTGTTTCAGTCACGCTTCTGAGCCCAGGAGCAGCAGGCTTGGTGGGTTGCATTCGTCTCGCCATGAAACGCGCGCTTGCCATCACCGGCCTGGCGTTGTTCACCGTCTGCACCTGCAGTGTGCTTCCGGTGCTTGCCGATCACCACGGCGATTCAGTGTTCCTCGACGATTTCGATGACGCTGATGATGAGAGGGATCGTTCCTCCACCACGGTGAGTGATCCAGACACCAACAGCTGTGTCGAGGGCAGCGTGATCGGTGGCTTGCTTGGGGCGGGCCTTGGTGCAGCACTTTCGCGAGGCAATGGTCGCTGGATCGGTGTGCCTTTGGGCGGTGCTGCCGGTGCTTTGGTGGGTTGTCAGGTGGATGGAGGCTGAGCGAATCCCAGCGTTTCGCTCAGTGGGCCTGCCTTGTCTGCTCAGCGGTTGAGCACAGCACGTTCCTGGCGGTCAGTGAGATAACAGCGGCCTGCAGTCGCCCCGGAGGCCAGCATCAGTTTCGGGTTGGGTGGCATGGGGATGGCCTGAAACGGCACGGCTGGATCCAGGCTCACCTCCTCTGTTCCCACCACCAGCGCCTTGTTTCCGCTGCTTCGTTCCACCGCACAGGCGAACCATCCTCTGGCTTGGCTTTGTGGCGAGGTGGCGAGCATGCCCACGCTGAGGGCAACGGTGATGGCGAGGCTCGTGCGAGGGCGTTGATATGCCATGGCGCTGGAGGGTTCTCGGGTCTGTTGCCAGCCACCCTCAGACCGTTGTCGGCTTGATGACTTGAGCAAGATCACTTGGGAATGTGATCTTGCTCATGGGCTTGGTGCTCTCCTTGGGATTGCGAGTGCCGACGGTTCTTTCACTGCTTGAGGCTGATCTGTCTGGTGGAGGGCTATCTGCAGTCGTTGATGTCCCAGCGATCGCCCCAGGCCTGTTTCACATGGACGGTCGCTCCGTCCAGTTGTGCCTTCGCTGTAAATGGGCTCACGATGATTGCTGCAGCCAGCAGCGTGATCGCGGCAGGCATCGCCAGACGGATCCAATCTTCTTTCAGCATGGTGGTCTTGTGCGTTGACGTCTTCGACGATGGCCTGACCTGCCTTTGATGTGTTCCCTTGGGGGCAATCTGTTTCTTTGCCGCCTCTTTCCTTTCAGACCTGGTTTGACATCTCAGACAATCTCGGCTGAGTGGTTGTGTTCGTGACTGCAGAGGCGTAAGGCGCATCTGTCGCTTGGTTTGCCAGGCTGGTCTGATCACAGGACGGGAGATCGGAGTGAGCGGTAAAACCGCATGGGATCGTCTCGGTCGTCATCTCCATGAGACCCGGCTTCTTGGCAGCATTCAAAGCACGCTCTATTGGGATCAGAACACCCGGATGCCCGCTGGAGGTGCCCCCTGGAGAGGCGAGCAACTGACGCTGCTGGCCCGTCAGTTGCATCAGCGCCAGAGTTCGGCTGATTACGCCGCGCTTGTCGCTGAAGCTCGTGCTGATTGGCAGCATGCCCGTCGCCTTGAGCAGCTCTCAGAGCGTGATGAACAGGAGCGGGGCAGGAATCTGGAGCTGCTGGAGCAGGATCTGCGCCGTCAGCAGCGGCAGGATCCAGAGTTGGTGGCAGCTCTCGCTACCGCAAAGGCTGAAGGGTATGACTGCTGGCAGCAAGCACGTGCCAGCAATGATTTTCCTTTGTTCGCACCGGCACTTCGCTGTCTGATTGGTTTGCGTCAGGAGCAGTCTCGTCAGTTGGATGAGCCGCGAGGCTGCTGGGAGACCCTGGCTCAGCCGTTCGAACCTGATCTGCGCCTCGATCGCCTGCTTGAGCTCTTCGCTCCCTTGCGCCAGCGCTTGCCGGAACTGCTCGATCAGGTGCAGGCAGCACCATCGACTCGTGGTGTCGATTGGGATCTCAGTGCAGCCCAGCAGCACCGTTTGTGTGATCAGCTCTTGAAGGAATGGGGCCGTGATCCAGCGATCACCTGTGTGGCCACTTCACCTCACCCGTTCTCGATCACGCTCGGTCCGCGTGACTTCCGTCTCACCACAAGGGTGGTCACCGGTCAACCCCTCTCCTGTTTCTTGGCGACCGCTCATGAGTGGGGGCATTCCCTTTATGAGCAGGGATTGCCCACTGCCAGTCATCAATGGTTCGCCTGGCCGTTGGGACAGGCCACATCCATGGCGGTGCATGAAAGTCAGTCCCTGTTTTGGGAGAACAGAGTGGCGCGCAGTGAAGCGTTTGCGCAGCGTTGGTGGCAGCGTTTTGCTGCCGAGGGGTCGCCTCTTGATTCCGCCACGATGTTGTGGCGGGCAATGAATCCGATTGTTCCGGGTCCGAATCGAGTGGAGTCGGATGAGCTCAGTTATGGGCTTCACATCATGATCCGTACAGACCTTGAGTTGGCGTTGCTGGAGCAAGGGTTGCCTGTGGAGGACCTCCCGCGGGAATGGAACCGTCGCTATGGCGAGCTGCTTGGCGTCACCCCTGCCGACGATGCCCAGGGTTGCCTTCAGGACGTTCACTGGAGTGAGGGCCTTTTCGGCTATTTCCCTTCCTATCTTTTGGGGCACTTAGTCAGTGCTCAGCTCAGTGAGGCGATGACGGCAGACATCGGTCCTCCTGAGCAGCACGTGGCCAGCGGTGATGTCAGACCTCTGCTCGCCTGGTTGAGAGACAAGGTGCATTCCGTGGGGCGGGCTCTGAATGCAGAGGATCTCGTGGCGAAGGTGAGTGGTCATCCCTTATCCAGCCAGCCCTTCCTCACCTATCTCGAAGCAAAGCTGATCCAATTGCGCCCGATGGCTGATTGAGGCCCGCGTCTCAAGCTGTGCTTGCGGTGGCTCGACAGGCTGCTTGAAGCTCATGCGAAGGTGGATCACATCGCAGCCCGACTAGCTTCAGATCGCCTGGATCAAGCTGATGGAACCAATTCAACAAGGTTTGGAACAGTCGTTTCGTTGCGTTTGGGATGAATTTAGGCACCAAGCTCGTATAACGCATAAAGCCTTCGATAAATAATGCCTCTTTATAACAATCCGCATGATTATCCGGAAAATAAATTTGTGAGTTACACGTGGGCATCAATCCTTGCCTTTGTGTTTGGCTTCTTTTTCTGGTTTCACACAACTAGGTGGAAGATTCTGTTCGTATATGTCGCAGCAATGGTCGCAGTTTGCTATTTGCCTTCTGTTTATCCGTACTGGCCCAGTATTTATGCATTGATGAATGCTTATTTTGCCCTGATGGCTCCCCGTGTCTGCCATGAAAGATGGAAGTCTCGTGGCTACAGGATTACAGACGAGAGTTACAGTCAAATCCCATATTCGTATATTTCTTTTTTAAAGGTATTGTATAAGATGCCCTCCTTCTGGTTGTTTTAGCCGATTGCTGAAAATAGGCGTGAAAAGACGGTCGGTTCCCGAAGCAAAGGCACTGAGGAAGATTTCATGCCTATTGAATAGCTGATTGCTTCATCTATCTCTGCTTAAATCCGCTCAATCGTGCCAGGTATTGGAGGCTGATTGATGGGTTGGGCGGGCTATTGAAGAAATAAAAAGCCCCTGCAGTTGTAGGGGCTTTGAGTGTTTAAACTCTAAGCTAAAGGAAGGCTGGTAAATCCAAGTCAACAAGCTATCTATCTCCTGCTACGCAGGGTATAACTGCAAAAAAGGTGAACACAAATAACAAACCTCCCGCTACGCCTTCCAGTTCATCTTCTGAAATCTCGGATTGAGCGTTCTTAAAGTCGTCAGTAGAAATCATAAATCCAGCCTCTTTCGCAATCGCTAGAACTGCATCAGAATCAGCAGCTGCTTTCAGCTTCTCCCGAAGGCTAGTGTCAGCTTTGACTTTTTCCAGGAATGCTTTGAGTTGCTCTTCTGACATGGGATAGGTGCTAACACAGTAGTCATAGCACTGCTGGAGGAACTACGCGTTTCGCACCGGGGCTGATTATTGATTAGTGCTAGGCATTGGTGGAGTTTTTGTGGGGTTGATAGGTGTTCTGCAGCAATAAAAATCTCTGTGTTAGCAAGAGTCTCTTCTGTGGCGGGCATAGGGTGACGCCATCACCCCATCATCTCATCCATCTCATCCTTAAACATCGCTTTAACTTGCCAGAAAGTAGTGGCTCCAGCTATGCCTTTATTTGCATAACCACCTTGACCCCCAGTCACTCCTTCCAGCTGATCTTCTGGAATCTCTTGTTGAACCTTGTTCAGCTCATCAGCCGTAATTCTGAATCCTGCATCTTTGGCAATCTTGGCAACCTCATCAGCATCCGAAGCAGATTTGAGCTTCTCTTGAAGACTGTTCTCAGCTTTGACTTTTTCGAGAAAGGCTTTGAGTTGCTCTTCTGACATTAGATGGGCGCTGATAAAGTGATGGTAACGCTGGTTCAGCAATTACGCAGCTCAGGCTGAGTTAAGTATTTATTAGAATTATGTACGACTTCAAGAATCAAGCCTAGCTTAAGAGCAGAGTTTTGATTCCCATGTCTAAAAAGAAGGCTGACGATGCGCTCTCAGTTGATGAGATGAAGAAAATATCTGGCGGTATCAGAGCACAAGGTGGCGGGTACAAGAAGGCCAATAGCAATTCTTCGAGCCAAGAAATGGATTTAGGCGAGGGTGATAAGCCTCTCCAATGGACCATAAATGGGTGGCACATCGAAACCTGACAAATTTCTAGGCTATGGTCTAAAAGACAAGCCACATCTAGACTTAGAGAAGAGTTTTGATTCCCATGTCTGAAACCAGCTCTGACCATGAACTCTCAATTGATGAGCTAAAGCAAGTTGCCGGTGGCAATGATGAAAACAAAAAAGCCAATAATGGGAGCAAGAAAATAGAAGGTGAAGCTGTTGAAGCAAGCGACCCATACGGAAGGAAGTTTGTAACTAAAAATGGTGTTCCTTTTGCCTTGGATTTAACTACTTAGAAGGTCCTGTCACGAACCAACAGAAGTACTGTTTGTCTTGAGATAAGTCCAGTCAGACGCAGATTCAAGTTCACATCAACTTGAGTTACGCGAAGCTCCATTGTTTGTGTCTTCAGGTCTTCCAGGTCAGCAATACGTGCAGGGATCTCTTCGATAGCAGCTTGTAGTGCAGCCATCTGCAATTCATATTGAGGTTGAGTTGTCCTTAGGTCAGCGATTTGGTCATCAATACCGTCAAGGATTTGAGTATAGTTGTTAGCCATTGTCTTTTATGGTTGTAAGGGGTTGTAGGTGACGACTACGTCGCCATAAGGTCAGATGCTAAAAGATTCAGATACGCCTTTAATACGACAATACTCTCTTGAAGGTAGAAGGTAGATAGCTTCGTCTTCAGAGATCCTATGTTCGAATGGATACTTCTCTCTTTCAGAGATTGGATATGCAGCAACATCTGTTTCTGCATTAACAGAAGGATTATTTGGGCCTACATAGTGTTTGTGTTTCATTGATTTAAGTTGGTTATTTATTTGTTTCTTGACTGGTGCTAGGGATGTGGCAGGTTTGGACCACGAGATAGCGACACGTCAGTGTTGTCTATTGAGTGGTCCTATTCGTTTCTTAGGTCTTCAGCTGGTGAGTTCTTGTTGTTTAGCTGCGAACCAATTGGCAATAAAAAACCCCGCACGTGGCGGGGCTGGTGATCGTGTTTGCAGCAGGGGATCAGATGTCGTCACCGCCGGGATCAGCACTGCGGGCAGCCGTCCAGGATCTTTGCTGTCATAAAGGTAGAACCACCAGGACCACAAAAGTCAAGCCCAGTATGGGAACCTACCAATTGGATGGGGTTTGAAATTACTTCCTCCAGCAACTCCATCAAGCTGTTCATCTGACACTGATAGCTCTGCATCAGTCAGCTCTTGATCGAGCAGCTCAGTGTTGTTGTAGTCAGTGTTGAAAGTAGTCATGGTTTGAAAGGAGTGATTTGAAGTTGGGGGTGTTGCCCCCTCGTCTCCTTCAAGATCACAGCATTTCTGGTGAACCCCAGTGCATGGTTGTGGTGGGGAAGCAGGCAAGTTCTGGTGAAGCTCTGGTGAAAGGCTCAGATGCCCGCAAGAGACTCAAGTGCAGACACCACAGTCAATAAAAAAACCGCTCGTCGCGAGTGACATTAGCCCTAAAATTACTCATCAATACATATCTCCGGGAATCAAGGAATACATTTCACCAGGGATGTATTTCATCTTCTTAACAAGTTCGCCAGAGTTTGCAAGTGCTTTGAGGTCGTAAGAGCGCTTTGCGTTTCGTAGTTTTTGGTGCCAGTGGGTTTCTGTGCCTGCACCGCTAAAAGATTGCAGTTGATCGAGTGTGAGTTCGTTGTTGTTCATGATTTCCAGTTAGTAGTAGAGGTCATCCCTCCGACTCACACACCATCGCCGTGATCGCCACCCGCTTCATTGACCTGGGTTAACGGTGTCTGTGATCTTGGTCACACCAGTTCACGGTGGGGGCTACTCCAACAGCTCCAACACTTCTCGTACCTGGTCCAAGGTCGGAGCTACATATC
>NZ_UCNN01000003.1 GCF_900473935.1 Synechococcus sp. UW105 | reverse complement strand
GGCAGGAGGCTCACCAGAGCAGTGGAGTGTGGTTCACCAGAGCAGCTGAGATCTTGAAGGAGTCGAGGGGGCACATCACCCACTCAACTCACTCACTCACTCACTCACTTTTAAACCCATGACCACTTCAAACTATGCCCAGTCTGACTTCAGTGCTGATGATCAGATTGTTGAACTGACGGAAGCCCAACTGGAGGCCGTGGAAGGCGGCGGTGTCGTCACCTCAATCCTATTGCCGATTGTTATCAACGAAATTCTCCGCCGCCGCTGATTGGCGGGCCTGTTTAATCCATTTTACTCACTCACTCAATTTTAAATTCATGACCGACCTCACCACTCAAGTCCAGGCCACAGACCTGCAATCCATTCAGGACGATGATCTCGTCGCTGTCCAAGGTGGCGGCCGGAAACCCGATTGGTCCCTGATCATCCCCCCGATGATCAATCTCCCTCACTACAGGATCGTGTCTGGTTGACGGAAGGCAAGCTTGCAAGCGAACAAAAAGCCCCGCCACGAGCGGGGTTTTTTAATGGCTTTGGTGTCTGTGCTTCACCTTCTCACTGGGATCTGAGCCATTCACCAGAACATCACCAGAACTTGCCTACATCCCCACCACATCCAGGCACTGGGGATCACCAGAAGGGCTGTGATCTTGTGAATGTCGGAGGAAACGCCACCGACACCTCACACACTCACCCACTCATTCTAATGACCATTCACAATGACGTTCATGCGGATCAGTCTCCCTGTTCATTAACGGATGACGAACTACAAGATGTAACTGGTGGTTTGTTGTTGCCTCCAGGTACCGATTTTCCTACGAGTGATCCAGGTTCGCCTCTTCCCTGGTGGATTGTCTTGCTTTGACTCTTCTTTGCCGATACTACACCTACTCACCTCACTTTCAAACCCATGAGTGAACTCAACACCCAAGCCCAAATCCTCGAACTCACTGACGAGCAAGTCGAATCCATCGAAGGCGGCATTCATATTGGCAATGATGAGCCTATGAAAAAGTTGTTTTTTCATATTTTCTTTCCATCCCTCCTACGTGCTTGATTCGCAAACTGACTAAAGAGAAAGGCCCCGCCCCGTAAGTAGCGGGGCCTTTGAGTGCCAAGGCGGTGACTGGCCAACTTGGAGTGACTTAACGGAGTGGATCCTTCTCTCCCACAACTTGCTTCTGATCGATCTCTACTCGGTACCGCCTCTAGGCAGAATCGTGGGCAGGGAACTTGAATTGAGAGGCGTCAAACGGCACCCAACCGGCTGATCAGCACCGGCCCTGGTGGCTGCTGCTGCCACCCATTAGTTTGTGACTGCAGTGGGTTTGAGGGGCTCGTCCCTGATTTGTCCCTGCTTTTTTGTGCAAGTGGAGCGGCTTATGTGCAACTGGAGCCGATGATTGTTCGCTGCAAGAACGAGCGAGAGCTTTTGGGCGAGATGGTGTGATCTGCTCTGCCGCGCTGTTTGGCTGCCTTGTTGATGTTGAGGTCTGATCACTCCGCGCAACCGTGTCTGTTGCCCTGCTTGTGCTGTGAGCGCGGTTTAGATCACTTGAAAGAGGATGGAGACGTCGTTGTAATCGAAGTCTGAGCTGTTGTTTTGGTGGGTGTCCTCAAAGCTAAAGAAGTTGCAGCCGAGGATTTTGACGTAGCTAGAGCCGTAGGTGTAGAGCTCACCGTTGGGGTTGATCAGAACGGGCGAGTAGAAGCCGGCATCTGCTGAGGCGAGGGTCCAGTCAATGGTTTGTGTTTGTACCCCAGTGGCCGTGATGGAGGTGCCATTGGGGTTGATGAGGTGGTCTTTGACGGCTTGATCAAAGGCTGTGGCATTGGCATTGGTTTTTCCGTTGACGGAGAAGCTGCCGTCTGTTTCCTCTGTGAGTTTGACCATGGCGATGCTGTTTTTAAAGGAGCAATCGCTGTTGATGGTGAGTTGGAGTGTTTGGCCAGCTGCGGGGATGGAGGAGAGATCCAGGATGGAGTCATGGATGCCGGTTTGCTCTGTGGCAATGGATGTGGCGCTTGCGTTGGGAGAGCTTGTGGCGGTGGTGATGTCGATGGTGAGATCGTCGTGATCGCTGTCATCGGCTCCATCGTTGAGTTTTAGCTGGAAGCTGCCGTCAGCTTGCTCGATGATGTTGAGCTGCGGAGAGCTGTTGATGGCTTGGTTGTTGCTGAACTGATGGAAGGCAATGGTTGAGCCTTCTGGGATAAAGATGGCGTGGCTACCGAGGTTTTTGGAGTTTTGCGTGGCGCCAATGGCACCGAGGACGGAACCATGTTGATCGATGATTTTGAGGCAGTTTTGACGTTTGGTGCTGGCTGCCTTGACGTTGAATTTGAGCCAGAGGCCTTTGGTGTCACCATCGGTGACGTTGAAGGAGTTGTCGCTGTTGAGAACGAGGGCGTTGGTGTCTGATGGATTTGAGCCACTGTCTGAGGAGTCCTTGTCTGAGGAGTCAGAGGCAACGGTGGAGTTGTTGGTGACAGAGTTGCTGCTCAGTGATGCGGCGTCATTGCCAGTGGAATCTTGGATGGCATTGGCATCGTCGGAGCTGGATGGGTCTGTGTAAGCAACGGTGACCGTTTGGCCTTTGCCGATGGTGTTGGTGAGAGTGAGTTCAACGGTGGAGCCAGCGATGGCAACGTCGGTGATGGGTTTGTCTTTGGACGCAGTGGTGACCGAGAAGGTGCTGATAGCAGCGGTTGTGGAAGAGAGTGTTTCGCTGTAGGTGAGGATGATTTTGGTGCCGCCAGTGTTGGAGGCAGCGGATTGGAAAGTGGGCCTGACAGTGTCGACGGAGAGGGTGACGGAGTTGTTGTTATCGGAACCGTCGCTGTTGGTATTGCCTGCGGAGTCAGAGAACTTGGAACTGGCAACAGAAATCACACCGTTGCTGGTGCTGTCAGCTGTTGGTGTGAAGGTGGCGGAGTAGGAGGTTGCCGATGCCGCATTCCAGTTGGAGA
>NZ_UCNN01000029.1 GCF_900473935.1 Synechococcus sp. UW105 | reverse complement strand
ACGATTTCTGGTGAAGACCTGGTGAACCAGGCCCGACGGACGCTCGGCTTGCGGTCGATTGACCCAGCTCAGGCGTCCTAGATTTTCAGAAGAGCTGCACGCGGTGGATCGCCGAAGGTCTCAGACCGGCATGGAGTTCCCCACGATTCGCTTGGACAGAACCCCTTGGCCCTTGGCGCTTCATGACCGTTGTTCGTGATTCACCGCACTTAGACGTTGATCTTGCTGTGATCGGAGCTGGTCTTGCCGGCACTGGTCTTGCTGCTTCGCTTCCACAACGCGGTTTTGACGGCACAATTTTGCTGTTAGAGGCTGGTCGTGGTCCGGGTGGCCGAGCGGCGTCGCGGCGCCGACGTGATGATTCGCTTTGGCGGCTTGATCATGGAGCACCTTGTTTCAGCTTCAGCCAACCACCGCAGGGTCTTCTTGCTGAACTCTGGAATCCGCTGATTGAGAAGGGAATTGTTCAGCCCGATCGAGGTCTTGTTGTTGGCTTGAGTGCGGCGGGTTCGATTGTCGATCCACCCGATCATCCACTGCTTCAGGGCCCACGTTTTCGTGGTGTGCCAACCATGGCATCTGTACCGGAAGCTTTGCTGAAGGCTGCAGGCTCAAAAACGCAAGGGGCGTTTGGAGAACGAATCAGCAGCCTGCGCAGGGAAGACGGATGGTGGTGTCTCTCAGGTCAGCGTCGGGCACGTTCTCTCGTGGTCACTGGAAATCTTTTGGCCCATCCCCGTTCCCTGGCGATGTTGGGTTGGCGCGATGTTCCTTTACGTTCGGCAGTTCCGTTGCATGTGGATCCCTGCTTCGATGCTGCACTCGAGCAAATTAGTGAGATGCGTGCATCGGTACGTTGGAATTTGATGCTCGAATTCCCTCGCTGTTCCGATCATCTGCCTCGGCAAATTTGGTTGACAACAGAAGCTCAAGCAAAATTTGGTATCGAACGGATTGTTCTGCATCGTCAGCAAGATCACAGGCTGGGCTTAGTCGTCCACGGCTTGGACGACGGATCCCCAATTACGCCAGCTAGCCAGCCTGGTTTGTTGGTGGAGCAAGAAGCACGCCAACGGAAAGCTTTGACTGAGCTGTTGCTGCCTTGGCCCGAGTTGGCTCAGGCACTTGCCCTGGCCCGATCCTTAGGCGTGATGCGTTGGGGAGCGTCTCAGCCCCTGGATGCCCCCCTACCCAACTCCCTTCAATGGTGCGAGCCCAGCGCAGTTGGTTTTTGTGGAGATTGGATTGCCGGGCCAGGCTTTGGCATGGCTGAAGGGGCTCTTCAAAGTGCGGTTGATCTTGCCACCCAACTGATCTAAATGAGGCAGTATCGCTGAAGGATTGATCACAACAATCTCAGAGTGGATTGCCAGCATTGGCGAATGCTCCATCGATGCATCAAAATGTGCAGATCACCTGATGTATGCGCCCATCGTAATGTTATGATTTGATTGATTCCTGGCCCAGGTGAGCAATGGATTTCACGCTTGTTATCCTCAATCAATATGTTTCTGCTTATCCACAGATGGAGTGGACTGAATGGAAAGACAGTAATAGGAAGAAAATGAAAAGCCAAGGAGACAATTGGTCGAAGACGACTTTGCCGGGTAATGATATTTGGGACTGCCTCAATAGTTATAAGATCGACTCCCGTCATCTTGTGCAATGGAAGCCAGCCGCCGATACGCTGTATCGAGTCAGCCTTCCAAGTCAGTAGTTCAGCCTAGACGTTCATTTCGTTCCACCTTTTTGTTGGCGCCCTAGTTGTTCACAGGCTCAGGGGGCCTGAAACGGAGTGCGCTGCAGGAGTGTGATGTCCGGGCGGCATCACGAGTCTGTCTTGGCGATGATAATAGCAATAGCTCCCTGGTGCTTTCCTGCCCGTTTAGTTTGGATCAACGGCTGTCTTCTCCCTTGGCGTATTAATGGTGACGAGTCATCTGTTTGCTCGCCGATATTTGTGCAGACCGCTGCTAAAAGCGTCTTGCCGGTAATTTTACTGTTGTTTTGCTGGTGTTTGTGTGATCGAATTGCCGCCAATTACATGGCCTTGCAGTAGCCACTCTCATGAGTGCAGGGTCTAAGTATTATTGCTCTGTCAAAGTTTTATGTGCTTTTGGTTATTGGTTGCTGAATCTCGCCTAAAAAGGTGCTCAAGCAAGGGAGTTTTGATGAGCTTTTCGCTTACGACCATCCTGATTGGTGCTGCAGTATATCTTTTTATGCACATCATTCTGTCTCCCTTGCTTTCTTGAGTCGCGCCAGTTTCTCTTTGCTGCAATGTCGTTCAGCGCCTTGATGTGTCAAGGGTCTCCACTTTGCTTGAATGAAAGCCAGAAAATGCGTTCTGGATTCAGTTCAGTTCGCGCTGGCTTGTAGGCTTGGGTCCCATGTGGGTCGGGTCTCTGCCCCTTGTCTTGATGGTGGTGGTCAGCGCAGTGCCGGACCGAGTATGGCCAGAAAGTAGATGTAGATTGCCGTGCCTGCAGCAATCGTAGTGATTGAGAAGCTCATTGGATGATTGCGGCTATTGATAACGTATTGATGGCAAATTTTCATCGTCGTTGCTTGTGATACCAAAAACTGTGATGGGGTAGGAATACTCAAGCAGCAGGTTTCATGCTTGCAACGTCTTGGTCAACGATCAGAGTTGCCTGGCTGTAGGGAAGATTGCTCGGCAATCCTGGTTGGCAGGGCTCTGATCGAGGCTTGGCTGGCTTCGCCCCTCCATTCCGGTTGGTTGGCGCGGGCTCACTTGGCTGCCAAGCAGGTAGAGAAAGTGTTGCTGCAGGGCATGATCCCTGGCTGGAACGTTGTCTGGCCTCTGTTGTCGTCTGAGCAGTTTCAGGATTTCTACAGGAAACAAGTGTGAAGCTAGGGTCACGCCATTCCGGCACTTATACCTAGGTTTAAATGACCAGGCGGTCCCACGATGAACTCTTCTCAGCTCTCAAGCCTCAAATGGGAAGAGAACGGCGAGATGTCTGCGCAAGACACCTGGAATCTCGTTCGCCAGCTCACCAAAACCGAAGACCACGACAGGGCCTCGAACCTGCTTCAACTCTCGTCGAAGCACAGACACGCCAATCTGGATCGTTGACGTCGCCCCAGCGGCAACAGCTTGATAGCAACACTTGTGGGCAGAGCTACTGAACTTGGCAGAGGCCCTGAACTTGGCAGAGCCACTGAACCCGCGCAGCTAGGCCTGGGCTTCATGGCAGAACCCACCAGAGCCTTCCATGAAGCAATGGTCCTCGGTTTTCTGCACGTCAAAGCTCTCGTGACCGAGACCAAAGTCGCTGCATTGGCGTCTTGCGCTTACTTGCGTTTGCCAATGCGCGTGGCACTTGGATGCAGCGGGCAGGCCAAAGCGTGGAATGGGGCGTGGGTTCCATCACAGATCACGCTCCCCATTGGTTGAGCATTTGAGCTGTCGAATTTCATTGATGTGACTGCAGCATCACCGTTCTAAAGGTGTTGGTGCCATTGATGCGGAAAGCACTGCTTCTGCTTGGGATCGCTTCGCCTTTGGCCCAGCTTGGGGCGTGAGCATCTGCACAATTGGACCCTGCTCCAGAGGCCATGGCTGCCCAGCTCGCTTCTATTCCGGTGAATCCGGAAATGATTCGATCCTTTTTCTCTCCTTGGCTGCCTGCTTCGACAGCTGTGGTCATGGTGAAAGCAGCGGCGTGGCTGTGATGAACACCGTGCTGAATCACCAACAACTGAGTCGTACCCCTTTGCTGTGTGGTGTGGTGTCGGTGATGGCGGCCACAGCCTTGGGCTGTGGCACCGCCGTCGGCTCCTTTGTGATGCTTGACGCTGTTTGGTCTGATCCTGCCCGTGCTGCGGAGCCAACGGTGTTGGTGCTCATGTTGGCGACATCCGCATTTCGGGAAAAGGTTTGCCGTGAGAGATCCGCTCAGGAGGTGGATCCGGTCTGATGGTTTGTTCGTAATTGGAGGCTTGTTCTGATGACTGGAATGCGTCAATACCAGGGTCGTTACTCACCAGGCTGCGGCGCCCGTGTTCGTGAGCGCACGCTTGTGGCTGATCTGCAAGGAGACGAAGCAGTGCAGCACGCTTTCGAGGGCTATGCACCTCAAAGGCCAGCCGCTGCACCTGCAGCCTTGGCCCGACCGGAAAGCCCTGCCTCCAGCCAAGGGTTGTGGGCTGTGATCACACGAGTTGTGCGTTGGCTACGCACCTTGCTGAGGCTTTAGTCACCGCTCAGTTTTGTTCTCTGCTGAGACCAGTCGAGCGGCTGGTGATGCCAGATCGGCAAGGCCGGCACGATGGCCAGCTCCTGTCTTTGATCATTGCGGCTTGCTTAGTAGGGCTTCGCCGCGGCTGTGAATCTCGCGGGCATAGTCGGTCCAAGTGCCCTGCCCCCAATAACGGAAGCAGCTGGTCTCCAGCAGCAGGAGATGCAGGAGGCAGTTGCGGTAGTGGGGTGTCGCGCTCATGGCTGGATCAGCAGCGACAGCATCGTCAAAGCGGGCGTGAAAGTCAGCGCTGAGTTGGTGCATCGGTGTGAGCACGTTCGTGTAGCCCTCCACCCAGCTGAGGTTGTTGGTCCAGGAGGCTCCATCCATGGAGAAGCCGCCATCGTCTTGTCGCAAGCGGTTGATCGCAGCGTCAACGGCGGTTGCGCTTAGCTCACTTTCCACGGCATCCCAGAGGCGCTTCTGCTGCACCGCCTGTATCGGCGGGAATTGCTCTGGCCCAATCCCTTCCGCTTGCAGTAGCTCAAGGTATTCCGTGCCATTGATCGCCTGCGTTGCTTCGTTGCGCACTCGCTCGTGGGCCTGAATGAAGGCAGCAGGGAATTCGTTCATCATCACGCCGCCATTTTCACCATCGGCGATTTGGCTGACCAGGGCCGGAACCATGCACGTGTCCAGCGGCTGTCGCTCCAGGCCAAGGGCCTCGTAGCAGGGTTGCATCTGACCCACCAGCTTGGTGTCGGATCCCTGGGTTTTGATCAGCGCAGTGATGCTGATCTCCTCCCCGTTGGAGTTGCGGGCGATCAAACGGTTCGGCACCAAGGTTTGCTCGCGGGGCAATGCTGCTCCATTCAGGGTTTCTACGCTGTGCTCTTGCACGAGAAGCCAGCGATAACCGCACTCTTTTAGGGCTTGGATCAGAGCAAATAGCGTCTCGGGGTGATTGGGCAAGTGCATCTCCGGCAGCGAGAAGCCGCGCACGCGTTGCAACGCTGCATCACCGGCGATTGCTGCGAACTGATGCTGCCAGGCTTGGATCTGCAGCTTCAAGTCAGGAATCGGAGTTGATGGGGCCACGGCATGGCCCCAAAAGGTCCCGAGCCACTCCACATGCCGCTGCATGGTGGGATCGCAGGCCAAGTAACGCAGGTCGTCCGTGATGTCGGTTCGGCCCATCTGCTCAACGCCCCAGAGCAGGTTCCCCGAGTAATCGAGCATGATGCGAGGGCTGCAGCCGTCATCAATGAGGCGGGGGATCAGCTCTGCCATGCGCCGGTAGCACTGGGCGAACGGTTCGGCGTTGTGATTGTCTCCCTGGTCAGGGTGGTCCAGCATGAATTGCAGATGGGAGACCAGCTCTCCACCAGGCCCGGCGGGGATGGTGGGCTGATGCATATGCAGTGCACAGGCAAAGCCAGAGCTGAACGTCTCAAGGCTCCGATCTGACTGGGCGAGCCAGACAGGTTGTGCTGCCTGCATCAGCTTTTGCAGCTCACGTTCTCGGCCGCTGATCGCGGGAAGGGTTTGCATCGGATCAGCCACAGATACTGCCCAGCTTCCAGACCTTGCTGCAGTCGTGTTGGCTGCCATCGAAGATGATCGTGTTGCCGTTGGCGGGGTTGCGCAGCACAAATGAACCGGCATACGAGAGCAGATTCCACTCACCGCCGCGTGGATCGCGATAGATCGACGATGTGCGGGTTGTCTTGCTGATCAGGGTGTAGGTGTCGCTGATGCCATCTGACCAGGTCAGTTGGAACCGACCGCAAGGAGCGCTGTTGCAGAGAAAGCTGCGTCTACATCGAAGATTGCGACCGTTGTAGCTGCAGTTCACCCAAGCTTCATTCCCAAAGGTTTGGGCTTGGAGTGGTCGGCTTGGCCCGAGAGAGGTGAGCAGGCCGAAGCAGGCAACAACGGTTGCCATCCTCTGAATCGTCGCGATCACCGGGGTCATGCTCTGAGCTCCATGGCCTGGGTGGGTGTTCTCAAGAACGAGCGTTGATCTGCGCCAGCAATGCGCGTCTCGCGACCAACCATTTGGAGGTGCTCGTCTGGCGCCATGGCTTTTGCTGTCGGACCGGTGGGCCAGGGGAATGAGGTCAGCGTCAGTCCTGTGCTGCTTTGCATGGAGTCTCGGTGGTCATGGCTGTCCCGACCACTTGGTTCAACTGATGTCTGCGAACGCGCATCGAGGCCTCGGTGTTTTCGCTCATCCAGCGCCAGGCGTTTCGAACAAGCATGGGGTCGTTTCTCTGTGCGTTGCGATGGCGATGATCCTGCATGCTCGGCTGCTGTTCTGGGTTGTGACCGCCGTTTCTTGGACGGTATTGCCGGTGATGGCCCAGCGGGCTGATGTGGTTCGACCTGACGCCAATGGGAATTTCCTGACGACCAAGGTGCAGGGGAACAGGGGTGAATATCACCAGATGCTCTGGTTGGTGATTGATCAGGACCCCAAGGGGCTGAACTGCAGGTCGCTCGGTGGCGATGCCGTTCCTCTGGTTTCCCTCGACTACGGAAGCATTCTTCGCACTGCAATCACGCAGCCCCAGCTGAATGGAATCGATTTTGAGGACGATCAAGCTTGGTTGCCGGTGGATGTGGGGCCTAGAGGGAACTTTGTGTTTGATCACAGGCCCCTCAAGGGGCGTGGAAAGCTGCTGCGTTGCAGGGTGAGGGCTAACGCTGCCTTGATCACACCGATCAATCCCGACGACTTCGACGAGACGGCGGCGCGTGGTCTGCGCACGATTCATTCGCGGCCGTAAAAAGGCGGGCTGTCCAGGCCCGCCCTAATCCCCCAACAGAAGTACCGATGCTCGACGCTTCTGTGGATCTGTTATCGCCTAGGGAGAAGGGCTCTGTCGTTGGGATTGCTACGGATCGTCGCCTTGATGAGTGTTTCAGCACTGGCGCTTAGCCCCCCACCTGAGCCAGAACAAAAGGGCTGCGTTGCTTCTGATGCGTTCGTCTTATGAGGTGAGGTTGGAGTCTCCAGGTGGGGCACAGCGGTTTGTGGTGAGGGCCTCCAGCCGAAGTGATGCCTGCCGTATGGCGGCCGAAGCCCATCCCGGTTGTGCTTTTGTGGTGGTTGGCAGAATTGGCGACGGGATTGATTGCCCTTAGTGAGTCCTGTTCTGCAGGCCAGATCTCACCTGAACTTCTCTTCCGGCTGTCATTGCGATCGTGATGCTGGTGGTGGAGTCTGTAGAGGCTTAAGCATGTTTTGAGGTCGTTATCACTGGCCATTAACATCCCTGCCTGCAGTCTTCAGTCTTCAGTCTTCCTGGTTATCCAAAAGGACTGTTTGGAAGATGTGCCTTCGTCTCCGCCAAGACTGTTCAGTGAAGCACAAGCCTTCTCATGGGCATGGATCTTGCCTCCATCGATCAATCCAGTCGATCAGTCGGTGAGATCAGAACGATTGTATGAGGATTAGGATTTCGATTTTCTCAGTCAGGTTGCCCGAAGATCTAGGCACATGAAATCATGCTGTGGCTTTCGTCTCTGGTGGGTCGTTGATGGCACGCCATGGCCGAAATGGCCTGTTGCTGACAATGCTTTGCTCCATGTTCGAAATGATACACAAGTGGCGAAGTGTCCTTGCGGCTTTGTCTGGTGAGTGGCTACGTTAAAGATTCACTTGCTGATGGGGGATGAGCTGGAGGCCGAATCTTCGCTTTGTTTTTGAGCATAAAGCGCTGATTTACAATCTTGGAGCATTAAGTTCCTATATCTCACAGGCTTGTTTCCTGTCTCACGGCATTCACATGTTGGCGACGCGCACGCGGCCGCATTGGTCTACAACTGGCTTTGCACTGTTTACGCTGACCTCGATCGTTCTGATGACCCCGTATAAGTGGGACAGGAAATGGATGCGTATTAAAAGTCTGATAGGGATGACAACATTTGGCAGTGTTCTGATTCTTTACGCTGTCTGTGCGATGGCGTTTTGATGAGTTGATCAGGGCATGGTCTGGGCGATCTCTGTTTGAGGGTCTCTTGGAGGACCTGTTGCTCAGCTGTGGGCAGGATCCGTCAGGTGGCGTCTGCGCTGGATTGGTTCACCGAGGCTTCACCAGCACTGCTTGTGCTCTTCACCTCTACAGCTCAGCTGGTCCACCGGATGAGTGCTCATTGTGAGGGTGTTGAAGGGACGGACCCACCGACACCTCGCCCTGAAACCCCCAACGTTGCATTCGATCATCTCCAAGGGGACGGACCCACCGACACCTCGCCCCTGGGAAGGCTGGATCGAGTCCGCGGGCTCTGCCTGGCGGCGAGAAGGCGTTGAAAGCCCAAAAAAGGACGCCTGCTTGAAGGGTGCTCGGCGAGGCGTCAGGCCAATGCGCTCGTCGATCTCGCTTGGGATACGCCTTGCTCTGCCATGGCGATTGCATCGCATGCATGCGTTCAGCGACTCGCCTACTAAGGCAATTGAGAATCACTTGCAGAAAAGCAAGTTTTGTGTTCTATTGAGATCTGTTCTCAATGGTGGAGCTTGTGGTCCGTGTGTTTGGCGATCGTGCGCTGCTGGCCACGTTGGTTCAGCAGTGGGCCCATGAGCAGGTGCAGCTTCCCCGTGCTTCTGCTCTTGATAGCGCAGCGGTCTTGAGGCGATCAGCGCGGCGAGACCTGGGAAAGCCACCCCTTTGATCGATGCTTCTGGCATCCGCAAACGTTGCTTGCGGAAGGTTGCTTTCGCCACAACAGTCTGGAGATGGATGCGGCTCAATGGCGCTAGCTGCAGCGATGCGATGAAGTCACCATGCTCCCGGCCATTGATGGGGATGTCCGTGCAGCACACCCTTACAGACGAGCAGGTTTGGCTTGAGTTCTGGAAAGGTGGTGCGGCCCATTCGATCTGTGTGCCTCGCTCGCGTCTACGGCAATGGCGTCTGGATCTGATCGCCGATGGTGCGGTGCTGATCCGTTCAGTGTCGGCTGGAGTGGCGGGTGAAGTGGCGGCTTGACCGCTGGCTCAGGCTTCCTCTGGCCTGGGGCAAGGCATCAGTGGAAGCACTCCTCCTTGGGGGTGAAGCCATTCCTCGAATTCGTGATCGATTGCCAACGCGTCGGCGTCTCGGTCCGCATTGGTCAGCAGCTTTCGACGCTGTTTGCAGTAATCAATGGCTGCTTCGATCAGGGCCATCGCTTCCTCGCTGGTCATCAGCCGTGGGCAGATTGATCTGCATGCTTGATGTAGTCGTCAGCTCGCGCCGTGGCAATGGCGACAGGTCGGTGGCTTTTTCAGCATTCCCGGATCGGCGCCAGGCGCAGGGCGGCTCAGGCGGAGAGCCATTGCAGTGAAACTCGTCGCTGGCGCGGGCCATCCAGCTCCACCAGGATCACGTCTTGATATGTCCCGAGCACGGGCTCACCATTGGTGACATGCACCATGACCTGGTTGCCGAGCACAAGAGCCTGAAGATGGGCATGGGCATTGCGCGGTTCATCGGCGGGGATGTCTGGGCGAAGGTCCAGATCGTTGTGTTTCCAGGAGGCGGAGGCGGAGGCGAGTTGATCCAGCCAGTGCTCGAGGTCCATGAGCAGTCGCTCTTCCATCTCGTTGACAATCAGAGCCGTGGTGGTGTGCAGGCCGGAGATCGATACGGCACCTTCTCGTTCGCCATGCAGGCGGATGAAGTCACGCACCGCGTCTGTGAGGGGCAGGCACTGGAATGGCTGGGAGGTGGAGAGGGAGAGCAGCTGCGAAGACATCGGAGCGGGCTGCAACGGGCGTTCGTTCCCACTGTGCATGACGCCTCTGGCTGATCAGGGTGTGTTTCCCGGCTTGATCAAGGTTGCGAGGGTGGCCATGCTGGCTGCACGGATCGATACAACAGCTTCCATGCCCCTTTTGCCCCGCTGGCAGTACATGAATGACCAGAGCAAGGCTCTGGTCACCAAAACCACCATTGGCCTCGGTGTGGTTCTGGTGGCCGCCCTGTTGCTGCGCTCCCTTTTCCCTTGGGTGGTGTTGGTCTTGATCGTTTGGTTGGCATGGCAGCTGTTTGCGCGCCGGTGATGGGGCGGTGTCGAGTCTTCTCAGGAAGTTGATGTTGTGCCCATGAACGTCGCTGCCGCTCCGGCCCTTTGGTGCTCTTGGGTGAACAGCAAGGGCTAAGTGGTTCATGTGGCCCACCCCCATGATTTTCTGTGAGGCTGTCGCTGCAAGGGATTTGATGGCGACTAACTTGAACGGACAAGTTGTGGTCATGTTGTGGGCCGGTTGCATTTCACATCGCAGAGACCTTCGCTTGCTCCCTGCGTTAGGGGCTTCAGCAATCAACAGGCAATGCTTGTTCTGCTTTTTGCCCTTCCACTCGGTTTGGTGGGATTGGGCTTTGTGGTGTTGCTGATCCAGCGTCAGGTTGCGGTGAAGCCCACACCAGCTCCGCCTGTTTCCCAGGAGCGTCCGATTGATGCCGATCGCAGTACAACGATCCAGCCTCTTCCGGCTCAAGAGCCTTCAGCGGCTTCGCAATCTGGGCTGAGCCAGCAGCAGGCCCGAGCGATTGTTGAGGAATGGCTCACTGTGAAGTCGCAGATCTTCGCTCCTCCCTTTAACACCGATCTTGCCGATCAGGTGGTGGCTGCCGGCCCGCTCTGGACAGATCTCACCAAGCCGGATGGATCGATTCAGTGGTTGAAAAATAACAATAGTCGTTATTCCTATTCGATCATTCGCGTCAATCGTGTCATTCGCTTCATTCCGTCGATTGCGATGCCATCGATCGTCGTTTCGGTGACTGAAGACTCCACCTTGCATTCGCCAAAAGGGGCTGAAAAGTCTTCTAGTACTAACGATTGGCTCTATACCCTGAAGGAAGAGACTGGGCGTTGGAAGATCTGGGATTACCGCAAGCAGTAGATGGACGTCATCCGTTCTGCCCCAACGGCTGGTGTGCTCCTAATGCTGTGGGGCTGTAGCGCGATTCAGCTCCCTGGTTTTAGGACGGCTGCTGATCCTGATTCCGTGCCTAAGGCCGCGCTGCCTGTTGCTCCGAAGAGTGCACCTCCCTTGTTGGAGCTGGTGCCGTCTGATCTTCAACCCGTGGCTCCTGATCAGATTGCGCGCTGTTCGAGGCTGCTCGATTTGTCAGAGGAGCTCGACAAGCCGGCTGATCCCACAAACTTTGGTGAGCGTGAGAGCCGTGATGTTTGGGGACGACCGCTGAATGGAAGCCCTCAGGTGATTGTTCTGCATGAAACAGTGATCGGAGAGCAGGCAACTGTTGACCTATTTCAGACATCGCATCCTGAGGATGCAGATCAGGTGAGTTATCACATGCTGATTGCCCGTGATGGATCCCGCTTGCGCATCGTGCCTGATAACAACCGGGCCTATGGCTCAGGTATGTCGGCGTTCGGTGATGCGACCCAGCGTCGTGAGCCTGGACGGGTGGGATCCATCAACAACATCGCCTTGCATGTGAGTCTTGTGTCACCGGTTGATGGACGTGATGACCGAGGTAGCCATTCCGGTTACACCCCAGCTCAGTACCGCAATCTTGCTGGTCAAGTGTTGCTGTGGCAGGCCCGTCACGGCATTCCGTTGACCCGGCTCACCACACATCAGGCCGTGGATCGCAGCCGAAGTCGTTATGACCCTCGTAGCTTCCGCTGGGATCGCTTCATGCCGCTTTATCAGCAGGCAGTACGACTGTGCGGATTGGAGAGGTTCGACAATGGGCAGGCGGGACTCTGACTGTGAATGACGAGAGCCTGTGAACGATTCCCTTGGGAAGGTTGAATCTTGGCTGCAGGTTGGTCTCTCCTCTGCATGACTATCGCTCATCTGTTGCTCCGATGGTGTGGCTCAACCTTGCGGCAGGGGACGTGCTGGAGCCCGGTCTATCAGTTTGATAGGCCTAAAACCGCCCAAAACCTCAGCAATAGCTTCAACACTGGACTTAGACGCTGCTCTGTGGGGGTAGTTGTGGGGGTCG
>NZ_UCNN01000008.1 GCF_900473935.1 Synechococcus sp. UW105 | reverse complement strand
TGCTGGTGGCTCAGCAGCGGCACTCGACCGATATCGCGCAGATACGAACGCACCATGTCGACATCTGCCACGACCGATCGAGACCCGGAAGGCCGACGCGTTTTGGCATTGGCGGAGGCAGCTGGGGCGAGAGCAGTAGCGGCGATCATGCGTGCTCCTTGGCGTTCATTGCGTTATGTAAAGAGTACCCCTAAAGAAGTGTAAAGAGACTCTCAGAAAAGAAACTGTCGCCAAATTAGGTAAATATCCCTAGTGAGACTCTCAGGCCGCTAGGGGGAGATTGGCCAGCAGCCAGGCGGCGGTGCTGAGATAGATGATGACGCCAGCCACATCGGTGGCGGTGGTGATGAAGGGAGCCGACATCAGCGCCGGATCCAGGCCCATGCGATTGAACAAAAGCGGTAACGCCGCTCCAGCCGTAGCCGCCAAGGTGGTGATCGCCATCAGGCTGATGCCCACCGCCGCAGCGACCAAAGGCCCTCCACCACGCCACCAAGCGAACGGAACCACCACCAACAACATCAGCAAGCCCAGCAAGGCCCCGGCAATCGCCTCACGCACCACCACCCATAGGGGTCCAAGCGTCTGGATGCGCTGGGTGCTCAAACCACGAATCACCACTGTGGAACTCTGGGCACCAACGTTGCCGCCGCTACCCGTCAGCAAAGGAATGAAAGCGGTCAGCAACACCACCTCCTTCAGCACCTGCTCGTTGAGGGCAATCACCTCCGAGGTGAAAAAGCTGGCCACCACCAGCACCGTGAGCCAGACCACCCGGCGGCGGGCAACTGTGAACAGGTTGCTCTGGAAGTAATCGTCTTCATCACCCGCCTGCACAGCACCTGCTGCATAAAGGTCACGGGTTGCTTCCTGTTCGATCACGTCGATGACGTCATCAACAGTGACGATGCCCACCAACCGCTGCTCAAGGTCCACCACGGGAACAGCCAGGAAGTCATAGCGCTGGATCGCCCGAGCCACCTCCTCCTGATCCGTGTTGGTGCGCACGCTCACCACATCCCGCGTCATCACATCGCCGACGTGGTCATCTGGATCGGCCGTGACCAGATCGCGAAGGGAGAGGATGCCGGTGAGATGGCGCTCCCCATCGGTGACATAGAGGCTGTAAATCGTCTCCGTGTCCCGAGCGCGACGACGCACGATCGTGAGCGCCTGAGCGGCACTGTGAAACTCCTTGAGGTCAATGAACTCAGTCGTCATGAGACGACCGGCGGTCTCCGCCTCATAACCCAGCAACTGTGCGGTCACCCGACGCTCCGCCGGGCTCAGCTCCATCAACAACCGACGCACCACCTTGGCGGGAAGTTCATCAAACAACCGCACACGGTCGTCGGGTGACATCTCCTCAACGAGCTCGAGCACCTCTCCTGAGCGCAGTCGCTCCAGCAGACTCTGCTGCACCGCCGGCTCGAGATATTCATACACCTCGATTGCTTCATCCTTGCTCAGCAAACGGAATGCGAGAGCCTGCAACGTTCGCGGCAGGCTGCCGATCGCCTCGGCAATATCCACAGGCTGAACAGGCTCCAGCAACAATTTGACGGCGTCGTAATTCCCCGCCGCCAGCATTGATTCCAGCTGCTGGGTCACCACGGACGCGACCACCCCAGTTGCCTCGTCCATCGGCCTGTGGTCTGGGCCTGCTCAGTGTATGGCCCATGCCTGCAACAAACAGTTCCCAGCTAGGGTTTTCGCTCCTAATCGGATGAGCATGGGCCTGAATGTGAATGGAGTGACCGTGCGCGGCGCCGATGGCAATGACAAAAGCCTCAGCGACTACGCCGGCAATGTGCTGCTGATAGTGAATGTGGCCAGCCGCTGCGGCTTCACCAAGCAGTATTCCGGCCTGGAAGCACTCAACAAAACCTATGGGTCTCAGGGCCTGCGCGTGCTGGGATTTCCCTGCAACGACTTTGGTGGCCAGGAACCCGGCACGCTTGAAGAAATTCAAGCCTTCTGCTCTACCACCTACGGCGCCAGCTTCGAGCTGTTTGACAAGGTGCACGCCATGGGCACAACAACCGAGCCTTACTCCACTCTCAACCAGATGGAGCCGGCCGGTGATGTGGCCTGGAACTTCGAGAAGTTCCTCGTGGGCAAGGACGGCAGCGTGATCGCACGCTTCAAGAGCGGAGTTGAGCCCGAGTCAACCGAATTGACAACCGCGATCGAAGCAGCACTGGCCTGCTAAGCCTCAGCTCAACGGGTCGGTACCGGGGCCGTCAGGGCCCGACCGACCCAAAATCCAAGCGCTGCTGCGCCGACACCCAAGCCAAGGGTCAAACCAATCAGGCCCAGGGCCTCAACCCATTGCCCAGAGGCAATCAGCTCAACACTATTCACCATCCAACTGCTGAACGTGGTGAGCGATCCACAAAAACCAATGCCGAGGAGGAGCTGACGGCGGGGGCGACTGGGGCATCCAGCCAACAAGCCCAGCACCAAGGCACCGACCACATTGGCAACGAGATCCTTCTCGCCGAGATGGAGACCCAGTTGCCAGCGCAACACAGCGCCTGGAACAGCACCGATCGCCACCAGAACAAGCTCCGACAACTCCTGCTGAAGAGTGAATCGGCTCGTCTTCGCCTCCATCAGGCCACCCCGAGGCCATAGCCGAGTGCAGCCACCAGTAAGCCACCCAACACCGAACCGACTGCGAGCACAAGGCATTCCAGCCACTGATGGGCCCTCAGGGTGTTGAGCAACTCAACCGCAAAGGTGGAAAAGGTACTGAGACTGCCAAAGAAACCGGTGGCGATCAGCAATAGCAACGGTGCTGTCGCTGTGTCCGGCTGGCATTTGCCACTCACGGTCAGTCCTGCCACAAGACCGAGACCAAACGCCGCGATCAGGTTGACCGCAAACGTTCCCCAGTGTTTGCGCGGCACCATCGGTTCGTAGTGGTTAACCACCCGCAGCCGCAACCACGCACCGGGAATGGCCCCCAATCCAACTAGGGCGACCTGACGGGTGAACAACAGGGCGTCAGCCATGCATCCAGCCACGCTGGACCGCACCAGGATGCTCAGTACCCACGGTTGAGGCCACCTGAACTTGCAGCCACTCCTCACCGTTTTCACATCGCCAACGCCGCAAGACCCTCAGCGGGGTGCCCAAGTCGAGTCGACGCAGAGAAGGAGCATTCACCCTGGGGGAGGCATGCAAAAGATCGTGGGAACCACTGATCAACGGCCCACCACCATCACGACGTCGCACTTCTGGAAGACGTCGATCTGCTCCTCCAGCGGGAAGGGCCGCCGGGGCCAGCAGAGCAACACCGAGAAGCCAGCTCCAGCGCATCGCGGTAACCAGCGAAGCCTGCATCAGATGTCGAGGTTGGTCATATCAAGTTCAGCGCTGTGGGTTTCAATGAATTCACGACGCGGTGCCACCTTGTCGCCCATCAGGATGGTGAAGATGCGATCGGCTTCGAGGGCATCTTCAATTTCCACGCGTTTCATCATGCGCGTGGTGGGATCCATTGTGGTCTCCCAAAGCTGTTTCGGCATCATCTCACCCAAACCT
The DNA here is from genome assembly GCF_900473935.1 of Synechococcus sp. UW105. Classification (GTDB taxonomy): domain Bacteria; phylum Cyanobacteriota; class Cyanobacteriia; order PCC-6307; family Cyanobiaceae; genus Synechococcus_C. The sequence goes on along the minus strand of NZ_UCNN01000008.1, from coordinate 228,877 downwards.
TTGAAACGCTGAATGTTGTAATTAGCTTTTTCCGGAAAGCTTGATAGCGTTTTTTGGAGATCTTGCTCGTTGTAGCAGTACGTGTGATTTTTTCCGCGCTCCACTTTGTAGAGAGGAGGGCAGGCGATGTAGATAAAACCACCCTCCACCAGCTCCTTCTGATAGCGGTAGAAAAAGGTGAGCAATAGGGTGCGGATGTGAGCACCATCCACATCAGCATCGGTCATGATGACAACGCGATGGTAGCGAAGATTCTTCTGATCAAAGTCTTCGCCTTTGATGCCAAGCCCAAGGGCCGTGATCAGAGCCTGAATCTCGGTATTTTTGTAGATTTTGGCATCGTCTGTTTTCTCAATATTGAGGATCTTTCCGCGCAAGGGAAGAATCGCTTGGAAACGACGATCACGGCCTTGCTTGGCGGAGCCACCAGCTGAATCACCCTCAACGATGTAGATCTCAGACTCGGATGGATCCCTTGAACTGCAATCTGCCAACTTGCCGGGGAGCGTGGAGCTCTCCAACACGCTCTTGCGCCGTACAAGCTCACGCGCCCGGCGCGCTGCTTCGGCTGCATTAAAGGCCTGAATGGCCTTCTCCAGGATCATGTCGATCACACCTGGATTGAACTCCAGGTACTGACCGAGAGACTCACCGACAAGACTGTCAACAATGCCGCGAACTTCGGTGTTACCCAGTTTGGTCTTGGTCTGACCCTCAAACTCAGGCTCCGGAACCTTCACCGACAGCACAGCGGTGAGGCCCTCGCGAATATTTTCACCAGCGAGATTGGAATCAGCTTCTTTGCGCTTACCGCGCTTCCGAGCAAAGGTGTTGAGCGTGCGAGTCAGAACAGTTTTCAGACCCTCAATATGGGTGCCGCCATCAACTGTTCGGATGTTGTTGGCGAAACCAAGAATACTGTCGGAATAGGCATCAACACACCACTGAAGGGCTGCTTCAACCGAGACACCATCTTTCTCGGCATTCACATAAATAATCTCCGGATGAAGGGGTTCCTTCTCCGCATTCATATAGGCAACGTATTCTTTGATACCACCTTCGTAGAAATAAATTTCTTCGTGAGGCTCACCTTCTGGACTTCGGGCAGATTCACGCTCATCGCGAAAGACGATGCTGACTCCGCCATTGAGATAAGCAAGCTCTCTCAGCCTGGCGGAAAGAGTGGAGTAATCAAAGACAATGCCAACCGTAAAAATATCGATGTCTGGCTTGAAGCAGACACTCGTACCGGTGCGGCCATTCTCATCAGCGGGCTGATCTTCTGAGCGAAGACTGCCAATGGCTGCACCACGTTCAAAGCGCTGACGGTGCACCTGACCCTGACGGCGGACCGTCACCTCAACCCATTCACTCAGGGCATTAACAACGGAAACCCCCACCCCATGGAGGCCTCCAGACACTTTGTAGCCACCGGCGCCGAACTTGCCGCCGGCATGCAGCACCGTGAGCACTGTCTCCAAAGCACTCTTGCCAGTGCGCGGGTGCACGTCCGTCGGAATGCCTCTGCCGTTGTCGGTGACTGAAGCTGAGCCGTCCTCACCAAGGACGACAAGGATCTCTGAGCAATGCCCAGCCAGAGCCTCGTCGACAGAGTTATCGACAACCTCGTACACCAGGTGATGGAGTCCACGCGGCCCTGTGGTGCCGATGTACATCCCCGGGCGCTTACGGACTGGCTCAAGCCCTTCGAGGACCTGAATCTGTTCAGCGCCGTAGGCGGCTTGAACCTTTGAGGCTTCGCTCATGCGTTCGTGGTCTGCAAAGCCTCCTGTCAGGCTGAATTTACCACCGGTGCACCAGAGGCGCTTGCAGAGGCCTCTGAGGCGTCATTTTTCCCAGGGGTGCACCCCCAGGATTCACCCATGGGCGACACCAGTGCCATTCCCACCAGCCCCGACAACCCCAATCAGGCAGCTCATCATCCCCTGGTGATCGTGGTGCTGGGCCCCACCGCCAGTGGCAAGACGGCGCTTGGAATCGCCCTGGCCCAGCAGCTGCAACTCGAGGTGATCAACGTCGATTCCCGCCAGCTCTACAGGGGGATGAGCGTGGGTACGGCCAAACCAACACCCGCCCAGCAAGCCGAGGTCACCCACCACCTGCTCGACCTGCGCAACCCAGACCAGCCTCTAACGCTCCAGGAATTTCAGGGCGTGGCGATGGAGGCGGTTAACCGCTCGATCGCAACGCGGAGCATGGCCCTCCTGGTGGGAGGAAGCGGTCTCTATCTCAAATCCCTCACCAGCGGTCTCAAGCCACCTGCCGTGGCGCCACAGCCTCAGCTACGCGCCCAGATGGAACAGCTCGGGCAACCGCTCTGTCATGCACTGCTGCAACAGTCAGATCCAGAGGCCGGTCGTCGGATCGCACCGGCCGACGCGGTGCGCACCCAACGCGCGCTTGAGGTGCTCTATGCGACCGGACGCACCATCAGCAGCCAGCAGAGTTCCAGCCCCCCGCCCTGGAGGGTGCTGGAACTGGGGCTCGACCCGATCGACCTACGAGAGCGAATCAGCCATCGAACACGCCAGCTCTACGTGGATGGCTTGCTGGAGGAAACGGATCTACTACGCCAGCGCTTCGGTGCTGACCTCCCCCTCCTTCAGACCATCGGCTACGGGGAAGCGCTGCAGGAACTGGACGGAACCCTGAGTCGCGAGGATGCAATTGCCATCACCACCCGACGCACCCAACAGTTCGCCAAACGCCAGCGAACTTGGTTTCGCCGCCAGCATCAACCCCACTGGCTGAGGAGTAAGGAACCCTTCAACGAAGCGATGAATCTGATCAAAGGAGGTCTAGTGTGAGAGGAGAAGTGCCTGCGTTTGTCCAAGCTGGGCCGCCGTCCTTCCCTGTTCCCTCAACACCCTGAATGGCTCCACGTCCCCGTTTTGATCGACGCGCTCCTGTTCGTGAGCTCCCCAACATCAACGAACGCATCAATTATCCGCAGCTGCGAGTTGTTGATGCTGATGGCACCCAGCTTGGCGTGATCGACAGGGAAGAGGCGCTATCTGTCGCCCAGGAGCGCGAACTTGACCTGGTGCTGGTGAGCGAAAAAGCCGATCCTCCGGTCTGCCGGATCATGGATTACGGCAAGTTCAAATTTGAGCAAGAGAAGAAGGCCAAAGAAGCCAAGAAAAAGTCGCATCAGACCGAGGTGAAAGAGGTCAAGATGCGCTACAAAATTGACCTGCATGACTACGACGTCCGCATTGGCCAAGCCCAGCGTTTCCTCAAGGCTGGTGACAAGGTGAAATGCACCGTGATCTTCCGCGGTCGGGAGATTCAACACACCGCCCTCGCCGAAGTGTTGCTGCGGCGGATGGCCAAGGATCTTGAAGAGCAGGCCGAAATCCAACAGCCTCCGAAGCGTGAAGGCCGCAACATGATCATGTTCCTCACACCGCGCAAGACGCCGCTGGTGAAGAAGGACAAGGACGACGACCAACCCGTCGTGAAGGCAGTGCGGACCATCACCGCCCCTCCCCGTGCGGCCAGGATGAGCGGCAAAAGCGGCACCACCCCATAACGCTCAAGCGTGAAGGTGGTCGAGCAACAGTTGCCAACCCAGCTGTGCCGCTACTGGATCATGGTTGCTGCGAGCTTCACACATGAATCCATGATCAGCCCCATCAATGCCCACATAGCGCAACCGCTCTTCTGAAGGGTCAGATGCTTTCAAGGCATCCGCTATCTGCTGCTGGTCCGCTGGTGGAATCAGCGGATCGGCTGCAGCGCAAATGCAGGTGAGATTGCCAGCGACTCGATCCAAGAGCTCCAAGCTGGGCGGCCCTCCACCAGGGCGGCCTTGGCAAACACCGGCGCCGTAAAAGTCAAAACTGCTCTGCACCTCTGGAAGCGTGGCCGCAAGCAGGGCAGCATGGCCCCCGAAACAAAACCCCAACACTGTGAGCTCCGTGCAGCCCTGCGTCCGCAGCCAGGCGGCGGCATGTCGAACGTCAGCGAGGATCCCCGCCATGGTGGTGCTGTCTTTGTGACGGCGCCCCTCCGCCAGCGCATCCGGGTCGTAACCCAACTCCAACTGCGGCGCTGTGCGCGCAAACAGCGGCATGGCCAGCGCCGGCACCCCTTCTGCGGCGATCCGATCAGCAATGCTGCGCACCCAGGCATTCACGCCAAACACCTCAGGTAGCACGAGGACAGCACGAGAACGACACTGTTTAGTGTCATTTACTGGCGCCCACCAACAGCGCAGTGGTGCATGCGAACGGGCAAGTGTGTGCCAATGAGAGGGAGTTTTTAAAGCGCGCTCAGGAATTGGCATCAGGACACTGACCACCCAACCAATTGTCACCAGGACGATCACTTCTTAGGGTGGCCGCAATTCGATCCGGTCCACCGGCGTGCGATTCCACATTCAGCAGGAAAGCGACATTCCGGCTTCGACCCAGCTTTACAACCAGATCTGCTTCGCGATCGCCGCCCGGCACTACCCGCCAGGCCACCGGCTACCCAGCACCCGCCAGCTCGCGATGCAGACCGGTCTGCATCGCAACACCATCAGCAAGGTCTATCGCCAGCTGGAAACCGACGGCGTGGTGGAAGCGATGGCCGGGTCTGGCATTTACGTGCGTGACCAGCAAAAACCCCGAGAAGTGCGCACCCCTGTGCACATCCGCAACCGTGGGGTGACAGATCTCGACCGCGAGGTGCGCAAATGCGTTGACGGACTCCTCAATGCCGGCTGCACCCTGCAGCAGACCCGGGAACTGCTCACGCGCGAGATCGACTGGAGACTGCGCTGCGGCGCGCGGGTGCTGGTGAGCACTCCGAGGGAGGATATCGGTGCCTCCATGCTGATTGCTGAAGAACTCGAGCCAAGCCTGGATGTGCCCGTTGAGGTGGTGCCGATGGAGGAGCTCGAGAGTGTTCTGGAGAGCGCCAGCAATGGCACCGTGGTGACAAGCCGCTACTTCCTGCAGCCGATCGAGGAGCTGGCCAAACGTCACGGCGTGCGCGCGGTGGCAGTGGATCTGAACGACTTCCGTGAAGAACTCAATCTGCTCAAGGAACTCAGAGCCGGAAGCTGCGTGGGCCTGGTGAGCATCAGCCCGGGCATCCTGCGTGCCGCCGAGGTGATCTTGCACAGCATGCGTGGCAATGAACTGCTGTTAATGACCGCAACTCCAGACGTGGGTAGCCGGCTACTGGCACTGTTGCGAGCCTCCAGCCATGTGCTCTGCGATCGGCCAAGCCTGCCCCTCGTGGAACAGAGCCTGCGCCAGAACCGGTCCCAGCTGATGCGCATGCCCCAAGTGCACTGCGCTGAGAGCTACCTGAGCAGCGACACGATCGAACTGCTGCGCAAAGAGATCGGTCTGCAGACCAACTGAAAGACCACAGCCCGCACCCCTGACAGGTGATGATGCCTGCACCAGGCAAGCGTCCAAACTGACAAGGCCATGTTCAAGCAGATCCGAGCTGACATGGCCCTCATCCGTGAGCGGGACCCTGCGGCACGAGGCGCTCTAGAGATCCTGCTCTGCTATCCGGGCTTTCAGGCCATCACAGTCCACCGTCTCAGCCACCGGCTGTGGCACTCCCGCCTACCCCTCAAACTTCCAGCTCGGCTGCTGAGCCAGCTAAGCCGGGGCCTGACCGGTATCGAAATTCACCCCGGTGCCCGCATCGGCAGCGGCGTGTTTATCGACCACGGCATGGGGGTGGTGATCGGCGAAACCGCCGAGGTGGGAGACCACTGCCTGCTGTACCAGGGAGTGACCCTGGGAGGAACAGGCAAGGAAAGCGGCAAACGTCACCCCACCCTCGCCAGCAATGTGGTGGTGGGAGCCGGTGCCAAGGTGCTGGGGGCTCTGAAGATCGGCACCAACACCCGCATTGGAGCAGGCTCGGTGGTAGTGCGCGACGTGGAGGCCGATTCCACCGTGGTCGGGATTCCCGGCAGGGTGATTCACCAGAGTGGAGTGCGGATCAACCCGCTGGCCCACTCCGCCTTGCCAGATGCCGAGGCCAACGTCATTCGCAACCTGATGGAGCGAATCGATCAACTGGAGAGCCAGGTGGGCACCCTGCAGGCCTGCCTCAAGGCCGTCGCAGCGGGACGGCCGATCAGTGAGGTGCGTAGTGGCAAATCTCAGAACCTCAAGGACCGAGAGATCCTCGAGTTCTTGGGGGACTGACCCAGAGACAATCAGGCGCTTGCTGTCTGCTGAGCCGCAGGAGCTGGCTGGAACATGAACATCGAATAAATCACGTTGCGGCGCATGTTGGTCATCATCTCCAGGAACATGTCATAGCCCTCATTCTTGTATTCGATCAGGGGATCTTTCTGGCCATAACCGCGCAGGCCAACCGATTCGCGCAGCGCATCCATCGCTTGGAGATGCTCCCGCCAGAGGGTATCGATCTGCTGGAGAATGAAGAAACGCTCAGCTTCGCGCATGAGGCCTGGGCGTTCTTGTTCAATCTGGCCCTCCTTGAGGTCGTAGGCGTTGCGTAGCTGCTCCTGCAGAAATGCCTTGAGGTCATCCATGGAGAGACCACTGAGTTGATCGGGCTTTAGATCCTCAAGCAGATAGACAAACTCCTGAACCTTGCCCACCAGCTGACCAAGATCCCACTCCTCAGGCGGGAGATCGGGGTTCACATAGGCCTCAACGATTTCATTCATCGTGCGCTCTCCATAGCCAATCACCTGCTTCTTAAGCTCACGCCCCTCGAGCACGCGGCGCCGTTCGGTGTAGACAGCCCGGCGCTGATTGTTCATCACTTCGTCGTACTCAAAGACCTGCTTACGGATGTCGTAGTAATACGTTTCCACCTTCTTTTGCGCACCTTCCAGAGAGCGGGTCAACATCCCCGACTCAATCGGCATGTCCTCCTCGACGCGGAAGGCATTCATCAGTCCAGCGACCCGGTCACCACCAAAGATGCGCAGCAAGTTGTCGCCAAGCGACAGGAAAAAGCGAGTGCTGCCGGGGTCCCCCTGGCGGCCGGCTCGACCTCGTAGCTGGTTATCGACACGACGGGATTCATGCCGTTCAGTGCCGATGACATGGAGACCACCCGCCTCACGCACACGAGCCTCTTCCTGTTTGACCACCTCGTCGTATTCCGCCTTCACTCGGCCAATCGCCAACCGCAAAGCGGCAATCTGCTCATCCTCAGTAGGAGCCTTCTCTGCCGCCGTGGCAATGCGATCCTCCAGCTCAATCACGCTGAGGGCACGATCACCCCAGGCCTTGATCAGATCACGAGCAAGATCAGCCAGCGCCTGGTCCGTGTCATCACTGAGTTGACAGGGATACAGGCTGCCGATGGCCCTGGCTTCGCTCGGTGCGCTGCCGTGGGGCCCTGAGGAAGGCGCTGCCTTAGCCGCAAACCCAGAAGCCTCTTGACTGCGCTGGAGAGGCACAGGTGGGCGATGACCCTCCTCCGGCTTCACCAGCCTGGGCAAGAGCACCTCTCGCAGCTTCAGGCGTGCCATGTAGTCACTGTTTCCACCGAGAATGATGTCGGTACCGCGGCCCGCCATGTTGGTGGCGATCGTCACAGCACCGGAGCGGCCGGCCTGCGCCACGATCTCAGCCTCCCGCTCCACGTTTTCTGGCTTGGCGTTGAGCAGGTTGTGAGGAATGGATTCCTCGGCCAACAGGGTGCTGAGCAGCTCGCTCTTTTCGACGCTGGTGGTACCTACCAGGACCGGCCGGCCATCGTGGTGGATCTGAGCGGTCTCTTTCGCCACCGCTCGCCATTTAGCGGTTTCAGTTTTGTAAACCTGATCGGCTAGATCACGGCGGGCTCGCACTCGATTGGTGGGCACAATCGTGGTCTCGAGTTTGTAAGTCTTCTCGAACTCCACTTCCTCAGTCTTGGCCGTCCCTGTCATCCCGGCTAAGCGGGGGTAAAGCAAAAAGAAGTTTTGGTAGGTAATCGAAGCCAGCGTCTGTGTTTCCGGCTGGATCTGCAGGCTCTCTTTAGCTTCGATCGCCTGGTGCTGCCCATCACTCCAGCGTCGACCAGGCATCACCCTGCCGGTGAATTCATCAACAATCACGGCTTCGCCATCACGCACGATGTAGTTCACATCGCGGACGAACAAATCCTTTGCCTTCAGCGCATTCGTAATGTAATGCGCCCAGGGATCTTGAGGGTCATAAAGATCACTCACACCAAGTAGTTTCTCTGCCTTTGAAAAACCTTCATCGGTAAGGGTGCAACTGCGCTGTTTCTCATCCACCTCGTAATCCCCTTCGGGATCGATGCCGTCCTTCCCCATTTCGGCCGCACGCTCGAGAGTATCTGCCACCTGCGCCGCCTGCTGGTATTTCTCCTGAGGTCTTTCCACCTGACCGGAAATAATCAGAGGCGTGCGGGCCTCATCGATCAGGATCGAATCAACCTCATCAATCACGCAGTACTGGAACTCGCGCTGCACCACCTCGCTGATGTCATTGGCCATGTTGTCGCGAAGGTAATCAAACCCCAGTTCTGAATTGGTCGCATAGGTGATGTCACATCCATAGTTTTTGCGCCGGGTGGCGGGATCCATGTCCTGCTGGATCAGACCCACCGAAAGGCCCAAGAAACGATGCACCTGGCCCATCCACTCCGCGTCACGCCGAGCCAGATAGTCGTTCACGGTGACGACATGAACGCCGCGGCCGGTGAGTGCATTGAGGTAACTGGGCAACGTGGCCACCAAGGTCTTGCCCTCACCGGTCTTCATCTCGGCGATCTGACCCTCATGCAGAACCATGCCCCCGATCATCTGCACATCGAAGTGACGCATGCCCAGCACCCGCTTCCCGGCTTCACGCACAACCGCGAAAGCCTCCGGCAGAAGTTCATCAAGAAGGGGCCGCTGTTTCTGAAGCGAGCCGGCGTTCTCCAGCTTCTGACGGAAGTCAGCCGTGCGACGGCGCAGGTCGTCATCACTGAGAGGAGCAATCTCCTCCTCCAGCAGATTGATGTCAGAGACGATCGGCTGGTAGCGCTTCAGCTTGCGGGCATTGGGATCACCCAGCAGGAGCTTGAGCATGGATGCAGCGGATCGTCTGGGGGCCAGCCTACTGAGAACACGCGACTCGCCCGCCAGCTCTGCAAAACAGCACGCTTCAAAACACCTGGCTAAGCAGACAACATGGGAGCCACCATCTATCTCCACTGGACGGCAACCCACTACGACTGGGTTCGAAGCGGCCACTACCACTCCATCATCAATGGTGATGGGCGGGTGCACCGCCTCCATGCCTACAGCGTTGATCTACCAGCGCATACATGGGGTCGCAACAACAATTCCGTTGCCCTCTCCTGCGCCTGCATGGGAGGTCAGCCCGATCCCTGGAGCCAGCCGCCAACTGTGGCGCAATTGCAAGGATTGTGCGCGGAAACGGCAGCCATTGCCCGCAGCTGGGGCTGGCAGGCGGAAGACATCACCATCCAAACGGTGATGACCCATGCCGAAGCAGCCTCCAACCGCGACGGTCGGATCCTGCACGACAACTATGGCCCCATGATCTGGGGCGGCACTGGAGAACGCTGGGATTTACTCCAGCTCGAAGCCAATGGCAGCAGCGATGGCGGCGATCAACTGCGTCAGCGGATCAAGAACCTGCTCAACAAGCAGGCTTCACCCGAGCCCGATCCGGACGAGAGCGTCATCGAACAGAAGACTCCACTTCAGTTCCAACGAACCAGCAGCATGCGGGCCCGTGGCGAAGCTCTGCCCGTCGTCATCGATACAGAAGGCCGCTCCTGGGCTTTGGCGGCAGATCTGCTGGTGCGCTACGGGATTGCCTTCAGCTGGGACAGCAACCTCCGGCGCGTACTGATTGGCAGCCTGGATGTGGTGCCCAGCTTTCGGGAGGATGGGGTTCAGAGCGATGTGGGCTGGCCTCTGTTCGAAATGACGCTTCAGAGCCATCAGGCGCCCGTGATCCTGCGCGGAATCCTTCGCCCCTCAGCAGACGAATCAGACGGTCACCACAGGGCCTGGTGCAGGGTGCTGGAATTCGCCGAGGAGTTCGGGATCTCCGTTGTCTTCTCACCATTCAGCCTTGGTGAACGCAGAGGCGGATGATGAAGACCAACATCCAATGCCATGGCACGCATCCGCCTGGTTGAACATGCCCCTGGAGCCCCAGGCCTGCGCTGGTTTGGCATGGGACCCGGGCTGCGTCCGAGCCGGGGCCTGATCAAGTTGCGCCGGCTCTTCCAGAAGCACGCCTTCTGGGCTGAGAACCGCACCACGAGCGACCTCAAGAAGATGCTGGCAGGCAGCACGGTGGTCGTCAGCCTGTGGCGTGGCAAGCGAATCGTGGGCTTCGGCCGCGCCCATAGCGACGGCATTCATCGCGCCGTGCTCTGGGACGTGGTGGTTGCCGGAGACTTGCAGGGGCGAGGACTGGGGCGCCGGGTGGTCGAGGCCCTGCTCGCAGCCCCTGCGATCCGGAACGCCGAACGTGTCTACCTCATGACGACGAACAGCGCGGGCTTCTACAAGCAGCTGGGATTTGATGATGCATCCCCCCAGCAAGTACTGATCAGGAAGCAATAAGCAAGCGGATGAAGAGATTCGAACTCTCGACCCTCTCCTTGGCAAGGAGATGCTCTACCACTGAGCTACATCCGCAAGTCGGCCGTGAGGTTGTGTCCCTCGCGACCTGGAAAGCATGCACTAACAAGGTGCCCTCAGTCAATCAACCGAGAGCTTTCATCAGAGAGCCCATCTCCAGAGCCTCAAGGCCATAGCTCCAGCCAAGATTGTTCTTGATCCCAGCCCGTTCCAGGGCCTGTTGCATGGTGTCTGTGGTAAGGACCCCGAAGATCACCGGCACAGCCGTATCACGCGCGACTGAGGCCACCCCCTTGCTGGCCTCAGCCACGACGACATCGAAATGGGGGGTGTCGCCACGAATCACTGCTCCAAGAGTGATCAGCACGTCATAGCTGCCGCTGCGAGCCATTGTTTGAGCCACCAATGGCAGTTCAAAAGACCCCGGAACCCAGGCCACATCCAATTGGGAGCTGGTATCGGTCGCATCCACACCATGCCGGGACAAGCAGTCGAGACAGCCACTGAGCAGCTTGCTGGTGACCAGATCGTTGAAACGAGCCACAACAACACCGATGCGCAGGCTCTGCGCATCGGTGAAGCGACCCTCAAAAATGGCCATGAGACCGGCTGAAACTGATCACATGCTCCCACCTCGGTGGAAGACCCACGTGCGATCAGATCAATGTCTGTGTGTCAGACGACAAAGAAACTGACACCCCAATTGAGCAGCACTAGGGCCACCCAGGCGATGCCGCCGAGAAGAATCAGGCGATTGGAGTTGCCACTGTCCTCGTTAGAGGCGTACAGGACGGGCACAGCCACAATCATGGCGAACGACATCACCACCAGGGCCAGAACGGTGAGGGTGTTGAGGATCTGCATGGAGTAAGTCGACGCCAGGTCGGTGGTTGGGATTCTCCCACGCGGGGGCCGAGGGTCCCGGCATGACCAGCGCCAACCTTTACAGCTTGTGGTGAAGAGTCGCTATCAAGACCCTTACGATCAAACCCCCGCCAGCGCTCCCCGTGCCCCAACTGGATCTGGCCATGCAGGGCAATCTGTTCGGGGATCCGGAGCCGGCAAGGCCGGACAACTCCCAGCCAACCGGGAGGGCAGATCGACACGGCAATGGCGACGGCACCACACCGCTGAATGACGCAGCCCTCACCGCTGATGCCGAAGCAAGGCCTCGACAGCGTCAGGCCTCGGAGGAGACCGCGACAGCCGCACAAGACGGTGTCAACGATCAGCCCGACAACGACAACCCCTCTGCAAACACCAGCCTGCTCGAAAGCAATGACGACGACCTGCCCGCCTGGAGCCATCACAGTCTCGTGGAGCCGGCGCAGCTCACGCCAATGCTGCGCCACTACGTTGAGCTGAAAGCAGCCCATCCGGAGCGGGTGCTGCTCTATCGACTCGGCGATTTCTTTGAATGCTTCTTCGAGGATGCGATCGAGCTCTCGCGCCTGCTGGAACTCACTCTCACAGGGAAGGAAGCAGGTAAAAGTGTCGGACGGGTGCCCATGGCGGGCATCCCCCACCACGCAGCCGAGCGTTACTGCTCCGATCTGATCCGCAAGGGGCGCAGCGTGGCACTCTGCGATCAACTGGAGGCTGCGCCAGCAAAGGGCAGCGCGAAGGGCACCTTGCTGCGGCGTGACATCACACGGGTGCTCACGCCAGGCACAGTGCTTGAAGAAGGCATGCTGAGCGCTCGCCGCAACAACTGGCTGGCCGCCGTGGTCGTGGAACCGGCACAGGGCAAGCAACCCTTTCGTTGGGGCCTGGCCAGCGCCGATGTGAGTACCGGAGAACTGGTGCTGCTGCAAATGGAAAGCAGCAGCGAACTGCATCAAGAGCTGGCGCGGCTCGATGCGGCGGAACTGCTTTGGGGACCTGGACACGAGCTCAATCCAAACGACAGCGCCAACGGCCGACCGGCCTGGTGTCCGGAACGACAGCGGCTCACGGCCATGGCCAGCACCCCCTTCAGCCGCCCGGAAGCAGAGCAGGCACTGCTCAGCCACTACCGTCTCGCAACCATTGATGGCCTCGGTCTGCAGAACCACCCCCTGGCCTTAAGAGCTGCCGGAGGACTGCTCGCCTATCTCAACGAAACCCGACCGCTGGAAGAGGATGACCTCAATGCGCCTCCACTGGATCGACCGAGCCTGCGCTTCAACGGTGATGCACTGGTGCTGGATGCCCAAACCCGACGCAACCTCGAACTGACCTCAACCCAGCGTGATGGTCAATTTCAAGGCTCCCTGCTCTGGGCGATCGACCGAACCCTCACCGCCATGGGTAGTCGCTGTCTACGCCGCTGGCTCGAAGCCCCGTTGGTGAAGACGCAGGCCATCCAGCAACGTCAATCCACCGTCAGCACCCTCGTGGAGAACCGGCCACTGCGGCAGGCCCTGCGGCGTTTGCTGCGGCCGATGGGAGACCTTGAACGTCTGGCGGGGCGCGCTGGAGCCGGCCAGGCTGGCGCTCGTGATCTCGTCGCCATCGCTGATGGGCTCGAACGGCTGCCCTTGCTAGCGGAACTGATCAGCGAACGCCTCAACGCTGGCCCCCACTGGCTCGAGCACTTGCTGGTACCGGATCGCGAACTCCAGAGCCTGGCTCGCACGATCCGACACGAACTCGTGGAGAACCCTCCTCTGAACCTGAGTGAGGGTGGTCTGATCCACGACAGCGTCGACCCCCTCCTTGATGGGCTACGCAACCAGCTCGACGACCAGGACAGCTGGTTGGCGGACCAGGAACTTCTCGAACGCCAGCTGAGCGGCAACACCAATCTGCGCCTGCAATATCACCGCACCTTTGGCTACTTCCTCTCCGTGAGCCGCGCCAAATCCACGTCCGTGCCCGACCACTGGATCCGCCGCCAAACCCTGGCCAACGAAGAACGCTTCATCACCCCCGACCTAAAGGCACGAGAAGGCACCATCTTTCAGCTCAGAGCTCGCAGCGCTCAACGCGAATACGAACTGTTCTGCACCCTGCGGGAGGAGGTGGGCCAGCACGCTGAAGCAATCCGAAGATCAGCCCGAGCCGTTGCTGGTTTGGATGCCCTCAGCAGCCTGGCGGACGTGGCCGCCACCGAAGGTTGGTGCGCACCTGAGATCAATGACAGCCGCGCGCTGATCGTGGAGGCCGGCCGCCATCCTGTGGTGGAACAACTGCTGGTGGAAGAGCACTTCACACCCAACGACATCGGGCTCGGAAGCGACATCGACCTGGTGGTTTTGACCGGCCCCAATGCCAGCGGCAAGAGCTGCTATCTCCGTCAGATCGGTCTGATCCAGCTGCTTGCCCAAATGGGTGGATGGGTGCCGGCGCAGTCGGCTTGCATCGGTATCGCCGACCGCATCTTCACCCGTGTTGGCGCCGTTGATGATCTGGCAGCAGGCCAATCCACCTTCATGGTGGAAATGGCCGAAACCGCCAACATCCTCCACCACGCCAGTGAACGATCGTTGGTGCTTTTGGACGAGATCGGGAGAGGCACCGCCACCTTCGATGGCCTCTCAATCGCCTGGGCCGTGAGTGAGCACCTGGCTGGCGAACTCCAAGCCAGGACTGTGTTCGCCACCCATTACCACGAACTCAATGCCCTGGCGGATCAACGGGGCAATGTGGCCAATTACCAGGTCCTTGTGAAAGAAACCGGGGAAGACCTCCTGTTCCTGCATCAAGTCGCCCCTGGAGGCGCCAGCCGCAGCTATGGCATCGAAGCAGCACGACTGGCGGGCGTGCCCACACCGGTGGTGCAAAGGGCTCAGCAGGTGCTGGATCAACTCGCTGCCTGAACTGCCTCCCCCAAAGCGAATGCCTAAGCGCTTGCTCCTGCCCGCAGCAACGCATTGCAAGCTGCCGCCACCAGGCCTGCACCGCCACGGGTTCCTTCGAGCCGGATCTGGGGCAGGTCCGTGGCTGCCAAACGACGTTTGCTTTCTGGTACGCCCACAAACCCAACGGGCATCCCGATCACCAGGCTGGGCGCAGCTGCACCCTCCAACAGTTGGTCCATCAGTTGCTCCAGCGCAGTCGGGGCACTGCCCACCAACAACAGCGGCAATGGCCTGGCCTCTGCCAATGCACGGCGAGAGAGCACGGGCCAGCAGGCTGCCATCGCAGCGGCCGAGCGGGTCGACCCTTCCGGTGCTTGGGAAGGGGCCCAATCCAGTAAGGAATTGACTGCATTCCCTCCCGTGCGCTTGGCCATCGGTGCCACCGCCGCTGCTGCCATCGCCGTGTCGGTGAGAATCAGCGCACCGGCCTGAAGCGCTGCCAGGCCCTGGTCGCAGGCCCCTGCACTGAACCGGAGCAAAGGAGCCAAAGAAGGATCCCCACTGCTGTGCACAAGCCGTTCCAAAACCTGCTGCTGCAGAGGGTCTAAACCGGTGTCGCCGAGCAACAGGCGAATGCGTCGGATGCTTTCGGTGAAGATCGGATGATCGCTGTGCACCTCTTGGGTCACAAGGGCTTGCGGCAGGGGGCAGACTTCAGCATCCTCCGCGGTCACGCCTGCCATGCCCGTGCACCTGTTCTGGGGCGACGACAGCGCAGCCCTTGAAAGAGCAGTGACAAAGCTGATCGACAGCGTGGTGGACCCAACCTGGAGCAGCATCAATCTCAGTCGCCTCGATGGTGGCGACAGCGGCCAAGCCCTGCAGGCTCTGGAGGAGGCCCGAACCCCGCCGTTTGGCAGCGGCGACCGGCTGGTGCTTTTACAACGGTCTCCCTTCTGCAATGCCTGTCCAAGCGAACTGGCCGACCGCTTCGACGCTGCCCTTGAGTTAATCCCCGACACAAGCCATCTGGTGCTGTGCAACCCGGCCAAGCCCGATGGCCGTTTGCGCACCACCAAGACCCTTCAGAAACGGATCAAAGCCAAGCTCGCCAATGAAGAGCGATTTCAACTCCCGGCCGTCTGGGATGGAGCTGGCCAGCGCCAACTGGTGGAACGCACCGCGAGCGAGCTCGCACTCGACCTGGAGCCCACGGCAGTGGATGCTCTGATCGATGCCATTGGCAATGACAGTGCGCGGCTGAGTGCGGAACTGCAGAAACTTGCCCTTCATGCCAGCAGCACCGGCAGCACCACGATCACTGCCGATGCTGTGGCTGCATTGATTGATGGCCAAGCCGCCAATGCTTTGCAGGTGGGCGATGCCTTGCTGGAAGGCCAGGTGGGCGAAGCCATCTGTCGCCTGGATGCATTGATCGATGCCGGTGAACCAGCCCTGCGCATCGTGGCAACCCTCACCGGCCAGATCCGGGGATGGCTTTGGGTGAGCCTGATGGAACAACAAGGCGAACGGGATGTCGCCGTGATCGCCAAAGCGGCGGGAATCGGCAACCCCAAACGCATTTATGTAATGCGCAAGCAGTTGCAAGGTCGCCCGCCAAACCGCTGCCTCAACCTGCTCGGTCGGCTGCTGGAAGTGGAAGCATCACTGAAACGCGGAGCCCAGCCGGCTGCTGCCTTCCGGGATGGGCTCTTGGGAGCCGCAGCCGGTGGGGGAGCCCAGTGAGACAATCACCAGCGGTATGAGACGGCTGGCATGGCGCTGCTGGTGCAGAAATTCGGTGGCACCTCCGTCGCTGATGTGGAGCGCATCAAGGCGGTAGCCCAGCGCATTGCCGCCAGCAAAGAGGAGGGCAACGATCTGGTGATCGTGGTGTCGGCCATGGGCCACACCACTGACGAGCTCACCAGCAAGGCACGGGCGATTAGCAGTGACCCACCCCAGCGAGAGATGGACATGCTGCTGGCCACCGGGGAGCAGGTGTCGATCGCCCTGCTGTCGATGGCCCTCAATGCCCTTGGCATCCCAGCGGTGTCAATGACAGGGCCCCAAGTGGGAATCGTGACGGAATCGGCCCACGGACGAGCGCGCATCCTCGAAGTGCGGACCAACCGGCTGCGCAGTCGTCTCGATGAGGGTCAGGTGGTCGTCGTGGCAGGGTTCCAAGGCACTAGCCAGAGCAGCGGCGGAACCGCGGAGATCACCACGCTGGGCAGAGGCGGCTCCGACACCTCTGCCGTAGCCCTGGCGGCAGCACTCGGTGCGGATGCTTGTGAGATTTACACCGATGTCCCCGGGGTGCTCACCACCGACCCGCGCAAGGTGAAAGATGCCCAACTGATGCCTCAGGTGAGCTGCGACGAGATGCTCGAACTCGCCAGTCTCGGCGCCGCGGTGCTCCATCCCAGGGCTGTGGAGATCGCACGCAATTACGGCGTCACCCTCGTGGTGCGCTCCAGTTGGAGCAATGAACCCGGCACCACCCTCACCAGTCGCAGCGGCCGACCGATCGGCCGCGACGGACTCGAACTGGGCCGGCCGGTTGATGGCGCTGACCTGGTGGAAGACCAGGCCGTGCTGGCCCTTTCCCATGTGCCAGATCAACCGGGCGTGGCTGCCAAGCTCTTCGAAGCCCTCTCCGCCGGAGGCGTGAATGTGGACCTGATCATTCAGGCCACCCACGAAGGCAGCAGCAACGACATCACCTTCACCGTTGCCGATGCAGATCTGCCCACAGCGCGGGCGATTTGCGCAGGCCTTCTGGATCGTGATGGGGGGCAGCTTGTCGCACAAGGCGGCATGAGCAAGCTGAGTATTAATGGCGCCGGGATCATGGGCCGCCCAGGCATTGCCGCCGGTCTCTTCGACACTCTCTCCAGGGCCGGTATCAATCTGCGCCTGATCGCCACCAGCGAAGTGAAGCTGAGCTGCGTCATCGATGCGGAATTCGGCGGCAAAGCACTACGAGCCGTCTCCGACGCCTTTGAACTCGATGAACACCAGGTTCACCTCAATCCACCAACGTCCGGAGAAGGCGAGCCCGAAGTACGCGGCGTTGCCCTCGATCGCGATCAGGCCCAGGTGAGTGTGCGCCATGTGCCCGACAAGCCGGGCACTGCAGCAGCCCTCTGCTCCGCCCTCGCTGATGCGAGCATCAGTCTGGACGCGATCGTGCAGTCGGAACGGCAACATGCCGACGGCAGCCGCGACATCACCTTCACCCTCAAGCGGGACGAGCGCTCGCGCGCCGATCAGGCGCTCGCACCTTTGCTTGCCCAGTGGCCTGGTGCCCAGCTTGAGGATGGCCCCGCCATCGCCCGCGTTAGTGCCGTTGGAGCAGGCATGCCTGCCACCGCCGGGACAGCTGGCCGGATGTTCCGCTATCTGGCCGATGCCGGCCTCAATATCGAACTGATCGCCACCAGCGAAATCCGTACCAGTTGCGTGGTGGCAGAAGCCGATGGCATCGCTGCCGTTCAAGCGGTCCATGCCGGCTTCGGACTCGGCGGCAACGAAGTGCATCAGGCCCAGGGCAGCGAATCACCTCTAGAGGGCTAAGCCCCAAAGCTGCCGGCTTCAACGCCGGCGCAACACCATCCAGGTGGAGTGGTAATCCAGCACCGCTGGCCCTTCGCGTAATTGCTGATCCAAGACACGCCGCAGACGAACCAATTGGGAGCGCGAATACCGAGAGCTTGGTGGACGGGCGCCGATCAGTGCGAAGTGGCGCAAGTAGGCCAGGGCCGAATCCACCGCGACCGCGTTGGCAAACGATCCACAACCAACCCAAATGAACCTGGAATCGAGGCAGCGTTGCGCCGCTGGCCCAATCAAATCCTGTTCTGCGGGCAGCTCGATTAAATGATTGGGTAAGGACGCCGCTGACAGAGCCCTCCTGAGCAAGGCCAAGCTGCGGGCATCTGGCACCACGAGGGCCAACCAATCACCAGGTTGGAGCAGCCTCGCCCACACCTCACGCAACACCGTCAGCGGGGCCTCACTCCACTGGAGCGCATAGCTGGACAGGATCAGACGCATGCCATCGGCAACAGGCGTCTCGGCGAGAACACGCACCAGATCGGAGCTGAAGGCATCAACGGACAGCCCCTGCACCGCTCCATGACGCTCTGAGAGCAGAGCCATGGCGTGAGCCACCATTTCGGGAGCCTGATCCAATAGCAGCAGCTGACGAGGTGGCAGCTGCCCTTGGTCCTGCAACAGATCCAGCCAGGCACGCGTGGCCAGACCAGTGCCGCATCCAAGATCGAGCAGACAATCAGGCGCCTTGACAGGGCCAGCGCTGCTGTCAGACGCGAGCAACCGCCATGCTTCCTCTACCAGCCGATCGGCTGCCAACCGCTGAGGTGTTGCCGCAGCGTCATAGGTGGAGACCGCAGCACCGAACGACGAGTTCAAAAGAATCGGCTCAAGCCTTACCCACCAGTTTCTGGCGCAACTGCTTAATGCGATCCCGCAGATTGGCGGCCTCTTCAAAATCCAGCTTCTTGGCAGCGTCTTTCATGCGCAGCTCAAGCTGATCGATCAGTTCCGGCAGGGCATCAAGGGCCATGCCATCGACATCATCCTCAATCGCCTTCACAGCCTTACCAGCCACCTTGACGAGATCGGCGTCAGGCCCATCAGACTTGAGTTTCCGAGACAACTCCAGAAAAGAGAGAATCGAATTGCTGGCTTTTTTACCAGCGGCCCTGGGCACGATGCCGTGCTTTTCGTTGTAGGCCTGCTGGATACAGCGTCGCCGCTCGGTCTCCTCAATCGCCTTGGCCATGGAGTCCGTCATGTTTTCGGCATACAGCAAGGCCATCCCCTCAACATGGCGTGCCGCCCGACCGATGGTCTGAATCAACGAGCGCTCGGCGCGCAGAAAGCCCTCCTTGTCGGCATCAAGGATTGCCACGAGCGACACCTCCGGCAGATCCAGTCCCTCCCGCAGCAGGTTGACCCCAACCAGTACGTCGTATTCACCGAGCCGTAAGTCCTGAATGATCTCGATTCGTTCAATCGAGTGGATCTCCGAATGCAGATAGCGCACTCTGACGCCGTTCTCCGCCATGTAATCGGTGAGATCCTCGGCCATGCGTTTGGTCAGCGTGGTCACCAAAACCCGCTGCTGCTTCTTGGCACGCGTGCGGATCTCCCCAAGCAGATCATCCACCTGACCGGTGGTGGGGCGCACTTCCACCACCGGGTCGAGCACGCCGGTAGGACGGATCACCTGCTCGGCTACCTGCCCCTCGCTTTCGTTCATCTCCCACTTGCCTGGCGTGGCACTCACGAACACCGTCTGGCGGGCCTTGGTCCAGAACTCCTCAGCCTTGAGAGGGCGATTATCAGCAGCACTGGGGAGGCGGAAGCCATGGTCGATCAGCACCTTCTTACGGGCCTGGTCGCCGTTGTACATCGCTTGCAACTGAGAGCAGGTGACATGACTCTCATCCACGATCAGCAGCCAGTCATCAGGGAAATAATCGATGAGGCATTCCGGTGGCGAACCGGGCTCCCGACCGGCCAGATGACGGGCGTAGTTCTCCACTCCATTGCAGTAGCCCACCTGATCCAACATCTCCAGGTCATAGGTGGTGCGCTGCTCTAGCCGCTGGGCCTCGAGGAGCTTGCCTTCGGCGTTGAGGAGGTCGAGCCGTTCCCTGAGCTCGGTGCGGATGTCCTTAATCGCCAGATTCAAACGCTCCTTAGGCGTCACAAAGTGTTTGGCCGGGTAGATATTGATCGTCTCCAAGCTCTGGAGGATCTCACCCGTCGTGGGATCCACATAACGGATCGCCTCCACTTCATCCCCAAAGAGCTCGATGCGCACCAACCGGTCTTCGTACGCAGGGCCAATTTCGAGCACATCTCCACGCACCCGGAAACGACCCCGAGTGATGTCGGTGTCGTTGCGGCTGTACTGGTTGTTCACCAGCTCTCGCAGCGATCCCCTCAGATCAAGGCTCTCTCCCACCTGGAACTTGACAGAAGCCTTGAGGTATTCGCTTGGAATCCCGAGACCGTAAATGCAACTGATCGACGCAACAACAATCACATCGTTGCGCTCAAAGAGGGAACGGGTCGCGGAGTGGCGCAACATGTCGATCTCTTCGTTGATCGACGCTGTCTTGGCGATGTAGGTATCGCTGACCGGAACGTAAGCCTCCGGTTGGTAGTAGTCGTAATAGGAGATGAAATATTCGACTGCGTTTTGAGGGAAAAACTCCCTCAACTCATTGCAGAGCTGAGCCGCCAAGGTCTTGTTATGGGCCAGCACCAATGCCGGCCGGCCGGTCTTAGCGATCACGTTCGCCATCGTGAACGTCTTGCCGGTGCCTGTCGCTCCCAGCAGCGTCTGGTAGCGCTGACCGCTATTCACCCCCTCCACTAACTGGGCGATTGCTTTGGGCTGATCCCCTTGGGGGGTGTATGGGGCGGTGAGGTCGTACTGGGGATTCACGTCACTGCCAGCGCGGCCGAGGATCCAGTTTATGGCGCCAGCCCAGGCCGTTGGGGCGCATGCGGCAGTTGGCGTGCAGCCACAAAAAAAGGCGTGATGCAATCACGCCCCTTGGTCTGGATCAGGAGAACAACAACCAAACGATCACAACCGCAGCAAAGAGGCGCTGGTGCCCAAGGCCTCGCGAAGACTGCGCACCACAGCCACCATGGCCAGCTCATCACTGAGACGATTCACCGCAGAACCGACACCCACACCGGCAGCCCCAGCGGCAATCGCCATCGGCAGGGTGACGGACGAAAGCCCAGAGGCGCAAAGAACAGGCACGGACACACCGGCCTGCTGCAGTGCAGCGTTGATGCTGTGAGTCGCCGCCAATGTGGGCGCAGCCTTTTCAATCAGTCCAAGCGTGCCGGCACTGAAAGGTTTAGCGCTGGTGCCGCCTTCGGTCTGAATCAGATCAGCACCAGCTGCCACCAGATCCAGCGCCAATTGCTGCTGCTCGTCCATGGGCAACACATGGGGCACAGTGACACTCATCACCACCCCGGGCAGGAGGGCACGGGTCTGGCGTGTGAGCTCCAGAACTTCGTCGGCTGAAAAGAGGCGGCCCTGGGGATAAAAAGCATCGAAGTTGCCGATCTCAACCATCACGGCACCAGCGGCGACAGCGGCGGGAAAGAGCTCGGGATCGACAGCTGACACACAGACCGGCACACCGCCCGATTCATGGACCGCCAAAGAGACAAGCTCGGGATCACAGGCCACATCGATCAGATCAGCACCACCATGGCCTGCCGCACGGGCAACTCGGGCGACGGAAGCGGGATCGAAGTTCATCAGACCAGCAATCACCTTCAGAGCCGAGCGCTGCTCAAGGCGCTGACGCAGGGTGGTAGGCAGCTGAGCGAGGCGGGTCATCAAGCCAGAGTCAGAGACGTTGATTCTCCCACCGCATGGATCCCCAGGCTGATCCAGCCCTAAGCAGCTGCTGGTCGGGCTGGCACGATCGTTTGCACCGCGAGCTTCTCAAGCAGCCCAAGCTGCTGCCCCAGGGGGCGATGCTGCTGCTGGCGGTGTCTGGTGGGCAAGACTCGATGGCCCTGACCGCCCTGCTACTAGGCCTGCGCCGACTCCACAACTGGACGCTTCATGGCTGGCATGGTGATCACAGCTGGCATCAGGGATCCAGTGCGATCGCCACAGAACTGCAGCGCTGGTACGAAGACCAGGGCCTCCGCCTTGCCATCAGCCGTGCCAATGCCGAGCAAGCCGGTAGCGAGGCCAAGGCCCGTGACTGGCGCTATGACCAGCTGGGTCGCACCGCCGTAGAGATCAGCCAAGCCCATCCGGATCTGCCCTGTCGCCGGGTGATCTGCGCCCACACCGCTACCGACAAAGCCGAAACCCTGCTGCTCCAGATGGCTCGCGGTACGGACCTGGCTGGCCTGGGCAGCCTGCGGCGAGAACGGACTCTCGATAGCGCCAACGACCCCACGCTGCTTCTCGTGCGACCCCTACTGAGCTTCACGCGCAAGGAAACCGCCACGATCTGCTCAGAACTGAAGTTGCCGATCTGGAACGATCCAAGCAACAACGATCTGAGGTTCGGCCGGAACCGCATCCGCCAGGAAGTCCTGCCGGTACTCAACGCCATGCACCCTGGGTGTGAACAACGGATGGCTCATCTCTCCGAACGACTCTCCCAACTGGAAGACAGCCAATCCGCCTTACTTCAGCTCAGCCTCAGAACTCTGCAGCAAGGCCCAGGCCTGAACCGACGCCACGTCGCAGCTCTGGCCCCTGGCCTGCGCCGAATGCTGTTAGCCCAATGGCTGAGGGACCAAGGCGCACCACCCCTCAATCACCGACAACTCGACGATCTGACCTCAGCCACCGCCTCTGGGGAGGGACCTGGAGGTAGAGATCTCGGCTGCGGCTGGCGCATCCAGTGGGACAAGAACGCACTACAACTGGAGCAGAAGCCTTGAGGCCTTGTGGACATGGATGTTCAGCAGCAGTATCTCGCCGCTGAACAGGCCTATGGCGATGGCAATTTCCAACAGGCAGAGACCATCGCCAGCAGCCTTCTCCGCCAGCTCGAAACAGGAACAAGGTCGGGTGCGGAGCAGGACGCCCGTCTGGCCTGGCGCGCGTTTGTAGCCCTGTTACTGGGACACATCTACTTCCATGGATTGGATCAATCGAAACAGGCACTGGATCACTACCAGCTGGTGCTGAACAGCCATCCTCCTGACACCCTGCGCGATCTCGCTCAACAAGGGCTGGATCGCTGCAAAGGCCTGGCTGAGCTGGAGCAGGGCCAGACGCCAGACGAGCCGGAGACAAAAACAGGCGATGCGCTCGACAACAGCTCGGAGACCCGAAGCGATGAAAACATCGGCCAAGCGCTGATCCGAGATCCCTTCCTCCAAAGCTCCCTCAGCCCACCCACCCAGCTCCAACCCGTGGCATCGGCCACACCCTGGCTCAACAGCACGACATCAACGCGTGAATCAATCCTGGCCCAGACCGACAGGACCGTCGTGCCGTCCAAACCCCAGCCACCAGAGCCAGAGATTGTCGATCCGAGCAGCGACAAGACCAAGCTGGACAGCACCTCACCATCAGGCACGGACTCTGAACCAATCCGTCAGGACGAAACGATCGAAGCGGACACCGATCGCCTGGATGCAGAAGCATCGGTCCAAAAAGGTCTCGATCTGACGCCTTGGCTGCTGCGCAAGACCCTTTCCTTCAACAAGCTTTGAACAAAACTGCCTAGGCCT
Organism: Synechococcus sp. UW105; assembly: GCF_900473935.1. GTDB lineage: Bacteria > Cyanobacteriota > Cyanobacteriia > PCC-6307 > Cyanobiaceae > Synechococcus_C. The sequence continues at coordinate 205,237 of NZ_UCNN01000008.1, read as the reverse complement.
GCCAACAGACCTAGCTTGCATTCAAGTGGCCAATTCGCGTGCTCGAACCAATGCTGCCCGATCTGCGATCGGTGCTCAGTCCAGAGGCCCTAAAGCTACTCACCAAGCATGGACTGCTGGATTCGTTAATCGAACGGATGCTGGTGAGTGATATCACCAACATGGTGACGCTCACTGAGGAAACTCAAAAGGCTGCCATCAATAACTTTCTGCGCCAGCAGAACGCCCCCTCTGCGGAAGCCCTGAACGAACTCATCAGCTCCAGCGGCCTGAGTGAAGAGGCTTTTTACGAGCAGCTTTTTCGACCCGCTCGGATGGCTCAGTTAGCAAAAGAGGAATTTGGTGCCAAAGCAGAAGCCCGTTTCCTCTCCCAAAAAGCTCGTCTCGATCGCGTCGTCTATAGCCTGCTGCGGCTGAGCAGCCAATCCCAGGCCCAGGAGCTCTATCTCCGCATCGCTCACGGGGAAGCCAACTTCAGCGACCTGGCGGGGCGCTACTCCCAGGGAATGGAACGCAACACCAACGGTGTGATCGGACCGGTTCCCCTGAACCAAGCCCATCCCACACTGTCGGAAAAACTGCGGGCCGCCCGGCCAGGCATGCTGCTGGAGCCGTTCCGGATCGACCGCTGGTGGGTCGTCACCCGGCTGGAACGATTTGCACCGGCCAGCTTCGATGAACGCATGGCCGAGCAGATGAGCATGGAACTGCTTCAGGAATGGTTAAAAGAGGAAACTGGCCGCCATTTGCAAGCACTTTCCACTCAAACTGACGCCGGTTCCGCTTCCTCATGAACCAGAACGTCATCAACCAACTCCTGCAGCATGAGGCCTTCAAGGGGCTGAGCGATCCTGCCCGAATTCGGTTGCAGGATGGCATTGAGTTGCTGTCATTCGAACTCGGCCAACAGCTCGTGGATCCAGGGGTGATTCCTGGTCGGGTGCTGATCCTGATTGAGGGCCGTGCGCGTCTGGTGGGCAACGACCAGGGGCGATTGATCTCCCTGGGGAAATTTGACCCAGGGGCAGTCCTCGGTGCCGCCAGCCTGCTGTGCGGTCGTAGTTGCGAAAACCTGATCGCCAGCGATGCCCTCAAGGCTGCCGCCATTGGTGATGAGCTTTGGGCTCACCTCTACCAGGAGGAAGAGAGCTTCCGCCGCTGGTGCGACAGCCAGCTCTGGGGTCAGGAGGTCATCGCCCTGATGCAGGATCTGCAGCAAAGCAATGCACGGGCTGAAGGCAGCTCTCTGCGCCTTCTGCCAGATACGCTGCGCGCCGCCGAACGGGTGCCCCTCAACCCGGCTGCAATCAAAGCCGCAGACGCTGATCAACGCGATGTATTCCTTGTCTCAGCCTGGAACGGCAGCACCCCAGGAACAGCCATTCAAGAAGAAACGCTGCCAGCGGAGAGCAAGCCGTTTCCGTCACGGCTGATCAGCCTCCCCAGGCCACTGGTGGAGATGATCATCAGCTCGGCTGAACAAACCGACACAGCCAACGAACCAGAACCAGCACCTACAACCAAGGCAAACGACGACCAAGGATCCCAAGCGCTCTCGACCCTGCAGGCTGGTCCGACACCTGTGAGTCGCTTCGACCCCAGCGGTGATGTGCTTGATCAGCTGCGCCTGATTCGTGCTGAAGGCGTCCTGCAGGAGACCCTGGCCTGCTTCCAGATGCTGGCGCAGCTGATGAAACTGCCCGTGCGCCGCGATGCCATTGACAAGGTTCTGCGCGAAACCATTCGCCGTGGCCAAACCCCCAATCTGCGGCTGTGCGGCCAGATTGCTGCGGGCCTTGGTCTGCACGTGTCCGGAGCCCGAGTCGGTGCGGCGATGGGAACCCGGCTACAGACCCCAACGCTGATCCCCTGGGGCGAAAGCTTTGCCGTCGTGGCCCGCAGCAACCAGAACGGACTCACCCTGGCGTCCCCCCGTGACGGCATCGTCAACCTGCAGCCCGAGCAACTGGAAGACACCTTCCCCGAAGGCATCGATCTGCTCTTGCTGGATCGCACCAACACCACCCCGAACGAAACCTTCGGACCCAACTGGTTCTGGCCCGCCCTGAAACGCCACCGTGCCGTGTTGGTGCAGGTGCTCGTCGCCAGCTTCGTGGTGCAACTGTTCGCTCTCGCCAACCCCCTCCTAATCCAGGTCATCATCGACAAGGTGATCACCCAACGCAGCCTCGACACGCTCCAAGTGCTTGGCATCGCCTTGGTGGTCGTCACCTTGCTGGAGGGAGTGCTCGGCAGCCTCAAGACATTCCTGTTCTCAGAAACAACCAACCGAATCGACCAGCGCCTTGGTGCAGAGGTGATTGATCACCTCCTGCGGCTGCCCTTGGGATATTTCGACAAACGTCCCGTTGGTGAACTGGGCTCTCGCATCGGCGAGCTGGAGAAGATCCGCAATTTCCTCACGGGCCAAGCCCTCACCACCCTTCTGGATGCTTGCTTCTCAGTGATCTACATCCTTGTGATGGTGGTCTACAGCTGGCTTCTCACCCTGATCGCCCTGGCGGTTCTACCAATTCAAGTGGGGCTCACCCTGATCGGGGCTCCCTTGTTCCGGCGCCAATATCGCCAGGCAGCAGAAGCAAACGCCAAGACTCAGAGCCATCTGGTGGAGGTGCTCACGGGGATCCAAACCGTGAAAAGCCAGAACGTTGAGATGGTGAGCCGCTTCTCCTGGCAAGAGTTCTACGCCGGCTACATCAATCGCTCGTTTGAAAAAACGATCAGCGGCACCGTGCTGAGCCAAACCTCCCAGGTGCTGCAGAAGCTCTCCCAGCTGATGGTGCTATGGGTTGGCGCCACTCTCGTTCTCAGTGGTGATCTCACCCTGGGTCAGTTGATCGCCTTCCGGATCATCTCCGGCTATGTCACCCAGCCCCTCCTTCGCCTCTCCAGCATCTGGCAGAACATTCAGGAACTGAAGGTCAGTTTCGAGCGACTGGCCGATGTCATTGACACCCCCCAGGAGTCGAACGAAGTCGACAAGGCCAAGGTGCCATTGCCACCAATCGAAGGAGCAGTGAACTTCGAGAACCTCACCTTCCGGTTCCGTCCCGATGCAGCTCCTGTCCTCAAAGATGTGAACCTGCAGATCAAGGCAGGCACCTTTGTAGGAATCGTCGGCCAGAGCGGAAGCGGCAAGAGCACACTGATGAAACTCTTGCCTCGCCTCTACGCGCCTGAGGAAGGTCGCATCCTCATCGATGGCTATGACATCGACAAGGTTGAGCTCTATTCCCTACGACGGCAAATCGGAATCGTGCCTCAGGATCCGTTGCTGTTCTCCGGCACAATCAGCGAAAACATTGCCCTCACGCAGCCCGATGTCGGTAGTGATGAGATCGTGATGGCCGCCAAGTTGGCCGATGCCCATGACTTCATCATGGAGCTGCCCAGCGGCTATAGCTCACCGGTGGGCGAACGCGGTGCCTCCCTGAGTGGGGGCCAACGCCAACGCATCGCCATCGCACGCACCTTGCTCAGCAACCCCAAGCTGCTGGTGATGGATGAGGCCACCAGCGCCCTTGACTACGAAACAGAACGCCGTGTCTGCGACAACCTGGTGCAAGCCCTGCAGGACTGCACGGTGTTCTTCATCACCCACCGTCTGGCCACCGTGCGCCGCGCCGATGTGATTGTGGTGATGCATCTTGGAGTGGTCGCCGAAGTCGGCAGCCACGATGAATTGATGGCCAAGCGCGGCCGTTACTACGCGCTCTACCGCCAACAGGAGGCCAGCTGACATGGGCAAGATCAAACAGAACCCCGTTGGTGGCCTGATCCGTAAAGCTCAAGATCAACTTGAGAAACGTGCCGGTTCCATCACCAACAATGAAAGTGTTCTGCAACAAGATCGTTTCTGGCTGAAAGCCACCACTTGGGCCCTGATCGGCACCACCGTTTTCGGAATCGGCTGGCTAGCGATCGCCCGCACCGAGGAAGTGGTCGTCGCCCAAGGAAAACTCGAACCTGTCGGTAACGTCAAAGAAGTTCGGATCCCTACCGGAGGCGTTGTCGAGGAGATCCTGGTGAAAAACGGCGAGCGCGTCAAAAAGGGCCAACTGCTCATCCGCCTCGATCAAGAGAGCACGGCTGAACAACTCAACTCTTTAGAGCAAGGTGTGAGTGAAAAAAGTACTCAGATCAATCAAAAAAAAGAACAACTCAAACTCAAACGACTTGAGCGAGAACGCACCCTCGAGCTCAATCGTGAACAACTCATCACCACCAAGACCAATCTATCTCTGGAAAAAGAAATTCTTGAGCGCCTTGCAGGCCTTGCCCGCGAGGGCGCCTCACCAGACATCCAATATCTGCAACAACGCAACAAAGTCACTGAATTGAAGGGTGAGCTGGTCAAGCTCGAACTGGATGGGCGCCGCCAGATCAATCAGATCGATCAACAGATCGAACAACTGAGTGCTGAGTTAGCAGGCCTGCGCAGTGAACGCGCTCAGCTGGAAGCCAGACGCACCGAAGTGAAAGTGACCAACCGCAACCAGTTGCTGCGCTCTCCTGTGGATGGCATTGTCTTCGACCTCAAGCTCACCAACCCGGGCTTCGTCTCCCAGGACCAATCCAGCCAAGCAGCACTGAAAGTGGTGCCGTTCAACACCCTGGAAGCTGATGTGGAAATCCCAAGCAGCAAGATCGGCTTCGTGCGCAAGGGTCAAAACGCGGAAGTCAGCATCGACTCCTTTCCGGCCACCGATTTCGGTGTGCTCGAAGGCAGTGTCTCCTCGGTGGGATCCGATGCACTGGCACCAGACGCCCAACAAGGACGAGAGGAATATCGTTATCCGGCCACCATCGAGCTCAATGACCAGCAGCTCAAACTGAAGAACGGCACGACTCTGCCGCTTCAGGTGGGCATGTCACTAACAGCCAATATCAAGCTACGCAGCGTCAGCTATCTGCAGCTTCTTCTCAACACCTTCCGGAGCAAAACCGACTCGCTCCGACAAATCTGACCCTCCCAAACAGCCAAACAAAAAGCGTCGCCTTTTGGCGACGCTTGATTCACTGATTGGCGGAAACCAAGCTCAGGCCGCGGCTGAACGGCGGCGGCGAGTGCGTCCTGCGGGCATCTCGGGCTCCAGCTCGGCCTTAGGACGACTCACCACCGGCGCTGCCGCTGCAGGGGCCTGCTTCGAAACGGGTGCAGCAGGGGTCGCAGACGGTGAAGACGAGGGTGAAGACGACGGCGACGCAGGAATCACACGCTTAGGAGCCTGATCCCGGTCACGGCGACCATGACCACCCTGGCCGCGATAGCCGCCGCGGCCACCGCGACCACGAGGCGCCGGACGGTCATCCGGCTCAGCATCAGCACGGCCCTTGTACACAGGCGTGCCTCCTGGAGCTGGCTGGACAAGGCAGAGGATGAGGGGCTCCACCTGAAGCTCTCGGCGCATGCGCCGACCCAAGCCCACTTCCACCTCACGCTGCACACCCATCCAATCCACTTCTGGCGTCTTTTCACCAGTCATGCGGCAGAGCTGCTTCCAGCGGTTCTCAAGCACCCACTTGATTTCCCGCTCAGTCCAGAGCGACATCTTGCGGGCATCAGCCGTGGTGACCACACCGCGAAGGTTGACCCGTGGCGGTGCAACCATGGCGCCATCGGTACTGATCGCCGCCAAGATCGTGACCACCCCGTCTTCAGCGAGCTGCTGTCTTTCCTTAAGAACACGCGCATCGACAATGCCGTTGCGGGACTGATCCAGCAGCTCAATACCGGCCTTCACAGGATCACCCTTGCGGATCGAATCGGCGGTGAGCTCAACCACGTCTCCGTTGTCGATGATCAGCGTGTTGTCTTCCGGCACCCCCATGGAATGGCCGGTCTTGGAATGGCAGACGAGCATGCGGTGCTCACCATGCACCGGCACAAAAAACTTGGGCTTCGTCAGCGCCAACATCAGCTTCTGGTCTTCCTGGAAGCCATGACCTGACACGTGAATGCCTTCGCCTTTGCCATAAACGACCTTGGCGCCAAGCATCATCAAACGATCAATGGTGTTAACCACTGAGATCGTGTTGCCAGGGATAGGACTGGCCGAGAAAATGATCGTATCTGTAGTTTTGACCTTCACCTGCGGGTGCTCGCCGCGGGAGATGCGGCTGAGAGCCGCCAGCGGTTCTCCCTGACTTCCAGTCATCAAGAGCAGGGTTTCGCGATCGGGCAGATCGTTGATCTGCTTAATCGGCACAAACAAATCATCGGGCGCGCGCATGTAGCCAAGTTCGCGAGCTTTGGCGATCACATTGAGCATCGAGCGGCCCAGCAAACCCACCTTGCGGCCGTTCTTGAGCGCCAGCTCAAGAATCATGGCCACCCTATGGATCGAACTGGCAAAGGTGGTGATGATCACCCGGCCCTCCGCCTCCGCCATGCGGCGATCGAGATTGGGAAACACCGAACGCTCTGGCGGACAGAAACCAGGTACCTCGGCGTTGGTGGAGTCGCTGAAGAGACAGAGCACACCCTGATCACCGTGATGTGCGAGGCGGGCGATGTCGAAGTGCTCACCATCCACCGGGGTGTGATCAAATTTGAAATCACCGGTGAAAATCACCGTGCCCACAGGAGTGGTGATAGCCAAAGAAAAGCTATCCGCCATCGAGTGGGTGTTGCGGATGAACTCCACCGAGAAGTGCTGACCCACCTTGACCACGTCCCGCGGACCCACGGTCTGCAAGGTGGTGCGATCGGTAACGCCAGCCTCATCCATCTTGCCGGTGAGCATCGACAGAGCCAAACGCGGCCCATAAATCACAGGAATGTTGAAGTGCTTGAGGTGATGGGCAATGCCACCGATGTGATCCTCATGACCATGGGTGACGATCATTCCCCGGATGCGCTTCTGGTTCTCCCTCAGAAAGCTCGTATCCGGGAGCACGACATTGACACCGTGCATGCCATCGCTGGGAAAAGCCAGACCAGCGTCAACGAGCATCAGATCATCTCCGTACTCGAACACACAGGTGTTCTTGCCGATCTCATGCAGACCACCAAGGGGAATCACCCGCAGGCAGGGCTCGTTTGCTGTGGCTTGGCCATTACGTGATCGGTTGAGGGAGGAGATCGGTGTCATGGAATTGCGTCGTAACTAGAGAGAGAAAACAGGTCGGGCGCTGGCACCGAAGCCGCTGGCCTCGGAACGCCGTAGGAGATCAGCCGTGGCGTCAGGTCTGACGCAAGGCGGCCAAGGCTTGGGAGAGGGTGTCACGCATGGATGAATCGAGCGGTAGCAAAGGAAGACGAGGAGCACCGACTGGCCAACCGCTGAGCTCAAGTGCAGCTTTGACGGGAATCGGATTAGTGGTGGCGAACAGGGCCTTACAGAGCGGCAGGAGCTGGTCATGCTGCGCAAGAGCCTCAGCATGACGGCCGGCAAAGAAGGCTTCGATCATCGAGCACAGGCGACGACCGGCCACATGGCTGGCCACACTCACCACACCAACAGCACCAACGGAGAGCATCGGCAAGGTGAGGGCGTCATCACCGCTGTAGATCGCCAGTTTGGGGCCACAGGTGAGACGCAGCTGACTGACTTCTTCAGTAGTGCCGCTTGCGGCCTTGATGCTCACCACATTGGGACAATCCATCAAACGGGCCACAGTGGCAGGAGCAAGACTGCATCCGGTTCGGCCAGGGATGTTGTAAAGCATCAGAGGCAACTCAGGAGCAGCCTGAGCCACGGCGCGGAAATGGGCCTCAAGCCCCTCCTGAGGAGGCTTGTTGTAATAAGGCACAACCACCAAAGCGCCATCAGCACCAGCAGCTGCCGCCTCACGGGTTGCCTCCACTGCTTCAGCGGTGCTGTTACTACCAGTGCCTGCCAGCACCTTCACACCAGGGCCAACGGCCTCACGAACCGCAGCCAGCATCTGCACCTGCTCCTCCCAGCTGAGGGTGGGGGATTCACCAGTGGTGCCGCAGACCAAGATGCCTTCCGATCCTTCCTCCACCAGATGGCTGGCGAGCCGGCCAGCCAAGGCCAAATCAACCTTGCCTTCGGCATCGAAGGGGGTCACCATCGCCGTGAGCAAACGACCGAAAGGAGTAGGGGACAGCTGGGCAGCAGTGCTCATAGCGATCAGGAAGAAATCAGCAGTTCTGCGATCTGAATGGCGTTCAGAGCGGCCCCCTTGCGGATCTGGTCACCGCACAGCCAGAACTCGAGAGCATTCGGTTCGCTGATGTCCTGACGGATCCGACCCACAGCGATGGGATCTCGACCGGTCACATCAGTGGGCATGGGGAAACGGTTGTCGTCCGGTCGATCGATGAGCTCGACCCCAGGGGCTGCGGCAAGCAGGGAACGGGCCTCGTCGACCGGAAAGGGCTGTTCGAACTCCACATTTACGGCTTCGGAATGGGCCCTCAAGACGGGCACCCGTACACAAGTGGCACTGAAACGCAAATCCGGAAGTTCCATGATCTTGCGCGTTTCATTGACCATCTTCATCTCCTCCTCGCAATAGCTGTTTGCCTGCAGCGGGGAATTGTGAAGGAAGAGATTGAAGGCCAAGGAGTGAGGAAGCACGGCACTTTCAGGCGTGCCGCCATCGAGCACCACCTGGCTGAGGTCACGCAGCTCCTCCATGGCGCGAGCGCCGGCACCACTAGCGGACTGATAAGTACTCACCACCACCCGGCACATCGGAACCCTGGCAGCAAGAGGCGCCAGGGCAAGGGTGAGCAAAATCGTGGTGCAGTTCGGATTCGCGATGACACCCTGATGCCCAAAGGCTGCATCAGGGTTGACCTCAGGCACCACCAGCGGCACGCCCTCCTCCATCCGGAACGCGCTGGAGTTGTCAACCATCAACGCTCCGGCAGCGATGATGGCCTCACGCCACTGCTTGGAGACAGAGCCCCCGGCAGAAGCGAGCACAAGATCAACACCCTGAAAGGCCTCAGCGCTCACCTCCTGAACCGTGAGCTGCTGGCCTTTCCAAGACTGGGTCGTGCCGGCCGAGCGGGAAGATGCCAACAAGCGCAGTTCAGACACCGGGAAAGCCCGTTGCTCGAGCAGCTGAAGCAGTTCCTGACCCACAGCACCGCTGGCGCCAAGCACAGCAACGGTGAGAGGTCGGGACGGCAGGGATCGGTCGCTGGTTTGAGAGGAGATGGGCAAACGCTTGTCGCTGAAGCTGGGAAACGATTTCAGACGTCTTCTGACTGTCGAAGGGTGACCAGGATGGAGAGCTGTTGGTACACCCGAGAGAACGCTGGGGTCACAATACGCGGCGAAGCCTGTACTGGCTCTTTCATAAAGTGTTGGGCTGCCCGTACCAGTTCAGATGAGCGCCGCTTCGTTGAAGGTCAAGACCACCACCCGTCCCGGCAGCCGCCTGGCCGTTGAAGTGGCAGTGCCAGCTGCACGCTGCAAGGAGAGTTACGAAGCGGCCGTAGCTCAGCTCAGCCGGACGATCAATCTGCCCGGCTTCCGCAAGGGCAAGGTGCCCAGAGCCGTGCTGCTGCAGCAGATTGGTCCGCTTCGCATCCGTGCAACGGCTCTCGAGTCGATGGTGGATGGCGTTTGGCGTGAAGCGATCGAACAGGAGAAAATCGAGGCCCTGGGTCAGCCCGACCTCGCCGATGGCTTCGAGAAACTGCTCGACGCCTTTGATCCCAGCAAGGAACTGACCGTCACCCTGGAAACCGATGTGGCGCCGGTCCCCAAGCTGAAGGCCACCAAAGGCCTGAATGCGGAAGCTGAAAGCGTGAGCTACGACCCCGCCAAGGTCGAGGAGATGATCGAGCAATCACGCAAGCAGATGGCCACCTTGGTCCCGGTCGAGAACAGGCCAGCAGCCAGCGGGGATGTGGCCGTGGTCGGCTTCAACGGCACCTACAGCGATGACGGCAGCGCCATTGAAGGTGGCAGCGCCGACTCGATGGATGTGGAGCTGGAAGACGGCCGCATGATCCCCGGATTCGTGGAAGGGATTGTGGGCATGAGCATCGGCGATGAGAAAACCGTTGCATGCCAGTTCCCTGAGGACTACTCCAAGGACGATGCCCGTGGTCGCAAGGCCAGCTTTGTGATCAACCTCAAGGATCTCAAGACCCGTGAGCTGCCTGAGCTTGACGATGCCTTCGCCAAGCAGGCCAGCGACAAAGACACGATGACCGAACTGCGTGCTGATCTGGAACAGCGCCTTAAAGACGATGCTGATCGTCGCCAGAAGAGCAACCGTCACGACGCCCTGATCGCCGCCTTAGTGGAACAGCTGGAGGTTGAATTGCCCGAGAGCCTGGTGCAACAAGAAGTGCGCAACCTGGTCGAACAAACCGCCGGGCAGTTCGCTCAGCAAGGCATGGATGTGAAATCGCTCTTCACGCCTGAGCTCGTGCGCAATCTGATGGAATCGTCCCGACCGGAGGCGGAAGAGCGGCTTCGCCGCAGCCTGGCCCTCTCGGCCCTGGCCGAAAGCGAAGGGCTCAAGGTTGAAGACGCCGATATCGACGCGAAAGTGACCGAAGTGAAGCGGGAACTCTCAGGGGAACGAGACATCGATCCCCAACGCTTGCGGGATGTCGTGATCGAAGACCTTCTACGCGACAAGCTGCTGGGTTGGCTCGAGGACAACAGCACGGTGACCGAGAAGGCTGCTGAAGAGGCCTCGGCCAAAACCAAGGCCAAACCAGCAGCCAAAAAGGCCAAGGACACCAAGGCCAAAACCGCCAAGACCAAGACCGCAAAATCGGATGAGGACACCAAGGGCTGATCAAGCCCCATAGATTGCACCCACAACGTTCTGCCCCGACCGCCGCGTGATCAACGCCCGCAGCCACCACCCGATCCAGAACCGCTGGCATGGCATCCGCCCCAGTGCAACCATGCCATCCGCGGCTCCGGGGGTGTTGCCCACAGTGGTGGAGCAGTCGGGGCGGGGCGAACGTGCCTTTGATATCTATTCGCGTCTTCTTCGCGAACGGATCATTTTTCTAGGCACTGGTATCGATGACCAGGTTGCGGATGCCCTGGTGGCGCAACTCCTCTTCCTCGAAGCCGAAGACCCCGAAAAAGACATTCAGATCTACATCAACTCACCGGGTGGATCAGTCACAGCAGGGCTGGCGATCTACGACACGATGCAGCAGGTGACTCCAAACGTGGTCACCATTTGCTACGGCCTAGCAGCGTCGATGGGGGCCTTCCTCCTCTCCGGCGGCTGCAAAGGCAAGCGACTGGCACTGCCAAACGCCCGGATCATGATCCACCAACCACTCGGCGGCGCCCAGGGCCAGGCAGTGGATATCGAAATCCAGGCCCAGGAAATCCTCTTTCTTAAGGAAACCTTGAACGGACTGATGGCCCAACACACCGGCCAACCCCTCGACAAAATCTCCGAAGACACTGACCGCGACTACTTCCTTTCGCCGGCAGAAGCGGTTGAATACGGCTTGATCGATCGGGTGGTGGACAGTCCCGCAGACGGAGGAATCGTTACGGAGGGCTGACATCGCCCGTTTCAGCAACGATCCTTGGTACCGGACCGTCCCTTCACGAGAGGTCCGTTTCTGCCCGTTTGAAGAGTCCGGCGCCCGATGGCCAAATTCGATGCCCATCTGAAGTGCTCCTTCTGCGGCAAGTCCCAGGAACAGGTGCGCAAGCTGATCGCCGGTCCCGGCGTCTATATCTGCGATGAATGCATTGATCTCTGCAACGAGATCCTTGATGAAGAGCTGATCGACGCCCAGGGCAATCCCCGCCATGGCGCTGATGCAGGTCGCAAAACCGCCCAGGGCACACGCAAGAGCAGCAAGCCAGCACCCACCCTGGCCACGATTCCCAAACCGCAGGAGATCAAGTCATTCCTGGATGAACAGGTTGTTGGTCAGGACGCTGCCAAGAAGGTGCTGTCTGTGGCTGTTTACAACCACTACAAGCGGCTGGCCTGGCAGGGGGATGGCAAAGGCGAAACGGAAGAGACCGCGACCCGATTGCATAAGAGCAACATCCTGCTGATCGGCCCGACTGGCTGCGGCAAGACCCTGCTGGCCCAAACGCTGGCAGAAATGCTGGATGTGCCCTTCGCCGTGGCCGATGCCACCACCCTCACGGAAGCGGGATACGTCGGTGAAGACGTGGAAAACATCCTGCTGCGACTGCTGCAGAAAGCCGACATGGATGTGGATCAGGCTCAGCGCGGCATTATTTATATCGACGAGATCGACAAAATCGCTCGCAAGAGTGAAAACCCCTCGATTACCCGCGATGTCTCTGGTGAAGGCGTTCAGCAAGCCCTGCTGAAAATGCTTGAGGGCACCGTCGCCAACGTGCCGCCGCAAGGTGGTCGTAAGCACCCTTATCAAGACTGCATCCAGATCGATACCAGTCAGATCCTGTTCATCTGTGGCGGCGCCTTCGTGGGGCTGGACGATGTGGTGCAGAAACGTATGGGACGTAATGCCATCGGATTCGTGCCAAGCAGCGATGGTCGCGGCCGCAACCGCGCCAACCGCGACCTCCAGGCCGCCCAAGTGCTGCGCCATCTGGAGCCCGACGACCTGGTGCGCTACGGCCTCATCCCAGAATTCATTGGCCGGATGCCAGTGAGCGCCGTGCTTGAACCCCTTGATGAACCAGCCCTCAAGTCAATTCTCACCGAGCCTCGCGATGCGCTGGTGAAACAGTTCCGCACCTTGCTGAGCATGGACAACGTGCAGCTCGAATTCGAGAACGATGCCGTAGCAGCTATCGCCTCAGAGGCCCACCGACGCAAAACCGGCGCCCGTGCCCTCCGCGGAATCGTGGAGGAGCTGATGCTCGATCTGATGTACGACCTCCCCTCGCGCAAGAACGTGAAAACCTTCACCGTGACTCGCGCCATGGTGGATGAACACACCGGCGGCAAGGTGCTGCCGCTTCCAGGTGCTGATCGCCAACAGGAATCCGCCTGAAGCGATGGCCGCTGCCGATCACCTTCAGGTGCCTCGGCAGCACGGCCTTTTTCTCCACCACGGCATCGACTTAGGCGACGGCACCGTGGCCCACTACCTGGAGGGCCGTGAAATCCTGCGCAGTTCGCTGGACGACTTCAGCCAGGGCCAACCGGTAAGCGTGGTGCCGCATGCGGAGTGCTCTCTCCAGGGGGTGACCTTGCGGCGGGCGATGGGCCGCATCGGCGAGCAGAACTACAACCTGTTGTTCAATAACTGCGAGCATTTCGCCACCTGGTGCAAGACCGGCCGCCATCGCAGCGCCCAGGTGAACTCGGTGATCGACAAAGCCCGCAGCTGGAGTGCCCGCATGCCATCAGCGCTAATGGCCGGGCTAGAGCTGCTGGTGCAACGGGGACTTCTGGATGACAACAGCCGCGCCCTGGCCAGCAAGGGTGTGACCCAACTGGAACAACTGCGCCTCAAACTGCTGAGCAAGTTGGAAGCCCTGCTGCAACAGGCTGGTGATGGTGGCAATCAGCGCTTACTGCTGAGTGGCCAAAGCCTGGCAGATGAATTAGCGGCGGTGGAAGACCTGGAAGACAAGCTCAACACCCTGCTGGAGCAGCAAGGAAGAGATAAATAAGACCAGGCCGTTTCGAATCAAGGCCAAGAAAGCGGCACAAACACGCTTTTATTTGGGCAACAGGGGGTGAAAATATTTTACCCATCCAATAAAGAACTGACAAAAACCACCAACGACTCAATCAAACACCTTGCGAATGTCAATACAAATAGGGCATTGGCAATCTTGAGTGATGCGTGAACGTCACCTCGCAGACAACAGAGAAACAACTACAGCAGAGCCCAGCAACGCATCGACGACTTAACCAGGCGCTGATCAGTACAGCTCTGGCGCAGGTGATTCGACTCAGCAACGCAACCAGAACTCAGCGCTGAAAAGCAACGTACTTAGGCGCCTCCCCCAACACCGCCCAGCCACTTCATTAGCAACATCCCAAGCCGATTAATCATGACCTTCAAAGCCTGCGGACTCGAGCAGATCAACAGCTCCACTACCACCCAAGGGCAGAAACAGGCCACGCTGATCGTTGCTGACGGCAGCTGCCCCAAGATCCGGGAGCTGCTGGCTGAAGCCTTGGTGCCGGTGCTGTGGCTGGAGGCCGAGCAACACCCACTAAAAGCGGTAACCGCTGCCCTCAAGGTGCGCCGACAGCAGGGGAAACCGGTGGAGACGCTGCACTGGGTTAGCCATGGTCGGCCTGGGGTACTGCAGGTGGGCGGGCGCGAAATCACGCGTGAAACGCTGGTTCTTTATCGCGCTGACCTGGGAACGTGGGGACTCAAAAATCTGGCCCTATGGAGCTGCCGCTATGGCGCCGCGCCAGTGCCCATCAGCCTGCTGGAGGAATTCATCGGAGCATCAGTCTTTGCCAGCGCAAGCGATCTCGGCCGAACAAGCGAAGCAATCACCCAGTGGAAGCTTGGAGCCACTGATATTGCGATCCCGGTGAACCCGGCAAAACTGCGCAGATGGGCACACAAGTTAGGCGAAAAGATATATACAACCCATGGTCAGGGCAAGAAACTGGGTTATGTAGATAAATCTGATAATTCATTCACAGATCTTGGCAAGTTTAACGACGGAACCAGCAATCTGACCACGGTCTGGGGACTCGCTTTCGGCAAGGACGGGAATTTATATGCAACGCAAGAAGCCAATTCTATGAACCATGACCCAGGCGATCCTGGCACCAAGATTTACAAAGTCGACCTCACGTCATCAACCGATCCCGCCACAACCGTCCTAACCCAAGCGCCGGTCGAAGTCACCACAGACTCAAGCGTTGCCGGCGATCCCGGTGGACCGATCCAGTTCCACGCCATGGATGTCGACTCCGACGGTTTGATGTATGCACTCGACCTGAGAGGCTACATCTACAAAGTTGATATTGCCACAGGCGCAGCAACATACATTGCAGAAACAAGTAAGAGCGATAGCTCAAAAATAACAAGCGCAATGGATATCGCATTCGATGTCGACGGCAATCTTTTTGCTGTCGATGGAAGCGGAGCTCTTTATCAGATTTCACTGAATGGAAGCACAACAGCTACGGCGACGCAGCTGGGCTCAACTTCCTACAACATGCTGATGGGGCTAATGGTCACATCAGACAACACCCTGTACGGGACAAATTTTACAAGTGGCAAGCTTTTTTCAATTAACAAGAGCACCGGTGCTCTCACCGAACAGACCTCCACTGGCTTTACCAACAATCCCCATGGAGGCGATGCTTACATCCCCTATACAGGCTGGCCTACTACCCCTGGTACTCCCGTAATTTCTAACGCCGGAGATACTCTTTCCTACACAGAAGGCGATGGCGCCACTGTCATCGACTCCTCTCTCTCCATCTCCGATGCCGATGACACCAACATCGAATCAGCCACCGTCACCATCTCCTCTGGCTTCCAATCCGCAGAAGATGTTCTCGCTTTCTCCGATACCTCCGCCATCACTGGCTCCTGGAATGCATCCACGGGCGTCTTAACCCTCACAGGCTCCGACACCCTCGCCAATTACAAGACAGCACTCGAATCGGTCACCTACAACAACACCTCCGACAACCCCAATACCGCAAACCGCACCATCTCCTGGGTCGTCAATGACGGCACCGATTCCTCCTCCGCTGTCACCTCAACGGTCGCCATCACCGCCGCCACTGATATAAACATTGGCTATTTCAGCGGTTCTGCCACCACCACAAAGGCTGCTCTTGAAAGCACAACAGAAGCGATTAATTCATCTGCGATCAAAGATCTAACCAATGCTGGTATCACTCTGCAGTCAGACTCCCTCGCTTTCAAAGCCAAGGTCAACGAGAACATTCCCAGAACCACATTCAATCTGGCGCTCTCAAGCCTCAATTTTGAGAATGGCGCCATCACCACTGGGGAAGGGGTACGCGACACCAGGAAAAAGCTTCTCTATTACTCCGTCAACAATGCAGGAGATGTCTCAGCCCTGAGTTTCGATCCCATCATCAACGCGGGCGCTCGTTTTTATGATCTCGATGGTGATGGACTTGCCGATTATCTTTCTCTGACCTTGGTGGATGGAGGCTTTGGTGATAAAGACGGAGTGAAAAATGGAGTCATTGACGATCCCTCCACTGCGGCCACTGGGACACTGGATCCTGGCATCCAAGCCAACGATGGTCCCTTCAATCTGCTGACGATTGCTGACCCCGACAATGCTGCACCAGCAGCTTTCAATCTCAACGCCACCATCACCGGAGGCACTGATGTGGTGAACCAGATCGGCTACATCGTGCTGAACGCCGATGAAGTCGCAACGGCCAAAACCATCCTTAGTGATCTGGATCAGCTCAAGAAACGCGCGACCATCCTGTTCAGCAGCCTGGAAGCGAAGGATGTCACCCTGGCCAAAGCCTTCCAGTTCTCCAGAGACCTGCTGATCCGCAACGGTCAATCGGTGCGTTTCTTCTCTGTTGAAAACACCACCCTCGACAATCTGCGCAGCCTCGATGATTCCGGTTTCTCATTCCTCAAGTCCACGGCCAAGGGCGATGGCTCCTTCTCTCTCTCGTCGGGATCAGGCCTGAGTATTGATCTTGCCCTCAATGCCAACGACCAGGGGCTTGGCGCTCTCGTGGCCCAGGCTCAAGACATGGCCCCCGTCCTCAATGTCACTCCATTCACCAATGGAGAAACCCTCAACGGCACCCTGGTGCAGGCCAGGGAAGCCACCCTTGATGCCCTCACCGGTTTCTACAAGGTGGTCGATCCCAACGGGATGGTGATGGCTGCCGATGGCTCTCTGATCGCCCCAGGCGCTGCGGGTTACGCCAAAGCGGCTCTACGCGCCGACAACCTCTTTGGCGGAGACGATTTCAACTTCTCCCTGGCCAATGGCAACACTGAAGAGTCAGCTCTTGAGATGGCGAATCTCAGCGGCTACCTGGCCCCCTACGCCAAGGTGCAGAGCAATACGTTCTTTGCCTTTGCCAAGGCCAACAGCGATGGCATCAGCCACTTCCGCGTTCTTGGCAACAACCTCTTTGGCCTGGAGGACCAGGTCGGTGGAGGGGACCGCGACTTCGACGATCACATCCTTTCTTTCAACTTCGATTCAATCACCTAATCCACAACTGTGATCTGAGGCCACCTCCAAAGCCACACCCTCATGCACGCCTGCCGCCAGTCGGCCTCGGTAACCTCTGGGTTCCGCAGGCAGCGCATGAGCCAGGCCTACCAGCCGCTGCATCACAAATACCGACCCCAGCGGTTTGACCAGCTGGTGGGGCAGGACGCGATTGCCGCGACCCTGGGGCACGCCCTGCGCACTGACCGGATCGCGCCTGCCTACCTCTTCAGCGGCCCGCGCGGTACCGGCAAGACCTCCAGCGCCAGAATCCTGGCCCGTTCGCTCAACTGCCTCAGCAGCGAAGGGCCGACGCCTGAACCCTGCGGCACTTGCGAGCTCTGCACCACGATCGCAGCCGGCACCGCCCTTGATGTGATCGAGATCGACGCCGCCTCCAATACCGGCGTTGACAACATCCGCGATCTGATCGAACGCTCCCGATTCGCACCAGTGCAGGCGCGCTGGAAGGTGTACGTGGTGGACGAGTGCCACATGCTCTCCACCGCCGCCTTCAACGCCCTGCTCAAGACGCTGGAAGAGCCGCCACCGCGGGTGGTGTTCGTGCTGGCCACCACCGACCCGCAGCGAGTGCTGCCCACGATTCTGAGCCGCTGCCAGCGCTTCGATTTCCGTCGCATCCCGATCGATGCACTGGAGAAACACCTCACCTGGATCGCTGAACAGGAATCGATCCCCATCCAGCCAGAAGCAGTGCATGTGGTAGCCCAGCGAGCCCAGGGGGGCCTGCGCGATGCGGAAAGCCTGCTGGATCAGCTCAGCCTGCTGCCGGCTCCGATTGAAGCCGATGCCGTATGGGACCTGCTCGGCGCCGTTCCCGAACAGGACCTCATCGCGTTGGCGGAAGCCCTGGCGAGCGGTGATCCACTGCAGCTGGTGGAATCGAGCCGCAGCCTGCTGGACCGGGGGCGCGATCCTGGCGCCGTACTGCAAGGCCTGGCCGGCATCCTTCGGGACCTGGTGCTGATGGCAGCTGCGCCGGATCGTCCGGAGCTCACCAGTGTGTCGCCCCAGTTCCGTGCGCAGCTGCCCGATCTGGCGCAACGAATCGGGAGGCAACGGTTACTGCACTGGCAAGCGCGCTTACGAGGCAGCGAACAGCAACTGCGTCTGAGCGTGCAACCCCGGCTGTGGCTGGAAGTCTTGCTGATGGGCCTGCTGGCCGAAGCCGAACCCGTTGCCGCCAAAGGCATGGCCACCATGCCTCAAGCTGCAGCACAGACTCCAGCCCCAGCTGCCGCAGCACTGAAAACAACTGCACAAGCTGCTGCCGTTGCACACCCTGCTGCAGCTTCAGTTCCCGTGCCCAGCGAAGCGACTGCAGTGGCGGCTCCACCTCCCTCAGCTGCGCCAGCACCCCCAACTGAAACAGCTGCGGCCCCAACAACCGCTTCGGTGTCCTTACCTCCCACCGGCCCAGCTGCCACCACTGCAGCACCAGCGACCGATCTGGAAGCAGAGCAGACGAGCCCAGACGAGACTGCCAGTGCTGCTTCCGGTGCCACAAGCACCAACCTGCCCGAGCTCTGGCAGCAGATCCTGGCCAGCCTGGAATTGCCCTCCACGCGGATGCTGCTCTCCCAGCAGGCTCAATTGGTGCGGATGGATTCGCATCGGGCCGTGGTGCAGGTAGCCGGAAACTGGATGGGCATGGTGCAAAGCCGTGCCACCTTGCTGGAGCAGGCCATCGCCAGGGCCTGCGGCGGCAACCGCCAACTGGTGCTGGAGAACCACGCTGGTGTCATCACCCCAGCAACAGCAGCCCCCGGTGCCGCCCCACCTGCTTCCGCGCCAACGCCGGCACGGGCACAAGCCAGGAGTGCAGCACCAACCCTCTCAGCGCCCACCCAACCGCCTGCTTTGCAGTCCACTGCTGCCATCCCCGCTCCGCCTCCTGCTCAGTCCCAGCCCCAAACCGGATCCATGCCAACGCCCGTGACTACACCGACGGGTTCACCACCAGCAACAACGACAGCAGGCACACCACCATCGCCTCAGCTACCCCAGACAGCTGCACCGACGCAGGAGCAGGGGCAGCCAACCGCTAATCCACCAGGCCAACCTCCAATGCGCTCACCAATGGACGACAAAGTGAAGCGCTTCGCTGACTTCTTCAATGGCCAAGTCGTCGATGCTGACCTGGACAGCTAATTCAAACCGCAACTAGAAAAGAGAAGCAAATCAGACTCAATAACTCCTTCCGGCAAAAGAAATATGCGTTGCCCCAAATAAAGCTTTAAGCGACATCTATTTCAACGAAGCAATCAACAAGCAAAAGCCATAAGTGGCTCAAACTTGATTGTTTAGATTAAGCCGGTGCCTCGCCGCGATGACTGGTCTTGGCCCACACCAATCGCTTCGGGAACAGGGCCATCTTCAGCGTGACCCAGGGAATCACGACAAACCAATGACCCAGATAAGCGATCCCAAGCAGCAAGTTGAGCAACCCGGGCCGAGGAAGCTCAGGGCCCTCGCTCAACCTGCGACAACCACGCCAATACGCCAAACCCGACACGCTGAACGCAACGATTGAGAGAGGCCAGTACACCGGCATCGTGCGCAGGATCAGGCTCGTGACCAGATCCGCAAACGACAGCAAGGGCAACACGTACTGGAGCAAAAAGAAACAGGCCAGATCGAGCTTCTGACCAGCACTCAGCGATCCAGAGGTGAGTTTCGGCCAGTAATCAAAGAAACGCTGCAACCCACCTTCAGCCCAACGTTGACGCTGCTTCCACAGGGCCGGGAGCGATTCCACCGCCTCCTCCTGGACTGGGGGGTCCCAGAGCAAACCCACAGGGGCGCCATCGGTCAGAAGCCGAAAGCTGAGATCGAGATCGTCAGTGACTGTGTCTTCGTTGAAGCCGCCACAGGCCTGAAGTCGGCTGCGCTGAAGCAACTGCCCGTTACCGCGAAGCTCCATCACGCCGGCGCCCCGGAGCCGACCCTGCTGCAAAAGAGCGTCGAGAGCCATCTCCATCGCCTGCACCCTCGTGAGCCAACTCTGCTGGGCGTTCGTGACCGCTTTACGCAACTGCACGGCAGCCCAGCGGCCACGAAGCGCAAAAGGCAGCAAGCGCTCCAACACATCGTTCTGGAGCTGCGCATCAGCATCCAGCACCAACATCCAATCGCCCTTGAGCTGCTGAAGCACGGTGTTGAGCGCGCCCGACTTTCCTCCACCTGCACCGCGCTTGCGATGAATCACCTGCAACTGAGGATGCTGCTGCTTGAGGTCATCGAGCAAGAGGCCGGTGCGATCCTCACTGCCGTCATCCACAACCCAGAGCGAAAGGCGCTCCTTGGGATAGCGCAAGGCAGTAAGACGCTCCACCAACCTGGTGACTACTGCTTCCTCATCCCGGGCGGCCACCACCACATCCACTGCGGGCAAATCCAGAGAATCATCCTCTCGATCTGGATCAGCGCCCGGAGCACAGGGCTGATCACGACTGCGCAGCACGGTGCGAAGGCCGTAACCCCCCAGCAGCAGTGCCAAGGTGACCGCTGGCGCCAGGCTGCGCAGAGGATCCAACCAGTGGGGTGCTGCCCCCGCCCAGCCGCAGGCCACAAGGAACAGGGCTGACTTGCCGCGTCGGTGATCACCAGTCACTGCCGCCACGGCCATCGCACTTCGCGGAATAGCGGGACTCTAAGCGGCGCTCCCTATGGGGCTAGCGGTGCCAGGGTCGCTCCCGGGTAGTAGTGCTGAAGAATGCGCTGCACCGACCATCCCCGAGAGGCCAGATCAATGGCCCCGGCCTGGGACAGTCCGGCCCCATGGCCGAAGCCACCGCCGTTGAAGCGCCAAACTCCCTCTCCACTGGTTTCGAGTGTGAACAGAGTGCTGGGCAGCCGCCGCAAGGTGCGGCGAATGGCATCAAGACGCAGATCCACAGGGGAACCTGGCCCATCGCCCTCAATGCGCAGGGTCAGAACCCTCCCACTAGGGCCACGCTTCACCACCGCTACGTCCTGCACAACACCAGGGGACTGAGAGGCCAAGGCCCTTTCAAGCTGAGATGCCGTATAGGTCCGCGTCCAGCGGAATAACGGATGACCAGCCCCATAAGCACCACGACCAGCCTGAACAAGACGGCTCACGGCATCGGCATCGTTCAACGGCAGCACAACGGCATCAAGCCAGCCCTGGTCACCATCGGCTTGAGCCTGCAGGTAAGCAGCGGGAGCCATCGCCCACGCCTCAGGCGCCGAGGCCATCACACCACCATTGGAGGCGTGATAAACAGCACTGATCGGTTTGCCGTTCCACTGCAACACCTGACCAGTCGTGGCCTTAATGGCCTGTCGCACCGCTGAACCGGCATCGCGGGGATCGCTATAGACCTGGCACTGGGTGTCACTGCACAGGTGATAGCCGTCGATGCCAAAACGATGGCTATTGGCCAGCGCCCATGTGCGGGCCAGGACGGCCTGAGCCTGCAAAGCCGCCTCCGGCGAACCAGCCCCAATCTCATGGGGCACCACACCCTCGAGGTAACGCTCCAGTGGTACCTGCTCAAGCAGCGTCCAGCTGCCGTAGGCATCTGGCTGCAGCCGGAATGGCCCCTGCATCACACCACCCTTCCAGCTCAAACCATCGGGGGCCTCGAGCAACAAGGGCCCAGCAAGGGTCTTGAGGTCGCCATCGATGCCCTCCAGTACCGGACGAACCACTGAAGTGATCGTGTTGCGCCAAGGACGGGTCGCAACTCCCTCCAGCACAGAAGCAGTCTCTGGAGCCCAGACCTCCCACTCACCCGGATGGGCGACCAACGCCTGAACGCCCTGCTGACGCCACCGCTGTGCCACCCGATCGGCGGTCTCGAAACTGGCGTAAGGCCCCGCCACTAAACGGGACACCTTGACGGGCTCAGCAAGCGGCTCCAACCGCCAACTGATCGAGAGGTTTGGAGCAGTCGCTAGTGGCTGGGAGACCCCCGAAGCGTTGCCATCTCGGAGCACCAGTGGGGAAGCCCCAGCACTGCGAAGCGTCAATGTCGGAGCGGACTGATCACGCTTTGTGCCCCGTCCAAGGTGATCGTCAAGGGCAACCCAAAGACGATTCCCAGACGCCTGGGGCGGCGCTGGCACAGGACGATGCGTGGGGATGACAGGCTTGTCGGGCCCAGGGGAGACCGCCGCCTCCTGGGCCCGACAACCACCGCAGATCACACTCACCACCAGCACACAAGGGGTGATGACCCCCAGCGACAGGACGCGTCCTAAGCGGTTCATTGGCTGGGGGAGGATGAGGGCGTATTGTTGTCGTTTGTGCCACGTGCTGCCAGAGACATGCCCAAGCTGAAGACCCGCAAAGCAGCCGCCAAGCGGTTCAAAGCAACAGGTACTGGCAAATTCATGCGTCGTCGTGCCTTCCACAATCACCTTCTGGATCACAAGAGCCCGAAGCTGAAGCGCCACCTGGGCACCAAAGCCGTTGTGGACCGCACCGATGAGGAACGTGTGGCCCTGATGATGCCTTACGCCTGATCGAGCTTGCGCTCGCTCGTCGCGAACCCGAACTGTTTCCCTTACTGACTCCCCTGATCCATGGCCCGCGTTAAAAGAGGCAACGTTGCCCGCAAGCGCCGTAACAAGATCCTGCGCCTTGCCCGTGGTTTCCGTGGCAGCAACGGCACCCTCTTCCGCACCGCCAACCAGCGCGTGATGAAGGCGCTGTGTAACGCCTATCGCGACCGTCGTCGTCGCAAGCGTGACTTCCGTCGCCTCTGGATTGCACGGATCAACGCTGCTGCACGTCTCAACGGCATGAGCTATAGCCGTCTAATCGGCGGCCTCAAGAAGGCCGATGTGCGGCTGAACCGCAAGATGCTGGCCCAACTGGCCGTAGCTGATCCCGGCAGCTTCACCAATGTGGTGACAGCAGCAAAAAGCTGAATCAAACGCCGAACCATTGAACTGAGAGGAGGAGTTGCTCGTGATGGATGGACTCCTCCCACAGACCTATCTGCTGGGTCTGATCGTGTTGCTCGCGATCGTTGCCATTGTGGTCGGTCGACAGCTGCTTCGAACCCGCAGGGATGAGCTCAGCCTGATCCAGTTTGAGCAAGAGGGTGCTGCAACGTCGAAAGATGCTGGCCGGCTCTATGAACTCGCCTCTGTGCAACTACGCAAACGCCTCTACCCACAGGCCACGGCCAACCTGCGCCAAGCACTAAAGCGCCTTTCAGGGGAGCCTGATGAAGCCAAGGCGCTGATCGAGAACGCCCTGGGCTTCGCTTTGGCTGCTCAGAAAGACTTCGACGGTGCGGTGAAGCATTACAGGTCTGCTCTGAATGCCAAGGCGGACTACCCCGTGGCCCTCAACAACCTTGCCTTTGCCCATGAGCGCCTGCTCGAGCCGGAGAAGTCTGCAGATCTCTATCGCAAAGTGTTGGAATTTGAACCCTCCAACACCACAGCAACCAAACGGCTCAAACGCATTGAACGCCAACTTCGTTCAGGCCAAGACGCCAGCTCACCAGAGGCCGCGAATCGGAAGGGCTTCTGAGACGCAACCAGGCGACAGACTCAAGCGTCCGCCGGGATTGGTGAGCCGAGGCGCTTCCCAGCCAGCAAGGTCAAACCCCTGAAGACCCAGAAACTCGCCGCCACTCTCCAACCCGTCGGGGAGACTGTCAGCAAGGGGAATCAGATCAAGCTGATCTGACTTGGCATTGAGATTGCCTTGAACTGGGGTCTTGATCGTGCCAATCGTCATGTCTCCGCGGAGCGCCACCATTTGTCCATAGGCCTGCACGCTGGAAAGATTGAGCAGCACCTCCTGATCCATGCCGTTGGGGAAGCTCTTGTAACGCCCGCACCATTGGCGCGGCATCGTGACGGCTAAGTCGGAAGCACGAGCTACCGGATCAAAGCTTTCAACATTGCCCTCGAGCATCAGAGGCATCGCCAGCCTTGAACTATCAAAAGGCAGCTGGCTTTCAAAAGGCACGGCACTTTCAACAGGCAGATCCACGACGGGTGGAACAGGCATGGCTGAAACAGGATGATGGGCTCAAGTTAGGGCCATTCCAACTGGCCTGTTCAGTCCCCACCCGGTTCTCACACCCTTTTCTGCTCTTCGGCATGTCCACGGTTTCGACCTCTCCCCTCTCCAGCTGCACCAACGCTTCGGATCCGCTGCAGATCGCAGGGCGACAGTTCAACAGTCGCTTGTTCACTGGCACGGGCAAATACCCGAATCTGGCCACAATGCAGCAAAGCCTGGAACGATCGGGTTGCGAGATCGTCACCGTGGCCGTACGCCGGGTCCAGACGGTGGCTGCAGGGCATGAAGGCCTGATGGAAGCGATCGACTGGTCAAGAATCTGGATGCTCCCCAATACGGCAGGTTGTGCCACCGCTGATGAAGCAGTGCGCGTGGCACGGCTGGGTCGCGAACTCGCCAAGCTGGCAGGCCAGGAGGACAACACCTTCGTCAAGCTGGAGGTGATCCCCGATAGCCGCCATCTCCTCCCCGATCCGATTGGCACGCTCGAAGCCGCCAAACAACTCGTGAAGGAGGGGTTCACCGTTCTCCCCTACATCAATGCCGATCCTCTATTGGCCAAACACCTGGAGGATGTGGGCTGCGCCACGGTGATGCCCCTAGGCTCGCCGATCGGCTCCGGTCAGGGTCTCCGCAACCTCGCCAACATCGCTCTGATCATTGAGAACGCCAGCGTTCCAGTTGTGGTGGATGCGGGGATCGGCGTTCCGAGTGAAGCCGCCCAAGCACTGGAGATGGGGGCAGCAGCGGTCCTGGTCAACAGTGCCATTGCCATGGCGGGAGACCCTCCAGCCATGGCCGAAGCCATGGGCTTAGCCGTTCAGGCAGGCAGACAAGCCCACCTAGCAGGCCGGCTGCCACTGCGTCAGGACGCCTCCCCTAGCTCCCCCACCACCGGAACGGTGAAAAGCTAGTCATGACAGACCATGGCGCAATCGGCCCAAAGCAGCCAGAAGCCCATAAGGTCTCCCCTTCGGAAACATCGAATCCATGCAAGTCACAGAAGAGGATGGAGGAAGGCTGAATGCCTTCGCCAAAGAACCACGCATGGAAGTGATTGACGTGAAATCCAGCCGCAGCAGCAGCTCTCAGCTGTTGATCGTGGTTGGCGGGGTGCTTGTGGTCGCCCTAGTGGCCGTGACTGTGGTGATCAGCTGAAAACCCTGTAGTAGCTTGCCCGGGATTAGCGCTCAGCACGCTTCGGCAGGAGTTTGAGGTGAAGGTTCTCGTTCTCGGCGGCGACGGCTTCTGCGGCTGGCCCTGTGCAGTGAATCTTGCGGACCAGGGTCACGACGTGCTGATCGTCGATAACCTCAGTCGCCGCAAGATCGATATCGATCTCGAGGTTGAATCGCTCACCCCGATCACCAGCATCGGCGAGCGTCTGAAGGCGTGGGAGGAAATCGGCGGCAAACCCATGCGCTTCCTGCACATGGATATCGCCCACGAATACCAACGGCTGCTCGATCTACTGATCGAAGAAAAACCCAATGCAGTGGTGCATTTCGCCGAGCAACGGGCTGCTCCCTATTCAATGAAGAGCAGCGCCACGAAGCGCTATACGGTCGACAACAACGTCAACGGCACCCACAACCTGCTGGCCGCCATCGTCGAAAGCGGACAAGACATCCATGTGGTGCATCTCGGCACCATGGGCGTTTATGGCTACGGCTCGCACCGCGGAGCCACCATTCCTGAGGGCTACCTCAAAGTGGAGGTTCCGCAGCCTGACGGCAGCCGCTTTGAGGAAGAGATCCTCCACCCCGCCAGCCCTGGCAGCGTCTATCACATGACCAAGACGCTCGATCAGCTGCTCTTCCTCTACTACAACAAGAACGACAACGTCCGCATCACCGACCTGCACCAGGGCATCGTCTGGGGCACCAATACCGATGCCACCGATAGGGATCCGCGTCTCACCAACCGCTTTGATTACGACGGCGACTACGGCACTGTTCTCAACCGCTTCCTGATGCAAGCGGCCATCGGCTATCCGCTCACCGTGCATGGCACCGGCGGCCAGACCCGGGCCTTCATTCACATCCGCGACTCGGTGAAGTGCGTGCAGCTCGCTCTGGAGAACCCCCCCAGCAAAAGCGAGCGGGTGAAGATCTTCAACCAGATGACCGAAAGCCATCAAGTGGGCGAGCTGGCCAAAAAGGTGGCCGCACTCACCGGAGCCCAGGTGAACAACTTGCCCAACCCTCGTAACGAGGCTGTGGAAAACGATCTGATCGTGGACAACCGTTGCTTCCTCGAGCTCGGCCTCAATCCCACGACCCTTGATGATGGTCTGCTGAAGGAAGTGGTGGAAATCGCCACGCGCTACGCCGACCGTTGCGATCGCAACCGCATTCTCTGCACCTCCGCCTGGACCAAGACCCAGGCTGAAGCAATCGGCACTGCACCTTGATCCGCATCTCCCCACCGCCGACCCAGTGAAAGTCGCTTTTTTCACCGAAACCTTCCTTCCGAAAGTTGACGGCATCGTCACCAGGCTTACCAAAACGGTGAGGCACCTGGTGGAAGCAGGTGATGAGGTGGTTGTGTTCTGTCCGGAGGGGTGTCCAAGCGACTACATGGGCGCCCAGCTGATTGGCGTGCCCGCCATGCCGCTGCCGCTGTATCCAGAACTGAAGCTTGCCCTGCCCAGACCGGCAGTATCAGAAGCGATCGACAGCTTCCAGCCAGACCTAATCCATGTCGTCAATCCCGCCGTCCTTGGGCTTGGAGGCATCTGGCTGGCCAAAACCAAGGGAATTCCCCTGGTTGCGAGCTACCACACCCATCTGCCCAAATATCTCGAGCACTACGGCATGGGCATGCTGGAGCCGCTGCTATGGGAACTGCTCAAGGCAGCCCATAACCAGGCCGTACTCAACCTGTGCACCTCTACCGCAATGGTGCAGGAGCTGAGCGAGAAGGGAATTCAGCACACCGATCTCTGGCAGCGAGGGGTGGATACAGACATGTTCCGCCCGGAACTGCGCAGCGACGCGATGCGAGAGCGACTGCACGGTTGCCATGACGACCGCGGTTCACTGCTCCTTTATGTGGGCCGTCTCTCAGCCGAAAAGCAGATTGAAAGGATCCGACCCGTGCTCGAAGCCATGCCCGATGCGCGGTTAGCGCTGGTGGGCGACGGACCCCATCGGCAGCAGCTAGAGAAACACTTCGAGGGCACCGCAACCACCTTCGTGGGGTACTTGGCGGGTGACGAACTGGCCAGTGCCTATGCAAGCGGTGATGCCTTTCTGTTCCCTTCCAGCACCGAAACCCTCGGCCTCGTGCTTCTAGAAGCGATGGCCGCCGGCTGCCCCGTTGTCGGGGCCAATCGCGGCGGCATTCCCGACATCATCAGCGATGGCATCAACGGCTGCTTGTATGAACCGGATGGAGCCGATGGTGGTGCCAAAAGCCTGATCGAAGCCACAAGCAAGCTGCTTGGCAACGACATTGAGCGCCAGAGTCTTCGCTCTGCAGCCCGCCAGGAAGCCGAACGCTGGGGATGGGCTGGTGCCACAGAACAACTCCGGGGCTACTACCGCCATGTGCTGCAGCAAGAGTTGAGCGCTGTTGCCTGAGCCTCAAGCTCAGCTCTTCTGGCGTTTGCGGTTCCACACCTCCATCACCTTTTTTGCCATCGGCAGCGCATGCACTGAGCCGCCACCTGGGGTGTTCTGCGCAAATGCCACGATCACGATCTCACCCTCCGGATAGGGGGCATAAGTGGCAAACCAGGCATGATCCGCTCCATGAGAGCTGTTGTCTTCTGCCGTGCCGGTCTTACCGCCAGCCGATGGGATCCCAGGACCGTTCAGTCCATAACCGGTTCCATCGGAGACCACTTTGCGTAATCCTTCCCGGATCTTGGCCAAAGTGGCGGGTTTGATGGCCACCCTGCTCCGCCGCGACGGTGCCGTCCAATCCAGACCCTGATCCGCCAAGTGAGGGGTGACCAGCCAGCCGCCATTGGCAAACACGCTGTAGGCCCGTGCCAGCTGCAACGGTGTGATTTGCACCACCGACTGACCGATCGAGGCGCTCGCCATATCTTCGGGAATCCAAGGAGTGGTACCGGGTTGACCCCAGCCACGACCGGCGGCCGCCCAATCTTCATCGGCCACTAAACCCACGCTTTCCTCCCAACCAATCTCGATCCCGCTCTTGGCACCAAACCCAAGATCCGTGGCCGCCTTCTTGAGGTGGCGTGATCCAACACCGACACCAATCTGATAGAAAAAAGTGTTGCTCGAGAAGCGCAGGGCATCGGCGTAACCGATGGTGCCGAAACCTGCACCGTTATGGTCTGGGAAGCAGTGCCCTCCATAGGTAATACAGGCAGTAGTTTTCAACTTGGTTTCAGGGGGATACTTTCCTGACTCCATCCCAGCCATTGCAGTGACAACTTTCCAGGTGCTGCCTGGGTTGTAAGCATTCAGTGCACGACTGAACAGGGGCAGCCGTGGGTTGTCGAACAGCTGGTCGTACTCCTTCTGGGTAGTGACCAGTTTGGAGAAAAAATTGGGGTCGTAATTGGGCTTACTGGCCAAGGCCAAGATCGCACCAGTGCGGGGATCCATCGCCACAATCGCGCCGCCCTTCTTATCGGCCAAAACCTGCTCCGCCACCAGCTGAAGATCGAGGTCAAGGGTGAGAGTGAGGTCCTTTCCGGCCACCGAGGGGCGATCACCGAGGTTCCGCTGCACCTCACCCATGGCATTCACTTCCAACATCTGGCCGCCCCACTTACCGCGCAGATGCGGTTCATAGGCCGCTTCAACGCCGGTGCGGCCGATGCGGTCGCGAATTTTGTAGCCCTTGTCGCCGAGCAGCTTGTACTCGCTTTCCGTGATCGGGGAGGAATAGCCAAGGGCGTGAGCCGCCATCGTGCCGTGGGGATAGAAGCGGAGGATGTCCACATCCACCATGGCTCCCTTCAAACCCAAAGCCTGCTCCTGGAAACGCAGCACCTGTTCGGGCTTGAGCTCGGTGGCCAGGGTGGTGCGATAACCATCGCGGTCCACCCCACGCTCGCGACGCCGATCGAGCTCGGCCGGACTCAAATTGAGCAACCGAGACAGACGATCTCGTAACGGAGGCCAGCCCGCGTCATCCACCAATCGGGGCTCGATATAGAGCGAATAGGTGAGCTTGCTGGATGCCAGCACGCGGCCTTCTCGGTCGAGCAGACGACCACGAATTGGAGAACGGGGCACCAAACGGATGCGGTTCTCATCCGCCAGCTCGCGGTAATGGGCACCCTCCAACACCTGCAACCAAGTGAGCCGGGTCAACATCGCCCCGCTGAACACCAGCACCAAGCCGATCAAAACCAGCGGCTGTTGCTTCAGACCGCTGTGGCGATAACCGCCCTCACGTCCGGTAAAGCTGGATCGGGCCATGGGAGCGGAAGCGAGGCTCAGGACGCGAGATGCTGCTGGAGCTGATCCAGCCGCGTCTCAATCCTGGCGAGAACCACCTGGAGCGACTCGCGATCGTCAGAGGTCGTTGTTGTCCCATCCATCGTTGCGCCAATCTCAGCCGCCGATTCAGGAGACTCAGACAGCGTTGAGGCAGAACCTGGCTCAACATCCACATCCACCTGAATCACAGGATTGCCTAGTCCAGGACTGACTTGATCAAGCCGTTCCCGCACCTGCTTTGCCGCGGTTTCCCCTTCATCACGCAGATCTGCCAGGGGGTCAGATGAACCCGTGAAACCCTCAACCATTTTGGAGGCACCACCCTTGCGCACCCGTTCAACCATGGCCAGACCCACCGGCAGAACCTCCTGCATCAGGGTGAGCCTGAACGCTTCGAGTGGTCTTTGATCGGCCATCGGACCGGTAGTCAGCGAATCCCAGTCTGCTCCGAAGGCAGCACCAATGTGGGACAAGCCGCCTGCCGCGTCCCGAAGGTCCAACCCATCACACCACTGAGCACAATCAGGGCCAGCACGGGCACAATCGCTTGATGGGTCGTCTCCTGCCCGATCCACTCCCGCCAGCTGCGCAGAAAACGATCCCTGGCAAAGCGACGCCGTTCCCGCGACTCCAGCTTGAAGCGACGCCGAAATGATTTCTCCACCCAACGCTCAAATGAGCGCTTCTTAGTGATCGCCATCTTGCGCTCCACCTCCAGCATCTGACCGGCGGTGAGCTCGGGATGGAAGGTGCTGATCAACTCAAGGCTCTTGAGAAACATCTCAACAGCACCATCTTTGATCTGGCGCCCATCCTCATCAAGGAGATCCCAAGCCAGCTCGGGATAGAAACGGCCTCGATTTTGAAGAATCTGCTCTTCGGTGAGCTGACCGGGCTCCCTCAACCAGCGATCGGTGTTGCTGTCAAAGCGACGCCAGTAGAGGAAGGGGTTGATGTAGATCGTCTTGCCGACCAGCTGGATACTGTCTTGCTGCAGACGTCGCTGAAGCTGCAGGGTCTGCTCTTGAGCAGCGGTCACAACGAATTCCGGCCGGGGGCTCAGAGTATCGGCGCCGTCGACCCTCCACCAGCCCCTAGAAGCACTATTCCCACTCAATCGTGCCGGGGGGCTTGCTGGTGATATCCAGCACCACCCGGTTCACGCCCTTCACCTCATTGACGATGCGGTTGGAGATCCGCTCCATCAGCTCGGGTGGAAGCCTGGACCAATCAGCGGTCATACCGTCTTCGCTGGAGACACAGCGCAGCACGATCGGCCAGGCATAGGTGCGCTTGTCGCCCATCACACCAACCGAACGCACAGGCAGCAACACAGCGAAGGCTTGCCAAATGTCGTGATAGAGGCCGGCCTCCTTGATCTCCTCACGCACGATCAGATCGGCATCGCGAAGGCAATCGAGCTTCTCGTCCGTCACCTCCCCAAGAATGCGAATCGCCAGACCCGGACCGGGGAAGGGATGGCGACGCACGATCTCCTCGGGCAATCCAAGGTTGCGGCCCACCTTGCGCACCTCGTCCTTGAACAATTTGCGCAGAGGCTCCACCAACTTGAACTGCAAATCCTTAGGCAGGCCACCAACGTTGTGATGGCTCTTGATCTTCACCGCCACCCGCTCTCCGGTTTTCGGGTCAACGTTGGTGCCGGCGCTCTCAATCACATCCGGATAGAGAGTGCCCTGGGCAAGGTAATCAAAGGGGCCAAGGCGCTTGCTCTCCTCTTCAAACACACGAATGAACTCGGTGCCGATGATCTTGCGCTTCTGCTCAGGATCCGTCACTCCATTGAGCTTCTCTAGAAACCGCTGACGAGCATGAATGTATTCAACGTTGATGTTGAACTTTCGATCAAAGAAATCCATCAGGAATTCAGGCTCGCCTTTACGCATGAAGCCCTGATCAATGAACATGCAGGTGAGCTGATCGCCAATCGCTTTCTTCAGCAAAAAGGCGAGGGTGGATGAATCCACACCACCAGACAACGCCAGCAGCACCCGCTTATCGCCCACCTGCTGCCGCACCTGTGCAACCGCCTCCTCAATGAAGGCATCGGTGGTCCAATCCGGCTCACAACCACAAACGTGATAAACGAAATTGCGGATCAGAGCCATGCCGCAGGTGGAGTGCACCACCTCGGGATGGAACTGCACGCCATAGAGCCTGCGGTTGTGATCAGCCACCGCAGCTTCAGGTGTGTTGGTGGTGTGGGCCAAGCGCACGAAGCCTTTCGGCAACGCCTTCACCGAATCGCCATGGCTCATCCACATCGTGGAGCCGTCGTCGACGTTGGTGAGCAAATCGGTAGGGTCATCCACCTGTAGTGGCGCTTTGCCGTATTCGGCCTTGCCTGTGGCCGCCTCAACCTCACCCCCAAGCTGCTGCACCATCAGCTGCATGCCGTAGCAGACCCCCAACACAGGGATTCCCAGAGTCCAGATCTCCGGATCACATAAGGGGGCACCGTCGGCGTAAACGGAGCTGGGTCCACCACTCAGGATGATTCCCGCTGGAGCCATTTTGCGCAGCTCCTCAGCAGAGGTGCTGTAGCCAATCACCAGAGAGAACACCTCCGTTTCCCTCACCCGCCGGGCAATCAGTTCGGAATACTGCGAACCGAAATCGAGAATGACGATCGCTGGCTTTCGCTGGCCGTCAGGCTGAATCTGAGTCATCTCTACGAATGGGGTCGTGGGCAAACGACCGTCAATCAATCAGCGTAGAGAAGGGGCTCAAAGGCTTCGTCCCCAATCCGCCAGCAAGACCTGTCCAACTGGACCTGGCCAGCGTCGCTGCCTGGAGCGATCGAACAGCACAGCACCCACCTGCAGGGCCCAATCTCC
Source organism: Synechococcus sp. UW105 (assembly GCF_900473935.1). Lineage (GTDB taxonomy): Bacteria > Cyanobacteriota > Cyanobacteriia > PCC-6307 > Cyanobiaceae > Synechococcus_C. The sequence goes on along the minus strand of NZ_UCNN01000008.1, from coordinate 172,812 downwards.
ATAACGCTGGAGATAGGCCCTAACCCGAGCCTCCACTGCTGCCGCCATGGCCTGCCGCAACGCCTCAGCCTGCCTCGGCTCCCGAGCCTGGAGATCCTCAAGAGCCGCTTCAACGGACGCCGCTTGACCCAGGCTTTGCAGCAGATCCAGAGGAAAAGCAAGGTCCACCGCCAGCGCTACCAACACCTCCAACCGCCCGTCAGCCAGGTGGTGATGGGTATGAAAAATGCCGCCAGCAAGCTTGACCAACTTTCCCTGATAACCCAAAAGCACCAACTCCTCCACGCCCGCTTCCGCCGCCGCCACCAGCATCGGTCCGATCCAGTTACCGGTCTTGAGCACCGGCCCTGAAGACCCGAAGCCCAGCTGCTGCGCCAAGTGAAAGCCGTTCTCGCCAATCACCAACGTCAGCCGCCCAGCGAAGTCCGGCTCAACAACCAGTGCCCGCAACCGATCCAGACTGCTCTGTAACTGATCCGGCGAGGCACTGATCTGCACCTCGGCCTGAGTGCCGATCAGCGCCAGCCCCTCCACCACACCAAAGGCAGCATTGCTGGTGCGTTGAGCCAGCTCACGCCCGCGGGGAAGCACCACCTCCACCACCAGACCACGACCCTTAGGAACAAAAGGCCGCAGATTCTGCTCCAGCAGCTCACGGGCAAAGGTGGAGAGACAGATGCCTCCACCCTCGGCGAACCGACCAACACCAGCACCTGGAATCACATTCAGCCAAGGATCGTCAGTTGGGGCCCAGGCCACACGCACCCAGACCTCCAATCCCCGGGTGAGATCCAACCCTGGCCCGGGATCACACACACTGATCGCCAAAGCCTGCACTCCGCTCTCCAGGAGAGAGACGGATCGCACAGGCACGGTCTGCACAGGATCGCCACCTGGCTGGAACAGCTGCTGATTCAGCACAACCGGCTCACCGACCAGGCACTGCATGGCAGCCCTGGCAGCAGCAGCCACCCACATGGGCAAGGTCAAACCCAAGCTCGGAGAAGGGGACGCCTCAGGCATATGGACTGACCAGCAACAAGACGTTCAGGACCATTTTTTAAGATGATGGATTGGCATTTCCGCGGCCGTGCAGGACAAGCTCACCCTGATGATCCCCGGGCCCACCCCGGTGCCCGAGACGGTGCTCAAGGCCATGGGCCGTCACCCCATCGGACATCGCAGTGGTGAGTTTCAGGCTGTGGTGCAACGCACCACAGAGCAACTGCGTTGGCTGCATCAAACCAGCAACGATGTGCTGGTGATCACAGGCAGTGGAACCGCTGCAATGGAAGCCGGCATCATCAACACCCTCAGCCGCGGCGACAAGGTGGTCTGCGGAGATAACGGCAAATTCGGAGAACGCTGGGTGAAGGTGGCCAAGGCCTATGGCCTTGACGTGGAAGTGATCAAGGCCGAGTGGGGCCAACCCCTGGATCCAAATGCCTTCCGCAACGCTCTGGAAGCCGACACGGAGAAAGCAATCCGTGCCGTGATTCTCACCCATTCCGAAACCTCGACTGGAGTCATCAACGATCTCGAAACCATCAGCGCTCACGTGCGCGCCCACGGAACAGCACTAACGATTGCTGACTGTGTCACCAGTCTCGGAGCCACAAATGTGCCCATGGACAGCTGGGGCCTGGACGTGGTGGCCTCCGGCTCCCAAAAGGGATACATGATGCCCCCTGGCCTGAGCTTCGTGGCCATGAGCGAAAGGGCCTGGAAAGCCTATGAGCGTTCCGATCTGCCCAAGTTTTATCTCGATCTAGGGCCTTACAGGAAAACTGCTGCGAAGAACAGCAACCCGTTCACCCCTGCTGTGAACCTCTACTTCGCCCTAGAAGCAGCACTGGAGATGATGCAGACCGAAGGCATGGAATCAATTTTCAACCGTCATGCCCGCCACCGTGCCGCTGCTCAGGCAGGCATGAAAGCCATGGGCCTCCCCCTCTATGCCGCAGACGGTTATGGGAGCCCTGCGATCACCGCCGTGGCTCCAGACGGCATCGATGCAGAACAACTGCGCAAAGCCGTCAAGGACCGTTTTGACATCTTGCTGGCCGGAGGTCAGGATCACCTCAAGGGCCAAGTCTTCCGCATCGGCCATCTTGGATTTGTATGCGATCGGGATGTGCTAACAGCCGTTGCTGCGATTGAATCCACGCTGCATTCCCTCAACCTGGGCAAAACCAAAATGGGTGATGGTTTGGCAGCAGCAGCAGCAGCCTTAAACAGCTGAGGCGACAAGGCGAAACGATCAGAAGGATGATCGGCGGCAGTGCCATAAACTGCCGTTATGCGGGTGTAATTCAGTGGTAGAATGTCAGCTTCCCAAGCTGAACGTCGCCGGTTCGAGTCCGGTCACCCGCTTGAACGATTGAACAAGGAAAGATCCAAGTTTCGTCTCACTGGCGTGGCTTGATCAGTTGCATGACCTGCGGGCCAACCCCACCGGCACGACGTTCCTGATCGAGAGCACGGAGAATCAGAGATCCGGATTCAGGAACATCACCCTTTTCAGCTGCTACGCGGGCTTGGGCAAACAACCGTTGTGCCGAGTCAAGATAACCCTGACGCTTATCGATCACTGCCGCAGAGCCCCCAGAAGCTCGTGCAAGTATTGACGTCAATGTCTAAACGATGATCTGTTTTGAGTTTAACGTAATCGTCACCATTGCAATACAAAGTGAGAGATCAATCAAGTACCTGGCTCCTCAACATTGCCACCCATCGCATCGATTTGCTCGCGCAGAAGAGTGATGCGTGACTGATCACCGCGGGTGATCGCCACAGCAAGAGCAAACTCAAGTTTCTCAAGCTGATGGCCCCCTTCGACGTATCCACGCCCGGAACGACCAGCGGGGAACGAACGAAAAGCACTACTGCTACCGCCGCTTGCACATGCACCGGGCTGAGGAATGGCCATGGGTCACTTTCTTTTCATTTTGACACCTCCGGCCTGTTCATGCCGCCTCGTGATCGACCTGATTGCCATCCTCTGACCCAGAAAACAGATCGGAGACAGCATCGCTTTCATCGCCATCATGAACAGCGTGATCGGCGAAATCCTCTGTGGCCGTCTCCGCAGCGGGCATCTCAGCCATGGCCTCTGTGCTGGCGGCGGTGGATTGCAGCAGCGACTGACAGTCCATCAGCAGACGATCCACGTCATCAAGGCGGGCAAGTTCATCCGCTGGCATCTCAGGGGTGTCATGGTGCTGCCTGACCTGCAGTTCAAGGCTCTCGAGACGCTGCTCGAGCTTCACCAATCGCTGCGACAGGGCATTGATCGCCTGAGCGACATCCTCTGCCGTGCGGGTGATCCGAAAAGACACGGACTGGGTCATGGCCGATGCATGCCAATGGGAATGCGCCGATGACAACACATCTGGGATCAGACTGAAACCCTTATGCGATCGGAACCTCCAATGCCCCCTCTGGCAACTCTTCTGATCTATGCCCTCGCCGGCACCAGCATGGGCCTGCTCGCTTTACGCACCGGCATCCCCGCCGCTCCCCTTGCAGGCGCACTGCTGGGGGCAGGGATCGTGAGCATGAGCGGACGGCTGGATGTTGCCGAATGGCCTACAGGAACGCGAACAACGATCGAGATCGCCATTGGCGTGGTGATCGGTACCAGCCTGACCCGCGCCTCACTGGAACAACTGCAGGAACTCTGGCGACCGGCCATCCTGATCACCCTCACTCTTGTGATGACAGGGATCGCCATCGGACTGTGGACCAGCCGCTTACTCGGGATCGATCCAATGGTGGCCCTGCTCGGAGCCGCACCTGGCGGCATCAGTGGTATGAGCCTTGTTGGGGCGGAATTCGGCGTCGGCGCTGCAGTCGCTGCCTTGCATGCGGTACGGCTCATCACCGTGCTTCTGGTTCTGCCGCTGCTGGTGAAACTGTTAGTGCCTCTTGGCCTAGGTGAATCCTGAGGCCTGGACATCATCGGTCGAGTCGATACGTTGGCGCAGATCGACCACTTCGTCCAGCCATGGCCAGGAACCGTGCAAGCTCCGTTCTCACCCTGTCCTTGGCGGGTCTTTGCCTCAGCAGCCTGCTGCCTGGAAACGCCCAGGCTGCCAACACCTCCCCAAACAAAGGGGCTCAGGTGTATTGCTTCATGCGCAGCAACGGCAACGATCACAACGTGAGCTGGGATGCCTCTTACGCCCTGATCAAGCGGCAGAAAAGTGGGATGTTCAAGACTTCGCCTGAACATGCGGCGGTCATGATCACCGAAGCGGTGGTCAACGACCCCGGCACCTACCCCGACTGCGGTCGCTACCTCGGCGATTTGTTCGGACCCCGGAAAAGCAACGCCTCTCTTCCCGAAAACCGCCCTCTAGGCGGCGACAGTAGCCAGTCCTCCTCTTCTGCCTCTTCTTACGGTGACCAGCGTTACAGCTACTAAATCCAAGCGAGCACTGGGCGCAGCGCTACTCACCAGCCTGCTTCTCACCGGAGTGGGTTGCCGCAGCCGCTCAGCACCGACATCCGACCTGAGCGAGGCGGAACTGACACCTCAAGCCTGTCTTGAGGAACTGGACCTCAGTCAACTCAATCAGGCACTCAATCGCTGCAATCAAGTGGTGAAAGCCCACCGCAGCGATCCAGCCCCGCTCACGGATCGCTCATTGCTGCATACCCTTCTGGGCCAAATCGATGAGGCATGCCTGGATGTGAATCGAGCCCTCACACTGGTGAAGGACCAGGGGACAACAGCCGACCCGATGATCAGTCATGAACTGAAGGTGCGTCAGGCGTCCTGCAAACAGCGCAAGAGCATGGCAGGCAAGGGCTGACGATCCAGCCTCAAACGACGCGTGCCAAGCAGCACCTCGATCTGCTTGGCCTTGCTGGCCACAAGCCCATCCACCAACTGATCAGCAACCCCAAGCTGCAGCCAGTGACTGGTCAGCCCACCATCCATTCCCAAGCGGTGACAGCGATCCTCCGCCTGATCCACATCTCCGGGAGTCCAAGGTCGCTCCAACAACACCACGTGGCGGGCCCGGTGGAGGGTGAAGCCAAGCCCTCCGGCCCCATAGGTCGCCAGCAAAAGATCACTCTCTCCAGACTGAAACCGATCCACCACCGCCTGACGCTCCACAGGCTTCAGTCGCCCAGTGAGCAACTCCCCGCCGATCCGCTGCTGCAATAACTGCAACGGATCAACGAAACCACTGAACAGCACCACAGGCTGCTGTTGTCGGCGCAGCTCCTGAACAAGACGCTCTGCAAAGGGCAACTTGAACTCCGCTCCGATCCGCCGCAGGGCTGTGAGCACCGCAAAGGCCTCAGCATCAGAGCGCACCTGTCCCTCTCGCACGCGACGGCGGTAGTCATCGATCACCTGAGACATTCGATGATCCAAACCCAGGGATTCCGCATCAGCGATGGCGATGGGATGAAAACAACGCTGCTTTGGGGGCAGGCCTAACACCTGCTGTTTGCGACGGTGCAAAACCAATGGCTTAGTGAGGCGACGGAGTTCCTCCAATTGACTGGCGCCTTTGGCTTGCCAGCGCCGATTGTTGCCCTCATCGCGCCAATGCCCCTGACAAAACGTCTCCTCAAAAGCGCGTTGATCACGAGCAATCGGATGATCGATCGCAGCGAGCAGGGGATAGAACTGATCAGGCCGTCCGTTCTTCATCGGTGTGCCAGTCAGCAACCAGATCGCCCTCAGGCGCGGATGGCGGGCAAGACGGAGGAGCGCCTGGGTGCGCTGAGCCAGCATCGACTGGCCGTAGTGGGCTTCATCCACCACGAGCAAGGTGCCGGCAGCAGGCAGGTCTTGAGGCAGCCGAGCCCAGCTGAGCAGGGTGATCCTCAAATCCAGAGCCTCCGCTTCCCGACGCCAATGGCCGTGGAGTCCGACCGGTGCCACCACCATCAACCGCAACGACATTGCCCGCATCAAGGCCCTCGCCGCCAGCAAAGCCGTGAGTGTTTTGCCAAGACCCATCTCATCGGCCAGAACGGCACCACGACGAGCCAGCAGCCATCGCGCTCCCGAACGCTGGTGAGGCAACGGCTGGCGGCCGTCAGGGAGCACCGTCATCAAGTCGGCCAACTCCACAAGCTGCCGATGATCCGGCAGCGGAGGCAAGGGATGACGATGCCAATGGATCCAACGTGCGAGATCGTCGCGGGTGGGGAAACGCGATCCCAACTGCTCTTGAAGCGACTGCGCTGCAGCCAGGGGAAACTCCCAACCTTTCTTGACACCCCTCCAGATGCCACGAGGGCGAACCCGACCAATCTGGGCATGGGTCACCGCATCAAAAGGATGGATCACCTGCACCAGCCCTGAAGGGGAGAGGCCGAGATAACAGCGGGAGCTGGAGGACGCCGTAGCCACAGAACCAGCGAAGAAGATCTTAGAGGCCTGTGCAGAGCAGACAAGGCATCAAAAACTTTCTTGATCAACAAACAGCTGGAACTTGCAAAAATGCATTCTTCGACACATTGACGGCCGAGCAAAACGGGGCAAACTAGCTCTAACCGAGATACTCGGATGCACAACAGGGACGCGGTTTTCCTCGACGAACTCTGCCCCAAATTGCGCGTTCGACGATGGCGTCAATCCCTTCACACATATACGGGTAAAAGTTGTATTTATTGTGGCAAACCCTCTGAATCAATTGATCACATTGTCCCCCAATGTCGTGGTGGCCTGAGCATTACCGAAAATTGTGTTCCGGCTTGCCTCTCATGCAATGGGCATAAGTCCGATGCTGATGTTTTCGACTGGTATCGGCGTCAGCGCTTTTATGACCCACGTCGGGCGATGGCGATTCGCGCCTGGATGGATGGAGATCTACGCCTAGCGATGCGCTTGCTGCAATGGGCCCAACCGGAACTCAACAACACCGCGTCGCCCCATCACCACCAGCCCCAGCAACAAGACGATGACCCTCTAACGGGCGACTGGAATCTGCAGGCGGCCTGAACTCAACAGCTCACCAAACGCGACAGGCCGACACTGAATGATGCCTTTCACAAATGGAGGCCTGCTGTTGGGGCTGCTCGGGAGCCAACACAAAAGCGCCAGTGACAAGAGCCGCGGCCATCAAAGCACCGGCGCAATGGGGCAAGGCCAAGCGCGCAGACGGGCGCCGGGGCACCATAGAGACAGTTGGTGAGACCAAAGAAAGAGATGCGCCAGTCATGGCCGATTCGCAAACTAATACACTTGTACTGATGGCGAGCGAAACTGTCAACCGTTCCCGTCCTTGGCCGACCAACGCCACCCTGCTGGTTCTTGGTGCAGGCTTCAGTGGGAAGCGAATCGCCTCTCTCGCACGCCAGAACGGCGCCCGTGTTCTCACCACGCGTCGTCTAGTCGATGACAACGGCTCAGACGAAGCACTGTGCTTTGACAGCCAGCTAGGTCGCATTCCGACCCCAGAACAGCTCAACGGAGTGACCCATCTGATCAGCACCATCGCTCCAGAACGCGATGGTCAAGACCCCGTGCTGCGCTGCCTTGGCGATCGGCTTGGCTCGATGCCGCTGCAATGGGTGGGCTACCTCTCAACGACAGGGGTCTATGGCGACCGCCAGGGACATTGGGTGAGCGAAACTGATGCCCCCAACCCCACCCAGGAACGCAGCAAGCGCAGACTCGACTGTGAAGAGGCCTGGATGCAGACCGATCTTCCCCTTCAAATCATGCGTTTGCCAGGGATCTATGGCCCCGGACGCTCTCCGCTGCAGGCCATTCTCCGCGGAGAGATCAAGCCAGTGGAGAAACCAGGGCAGGTGTTCTCCCGCATCCATGTGGATGACATTGCGGGAGCATGTCTGCATCTGATCGATCGAGCCTCAAACGGACAGAGGCCGGCGATCGTGAATGTGTGCGATGACCGACCGGCCCCGAGTGCGGAGGTGCAGAGCTATGCCGCCGAGCTGCTAGGGATCGCTCTGCCTGCCTGCCGCTCCTACAACGCTGTGGAAGGATCCATGAGCCCCATGGCGCGTTCCTTCTGGGCAGAAAATCGACGGGTGAGCAACCAGCTGCTCTGCCAGGAGCTTGGCTACCGACTCGTTCACCCCGATTTCCGCAGTGGTATGCGTAACTGCTGGGAGCAAGAAGGATTCAGGGCTCGCGGGTCGGAGCCGGGGGCGGCTTGAGGATCGGATGCTCATGCAGACGTAGCGGCTGCTCAGAGTCATCAAAGCCAAGACCCGCATCTTCGAACAACTGCTGCCATTGCACCTCCAACCAGCCGTTCTTGAACGCAGTACCCAGTCCGTAGATCAGCAGCCCCAGAAGCAACCAGCGCAGCATCGTCATGTCCCTTGAACCCACTGACGCTAATCAGCGCTTGGTGATTGCTCTCGGCGATCCAGCCGGAATCGGCATGGAAGTCACCCTCAAAGCCTTAGCCAACCGCGGCTGTCCCAGCGAGATGTCTCCCCTCCTGGTGGGCTGCCGGCGCAGTCTCGAGATCACCTATGAGGAGCTGAGCCGGCGGGGAGCAATCTCCCTTGCCAATCCCGATCGACTCGAGATCGACGACATGCCCCTTGCAGAGCCTGTCAAACCAGGAGAGCCCAGCCCTGCAGGAGGTGCCGCCAGCTTCCAGTGGCTAACGCGTGCTGCCAGCCATGCTCTCGAGGGCAGAGCCCGCGCTCTGGTCACCGCGCCGATCGCCAAACACATCTGGCACGCTGCAGGTCATTCCTATCCCGGCCAAACCGAACGACTGGCCGAACTGGGGGGATGGTCTGAGGCCTCGATGCTCTTCACCGCAGTCTCTCCCCATACCAGCTGGCGACTCAACACCCTGCTGGCCACAACGCACATCCCACTAGCAGAAGTACCCAGAGCGCTGACTCCAGAACGAATCCACAGCAAACTCAACACCCTGGCGGACTTCTGTCGGCGTTTCCACCAACAACCAAAACTGCACGTGGCCGGACTCAATCCTCATGCCGGAGAGAACGGTCAACTGGGCCAGGAAGAAGCCAGCTGGCTCAAACAAGTGATGCAGCGGTGGGCCTCCGACAACCCCGATGTGATCCTCACAGGCCCGCTCCCGCCAGACACCTGTTGGCTGAGCGCAGCTCAAGCCTGGAGCAAGGGCGCAGACGACACCAGTCCTGATGGGTACCTAGCGCTCTATCACGATCAGGGGCTGATCCCAGTGAAGCTGCTGGCCTTCGATCAAGCCGTGAATACCAGCCTTGGGCTGCCTTTCCTTCGCACGTCACCAGACCACGGCACAGGATTTGATATCGCCGGGATGGGTGTAGCCCGCCCGGCAAGCATGCTGGCAGCAATTCAAGCCGCCTGGGAACTCAGCCAGGCTTGACCCTCATCAGCACCTGGCCGAATTCCACCGGAGTTCCATTGTCCACAAGAATCTCCACCACTTCACCGGAAGTCTCCGCTTCCAACTCATTCATGAGCTTCATCGCCTCAAGAATGCACACCGTCTGACCGACACCGATGCGACTGCCCACTTCGACAAAGGAGGGTTCACCCGGAGCAGGGGCTCGATAAAAAGTTCCAACCATCGGAGCGGTGACATCCACCAAGTCAGAGCGGGAGGCAGGCACCGGTGGTGGCGGTGTACTTGGTGCAGACGACTCATGGGCAACCTCCATTGGAGCTGCTGGAGCCGCAGCTACTGCGGCCACAGGAGCTGCAGCCACTGCCACAGCGGGAAGATTGCGCCTTACCTCAAGACGGAAGTCGTCTCCTTCAAGACGGAATTCCTGGATATCGCTGTCTGAGAGGACCTCCAGCAAGCGATGAAGCTGGTCGTGATCAAGCTGCATGGTCATCCGTTCTCCCGGCCCAGATAGGAATCATTGCGAGTATCAACCTTGATTTTCTCGCCAATGGAGAGAAAGAGAGGCACCATCACCTGGGCGCCGGTCTCAAGAATCGCAGGTTTCGTGCCACCCGTGGCTGTGTCGCCCTTCACACCCGGATCAGTTTCGGTGATCTCCAGCACCACGGAGTTGGGAAGTTCAACCTCCAGGGGCTTCTCATTCCACGAGACAACGCTGACCTCCATTCCTTCCTTGAGATATTTGCGGCTGTCACCGATCTGTTTGGCGGTGAGCCGAGTCTCCTCATAAGAGGACATGTCCATAAAGACATAGTCCTCACCTTCCATGTAGGTGTGCTGAAGGGTGGCCTTTTCAAGAATCGCCTGAGGCAGCATCTCCCCGGCGCGAAACGTCTTCTCAACCACGTTGCCGCTCTGGACAGCCTTGAGCTTGGTGCGCACGAAGGCAGAACCCTTGCCAGGCTTGACATGAAGGAACTCGACAACCCGCCAAACGGCACCATCAAGCTCGATGGTGGTACCGGTGCGAAAGTCGTTGCTGGAGATCATTCCGGCTGGACGGTTCAGGGGATCATACGGCTGTGCCAAAGTCCAGGCAGCACCTGGCTTCCCCATGGCCCATCAGCGTCTTGCCGCACTGCTGGTCGCCCTCATCACATCCCTTGGTCTTCTCGTTGCTGAGCCGGCCAATGCCGGCCTACCGCAGGGCAATGCGGTCAAGGACCCTGCCGCGATCCTGCGCGATGCTCTCCCCTTCGAGCAGCCCGATTTGCGCGATCTCCAGCATCGACTTGAAGGCACTAGCGATGACCTCCGGGCCAAACGTTGGAGCGCGCTCAGCCGTTCACTGACCAAGAGCCAAGCCTTCCTGTCCACCCGCCGGGACAGCATCCTCGCCTCGATGGCAAGCGACGATCAAACCATCGCTGAGGGACTACTCGACGCAGTCGACGCAGGCATCACCGCGATGCGGACCGAAGTCGACCAACAGAACAAAACCGGGTTGATCCAAGTGCGAAGGGAGACCCTCACCACAGTCGGCGATCTGGAAGCTCTGCTCACCGATGAGACGATTCCAGCCATTCCGACCGAGTTCGATGCGCTGCCTCGTCTGAAGGGTCGTGCCACCGTGAGCATCAGCACGAGCCAAGGCGAACTCACCGCTGTGGTGGACGGTTACAACGCTCCACTCACCGCAGGCGCCTTCATCGACCTCAGTCTCAAAGGCTTCTACGACGGCCTTCCATTCATCCGTGCAGAAGATTTCTACATCCTTCAAACCGGTGATCCGAAGGGTCCCGAGATCGGTTACATCGACCCCAAAACCAAGCAGGAGCGCCACGTCCCCCTCGAGATCCGTGTACCTGGTGAAGCCGAGACCATCTACAACGAAACCTTCGAAGATGTGGGGCTCTACAAAGCCACACCAACCCTGCCCTTTGCCACCCTCGGCACTCTGGGATGGGCCCATTCCGATCAATCTCTTGGCGACGGTTCCTCCCAGTTCTTCATGTTTCTCTATGAAGCGGAACTCACCCCAGCAGGCCTGAATCTGGTGGATGGCCGCAATGCCGCCTTCGGCTATGTGGTGGACGGTTTTGATGTGCTGGAAGAACTGGGAGTCGATGACCGCGTCGTGAGCATCAAGGTGATCGACGGGGCAGATCGACTCCAGCCGCACGCCTGAGGTCTCAACCTTGGCTGAGACGCTGCAATCACTAGGAGAAGCGGAGCTGCTGCGGCGGCTGGCAAGGTTTGCGCCGCCCGGTCAGCTCGATGACGACACGGCCCAACTCAAGAATCCCGCCGCCGACCTCCTGATCAACACAGACGTGTTGGTCGAGAACGTCCACTTCAGCGATGCCACCACAACCGCGGCCGACGTGGGATGGCGGGCCGCGGCCGCCAATCTCTCCGATCTGGCCTCCAGTGGCGTGGACACCGTGCTTGGGGTCACCGTTGGGCTGGTCGCACCACCACAAACCCCATGGAGCTGGGTGGAGGGGGTCTACAGCGGCATCGAAGCGATGCTGCAGTCCAGCGGTGGACAGCTGCTGGGAGGAGACTGCACCAGGGGCAGCGAACGAATCCTGTCCATTACTGCTCTAGGGACCCTGGGACCGCTGCGTCTGCATCGCAATCAAGCCCGGGCCGGAGATTGGATCGTGGTGAGTGGTGCCCATGGGCTGAGCCGCCTGGGGCTAGGCCTGCTTCAAAGGGAAGCAATGGCCATGCAGACCGACTTACCCGAAGCCTTGAGGACGATGGCCATCACACGGCATCAACGCCCTGAACCACGCCTGGATGCTCTGGTCCAACTGATCGAGTGCAAACCGAAGGACCTTGCCTGGAGAGCCGGGGGAACAGACAGCAGCGACGGGCTACTGGCAGCAGTACAAAACCTTTGCCAGAGCAGTGGCTGCGGTGCTGTGCTCGAACAAAAGCGCTTGCCACATGCTTCAGGTTGGCCCAAGGGCGAAGCTTGGCGGGAATGGTGTCTTAGCGGCGGAGAGGACTTCGAACTGGTGCTGAGCCTGCCCCAAGCTTGGGCGGAGGCCTGGCTGACTGCACGTCCAGAAAGCAGTCAGGTGGGCTGGATCACTGACCAACCTGACGTGATCCAGTGGAAAGAGGGTGGCCGTCCAATGAGGCGCAGTGGTTTTGATCACTTTCAAGGCCTCTGAGATCAGGAGGCGATCACAAAAAAATCCCTCCCCGAAGGGAGGGATCAAGCAAAACAGAATCGGACGATCAGCTGATCACTTCCAATTACGAGCAACCACTTCAGCCAGATCAACAACACGCTGGCTGTAGCCCCACTCATTGTCGTACCAGGAAACGATCTTGAAGAAGTCGTCACCCATGGACAGGGTCAGGTCGGCATCGAAGATCGTCGACTGATCAGTACCGGCGTAGTCGGTTGAGACCAGAGGCAGATCGCCGTACTTGATCACGTTGCTCATCGGGCCTTCGGCCGCAGCCTTGATGATCGACTTGATCTCATCGACAGACGAGGCGCGGGAGGACTGGAACACCAGGTCAACCGCGGACACGTTCGGGGTGGGAACGCGCATGGCAATACCGGTGAACTTGCCCTTCACGGCGGGATACACCAGAGCAACAGCTTGAGCTGCACCGGTTGAGGTGGGAACCATATTCACGGCTGCGGCTCGGGCACGACGCAGGTCGCGGTGGTTGTTGTCCAGGATCCTCTGGTCACCGGTGTAGCTGTGAATGGTGGTCATCAGACCACGGTTGATACCGATCGACTGATCAATCACCTTCACCAAAGGCGCCAGGCAGTTGGTGGTGCAGCTGGCATTGCTGAGGATGTCCCAATCCTCATGGCGGTACTGGTCCTCATTCACACCGACGACGAAGGTGCCCACCTTCGGACCTTTGCCAGGAGCGGTGAGGATCACCTTCTTGGCACCAGCCTGGATGTGCATGCTGGCTTTTTCATCGGTGTTGAAGACACCGGTGGACTCAATCACCAGATCCACACCCCATTCTTTCCAGGGGCAGTTGAGTGGATTGCGGTCGGAGAAAAACTTGACTTCTTTGCCATTGATGATCATGGAATCATCAGTGGTTTCGATCTTTACGCTGGGGTCGAGTTTGCCCAGAATGGAGTCGTAGGTCAGCAGGTGAGCGCTGGTCTTGGGGTCAGACGTGGCGTTGACGCCAACGATTTCAATACCGGTGTCAGCGCCACGGCTGATCCAACCCCGCATCACATTGCGACCGATTCGGCCGAATCCATTGATCGCAACGCGCAGGGTCATTACTTAAGCGGAAATCCGCAGCTAGGTGGTTTGGCCGCCGATCATACAGAAATTGGTGTTTTCTCTCGGGTCCGCGTGCCACTCCACCCGACAGACCATCGTCAACAGCTGGGCCAGGTCTCCCCTAGATCGACCTCCAGGACCAACTGCTGACAAGCGTGTCGATGACAAGCTTTCGGCCAGATCCTGACCTATCTTTCGGACCCACGGTTCAACCCCTTGTCCAGTTTGCTCAGCCGCCAGCAACCCATCCATTTCATCGGAATCGGCGGCATCGGCATGTCAGCCCTTGCGCTGATTCTGGCCAAACGCGGACAACGCGTTTCCGGTTCAGAGCCCAAGCAATCATCAACCGTGCACGAGCTGGCTGAGCTCGGAGTCCGGGTGTTCCCGCAGCAGATCGCAGAAACGATCAAGGCCGTCACTTCTGCTGATGGGCCTCAGCCCCATGTGGTCATCAGCACCGCCATCCCTGATCACAACCCAGAGCTGATGGCAGCGCGAGCCCTCGGGCTCACCATTCTTCATCGCTCCGATGTTTTGGCGGCTCTGATTGCCGAACAGACGTCGATTGCCGTCGCCGGCAGCCACGGCAAAACAACCACGAGCACGGTGATCACCACGCTTCTGGCCGCCGCCGGAGAGGACCCAACGGCAGTCATCGGCGGCATCGTGCCCTGCTACGGGAGCAATGGCCACGCCGGTGAAGGGCGGTTATTGGTGGCAGAAGCCGACGAATCCGACGGTTCGCTTGTCAAGTTCGCTGCACACTTGGGCGTGATCACCAACCTCGAGCTGGACCATACGGATCACTACGCCGATCTCAACGATCTGATCGCCACCATGCAACGGTTCGGAGCCGGCTGCGATCGGCTGCTGGCCAACCATGACGACCCGATTCTCAGGGAGCATTTCCAGGCCACCCACTGGTGGTCTGTGAGCAACCACGAAGGTGTGGATTACGCCGCCCTTCCCGTCGCACTGGAAGGGGACCGCACCGAGGCGGACTTCTACGAAGGTGGTGCTCGCATCGGTCGCATCACGCTGCCCATGCCCGGCCTGCACAACCTCAGCAATGCCACCGCTGCCCTTGCGGCCTGCCGGATGGAAGGCCTGCCCTTTGAACAACTGCAACTGGGTCTCAGCCAACTGCGCCCGCCCGGACGCCGCTTCGATTTCCGTGGGAGCTGGCAGGGACGGCTGGTGGTTGACGACTACGCCCATCACCCCAGTGAAGTGCGAGCCACTCTCGAAATGGCACAGTTGATGGTGAGCAGCGGTCGCAGCCCCCTGCCCCGTGCACCGCAACGGCTGCTGGTGGTGTTTCAGCCCCATCGCTACAGCCGCACCCAAGAGTTTCTCGACGCCTTTGCTCAGGCCCTCAGCAGTGCAGACACGGTGGTGCTGGCCCCGATCTATTCCGCCGGAGAAGCAGCCATCGAAGGCATCAACAGCCACACCCTGGGTGAAAAGCTGCAGCAGTTAATTCCAGAGCGCTCTGTTTTGGTGGCCGACACCATGGACCAACTCACTGCCCTGGTTCAAGAACACAGCCGACCCGAAGATCTCGTGCTGGCGATGGGGGCTGGTGATGTGAACAGCCTCTGGAACCGTCTTTGCCCCGACGAATCGTCTGCTGACGCCACCCAGCCGACATCGCTAGCAGCCTGATGGTTGATCACGACCCGGAACTGTTGCGTTCCCAGGTCTCCCTGGCTGACTACACCACCTGGCGGGTGGGTGGACCAGCCGAATGGCTAGCGGAACCAACGCACAAGGATCAGCTGATCGAACTGATCAGCTGGGCGCATCAGCACCAACTGTCCTGGAGAGTGATCGGTGCAGGCTCCAATCTGTTGATCAGTGATGCCGGCCTGGCAGGTCTCACCATCTGCCTACGCAAGCTTCAAGGCATGAACCTCAACGGAGAGACCGGCGTGGTGGAAGCTTTAGCCGGTGAACCGATCCCAACCCTGGCCCGGCGCGCGGCACGTGCAGGTCTTCATGGCCTGGAATGGGCTGTGGGTATCCCTGGCACCGTGGGGGGTGCTGCCGTCATGAATGCCGGAGCTCAGGGAGGCTGCACCGCCGAGAGACTGCTTTCCGTTGAGGTGATCGATGCTTTGCCCAATGGCAGCGAGAACGCTGCCATCCGCATCTTGAACAATGCTGAGCTCGACTTTTCCTACCGCCATAGTCGCCTCCAGGACTGCGACCTGATGGTGATCTCGGCGCGCTTTCAGCTGGAGCCAGGCCACGATCCCAAGGCACTCAGCCGCGCCACCAGCAGCAACCTCAACCACCGCACCACAACGCAGCCGTATCAGTGGCCTAGCTGTGGCAGCGTCTTCCGCAATCCCGAACCTCTTAAAGCCGGCCAGCTGATCGAAGCCTTAGGGCTGAAAGGCCACCGCATTGGCGGCGCTGAGGTGTCACCCGTGCACGCCAATTTCATCGTTAACAACGGTTCTGCGAGTGCGAATGACATCCTCAGCCTGATTGCCCTGGTGCAAAAAGAAGTGGAAAACAACCACGGCATCACCCTTCACCCAGAAGTGAAACGACTCGGATTCAGTCAAACGATCACGCACTGACCGCTTAACCTGCCCGTTCTCCCTTAGGCGCCATGGCAGGGTTCGGACTCCCCAACTTCGGACAACTCACCGAGGCTTTCCGCAAGGCTCAGCAGATCCAACAAGACGCCCAGAAACTGCAGGAGGAACTCGATGGTATGGAAATCGAAGGAAGCAGCGATGATGGCCGGGCAAGCATCTGGCTGTCAGGCAACCAGCAACCCCTGAGAGTGCGCCTGGACCCGTCCTTGCTGGCAGAGGGGCAGAGTGCCTGTGAAGCGGCCACTCTCGCGGCACTCCAATCGGCCTATGAGCACTCCACCGCCACCATGAAAGAGCGGATGGAAGAACTCACCGGAGGCCTCAACCTCAACCTCCCCGGGATGGGCGGCTGAACCCCATCAGCTCCTCAACGGCCCGCCGATAAATGCCGTAACGCTCCCAATCACGACTGACCCCGCAGCCTGGTTCATCCCGATGCAGACAGTCTCGGAAACGACAGGGATGGGTCTCGAGTTGACTGCGTAATTCGGGGAACAGCACCTCAAGGTTATGAACGTCATCCGGTAAGTCGGGACGATTAAACCCCGGTGTATCGGCCACTCTCGCTCCAGGACCGAGCGCATGCAATTCAACATGGCGCGTCGTGTGCCGCCCTCTTTGCAGGCGCCCTGAGACGGCCCCAACTCTGAGCGACAACTGCGGTAGCAGGCTGTTGAGCAAAGAGCTTTTGCCCACACCGGAAGGACCGCATAACACCGACAGGGCCTGACCCTTGAGGAGCGTGCGCAAAGAATCCATGCCTTCACCCGTCTCAGAGGACAGCAGCAAAGGTGCATACCCCCAGCCCTGAAGCCGATCCACCAATTGCCGAGAGGCCTTCTCCTGCAGCAGGTCGCATTTGGTCAGCAACACCTGAACGACCAAGCCCGTTTGCTCAGCTGTGAGCAGGAACCGACTGGCCTGATCGGGATCAAACGCTGGTTGCTCCACCGAGAAAGCAACCACCACCGCGGTGACATTGGCCACGGGAGGGCGGCTCAACCAACTGAAGCGAGGTTCCACATCCGCCACCACAGCACGACGCTGCTGCTGATCAATCGCCTCGACCCATACGCGATCACCCACATGAACGGCAGCCCCACGATGATTGAGGCGGGTGCGGCGGGTGCAGAGCAGTCGCGTGGCGGCGTCGGGCGGATCCAGTTCCACCTCGAGGTAGTTGGCCTGCAACGCCACCACCACACCCCTAAGGCGTTGCTCAACCACCCCCACAGGTCACCTTCAACCTCACCCAGTCGTCAGTGCCGCCATCCAGCTGAACCTGATGGCCGTCCTGTTCCAAACCGGGCACCACCATCGCCTCCGGCTCGCCCCGATCCAGGCTGACCGCCAGAACCTGTCCAGGAACCATGGTCTCCAGCGTGAGCCGACAGCGAATGAAGTTCACCGGACACGGAGTGCCGCGGAGATCGAGCTGCTGATCAACATCGGAGCCAGTCAACGTCAACCTTGACCAAACAGTCGTGCGAAGAGACCGCTGTTGTGGTGGTGATGCTGCACACCTCGCGCTGAATGGTGACCGGCCAACTGTTCCAGCAGCGTGCGCTCCTCCTCATTGAGACGAGTGGGCAACTGAACAGACACTGTGACCCTTTGATTACCTCTGGCCACTGGGTTACCCAACTTAGGGATGCCCTTGTTCTCGAGGGTGAGCACCGCATTGGGCTGAGTGCCGACCGGAATCTCCAAACTGGTGGGACCGTCAACGGTCTCCACCTCAATCGTGTCTCCGAGAATGGCCTGGAGATAGCTCACCTTCACATCGGAGAGAACGGTGAGGCCATCCCTGCGCAAACTGGGATGGCTTTTGACCGTAAGAAAGACGTAGAGGTCACCTGAAGGACCACCACGGAGGCCGGCATTGCCTTCGCCCGCAACACGCAAGCGCGTGCCCGTATCAACACCAGCGGGAATATTGATGCGCAGTTTCTTGCGCACCTGAATCACTCCTTGGCCACCACAGGCTGAACAAGGATCAGCGATGACCTGACCGCTGCCGCCACAGGTGGGACATTCCGCCACCTGGGTGAAATTTCCGAAAGGAGTGCGGGTAGCGCGCCGCACCTGACCGACACCACCGCAGGTGGAGCAGGTGGTGGGACCACTTCCCGACTTAGCCCCAGAGCCGTTGCACGTGGTGCAGGTTTCCAGGTGAGGAATGCGGATCTCCCTCTCTTGGCCGAACACGGCCTGATTGAAGTCGATCGTCAGGTCGTAGCGAAGGTCATCGCCTTGCTGGGGGCCCCGCCGCCGCGGACGAGCTCCAGCACCTCCAGCAGCACCCCCGAAACCACTGAAAAAGGTTTCAAAGAGATCAGCAAAGCCGCCCATATCGCCCATATCGGGCATCCCTGCAGCTCCACCCAGACCAGCTTCACCGAACTGGTCGTAACGGGCCTTGGTCTGTGGATCGCTGAGGACCTCGTAGGCCCTGCCGATCTCCTTGAAGCGATCCTCAGCTCCAGGATCCTTATTGATATCAGGGTGATACTGACGAGCAAGCCGCCGATAGGCACGCTTGAGCGTGTCGGCATCGGCGTCACGACTGACGCCGAGCAGGTCGTAGTAATCGGCCATCAGCTCGTCATCCCGTTCATCACCCTAAGGGCCAGCCCAGGGAGCTCAACTCTCCTGTTGGTTGGGTTCTCCCTCCATCGCAGGGCCAGAATCCTGAGCATCAGCGGGAGAATCAGGCGCCGTTGCGGAGGCGACATCACCTTGGGGTCCGGGCCCCATCGACACCTTCACCATGGCGTGGCGGAGCACACGGCCATTGAGGTGATACCCCCGCTGCAGCTCTTCGATCACCACGTCTTCATGGTGCTGATCGCTCGGTTCCCGCAAAACAGCCTCATGCAAGCTGGGATCGAACTCCTGACCCACAACCCGCATCGGAGCAACACCAAGTTGCTTCAACACATCCACCAGCTGCTTGTAGAGACCCTGATAGCTGCGATGTAAAGCCTGGGCCTCTTCACCTTCGGGATTGAGCTGATGCCGGGCACGCTCGAAGTTGTCCACCACCGGCAGGATCTCGCTCAATGTGCTGCAGGTGAGTTGCACCTTGAGATCATCCTGATCTCGGCTCTGACGCTTGCGGAAGTTGTCGAAATCAGCAGCGATGCGCATGTATTGGCTGCGCAGGGTCTCGTGTTCTTCGCGCAAGCTGCTGTGTTCGCGCTCCAACTGCTCCAAGCGCGCTTCATTGTCTTTGCCACCGGCTGCTGTTGGATCCGGAGAGGGAGCGCTGGCTGCATCACTCGGAGCATCCACAGTCTCGGCCGCAGCCTCGGGACCTGGACCGGGTGCTGCAGCATCAGCGGCGGGATCGTGAGCTGATGAAGAGGGATCGCCACTCATGCTGACCAGTTGCAGATTCACACCTAGACATGTTGATAGGTAAGGCTCACCTCCCACAAGCGGCGGAAGCCCGCACCTCCAGCACCAGATCCCTCGCCGCAGCCCCACCGTGAGAGACCAGCAGCGTTTTGTCCTGGAGCTGCTGTTGCAGGAACCGGTCCCGGAACGACTGGATCAAGACAGCCATCAGCAACTGCTGACAAGACTTGAAGCAAAAGGACTTGTCCCCAACAAGCATCCACGCCTGGCCGCAGCCCTGATGGCCCTCCAGAGCCAGGAAGACAACCAGACCACTGCCGCTGTGGCGGAGTCAAATCAAGCAGAAGCAGACATCAACCTGCCGCAGGATCCTGGAGAGGAAACACTGGATGACCCCCCAGAAAGCCAGGAAGAGAGCGAGGCACCCATCAACCTCGATTCACTGCTATCTGGCTTCAACAGCGACGGGGTGCTGGAAGAAGAGCCCGATGAAGCAGCCCGACTGGGCTCAAGACACGAAGACCTCGAACAGACCTTCCGAGACACGAACGCCTCACCAGTGGTGAATCTGGTGAACCGCATCCTGCTTCAGGCCCTGCAACTTGGGGCAAGCGACATTCACGTGGAACCCCAACAAATCGGCCTCCAGGTGCGCTTCCGCCAGGACGGTGTGTTGCAGAGCTACAGCGAACCGCTGCCCAGTCGCCTGGTGCCAGCCGTGACCTCACGCTTCAAGATCATGGCCGACCTGGATATCGCCGAACGACGGCAAGCCCAAGACGGTCGAATCCGCCGCCGCTTTCGCAAACGCAGCGTTGATTTCCGCGTCAGCAGTCTGCCGAGCCGCTTCGGGGAAAAGATCGTGCTGCGACTCCTCGACAGCTCATCCACGCAACTGGGCCTCGACAAGCTGATCAGCAACCCGGAGGCACTCGAACTGGTGCGCAGCCTCGGCTCAAAGCCATTCGGCATGATCCTGGTGACTGGTCCAACAGGATCAGGAAAATCGACGACTCTCTACTCGCTGCTGGCGGAACGCAACGATCCCGGGATCAATATCTCAACGGTGGAGGATCCAATCGAATACACCCTCCCAGGCATCACCCAATGCCAGGTGAACCGGGAAAAGGGCTTCGACTTCAGCACGGCCCTACGGGCGTTCATGCGACAAGACCCAGACGTGCTTCTCGTGGGAGAGACCCGTGATCTAGAAACAGCCAAAACAGCGATCGAAGCTGCCCTGACCGGCCACCTGGTGCTCACCACCCTGCACTGCAACGACGCCCCAAGCGCTATCGCCCGCCTTGGCGAGATGGGGGTGGAACCCTTCATGGTCAGCGCTTCCCTGATCGGGATCGTGTCGCAACGGCTGCTACGGCGTGTCTGTAGCCATTGCCGCGAAAGCTATCAACCCGATGCCACTGAACTGGGCCGATTCGGGCTCATGACGCACCATGAGACAGGTGTGCGCTTCTACCGAGCCCACCACCACGATGGCAATCGTGACCAGAGTGGCGACCCCTGTCCCCACTGTCAGGGCAGCGGTTATCGAGGCCGGATCGGTGTGTACGAAGTGCTGCGCATGAACGAGCAGTTGGCCACCGCGGTAGCCAACGGTGCCACCACCGATGTGCTCCGTCGTCTGGCTCTGGAATCGGGCATGAAAACCCTGCTGGGCTACAGCCTCGAGTTGGTGCGTCAGGGTCAGACCACCTTGGAAGAAGTGGGCCGGATGATCCTCACCGACTCAGGCCTGGAGTCAGAGCGACGGGCCAGGGCTCTCAGCACCGTCACCTGTGAACGATGTGGTGGCGGACTACAGGAAGGCTGGCTGGAATGTCCGTACTGTCTGACCCCTCGTCAGTGAGGTGCCTGCCATGGATCTGATGATCGAAGACCTGATGGAGCAACTGGTCAAGGCCGAAGGCAGTGATCTGCATCTCGCTTGCGGCCAACCACCGTACGGCCGTTTCAGCGGCGAACTGCGCCCCCTCTCCGACACACCGCTGAGTGAGGAGAGCTGCAACCGCCTGATCTTCTCAATGCTTAATAACAGCCAGCGCAAGACGCTGGAACAGACCTGGGAGCTCGATTGTGCCTACGGCCTCAAAGGCGTGGCACGCTTCCGCGTGAACGTCTATCGCCAGAAGGGCAGCTATGCCGCCTGCCTCAGGGCGCTCGGCAGTTCAATTCCCAGCATCGAGGCGCTCAACCTGCCCCCAGTGGTGGTGGAAACCTCTGCCCGCCCCCGCGGCCTTGTGCTGGTGACGGGACCGACCGGATCCGGCAAAACAACCACATTGGCGGCACTGCTCGACCACATCAACCACACCCGCAGCGAGCACATCCTCACGATCGAAGATCCGATCGAATTCGTGTACCGCAGTGACCGCAGCATGGTGCACCAGCGCCAATTGCATGAAGACACTCGCAGCTTTGCCAATGCCCTACGGGCTGCGCTGCGCGAAGACCCCGACGTGATTCTCGTGGGTGAGATGCGCGATCTGGAAACGATTCAACTCGCCATCAGTGCAGCCGAAACCGGTCACCTGGTCTTCGGCACCCTGCACACAAGCTCAGCCGCCCAGACCGTCGATCGCATGGTGGATGTGTTCCCACCTGGCCAGCAGACCCAAATCCGGGTACAGCTATCGGGAAGTCTGATGGCCGTGTTCTCCCAGACCCTCTGCCGTCGCGACAAGCCGCAGCCCGGCGAATTCGGACGGGTGATGGCTCAAGAGATCTTGATCAACACCCCGGCGATCGCAAACCTGATCCGTGAAGGCAAAACGGCTCAGCTCTATTCCCAACTTCAGACCGGGGGTGAACTGGGCATGCAGACCCTGGAGCGGGCCCTTGCCAATCTCGTGGAAACCGGAGCAATCAGCCAGGCAGAAGCCATGACCAAGGCCGGGAAACCAGGCGAACTGAATCGTCTCCTAGGGAACAGCTGAGCCGAACGCCATGGCCAGCTTCATTGCCACCTATCAGGCCACCAGTGGAGGAGACCGAACCCTGCGGATCCAAGCTCCGGATCAAGCAACGGCGCGCAAGCTGCTGCGGCGGCGGGGCATCAAGGCGACAACGGTTCAGATGGAGGAGCCAACCGACCAAGGTGGAAGGCCACGGAAGCGTGGAAGCAACCCCAACAACACGAGGGAAGGACAGGCAAAAGGCGGCCTGCAAGCCATGCTCTCCTTCGATCTCAGTGGCGCCTTTGAAAAGGCACCCGGGGTGCGAGAAAAGGCAGTTTTCGCCAGCAAGCTGGCGGCACTTGTGGATGCAGGGGTGCCAATTGTGCGCAGCCTGGATCTGATGGCCAGCCAGCAGCGACTGCCGATGTTCAAGCGAGCATTGCTGCAGATCGGCCTGGATGTGAATCAAGGCACGGCCATGGCGGCTGCCATGCGCCAATGGCCGAAGGTGTTCGACAAGCTCAGCATTGCCATGGTCGAAGCCGGAGAAGCGGGAGGCGTCCTCGACGAATCACTGAAACGTTTAGCCAAGCTGCTTGAAGACAACGCCAGGCTGCAAAACCAGATCAAAGGCGCCCTGGGCTATCCAGTCGCCGTTCTGGCAATCGCCATCCTGGTGTTTCTGGGAATGACCATCTTTTTGATTCCAACCTTCGCGGGGATCTTTGAAGACCTAGGAGCAGAGCTACCGCTGTTCACTCAGCTGATGGTGGATTTGAGCGCCTTATTGCGATCGTCTTTTGCCCTACTGATTGCCGGCGCCGGGCTGATAGGGATCTGGCTGATCAGCCGCTACTACGCCACGCACAACGGGCGGCGTGTGATCGATCGCCTGATCCTGAAACTGCCTCTCTTTGGGGATCTGATCATGAAAACGGCCACCGCCCAGTTCTGTCGGATTTTCAGCTCCCTGACCCGGGCAGGTGTTCCAATCCTGATGTCCTTAGAGATCTCGAGCGAAACCGCCGGCAACGCGATCATTTCCGACGCGATTCTGGAATCCCGCAACCGGGTGCAGGAAGGGGTGCTACTGAGCGCCGCCCTGATCCGCCAAAAAGTTCTACCCGATATGGCCCTGAGCATGCTGGCCATCGGCGAAGAAACCGGAGAGATGGATCAGATGCTGAGCAAGGTGGCCGACTTCTACGAAGACGAGGTCTCGGCAGCGGTCAAGGCCCTCACCTCGATGCTCGAACCAGCAATGATCGTGGTCGTTGGCGGCATCGTCGGCTCCATTCTGCTGGCGATGTATCTGCCGATGTTCACCGTGTTCGATCAGATCAACTGAGCCTGCATCGCTTTGAAGACGATGCAGGCCATTCCGATCAAGACAGAGACGCGGCTATGGCCTGACCAGCCAGCCAGCCGCTGCTCCAGCAGTGCTGAAAATTGAAACCTCCGGTGACCCCATCGACATCCATCAGCTCACCAGCGAGATAAAGCCCTGGCAGCCGCCGACTCTCCATCGTGGCCAGATTGATCTCCCCTAGATCCACCCCGCCAGCTGTGACGAACTCCTCCCCGAACGGACCGCGACCGCGAATCGGGTAACGACTTCCGGTGAGAGCCTGGGCCAAAGCCCGCTCCCAACTCCCGGGACAATCAGCCCAGCGGCGCTGCGAGTCGGCCCCTACCTGCGAGAGCAAAGCCAACCAAAGGCGACGCGGCAAGCGTTCAGGCCAAGGCCTGGCCACCGCCAAACTGCGTCGTGGCTGCTCCCGGCGCAACTGCGCCAACTCAGACGCGACCTGATCCAGTGTGTGGCCCCCAACCCAGCGCACTAGCAGAACACCCCGATAACGCTGGCCATGCAAAGCGCGCGCTGCAAAAGCACTCAGGCGCAAGGTGGCGGGTCCGCTGAGACCCCAGTGAGTGATCAGCACACGACCGGTCTGCCGAAAACGCTGCTGATCGCACTTCACTTCGAGGCTGACATCATCAAGAGCGATGCCACTGCAAGCCGTAATCGCTGGTGCTTCCAGAGCCAAGGTGAACAAGGAAGGCAACGGAGGCGTCACCCCATGCCCCAAAAGCTGAGCAAAGCGTCGGCCACTGGGGTGGCCACCGGTGGCCAGCAACAGCCTGCAGCCACGCCAGACCCGACCACCAGAACCATGCACCACGAAACCGGCTTGGGTGGTCTCCACCCGGCGCACCGGAGCACGGCATTCCAACGCCACACCAACTGCACGGGAAGCCTTGAGCAGGCAATCGATCACCGCCTCGGAACGGTTGGCTTGGGGGAACATGCGGCCATCAGGTTCCTCCACCAACTCAAGGCCATGGTCTGAGAACCAGCCCACGGCATCACCACAAGCAAAACGGCTGAACGGCCCGCGCAGGGGGCGGCTACCGCGGGGGTAATGACCGACCAGTTCCCGAGGGTCCCAGCAAGCATGGGTGACATTGCAACGGCCCCCTCCGCTGATCCGAACCTTGGTCAACGGGTCCGGTGTGGCCTCCAGCACCAGCACTCTCTGGCAGCCCTGCTCCGCCGCCGTGATCGCTGCCATGAAACCGGCGGGACCCCCACCGATCACAATCAAATCATGGAGAGGGCTGGAATCGCAGTGCAACTCCGTTGTTGCAGAAACGCTTGCCGGTGGGTTTGGGCCCGTCATTAAACACATGGCCCTGATGACCACCACAGCGACGGCAGTGGTATTCGGTGCGGGGAATGATCAGCTTGAAATCTATCTTTGTGGCGATCGCTCCAGGCAGTGCCTGCCAAAAGCTGGGCCAGCCGGTGCCGCTATTGAACTTGGCCTCAGAGGAGAACAGAGGCAGATCACAACCGCTGCAGTGAAAGGTGCCTGGTCCCTTTTCATCATTGAGAGCACTGCTAAACGGTGGTTCCGTTCCTTCCTGTCGCAAAACGCGATAAGCCTCCGGAGACAAGCGGCGCTTCCACTCCGCATCACTGAGGTCCCAGGCCGTTTCATCAGCCTTGGAGGCAGCCAGCACAGGCTTCGGCGACCTGAACAGACCGACCGATCCGGCCAAGATCGCCAACAGCAGGGAACGGCGACTCAGCCACCAGTACTGCAGTGAAGAGGCCATGGCTTCAAGCATGAATCGATCAACACCCCTTATCTAAGTGCTTCGGTCCAAGGGAAGGGAAGAATGGAGCGATGGATTCCCCACCCCCTATTGATCGGGAACCCGCCTGGAGGTTCAGCGTCGCGCCGATGCTCGACTGCACCGATCGACACTTCCGAGTGCTGATGCGGCAGATCAGCCGCCGAGCTCTGCTCTATTCAGAGATGGTGGTGGCTCAAGCGCTGCACCACAGCAAACGTCGGGAACGCCTGTTGGCGTTCGATCCGGTGGAACATCCCATTGCCCTACAGGTCGGGGGCGATGACCCCGCTCTGCTGGCTGAAGCCACAAAAATGGCTGCCGACTGGGGCTACGACGAGATCAACCTCAACGTGGGCTGCCCTAGCCCCAGGGTGCAAGCAGGCAATTTCGGTGCCTGCCTGATGGCGGAACCAGAACAGGTCGCTCGCTGCGTAGAAGCGATGTGCCAGGCCTCCCCGCTGCCGGTGACCGTGAAACACCGCGTGGGCATCGACGACCTCGATAGTGATGCCCTGCTCCAGACCTTTGTCGACCTGGTTGCTGCCGGCGGTGCCTCACGCTTCGCGATTCATGCCCGCAAAGCCTGGCTGGAGGGACTCGACCCCAAGCAGAACCGCACAATTCCACCGCTGCAACATAACCGGGTCATCGCCCTGAAACAACGCAGACCCGAGCTGACGATCGAACTCAACGGTGGCCTCGACACCCCGGAACAGTGTCTGGATGCGCTGCGCAGCTGTGATGGCGCCATGGTGGGGCGATCGGCCTATGCCCATCCTCTGCGTTGGGGATGTGTCGACCAACTGATCTACGGCGAGAGCGAACGCAACATCACCGCCTCAGGTGTGGTGCTTGGCCTGATCCCCCATGCCCAAGCTCATCTCGAACGGGGCGGGAGGCTCTGGGACCTCTGCCGCCATCTGGTGCAACTGGTGGAAGGAGTCCCTGGAGCCCGGCACTGGAGAAGCAACCTCGGGCTCAAAGCTCAACGCCGTGGAGCTGACATCCCGGTGCTGGAGGAAGCAGCCCGGCAACTGCTTGATGCCGGGCTGTAAAAGCAGAGATCAGCCCTCAGCACCGCCGTAACTGTCACCACCACCACCACCAGCACCGCTGCGACGGCGACGACTGCGACCGTCGTCATAGTCACTGGACTGACCGCCAGCGCCACCGCCGTAACTGCGATCTTCCCAGCCACGGGCACCAGAGCCGCCGCCATAACCGCCACCGCCACCGCTGCGGTAACCACCTCCTTCCGAACCACCGCCGCGGTAACCACCGCCGCCGCCGCCATAGCCACCACCGCCACCACGACGTGGAGCGCTGCCACGAGGCTCGGCTTTATTGATCCTCAGGGGACGACCCATGAGCTCAACACCCTGGAGCGCCTCGATCGCAGCGTCTTCGGCAGCTTCATCGACCATTTCGATGAAGGCGAAGCCACGCTTTCGACCGGTGTCCCGTTCCAAAGGAAGGGCGCAGTTTGAGACCTCGCCATGGGTCGCAAACAATTCAATGATGTCTTCCTGCTCAGCGCGGAAGGGCAGATTGCCGACGAAGATGCTCACTTTCCTAGTGGACCGTTGATGAAGGGGACCGATGGGACCTGACCTGCCATCGGTTCATGCTCCGGAAAGGAATCAATGGCCTTTGGCCTACTCAGCGTAGACCCAGTCAGTCACTTCGTTTCATCCACCTTCATGCCAATCGCGATTCCCAGCGTTTCAACTGTTCCTCAACACGCACAAAACCAGTGCCCCCTTCACTGACGCGGGCCGCCACCACTTGACGCGGAGCTAGAGCCTCGAACAGATCCGCCTCAAACACAGGGTGAAAACTTTTCCACTGCTCGAGGCTGAGATCGAGCAACAACACACCGTCCTGCAGACAGCGTTTCACCACGGCCCCGACTAACTGGTAGGCCTCCCGGAAAGGCACACCGCGGGCCACCAGATAATCAGCGACATCCGTGGCATTAGAAAAATCAGACGCCACCGCCCGTTCAAGCCGCTCAGGACGAAACTCGACTCCTTCCTCCATCAGGATCGCCATCGCCTCAAGACAATCGGATGTAGTGCGAACCAGATCGAACAGGGCTTCCTTGTCTTCCTGAAAATCCTTGTTGTACGCGAGGGGAAGACCCTTAATCATCGTCAGCAAACCTTGCAAGTGGCCGAAAACGCGCCCGCACTTACCCCGCACCAATTCAGGTACATCAGGATTCTTCTTCTGGGGCATCAGGCTGCTGCCGGTGGCACAGCGATCGCTGAGTCGCACAAAGCCACACTCCTCGCTCGCCCAGAAAATCACCTCTTCCGCAAGACGACTGAGGTGCACCATCACCAGCGCCGCAGCCGATGCGAATTCAACAGCGAAATCTCGGTCACTGACAGCATCAAGACTGTTGGCATAGATCGCCTCGAAACCAAGGGCCTCGGCTGTGCTGCGGCGGTTGATCGGCACCGGGGTTCCTGCCAAGGCAGCAGCCCCAAGTGGTGAGACATTGACCCTGCCGCGCACATCAGCCAGGCGCTGGCGATCACGCTCCAGCATCTCCACATAGGCAAGAAGATGATGCGCCAGACAAACGGGCTGTGCCCGCTGCAGGTGCGTATAGCCCGGGATCAGGGTGGTGCGCTGGTCTAAGGCCTGTTGCAGCAGCGCCCGCTGAAAACGAAGCACGCGATCGTTCAGTTCATCAAGACGACGGCGCAGCCAAAGGCGCAGGTCGGTACCCACTTGGTCGTTACGACTGCGACCGGTGTGAAGCTTCTTTCCGACCGGTCCGAGCAGGGTGATCAAACGCCGCTCAACGGCAAAGTGAACATCCTCATCGGCCAGGCCGGGACGGAAAGATCCGGCCGCGGCCTCATCGCGTATCGTCTCCAGCCCTGCGCAGAGCTGGCTGGCTTCCTCGGCACTGATCACACCACATTCCGCCAACATGCGGGCATGGGCGATGGAACCGTCGAGATCCTCTTGAAGAAGAGTGATGTCGAACCCGATCGAAGCATTGAACCTTTCGATCGCAGGGTGGAGGCCCTGATCAAAGCGGTCACTCCAGGTGCCGGAGCCTCCACCCGTCACTCCCCCAGCCATACCGTCATCCGAGCTCAGCGTGCAGTCAGCTTGTCAGGCCGAGGGATCACAACGGTGCCGAACAATCAGAGCGCAGCCCGGGGAACAGAAGGCAACATCACCTCCTCTGGGACCTTCAACACCACCATCGAGGCATCATCTTCCAGTTGGCGATCCACTCCAACGAAGCGATCCAAACGGGTGAAGAGCTGATCGAGGATGCCTTGAGACCCGGTGCCAGATCGACAAGCCGCCTCAAGGCTGCGCATCAGGCGCTCCTCATCAAAGCGATCACCAGTGATCCCAGGTGCCTCGGTCACCCCATCGGTGTAATAGAGCAGCACATCACCAGGTTCAAGCACCACCTCACCACAACCGTATTCCGCCTCCGCCTGCAAACCAATCAGCAGACCCGGGGCATCCAACCGACTGATACTGCGCTGCTGCGCCCTCCAAATCAGGGGCGGATTGTGGGCAGCATTGGCAAAGCGCAAGCGTCGGGTACGGGGATCGAAATCGGAATAGAACAGCGTGACAAAACGGTGCGACTGAACCAGATCCTCCTGGGCCAGCTGGTTGAGATCGTGGAGGATCCGATCAGGAGGCAGGCCGCTGAGAACTTCAGCCCGCAACATCCCGCGCAGCATGGTCATCAGTAGACCAGCGGGGACCCCCTTCCCCATCACATCACCCATCAACAGAGCCCAGCGTCCACGCTCACGGCGCCGACCCATCAGCTCCGGACGCGTGGGAATGAAGTCGTAGTAGTCACCACCCACCTGAAAGGCGGGACGACAACGAGCGGCAAGCTCCACCCCTTCAATCACCGGACAATGGTCGGGAAGCAATTGCGCCTGAATTTCGGCACCAATGCTGAGCTGGCGATCCACACGCTCATGACGGCGCGCTTCCTGGAGCATCAAGTCGTGTTCGACAGCAACACCAGTGAGATCAGCCACCAGTTGCACATGGCGCCGGTGCACGTCACTCCAAACCAGAGGACCGGTACTGCTGAACACATACAGACGACCCCGCTGACGGCCGCGAGCCACCAGAGATGTGGCAAACAGACCGGCCCGGCCGAGATGGCGCTGGACTAGATGGTCGAGAGCAAGCACCTGGCGTTCATCCGAACCGAAGCCCACCGCTGTGCCCGGATCAAAGGCGGCGATTTGTCGCAACAGCTCTGGCGACCGCTGATCCGGCAACATCTGCAATTGCTCGCGCCAGATCCTGCCATCAGCGGTGAAAGGGACCAGCAGGGAACCGTCAACACCCACCAGACGGGAGGCCACCACAGGCACCAACTCCAGGAAGCGATGCAGGTTGGTGAAGCTACGCAGGGCAAATCCAAGGGAGGCCAGAAGCTCCTGGCTGGATCGCTGCTCCCTGGAAAAGCTGTCGAACAGTTCTCGCAGCGAAGCAGTCGCCGTTAAGGGCTGAGCCACGGTGCGTTGATGCGGCGTGGAATGGCGACGGGTTGACTTGCTGCTCACGGCCGTCCATGGCAGTGCGCGAACGCTAGCTACGGCGATCAGCGGCCGGCCAACAAAGCCTCCACAAACTCAAAGCTGTTGAACGGTCGGAGGTCACGGATTCCCTCTCCGGCTCCGATGAACCTGATCGGAAGACCCGCCTCAGACGAAACAGCCAGAGCAACTCCACCGCGGGAGGTTCCATCGAGTTTGGTGATCACCACCCCCGTGAGATCGGCAGCCTTGGCGAAGGCCAGCGCCTGTTTCAGCCCGTTCTGACCCTGACTGGCATCAAGGACCAGGAGAGATTCCACCTTCGATTCCGGAGCTAGACGATCAACGATGCGCCGAATCTTCTGAAGCTCCTCCATCAAATTGTGCTTTGTCTGCAGACGACCAGCCGTGTCGACCAACAGCAGATCTGTCTCTTTGGAGCGGGCCGCTCCAATTGCATCGAACACGACAGCAGCAGGATCAGCGTTGGCTGTGGGATTGGACACCACGGGCACATCACTGCGTTGACCCCACACCTCCACCTGCTGCACTGCAGCAGCTCGGAACGTATCCGCAGCGGCGATCATGGCGCTGTAACCGCTTCGCACCGCCAGGTTGGCAAGCTTGCCGAGGGTCGTGGTCTTACCGACTCCATTGACACCCACCATCAACCAGATATTCAGACGCCCGCGCTCAGGGGCAAGTAGCTCAAAACCACTGGCCTGAATCGGCTCATCCAGCAAGTTTCGCAGCTGCTCCTTCAAGAAACGGATTCCTTCGCTGGGATCCACCACCTCTTCATTGAGGCGTTTTCTGAGCGCTTCCATCACCTGATCGGTCGCCACAACACCAGCATCTGCACGGAGCAGAAGGGCCTCAAGGTCATCCACCACCTCAGGGGTGAGGGGATCATCTCCAAGGCTGTCGAGAAGACCAGTAACAAAGCCCTGTCGGGTTTTTTCAAGGCCACGACGGAGGCGAACGAGCCAGTCGATTTCTTCCAGCGAGACCTGATCGGCCTGACGACCCTGGGCCGCCAACACCTCAGCAGACCAAGTGAAGCTGTCATCGAACTCGCCAAGCTGAGGTTGATCAGAACCATCAGCCAGAGCAGGCTCAACCGAGGGAGCGGCCGGTGCAGGCATCGACACCGGTGCGGACGTGGCACGGGCCTCAAGCTCCTGCTGGCGTTGCTGCCGCTCAGCGGCGGCCTGCTCGAGAAGAGACAGCCTTGGTGCGGGAGTCGTACTGGACTCCGAAGTGGCAATCGGGGTCGAAAGCGGAGTGGCAGACGAAGCGGTGCTCACCGGTGATTCAGGTGAGGCCACCTCAGACACCTCTTCAACTGAGGGCTGCTCTGGTGAGGGCTGCTGTGGCGCAACGGGCGTCTGAATTTGTTCAGCTTCAGCCGCCTGCTGCGCCTTCAGACGGGCATAGGCCTGACGAGCCCACTCAAGGGGATCGTCGTCCACATCAGCGGTCGCCGAAGCTTCGGCAGCGGTTGAAGCTGCCTCATCCACTGCCGCAACTGACGGCTGTGATGCAGGGATGCTGGGCTCAGGCTCAGGCTCAGGCTCAGGCTCAGGCTCAGGCTCAGGCGATTGTGCGTTGGCCAGCTCGTCTACTGCGGAAGACTCTGGTGTCTCGCCATCACTTTCGATCGGTGATGCCGGGTCACTCTCCGCTGGAGTCGGCTCGGGTTGAGCGGAGCGACGCTGGAACCAGTCGAAAACCATCGAAACTGCCGAAGCGAAACGAAATCAGGAGCCTGCAGATGAAGCCGGAGCCGCATTCTGCAGACGCCGCAGAACGCCATTAATCATGCGACGACCTTGATCATCGCTGTAGCGGTTAGCCAGTTCGACCGCCTCATTGCAGGCGACAGCGGAAGGTGTCTTCAAACTGGTGAGATCAACCACGGCCAGGCGCAGGATGTCACGGTCGATGCGGGGCAAACGACTCAAACGCCAGCCCTCCATCACCCCATCTAGACGAGCATCGATGCCACTCCGCTGTTCCAACACCAGACTCACCCGACGCATCGCTCCGTGGCGCACGGTCTCCTGATCAGCCAAGGCAAGCAGACGGGGCAGCTCCAGGCTTCCGGAGAGACTGTTCAACACCTGCTCAGCTGTGGTCAGTGAAGCCTTGAGGTGATCCCGCACCACGGATGAACTGTGATCGCCACCATCTTGAAGCTCACTATCGAGCAGAGACTGCTGAGCCTTTTCAAGATCCTGAGCCGAGGCATCCAGCGACTCTCGCCAATGCTGCTGCAAAGTCTCAAGAGCTTTCTGGAGAACGGAATCCAGCTGCAGATCCGCAGCATCCTGATGATCACGATCAGAGAGCTGACCAAGCACCAGCAGTGCCAGCTCACGGGCTAGAGAACGGGACTGCATGAAAGCAAGTAAAAAACGAAGGGATGGGTCAGACCCCTGACGTGGACGACGAGGGGGATACCGATGCTCGCAGCTGGGAGATCAGACTTGAAAAACTGCGATTGACCGGAGCCTCCCGCTCATCGGGATTCACAATGCCAGCCGAAATAATCGTTCGGAAGGCATCCTCCACCGAAATCTCGAGATCCCGAACCGAGGATTCAGGAACCAGGGTGTACCAGCCAGTGGTGGGATTGGGCGCTGTGGGAATGAAGACGCTGAGCAACGGTTCTTTCAAATCGGCCTGGAGTGAAGGACCAACCACTCCGGTCACGAATCCCACGCTGAAGAGTCCTTCACGGGGATATTCCACGAGAACAACCCGGCGGAAACGACTGGAGTTGTCTCGCAGAAAGGTCTCAAGTAACTGCTTGAGCGTCTTGTAAACGGAGCCTGCCAGGGGGATGCGTTGCAAGGTCCCCTCACCGAACTCAAGCAACCAGCGGCCAACGATGTTGCGAGCCATCAGGCCGATCAACAAGATCCCGAGCAGAGGCACCGTTAAACCCAGCGCCAGGTTGATCAGATCCTGTAGAAGCGGATTGAGGGTAATGAAAGGATTGAACTGCTTCGGAATCGACGTCAAAAACGCGAGTACAAAGCGGCTCACCGTTGTCGCCAACCAAATCGTGGTGGCAAGCGGAATGACCACCAGCAGACCGGCGATCAGATCATTTTTCAGATCCTTCTGAAGTCTGTCGCCGAGCGGCAGATCAGGTCTGGGGTTGGACTGCACCAAGGAACGACCAGGGCTTGGAGCCGACGTGATCTGCCCAACCTAACCAGCTGCCAGCGAAAACCCGCCTTTAGAGAACCGAGGCGAGAGCAAGCAGCACAAAGGCCACAGCCAAAACGACCGCACTGAAAGTGCCCCCAAAGCGCCGCTGATTCACAGCCAGATTGCGCTGGCGTTCAGCCTGCTGGATCTGGTCGTCCATCTGAGCAAGCTGACCATCAATAAACCTCTGGGCAGCCTTGGTTTTGTCGTCATCGCTGGCACCTGCAGGCAGCTGGCCGGCCTGGGCCAGCTGTTCACCCAACATTTTCACGCCTTCAGGATCCTTGGACTGCTGGCGGGCCATCTCCAACTGACCACGCTTTTGCTCGAGAGTCTGATCAGCCTGACCAGCAAGGGTCTGGTTACCGGTGATCGCCATAGGGACGACACCGATCAGGGCGATGGTGAGCAAAGAGGAGAGGACGCACACCACCCAGCGAATCGGCGTACGCGCAGCACCTGGATGATCAAGCCGCGAACCAATCAACATCAACAAAAGACCCACCAAACCCATCGGTGCCTGATTCACCAGGCGCTCAATCAGCACCTGCTGAAACGCTGGATCACTCCATTCCGCAGCACTGAAGATCACCACGAGCTGGAGAATCAGCAGCACCACAAGGGTGATGCCGAGCCAGCGAAGCACGGCCGCCAGGCGCAGGTTGGAGGAAAGACCCGAAGCTGAAGCAGACACGGCAAACTGCCAGAAGGTGCCCAACTTTAGAGTCAGTTTCCGTGGAGGCTCTGTCGACTCAGAAGGAACTCAGCAGCGCTCTTAAGCATCAGGCCCGAGCACAGGGATTCGAACCGGTCGGAATCGCCCGACTGCCAGGAAGCGCACGGATGCGCTTACGCAGCGCAGCTCTGGAACGGTGGCTGGACGCGGGGTACCAAGCCGACATGGGCTGGATGGCAGCACCGCGACGAAAGGATGCGACTCAATTGCTGGAGGGCGCTACGAGCCTGCTGGCCGTGGGCCTCAACTACCACGTGAAACACGAACGAATGCCAGGCCGTCTGGCAATCGCGCGCTATGGCTGGGGGCGGGACTACCACCGGGTCGTGAGCCAACGACTGAAACGACTGGGACGGTGGCTGGAAAGCCAGAAACCTGGCACCCACTGGCGGGCTTGTGTGGATGCCGATCCCTTGCTGGACAAAGCCTGGGCCGAAGAAGCTGGCCTGGGCTGGATCGGAAAGCACAGCAATCTGATCCACCACGAACGCGGCTCCTGGATGGTGATCGGCCATCTCCTCTGCGACATCGAGCTCAGCCCCGACCCCCCTGCAGCACCCCTTTGCGGTCGCTGCACGCTCTGCATGGAGGCCTGCCCGACCCAGGCGATCCGAGAACCGTTCGTGGTGGATTCAGGGCTCTGCCTTGCGTATCACACGATTGAAAATCGAGACGCCGAGCTACCCGAAGCAATCAAGGCAGCGATGGGCCCCTGGGTGGCTGGTTGCGACATCTGCCAGGACGTCTGCCCCTGGAATCGGGGCGACATACCGAGCAACGACGATCCAGATCTGCAACCACGGCAATGGATGCTTGATCTCAGCCGTGAACAGGCGATGACATGGGATGACACCACCTGGCAAGAGCAACTGCGCGGTTCAGCACTTCGCCGGATTAAACCCTGGATGTGGCGCCGAAATGCCGCCGCGGCAGAGCCGAAGGACGTGCCTACGCTGGACAAATCTGGATCAAGGTGATGGGGAGACGTCAACGTTCGTGGTGCTCAGCCCTGGTGCTGTCGATGGCCAGCATCGTCAGCACACTGCCCGCTCAGGCGCTTGTACCTACGGTTTACCTACCCAGTGCCCAGGAATTAGAGGGTTCAGCCATCGGCATCGGCCGAACCGCCGCCCAACTTCTCAGCCTGGGACAACCCGAGGAAGCAGCTCGACTCGCAGCCCTGGCCGTACGGCTGCGTCCGAATGATGAACGCTTATGGGCCGTGCTGGCAGAAGCCCAACTACGCAGCAAACAGCTCAAACCGGCCGCCGACTCCCTGGCCCGCGCCAAAAAACTCGACCCAAAGAATGCAGGACTCTGGTTTGCCGAAGCCTCTTTAGCTCTTCGGGACAATCGACCGAACGATGCCATCCCGCTCCTGGACCAAGGGCTAAAGCTGGATCCGAAGAACCCCAGTGCCTACTTCGACCTTGGCAATGCACGGGTGATGCAAACGGAATTCCGTGCCGCCCTCAGCGCCTTTGAAAAGGCGTCATCCCTCAAACCAACATTCTGGGAAGCACTGAACAACCAGGGGATCGTGTTGTTCGAAATGGGGAACACGCGAGAAGCGATCCAGCGTTGGCGCCATGTCCTAACCATCGAACGCAACGCCGAACCGATGCTGGCCCTGGCCGCAGCCCTGAATCGTCAAAAAGACGGAGATGAAGAAGCGATCACGCTTGCTCAACAGGCCCTAAAACAAGATCCCAACTACGTTCTGCCTGATCATCAGAAGCAGCAACTCTGGGGTCTCAGCCTGCGCCTCGCCACCCGAGATCTGCTGACCAACCCCGGGCTTAAAACTGCGGTTGAACGTGCCCAAGCCAATGCGGATCCCTCCAGCAGTCCTTGAACAGGGCTGTTCAAACAGAAAGACATCTGTAGGCTGAGCCCCGTTCGCCCTCGGTAGTTCCAGACACGGATGGCAGAGGAGCGCGTTCAACCGATCGCCCTGCATCAAGAGATGCAGCGCTCCTACCTCGAATACGCGATGAGCGTGATCGTGGGTCGGGCGCTTCCTGATGCCCGTGACGGTCTCAAACCGGTGCAGCGCCGCATCCTGTTTGCGATGCATGAACTGGGGCTCACCCCAGACCGCCCCTATCGCAAATGCGCCCGCGTGGTGGGTGACGTGCTGGGTAAGTATCACCCCCATGGTGACCAGGCGGTCTACGACGCACTGGTGCGATTGGTTCAGACCTTCTCGAGCCGCCATCCACTCCTCGATGGCCATGGAAACTTCGGATCGGTGGACGATGACCCACCGGCAGCCATGCGTTACACCGAAACGCGGTTGGCCCCCATCGCCCATCAAGGCCTTCTCGATGAGATCGGCGATGACACAGTTGATTTTGCCTCCAACTTCGACGGGTCCCAACAAGAACCAACGGTGCTTCCGGCCCAGCTGCCGTTCCTTCTCCTAAACGGTTGCTCCGGCATCGCGGTGGGCATGGCCACCAGCATCCCGCCACACAACCTGGGCGAAGTGGTCGATGGCTTGATCGCAATGGTGCGCAAGCCCGATCTAAGTGACGAGAAGCTGCTGTCGATGATCCCTGGGCCCGATTTCCCCACAGGCGGTGAGGTGCTGCTGGGAACCGGCGTCCGTGAAACGTATCTGCGCGGCCGGGGAAGCATTCCGATGCGGGGCGTCGCCCACATCGAGGAAATCCAACCCGGGAAAGGGCGCCACAAACGAGGCGCAGTGATCATCACCGAACTGCCTTACCAACTCAGCAAGGCCGGCTGGATCGAAAAACTCGCCGACCAAGTCAACGACGGCAAGATCGGAGGGATTGCCGACATCAGGGATGAAAGCGATCGCGAAGGCATGCGCGTCGTAGTGGAACTTCGCCGCGACGCTGAACCCGACAAAGTGCTCGCCGAATTGCAACGCCGAACATCGCTGCAAAGCAATTTCGGCGCCATTCTCCTGGCCCTGGTGAATGGTCAACCACATCAGCTGTCGTTGCGACAGCTGATGCAGACCTTCCTGGAATACCGGGAACTGACGCTGATCCGGCGCACCAGTCATGCCCTACGCAAGACGGAAGACCGGCTTGAGGTCGTGGAGGGTTTGATCACGGCCCTGGATTCACTCCAACGGGTGATCGCCATGATTCAAGAGGCCAAGGATGCCGCCTCCGCCAGGGCAAGCCTGATGGTGCATCTCGATCTAACCGAACGACAGGCTGATGCCGTTCTGGCAATGCCCTTACGACGGCTCACAGGCCTTGAGCAAGAAAGCCTGCGCAATGAAGCAGAGGATCTGCGCCGAGAACGGCAACGCCTTCAGTTGCTGTTAAAGGAACGAGATCAACTGCTCGATGCGATGGTGCAGGAGCTGAAGCAACTGAAAAAACGCTTCGCCACACCGCGACGCACCCGCCTGATCGAAGGAGGCGACCACTTGCTGGCCGAAAAGGCTGCGAGTCAGCGCCCCAATGCCGAACTACAGCGACGTCAGGCGCTTGGAGCCCTGCCCTCGGACGTACGTCTCCTGATCCAGACCGATGGTCAGGTGAAAGTGGTGAGCCCTCAACTGCTCGGTCGGCTGCATCTGAACGAACCAGTGGAACTGGGTGATGAACCCTCTCCGGCCCGTCTGATCCTGCCAATCAAGCCTGAGCCCCGATTGCTGGCCGTGACCAGCAGCGGACGCATGGCCTTGGTGCGCTGGGAATTCGCTGGCCAGCAACCGGGAGGACTGGAACGCTTCCTGCCAACCGCCATGGAAGGCGATCCAGTGGTCAGCCTGCTGCGCCTTCCGGCCTCTGACGACGCCAACGCCAACCGTTGCCGCTCCTTAGGACTCCTGAGCAGCGATGGACGCTTTAAACGACTTCCTCTGCAAGAGGTGCAGGATCTCTCAGGACGTGCCACCAGCATCGTGAAACTGAAAGAAGGCGTCTCACTGCTCTCGGCTGTGGTGTGTGAAGACGACGGAACAGTCGCCCTGGTCAGCGACATCGGCCGAGTGCTCTGCCTACCTGTCGAGGAACAAGCGCTGCCATTGATGGGGAAATTGGCTCAGGGTCCAATGACAATGCGAATGCTGCCCGGAGAATCTCTGGTCGGGGCCGTCAGTCAACCAGCCCACAACGACCACAGTGCTGAATCACAAGGAAACAGTGGTGAGATTCTTGTGGGTAGCCGTCAGGGGAAAGTCATACGCCTGTCACTAAGCGATTTACGCCGGTGCAAAAGGGGCGATATGGGCGACATGATCATGCAGCTCGAAAGCAAAGGGAACGATCCAGACCGCCTCGTTTCCATCTGTGCTGTCGAAGAGCTTGTGGGGGTGGTCAGCAGCAAGAACCGCCATGGCCGACTGCTCAGCGCCGAGCTGAGCAACAACACCGATCAACCCACCCAACTGACTCTGAAGGGCGATGAAAGCCTCGCCGATCTGGTGCCCTTGCTGAGCTAAATCCCTGCCCAGATCCGGATGGAAGCTTGCTGTGCTCAGCCTTTGGACGCCGCCACACCTGAGGGTTCGAGCATCAGTTTGCTGGAACGAACCGAGTCATCCATGGGAATTGGATAGCTGCCATCAAAACAAGCCGTGCAGAAATGTTCAGAGCTGGCGTGAGCGGCTTCAACCATGCCTTCCTTGCTGAGATAAGCGAGGGTGTCAACCTTGAGATGGTCCTCGATCTGCTTAACCGTCAACCGAGCGGCAATTAACTGATCCTGCGTATCGGTATCGATGCCGTAGAAGCAGGGATGGGTGACTGGCGGTGAACTGATCCGCATGTGCACCTCAGTGGCGCCTGCATCACGCAGAGCCTGCACCAATTTGCGGCTGGTCGTACCGCGCACGATGGAGTCATCAATCACCACCACCCGCTTACCAGCCAAGACATCCGGCAACGGATTGAGCTTGACGCGGATTCCAGCCTCTCGCATCGCCTGAGTGGGCTGAATGAAGGTGCGACCCACATAGCGATTTTTGATCAGACCATCAGCGAAGGTGATGCCACTGGCCTGAGAGAAACCAATCGCTGCCGGAATCCCAGAATCAGGTACACCGATCACCAAATCAGCCTCAACGCCCGATTCACGGGCCAGAATCTGACCAATCCGTTGGCGATAGCTATACAGCGACTCACCGAAAAAGCGACTATCTGGACGAGCGAAATAAATCATCTCGAACACACACATCCGCGTTGAAGGCTCCGCCCATTGCTCCCGCTGGGGCTCAGTGTCTCCAAGCCGAAAGGTAATCAACTCGCCAGGTTCGACGTCAGCCTCAAAAGCTGAACCGATGATGTCCAGACCACAGCTTTCACTGCTCACCACCCAGTGACCACTCTTGGCATCTCCCAACCGACCGAAGACCAACGGTCGGACGCCATAACTGTCCCGAAGGGCATACAACGCGTCGACGGTACCGATCACCAAGCTGAAGGCTCCGCGACACATGGCAGCGGCTTCGATGATGGCCGGCTTCCAATCCAGCCCACGATTCACGGCCTGCTGAATCGCGAAAGCAATTAATTCCGAATCAGTGGTGGAGGTGAATTCGGTCTGACCATCATCGAGCTTGTCCCGGAGCTCAGCGGCATTCACAAGATTGCCGTTGTGAGCAAAGGCAAAAGGCCCCAGACGGGTCATCAACACCACAGGCTGCGCATTGCAAGCCTTGCTGCTGCCCGTTGTGGAATAGCGGTTATGGCCGATGGCGAGGTTGCCGGGCATTCGCGCCAGCACGTCCTGATCGAACACCTGGCTGACCAAGCCCATGTCTTTGTGCAAGCGCACCTTGCCGTGGTTGAAAACGGCGATACCGGCCGATTCCTGGCCGCGATGCTGCAGTGAATACAGACCGAAGTAAGTGAGATTGGCAACAGGTTGCCCATCGGCCAACACCGCATAAACCCCGCACGCCTCCTCCATCCGATCGGGTCGCTCTGTGATGGGCTGATGCACAGGGCGCCTCAACTTCAGACTTCCTTCATGATTTTGCACCACGCCCCAGCGGCCGCTCACGAGACCTCAAGGCGACGGGGCAACGCCTGCTCATATGTGGATGCCAACGCATCCACCGACAGAGTCAACACAGACTGCCCCTCACAGGTGATGGAGAGCTGATCATGATCAGCCACGGATCCCAGTCGCTGCAGCGGAACATCGACAGAGGACAGCAAAGCTTGCCAGTCCTCCCATCGCTCCGATTTCACCGACACCACAATGCGGGCTCCACCTTCTGCGAACAAACGTCGCTGCAACGACGCCGGAGAAGCTCCCAACTTGATCTCAACGCCTTGCCCAGAAGCTAACGACGCTTCCGCCAGGGTTACCGCCAGACCTCCATCACTGCAGTCATGAGCGGAAGCGAGCAACCCTTGCGCAATGGCTTCACGCACAAGGGCCTGGACGCTGACCTCCAAGCCGAGATCGATCCGTGGGGGACGACCGGTAAGCAAGCCGTGAATGACACCTTGGTAAGCGCTACCGCCAAACCCGACCCGATCATCCTCAGGCTGCTCACCCGAGACCCCAAGCATCACAATCGGATCACCGGGCTGACGCCAAGCCATACCGCACACCCGATTGATGTCGTCCACCAAGCCCACCATGCCCACCACAGGAGTGGGATGAATGGGTGTGAGGGTGCCGTCGTCGCCGCGGGTTTCGTTGTAGAGAGAAACGTTCCCTCCAGTCACCGGAGTGTTGAGCGCACGACACGCTTCTGACAATCCTCGACAAGCCAGGGCGAGCTGCCAATAACCACGATCTGTCTCTGGGGAGGGGAAGTTGAGGTTGTCGGTGACCGCGAGGGGCTCAGCACCGACACAACTGAGATTGCGAGCAGACTCAGCCACCGCTGCGATGGCGCCGCGTTCTGGATCAAGAGCCACCCAGCGGTTGGGACAATCGACCGTTGCAGCCACGCCACGGACCGTGGTCTGCAGGGAGGCCTCACCTTGCTGTGGTCGAAGCCGCACGACAGCGGCATCAGCCCCACCGGATGGAACCACGGTGTTGGCCAAAACCTGCTGGTCGTACTGGCGATAGACCCAACGCTTACTAGCGATCGTGGGATCATCCAGCAGCTTGAGCAGGTCAGTACCCCAGTCATGGCCAACAGGCGCCGGGGGTAGATCGGCATCACACCAGGTCCAGTGCTGCTGGAGATCAGCCGGGGGTTCAGCCAGCAGTTCGTGATGGTTGATCGGGGTGTCCTCCGCCAGAGCCCGAGAGGGCACCTCAGCAGCAACCTCGCCATGCTGCAACACCCGCACAACCGGTTCCTCCAACACACGACCGACCACAGCAGCCTGAAGGCCCCAGCGCCGGAAACGTTCCATCAGCGGCTCCTCCCGACCGGCGCGCACCACAAACAACATGCGCTCCTGAGATTCGGACAGGAGGTACTCATAAGCAGTCATGCCCTCTTCACGGGCAGGAACCTTGTCGAGGTCGAGCTCCACGCCCACATCCCCCTTCGCAGCCATCTCTGAACAGCTGCAGGTCAACCCGGCCGCCCCCATGTCCTGGGCAGCCACCACATCTCCACTCTGGAACGCCTCCAGACAAGCTTCAATCAAACCTTTCTCGAGAAAAGGATCACCCACCTGAACAGCAGGGCGGTCATCCAAAGAAGCTGCGCTTAGTTCAGCACTGGCAAAACTGGCTCCACCCATGCCATCACGACCGGTGGTGCTGCCGACATAGACGACGGGATTACCGACACCAGAGGCGCCGGACTTGACGATGTCGTCGGTCTCCATCAAGCCCAAAGCCATGGCATTCACCAGGGGATTGCCGCTGTAAGAGGCATCGAACGCCACCTCTCCTCCCACGGTGGGCACGCCAACGCAGTTGCCGTAATGGGCGATGCCGGCAACCACACCCTCAACGAGACCGCGGGTGCTGGTTTCCTCCAAGGGCCCGAAGCGGAGGGCATTGAGCAAGGCGATCGGGCGAGCACCCATGGTGAAGATGTCTCGGAGAATGCCACCCACACCAGTGGCTGCGCCTTGGAAAGGCTCCACAGCAGAAGGATGGTTATGGCTTTCGATCTTGAAGGCAAGGCGATGGCCATCGCCGAGATCCACCACCCCTGCGTTCTCTCCGGGCCCCACCAGGATGCGCGGTCCTTCCGTAGGGAAACCACTGAGCAGAGGCCGGGAATTGCGATAACAGCAGTGCTCCGACCACATCACGCCAAACATCCCCAGCTCCGCACGGTTGGGATCTCGACCAAGACGACGCTGAATCTCCAGGTAATCGTCCTCGGTAAGTCCCTCCTGGCGGAGAGCGGCGGCCACATCAAACGGCATTGCCGATTCAAGGGACTGGACCACAGGGTGGATTTCAGCTTCTACCAGTGTTGCCGACTGTGGTCTCAGACCCAGGGATCAGAATCCGACTCCTCCTGCGGATCGGGAGCGGACGAATGGGGACGACCGCGGCGAGGTCGCCTGGAGCGAGGGGGATCCTCTCTCCAATCAGACTCATCCCAACCATTGAGAGGATCATCAAGATCCTCATTGAGAGGCTCGAGAGGCGAGGCAAATTCAGATGTCTGATCTCGCACGGACTCAGGTGTCGTGGCATAGGAACCCTCCCAATCACCGGAGTCATCCCAATGGTCGGCGTTGTCCTGATCACGCTCCACCCAACCTGCGGTGCCATCCCAAGGGGGCTCTTCCAGCCAGCCTTCCAAGCGCTCACCAGCCCGATCTCCGATCTGCTGAATCTGCTCACGCCAATGCTTTGATCGACGCAGTAGGTCTTGACGGACGCTTGAGCGTGCCAGCGGTAGGTCATCGAGAGCTGAGAGACCGGTGGTGACCAAACCCGGCTGCTGATCGAGAATCCGATCAGTCGTCAGCCGCCAGCGACTGCTGCCAGGAAGACGCGGATCGCTTCGAGAGACGAGGTAGTGGAGGATCTTGCCGGTGGCAGGCACGAACGTGAGGTCGGCAATCTGGCCCAGACGCTCACCATGCCGATCCACCAGATCAGCATCAATCAGAGTCGGAAGCCGCTCCAAAGTGAGCTGATCACTGACTGAGGGAAGCCCTTTCACAAACACTTCCTGGTCGGAGATGCCACGCCATTGATCCAGACGCCAGACATCACGACTGTTGCGAAGGGCGGAAGGACGGCTGACCCAACCAAGCAACCGATGCACTGGCGGATGCATCCAAGCCATCACACCAGCTCCATGGTCGATGCCCTGATCACAACGCACCCTGTGGTGCAGCAGATCACTCAACAGGACCTGATCCGGAAGCTCCACGGTGACGGTCGTTCGAGGGTGTCAATTGCGGATCTGAACGGGCATCACCAGATAGGTGAACCCTGCTGCATTATCGGCGGGTGTGAGGATCGCCGGTGTGGTTGGGGCATTGCATTGAAGCGAGATCCGATCTCCCTCCATGGCTTTGAGGCCATCGAGGACATAGCGCACATTGAAGGCAATCTGCACAGCCTCTCCAGTGAGCGTGGCCGGTAGTGATTCCGATCCACTACCCACATCCTGTGCATCAGCACTGATCTGCACCAGACCCGCAGTGGGATCCGTGCTGATCCTCACCACGTTGTTGTGCTGATCAGCAAGCACGGCCACCCGTTCCAAGGCCGCCATGAATGGACGGCGTTCCAAATCAATCGTGCGGGTGAACCCATCG
Source organism: Synechococcus sp. UW105 (assembly GCF_900473935.1). Taxonomy (GTDB): domain Bacteria; phylum Cyanobacteriota; class Cyanobacteriia; order PCC-6307; family Cyanobiaceae; genus Synechococcus_C. The sequence goes on along the minus strand of NZ_UCNN01000008.1, from coordinate 129,023 downwards.
GGGATGAGCTGCCGATAATTCGGATAGGTGCCTTCCAAGGTGCGGCTCGTGACCATCTGGTCAGCTGCGAGCACAACCACCTGGCCGCGGTCATAAAAGAGCGTGACAGGATCATCACTTTTCCAGCCAGCAATCAGACGCTCCACCTCACGCAAGGAACGAGCTGGCAGGGTGACAGCAAGAGAACCATCGTCAGACGTGATCCCCTCCGCTGATCCAGCGGCGGTTGGATCGTCCTGCAACGCATCGTTCACCGTCAGAACGGCAAGACGGTGGCCATCGGTAGACGCCGCTTCGAGATGACGCCCTTCGAAGCGAAGGTGAACGCCTGTGAGGAGCTGTTTTGCTTCGTCAGCGCTACTCGCAAACAAGGTTCCTCGCAGAGCCTGAACCAGCGAGACTGCATCCACACGCAGAGCGGTGCCGTTTTCAACCAGCGGCAGATCAGGAAATTCATCAGCCGGCATGGCGCGCATTTGGTAGCTGCCGCTCAAGCTGGTGAGCTCGACCTGCTCGGAAGCTTCATCTGTGGCCAGGGTGATTGGTGAATCAACAGAAAGCCGTGAAACGATCTCGCCTAGCAAACGGGCAGGCAGTGTCACGGCGCCGCTCGCTTCAACCGATGCCGATAGCGAAGTCTGAATGCCGAGATTGAGATCAAATCCGGTGAGGCTGAGGCGACCCGTGCCTGCATCAGCAGTGAGCAGAACATTGGCCAGCACCGGGTGGGTTGGGCGAGATGCCACAGCACGACTTACCAGTTGGAGGGCTGTATTGAGCTCCGCCTGGGAACAGACCAGTTTCATGGAGTCAACGTCCCGACCAAGTGTCCTGAAGAGTTCCCACGGTTTCACAGGCTGAGGAGATGTGCAACGGCCAGAGCATTTGGATCGGCATCATCCGTCTTTTGGATTTGATGATTTTTAAAACCAAACAAAACAGCCGTAGTCGGTCCTGGGGAAAGCGTGGAAAACCGTTCAGAATCCAGTTGGATCCTGATTGGTTGCTTTCACAGGCCTGGGGAAGTGGCTTCAGCGAATGCGGAGAACCTCTCGTTTTGCACAGCTTCCACAACCTGGGGAAAGAATCACTTGTCGAGCCGGGGGGAGTTGTCAGCCGTTTTCCACCATTTTTTTGTGGCTTTTCTGGCGTCTTCCGCAGCCGCTTTGTCGGGTGGTTCGCCGAAGAGCAACCTCTCAGAGTGACGTCGACCCATCAAAAAGCCCCTACGTAGAGGGGCCAGATCGAGAGATTGATCCAGAGCTGCTCGGCTCAGAAACCCATCACCTTGGCCACGGTCTCGAGATTTGGATCCAGATCTGTATGGAAGGCGGCATCGTTGTTATTGATGGCGCAGTCCGGATCCTTGAGTCCATTGCCGGTCAGTACACACACCACCGTGGCCCCTTCAGGCACTTCGGCAGACCGCTTCAGCAAACCTGCGACGGAGGCAGCGCTGGCTGGTTCGCAGAAGATCCCTTCTTGGCCACCCAGCAGCTTGTAGGCCTCGATGATTTCGGCGTCGGTGACGTCGAGGAAGGCGCCGTTGCTGCCTTCGCGGGCGGCAAGAGCCTTGTCTCGGTTCACCGGGTTACCGATTCGGATCGCGGTGGCGATGGTGTTGGGATCCTCCACGGTGGTGTTGTGGACGAGAGGAGCTGATCCGCTGGCCTGGAAACCCATCATTCGGGGCAGTGTGCGACTGTGGCCTGCCTGGTAATACTCTTGGAAGCCCATCCAATACGCCGTGATGTTGCCGGCATTCCCCATCGGAATGCAAAGCCAATCGGGGGCATTGCCAAGGGCATCAATCACCTCAAAAGCAGCGGTTTTTTGACCCTGCAGGCGGTAGGGATTCACCGAGTTCACCAGGGTGACCGGATAGCTTTCGGCTGCTTCCCTCACGATGTCGAGAGCACGGTCGAAGTTGCCACGGATGGCCAGTACCTCAGCTCCGTAGACGAGGGCCTGGGCCAGTTTCCCTTGGGCGACATAGCCATCTGGGATCAAGACAAACGCCCGCATTCCGGCACGCCGGGCATAGGCGGCTGCGGCTGCGGACGTGTTGCCCGTGCTGGCGCAGATCACTGCTTCACAGCCGACTTCCTTGGCTTTGCTGATTGCCATGGTCATGCCCCGGTCTTTGAAGGAGCCGGTGGGGTTGAGACCGTCGTATTTGACGTAGACCTTGACGCCTCGACCGATCCTTTCGGCCACCGAAGGGACGGGAATGAGGGGAGTGGCACCTTCATGCAGGGTCACCACAGGCGTGGCATCTGAAACCGGCAACCAGCCTCGATAGGCTTCAATCAGGCCGGGCCAGTCCTGCATGACGGGTCCGGTGATCAGACGCCTGCGGAGGTTCTGCAGCAGAGACACCGGCGAATGGCAAGGGACCAGAGGAATCTATGTCTCAGGGTTGGGCGTCCTTGAGGCCATCGAGTGGGGATTCTGAGAAAAATTGCACCAGACCCGAAATCGATTGAGCCTTTTCAATCACAGCCATCAACGCCGGGATGTTGACCTCCATCACTTCAGCTGGGTAGGCCTCTAGAAACTTGATGGCTGTTAGGCCGCCGTCGCCGATTTGTAGTCCGTTGATCACGCCGGCCCTGATTGCAGGCACGCTCACTTCCGGTGCAGGAACCATCAGCGGATAGATGATTCGAGCCACCCGGCGGATGATCACATCACCGATTCGGGTCGACATCAGCCGACTGGTGAGTACAAGCGGCAGGTTCAGTTCCTGGTTGAGCAATTTGGCGACGTCTTCAGGGTTCTGATTGCTCAGGCGGAGGATATCCACCATCAGTCCCCTGGGCTTACCGGTCTCAGCGAGGTAGGCAAGATCGGCCACGGAGATCGAACGACGAAAGGCTCCGCTCACCAGAGCGACATCCTTGGCTGCTTGGCTTGGTGGGCTGGCGATGGCTCCAAGGCCCGTCAGGGTCACTCCCACTCCAGTGCACAGAGCCAGCAGTCGGCGGCGACGCGTCTTGGACGAATGGTTCACAGCTGACTGGCGCATGGCCTTTTCTTTGTCTGTGAAATTTAGGCAGGGATTCCAGCGGCCACCTTCACTAGGCGGACAACTCCGCGTTCGGCCAGTCCCTTCGCCACTTGTGCTCCCATCCGGCGGGCATCCGGTTCGCGGATCAATCGGGGCAGACGTTTGAGGACAAGATCGGGGCTGAAGCCTGGTAATTGCTGCAACACGACCAGGAGTTGGCGGATTGGTTCGAGGTCAAGCAACTGTTCCTGTTCGATGCCCCAACTGCTCGTGTTGCTGATTAGCGCTGGTTGCAGAGCGCGGGGGAGTTGGCGTCCGAGACGTTGAACGGTCAACCAGCCAAGCGCATCGAGTCGCTCCACCACGGCTTCGACCAACTGCGTTCGCAACAGTCCGCCGTTGGCAGAGAAAAGAAAATCGAGCACTTGATCGAGAAGGGTGTCCAAATCGAGTTGGGCCTGACTGGCTGCACTGGCCACCAGGTTTTCCAGCCGAGTCCAGCGGAATGCTTCACCGTCGAACAGCATTTCCTTCAGGCTTTGACGCAGCTGGGGATCCGGGTCCTCCATGAGGCGCTGGGCGAAATACGGATAGGCGGCCCCAAGAATTTTGAACTCTGGATCCACACTCAGGGCAATGCCTTCCAGCGTGACTAATGAGCGGATGATCAGGGCGTAATAGGGCGGCACCCGGAACGGGAATTTGTACATCACCCCCGACATGTCGTCGGTGACGCTCTTGAAGTCCATGCGGTTGACCCCCATTTCCAGGGCTTGGCTGAACACCGATTCGAAGGCCGGAACGATCGGTTCGAGATTCACATCTTCAGCGAGGAAGCCGAGGGTGACGAAATCCTTGGAGAGCTGAGCGAAATTGCGGTTCACCAGGTGCACAACAGCCTGGATTAAGCCGGTGCGCGATTCTCGGCTCACCTCACTCATCATTCCGAAATCGAGGTAGCAGAGGCGGCCGTCCTCGAGGGCTAGCAGGTTGCCTGGGTGTGGATCGGCATGGAAAAAACCATGTTCCAGTAATTGCTGCAGGCTGCAGCTGACGCCCACTTCGACCATGTCATCTGGATCGATGCCGAGGGCGCGCACGGCACTGAGATTGGTCAGTTTCACGCCGTCAATCCACTCCATCGTCAGCACCCGGCGACTGGTGGAGTCCTGATAGATGGCAGGAACGGCGATGCGCGGATTTTGGTGGTGCAGTTCGCGGAATCGTTCGGCGTTCGCTGCCTCGTTCAAGTAGTCCATCTCTTCGAACACCCGTCGACCTAGCTCGTCGATCAGAGCCACCAGATCACTGCGGATTAGGCCGATATTGCTGTTCAGCCAGGCGGCGATATTCCTAACGATGTAGAGATCCAGAGTGATTTGCTCGCGTAGACCCGGTCGTTGCACCTTCACAGCGACGGCCTGGCCGCTCATCAGCACACCGCGGTGCACCTGACCGAGAGAGGCCGCGGAAATTGGCTCACGCTCGAGATCCTTGAAAATTTCTTCGATTGGAGCGCCAAGGTCCTCTTCGATGCACGCCATCGCCAGATCACTGTCGAATCCAGGCAGTTGATCCTGCAGTTGGGCTAGTTCCTCCAGCAGAACGGGGGGAATGATGTCTGGACGCGTGGACAAGGCCTGTCCAGCCTTAATAAAGGCAGGCCCCAGTTCGACCAACAGTTCGGCGCATTCTTTTGCACGGTTACGGGCTCGTTCAGGACTCTTCAATAGACCCAGAACCCAATCAGTCGCTAATCCCAGCAGCAGTAGGCCGATGGGTACCAGGGTTTGCCACAGCCTTCGCAGCAGCCGTTGGGGGTGACCGGCATAAATGCGTGTGATTGCAGCTGGGTCGTAGCTGAGCAGACCAGCGGCTTCGATGAAATCACCCAGTTCCTGTTCGATCACAGCCGGCGTTGGCAGTGACCCCCTTCTAAACGAGCTGAGCAGCCGCTACGGTCAATCCGATCACCAGGAGCTGCCGTGCTAGCCGGTCTGCGACTGCACAACATTGCTCTGATTGAGAGCCTGGAGCTTGATTTCGAGCCGGGTTTCACGGTGCTGACCGGTGAAACGGGTGCTGGTAAATCGCTGTTGCTTGACGCCCTTGATGCGGTGCTCGGCGGACTTCAGGGAACAGCGGCCGCTCGTTTGGTGCGTGGTGGTGAGCCACGAGCCGGAATCGAAGCCCGTTTCACTCTCAGTGATGGCGTCATCGATTGGTTACAGCAGCAGCAACTGGCTTGGGACGCTGATGACGACGATGGGTCTGATGCTCTGGTGGTGAGCCGTGAGTGGCGCCGACAGGATGAGCGTCTGTCCTCTCGTTTTCGGATCAACGGTGTGGCAGTTAATCGCCAGCAGGTGCTTGGGCTGCGGCCACTGCTCATCGATCTCACTGTTCAGGGGCAGACCCAGCAGTTAGCTCGGCCGGGTCAGCAACGTCGCTGGCTGGATCGGCTTGGGGCAGCACCATTGGCAACTGCTCTAGCCGAGGTGCGCGTGACGTGGCTTCAATGGCGAGAAGCCTCTGCGCTGTTGGACCAGGCGCGTCAACAGGCGGATCAGTGGCAGGAGCAGCTGGAGGAACGTCAGGCGTTGCTGGCGGAGCTGGAGGCCGCGGCCCTCAACGATGGCGATGAGCTCAAACAACTCAGTGCTGAACAGGATCGGCTCGTGCATGGTGTGCGTCTGCACGAGGGCCTGGCGCAATTGATCGGACGCCTTCAGGACGGTGCCGACCAGGCTCCGTCCGCGATGGATCATTTGCTGGCCTGTTGCCATGAGCTCCAGCAGATGCAACTGCTGGATCCTTCTTTGCAGTCCCTCAGTGGGCAATGCCTTGATTTGGAGTCTGGATTACGGGATCTGATTCGAGAGCTCGAGAGCTATGGAGCTGTTCTCGATAGTGATCCCGCCCGGCTGAGTGAATTGCAGGATCGGCTTGCTCTGCTCAAGCGGTTGGAGCGTCGTCATGGCTTGGATCTGGCGGGTCTGTGTCGGTTGACCGATGCACTGCGGGATCAGCTGACAGAAGGTGGTGCAGAGGCTGCTCTTGATCAGTTGCTTGCCGATGAGACCAAGGCACGTCTCGAAAGGGATGCGGCTAATCATCGTTTGACGCAGTTGCGGGAGCAGGCTGCCAGTGATCTGGAGCAGAGCCTGCTCAATCACCTCCGGCCGATGGGGTTGGCGAATGTTCGCTTTCAAGTGGCAATCACAGCCTGTGATCCCAGTGAAATAGGTGCTGATGCCGTCAATTTCCTCTTTTCCGCCAATCCCGGTCAGCTTCTCGCTCCACTGGCTGAAGTGGCTTCAGGTGGTGAGATGTCTCGGTTTCTGCTGGCGCTCAAAACCTGTCTTGCCGGTGTGGATGGTTCCAGTTCTTTGCTCTTCGATGAGATCGACTCTGGTGTGAGTGGTCGGGTCAGTGGGGCGATGGCTGATTTGCTGCGCACGATGGCTAGCCGTCGACAGGTCTTCTGTGTGACCCATCAACCGCTGGTTGCTGCTGCTGCCGATCACCATTTCCGTGTCAGTAAAACCGTCGTTGACGGTCAGACCCGTTCGCGAGTGTCCCAGCTGCGGGACACTCAGGCCAGGCAGCAGGAACTGGCGGAGCTTGCCGGCGGTGATCTTGGTGAAGCGCGTGCTTATGCCGCAAGTCTTTTGGATCAGCGGGCGGCCTGACCAATCGGTCCGTCAGTCTCTCTACACTGCTGGGCTGCTGAAGAGCGCTGCATGCGGCCTGTTGCTTCCAACTCGACGGATGCTGAGTTCAGGCCGCCGGTGAATCTTGCTGGAAGTTCATCGGAAGGTGTGATCCGGGTGCGTGGAGCCCGTCAGCACAATCTCAAGAACGTCGACGTCACCATCCCTCGCAACAAGATGGTGGTGTTCACAGGTGTGAGCGGGAGCGGTAAGAGCTCGTTGGCTTTCGACACGATCTTCGCTGAGGGTCAGCGACGGTACGTGGAGAGTCTTTCCGCCTACGCCCGCCAGTTCCTCGGACAGGTGGATAAGCCGGATGTGGATGCGATTGAGGGGCTTTCCCCTGCGATCTCCATCGATCAGAAATCCACTAGCCATAACCCCCGTTCGACGGTGGGAACGGTCACGGAGATTCAGGACTATCTGCGCTTGCTTTTCGGTCGTGCCGGAGAGCCTCATTGCCCGAAGTGTGGACGTTCAATCCGGCCTCAGACCATCGATGAGATGGTCGATCAGATCCTCACCTTGCCGGAGGCCACCCGGTATCAGCTGCTGGCACCGGTGGTGCGCGGTAAGAAGGGCACCCACAGCAAGTTGATTAGTGGTTTGGCTGCTGAGGGCTTTGCTCGTGTTCGCATCAACGGAGAGGTGCGTGAGCTTGCCGACAACATTGAGCTGGATAAGAACCAGAGCCACAACATCGAGGTGGTCGTTGATCGTTTGGTGGCTCGGGAGGGAATCCAGGAACGCCTCACCGATTCCCTGCGCACAGCGTTGAAGCGCGGCGACGGCTTGGCCTTAGTGGAGGTGGTGCCGAAGAAAGGCGAAGAGCTTCCCGAAGGTCTGGAACGCGAGCGTCTTTATTCCGAGAACTTTGCGTGTCCGGTTCACGGCGCCGTGATGGAAGAGCTGTCACCACGGCTCTTTTCTTTCAACAGCCCGTACGGAGCCTGCGAGGCCTGTCATGGCATCGGTCATTTACGCAAGTTCACCGCGGAGAGGGTGGTGCCCGATCCATCCTTGCCCGTGTATGCCGCTGTTGCTCCCTGGGCTGAGAAAGATAATTCCTACTACTTTTCCTTGCTCTACTCCGTTGGCGAAGCCTTCGGCTTTGAGATCAAAACCCCCTGGCAAGAGCTCACGGATGAGCAGCGAGATGTGTTGCTGCATGGCAGTCGTGAACCGATTCTGATCCAGGCCGATAGCCGCTTTCGCAAGAGCTCTGGCTATACGCGCCCGTTCGAGGGCATTCTCCCCATCTTGGAGCGACAACTCCGCGATGCCAGCGGGGAGGCCCAGCGCCAAAAGTTGGAGAAGTATCTAGAGTTGGTGCCGTGCGCCAGTTGCGCCGGTCAGCGCCTGCGGCCAGAAGCCTTGGCAGTGAAGGTTGGCCCGTTCAGGATTCCTGAGCTCACGGCTGTGAGTGTGGGTCAGACCCTGGAGCGAATTGAACAGCTGATGGGTGTGGGGGCTTCCGAGGGATGTGAGCCACTGCTCAATCCTCGCCAGATGCAAATCGGTGATCTGGTGCTTCGCGAGATCCGCATGCGTCTGCGCTTTCTGCTGGATGTGGGCCTCGACTACCTGAGTTTGGATCGGCCGGCGATGACGCTTTCAGGTGGTGAAGCGCAGCGCATCCGGCTCGCGACTCAGATCGGTGCCGGACTCACCGGTGTGCTGTATGTGCTTGATGAACCCAGCATCGGCTTGCACCAGCGCGATAACGATCGACTGCTGGCCACGCTGCATCGTTTGCGCGACCTGGGAAACACTCTGGTTGTCGTGGAGCACGATGAGGACACGATTCGGGCCGCTGATCACCTCGTTGATATCGGCCCAGGAGCGGGTGTACACGGTGGTCATATCGTTGCTGAGGGCAACCTGAAGGAACTGCTTGAAGCTGAGCAGTCACTCACCGGTGCCTATCTCAGCGGTCGGCGATCCATTCCGACGCCGGCAGAGCGGCGCCATGGGAGTACTCGCAGCCTCAAGTTGCTCAATTGCACACGCAACAATCTTTGCGATGTCAGTGTTGAGTTTCCGCTTGGCAGGCTCGTTTCGGTGACCGGTGTGAGCGGGAGCGGTAAGAGCACTCTGGTGAACGAGCTGTTGCATCCCGCGCTGGAGAACGGTTTGGGTCACAAGGTGCCTTTTCCAGCCGGTTTGGGTGAATTGCGTGGTCTCAAATCGATCGACAAGGTGATCGTGATTGATCAGTCACCGATCGGTCGCACCCCTCGCTCTAATCCAGCCACTTATACGGGTGCTTTTGATCCGATTCGTCAGGTGTTTGCTGCCACGGTGGAGGCCAAGGCCCGCGGCTATCAGGTGGGACAGTTCAGCTTCAACGTCAAGGGTGGTCGCTGCGAGGCCTGTCGTGGTCAGGGTGTGAACGTGATTGAGATGAATTTTCTGCCCGATGTCTATGTGCAATGCGACGTCTGTAAGGGGGCTCGCTTCAACCGCGAAACCTTGCAGGTCACCTACAAGGGCCACACCATCGCTGACGTTCTGGAGATGACGGTGGAGCAGGCCGCTGAAGTGTTCTCGGCGATCCCCCAGGCAGCGGACCGTCTGCGCACCCTGGTGGATGTTGGGCTCGGTTACGTCAAACTCGGGCAGCCGGCGCCCACGTTGTCGGGCGGTGAGGCCCAGCGCGTGAAGCTGGCGACGGAGTTGTCCCGGCGGGCCACTGGCAAGACCCTCTACTTGATCGATGAGCCCACCACAGGTTTGAGCTTCTATGACGTGCACAAGCTCATGGATGTGATGCAGCGGCTTGTGGATAAGGGCAATTCGATTGTCTGCATCGAGCACAATCTGGATGTGATTCGTTGTTCCGATTGGTTGATCGATCTTGGTCCTGAAGGGGGCGACAAGGGTGGCCAAGTGCTGGTCTGTGGCACACCGGAGGAGGTGGCTCAGCATCCGACCAGTCATACGGGTCGTTATCTGGCCAAGGTGCTTGAACAACATCCAGCGGAGATCCTTCCGGAGGCTGCGTGATCAAAGTTCGGAAGCATGGTCTGCTCACTTCCACTCTGGTGGCGTTGAGCGGCGTTCTGATTGCTCTGATGCCTCTGCCGAGTCGTGCTATCGAACGCTTGCGCATGATCTTGCCCCTGTTGGAGACCGAGGTGAGCTTTGAGCTCGGTCAGGCGGAGACTGCTCAGCAGTTGTTACTGGCGAATCCAGATTTAGCGGAGCTTGATCGCGTTGGCGAGGGGGCGGTCACTCGGGTTCTGGAGCAGATGCTGACGGCTCCGCTGCCGGACCAGAGTGTTGGTTTCTTGAGCGAATCGGCCGGTCAGCCTTTGTTTGAGCAGGCCCTACTGGCGGCTTCAGAACTGATGGATGTCGAGGGTCTGTCGGGCCCCTTGACTGGTGCAGATCTGAGATCAGCTCTGAAGGCGGCCTACCGAGATGACCAGTCCAATCTCCTCGGTTTGCTGCGCCATCTACCGGGAACGACGGCATCGATTGATCTGCAGGCCTTGGTGTTCTATGCCAACCGTTTGGCACGTCATCAGCGTTCGGCTCAGCTGCTGATCGCTGCTGGCCGAGAGGAGCAGTCGGTTGATGTCGCTCTAGCGGCCGAGCTGTTGCAACGGCGAGGCTGGAGGCGCATGCAGACATCAATTGCGGCGGCCCATCGATCGCGGCCGCTTGAGCTCGTGATCCTCCAGCCCAGTGCTGACGCCAATGGTCAGTTAGTGGTGATCTCCCATGGCCTTTGGGATGAACCGGCCAGTTTTGAGGGTTGGGCCCAGTGGTTGGCGTCCCGTGGTTACACGGTGGTGTTGCCAGTTCATCAAGGCAGTGATCTGGCTCAGCAGCAGGCAATGTTGATGGGAGATCAGCCGCCACCGCAAGCCGATGAGTTGCGTCTTAGGCCGCTCGATGTCACCGCCTTGATTGATGCCGTGGCGGCCGGTGATCTCTTGCCTGGTGTTGGGCTCGATACCGATGCGGTGGCGATGGTGGGGCATTCCTGGGGAGCCACCACCACGTTGCAAGTGGCTGGTCTGCGCACGACCGATGAACAGCTGATGGCCCGTTGTCAGGATCCTCGAGATCCTGAACGCAACCTCAGTTGGCTGCTCCAGTGCAGTTGGCTCAAAGTGGCTTCGGATGGTTCTTTGGGGGACCCGCGTATCAAGGTGGCGGTTGCGGTTAGCCCGCCTTTGCGTCTTCTGTTTGATCCCGGTAGCGGCCATGAACTCACGGCCAAGGTGCTTTTGGTGAGTGGTAGTGGTGATTGGTTGGTGCCTTCCGGGCCGGAAGCGGTCACCCCATTGCGCAACGGTCGACCTCTGGCGAATGGCCACCGATTGGTTTTGGCATCGGGTGGTGGCCATTTCAATCTGCGTGCTCCCAGCGCAGCCACAACAGCGCCGGTGTTGGCACCCTTGATTGAGGCATGGATCAACCAGCAGCTGCAACCTGCCTCGTCCTTTCGGTTTGATGGTGGAGGTTGGGGCAGTGATCGCATTCCCTTGGTGGATGTCACCTCCCAGCTATGAGTTGCGTCGGTTCTTAAACCAGTTGCATGGATCAGGCAACCGCTGAAAGTTTGCATTTGCTTAGCATTCAGACTGAGCCCCGTTTGCAGAGCAATCCCAGAAATGCCTGTGCTGGCATGGATTTGCGAGATTTCTTTGTTGGAGTTCGCTTGATTTCTCAGCTTTTTTTCACATTTTTGATGGTGGATGCCCCTAACCCTTGATCAGGCCTTTTGGTCTGTCGCGTTGTGCATTAGGGGTGAGTGTGGGATTCAAGTTGTTGCAACTGCACCTGCACGGTCTCTTCCGTTCCCGTGATCTTGAGCTTGGCCGAGATGCCGATACCGGTGGCCAGACCCTCTACGTTCTTGAACTTGCCCGTGGCCTGGCTGCTCGTCCGGAGGTCGAACGGGTCGAAGTGGTGACACGTTTGGTCCAGGACCGGCGGGTCTCTCAGGACTATGCACAGCCGCACGAGGAGATTGCTCCTGGAGCGTCCATCCTGCGCTTTCCTTTCGGACCGCGTCGTTATCTGCGCAAGGAGCAGCTCTGGCCCCATCTCGATGATCTGGCCGATCAGCTTGTGGCCCGTCTTCAGCAGCCTGAGCACAGACCCGACTGGATTCATGCGCATTACGCCGATGCTGGTTACGTCGGGGCATTAGTGAGTCGTCGCCTCGGAATCCCACTGGTGTTCACCGGTCATTCCCTTGGTCGCGAGAAGTTGCGACGCTTGCTCGCGGCAGGAGGCGATCACGATCAGATTGAGCAGTCGTATTCGATTAGTCGTCGTATCGATGCCGAGGAGCTTGCCTTGGCGCATGCGGATCTGGTGGTGACCAGTACCCGTCAAGAGGTCCAGGAGCAGTACGCCCGTTATGGCCGTTTTCAGGTTGAGCGCGCTGAAGTGGTTCCGCCTGGCGTGGATGCCCGTCGTTTTCATCCTCAACCCACCGGCGCAGAAGCTGAGGCATTGGATGCTCTCTTAGGGCCGTTCTTACGGGATCCGGAGTTGCCGCCCCTTTTGGCGATCTCCCGGGCTGTGCGACGTAAAAACATCCCTGCATTGGTCGAGGCTTTCGGACGTTCCGCCGTCCTCCGCGAACGCCACAATCTGGTGCTCGTGCTGGGTTGCCGGGAGGACCCCCGCCAGCTCGAGAAGCAGCAACGGGATGTGTTCCAGCAGGTTTTCGATCTGGTTGATCGTTATGACCTTTACGGCCAGGTGGCTTATCCGAAGCAACATCGCCGTGAGCAGATACCCGCCGTCTATCGCTGGGCGGCGCAGCGTCAGGGTCTGTTTGTGAATCCGGCTCTCACCGAGCCCTTTGGGCTCACCCTGCTTGAGGCTGCAGCCTGCGGTCTGCCGATGGTGGCCACCGATGACGGAGGTCCCCGCGACATCCTTGCCCGCTGCGAGAACGGATTGCTGGTGGATGTCACTGACCTCGAGGCCGTGCAGGACGGTCTTGAACAGGCTGGAGCCGATCAGGCCCGTTGGCATCGCTGGCGTGACAACGGTATTGAAGCCGTCAGCCGTCATTTCAGTTGGGATGCCCATATCTGCTCCTATCTCGCCCTGATGCAAGGCAAGCTGGAGGCACGTCAGCCGGCCGTGGCGCGCTCTGGTGATTCTTCAGCAGTGCCCAGTCGTCTGGCCGATCGCCTTTTCCTTCTCGATCTCGATCACAGCCTCGAGTTGCCGGCTGGGGATGGCTTGGTGGCTCTGCGCCAGCATCTGGAGAAGGACGCTCGGTCAGGACGCCCAAGTGCCCTTGGCATTCTCACGGGTCGGTCATTGGCTGTCGCCAGACATCGGTTCACTGAGTTACATCTGCCCGACCCAGGCGTGTGGATCACCCGAGCTGGCACAGAGATCGTTTACGGCCAGGAGAACAGCTCCGATCCAGAGTGGTCGCGCATGATCGCGGTGGATTGGAACCGCGAGCGGGTAGAAACGACCCTTCAGGATCTTGGAGCCCATTTGAAGCTGCAGGAACCTGAGCATCAGGGGGACTTCAAAGTGAGTTACCTGCTCCGTCAGTCTGGGGAAGGGATCCTTCCTCTGGTGCGCCAGCGATTGCGTCAGCGTCAACAGGCGGCGCGTCCGTCACTGCGCTGCCATTGGTTTCTGGATGTGGTGCCGATGCGGGCTTCGCGCAGCGAGGCGATCCGTTTCCTTTCCCTCCGTTGGGGTCTTCCCCTCGAGCGCATCTTGGTGGTGGCCAGTGAGCAGGGTGATGGTGAATTGGTACGGGGGCTTCCCGCCACTGTGGTGTTGGCGGAGCACGACCCCAGCCTGGACAGCTTCCGCCATCAACAAAGAGTGTTCTTCGCCAGCCGTCAGTCGATGTCAGGAGTGCTGGAAGGTCTCCAGCACTACCGATTCCTCAGCCGTCGTTGAGCTGCTTTCAACCGGGCATGACCTTGATCCTGCCGGCTGCCCGGTCAGCCTTGGTCTGCGCCTCAGCGACGTCTTGACCGCGGGCTAACACCACCCCCATGCGCCGGCCGGGGCGAGCATCAGGTTTGCCGAACAACAGCACCTGGCTATCGGCTTCTTCCAGGGCCTCTCCCACTCCGGAATAACGGACGCTAGGCAGCTGGGCATCCGCCAAGATCACACGGCTGGCTGAGGGGCTTTGGCATTGGATTGAAGGTATCGGGAGCCCTAGCACTGCCCTGAGGTGCAATTCGAACTCGTTCAGGTTCTGGCTGGTCAGCGTGACTAGACCGGTGTCATGAGGCCGGGGTGAGAGTTCAGAGAACACCACGTCATCGCCGCACAGAAAGAATTCAACGCCGAACAGTCCCACGCCGCCGAGATTGTCAGTGACAGTGCGAGCCATGGTTTGAGCCTGGTTCAGTTGGGCGGCACTTAGAGCTGCGGGTTGCCAGCTGCACTGATAGTCACCGCCGCTTTGTTCATGGCCGATCGGTGGGCAGAACAGGGTGGGGCCATTGGCTTGGCGGATGGTGAGCAAGGTGATCTCTAACTCGAAGTTCAAGAATTCCTCGACGATCACCCGCTCGCTGCTGCCCCTGGCACCCGATACGGCGGTCTGCCAGGCCTGTTCCAGTTCGTCGGCGTTGTGAACCACGCTTTGGCCTTTGCCGGACGAGCTCATCACCGGCTTCACCACCACGGGCCAGCCCAGGGGAATGGCGGCTGATCTCAGTTCTTCAAGGTTGGTGGCATAAGCGAAGCGGGCCGTGCGCAGTCCCAGTGCATCGGACGCCAGATCTCTGATGCGGTCGCGGTTCATGGTCACCGCCGTGGCTCTAGCCGTGGGGATCACCTGGATCCCCTCATCTTCGAGAGACTGCAAGGCGTCGACCGCCAGGGCTTCGATCTCGGGAATCACCACATCAGGTTTGTGGCGGCGCACCACGTCCTGCAAGGCCGCGGCATCCGTCATGGCGAACACCTCGGCTTGATCGGCGACTTGCATGGCAGGCGCCTGGGCATAGCGGTCGCAGGCGATCACCCGGCAGCCAAGGCGTTGGGCTGCGATCACCACTTCTTTGCCCAGTTCGCCGCTGCCTAGAAGCATCACGGTTTTGGGAAATACGGTCATGGACGGCCAGGCATCAGCATGGTGCGATCTTCGCTCTTCGCCGGCCATGGCCTTCACCCTTGCCTTCACCACTGCCGGGGATGCGGCCGATGGTCTTTTGTTCGGCTGGGAGATTGCCAGCCTGCAGAAGTGGGCCCTGATTTATCTCGGAGTCTCGTCGTTGGCGTTTGTGGTGGTGTGGATCGTCGGTTATGTCCGTGAGCAGTGACCGTTTTTGGCTCAGTGGGGAAGATCAGGCATCAGGGTGAGCTGACGCTCTGGAGATTCCTCATTGACGAAGCCCCAGGCATCAAACACGTCTGGGGTGGGATGGGTGATGCGCTGCAGTCCTTTGCTGCGTTCCAGCTGGAAGCCTTCCTTGGCCATCCTTCGCATCAGGCTGGCGGCCTCCTCAAAGCGGGCGGCCATGGCTTCGAGGCTGGCGCAGTCGCTGGTGAGCCCGGCTTCCTTCCAGGTGAAATAGGCCATTATTTGAGTTGACTCCTATGACACGAACTGTCGTTGTGGTTTGAGGGATTCATCGTTACTTAAGCACCATTTCAGTCGTCTGTGACTCCATTCTGTTTGGCTGATGTTCCGCAAGCCACTCATCAACCGTACGCTAAACATCAGTTCAGATCACGAGATCGTGGTTTGTGGAGCTGAGCTGTATGGCTCAGGTGTGATCTCCATGGGGTCGTTTGTTTGGTCGATCTAGACTGAAGATCGAGCGAATGTTTCTGTCACAGCTTGGCAAGGCGGTTTTGGGTTCAGGTTGCGCTCACGGCTGCTGTCGTCAGCGTCATGCTTGAGACGGCGAACAAGCCCAGCCATCAGGACGTGATGGCGCATTGCTCTCACTACAATTTGACTCATTACCAAGGCATCCAAGGGTTTGAGAACGGAACGTTCTCAGGATGTTTGACCGAAAGCAAAAAAGATCTTGTCTGGTTTGTGTGGCGAGGCCAAAAGAAGCTGCATTGGCGTTATCAACAAGGGACCTATCGATTCAAACCCTCACGATCAAAACCTGAGTCGTTGAAGCCGGGCTTGATCTGATTCAATCAGAGTCACAAGCTCCGTCACAACCCTACAATTTTCTTCTGATCGGATTGGTCTAGATGAGTCACTGCGCCTACAGATGTTGCTTTTGAGCCATGCGATCTTGATGGCCATGATAGGGGTGAGCCCCTGATTAGAGCCGATTTTTGGCTCTCGTTTCATGTGGCAGACATGGTGAAGACGACAGGTTGCTGAGATTGAATCCAATGATTCTTGTTGATTATGCTGTCTTCAAGTTAGAAGCAGCGTTGAGGATAATCTTAGCTACTTGTTTTGATGAATTTCCGATATTGTAGCCAAATAATTCTCTTACTTTTTTGAGCATGTTGTCTCTGTTGCTGGGAAACTCAACGCCATTCATAAAGGCCTGCATGAGATCGTCTGCACCCTCGAACTGGACGCTTATATCTTTGTAGATTTCATAAGTCTGGTTGTTGCGAAAGGAGTCTTTGTCGATGTTTAATAGAAGTGGCTTCTCCAGTAAAGCTGCTTCAATCACAATTGAGCTGATGTCAGCGATGACGACGTCAGAAGCCAGAAGAGCACTGGCATCACTGACTCCAAGGCTTAACGAAGCCGAACCCCTATCTCTTTCATGGCAGAGAGACCTGTAGATCCATTCCGATGTTTGAGTGCTCACATGATTCGTCCATAAATTCGGATGTGCACCTTGAATGATATGGACTTTGTCTCCAAGTGTTGATAGTGCCTGTATCAGACTGGTGCCAAATCGTCTTAAGATTCCACGTGATGTCCAGTGAGAAGCAATGAAAATAACTGCTTGATCGCTGGCAATATTCATCGCTTGTTTGACTTCATGTTTGATTTGATTTCTGTTTTCTTGTGAGCCAGATATGTAGTCAGAGAACATATCGTTTTTTGGACATCCTGTGGCAACAAATAGTGCTTCTTTTCTGGCAAGCTCGCCGATTGAGTCGGTGATATATTCCTCTTCTGTTGGTGATACTCCGCAATAGATGTTCGAGGCTTTGTAGCAGGATAGTAAATAATCTGAGGCCATGTTGTTGCCAAAGGCAGAGCCGTGTGGAACATGGATATACAGGCCCTTATTTAATCCATGTCTTTCGTCTGGGATGTGGGTGGTGACTAGCGCGTATTCGTACTCATTGGGTTTGGGCAATGTGTCTGCAGGTGGCGTACTGAATTTTTCCTTGAAAAG
Source organism: Synechococcus sp. UW105 (assembly GCF_900473935.1). Lineage (GTDB taxonomy): Bacteria > Cyanobacteriota > Cyanobacteriia > PCC-6307 > Cyanobiaceae > Synechococcus_C. The sequence goes on along the minus strand of NZ_UCNN01000008.1, from coordinate 111,999 downwards.
TTCAAATAAATCTTTTGAGTTGTCGTTTCTAAACTCATAGCGATCACAAGGTGCGCAAACGCTCATCCAGTTTTTTGCGTTTGGTTCTTGGGCCAAGATCTCCTTGATGATGGGAAAATATGAATCCCAACTCTGAGAGCTAAATGCATAAAAGATGATTTTTTCTTTCATCTGTCGTGGGTTTCTGCCGTTGGGATGATCAGGGGTTGAGTCCGTTGATCGATGCTATCGTATTCATTTATCCTTCAACATTCATGGTTGCGAAAAGCATGAATGTTGCTCACTTTTCAATGAACCACCAATCGCCAGTTGCTGGGTTTTAGCAGCCATTCCACTCTTTTTGGGTCTGATTGCCTCGCGATTGAGACTGCGACTGCGATTCGTTTCCGTCGGGGGCTGCCCTAGCTGTGAGGTCGCAACAACACTCCTGCTATCACGAGTAAAGCGGTGATCAGCCAGAAGGCTCTCACCACCTGTTGTTCGCTGGCACCACCTAGCTCGAAGTGATGGTGCAGCGGCGCCATCCGGAACACCCGTTTGCCCACTCCATCCGATCCCTTGGTGGCTTTGAACACCCAGACCTGAATAATCACAGAAAGCGATTCGGCTAGAAACACCCCGCCCATCACCAGCAGCGGCCAGAGGCTGTTGCTCAGCAGGGCTACAGCGGTGAGGGCTGCTCCCATCGCCAGTGATCCTGTGTCTCCCATGAACACTCGGGCTGGATTGCGGTTGTGCACGAGGAATCCGATCCAGGTGCCGGCCATGGCCATACAGAAACCCGCCAGAGATGGGTCACCGCCATTGCCGCGCAGCATCAGTTGCAGCGCCAAGCCGCTGAACACCAAGGCTCCGCAACCGGCAGCGAGGCCGTCGAGCCCATCGGTGAGATTGGTGGCGTTGCTTTCGGCCAGAAACACGAATAGAGCCAGGGGCCAGATCAACCATCCCAGTGCCAGGTTGAGCCCGAAGGGAAAGGCAATCGTGCCCGTGATCCAGCCCTGCCAGCCCGCTACAGCCAGAAACAAGCCAGCCGCACTTGCCTGAAGCAACAGTTTTCCCCGGGGCGTCAGGCCAGTGTTGGTCTGACGGGTGAGGCTGCGCCAATCATCGATCCCGCCGATCAGCATGAAGGCCAGGGTGACGGTGGCGACTGCAAGCAGTCGTTTGTCGTCGCCGTTCATCACGCTCACTAGAGCGCCGATGATCACACCCACTGGCACCACCAGTAGCCCTCCCATGGTCGGTGTGCCGGCCTTGCTCAGATGCGCCTGGGGGCCGTCTTCGCGGATGACTTGCCCCATTTTGAGGGCCCGAAGCCAGGGGATTCCTAGCCAAGCCACCACGCTTGCCACCAGTGTTGTGATCAGCAACGGCAGGCTGAGCAGGCTGCCGGGTATGAGGCGATCGCTGGCGAAAGCGAGGCCAAACACGGCTGTGGCAAGGACCATCGCTGGCAAACGACCGTCCATCACCTGGGACGCTTCCGTTGTTTGATCCACAGCTGCGTGTCTGGGCGCCGTGAGATTAAGAGAGCCCCAGACGTGCTTGATCTGATCAGGGTCAGTCGACTGTCAGTCAGAACGCCAGGAGACCTGTTGTCTCAGTCTTCCCAGTTCTCTTCCTGCTCGTCATCTTTGTTGTAGTCCTCTTTTTCGCCCATCAGTGCAGACAGTTCCTCTTCCTCGACGGTGCTCACGTCGCTGGAGGAGGATTCCTCGTCTTCGACCAGACGGCCACTGGTTTCGAGCCAGCTGAGGAGGTCAGGCTCTTCGCGCAGGGGCAGTACCGGTGCAGGCTCCTTGCGCCCGTAACGGGTCAGGGCTGGATTGATGTTATCGAGTGCGCTGCTCATCGCCGAGGACAAAGTCCAATTAGTCCAATCAACCATCATAGTGGACAGCAACAGCAAGATTCAGCTTGAGCGGCAAACCTCGTGCCCTGTTGCTGCTCTGGGCACTTGCTTTGCTCATCAGTGCCGGTCTACGCCGTTGGGGTGCTCTCCATCCCGGCTCCCCGATTGTTGACGGCCCGACTGTGGTGTGGCTGGTGTTTGGTCCCTCTGTGCTTGTTGTGATCTGGCTGTTGGTGGGCCTGACCGGCGGGGAGAGAGAATCAGACGATTGTGATCAGGAGTCGCATTGATGGGCCGTGCGAAGAAGGTCGTGCTCGCCTATTCCGGGGGAGTTGATACCAGCGTTTGCATTCCTTACCTGAAGGAGCAGTGGGGCGTGGAGGAGGTGATCACCTTCGCTGCCGATCTGGGTCAGGGTGATGAGCTCGAACCAATCCGTCTCAAGGCACTTGAGGCCGGCGCCAGCCAGTCGCTGGTGGGTGATCTGATTCAACCGTTCATTGAGGAGTTCGCCTTCCCGGCGATCCGGGCCAATGCTCTGTATGAGGGTCGCTATCCCTTGTCAACGGCCCTGGCCCGTCCTCTAATCGCCCGCCGTTTGGTTGAGGTGGCCCGGGAGGTGGGTGCTGATGCCGTCGCCCATGGTTGCACCGGCAAGGGCAACGATCAGGTCCGTTTTGATGTGGCGATCGCCGCTTTGGCGCCGGATCTCAAGGTGCTGACCCCTGCGCGCGAATGGGGTATGAGCCGTGAGGAGACCATCGCCTATGGCGAGCGCTGCGGTATCCCGGCGCCGGTGAGCAAGAAGTCGCCCTATTCGATCGACCTCAACCTGTTGGGTCGCAGCATTGAAGCCGGCCCCCTTGAGGATCCGATGGTGGCACCCCCTGAAGAGGTGTTCGCCATGACCCGATCGATTGGGGAGACGCCTGATGACCCCGACGAGATTGAGATCAGCTTCGAGGCCGGAAACCCCGTGGCGATCAACGGCCAGCGTCTGGACCCGATTGCCCTGATCCGCGAAGCCAACCGTTTGGCTGGAACCCATGGCATCGGTCGCCTCGACATGATCGAGAACCGGGTGGTCGGCATCAAGAGTCGTGAGATCTACGAAACCCCTGGCCTGCTTCTCCTCATTCAGGCCCACCAAGAGCTGGAAAGCCTGACTCTCGCCGCCGATGTGCTGCGCAGCAAGCGCCAGTTGGAGATGCAGTGGGCTGACCTGGTGTACCAGGGTCTTTGGTTCGGGCCGCTCAAGGATGCCCTTGATGGCTTCATGGATCGCACCCAGGTGCATGTCAACGGTGTCGTGCGGCTGCGGCTACACAAGGGCACTGCCACCGTCACCGGTCGTTCCTCTGCAGGCAGCAGCCTCTACGTTCCGGAAATGGCCTCCTATGGCAGCGAGGATCAATTCGATCACCGTGCTGCAGAAGGCTTCATCTACGTCTGGGGGTTGCCAACCCGTCTTTGGGCAGCGACCCATCGCCGTTGAGGTTTGCCAGCACTCAGAGCAGTCACGGTCAGCCTGATCATCAGGCGGCATTCTGTTCTGAGTCTTGATTGTTGAAGCTAATGCGTCTCACTCTGGGCCAGCTCCATCGCAGTGCTGCTTTCTGTAAGGGTGCTTGGGGTGCGTGCAAGTCCTGGGCTTGAGCGAGCAGGCGATAGCGCTCCAGTAGCGGTTCAAGTCGCTGCTGGAACTTGCGTTCGAAGAGATCAGGGAGTTCCTCGAGCAGGGCTTCGTAATCGGCAACGTTGGCTTCTAGTTCCTGCACCCGTGCGCGTAGACGCGTCAATTCAGCGTCGCTTGCTTCGCTGTGTCCAGTGCTTTGCTGCATTGAGCTGGATGTTGGCTCTGATCGTTCCAATGGATCCGTCGAGGCTTGCCACAAGGGTGTTGGAGCCTGATGGTGATCAGAAAAAAAGTCCATGGCCAGACGGTATCGCTGGGCCACGGACTGAACAATCCCTGCACTGAACAGGAGTTGGAATCAGGCTGGGGTGCTGGCAGGCTCTTGCTCTTCCTGTTGCGCAGGTGCTTCCGTGCCGGGCATGACGCGAGGCGCGGGCAGCGGGCCGTCTTGCTTGACGGTGAGATAGCGGATCACGTCTTCGCTTAAGCGCATTGCTTTCTCAAGCACGGCAACTTGCTGGCCATCGCCGTTGTGGCTCAGCTGCACGTAGATGCCTTCCTTGTTCTTGTTGATCGCATAAGCCAGTCGGCGCTTGCCACGCATCTGGTTATCGAGCACCTCGGCACCGGCCTCAACGATGATGTCGCGGTACTTGAGCAGATGAGACTCAACTTCCTCTTCCGGAATATCCGGACGGAGGATGTACATGGTCTCGTAGTAAGGCTGCTGGGTCATGGAAGGTCACTCCGACAGGGACTCAAGGCTCACCAAAGTGAGCGACGGATCAATCACCTTATCGTCTGGGGGGTTGACAGCTCAGTAGAGCTGCATCCGCACGGCCTGGCTGATCCCGGGAAGATCGGGCTCTCGACCGCGCAGGCACTCGATCAGGGCGAAGATCACGATCCCCAGCACACCTAGGAATACTGTGCTGCCCAGGGTGCGGATCACGAGGCCATCCCCGAGGCTGCCTAGCTGCATCGACAGCGGCGTGTAGACGTAGGTGATCAGGATCACCACGATGTCTATCAAGAGTGCCTGAAGAGTGTTGAAACGCAGGAAGTAAGGCACGTTGGGATTGCGCACGACCCCCAGGAAAAGCACGAAGAACAACAGCAAACCACCAAGAGCTAGCGGTCCAAAGCGGATGCTTTGCTCGAGGATCACCAACGGGACTGCCGGAAGCAGGAACAGTCCCAAAATTGGGTACTGAGTTACGAGAGACTGTCCGAAGGGCAGAGCATCGCTCAGGGGTAGCAGGTACACCAATAGTCCGAGCAACCGCTGCCAGACGGGAATCGACATAGAGGCCTTTGTGCTGGGCTGACGCTAGGTGGTCAGTTGTTGGAGGGCTGCATCACGCATGGCTGCCACTGGCACATCGTCGCGACCAGACCAGAGACGCAGGGCCGCTGCCCCCTGTTGAACGAGCATCTCGAGGCCGTCGATGCTGCGGCATCCGTGGTTCGTTGCCAGCTGCAGCAGTCGGGTCGGTCTTGGGGTGTAAATGATGTCGTACACCCAGGATTCTTGCTTCAGTCGGCCAATCAGATTGGGGCTGAGGGGACTGGCGAGGGCTGCGTTCGGGTCATTGGGCGAAGCCATCCCCACCGGCGTTGTATTCACGACAAGATCCGCCTGCTCCAGGCTCGTGGCCAAAGAAGCTTCATCGCTCAAGCACACGGTCTTCAGCTGGGGTGCCCAGTCAAGGCACTCCCGTTGGAATGCGATCAGGGCTTCGTTCCGACGTCCTGCGATTTCTATGCAGGAGCATCCCAGCTCGATCAGTCCCGCCACGACCGCTCTGGCACTCCCTCCACAGCCCAGCACTAGGGCCCGTCGCTTGTTCCAGCTCGACTCCGCATCGCGCAGGGGTCGACAGAAGCCTTCGACGTCGGTATTGGTGCCGAACCAACCGCCATCGGCATGGGGGACCAGCACGTTCACTGCGCCTAGACGCTGCGCCAGTGGGCTGAGCGTTTTGCAGAGGGCGGCCACAGTTTGTTTATGGGGAATGGTCACGTTCAGGCCGCGGCAGCCGATGGCTTCCAGTCCCTTCAAGACGCTGCTGAGCTGGTCGGCCGGCGTCGGCATGGCCAGAAAGACCCAGTCGAGTTCCATGGCCGATAACGCCGCGTTTTGCAACGCCGGAGACAGTGAGTGATGCACCGGATCGCCGAGAAGGCCCACCAGTGCTGTGCTGGCCCCGATCGTTCCTGGGCTGGTCATGGGCGGCTGCCTGCTCTGATGACCAGCCTGCCGCCCCGGCTGTTCGGGAACCACACCTCGTCTTGAGACCACTGCTCTGGAGAAGATGCAGAGGTTCAAGACGACATTTCGACGAGGAGGTGGGATCCCATGGGCAAGGTTGTTGGCATTGACCTAGGCACAACGAACAGCTGTGTTTCCGTCATGGAGGGCGGCAAGCCCACCGTGATCGCTAACGCGGAAGGATTCCGCACCACCCCCTCGGTGGTGGCTTACACCAAAAACCAGGATCAACTGGTCGGGCAGATCGCCAAGCGTCAGGCGGTGATGAACCCGGATAACACCTTTTATTCGGTGAAGCGCTTCATTGGTCGCCGTGTCGACGAGGTCAATGAGGAATCGAAGGAGGTGAGTTATGGCGTCGAGAAGGCTGGCTCCAATGTGAAGGTGAAGTGCCCGGTTCTGGAGAAGCAGTTCGCTCCTGAAGAGGTCTCCGCCCAAGTGCTACGCAAGCTGGCCGATGACGCCGGCAAGTACCTCGGTGAGACTGTCACCCAAGCGGTGATCACTGTTCCCGCCTATTTCAACGACTCTCAGCGTCAGGCCACGAAGGATGCCGGCAAGATCGCCGGCCTTGAGGTGCTGCGCATCATTAACGAGCCCACGGCTGCCGCGCTGGCCTACGGACTCGACAAGAAGAGCAACGAGCGCATCCTCGTGTTTGATCTGGGTGGTGGCACTTTCGACGTGTCCGTGCTCGAAGTTGGCGACGGCGTGTTTGAGGTGCTCTCCACCTCTGGTGATACGCACCTCGGTGGCGATGACTTCGACAAAGTGATCGTTGATCATCTGGCTGGAACCTTTCAGTCGAATGAAGGAATTGACCTGCGTCAGGACAAGCAGGCTCTGCAACGTCTGACCGAGGCCGCTGAGAAGGCCAAGATCGAGCTCTCCAACGCCACCCAGAGTGAGATCAACCTGCCGTTCATCACGGCCACCCCTGAGGGCCCTAAGCACTTAGATCTCACCCTGACCCGCGCCAAGTTTGAGGAACTCGCTTCCAAGCTGATCGATCGCTGCCGCGTGCCGGTGGAGCAAGCCCTCAAGGACGCCAAGCTCTCCTCCGGTGAACTCGACGAGATCGTGATGGTGGGTGGTTCCACCCGTATTCCGGCCGTGCTCGAGCTGGTGAAACGGGTCACCGGTAAGGATCCCAACCAGACGGTGAATCCCGATGAGGTGGTGGCCGTTGGTGCCGCGATCCAGGGCGGCGTCCTGGCTGGTGAGGTGAAAGACATTCTTCTCCTTGATGTCACCCCCCTCTCCCTGGGGGTGGAGACCCTGGGTGGCGTGATGACCAAGATGATCACCCGTAACACCACCGTTCCCACCAAGAAGTCGGAGACCTATTCCACAGCTGTGGACGGTCAGACCAACGTGGAGATCCACGTGCTTCAAGGCGAGCGTGAGATGGCTTCCGATAACAAGTCGCTCGGAACCTTCCGCCTTGATGGCATCCCCCCGGCTCCCCGTGGCGTGCCTCAGATCGAAGTGACCTTCGATATTGATGCCAACGGCATCCTTAGCGTGACGGCCAAGGACAAGGGCAGTGGCAAGGAGCAGTCCATCTCGATCACGGGTGCATCCACGCTGAGTGAGAACGAGGTGGACAAGATGGTGAAGGATGCCGAAGCCAACGCCAGCGCTGATAAGGAGAAGCGCGAGCGTATCGATGTCAAGAATCAAGCTGAGACCCTTGTTTATCAGGCGGAGAAGCAGCTTGGTGAGCTTGGCGACAAGGTTGATGCCGATGCCAAGACAAAGGTGGAGGAGAAGCGTGTCAAGTTGAAAGACGCCGTCGACAAGGATGATTTCGATGCGATGAAGTCCTTGCTGGAGGAGCTTCAGCAGGAGCTTTATGCCCTGGGTGCTTCGGTGTATCAGCAAGCTGGTGCTGATGGTGCAGCTCCGGGAGCTGATGCCGGTGCCACAGGCGCCTCCGCTGCTGATGGTGGTGACGATGTGATCGACGCTGAATTCACTGAATCGAAGTGAACTCGTTTCCAATGATTGTCTGAAGAGCGTTCCTGTATGGGTTCTCTTTCAGCAGCATCCCCTTCTTCCCCGTCTGTATTCAGGCGGGGATTTTTGTGGGAGAGATTCACTGTTGATTGGGGCCAGAAATCGAGTGGGTTTTCAGCTCTGGGGCCCTACAAACCCAGTCATCCTTCAACTTCTTGAACAACACAGCACAACAAACAAACCGCAAAAAAAGGGGGCCTTAAGCCCCCTCCTCAGTCTCAGCGATGGGCTGATTGGATCATTCGCTGATCGAGTTGGCAGCGGCCTTGGCTTTGCTCACCACTTCTGGAGGCAGGGAGACATAGCCCAGCTCCGGTGCTTTGGACTGGGACTCATCGGACAGCATGTAGTCGAAGGTCTTCTTCAGAATCGGAGTCTTCTCTCCGTTGCCGGTGGCGTAGGCCAGCACCCAGGTGAAGGTCACGATTGGGTAACCGCCTTCGGGGTTGGGGTTGCCACCGATCAGGTCTGGACCGAGGTCGATGGAGCCGAGCGCTTCGCTCGCTGTTGCGTTGGTGGGCTTCACTTGCATCCCAGAAGCATTTTCAACAGCGGCGGCCTGTAGATCACCTTTCACGTAGGCCAGCTCGACATAACCGATGCCGCCCCCGATCTGGCTCAGCTGTGCTGCCACGCCTTCATTGCCTTTGGCTCCGACGCCCGTGGGCCACTGCACCGATTTGTCAGCACCAACATCCTTCTTCCAGTCAGGGCTGATGGCGGCGAGGTGCTTGGTGAAGTTGTAAGTGGTACCGGACCCATCGGAGCGATGCACCACTTTGATGCTCTTGTCTTCGCAGCCGAGCTCGTTGAAGTTTTTGATCGTTCCCAGGAAGATCCTGGCGAGTTGCTGCTGGTTCAGCTTCAGGTCGCAACCGGGATTGTTGTAAGCGACGGCGATGGCGCCTGCGGTCATTGGGATCTGAACCACACCACGTTCCACTTTGGCGATGGCCTCAGCTTTCATGGGTTTGTCGGAAGCCCCAAAGTCCACCGTGCCAGCAGTGAACTGACGCACACCTGCGCCGGAGCCCACGGACTGGTAGTTGACGTTGATGCCCTGAGGAGAAAGATCCTGGAACCAGCGCTGGTAAATCGCTGCGGGGAAAGAAGCGCCGGCTGCTGAGAGGCGACCTTCCACCTTTTCGCCATCACCACCGGAGGAGCAGGAGACGAGGCTGACAGCAGCACCGATGCCGAGAAGGCTGGCGGCTGTGCGTGTCAGAAGAGAGCGAGTCATGTGTGGCGGATCCTTGTCGCGTTTCAATATCTAGCTGGAGCTCCTGCTTGTTCTGTAAAGGCAGGCTTAAGGCTTGGTAAGCATCACGCTTTGGATGTCTCGCCGTCGATCTCCTTGCTGACCCATTCGGCCGTGGCCGGAGCCAGTAGAACTCCGTTTCGGTAGTGACCACTGGCCAGGATCAGACCGGGTTCGAGCTTTTCCAGTAGTGGAGCTGGACAACCACTCGGGCGGGCCCGCAGCCCGTGCCAGTGCCCGATCTCCTCAGCCTGCTCCAGCCAGGTTGGGGCGTGTCCATTCAGGGCGCGCATGGTCAGAGTGGCGGCCTCGAGTGGTTCTTCACCGGGTTCGAGCGTGGCTCCAAGCAGGAGCTGATCGGACCCATGGCGTATCAGGTTTACGCCATGGCTCATCAGCACTGCTGGCCAGTGGGGGTTTAGTGCATCTGGATTGCGCAGCTTGAGTTGGAGCACTTGTCCCAGCACTGGATCCATGGCTCGTGCATGGCCCAAGGGGGCCAGAAGTGTCTGGCTGGCAAGGCCACTGCAAACCACCACCGTATCTGCGTAGGTACGGCTGCCATCGCTCAATTCCAAGTGCCATTGGTTGCCATCCCGATGGAGTGTCTCCACCGCTCCTGTCTGCATGGGCACGCTGAGCCTGTGTAATTCACGGCGCAGGCTTCGTTGCAGGATCAGTGGATCTAAACGGCCATCGTGGTCCGACTGCAATCCACCATGCGATGACTTGGGCCAATCAGGGTGCTCAAGGGCCAGCCTGTCTGCGGTGATGAAGCTCAGGCCAAGATGGGAGCGCTCCTCCACCAGCTTTCGCTGCAGTGCAGCCTCCTCATCCGTGGTGGCTAACTGCACCAGAGGAGTTTGAAGCAGTAGTGGTTCGTCCGGGCAGCTGAGTTCCTTCACCCAGAGAGGCCAGAGCTCCATGCTGCGGCGGCGCAGGCGCCAGGCGCGACCGCTGGAGCGGCGGAAGACATGGCCCATCAGGATCCCGAGGGATGCTGATGTTCCTGTCAATGGGGAACTGGAATGCCGGCTTGGGTCTTGGGCCAGTGCTGGGTCGATCAGTTCAACCTGGTGGCCTGATCGCGACAAGCACCAAGCGGTGCCAGCCCCAATGGCGCCAGCACCGATGACGGCAATGGAGTGACTCAGAGTGCTTGGATCAGTTCAGGGCCTGTTCTGGAATCACCCGGGCATAGTTGGCGAAGCCGGTGGCGACAGAGGTGTAGGACTTCTGCAGCTTCGCGCCGTCTTGCAGGCGGGCTGATTCGTCAAGATCAGCGAGGGCTTCTTTCAGGGTGGTGGCCAGCTTGTTCGCTTCGGAGCGATCGTCCTTGAGAAGGCGCTGATTGATGTAGGACATTTCCCGGCCCACTTCCTGCATCGGACCGTGGATCAGGTTGCGGGTGAAGGTCCAGTCGCGTTTGTTCACGAGCTTGGCCAGATCGGGCAAACGCTCCTGGGCATTCTTAAACCCTTCGGCATTGCGGCGAATCACCTCCATGTCGTCGGGGCTGATGGTGCGATTGATGCTTTTGGCGGCGTTCGCGGGGGCTGCGAGTCCCAGGCAAAGGCAGGCGCAGAGGCAGAACGAGGCGAGGCGACGCAGGGCGCTCAGCATCACGAAGCAGGGGCATAGAGATGGGCGGCATTTTACCGGGTTTACCCGCTTGCAGCGTGATTGGGAGACTGGTTGTTCATGCGTTCTGGTTTTGGGTTCCCCTTCCGTGATCCTGCAGATGATCTGTCCGGACCGGCCTGGCTTAGTGAGTGAACTCGCGGGCTGGGTTGCGGCCAATGGCGGCAATATTTGCCATGCCGATCACCACACGGATGCAGGAGCGGGCTTGTTTCTCAGTCGTTTGGAATGGGAACAGCAAGGGTTTGGTTTGCCTCGAGAGGCGATTGAACCGGCGGTTAGCGCTCTGGCTGAGCGGCTTGGAGGGGAAGCCCAGTTGCATTTTTCAGACGCCTTGCCTCGCGTCGCGATTTTTGCCAGCAAGCAGAGCCATTGTTTGCTTGATCTGCTGTGGCGCTCTCGGAGCGGCGAGTTACCGATGCAGGTTGCTTTGGTGGTGGCCAATCACCCTGATCTTGAACCGCTCTGTCAGGAATTCGGAGTGGCGTTTGCTTGCGTGCCCGTGACTGCGGCCACTAAGCCCGAATCGGAGGCGCGCATGCTCGAGTTGCTGGAGAGCAACGGCATTGAGCTCGCCGTGCTGGCTAAATACATGCAGGTGCTGAGTGCGAATTTCCTCAGTCGTTTTCCCACGGTGATCAATATCCACCATTCCTTTCTTCCCGCTTTTAAGGGTGCGCAGCCGTATCACCGAGCCTGGCAGCGGGGTGTGAAGCTGATTGGTGCCACGGCCCACTACGTGACAGAGAACCTCGACGATGGCCCGATCATTGAGCAGACGACGGTGCATGTGAGCCATCGCGATGAGGTGGAGGATTTGATTCGCAAAGGCCGTGATACCGAGCGCCTCGCCCTGGCAAGGGCTGTGCATTTGCATCTGCATCGTCAGGTCATGGTGTATCGCGGCCGCACGGCCGTTTTTGCATGAGCACCGTTTTTGCATGAGCACTGTCGTTGTGCAGTTCTGCGCGTTGTTTGAGCGTCTGCGCCAGCGCCTTGCGCTGGGCTGTCCAGACGCAGCCTCTCCAGCGGGCTGGTTGCTGGTTCAGCTGGGTTTGCTGCTTTTGCCATCCAGTGCACTGCTGGCGAGCTTCTTGCTCTTCCCTGCCCTTTTGCTTGGCAGCCTGCGCCGTGAATGCCCCTATTGGCGCGATCCTTGGAATTGGCCGCTGATTGCTGCTGGTCTGTTGATGCTGCTGGGTTGCTTCAACGCCTACAGCGGGGGCCTTGCCTTGTCTGGTCTGGGCAACTGGATCCCTTTTTTCTGGGCGTTCTGGGGATTCCAGCCCTATCTCGCCGATGCCAAGGCCCGTCGTCGGATGGCCCTCTGGCTGGTGGCCGGCACGGTGCCTGTGGTGGTGACCGGTCTCGGACAGCTTTGGTTGGGCTGGCAAGGACCTTGGCAAGTGCTTGGGGGCTTGATCATTTGGTTTGTTGCCCCAGGTGGAGAACCGGAGGGACGGCTCTCGGGCTTGTTTGATTACGCCAACATCGCTGCTGCCTGGCTGGCCCTGGTGTGGCCGCTGGCGTTGGCGGCTTTGGTTCAGCCTGGTTTGAAACGAGGCCGCCGCCTGCTCGTTCTGGCCGTTGTGGTGGCCCTCGTGGCGGCGCTGGTGCTCACGGATTCGCGCAATGGCTGGGGTGCTTTGGTGTTGGCGGTGCCCTTGGTGCTGGGGCCGCTGAGCTGGCCTTGGCTTCTGCCGTTGTTGGCGCTTGCTCTGGTGCCCGTCGTGCTGTCGGTGCTGCCAGGGGTGCCGACTCTGCTTCAGGACCCAGCGCGGTCCCTGGTGCCTGAGTCGGTTTGGTCGCGGCTTAGTGATAGTCGTTATGCCTCGGAGCGGGCACTCGCCTCCACTCGGCTCAGCCAGTGGTCTGTGGCATTGCAGCTGATCAGCGAGCGTCCCTGGCTGGGATGGGGCGCCGCAGCCTTTTCGGTGCTGTACCCGTTGCGCACGGGTAAATGGCATGGCCACTCTCACAATTTGCCGTTAGAGCTTGCCGTCAGTCATGGTTTACCCGTGGCGATCGCGGTCGTCGGGCTGGTTTTGGCACTGTTGGTTGTCAGTCAGCGCTGCGCCTCGATGTCCCTCTTCGATCGGGCCTGGTGGGCCGCGATTTTGATCGTTGTGGTGCTCCACGGCACCGACATGCCGTTCTTTGATAGCCGTCTGAACATTGCCGGTTGGATGCTCTTGGCGGGGTTGCGCAGTCGTATCGGCGAACCTCGCTCCAATGATTCGGTGACGGTGTTGTGATCAGTTGCTGCCCAGGCTGAGGGCTTCCTGTTGATGCTCCAACAACCGTTCTCGGCTGAGCGGTCCTTCCAGGTGTTCCCAGGGCAGCACCTGGTTCGAATCCCAGCATTCATGCACGACGGACTCCCAACTGGGCGGGAGCGGCAGGCTCACGCCGGCGCTTTGGGCTTGGGGCAGTTCGCCGGCTCTGGCTGCTCGGTAGGCCTTCTTCCAGCCTCCGAGGCTTTCTTGGGAGCCACGCACCGCTGCAATCACCGGTGCTAGGCGCCTGTCACTGCGCGAGAGCAGAGCTTGGATCACGCTCCAGCCATAACTTTCGGGGCGTAGGTCGATGCCTTTGGGTTTGAGGCGTTTGGCCAGCAGCTTGAGACGTTTCTCCGCTTCTGGCCTCACTCCTTGCCATTGGAAGGGGGTGTGGGCTTTGGGCACGAAGGTGCTCACGCCCAGGGTGAAACGAAGACCCGGTGTGCCCTTCTTCAGATGGAGCAGAAGGGCTGCTGTGCTCTCCACGTCGTCGTTGTCTTCGCAGGGAAGGCCAACCATTCCATACAGCTTCAGAGCCTTCAGTCCCCCTTGTTTGGCGTGTCGGGCCGCAGCTTCGATTTCGTCGCCGCTCAGTTTTTTGTTGACGACCCGTCGGATGCGCTCACTGCCACTTTCGATTGCAATCGTGAGTGATTTGCTGCCTCGCCGGGTCAGCACGCTTGCCAGTTCGGGTGTGACCGTGGCGGCTCGCACGGAACTGACGCTCAGTCTCAGATCATCGAAGCGGTCCTGCCCTAGCCATTGCAGGAGGTCTGTGAACTGTGGGTGTTGGGTCACCGAGGCTCCCAGTAAGCCCAATCGCTTGGTGGCTGTCAGCCCCTTTTCGACGGCCGGGATTAATCCGTCCTCGAGGGATGGGGTCCGAAACGGCAGGGTGAGGTAACTGGCCAGGCAGAAGCGGCAGAGCTCTGGGCAGCTTCGGACCACTTCCACCATGTGAATGTCAGGCCAGGCGGCTTCGGGCGTGATCACCGTGGAGTGGCTGAGGCTGTTGCCACGCCAGGTCTGCTTGGCGATCGTGCGGGGTAGCGTCGCCTCCACCGGTTCTACCGCTAATAGCGTGCCTTCACGGTCGTAACGGGGGGCATGCAACTCGGGAACGTAGATCCCCGGCACCGTGGTGAGATGCCTCAGGCGCTCTTGCCTGGGTTGGCCCTTCACGGCCTGGAGGGCATCGATGAAGGCCGGTAGCAGATTTTCACCATCTCCCAGCAGCACCACATCGAAGAACGGGGCTAACGGTTCGGGGTTGGCGGTGAGGACCGGCCCGCCTCCGAACACGATCGGGTGCTCATCACTGCGTTGATGGCTCCAGATCGGAATGCGTTGCTGTTCGAGCAGATCAAGCAGGACCGGGCCATCGAGTTCCCAACTCAGGGAGAGACCGAACAGGTCGCACTGGCGGTGGGGCCGATCCCCCTGATCGGTGAATAGGCGGCGCACATCCAGGTCCGGTCGCATCGCCAGAGTCGCCCAGACAATTTGGTAGCCGAGGCTGGTGATGCCCACGGTGTAGGTGCTGGGAAACGCCAGCACTGTGCGCAGGGCACCGGGTTCCGGCACCGCTGGGTTGAACAGCAGGGTTTCCTGTTTCAGTGACTGTCTTCCGGTGGGATGGGTTTGGGGTGTTGAGGCGGAGGAGGCGCTGTAAAGGCGCGTCGACGGATCGATCCTTCCCAGGCGTGATGGATGCCACCGCGCCGTTCCCGGCGGGCTTCTAAGTGATCCTCTTCCAGCAGTTCCATGCCGAGCTGGCGTTCGTAGATCGAGCGGTCGTCGAAGAGACGGGCCACCAGGAAGCTGGCCAGACAGGCCACCAAGAGCGGCTTCAGAATCAGCAGATCCTTGGTGAGGGCGAAGGCCAGGAACATGGCCGTGATTGGCGTACGGGAACAGCTGGCCACGAAGGCACCCATCCCTGCGAACACATAGGTGCTGGGCACGTGGCCGGTGAGGGCCTCCACCCAGATGCCACAAGCCAGACCGATGGCGCCTCCCAGGGTGAGCATCGGGTAGAACAGCCCGCCTGGAGCTCCTGAGGCTGCCGCTAGGCCTGTGCTGAAAAACAGCACGATGAAGGTGCCCAGAGCCATGGGGATGTCGACTTTGCCGTCGGCAATCAGATGCTGCAGACCTTCGAGGTTGTGAAATGCATCCGGCAGAAAGGCGTACACGCTGCCCAGCACGCCACCACTGATCACCATGCGCAGCACCAAGCGATCACCAAACCAGGCGTTTCCCTTGCGCTGCATGGTCAGCACGTAGCGGCAGTAGAGCTCTGCCAGCACACCCACCACCACACCCAGTCCGATCAGATAGCCCAGATCGATTGGCAGAAAGCTCACGAGTGGCGTGTACTCCCTTTCCAGTAGGAAGCCTTGGGTGGCATCCAGTCCGCCCGTGGAGGGGCTGATGCCCACTAGCCCAAAGACATCCGCCCAGGCATCGGCCCAGAAGGTGGTGACAATCACCAGAAGCAACACCACCGGTCTGGCGGAGTGCAGCAATTCCTCTACGGCGTAGACGAAGCCTCCAATAGGGGCGCTGAAAACAGCAGCAATGCCGGCCCCGCCGCCAGCCGCCACGATCAAGCGGCGAAAGGCCACGGGTGCTTTCAACCAGCGCGCCATCTGCCATGCCACGGAGCCACCCATCTGCACGGCCGGCCCTTCCGGTCCGAGTGGGAAGCCGCTGCCGATGGCCACGATCCCAGCCACAAGTTTCACCAGTCCCACCTGCAGGCCCATTGGCACCGCACGGTGCTTGAGGAAACCCATGATGTGGGTGATGCCTGAGCCCCCTGCAGCAGGGGCCAGCCGTGACACCAGCAAGCCAGACACCAGACCGCCTAGTGCGCCAAGGCTGGGTAACACAACCCAGGCGGGAAAATCGGCTAGAAGTTCAAGTCGCCAGCCGCCCAGCAGCTTGAGCCCCGCCTTAAAGAGCACACCTGTGAGGGCCGCGCCGAGCCCTGTGAGCATGAGCGCCAGCACCACGACCCACCAGCGGCGTTCCAGCAGCCTGCGGATGCTGCGGCTGGAGCCAAGTTGATGGCGGCGGTGTTTCAGTTCACTCAGAACGACCATTGACGACGATTGGCTGGCTTCAGGCTTTCGCCAGAACGTCAGCCTGGTCGGTTGCGCTGATGATGCGGCCCTCGTCATCAAATCCATCGATTTGATCGAAGTTCAGATAGCGATAGAGCTCAGCTGATAGCGGGTCGATTTTTTCGGCGGCAATGCGCTGATATTCCTCGGCTGTGGGGATGCGCCCGAGCAGGGCACAAACTGCGGCGAGTTCTGCGCTGCCGAGATACACCTGAGCACCCTTGCCGAGACGATTATTGAAGTTGCGGGTGCTGGTTGAAAACACGGTGGTGTTGTCGTCGACCCTGGCCTGGTTGCCCATGCACAGTGAGCAGCCGGGCATCTCCATACGCGAGCCAGCTGCTTCGAACGTGGCGTAGTAACCCTCGGCCTTGAGCATGTCCTCGTCCATTCGGGTGGGTGGGCACACCCAGAGACGCGCCTTGTTGGCGCCGGCGCCTTCGAGCACCTTGGCCGCGGCGCGGTAGTGGCCGATGTTGGTCATGCAGGAGCCGATGAACACTTCCTGCACTGCATCACCGGACACTTCGCTAAGCAGCTTCACGTTGTCGGGGTCGTTAGGACAGGCCAGTACGGGTTCGGTGAGGTCGTTGAGGTTGATCTCGATGATTTCGGCATACTCGGCATCGGTATCGGCGCTTAGCAGCTGGGGGTTGGCGAGCCATTCCTCCATCGCCTTAATGCGTCGAGCCAGGGTTCGGGCATCGCTGTAGCCCCGGGCGACCATGTTTTTGAGCAGTGCCACGTTGCTGCGCAGGTATTCGCTCACCGTTGCCTCTGAGAGCTTGATTGTGCAGCCGGCGCAGGAGCGTTCAGCGGTGGCGTCGGTAAGCTCGAACGCTTGCTCCAGCTTCAGGTCTGGCAGGCCTTCGATCTCCATGATCCGGCCGTTGAATGCGTTTTTCTTGTTCGATTTCTCCACGGTGAGCAGACCTTTCTGAATCGCCACCCAGGGGATGGCATTCACCACATCGCGCAAGGTCACCCCCGGTTGCAGTGAGCCGCTGAAACGCACCAGCACCGATTCAGGCATGTCGAGTGGCATGGCGCCGATGGCAGCGGCGAAGGCCACCACGCCAGACCCGCCTGGGAAGGAGATACCGAGAGGGAATCGGGTGTGACTGTCACCTCCTGTTCCCACCGTGTCGGGCAGGAGCATGCGGTTCAGCCAGCTGTGGATGATGCCGTCACCTGGACGCAGAGCCACACCGCCGCGCTGGGCGAAGAAGTCAGGCAGGTCTTTTTGGGTCAGTAGATCAACAGGCTTGGGGTAAGCCGCTGTGTGGCAGAAGCTCTGCATCACCAAGTCGGCTGAGAAGCCGAGGCAGGCGAGTTCCTTCATCTCATCCCGTGTCATCGGTCCAGTGGTGTCCTGGGAGCCGACGGTTGTCATCAGCGGTTCGCAGCTGGTGCCGGGGCGCACGCCCGGAAGCCCACAGGCTTTGCCGACCATCTTTTGAGCGAGGGTAAAGCCCTTACCGGTGTCTGCAGGTGCGGAGGGTCGGATAAACAGTGTGGAGGGAGCCACGCCGAGTTGATTGCGCACTTTGTCGGTGAGGGCGCGGCCGATCATCAGGGGGATGCGGCCACCGGCGCGCACTTCATCACTGATGGTGCTTGGTTTGAGGTCGAAGCGAGCAATGATGTCGCCGGCGCCTGCCTCTCCGGCGGCCCGTTCGATCGTGCCGGCGTAGGGACGGATGGTGATCACATCCCCGCTGTTGAGCTGGCTGACGTCACATTCGATTGGCAGAGCACCGGAGTCTTCTGCCGTGTTGAAAAAGATTGGAGCGATTTTGCCGCCGATGATCACACCGCCGGCGCGTTTGTTGGGGACGTGGGGGATGTCGTTGCCCGTGTGCCAGAGCACCGAGTTGATCGCTGATTTGCGGGAGCTGCCGGTGCCCACCACGTCTCCCACATAGGCGACTGGGTGGCCCTTGCTTTTCAGTTCGGCAATCGCGGCAAGGCCAGCGGGGTCCCGCGTCTCCAGCATCGCCAGAGCGTGAAGGGGAATGTCCGGGCGGGTTGTGGCGTGGGTGGCGGGAGAAAGATCGTCGGTGTTGGTCTCGCCTTCCACCTTGAACACGGTGACGGTGATTTCCTTGGCCAGTTCTGGTTTGGATGTGAACCACTCTCCGGCTGCCCAGCTGTCCACCACCTGCTTGGCGAAGCGGTTGGTGGCGGCCAGTTCCATCACCTCGTTGTAGGCGTCGTAGACCAACAAACTGCGGCTCAGGCCTTGGGCAGCGCAGTCCGCCAGGTCTGACTCGCTGTGCAGTAGCAGCTCGATCAGGGCCGCCACGTTGTAGCCCCCCACCATCGTGCCCAGCAGCCGTGTGGCTTCCAGCGGTGAGATCAGAGGGCTGGTGGCCCTGCCCTGGGCCACGGCACTCAGCCAGGTGGCCTTTACATAGGCGGCTTCGTCCACCCCGGGTGGGATCCGTTCACTGAGTAGATGCAGCAGCTCCTTCTCCTCTCCTGCTGGAGGGCTTTGAAGCAGCTCCGTGAGTGCCTGGGTCTGCTCTGCGTTGAGCGGCAGGGGGGGGATCCCCTGGGCGGTCCGTTCGGCGGCGCTTTCGCGGTATGCACTCAGCATCGGGATGGGGCTTCTGACGGTGGGCTCTGCCACCATTCTTCTTGTTGATGGGTCCGTCTTTGGTGATTGATGCATCCGGTGGCTTACGTAACCTGGGTTTTTAGCGGCCAGAGGTATGACCACCACTTCCGATCTGCATGTGGTGGAGACCCGCCCACTGGTGGCCCCGGCCCTGCTTCATGGTGATTTGCCGATTGATCCTGTTGCTGCCGAGACGGTGACTGGTGCCCGTCGGCGCATTCAGGCAATTCTCAGCGGTCAGGACCGGAGGCAGCTGGTGATCGTCGGGCCCTGTTCGGTCCACGATGTGGATGCTGCTCGTGCCTATGCCAGCCGTCTAGCACCTCTGCGTGAACGCCACAGTCAGGAGCTGGAGGTGGTGATGCGTGTGTATTTCGAGAAACCCCGCACCACAGTTGGTTGGAAGGGGCTGATTAATGATCCCCATCTCGACGGCTCCTATGACATCAACACAGGATTACGCCTGTCGCGGTCGTTGTTGCTCGATCTTGCCCGTGATGGCATGCCCACTGCCACCGAATTACTTGATCCCGTGGTGCCTCAGTACATCGCGGATTTGATTAGTTGGACCGCGATCGGTGCGCGCACCACCGAGAGTCAGACCCATCGGGAGATGGCCTCGGGCCTGTCGATGCCAATCGGTTACAAGAACAGCACGGATGGCAGTGCCACCATCGCGATTAACGCGATGCAGGCAGCATCGAAACCTCATCATTTTCTTGGCATTAATCACAGTGGTCAGGCTTCGATTGTCAGCACCACCGGCAACCCCCATGGGCATTTGGTTTTGCGCGGCGGCAATCGCGGAACCAACTACCACCTCGAAGCGGTGCAAGATGCAGCCGCTGAACTGAGCAAGGCTGGTTTACAGGAACGTTTGATGGTTGATTGCAGCCACGGCAATTCCAATAAGGATTTTCGCCGTCAGGGAGACGTGCTTGAAGCCGTTGCCGATCAGGTGCGTGAGGGCTCGACCCATGTGATGGGGGTGATGCTGGAGAGCCATTTGGTTGAGGGAAGCCAGAAGCTCAGTGCTGATCGCTCGGCGATGACCTACGGACAGAGTGTGACTGATGCCTGCATCAGCATCGACACCACAGCGCAACTCTTGGAGCAGCTGGCGGGGGCGGTGGCTGCATCCCGCGTGCCTGTCTGATCTGGCACTTGCACCTAGAGAGTGCCAGCTTGATTCTCAATGATTTCGTTCATGTAAGGGATCTCGTTGATAGCTTCTTTTTGAAGTTCTGTCTGCTGTTTGATTACTACATTGTGGTGATTGCGCATGGAGGTTGCGTCCGTGGTCTTTCTCCATTTCTTCGGTTTCGGAGATTCCCTGCGCTTGTTTGAACTCGAACAGCAGACTGGACTGTGGGTCCGGGGGTTCCGTCCTCTTCAGTTGGATGGTCTCTTGCAGTGGAGCCAGCGGGTTGCTAGCTCTCAGCACTGGGATTGTGATGCTCTCCAGCATCAGGTGATGGGCTTGTGGATGGAGCGGGCCGATCAGATACGCCGCTGGCAGGTTGGTCTCCAGACGCTGCCGCAGGAGCAGGTGTTGGTGGCTGGTCTTGGCAGCCATGGTGACTGGAGTCGTCATTGGGAGCGGATGCTGCAGTTCTGACCGTCTGCACCGCGGTTTGGACGCGGATCAGAGCGTCATCCAGTGCCAGCTGATGCCGACGGCGATCGGCACGCTGAGGTTGTCGATACCCCAGCGACTGAGTTGCTCTAGGCCGACTGCTAGCAAGCTGATCACCACCAGACCGATGGCACCAGGACTGCTGGGGCTCAGCATCGCCAGTGTGGTGAGCACCAGCAGGCTCACTATCAGCATGGTGACAGTGCCGGCGGTCGATTTGGTTTGCCCCCAGATTCGCCAGCTGGGGGATTGCAGCGCTCGTCCGATCAAGCCAGCCAGTCCGTCCGCTGCGGCCATCACCAGCACACCGGCGCACGCTGCCTGGGGTTGTTGCGGCCAGAACAGAACAAGAAGGGTTGTGATTGCCAGGCCATAGGCAACGGTGCCGTAGCTGTTGCGGTCGACATCCTCAACGACAGACAGCAGACGCCAGCGATGGTTGATCAGAGCCACAAGGGTGACGCCGAGAGCCACAGGCACCGCCAGGACTGCAGGAATCTGCAGCCACCAAGCAAGTGGCAGTACAGGACCTGAGCCGATGTGCACGATCTTGCGGCTCAGTTCTCGCTGCATCGGCCATTGCTTGCGGGCGAAAACCGCCAGGATGATCACCAGGACCATCCAGAGCGCAATCACGCCAACACCAACCAGGTGGCTCAACACTGCATGGGCAGGACTTGCCTGAACGATGTCAGGCTGCCTGCTGATGGTTGGTCATCATCCGCAGTTTGAGGATGGCTTTGGCTTCCAACTGACGCACCCGCTCTCTCGAGACGTTGATCTGTCGTCCGATTTCAGCCAAGGTCAGAGGCTCTTCTCCATCGAGGCCAAAGCGCAGGCGCAGGATCTTCTGTTCCCGTTCGTTCAGTTGTGAGAGCCAGCCACCCAGGTGCTCTTTCTGAATGCTGCGGTCCATTCCCTCCATGGGCTCTTCGCCATTGGGGTCAGGAATCAGCTCACCCAGGGTGCTGCGGTCTTCTTCGCCGCGGGCATGGGCATCGAGGGAGGCACAGGGTGCGCTTTGGGAAATCAGATCTTCCAGATCCCGGGGTTCGATGCCCATGGCATGGGCCAATTCCAGACGGTTGGGTTGGCGGCCAAATCGGTGCGACAGCTCCCTGGAGATGCGTCGCATCTTGGAGAGCTTTTCGCTGATGTGGATGGGCAGGCGGATCGTGCGTGCACTGTTGTCGATGGCCCGGGTCATCCCCTGTCGGATCCACCAGTAGGCATAGGTGGAAAATTTGTAGCCCATGGCTGGGTCAAACTTGTCGACAGCTCGCTCAAGGCCTATAGCCCCTTCCTGAACGAGATCAAGCAGTTCGAGCCCTTGGTTCTGGTATTTCTTGGCAACGCTCACCACAAGGCGGAGGTTGGCTGCCATCATCCTGTCGCGGGCTCGCTTGCCCATTCGGATTTTGTGGCGTTGGCGAGGCGTGCGTTCCTGTTCAGGCGTCTCAAGCAGCTCTTTCATGTCTTGCACATGATGTGCAAGCTCGATCTCCTCGGCTGCTGTGAGCAGCGGAATTCTGCCGATACTGCTCAGGTAATAGCCGATCGAATCAGTGGAAAGCCGACCAGCCTGTTTGATCTGCCGCGCTGCTTGGGCAGCACGTTTTCCCTGATCTGTTGAGCGAACACGTTTGGTGTTCGGCAAAACAGGTTCTGACGGAGTGGTGCGCAATGCATCACCCGCAGATTCCAGAGGGATCCCCATCACCCTGGCCTCCTGAGATTTGATTTGGGCGCAACTTAGCACCGTGTATGCACGGTAGCTGTGTCAAATCTGTAATTTTCTAGGACAAAGTTAAAGTCGGTCGATGTTGCTTGGCTCAAGCCAAATTCAGCCACGTTTTTGCGTTTTTTTGTGTCTTCAGTGCACGAACTGGTGTTGTGATGTAACAGCGATCACAATCATTCAGCGATTTCCGACTCCGTTTTGTCGTTGGTGTTGGTTGCTGGTAGGCCGTGACGCCAAAGGTCGGTCAGTTCCAATTGGGAGTGGATGGTTTTACGGCTCGGTTTGCGCTGGCTGAAGCTTCCATCGCTGAGCATGTCCCAGGCGCCTCGATTGTCGTCTAGGTAGAGGTTTAGAAGCCGCTCAAGCTGTTCTCGTAATTCCGGTTCCTCCACAGGGCTGACCGCTTCGACGCGACGATCGAGATTGCGGGGCATCCAGTCGGCACTTCCCAAATACACATCGGCTTCGCCTTTGTTGCTGAACCAGAAGATGCGTGAATGTTCGAGGTAACGGCCAATGATGCTCACCACTCGGATGCTGTCACTCACTCCTTCTCTGCCGGGGTAGAGGCAGCACATTCCTCGGATGATCAGCTCGATGACGACGCCAGCTTCAGACGCTTCATAGAGCAGAGCCACGATTGCTGGATCCACCAGCGAATTCATCTTGGCTTTGATGTGGCCACCATGGCCCTGTTTGGCGTGCTTGATCTCACGGCGGATCAGTCCTTCAATCCCTTTGCGAAGCGTGACGGGTGCCACCAACAATCTGCGGAAGCTTTGCTGCTTGGAGAAACCGGTGAGGTAGTTGAACAGTTCCACCAGGTCTTGGCCTAGTTCCGGTCTGGCCGAAAGCAAGCCGAGATCTGTATAGAGCTTGGACGTCTTGGAGTTGTAATTACCGGTGCCAATGTGCACATAGCTGCGTAGTCGCTGTTTTTCCTTGCGCACCACCAGAACAATCTTGGTGTGGGTCTTGAGGCCGATCACGCCATACACCACATGCACCCCCGAACTTTCCAGTTGCTTGGCCCACTGGATGTTGTTGTCTTCGTCGAAGCGGGCCTTGAGTTCAACAAGGGCCATCACTTGCTTGCCGTGCTCTGCTGCACGGATGAGGGCCGCGATGATCGGTGAATCCTTGGAGGTTCTGTAGAGGGTCATCT
Source organism: Synechococcus sp. UW105 (assembly GCF_900473935.1). Lineage (GTDB taxonomy): Bacteria > Cyanobacteriota > Cyanobacteriia > PCC-6307 > Cyanobiaceae > Synechococcus_C. Next base: position 88,749 of record NZ_UCNN01000008.1, on the reverse strand, counting down.
TGATCCCCATCACCTGGGGGTCGTCCGCTGCCTGATTGATGAATTCCTCTACGGAGGTGGAGAAGAGGTCGTAGGGATGGTGAAGAAGCACATCGCGGCGCCGGATCACGGAGAAGATGCTCTCGAACTCCTCTTCTTTGATGGAGCCGTCTTCAAGCATGCCCCGCTGGGCCCTGGCCAGGGTTGCCGGAGTGTGTCCATTGAGAGGTTCATCCTTGAGCGCCTCGAGGGGAAGGCTCAGGAGGCCGAACAGATCATCCAGTCCTAGGGGGCCGTCGACTCGGTAAAGGTCGTCCTCCGCCACCGACATGCCATCCATCAGCATTTCGATGACGTCGCCAGGCATTTGGTTGGCCACCTCTAGGCGCACCACCTCACCGCCCATACGCCGTTTGTGCAGTCCTTGCTCGATTGCAATCATCAGATCGTCGGCCTCGAGGTCGCGAAGTTCTAGATCTGCGTCTCGGGTCACGCGGAAGAAATAGTGACCCTCCACGGTCATGCCTGGGAACAGCAGGCCGATGTTGAACGCCACCACCTGCTCCAGCGGTACGGCGGTATGCACGGGTTCAGGATCCGAATCACTGAGATCTGTAGGGATCGCCACGAATCTGGGCAGGATTTTTTGCGGCACCTTGACTCTCGCCAGTTGGCGTTGCCCGCTGTCAGGGTCGACCACAAGGGCACCCACGTTGAGGCTCAGGTTGCTTACAAATGGGAAGGGGTGGGCAGGATCCACCGCCAGTGGTGTCAGCACTGGAAAGATTGCCGTTTGAAAGAAGTTGTCGATCCAGAGGCGTTGGCCTTCGTTCAGCTGGGCGTAATCGAGCAACTGAACGGCGTGCTTGTTCAGTTCAGTTTTGAGCGAGTTGAGGTAGTGCTTTTGTTGCTGCTCCAGCAGTGGGAGCAGCTCTGCACGAATCGCTTTGAGCTGTTGTTGCGGTGTTCGGCCATCGGCACTGGCGGTGCTGATCCCGGCCTCAACTTGCGACTTCAGAGATGCCACCCGCACCATGAAGAACTCATCGAGGTTATTGCTGAAGATGGCGCTGAATTTCGCTTGTTCGAGCAATGGCGTGCGTTGATCCAGCGCCTGAGCCAGCACCCTTTGGTTGAACGCGATCCAGCTCAGTTCCCGGTTGATGTACAGATCAGGATCCAGGGAACGTGCTGCCATCAGGGTGTTGAAAGGAACGGAGATCGCTGCCGGCAAGGTAGCAATCACATCTCTGTTGGGGGGTGTTGTGTACTGCCTTAGCCCTGTTGCACTTGAGCCCGCTTGGGTAGGCCGCCCGCCACTAGCAGAGCGACTCCTACCAACATCATTCCGCCGAACCAGAAGGGGCTCGTCGGTCCGAGTTTGTCGTAGCTGAAGCCGGCCGCGGAGGCGCCAAGGAAGGTGCCCAGGCTCTGCAGACCTTGCAGGCCCCCCAGGGCTGCACCCTGTCCGTCGTGATCGAGGCGACGGGAGACGAGAGTTCGCAGGCAGGGGGTGACGAGGCCGGTGCCAACGGCCAACAGGGATACGGCTGTGAAGACCACCGGGATGGAAGTGATGGGGGTGGCAAGAGGAATGAGTAGGCATCCCACCATCAGCAGCGCGAGTCCGAACAGGGTGAGGCGAAGTTCCCCGAAGCGTTTGACCAAGGGACCGATCAGTCCGCCCTGAACCACCATGGCAATCACGCCCACAAGTGCGAAGGCTGCTCCGAGCATGCCCCCGGTCCAGTTGAAGTTGTTGATCAGGTAAAGGCTCAGAACGTTGGTAAATCCGTTGAAGGTCATGAAGAAGCCGAAGAAGGCGATCGAGAGTCGGCGCACATCTGGTCTGGAGAACACGCGTCTCAGCAGGGTGATGGGATTGAGTTCGCGTTTGCGCGGAAGCTGTTTGCGGGCCTTTAAGGAATGGGTTTCTGGCAGCAGCTGAAGGACGACGATCAGATTGATCAGGGCGAAGCCAGTGGCTGCCCAGGCTGGAAGACTCTTGTTGATGTCACCAAGCAGTCCGCCTAGGCCTGGCGCAATGGCAAAGCCAAGGCCGAAGGCCACGCCGATCAGGCCAAAAGCCCTGGCGCGGTTTTCTGGGGTTGTGATGTCGGCCAGAACGGCTGTGGCCGTTGCAGCGGTGCCTCCGCTGGCGCCGTCGATGATTCTGGCCACGAACAAGATGGCCACCGGCAGGCCTGCCGCAGCGGCACCCGGCCAGATTTGCTGCCAGGGCAGGCTCAGAGTGGTGGCGAACAGGCCCATCCCGAGCACGGACCCCATGACGCAAAGGGTGATCACAGGTTTGCGCCCAAAGCGGTCGCTGAGGGCTCCGATCAGTGGGGCGACAGTGAACTGCGACAGGGCGTAGGTGCCTGAGAGCAGCCCCAAGGTGGTACCACTGCTAATGAAATCCTTCAGTAGCAGTGGCAATAGGGGTAGAAAGATGCTTTCACTCAGCCGGTCATTGAGGAGCGTGAGGAAGGCGCTTAGCAGGGTGGGGAACTGAAACCGTCTCACGCGTGCTCAGGCCTGCGGGGCTGATGGGATCGCTCACCCTCCCACAGACGCCCTCCACTGAATCAGCGCTTGCAAGGTGGAACTGGCGTGACCCTGGCTCAGTGTTGCTTCGGCGAGTTCAAGCCCGGCCTCAAGGCTGGTTGACCAGCCGGCCATCCAGAGATAGACGCCAGCATTCCAGCGCAGGGCAGAGACCAGAGGACCTTGGTTGTGCAGGGCGTCCTGCGCCTGGTCTTGCCACACCTCCAGGCTTTGCCATTCCTGATCGGGTCCGAAGCTGCCATGGTCGCGGGGATGAAGAATGAGCCGTTCAGGTGCTTTCCCCTGGCGCATGCGGGCGGTGATGCAGGCCCTACTGATGGGCAGATCGGTGCCTCCCTCCAGTCCCTTCACGGTGATGACATCCGCTTCTCCAACAATGGTGAGGGCCTCCCAGGCACGGCTTTCGGTGGGGGGGTGCACAAAACCACTCACCAGCAGATGCTCGCCTGCATGCGCTGTCCAGAGCAATTCCGCACTGGCGATCGGGGGGCGTTTGCCCAGGTCGTCGCGATGGGGGATCAATTGATCGGCCAGTGGAAAGTGGCTGGGCTGATGGATCAGGGCCAGCCCCTGGTTTTGGAAGCCGCTCTGAACCTCATCAAGAGACAGTGTTGCCAGTTCCAGCCCAAGGGCGGTGAAGAGTTCTGAGGCGGTGATGCCGTATTTGACGGGCATGCGTCCACCGGCCTGAAACACCACGGGTTGGCCGACGCTGAGCAGCACCAGGGCGGTAAGCGGATACAGGGGAGCTGTGCGTTTGCGACCGTCAAAGGGCATGCCGAAGCAGATGGGCCGTTGCTGATCAGGCGCACTAACGATTTCCGGCCCAAGCCGCCGATAGGTGTCGACCATGCCGCTTAATTCCTGCGGCTCGGGTCGTCGGATGCGATGGGCGATCAGAAAGGCACCGATTTGGGTATCACTGGCCTGGCCTGTGAGCATCAGATCAAAGGCTTCATCGGCCTCGGCCCGGGTTAAGCCTTTACTGGTGTGCTCACCACTTCCCACTTTGCGGAGCAGCTGCTTGAAGCGCTCCTTTGCTGGTTGCGCGGTGGGGCTGGCTTGAGGCACCGGCACAGATGGAGTCTTGAACGATCCTCTATTTTTCCTCAGAGCCCTGGGAGTAGCGGTTGTTACCAGGCACAAAGCCCTGAATGGGTGCCATGGAAAGGGTGGTCTGGGTGATGGCGGCCTTCTGCGTAATACAGGCGCTCAATCATCAGAGTTGGAAACCGCAGGCGGCTTGGTCTTGATCGGCGCAAGCCAACATCTGCGCGGTTGAATCGGGAAGCAATGTATCTGATCATGAGTTCAGAATCTCCTCTTTTAAAAGTGCAGGAGTTGGTGATCGCTTGCTGTCGCGATTGCTGCAGAATTCAGTCTGCCTGGAAGTGATTTTTGGTAGTGAAAGTGTCTTTTTTGCGTTTGGGATGCGACGAGTCTTGGTCTACTGCTGAGACGTCCCCTCTGGGATGCGGTTTTTGTGCAGCAGCCCCATTCTCTGAGTTTTTATGACTGCTTCCACGCTGACTCCCTCTCTGGCAGCTCCGTCTCAAGCCACGGTGACCTCAACTCTGATGGCTGCCAAAAAAGCCAAGGGCATGAGCTTTGCTGATCTTGAGGCTGCTCTCGGCCTTGATGAGGTTTGGATTGCATCGCTGTTTTATGGCCAAGCCACCGCTTCGGCTGAAGAGGCCGAGAAGTTGGCATCCTTGCTTTCTCTTGATCCTGCAATCACGGCAGCTCTTCAAGAGTTTCCTACCAAGGGCAGTCTTGAGCCCGTGATTCCCACTGATCCTTTGATCTATCGCTTCTACGAGATCATGCAGGTTTATGGGATGCCTCTCAAGGATGTGATTCAGGAGAAGTTTGGTGATGGCATCATGAGTGCTATCGATTTCACCCTCGATGTTGACAAGGTTCAGGATCCCAAGGGTGATCGTGTGGAGATCACGATGTGTGGAAAATTCTTACCTTACAAGAAATGGTGATGATCTCAGGCTGAGTGAGCATGCAAAAGCCCGGATTATTCCGGGCTTTTTTGTTGGATGAATGAGTCGGGTTTGATTAGGTTCTGTATTGCTGTTTGAGCTGTTTGCATGCCATTTGGCGTCGATCTCCTTCCGGCAGAGCCTGACTGAGTTCCAGTAACCATCGCTGACTTGCAGGTGTGGCAATACAACCGAGCGCCTTGAGGGCTGCGGCTGCCACAGGGTCGGAACCGTCCATGGTGAGCTGAGCCAGGCGCTCTGTTATCGCGGTGCCGTTTCGGCGTTGCAGCAGTCGGATCGTTGCCAGCGCAACGGGATCCCGGAAATCCTTGAGTAGCTTGTTGCAGACGCGAAGCAACTCCCTGTCGTCGAGCAGATGGGCATGGAAATTGAGCAGCTGCAGGCCGGCCAGACGCAGATGCATGCCTGGCATCTCCAGCGTTTGTTCGATCAGGGATAAGGGAAGTTCGCCACCCCAGCAGGCCAGTGACTGCAGCACCAGTAGGGCTCGATCGGGTTCTGTTTCTGGATCGATGCTGCGGAGGTGCTTCATCAGCCAGGTACGGCTTTCAGGCTGATGGCTAAGACCTGCGGCCATGATCAATTCGTCTTGAGGCCCGTATTGGTCCATCAGTTTCTGGATGAGCGGCCAGCCCCGTTCGGCCAGCATGCCGATTTTTTCAGCTATGGCATGGCGCAGTTCATCAGAAAGGCTGGGGGAGTAAACCTCCCCCAGCCATGCGGGATCTAAAGGAGCCCGTCGTGATGCTTTGGAAAGCCGCTCCCAAAGAACGGCTTCATTGGCAACCTCATTCACAGAGTCGTGATCAGCGGGCGCCCAATTCGGCGGCCAGTTCACGCTCCAGCTTGTCATCATGCTCGTTGGGAAGCACGTTCTCCACCTTGGTGCGGTGGGTGCTGTAGAAGAGCATGCCGATGAACACCATGCCACCAATGATGTTGCCGATGGTGACGGGAATAAAGTTCCAGATGAAGACCTGACCCATGTTCACGCCAGAGCCAAGGATGGGTCCCGCAGTGTGCAGGAATTGATTCACAACGATGTGCTCCATGCCCATCGATTGGAAAGCAGTGATGGGAAGCCAGCACGCCAGGATTTTTCCAGGAACACTCTTGCTCACCAGTGCCATGGTGACCCCTAGGCACACCAGCCAATTGGCGATCACCCCGCGAAGAATGGCGAGGAAGAAGCCGAGAGTCTGAAGGTTCTCGTATTTGGTGACAACGTTTGTCTTGTTGAGGGCAATGATCTTGGCGGCAACCTGTTGCCACATGCCACCACCATCAGCGGCCGAGGCGGGGTCAACGGTGCCGCCGCTTGTGAGGCTGATGGCCATGAGTAGGGCAACAACAGCCGTTCCAATCCAGTTCCCTAACCAGACCCAGGCCCAGTTGCGAAAGGTGGCGCGCCAGCTGCTGCGACCTGCCCAGGTGGCCATCGGTAAGAGGGCGAAGTTACCGGTGACTAGCTCCATGCCAAACAGCACGATGCTTGCGAAGCCGAAGGGGAACAGTAATGACCCGAGCCAGGGTTGCCCACTCTTGATCCCGACGGTCAGTGCAAGGATCACGGCCAGGCCGAGAATCGCTCCGGAATAGAAGCCACGCAGCAGCAGGTTCTTAATGCTGACAGTGGCTTTTTTGCCGCCGGCGCCAATCATGCCGTCGACAAGTTCATTAGGTAGGACGTAGTCCATCTGGGACGCAGTGACACTCATGGTGTAGGTGCTGATTTCAGGTGTTTGGAGTGGTAGGTCAGTGAATGTATTGGGTCCTTTAATCAGCCACTGATTTTGTTCATTAGCTTCGAGAAGCCATCCAGTTGATTAGAAGGACGGGAAATCGGAGCTTTGTCAGCGCCGCTGCTGGTGAACCAGTTGACGAGGCGGGAGAAGAGATCGCGGGATTCGGACATGGGTACTTCTAGAGAGGGTTGGTGGAGAATCGAGTGACCATGGCTTCAAAAAGTCAGCGCCACGGCTTGTTCGATTTTGAGTTTCGTTTTTGGCTTAGTTACTAATGCGATTCATAAATCGGGAGAAGAAATCAGTGCCTCCCTTGGGCTCAGAATTGGTGCTGGGGGCAGGTTTGGGTGTTGCTCCAAATTGTTCGATGAGTAGCTGTTTCAACACAGTTTGAATTTCATCTGCTGGAATGGCTTTGTGTAGCACTGATCCCATTGTCGGGTCACTGCCTTGAGAGCCACCAATCGTGATTTTGTAGCCTTCACCCATCACACCTTCACTATTTTTTGTTTTGGTTCCGGTAAGGCCGATTGCTCCCATATCTGCTTGTCCGCAGTTATTAGGACAGCCCGTCCAGTGGATCTTGACTTCGTCCGGAAGGTTGATCTCCGCGTCAAGTGTCTTGGATAATGCAAGAGCTTGATCCTTGGTGTTGGTGAGAGCAAAGCCGCAGTAACTGTTTCCTGTACAGGAAACGGTGCCTGCTGCTACTGCCTGTGGCTGAAGCGGGAAACGCTTCAGCAGTGGATCAGCTTCCAATGGTTTGATTTGCGCGTTCGGGACTCCCACGAGGATCACGTTCTGGTCCTCGGTGAGGCGCACCTCGCCATTGCCGTATTGGAGGCTGGCGCTTGCCAGGTCTTGCAAGTCATCGGCTCTAAGTCGTCCGACGGGTACGTGCAGGCCAGCAAAGTTCAGGCCTTCTTGCTTTTGGGGATGGATCCCGTAGTGAGAGCGCGGGGTCTGATCGAACACCGAGCCTGGGTCTGGGGTGAGTGGACCGAAGTGCTCCTCAACCAAGGTGCGGAACTGATCCAGCCCGACTTGGTCGAGGTAGAGGCGGAAGCGACCCTTGGGGCGCTTGTCACGCTCGCCGTTGTCACGCCAAGGGCGGATGACCGCGTCAGTGATTTTGCAGAGTTCGTCAGGTTTGACCCATGCGTTGAGCGGCAGGGCATAGGCGTTCATCTGGGAGGACAAAACGCCTCCAACCCACACACCGAATCCAAGCTCCCCATCCTTCTCAACCGGATGAAAGATGATGTCGTTGTGGAGGAGGAAGTTGTCTTTTGATCCGGCTACGGCTGTGTTCCACTTGCGTGGAAGGTTGGAGTATTCAGGATTTCCCTCTTCATTGTTGGTGAGGAATTGATTGAGTTCATGGGTATAGGGTCGCGTATCCACAATCTCTTGCGGATCAATGCCTGCCAGGGGATTGCCCGTGACGTTTCGGGGATTGTCAAATCCCGATTGAATGGTGCTTAGTCCGGCTTCCTTCAGTCGTTTGAGAATTTCTGGTAGGTCGCTCAGCAGCACTCCTCTGAGCTGCAGGTTCTGGCGGGTGGTGATATCACAACTGCCGTTTTCGCCGTAGCGCTCGACAATCGAACCAACGACGCGCAGCTGCTGGGCGGACAAGATGCCGTTCGGCACCCTGAGGCGAAGCATGAATTTGCCTGGTGTCTTCGGCCGCCAAAACATGCCGTACCACTTAAGGCGAAGCTGTAGGTCGGTTTCATCCACCTGCTCCCAACCCATCTCTGCGAATTTCTCAATCTCGCTGCCCACGAGCAAGCCATCCTTGGCAGCCTTGTTTTGCTCGATCTTGTTCAGTTTTTTGCCTTCCAGATAGGTTCTGGAGGGAGCGCTGCTGGTCATAACTGGGGGGGGGGAGATAGACGAGCTTCGAGCTCGATATCGGTCTTGGCAGTGAGGGGCAATCTCGAAATATCGAGCAAGCAGTGCCGATTAGTTCGGTAAAGCTGTGAACGGTTGTTTAGCGATCGGCCTAGTGCTTGCGCGGTAGCGGATCGAACAAAACGCAGTGTTTGTTGTCCTTGATTTTTGGTGTGATTGGATACAAGGAGGTGCTGGGCTTTCTGGCTCGATAGCCCCATGCCTGAACGCCACCACCAATCAGTACTGACGGCCTATTTCGCCCAGCATGCGCGCGGCACCCTGGCGGATCATCGACCAAACCTTGCCCATCGCTGCCAGGTCCCGGTCGAATTCCGAGCGTTGGTTGGAGCGGGGGTAGTGTCCGCGGTCATGCCTGTCCCAGTACCCCTCCTCACTCTCGATCGGGGATCTGTTGCGCCTTTGGCGCCTAGCGTCGACCATCTCGTCTTCCCAGGCTTGTTCACGCCGGGAGCTGGCTTGCATGCTTGGTCGTCGTTGTGCTTGGGCCGGTCTGCGTCTCTGGCTGGGCATGATGCGATGGTCATGGCTGACGATCGTTCGACTTCAACAGTGCAGGGGGCGGATCATCCGTTGCCGTTGTTACGGAATGCTCCGTTTGGGTGTTCCTCGGCACGGTTTGCGGCCGTGCCAGTGGATCGAGAGCCTGCGGTGATCAGACTGGTGGTGCATGGCCGTCGTGGGGGTGAGATTCCCCAGTGTTTGATCCGCTTGGCTGACGACCTGGCCCGGCTTCGACGTGCCCCTGTGGAGGTGGAGGCACTTACGGCAGCACCTCTAGCCACGGATCCGCAGCGCTCTTATTGGCTTTTGCCGTTGCTTCTGCTGCCGGGGACTCATGCTCGTAGTGATGTGCCGCAGATCCGAGAGCGGATGCGCCAGGCGGGTGGCAGCGTGACGTTGTTGCCCTTTCTGGGCGCATGGCCGCAGTGGTGGGATCTGTTGCGCCGTTGGATCGCTGCACTGGAGCGTGATGGTCGCTCTGCGGTGGTGGTGCATCACCCTCTGAGACCGGGCTTGGCGGATCGTTATCTCGACATGCTTGAAGAGAAGCTTGGCTGTGCCCTGGTGGCGTTCGATGCATGGGAGGAGTACCTCCAGCAGCATCCCGCCGCTTGGCCTTTACCTCTGGCCCTGGCCCCGAATCGGATGGCGGAGGCGCTGCGGCAGGCTGGTGGAGTGTCTTCGCTGCTTGACGATCCTCAGCTCCGCGCCGGTCTGGTTTCTCTGCTTTCTCTTCTGTCGTGACTGATTCGTCTCAGGGCACTGTCTATCTGGTGGGAGCTGGGCCCGGTGATCCGGAGTTGTTGACCCTCAAGGCGCATCGATTGCTGGCCGCCTGCGATGCCCTGGTGTACGACTCACTCGTGCCCAAGGAGGTGCTCGACCTCGTGCCAGAAGGGTGTGAGCGCCATTTCGTGGGAAAGCGCCGCGGCCATCATTCTGTGCCGCAGCCGAGCACCAATGCAGTGTTGGTGGAACTGGCCCACCGACATCGTTGTGTGGTGCGACTTAAGGGAGGCGATCCCTTTCTGTTCGGACGTGGTGGCGAGGAAGCGGCCCATCTGGCTGCGCGTGGCATTGGTGTGGAAGTGGTGCCTGGCGTGACCGCTGGGATCGCAGCTCCTGCCTATGCCGGTATTCCAGTCACCCATCGCCGAGCTGGCTCTTCGGTGACCTTTGTCACCGGCCATGAGGAGATCGACAAGAGGCGTCCTTCAGTGAATTGGCGGGCGCTTGCCACGGCGACTGACGGCTTGGTGATTTATATGGGTTTGCATAATCTGCCGCGGATCGCTGAGGAGCTGATCACTGGAGGCTTGGCCGCGGATACTCCCGTGGCCTTGATCCAGCAGGGCACGGTTGCGGGGCAGCGCTGCCTCACCTCGACGCTGGCAGTGGTGGCGGAGGAGGCACGGGCTCAGGCCTTTGCATCCCCATCGATTGTGGTGGTGGGGGAGGTGGTTGACCATCGGATTGATGCCTGTGCTCCAGAACCCGCGGCGGTCACGATGCCGATTCCCTTCTAGGACGTGGCGGGTTGATCAACTGGTTCGCGCAGTCTTGGTAGTAGCTGTACGAGGTTGCAGGGCTTGGTCGTGCTGTCGAGCTGCAACTTGATCAAGCGGTCCCATGCTGTTTCCACGGCATCGAGGGATCCTGGCAAGACAAACACGATCGTGCCGTTGGCTACCCCCGCCAGACAGCGGCTCTGCAGGCTGCTTGTGCCAATCGTCTCGAACGACAGCATGCGGAACAGCTCACCGAAGCCATCGATGCTTTTGTCCAGCAGGGGGGTGATGGCCTCCGGAGTGCCATCACGGCCGGTGAGTCCTGTGCCGCCACTCGTGATCACCACATCCACGTTTGGTGCGGCAATCCAGCCGCTCACCACAGCTCTGACCCGATAACGATCATCTGGACAGATCGCACGTTCCGCCAGGAGATGGCCTGCGGCTCCCAGCCTCTGCTCCAGGCAATGCCCACTGTCGTCATCGGCGATGGTGCGGCGATCGGAAACTGTGAGAAGGGCGATTCTGAGAGTCAGAGTTGGCAAGCAAAGCTGTAGTCGACGCTAAAACGATGGAAGCTCGCCTGCAGGCTGTGATGCCGCATGACGATTCGGGATCGGTGCGTGTGCTGCTGTTTGCGGCATTGCGGGACCAGGCGGGATGGGAGGAGAAACGCATGCCTCTCGCTGTTGATGGTCCGCAAACGGCGTTGCAGCTTTGGATGGCTCTGGAGTTGGGAGCGTTACCTGCCGCAGTGCGCGTGGCGGTGAATCAGCAACTGGTTGATCCGGATCAGCAGCTCCATGCTGGTGACGAACTCGCCTTTCTGCCTCCCTTCACCGGTGGCTGAGATGGGGGACGCGAAGGCTCAGCAGTCTGAGAGGCCCAAGGCTGTTCAGGTGGAGATTCACCCAGAGCCATTCTCTCCATGGCAGCGGTTGGAGTCCTGCTGTGATGGGTTTGCTGCTAGCGCTGTATTCATTGGCCGGGTGCGTCCGGAGAGTGCGCAGGGAGCACATCTTGATGCCCTTGAACTCACGCATTACCCGGGCATGTGCGAGCGCCGCATTGATGAGGATGCGGAGAGGCTGCGTCAGCTCCATGGCGCTGGTGCGGTGCTCGTGCTCCATCGGGTTGGTCGCCTTTCCCCGGGTGAAGTGATCGTTTTAGTTGTGGTGCAGGCGGATCGCCGCGGCCCTGCCCAGCGTTGCTGCAACGAGCTGATTGAGGCCCTCAAACATGACGCCCCGTTTTGGAAACGGGAGTGGTGCGGTGATCAGGGCGCCTGGCTGAGCGGGAACACCCCACTCTGAGAGTGCAGGGTTGGGTGTTGGAGTTGGTATCCGAGTGCTTTGAGCCGTTCATTGTTGATGCGTCGACTGCAGAGCCGTTGGTTTGCGCTTCTGCCCCATTGCACCGGATCCAGTCCCTGTCTGCGCAGACTGTGATCGACAAGATCCTTGAGGCAGATCGGTGCGTCGTTCACCACATTGACGACACCATTCCATTCTCCGTCCATGGCAGCGATCAAGGCGCCTGCGGCATCCTCCACATGAATCCAGTTGGTGAACTGCTGTCCATCGCTGGACTGTTCGCGGCCTGCCAGGCCCTTGAGTCGGGTGTCTAGATCTCGCCCCGGACCATACAGGGCGCCGAGCCGAAGGATGCAAACGTTTCGTCTTCCATCAGCCATGGCTCCAATCAGTTGTTCGCTCTCCACCAGTACCTGCGCATGACCATTCCTGGGATCGGGTGGAGCTGCTTCATCAACCCAGCCGCCATCAGCGTTGCCGTAGATCGAGCAACTGCTCGTATAGAGGATTTGTTGGAGATCAGGTAACTGTGGCAACAGTGACTGCAAACACGTGAAGCTTGCGATGAAGGTCTGCCGGTAGCCGTCCTCATTGACCTGACGATCCCCTTTAGGACCAAGACAGAACACAGCGCGGCGGCTCTTGTTCAGAGCTCTCAGCAGTTGGGTTGGGTTCGTGGCGTCACAGACCATCACGCCATCACTCAGCGCCGCGAGCTCGTGGCGTCGCTCCTCGCGTGTGGTCGTCAGGGTCAGTGGCAGGTGCGAACGGCGGGGTTGCAGTTGACGGGCCAGTGCGAGCCCGACAAACCCGCAACCGACGATGGTCAGTCCCATGGAATGGATGGCTCTAGACCCGACACTAGGAATCTTGATTGGTCAGGGAGGAGCCGACCATGACGAATCAGTGGACTCTCAACCGGCTCAATTTCGAGGGTTGCTGGCAGGGCCGGGGTTGCTGGCACGTGCGTGATTCGGAAGGAGATCTGAACTTCGCGACACCGACACGGGTGATCACGCCAACGCGATATGCCATCAGCTTCAGCGATGAGGACACGGGCGTTTGGGATGGATCAGGCTTGTTCTTCGCGCCGGATGGCAAGGCCACCTACGCCATCAGCCGTGACTCTTACAACGCTGGCGGTGGTTGCTGGCAGTTCGCTGGTGCTGGCGGTCAGTCCAGCCGACGCTTGGATGCTGGAGCATCCCGGTTCGGCCACGAAATCAATCTGTTTCAGGCTCGTTCCCGTTCGATGCTTGTGCTCATCTGGGAGCCGATCGATCACCATTGGCGGCTGCAGGTCGTTGGCGCGGTTGGCTTCCGTTGTCTGCAGGGTCAATCCGTGGAGCCTGAGCGCCCGATCTGCGCTTCACCTGAGGCGTTGTTGGAACCGTTGCGGGGTTGGCAGGGAAGTTCGGAACGCCTCACCCCCAGCGAGGCCATCCAGGGACAGCCCAGTGCCCCTCAGCCGGTGGTGTTTGACCCGAAACAGTTGCTTCGCCATGACTGTTCCGTTGTGATGGCCGATGGGTTGGTGTTCTCCGTTCCAGAGCAGCTGCCCAACGCAGCCTTTCGGCTTGAGATCGGTGGTCTGCTCGGACCAGCCTTGTTTCAGCAGGTCAGCATTCTTTTTGATTCAGCTGGAACACTGACGGCCTGGCACCGGTCCACTTTTCAGGCCACTCGGATCTAATTAGAGCAGTCTTGTCCGCACCAGCTGGGCCCAGAGTGGTGTGCCGACGTCGATCGTTCCAGCGTCGGCGGGCACTTCTAAGAGGAGATCGGCTTGGTGCAGAGAACTGATCCGGGAGGAGGCTTGGGATCCATTCAGCCGCGCCAGCAGCTTTCCCTGAGCGTTGCTTTCCAAGCGTGCTCGGGCCAGTTCAGGCCTGCCTGGGCGTCGTTGTAATGGATCCGCCAGTTCCACTCGTAATCGAGGGAAGAGTTCGGGTGAGGCTTGTCCTTCCAGTCGCTGCAGGGCAGGCCAGAGCAGTTGCAACGCAGTGATGGCTGCTGCCACCGGATTGCCCGGTAGACCGAAGAACGGCACCCCATGGCCCAATGTTCCAAAGGCAAAGGGGCGCCCTGGCCGCAGGAACAGTTTCCAGAAGTCGACGCTGCCCAGTTCCGCTACCAGAGGACGGATCCAATCGCTATCCCCAGCGGAGACACCCCCTGTGGTCACCACCACATCGGAGACGGCTGCAAGGTCGCTGAGGTTGCTGCGGAGTGCTTCCGGTTGGTCTGGCACGACGCGACGGTCGTGAACGTTGTGGCCAAGCTTGCGCAGCATCGTCTCCAGAAGGGTGCCGTTGCTTTCCCAGATCGCACCCGCAGGGCGGATGCTGCCGGCTGGCACCAGTTCGTCACCACTGATCAGCATTCCGATCTTTGCTTGCCGGTGCACCTTGAGATCGGCAATGCCGCAGCTAGCCAGTCGGGCTAGATCCGCTGGCCCGAGTCGATGCCCTGCTTCCAGAAGAACGTCATCGGCGCGGCACTCCTCGTCCGCTGCGCGGATCCATGGCCTGTCGGAGGCCTCTTGCACCAGCGTGATGGCCTGGTCGTTCTCCCTCACCAGTTCCTGGGGCAGCACCCAGTCGGCTCCTTGAGGGAGGGGGGCTCCCGTCAGAATTCTGATCGCTTCTCCGGCGCCAAGACTTCCTTGGAATGGCTGCCCGGCGACGGCGCGTCCGCGCAGACTCCATCGCTCTCCTTGTGCTGGTTGAGTGGCTTGACCAAGGGCATAGCCATCCATCATTGAGGCCCTGAAGCCGGGTACGGCTTCTTGAGCCACGGTTGGTTCGGCACTGACCCGTCCCAGGGCATCAGCCAGTGCAAGCGTTTCGAGATCGGTGAGGGGTTGGATCGCCTCCAAGATCCGTTGGCGGGCGTCCTCCAAGGGCAACCCTTCGGGGCCATAGGGCTCAGCGGATCCAGACACCGTTACGGCCTCCTTGCTTGCGCAGCAGCTGAATGGCTTCGATGGTCATCGCCGGATCCACGGCCTTGAGCATGTCGTAGAGGGTGAGGAGTCCCACCGAGACAGCCGTCATTGCCTCCATCTCCACACCGGTTTGGTGGGTGGTGCGACAGCTGCAGGTGAGGCGGAGCCCTGGCAGCTCCTGATCGGGTTCGATGCAGACATCGATGCCACTGAGAGGGAGTGGATGGCAGAGCGGGATCAGCTCCCAGGTGTGTTTGGCAGCTTGAATCGCGGCCACACGCGCCACCGCCAGTAGATCACCTTTCGGGGTTTCGCCGCGTTGAATCAGGGCCAGGGTGTCTGTTGCCATCCTGATCCTGCCTTCAGCGACGGCTTCGCGTCGTGAGGCGGAGCGGTCGCCCACCTCCACCATGTGCACCTCACCTTGCTGGTTGAGGTGGCTGAGGTTTTCACCCATCCGATGCCGGAGGTCGTGCTTATCGATTCAGCCTGGCAGATCAGACCAGGCTGACTTTGCCCGACAGGATGTCGAAGTAGCTAACCACGATCGTGAGACGGCCATCGACCTCTGCATCGGCCAGCACCCGGCTGCGTTGTGTGAGTTGTTTGGCGGCGAAGCCGGCGTTGCGTTTGATCGCTGTTGCCAGAGTGTTCCCTGGGCTGAGGCTGGCCCGGATCGGTTTCACCAGTTGCTCCAGCAGTGGAGTGAGAGGGGCGCTGTGGCGGGCTGCTTTGACAGCGCCGCAGTCGCTGTGACCCATCACCATGATCAACGGTGTGTGGAGCGTGGCCACGCCGAATTCGAGCGAGGCGATGGCGTTATCAAATGCGGTGTTGCCTGCGCTGCGGATCACGAACAGATCCGCTGGGGCAGCATCGAAGATCCATTCCGGAGATACGCGTGAATCGGCGCAGCTGAGAATGGAAGCCCAGGGGGCCTGGCCTGTTGTCAGCGTGTCGCCTGGTAGATAGCAACCCTTGGTCCATAGGCTGGACATGGCCTCAGCCCTTGCCGCCATGGTCGTTGCGGTGTTGTTGCTCTGCCAAGCGGCGGCGAAACGTTCGTTGCCCTCGAGCAAGGCTGCCAGAGGGTCTTGGGGCTGGCAGGAACGGGGCGTTTCATCTGCCTGAATTGCCGTATTGACCTTGAGGGGAGCAGCTTCAGCACGGTCCGCTTCCCCCAGCCATGAACCAACGAGTCCGGCGGCTGTGAGTCCACTGCCGAGCAGGAAGGAACGTCGATTCAGTCCCACGGTTCTGCGTCCTGACGATTGGGACGCTAAACCCCGTTCCGGTGCAGAGGGCGTGGTTGGCTTGGCATCAGTGCTCGATCAGCGCGCTCCGAGTGGGGCCCACAGGGTGGCTTCAGAGCCCACAACAGCCTCAACCTTGACCGCTTCAATGTTGGCGGCCGTGGCGTTGGTGGGTTGGACGTTGGCGGCGGCGGTGGGAACACGGCTGCTCTCACTCACTGCATCCCGTTCTCCCAATGCAGCCCACAGCGTGGCGGGGCTGGCGACGACAGGCTCAACAGCTGCGGCTCCGGTTTGAACCGCGGTGGATTGGCTGTGAACCAACTGCACGGCAAGGGAACCGACGATGAAGGCACCCAGGAAACCGGCCGCCACAGTGATGGGACTGCGGCCTGAGACGGACGAAATGGTGTGAGTCACGCCTGAAACTCTTCAACAGAATTTCAGTATGAGAAAAAATGGTGCGAACCGCTACTGAATGGAGAGAAATCAGTATCAGAATTAACGCTTTGTCCAGTATTCAGGAAGCTCGGTTTGTTTTGAGCCAAGTTCTCAGACATCACCCATCCGTGGGAGATGCCAAGCAACATTCCAAGGGAGAGGGCGAAGCGCACGACGTTAATCTTGTAACAGCGTGAACATCGCTGGTTCTGCGTTCCTTTGTTGTCATCATTGACACCATTCACCCTCCTGGTTGATGGGCAGTCATCACAATTCGGCCAGTCATTGTTTTGCTTTTGAGCAGGATTTCATTGGCAACTGGCGCTGCATTCCCCTCTGTGTGCGCCGAAAGTTGGATCTGATCGGCCTCAAGCTCAAACTCAATCACTGGCTTGCTCTCAGCCAGGTACAGCGTCAGGAGTTGGTGGACTGGCCCGATGCGTCTGACGCTTTAGAGCAGTTGCGCGAGCATCTGCGTTCCTGCACCAGTGGCATGGCCGAGGGGATGGCGAAGGATCTTCTCCCCATCGTGGATGCAGCGTGGCAGCAGGCCGATCGATGCCCAGCTGAAGTCTTGACTGCTGCCGCTACGCGGGGGGTTGGGTTGACGCCAGCCCAGTGGTCAGGGATGAGTGAGCTGGAACGGTTCGCTCTCTGCAAGCTGGTGCGACCTGGGCACGATCACCACAACCTTGAAGCGGCTTTCAGTGAAGTGCTGGCGTGAGCAGGTTGCGAAGTGCCTTCAGTCGTCCCATCTCTTGCTCCACCGGTTTGACGACGGACACTGCTGGCGCCACGACAACAGCGCAGGCCTTCAGCTCCGGTTGCTTCGACACAGGGCAGGCTTGATCATGCATCAGCACATTGGCTTCGCAGGCTTTGTCCTGAGTAAATCCCCAGTGCATGGGTAAAAACACAGTGCCGCGACGGATCCGGGGGCTGACCTGTACCTTCGCGGTGATGTGGCCGCGGCGGGAACTGATCGCTGCGAGTTGCTTGTCTTCCACTTGATAAGCGCGGGCATCGTCTGGGTGGATTTCCAGGACCGGTTCGGGGTGCATGGTTTGCAGACGTTTCACCTTGCCGGTGCGCGTCATCGTGTGCCATTGCCCGAGGTAGCGCCCCACTGTGAGCACCAGTGGAAAGGTGTTGCATGGGGGTTCGGCCAGACCGAGCGGTTTGTCGTTGCTGAAACGGGCTCGGCCCGTTGCTGTGGCGAAGTGATGGTCGGTGTAGAGGCGTTTCGCGGTCTGCGTCGGAGCACTGCCTTGGGGGAAGGGCCACTGCTGCGGACCCTCTTGAGCCAGCAGGTCATGGCTCAGACCTGACATGTCACAGAGTCGTCCAGTGGTCAGCCTGGTGAATTCTGCATACACCTCTGCGGAGGAGTGGTAGCTGAACTGATCCACAAAGCCCAGGCGTCGTCCGATGTCTGCGAACACTTCCCAGTCGGGCCGGCTGTCGCCATGGCGGGGCCGATAGGCCGGACAGTAGGTGACGCGCCGTTCGGAGTTGGTCATGGCGCCTGCCTTCTCGCTCCATTGCGAGGCAGGCAGTAGCAGATGGGCGTAGTGGGATGTTTCCGAGTCTGCGTAGGCCTCGCTGACCACAACCAGTGGACAACGCTGCATCGCTGCCTTGACCCGTTCCAGGTCTGGCATGCTCACCAGAGGGTTGGTAGCAGCCACCCACCAGAGCTCAAGCTCGCCTCGTTCCATGGCTTCCACCTGCTGCCAGGCGGCGAGTCCAGGCATCGGAGAGATTCGCCCTGCTGGAACGTTCCAGGCTTGTTCGACTTGGCTGCGGTGTTCGGCATTGGTCACCAGTCGGTAGCCGGGAAGGAGATGGGCCAGCCCGCCGGCTTCACGCCCACCCATTGCATTGGGCTGGCCGGTGAGTGAGAACGGCCCGGCCCCTTCCTTGCCGATCTGGCCACTGAGCAGATGCAGGTTGATCAGCCCCTGTACCACAGCGGTGCCTTCACGCCGTTGGTTCACGCCCATCGACCACAGGCTCAGCACCCGCTGACGCCTGTGGAACAATTCGGCGACGTCGCGTAGACGTTTCTCGGGAATGCCGCAGAAGCGCGCCACCTTGCGTGGCGTCCAGCGGGTCACCACATCGAAGAATGGTTTGTAGTTTTCGGTGTGCTGGTCGATGAAGCTGACGTCTTGACCGTTCTCCCGCAGCACGAGATGGGCCATGCCATGGAGTAGGGCCAGGTCGGTGCCTGGTGCCACGGCAAGGTGGATGTCGGCAGCTTTGGCGGTGTTGGTCTGGCGTGGATCGATCACCACGATCGTGAGGCTGTTGGGGTTGCGTTTTTTGCGTTTGAGCAGTCGTTGGAACAGCACCGGGTGGCATTCGGCCGTGTTGGTGCCGATCAGCACGGCCACACTGCAATGGTCGATGTCCTCGTAGCAACAGGGGGGGCCATCGGAGCCGAGGCTGCGGGTGTAGCCGGCTACAGCCGAACTCATGCATAGGCGTGAGTTGGCATCAAAGTTGTTGGTGCCTAGGGCTCCCTTCAGTAGTTTCTGGGCGAGGTAGTAATCCTCGGTGTGGAACTGACCAGAGCCATACATGGCAATGGCATCAGGGCCTTTGCTTTGCAGGGTTGTACGGATCTGATCGGTGATCGTCTGCAGGGCCGTATCCCAGCTCACCGGCTGGAAGTCCTGATCAAGGCTGGCGCGATAGAGCGGTTGTTGGAGGCGTCCGCGGGAGAGGGTTTCCCCCACGGTGGCGCCTTTGATGCACACCTGTCCAAGGCTGGACGGGTGCTGCCGGTCGCCGCGCGCGGTCCAGATTGGGTTGCCTTCGGGATCGCGTTTGACGGCTTGACCGGGTTGGGCTGGAGCGAGCAATTCAAGGCCGCAGCCCACACCGCAGTAGGGGCACTGGCTGCGCACAGACGGTGTGGTCATGGCTTTGAGAATGAAAAGCCTGGGCTTTTAGCCCAGGCCATGGAGCCGCAATCTGCGGCGTTTGTTGTGGGGTTTGAGGGGTCAGCGACCAGCCAGCACAGGAATCGCTTCTTCTCCTTCATGCAGTTCTGCGAAAGACCCTTTCGGTTCCTTCAGGAAGAAGAAGCAGAAGAAGGCCACAATCAGCCCAGCAATGCCAAGGATCATGAAAAAGGCACTGTTCGAGTTGGCGATCACCTCCGGTGAGGGATCTGAACCACCACCCATCCACATCGGCAGCAGGCTGAAGATGGTGAGATAGGTCACAGCACCGACATTTCCGTAGGCACCCACCAGCCCGGCAACCTGACCGGTGACGCGACGCTTCACCAGAGGGACTAGGGCAAAGGTTGCACCTTCTCCGGATTGCACAAAGAAGGACGCAAGCATCGTGATCACCACGGCCACGGTGATGCCGCTGGCCCCTGAGAAGGTGCCGGGTTTGATCATGCTCATCACCAGGTAGCCAAAGCCCAGGCCGGCGGTGAGGAAGCCCATGGTGTTCTTGCGGCTGCCGACTTTGTCGGAAATCAAACCACCTGCAGGGCGGGCAATCAGGTTCACGAATGCAAAGCAGGAGGCAAGAATGCCGGCCGTCGCTTTTGGCAGATCAAACGTGGTTTCAAAGAAGGTGGGCAGCATCGACACCACAGCGAGCTCGGAACCGAAGTTGACGATGTAGGTGAGTTCCAGAATGGCCACCTGACGGAACTCGTAGCGGTCTTCCTTGGGGTAGACCTTGTTGCCCAGGATCAGTTCACGGTTGGTGCGGATGATGCCCCAGGTTTGGAAGGCAAACCAGAGGGCAACAGCGCCGAGGGCCAGTGGATAGGTGGCGGCAGTGAGGAAGCCCACTTTCTGCAGGCGCCAGCAGAGCACGCACAGAATCGCAGCAAAGGGGACATTCATGCCCAGCAGGCCCCAGAAATCACGCATAGAGGTCACTTCCAATCCAGCGGTTTTCTCTGGCTTTTGATAGGCCTTGCCTGGAGGTGTATCGGTGACGTTGAAGAAATAGAAGACGCCGTAAAGGGCAGAGATAATGCCTGTGAGGGCGATCGCAGCGCGCCAGTTCAGCACTGCACCTGTTGGTAGTTCGAAGCCACCGGAGAACGAGAGAACGCCAGCTAGAAACACCATGGTGAGTGCCGAGAAGGCCGAGCCGAAGTTGCCCCAGCCGCCGTAGATGCCTTCAGCTAGGCCGATTTCTTTGGGCGGGAACCACTCAGCCACCATGCGGATGCCGATCACGAAGCCGGCGCCGACAATGGAGAGCAGCAGACGGGCTACGACCAGCTGGTTGAAGTTCTGAGCGGAGGCAAACAGCAGGCAGGGAAAGGCCGAGAAGACCAGGATCGAGGAATAGGTAATCCGGGGTCCGAATTTGTCGAGCAGCATGCCGATCAGCACCCGAGCTGGGATGGTGAGGGCCACGTTGCAGATCGCCACCGTGCGGATCTGGCCGAGTTCGAGGCCGAGATCTGCTCGTACTGTGGTGGCTAGAGGGGCCAGATTGAACCAGACGACGAACGTCAGGAAAAAGGCAATCCAAGTGAGATGAAGTGTTCGATATCTCCCTTGGAACGACCAAAGATCGCCAAGCATGAAAGTGAAATTTTGGTGCCCTCGAGCGTCAGAAGAGAAGTGCTGAGGATGGAATTAGACGGCGCTGAACAAAAGGACCGTTCGCAAATTGATTAAACGCCACTCGCTACCCTTCCAATGGTTGCAGCGGCTACTAAACAAGTGAAAACGGTTCTCGCTAAACATTATTTACGCTAATCAATGCAATGAGTTCTTGCGATTGATCTTTCAAAGGTGATCATTGCTACATGTTTGCCGTGATGTTTTGGCACGATTGCCCGTTGGCTTCAGTGGTCGTTTGGTCACCTGTTGTGATGAGATCTGATGGCCTCACAGCCTGCGTTTTCAGTGGCGGTGCCAGTGAACGGATGGGTCGCGATAAGGCATTGCTTTCCCATCCCAGCGGTGGCCTCTGGTTGCCCACCCTTGTTGATCATCTGCGGGCATTGCAGTTGCCGGTTTTGGTGGTGAGCCGACATCAGTCCCACCAAGCGCTGCTGCATGGACGGCCTCAGGTGCAAGTGATGCTGGAATCGCCCCCCTGGCAGGGGCCTTTGCGTGCGTTGGAGCGGGTCTTGGCTGTTGACTCTGGTTATCCATTGTTGGTGGCGCCGGTGGATATGCCGTTACTCACTCCAGCGGTGCTGCAGCAGTTAATCGATGACTGGCAGACCGATCCCCAGCGTGTGGCCGTAGCGGATGATGGCGAACGCTTGCAACCCTTACTGGGCATCTATCCCTCCGGTGCACCGTTTCAGCCGCTGCTTCGGCAGCAGTTGCAGCAAGACGATCGACGTTGGTTGCGCTGGCTGGATCGGATTCCCCATCAGACGGTTCGTCTGCCTGCTGCTGCTCTTCGCAATGTGAATGCTCCTGCTGATCTGGCAGCGTTAGAGGCATGACCGTGGCTCCTGTAATCGATCAGCTGGATCGCCCCCTAGGGGTGTTGCGCCTCTCGCTGACCGCTCGCTGCAATCTGGCCTGTCCCTACTGTTGCCCGGATGCGAAGGAGCCGGAAGGTCTGTTGAATCTCGAGGCCCAGTTGGCGGTGATCCGCGCAGCCTGCCGGCTCGGTGCCCACACGTTGCGGCTCACTGGTGGCGAGCCTTTACTCAGTGATCGGCTTTGGCCATTGCTGGAGCAACTTGCCGCGGGTCGTACCGATCCCTCTGATCCCTTGCACCAGTTGCGTCAGCTCACTTTGACCAGTAACGGTATTCTGCTCACGCCGCAGCGGGCCCTTCAGCTCAAGGCCCTTGGGTTGGACCGCGTCACGATCAGTTTGGATGGAGCTGATGCCATCAGCGTGGCGCGTATGACGGGTTTGCCTGGGGAGGCGCGCACGGGTGAGCGTTTGCTGGCTCAGGTGCTGAGAGCTCTCAAGGCTGCTCGGGCGGCTGGCTTCGATCCGCGTCTTGGCCAATTGAAGTTGAACAGTGTGATCCAGAACGGTGTCAATCAGGACCAGCTCATTCCTTTGGCGGCACTGGCCCGCGAGCAGCAGCTGGAGCTGCGCCTGATCGAATATATGGATGTGGGCAATCGCAACGGCTGGACCGAGCAGCAGGTTGTGCCGGCTGCGGAGATGATTGCCCGTTTGCACCGTCACTGGCCGCTCGAGCCTGTGGGTCGTGCTCATCACGCCACTGCAAATCGTTGGCGTTATCGAGATGGTGGTGGGGTTGTGGGGGTGATTGCCTCCATCACCGAGCCGTTTTGTGGTGATTGCAACCGGCTGCGGGTCACCGCCGATGGTCTGGCCTTCACCTGTCTGTTCGCGAATGAGGGGCTTGACCTACGCCGCTGGTTGATGCCCCGTCCCGATCACGCCGGCCTGATGGCAGTGCTGACCGCCGCCTGGCATGGACGGGAGGATCGTTTCAGTGAGCTGCGGGCCCAGCTGGGTTCACCGTCGCCCCATGCGGAGATGGCCTACCTGGGGGGCTGATCTGAGTGCGGTTGAGCCGCAAGCCGTGGTGAAAGGGGTGTTGGTTGCCACCACGTTGATCGGGCGGTTTCGATACAACCAAGCAAGAGAGCTGCCTTGACTGGATTCACACCATGTTCGAGCTGCTGGCCTATGAACGGTTTCGCGACACGCCATCGGTGCGTTTCTTCGACGTGACGGTGGAGACGTCGAATGCCCGTGATCTGGTGATTCATTCAGGACCGGCCGTTAGTCCTCCGGACGACCCGGAGACAGGGGCCTGGCAGTTTTATCTCCATCCCCATCAGGAGGACAATCTGCTGGCGGCTAGCGGCGGACGCACGTTCTATTTGGTGAACCTCGCCTGGGATGTTCCCTTCCACATCGTTCGTTTAAACAGTGGTGGCGACATCCTGCGCATCCCACCCGGCACGTTCCATCGTTCGATTTCTGATGCCGAGGGATCGGTGGTGCTCAATCAGGCCGTGCGTGAACAAGGTGTGTCCTTGCTGCGGGAATTTCGGGTGTATAACAGTGCTCGCATTCCGGCGTTGATGGCAGCAACTGTGGCGTCGGCCCCGAAGCCTTTGCTGCATGGTGTGCGACCCGTGCTTCAGGCCGCCTGAATCAGCGCATTCGCTGCTTTGGCAGGGATTGGCTCCTCCTGGACGCTGATGCTCCAGCTCAGCTCACTTTCGGTCTGGGGCGGACCACTGAACGTGCCGCTGACCGCTGCGGTGAGAGCCGCTTTGGATGAGGTGGCCAGGACGACGTATCGCTCATTCACTTCACTGCCGGCACTGGGGTCAAAACCACGCCAGCCGGCGCCTGGCACATACACCTCCGCCCAGGCGTGTAGGTCGTAGTGCTCTGGGGCCGGATCCAGCAGCTGATAGCCGCTCACAAACCGTGCCGGAAGGCCCACCACCCTGCAGCAGGTCACCATCAGCATCGCTAGATCCCGGCATGAACCAATTCGTTCCCGCAGTGTGCGGCCTGCTGGCCAGGCCGGGCCCAGATGGCGCTGGGTGTATTTCACTCGATCTTGGATCAGCCCGATCAGTTGCATCAGGAATGCAAGGGTCTGTTGATTGCTGCCCATCAGCGCCTCCTGGGTGAGATCGATCGCCGCAGGTTCGTGTTGGCCATTGGGTAGCCACCCCTCCAGAGCGCCGAGCAGATCCTGATTGAGTTGGCCTCGGGGGTAGGGAAGGGATGGCTCCAGGCCGTTGAAGCAGATCTCGAGGGGTGGGGCTGGTCGTGTTTCGACACAGCTGCGCGCTTCGAAGCAGAGTCGGTCGGTGCTGCCGAAAAAGTTGAGTCTGAGGATTTCGTCACCGCTGGCGGCCAAGAGTTCCCTTTGCTGGCTTGGTTCCGGAAGCACCATGAGCTGGTGCTCGAGTAGGCGTTGAAATCCCTGGCCCCGAGGTTTCAGACAGAGGCGGTGTTCCCCCAGCGTCACCGGGTCCGCGTATTGATACGTCAGGCGGTGAAAGATGTGAGCACGCATTCGGGATTGGCGACGTTGGGGCGTAGGTCAGTCGTGGTGAAGTAACGCGCTTGGATCAGCGTGTGGAGGCGGTTGAGGTCTTGCTGTAGTTGGTCGATGGCCTCGTGCAGACCAGCGTTGATCAAGGCATCGATGCGTACGTAACTCCAGCGGGCGAGCAGTTGACCGCTCAAACAGTCGAGATCATCTGGAGGCCCCTGCACAGGTTGCTGTTGAATTTGTTCCAATGTGGCGTTGATGCCTTGTAGGCAGAAGCGCACCGAGCGGGGAAAAATCGGATCGAGCAGAAGGAAGCTGGCTACGGAGATCGGATTGATCGCCTGCTGCATCTTCTGGCGGTACATCTGATAGGCACCGGCGGTGCGCAGCAGAGTGATCCACTGCAGTTCGTCTAGGACGCCTCCCACCGCCTCCGGTGATGGCAGGAGCAGGAAGTACTTCACATCGAGGATGCGAGAGGTTTTGTCGGCGCGCTCGATCAAACGCCCCAGCTGACTGAACAGCCAACTCAGATCGCGGCTGAGGCTGGCTTCGGTGATGCCGTAGAAGATCTGGCATCCTCGACGGATAGTGCCCAGCTGCTCTTGCAGCGGCTCCTGCCAGATCGGTTCACCAACCTGCAAGCTCCAGTGCAGATCATTGATCTGTTCCCACATCTCGGTCGTGATGACATCACGAATCTGGCGCGCGTTCTCGCGGGCGCTGGAAATACAGCGCACGATGCTGTTGGGGTTGTCCAGGTCGTAGAGCAGAAAGCGGATCACCTCTCTGGGGCTGCCAGCTGGATAGGCCAGATCAAATCGGTGACGATCGCCGCTGGCTTCGACCAGGGGCAACCAGGGTTCGGCACTGCCGGGAGGGCAATCGAGGGCCATGGCCCCACTGACTTCTAAAAAGCGGGAGATGTTCTCTGCTCTCTCTAGATAGCGATGGATCCAGTAGAGGGAATCGGCGACGCGGCTCAACACGGCACAGCCTCCTGATGGTGACCGGCACTGACGTGATGCTCATCCACGATCCAGGTGTCCTTGCAGCCGCCGCCCTGGGAAGAATTCACCACCAAGGAGCCCCGCTTGAGCGCCACGCGCGTTAATCCTCCCGGGCTGACCCAGTTGCTCTTGCCGCGCAGGACGTAAGGGCGAAGATCAACGTGGCATGGATACAGCTCGCCGTCGCTTAGGGAGGGCACGGTGGAGAGTTGCAGTGTCGGTTGGGCGATGAAGTTGCGCGGATTGGCGCGGATCTTGGCGTCGAAGCAGGCGAGTTCCGAGCGACTGGCTTGAGCGCCGATCAGCATTCCATAGCCTCCGGCTTCGGCCACGGATTTCACCACCAGGTGTTCGAGGTGGTCGAGAACGTATTGGCGGTCTGACTCGCGAGAGCACAGGTAGGTGGGAACGTTCTCGATGATCGGCTCTTCGCCGAGGTAGTAATGGATCATCGCCGGTACATGGGCGTAGATCAGTTTGTCGTCGGCTACGCCTGTGCCTGGTGCATTGGCGATGGCCACCTTGCCTTGACGCAGCACCTCAATCAGCCCCGGGATCCCCAGGATTGAGTCGCTGCGGAACACAGTCGGGTCTAGGAAATCATCGTCAATGCGGCGGTAGATGACGTCAACCGCTCGAAGCCCATTGGTGCTTCGCATCCAGACCCGGCTGTCTTCGCAGACCAAATCGCGCCCCTCAACGAGGGGAATGCCCATTTGCTGTGCAAGGTAGCTGTGCTCGAAGTAGGCGCTGTTGTACACGCCAGGAGTGAGCAGCACCACTTGAGGTGCATCATTCCAGGGAGCGATGTCTTGAAGGGTGCGCAGCAGGTGAGAGGGATAGTCGTCGATCGGTTGCACCGTTCTTCCCTCAAACAGGCTTGGGAACAAGCGCTTCATCACGCGCCTGTTTTCCAAGAAGTAGGCCACCCCGGACGGACAGCGCAGGTTGTCCTCCAGGACTCGCCAGGTGCCTTCACCATCGCGGATCAGGTCTAAACCGGAGACATGGCACCAGCGATTCAGGGGCAGGGTGATGCCTTGGATGTCTGGCCGCCAGCCGGCGGAGCTCTCCACATCGGAACGGGGAATTACTCCGTCCTTCAGAATCTGTTGGGGGCCATAGACGTCGGCGAGAAAGCAGTCGATCGCCTCAAGACGCTGGATCAGCCCCTGTTCGAGACGTTGCCACTCGCTGCTGCCAATTAGGCGTGGAAGCGGATCGAAGGGCAGGATCCGTTCGCCGCTATGGATGCCACTTTCATTGAGGCGAAAGGTGGCCCCTAAGCGCCGAAGTAGATGACTGGCGGCGGCATGGTTTCGGTTGAGTTCGGCAATGCCCATCTGCCCCAGAGAGGACAGCAGAGGCTCGAGAGATGAGCGAGGAGCCTCATCACGCCGGCAGAAGTATTCGTCATATCCAGACGTTGGTCTGTATTCCGTGAACATCACCGCTGCTCGCGCTCATTGGAATTGAACGCCAACAGCTAGGTCCCGACAGGTGGCTGTTGTTACGCATCCGGGGCTCAATGTCGTTGATTACACAGAAGCACCATCGGTTTTGTCATTCTCATTACCTTCTCGACTGCTCAGTCTTGATTCATGGCTGCCCATTGATCAAGCACGTTGCTGAACAGGCGTCGTCCCTGATGTTCAAGTCTTGGGCCGAACTGGCTCCATTGGCGTTGTAGTTCGTCCAGCCCCTGTTCGCCTCGGGCGCTCACCACATAATCCTTGTCTTCGTTGAGCCAACGGTGGATGGTCTTGCCGCTCAGCTCCAGGTGACACTGCAGCCCGATTGCATGACGGTCGATGCGGAACACCTGTTCGAGACAGTGCAGTGATGAGCCGAGCAAGGTGGCCTCGTGCGGTAGCCGGATGCGATCTCCATGCCAGTGCAGCACGATCTCACTTGCATCCAGACCCTGCAGCATTGGCTCCTGGTCGGCAGTGGTCCACCAGTGAATGGCACCCAATCCCACTTCTTTGAGAGGGGTTGGCGGTTGGCCAACCTGCAGTGGCTCGACGCTGCCCCCGGCTGCGGTCGCCAGCAGCTGGGCTCCCAGGCAGATGCCGAGCACGGGACGTTTGCTCGCATGCCAGGTCTTGAGCCAGTCCAGCTCCCTCTGCAGCCATGCCATCCCAGGCTGATGTTGCTCGTTCACCCCCATGGGTCCACCGAGCACGAGCGCCACGGTGTTTGCACTGTCGGCGGGGTTCGGGAATGGATCGCCACGGTCTGGTCGCAGCGTTGTGATCGACATCCCCCGCTCCCTAGCCAGCTCGGCAATCACGCCCGGCCCTTCACGGTCCACGTGTTGGACCACCAGCAGGGTGGTGCTCAAAGCAGTAGGTAGCGCTGGGCCAGGGGCAACACCTCGGCGGGTTCGCAGGTGAGTAGCTCGCCGTCGGCGAAGACTTCATAGGTCTGAGGATCCACGCTCACTTTTGGGAGTGCGGCATTGAGCTTTAGGGATTTTTTACCAACGTTGCGGGTGTCTTGAACAGCCATGCAGGTGCGATCCAGCCCCAGTTGGCGCTGAATGTCGGCGTCCATCGCGGCTTTGCTCACGAAGGTGAGGCAACTGGCAGCGAGGGCTTTGCCGAAGGCACCGAACATCGGCCGGCCATGCACCGGTCCGGGGGTCGGAATCGAGGCGTTGGCATCGCCCATCTGGGCCCAGACGATTGAGCCGCCCTTGAGCACGAGCTCCGGGCGGATGCCAAAGAAGCCCGGCTTCCACAGCACCAGATCAGCCAATTTGCCGGTTTCCACCGAGCCCACTTCGCTGCTGATGCCATGGGCCAGAGCCGGGTTGATCGTCACTTTGGCGATGTACCGCTTCAGGCGATGGTTGTCGTTGCGGTTTGAGTCTTCCGGCAGGGCACCCCGCTGCAGCTTCATCTTGTGGGCGGTCTGGAAGGTGCGTGTGATCACCTCACCGACGCGGCCCATGGCTTGCGAGTCGCTGGCGATGATCGAGAAGGCACCGAGGTCATGCAGGATGTCTTCGGCGGCGATCGTCTCGCGACGGATGCGTGATTCGGCGAAGGCCACGTCTTCCGGGATCTTTGGATCCAGGTGGTGGCACACCATCAGCATGTCGAGGTGTTCCTCGAGTGTGTTGCGGGTGTAAGGGCGCGTCGGGTTGGTGCTGCTGGGCAGCACGTTCGCCTCCCCGCAGATCTTGATGATGTCTGGAGCATGACCACCACCGGCACCTTCGGTGTGGAAGGTGTGGATCGTGCGACCTTTGATCGCGGCGATCGTGTCCTCAACAAATCCGGCTTCATTGAGAGTGTCGGTGTGAATGCAGACCTGCACGTCCATCTGGTCTGCCACGGATAGACAGGCATCGATCGCCGCCGGGGTGGTGCCCCAGTCTTCGTGCAGTTTCAGTCCACAGGCGCCGGCGCGCACTTGCTCCTCGAGGGCTTCCGGCGTGCTGGCGTTGCCTTTGCCGAAGAAGCCCAGATTCACCGGCAGGCCTTCGGCGGCTTGCAGCATCCGGGCGATGTGAAACGCACCGGGAGTGCAGGTGGTGGCATTCGTGCCGGTGGCCGGTCCGGTGCCGCCACCCATCAAGGTGGTCACGCCGCTGGCCAGGGCCGTTTCGATCTGCTGAGGGCAGATGAAGTGGATGTGGGTGTCGATGCCTCCAGCGGTAAGGATGTGGCCTTCACCGGCGATCGCCTCGGTGCCGGGTCCAACCACGATCGTCACTCCTTCCTGGGTGTCGGGGTTGCCGGCCTTGCCGATGCCAACGATGCGACCATCTTTGAGGCCCACGTCGGCTTTGACGATCCCCCACCAGTCGAGGATCAGAGCGTTGGTGATCACGGTGTCGACGGCACCGCCAGCCCGTGAGGTTTGGGCCTGGCCCATGCCGTCGCGGATCACTTTGCCGCCGCCGAATTTCACCTCATCGCCATAAACGGTGTAATCCTTCTCAACCTCGAGAATCAGCTCGGTGTCGGCGAGGCGGACGCGATCGCCGCGGGTGGGGCCATAGGTCTCGGCGTAGGCCTGGCGGGAAATGCGATAAGGCATGGATTCAGGCGTCGAGGGGTCCGTTGATGCGGCCGTTGAAGCCGATCACCTGTCGGGCGCCGGCGTAGGGGATCAGATTCACGTCACGGTTGTCGCCGGGTTCGAAGCGGATCGCCGTGCCCGCAGGGATGTCGAGTCGTTGTCCGCGGGAGGCCTCCCGGTCGAATTGCAGGGCTGCATTGGCTTCGAAGAAATGGAAGTGGGAGCCCACCTGGACGGGACGGTCGCCGCTGTTAGCGACGTTGATGGTGGTGACGGGACGTCCGGCATTGAGTTCGAGTTCTCCGGGTTCGGGAAGCAGCTCGCCGGGAATCAGGGATGGCATGGAGAAAGGCCTCAACGGATCGGGTCGTGAAGGGTGACAAGCTTGGTGCCATCTGGAAACACCGCTTCGATCTGCACCTCATTCACCAGCTCAGGCACCCCTTCCATCACCTGATCGCGTGCCAGCCAGGTGGTGCCTTCCTGCATGAGGTCTGCCACCGTTTTGCCGTCACGGGCCCCTTCCAGAATCAAAAAACTGAGCCAGGCCACCGCCTCGGGGTGATTGAGCTTGAGGCCGCGATTGAGCCGTCGTTCCGCCAGCAAGGCCGCGGTTACGACCAGCAGTTTGTCTTTTTCCTGGGGACTGAGATGCATAGGGGGCCTCGGTCTTCTTCAGTGTGTCGCTGTTGTGGCCGATAACGGGTTCGTTGTGAACTCTTGTCGCTCCAATGGCTGCTCTTGCAACGGCCAGACCCGTGGAATTCTTGGCTGGGCCAATCCCCGCAGGGCCCGGGTGCGGGCCCAGATGCGGCTGAACCAAAAACGTGCGTCTCGACTGGAGGGGCCGGCGTAGCGGGCTACCAAGCCCTGCTCAAGTTGGCCGCAGCGCATGGTGCCAGTGAGGCCGGCACGATCGTTGCGGGCGTGATCGAGGAGAGAGGTCATCACCTCTGGAGCCAGGGTTATCGGTGCCGCCCAAACCAGTGATCCGAACACGGGTTGGCCCTGGAGACCGTGTTGATCGGTGAGGCTGCTGTTGCCGAGTTCCAGGCGATCCACCAATTCCCAGCGGCTGGACTGCAGTGTTTCGCCATCGCGTCGTTGAATGGCGAGGGCTGAGCGCCATCGTCCTTGTTGCAGCACTTCATTGGCGGCGGTGCGACCTAGTCGCACGATTTCGGCGCTCAGAAAGGAGGCGTTGTTGGGCAAAATCACGCTGAGCCGTTGTTCGAACAACGCATCGGCATAGAGCACGAGCTCCTGCGGAAGCCATTCCAAATCGCTTCCTCTGGCCAGCTGGCATTGCACGGTTTGCAGCGCCCACGCCCCTTCGGGATGGAGGCTGCTGCGGCCCACGGTTCCATACACCTTTTGCGCCGCCACACTGGTGATCAGGGCGCGACTGTCCCTTTTGAGGTTGAGATCGAGACTGAGCTGGTCACCGCCGACGAGGCCCCCGGCGGTATGCAGCAGCGGTAGCTCGCAGCGGCCATTGTCACCTTGCTCTGCACGCAGCAGCTTGAAGGGAGCTGTGCAGCCTCCCTGGTGAAGGGTGCGATTCTTGGCGTAGTCGAAGTGCAGCTGGCAGTGGCCATGCCAGGGCTCGGGGCGTTGCATTGACTCACGCTCGGCGCAGCAGGCATCTTCACTGTGTAGCAATGCATGTCAAACAACGGTTCGATGGTTGGGAACGCTGGGGTCATCAGGGAGGACGGAATCGGTGGCTGACGTGGTGATCGTGCTGGAACATCGACAGGCCGCTGCGGCCCCATCCGCCGCAGCAAAGGCTGAGCTGTTGCAGCTCCCGCTCAGTGCCCATCAGCGCACAGTGATGCGGGGCAGGAGGCGCACCAGTTGTGGCCTGGATGTGCTGTTGCAATTGCCCCGGGAGGGCTCGCTTCAGCCTGGTGAACGGTTGGTCGATGGGACGCGGACGCGGCAGGTGGTGGTGGTGGCGGCAGAGGAGGAGTTGCTACGGGTTCAGGCTGCTTCGCCCCTGGCGTTATTGCAGGCGGCTTATCACTTGGGCAATCGGCATGTGTCCCTTGAGCTGCATGAGCATGAGCTGTTTCTGTTAGATGACGCCGTGCTCGCGACGATGTTGGCCGGGTTGGGGCTCACGCTGAGCCGTTGTCGTCGTCCCTTTCTGCCGGAAGGCGGTGCCTACGCTGGCCACAGCCATCGACATGGCCACGAGCATGTCGACTCCGAGATGAATTCTTCGGTATGAGTGCATTGGCCCTGCTGCAGTTGGTCAGTCCTGCCTTGCCGGTGGGTGCCTTCAGCTACTCCGAGGGATTGGAGGTGTTGATTCAGGCGGGTTTGCTCACGGATGAGGCGTCGCTCGAGGATTGGCTCACAGCCGAACTGGAACGGGGTGCCCTGCGCTTGGAGGCTGCGGCTCTCTCGTTGCTCAGGGCAGACCTGCAGCTCTGGACTCGTCTTGGTGATGAGGCCGCTTTGAACCGTGTGCTCGATCTGGATGGATGGCTGCTGTCGACCCGGGAAGCGGTTGAGATGCGCGCGCAGCAGCGGCAGATGGGGGGATCTCTGCTTCAGCTGATGGCGGATATGGACCATGATCTGCCGCATCCTGCCAAGCTCGCTTGGCCAGGGGCCTGGGCTTGGGCAGCATTAGTGCTTGCCGTGTCCGAGACGGAGATGGTGGAGGGCTATCTCTACGGTTGGACCGCCAATCAGCTCAGTGCGGCAGTGCGTTTGGTGCCGTTGGGGCCCACCCGGGCTCAGGTGCTGCAGCAGCGTCTGTTGCCCAGGATCGCTGAGCAGGCGCGGTTGCTTCAGGAGCAGGATCCGCGCCAGCTCTGGTCTGGCGGAGTTGGCGCATCTTTGGCTCAGCTGGCCCATGCTGAGTTGTATTCGCGTTTGTTCCGAAGCTGATGGGCAGCAAGCTGCGTGTGGGAGTGGCAGGGCCAGTGGGCTCCGGAAAAACAGCCCTGGTGGAAGCGTTATGCCGACAACTGCGGGATCAGTTGCAGCTCGCCGTGGTGACGAACGACATCTACACCCAGGAAGATGCCCAGTTCCTCACTCGCGCAGGTGCCCTTGCCCCAGAACGAATCCGCGGGGTGGAAACCGGTGGCTGCCCCCATACGGCGATTCGGGAGGACTGCTCGATCAACCGGGCGGCGGTGGCAGAGCTGGAGGCGCAGTTTCCCGATCTGGATCTGGTGATGGTGGAGAGCGGCGGCGACAACTTGGCCGCAAGTTTCAGTCCGGAGCTGGTGGACCTGTGCATCTATGTGATTGATGTCGCGGCTGGCGACAAGATTCCGCGCAAGGGAGGTCCTGGCATCACCCGTTCCGATCTTCTGGTGATCAACAAAATTGATCTGGCACCGTTGGTGGGTGCAGACCTCGCGGTGATGGAACGCGACACCTTGCGGATGCGGGGGGAAAGGCCTTGGTGCTTCACCAATCTGCACAGCCGCGAAGGCCTGGAATTTGTGGTGGCCTTTCTGCAGCAGCAGTTACCAAAGTTACCAAGTTAAGGAGAGATTAAAAAAACGTTATACGATTTGGTTCCTGTTGATACAAAAACGATTGCTCAGGGGTCCTACTCAACCGGTGTCGCCGCGAGGCGCGCATCCTGTGTTGAGGATTTCATGAGCTCTTCTCTCTCCAAGCGTCTGTTTGCCGGTCTGGCTGCGGCGTCATTGGGCCTGGCCGTTACTGCCTGTGGTGGTGGTAGTGATGAGGCCACTAACGCCACTTGTGATGACGACGGCAATTGCACCGTCACCGTCGGCATCCTCCATTCTCTGACCGGCACGATGGCCATCTCGGAGAAGACGCTGGTGGACACCGAGAAGATGGCCATTGCAGAGATCAATGCCGCTGGTGGTGTTGAGGTCGATGGCAAGAACTACACGATTGAAACCATCGTTGAAGACGGTGCATCCACTTGGCCCACCTTTGCTGAGAAGTCGAAAAAGCTGATCGACCAGGACAAGGTGCCCGTCGTCTTTGGTGGCTGGACCTCCGCCAGCCGCAAAGAGATGCTGCCGGTTTACGAATCGAAGAACGCCTTCCTCTTCTACCCGATTCAGTACGAAGGCCAGGAGTGTTCCAACAACATCTTCTACACCGGTGCCACCCCGAACCAGCAGTCGGAGCCGGCGACCAAGTTCATGTATGAGAAGTCACCCGCTGCCGGTAAGGACTTCTTCCTGGTGGGCTCTGACTATGTCTTCCCCCGTACCTCCAACACCATTACCAAGGCTCAGGTTGAGCAGCTTGGCGGCAAGGTTGTTGGTGAGGATTACCTGCCCCTGGGTAACACCGAGGTGGCACCAATCATCGCCAAGATCAAGAAGGCGTTGCCTGATGGTGGTGTAATTATCAACACCCTGAATGGTGACCAGAACGTTGCCTTCTTCAAGCAGATCCAGGACGCCGGCATCACGCCTGCCAATGGCTACTACGTGATGAGCTATTCGATCGCTGAAGAAGAAATCAGCACCATCGGTTCCGAGTTCCTTGAGGGCCACTACGGCGCTTGGAACTACATGATGTCGATCGACACCCCGGCTTCTAAGAAGTTCGCTGCCGACTTCAAGGCCACCTATGGCGCTGATCGGATGGTCGCTGACCCTCAGGAATCGGCTTACAACATGGTCTACCTGTGGAAAGCCGCCGTCGAAAAGGCCAACAGCTTTGAAGACGACAAGGTGCGTGAAGCTCTGATTGGCATCGAGTTTGATGCTCCTCAAGGTCCTGTGAAGGTGATGCCGAACCATCACCTCTCCCAGACCGTGCGGATCGGTCAGATCACCAAGGACGGTCAGTTCGCCATCCTCGAGGAGACCGATGGCCCCGTGTCACCGCAAGCCTGGAACCAGATCCACCCTGATTCCACCGGTTATGCCTGTGATTGGACCGATTCCTCCAAGGGCGGTAAGTACAAGCTCTGATTCGGCTTCATCTCTGTTTGATTGCTGAATTGTTTGTGGAGGAGTCCCTTTAGGGACTCCTCTTTTTGTCGTTCCACTGACTGCTTCAGTCCCGACTTCCGTGCAACTGCTTTTTGAAAGCCTGTTCAACGGTGTCGCCATCGGCTCGGTCTTGCTGATGGCTGCACTTGGACTGGCGATCGTGTTTGGCCTGATGGGTGTGATCAACCTCGCCCATGGCGAGCTCATCATGCTCGGTGCCTACACCACCTATGTGGTGCAGCTGATCTTCAAGCTGCCTGCGCTGCAACCCCTTTACAACTGCTATGTGCTCGTCGCCATTCCGCTGGCCTTTGTCGTCAGTGGTGTGGTCGGCATCCTTTTGGAACGCACCGTGATCCGTCGCCTTTATGGCAGTCCGCTGGAGACGCTGCTGGCGACCTGGGGCGTCAGTTTGATCTTGCAGCAGTTCGTGCGCAGCGTGCCGATGGCCTATGCCGCCGGTCTGATCCTGGCGCTTGTGTCTGGATTTGGTTTGCCCCTTTTGCTTCCTTCCGGCTGGTTCGCGGGAGCGCGTGCGCGGTTGATCCGATTGGGCTCCTGGGCCTTCTCCGCCTTTTTGGGTGTCTGCCTTGCTGGAGGTTTGGCCTCACAGATCGACCGGATTGCCCGTGCAGATGCTCGCAATGTTGATGTCACGGCACCGCAGTGGATGCGAGGTGGTCTGGAGATGGCCGACATGACCTTCCCAGTTCCCCGGCTGGTGATCATCGTGATGACGGTGATGGCGGTCGTTGGAGTCAGTTGGTTTTTGAATCGCAGTGTCTGGGGCATGCGCATCCGTGCCGTCACCCAGAACAGATCGATGAGCGATTGCCTCGGCATCCCAACCGAAACAGTTGATGTGCTCACATTCGGCATTGGCTCCGGTCTGGCCGGTGTGGCCGGTGTGGCGGTCTCGTTGCTCGGTTCTGTGGGCCCGAACGTCGGTGGTTCCTACATCGTCGGCTGCTTCATGGTTGTGGTTCTTGGCGGTGTGGGCAATTTGTATGGCACCGTTCTGGCGTCCTTTGCCATTGGTGTTCTCACGGACCTGATTGGTGCAGGTCGGCTGCTGTCTGTTTGGCCTGATATGCCGGCACCCTTGGCGAGTGCGGTCGAGTTCTTTGCCACGACGAGCATGGCTCAGGTGATGGTCTTTGCCCTGATCGTCGTCTTTCTGCAGTTCCGTCCCGCGGGTCTCTTCCCACAGAAGGGCCGCATGGTGGAGGCCTGAGCAATGTTCCAATCCTTACAACAACGACGCTGGCTTCTGGTCTGCCTCTGGGTGCTGATCGTTGCCGCAATCGTTGCTGCGCCAGCGATTCTTCCGGTGTTCAGGCTCAACCTTCTGGGTCGTTTTCTTTCCCTGGCGATCGTGGCCCTCGGAATCGATCTGATCTGGGGATTTACTGGTCTGCTCAGCCTCGGACAGGGCATCTTTTTCGCCCTTGGCGGCTATGCCGCGGCGATGTACCTGCAGCTCAGTAATGCCGGTGATCTGCCCAACGGCATCCCTGAGTTTTTTGGTCTTTATGGCGTCAAAGAGCTGCCGTTCTTTTGGCATCCCTTCGCGTCGCCTTGGTTCACTCTTGTGGCGATCTGGCTGATCCCCGGGGTTCTGGCTGGCGTCCTGGGTGGACTCGTGTTCCGCAATCGGATCAAAGGGGTCTACTTTTCGATCCTGACCCAGGCCGCATTGCTGGTTTTTTACAACTTCTTCAATGGGCAGCAGAAGCTGATTAACGGCACCAACGGTCTGCAGACCCCTGCGACCAAATTGTTTGGTCAGTACGTCGGCTCCGACTTGATGCAGCGTTGGTTCTTTTGGGTCACCGCTGTAGTGGTGATCCTGATCTGGGCGCTGTTGCGTTGGGTGGTGCGCGGTCGTTTCGGCGATGTCTTGATCGCGATCCGCGACGATGAGCCGCGACTGCGTTTCGCCGGCTACAACCCCACGTTGTTCAAGACGCTTGTGTTTGGACTGGCTGGGGCACTGGCCGGGATCGGCGGTGCCCTCTACACCGTTCAATCGGGAAGTGCTTCGCCCCAGTTCATGGAAGTACCCATGTCGATTGACATGGTCATTTGGGTTGCGGTTGGCGGTCGTGGAACCCTGGTCGGGGCGATTCTCGGAGCTGTGGTGATCAACTTCGCCAAGAGTCTCGTGAGTGAGGCACTGCCGGAGAGCTGGCTGTTCATTCAGGGTGGTTTGTTCATCCTTGTGGTGACGGCGCTGCCTGAAGGCGTGATTGGTTGGTTCCGCGGCGAAGGCCCTGGCAACTGGCTCAACCGTCTGGGTTATTGCCTCAACATTCTGGGGAACTGGTTGATCCGTTGGGGCAATGCGTTGATCCGTCAAAGCACTGCGTTTCCATGGCTCAACTCTCTAGGAATCAACACTCTGGGGAACTGGCTGATCGGTTGGGGTCATGCGCTCAACAGTGTTGGGATCGTGCGCCGCATTGGTACCTATCCCCGTCTCGAACTTGAAGGTCAGGTGGAGGTGCAGCCATGAGGTCAGCCCTGTTGGAATTGCGTCAGATCACCGTCAGCTTTGACGGCTTTTTGGCGCTTCGAGATCTCAACCTCAGCTTGCAGCCCGGTGAACTCCGTGCAGTGATCGGGCCGAACGGAGCCGGTAAGACCACGTTTCTTGACGTGATTACTGGCAAGACCGCGCCAACGGACGGCGACGTGGTGTTCAAAGGACGCTCACTGTTGGGACGTCCGGAGCACCGCATCGCCCGTCTGGGCATTGGTCGCAAGTTCCAGAGCCCAAGGGTGTTCGAGAAGCTGAGTGTGCAGGAGAATCTGGCCCTGGCGGTGAGTCGTCCGAAGCAGCCCTGGTCGCTGCTGTTCCAACGTCTCACAGCAGGGCAGCGGGATCAGGTGCATCACCTCATGAGCATCGTCAATTTGCAGAACCGGGCCGATTGGGCTGCGGGTTCCTTGTCCCATGGCCAGAAGCAGTGGTTGGAGATCGCGATGCTGGTCGGTCAGGATCCTGATCTGTTGCTGGTGGATGAACCGGTGGCGGGTCTCACCGATGAGGAAACGGATCTCACTGCCGATCTGCTCAAGTCGTTGGCCGGTGATCACACCGTGCTGGTGATTGAGCACGACATGGAGTTCATCCGTCGGCTTGAGAGTCCGGTGACGGTGCTGCACCAGGGCCATGTGCTCTGCGAGGGAACGATGGATCAGGTGCAGGCTGATCCACGTGTGATTGAGGTTTATCTCGGCACGTCCGAGGAGGAGAACGGATGACGACGCTTCTAGAGATCCGTGGCTTGAACACCTACTACGGCGAAAGCCACATCCTCCGGGATGTGGACCTCACTGTGAAAGCGGGTGAAATGGTCTGCCTGATCGGGCGCAACGGTGTGGGTAAAACCACATTGCTGAAGTCATTAATCGGTTTGCTGCGGCCCCGCCGTGGCGAGCTTGTCTTCAACGGCGCTGGGCTGGATCGGCAACCACCCCATTCCCGGGCACGGGCGGGAATTGGCTATGTACCCCAGGGTCGCGAGATCATCCCGCAGCTCACGGTCGAGGAGAACCTGAAGCTGGGGATGGAAGCTTTGCCTGGGGGATTGGCTCGCCATCGCCGCATCGATCCCTTCGTGTATGAACTCTTCCCGATCCTGCAAGAGTTTTTGCCTCGCAAGGGTGGGGATCTCAGCGGTGGTCAGCAGCAGCAGCTAGCCATCGCTCGGGCACTCCTGGGTCGACCAAAATTGCTGCTTCTTGATGAGCCCACGGAAGGCATTCAGCCCAACATCGTGCAGGACATTGAGGCGGCGGTGCGACGGATCATTTCTGAGACCGGGATTGGTGTGCTGCTCGTGGAGCAGCATCTCCATTTCGTGCGTCAGGCCGACCGCTATTACGCGATGCAGCGGGGGGGCATTGTCGCCAGCGGACCTACCAGTGAGTTGAGCCAGGCTGTGGTGGATCAGTTCCTGACCGTTTAAGGCTGGGCTGCTTCGCTGTAGCTTCCGCTTCCTCTTGAGTTCCCCTCCAGGTAGGTCAGAGCCTGGGGGACACCATCGCTAGGGCTGTGTGGATGGCACTTGGCAGGAGCAAGAGTGACAAACCTGCTAAGACCAACAGCTCCATCTGGCCCGAGCCGATCGTGCCTGTGACCACGGCCCGGTGAGGCTGTAGAGCCCGAGATCTCTGCGGAGTTCTAGTTCTATCGCTGCGGCGGTTTGCCTTGCCGAAAGACTGGCAAGGGTCGTCTGAATGGACCGCTGCACTAAAAACGTCGTCTGGGTCTTTCTTGCTCGTCAGCAATCGGAGTGGAGCTGCGCTTTCCAGAGCGCTGCAGCATTGACGTTGGTGTTGAGGGGCTGATCGTCCACTGCACTCACCACGCGGCAGTCGAGGCTGTTGATCAGCAGCCAGCAGTCATTCGCTTCCGGATGCGGGTCCAGGCGTTGTTCGTGGGCAAGGCCGTTCTTCAGCAGCTCTTCGCGCATCACGCCCGGCAGGCAGCCGCTGCTTAGGGGCGGTGTCAGCCACTGGCCTTGGCGTTGAACCAGCAGGTTGGCAGTGCTGGCGCAGCAGAGCTCGCCGGTGGTGCTGAGTAGTAAGCCTTCATCGGCCCCTGCGCGGATCGCTTCGCGGCGGGCCTGGATGGCCTGGCCGTAGGCGAAGGTTTTGCAATGGCTCAGGCGACTGTTGGCGTTACGCCGTTCATGGCGACTGATCCAGGTGCGCACGGTGTTGAAGGTTGGTGTATGTGGGCTGAGGCTGAACCAGAAGTGGTGCTCGCTGGGATCTGGCTCGCCAGGTGGTAGTTGGATTCCTCGTGCTCCGGCACCATCGAGGCTCCAGTTCAGACGCAGCGCGCCATCGCTGCAGCTGCGTTGAACCGCTTCTGCAATGAGAGGTCGAAGCACTTCCAGGGTTGGCGGTAGGGCCATCCCCAGGACTGTTGCTCCATCGCACCAGCGCCGGTGGTGCGCTTGGAGAAGTTGGGGCTGTCCGTTGCGTACCAATACGGTTTCAAAAACGCCATCGCCCAGCTGTAGGCCACGGTCGCTGAGAGGAAGGCTCAGTTCCGTGGGCTGCCCCCAGCGGTCATTGATCCAGGCGATGGTTTCGGTCATCCCAGAGCCTCCAGCAACGGCAGCAGTTTCCAGTCGAGCTCGTCAGCTTCCGCTTCAGGGTCAGAGTCAGCGACGATGCCGCAGCCGGCGTGCACCCGCAGCTGGTCGTCTTTGCGAAGGACGGTGCGGATGAGGATGTTGCTGTCGAAGCGGCCGTCCCAGTCGATTCGTAGCAAGGATCCGCAGTAGGGCCCTCGGCCACTGCGTTCCAGCTCGGCGATGCGTTGGCAGGCACGCAGTTTGGGTGCACCACTGATCGAGCCTCCGGGCCAGCTCGCCTCCAGCAGATCCACCCAGGTTTTGCCCTGGCGCAGTTGCCCGGTCACCACCGAGGTGAGGTGATGCACACGGGCATAGCTCTCCAGGCCGACCAGCTGGGGCACTTGCACCGAACCAGGGATGCAAACACGGCCCAGGTCGTTGCGGAGCAGGTCCACGATCATCACGTTCTCGGCTCGGTCTTTGCTGCTGCAGATCAGTTCAGCGGCATTGGCGGTATCTTTCTCCGGATTGCTATCGCGGGGGCGCGTGCCTTTGATCGGCCGGGTTTCCACCTGCCCATTAGGTAGCACCTCGAGGAAGCGTTCGGGCGAGGTGGAGAGCAAGGTTTCGCCGTTGGCGTCGCCGTCAGCCACCACGAGGCCGGCGAAGGGAGCGGGGCAGCGGGAGCGCAGTCTCTGGAAGAGATCCAGATTGGTAATTTCGGCAGTGATCGGACTGCAGGCGCAGGCTGTGAGGTTCGCTTGGAAGAGATCACCACTCGCAATTAGCTCGCGGATTCGCTCGACTCCTTTGGCGTAGTCGTTGCGGCTCGTCTCTCGCGTCCAACGGGTATTGAGTGGGGTTTGGCTTCCTTGGGCATCGGCGTTCGCTGCTGCTGTTGTGATCGTCTCACTTGTCGTCGACATGGTGACGACCAGCGCGTTCCACCATTGCTGCATCGCCTTGAGGCGTTGCGGGTTGACCCCCTCCAGCGAGACCTGTTGTTGCTGTAGATCAAAGCGCAGCACTGGGTCATGGCGTGCGATCCAGAGGCTGGCCATGGCATCGCCGCGCCAAGGCTTGGTGGCTTCGCTCCAGGCGGCGGCGTC
Source organism: Synechococcus sp. UW105 (assembly GCF_900473935.1). Classification (GTDB taxonomy): domain Bacteria; phylum Cyanobacteriota; class Cyanobacteriia; order PCC-6307; family Cyanobiaceae; genus Synechococcus_C. The sequence continues at coordinate 48,394 of NZ_UCNN01000008.1, read as the reverse complement.
GTAGCTGAGCCAACCGGTCCAGTGCCCCGGTGAGAGTTGGCGCAGCACATCAAAGGGATTGGAAGAGCTGTTTTCACCGGGTAGTCCCCGGCAGCAGTGCTGCTCCACCGGATCGGCACCAAGGGTGACCCAGCGGCCGCGGGAGCTGCCGTCGCCATCGAGCCAGATGAAGCCTGCTTCTCCCCACTGAGCTGTCATGGCATTGGCCACCTGGTTCGGCTCCAGCCACGGCAACGTTTGACGCGTCGCCGGTGCACCGGATTGCGACTCAGCACCTTGAGAGGCGGGATACGTCAACGGCCTGCACTGCAGAGATCGGGGCGGCCTGCAGCACGCAGGGCTTGATCGCGGATCCGGCAGCTGTCGCATACGCCGCAGGGTTGCTCGCCACCGCTGTAGCAACTCCAAGTCTGTTCAATCGGCACGTTGAGACGGAGGGCCTCCTCCACGATCCGCTGTTTGCTCCAGGTGACCAGAGGGGCCCATAGTTGAGGGCCATGGCCTTCGCGGCCCACCTTGCTGCTCAGATTGGCGAGAGTCTGAAAGGCAGCCAGGTAGTCGGGCCGGCAGTCGGGATAGCCGGAATAGTCAACGGCGTTGACACCCAGAACGATGCGATCGGCGCCGCGTGCTTCCGCCAGGCTGAGGCCGATGCTGATAAACACCGTGTTGCGACCCGGGACATAGGTGCTTGGGATCACCCCTTCCTCCACGCCTTCGGTGGGGATGGTTTGTTGTGCGTCGGTGAGGGAGGAGCCTCCCCAGCTGGCGAGGTTCACCTCAATGATGTGGTGCTCCGCTAGGCCGAGGGTGGTGACTAAGGCTGCTGCTGCCTTCAGTTCGCGTCGATGGCGTTGTCCGTAATCAAAGGAGAGGCCAATCACTCGATGGCCGGCTTCACCGGCGAGGGCCGCGGCGGTGGCGGAATCAAGGCCACCGGAGAGCAGGGCAATCACGGTTGAATCGGTCATGCTTGGCATTCTGTTGCCGCATGGGTCATGGCCAAGGGTCTGTTCAACCTGTTTTCGGCTGTTGGTGGATTGAGGTCTGGTCGATGGTCTGCAGTGCTGACGATGCTCTGTCTGGGTGCAGCAGGACCGGCGACTGCTATTCCCAGACTTGATTTGAGTGGTTACCCCGCACCTGCAGCAGGGCTTCAGCGCTGGGTGATCCAACCCTCTGGTCTTTTACCTCAGAGTTCGGATCCGTTGATTTCAGCTCACCCGATCGATTGGCGGGTGCAATTGATCATCGGCAAAGAGGTGGAGGTGGGCTGTAACAACACCTGGTTGTCTGGGCAGGCTTTGACGATGAAGCGTCTGCCCCAGGCTGCGGGTAAAGCGCTATTTGTTTTGAATGGACCTCTGGTGGTGATGAGTACCCGAAAGTTGTGTTCACCCGAGACTCCCCGCAAGCGCAGTTTCCTTACTCTGGGTAAGCAGCCTTATTTAGTGCCATTTAACGCTTCGTGGCCGATTGTGGTCGATATTCCACATGGTGCACAGCTGCGCTGGAGGGTGTGGAAGGCACATGCAATACAGTTTCAAGGGATATTGCTAGACTAGAGAGCGTTAGCGATTAATCAAAGTTCTTGCAGATAATTTAGGTCCTCAGGTGAATTTGTTAATTGATGAAATTTTCCCATCTTGATTGAAGTCAATTCCGAAGTCGGATTCAGCTTTGAGGTAGTCGGCTGAGTTGTAGTTGATAAAGGAGGCACCAGTGAATTCCCAATTGGAATTGAGTTGCCATCGGGAGAGATCACCATCGCTATTTTGATTGATGACTTGATTAGTGCCGTTGATGGAGTCGGCAGCGGCTAGAGCCCATCCTTGCCAGGTGCTTGTGGTGACTTGCCTATTGCCGATGATGATGTCGTCGAGAGCACCTGAGGCGGCATTTTTAGCGTAGAGATTTCCAGAGGAGTCTTTAACGAGATGGATGGAGCCAGCCGATTCGATGGCAGTGGTGGCGATGGTACCTGTTAGACCATCTTGATTGAAGTCAATTCCGAAGTCGGATTCAGCTTTGAGGTAGTCGGCTGAGTTGTAGTTGATAAAGGAGGCACCAGTGAATTCCCAATTGGAATTGAGTTGCCATCGGGAGAGATCACCATCGCTATTTTGATTGATGACTTGATTAGTGCCGTTGATGGAGTCGGCAGCGGCTAGAGCCCATCCTTGCCAGGTGCTTGTGGTGACTTGCCTATTGCCGATGATGATGTCGTCGAGAGCACCTGAGGCGGCATTTTTAGCGTAGAGATTTCCAGAGGAGTCTTTAACGAGATGGATGGAGCCAGAAGATTCAATTGTAATTACAGAAACATCTGCAACTTCTTGGTAATTAAAAAAGTCTTTGTGTCGATTTTTTGTCGATGTGAGCCATCCGCTTTCCGATCCAAGTCCATGGAGGCCAGGATTGACCTTATAAGGGCGAATGTTGAACTGTGACTCAGAATCGTGATAGCTAATTATTTTTATGCCATCAGCGATAGAGCCTGTTCTTCTTTTGTAATAGTCTAATTTATAGAATCCATTTAGTCCTAACTCGTTGAGGTTGGAGGTGAATGAGTCTTTTGTGTCTGTCCCTGCATAGATTTTTAGATTCGTTCTTAAGTTTCCATCAGTGTGCTCGTCGTTAATAAAGCCAGTAAAGCTGTAATAGTCGCCATTTCCATAAAAATACTTACCACTAACCTCCCAATAGTAAGATGGTAAATCTGCTTCGTAGTAGTTGTTGATAAGATCATCAGCTTGTGTTTTGCGTGAAGTCAAATATGCACTCTCAGATCCTAATCCTTTTGTTCCAGCCGTGTTGGCGTATGGAATGATAGTGGCCTTGGTCTCTGAGTCGTAATAGTCTCCGATTGAAATAGAGTCATTAGTATTGCCGGTCTTGTTATTAGAAGAGGTGATCAGGTAATAGCCTTGATTGCCGGTTTCATTGTTGGCTTGGCCAAAAGCATCGTCATCGTTGTCGCCGGCATGAATTTTCTGTCCTGCTGAAAAGGCTCCGCCGCCATACTGGCTACTAATTGTGCCCGAGAAGAAGTAGTAATCGCCGTTTCCGTAAAAGTATTTGCCTGCTACTTCTGAATAGGTGGGTAAGGCAGTGTCCTTGATGTTGATATTGTCAATGGCCCACTGATCCCAGTTGCTATTTGAATGGGTTTTCTGACGCCAGCGCAGTTGGATGCTGTCAGTAGTCAAATTTGCTGCAAGGTTTGCGGTGTGGCTGCCCCAGCTACGTGTGCTATCGCTAATGGCGTAAGTTTTTAGTTCTTTCCAGCTGCTGCCATCACTGGAATACTCCAGCACGATCTCTTCTCCAGCATCGACTTCTTCCCCGCCGTTGTAATCAGTGCCATAAACCAGATCAAAACTGATCGTGGCACCTTGATCGAGATCAATAGCCTTCGTGGTTGCGGAACGGGTCCCTGTACCCGAGAAAAACAACGAATTAGTGCGCCCTGTGAAGTTGCTGTTGACTGAGCCAAGGCTGATTGACGACCAGAAGCTTTCGGTCTTGCCTCCGTTAAAATCGTCGTTTAACCCTCCCGAAGGAGGCTTGATAGGAGTCGGTGGTGGTGAAGGTGGATTAGATGGGGGCTGACCATTGGAGGCCAAGGCAAAAGGATCGCTCTGGCCTGCCCAATTGGCCTTGACCATGTCTCCTTCTTTGACTCCACCCATCAACAGCAAACCCGCTACATGGGGGGCTGCCATCGATGTTCCACTAAGATAGGAAAGGTTTCCACCGCGGTAATACGACAGCACGCTGACGCCAGGCGCTGCCACATCCACATCGTCCCCACCGCTGGCGTCATCCCAGTTGGACCATGACGACATCTGATATTGGTTGTCAACAGCTGAGACTGTGTACACATTGGCGTGGTCACCAGCGCTAGCAGGTGAATAACCATCTGCATCCGCACCACTATTTCCTGCGGCAATCGCGAATTTGATTCCCTGATTGGCAGCATTTTTGACGGCGGAATCAAGGCCCGAACTGAAGCCTCCGCCGAGGCTCATGTTGATGACTGTCTTGGTTTTGTCGAGGCCGTTATTATTAATGATGTCGACGGCATGATTGATCGCGCTAATGATCGTGGTGTAGCTGGCACCGCCACCGCTGCTATTGAACACCTTCAGTGAGATCACCTCAGCGCCCGGGGCGACGCCGACGACACCCGTGCCGTTGGCGAGTGCTGCAATCGTTCCGGCAACATGGGTGCCATGGCCGTTGCCATCGGTGAAAGCACTCTCACCACTAATCCAGCTTTTCGACCAACTGGTATTGATATTCAGATCGCCGGTGGTATTCAGCACACCGGAATCGATCACGAAGGCATAGGTGCCATTGCCGGCATTGCCTCTTTTGGAGATGTCTTGGCCACCCCAGACGGCCTTCACCCCATAGGGGAGGACTTCACCCGTGCTGGCCGTGCCGTTGCCATATACCGGCAAAGCGGAGATGGAGCTTGTTTGTTCTTGTCTTGCTTGCTCTTCGCTCTGCTCAACTTTGTTCTCGACCCAAAAACGCTCCAGGCTCAGTTCTAGTGGCCTGTTGGTGTCAAACGTTTCTCTAGAGGGCTTTTGGACTGCAGGCAAAGAATTCTGGAAGCCTCTTGGCTCAGCTGGACTCACCTCCACGGGTGGCATCAGCGGCATCGGACGGTCAGCTTCGACACTGCCGATGCCAGGGCTTTGGCGAAGTGTTTCGGCCTGGAGCGGCGTCAGCTGAATGCTGAAGCCATTGATGGCATCAAAGTGCTGCGTTGGCCTTGCTTCGATCCCTGCTGAGTTCAGTGCGGCTGCAGAGCGTTCGCTCAGGCTGCTGCTGTCAGCTTGATCAAAGAAAACGAAGTGCTCATGCGAAGAGCCACCCTTGTTCGTTGGGCTGATCAGGTCTCCAGGAGGCTTCAGCTGCGACTGATCAAGGACGTGCTGACTTTTCTGCCGATGCCAGCGCTGGCTGAGGAGATCAAACAGGTTGTCCATGGAAGCTGCCTGGGTGGTTGTCCGGTCAGCGCTTTCTCAGCACTACCAAGTTTAGCCGTTGTTTTGGAGAGGATTCCTATGGATGCTGAAGGAATCTTGTGTATTCCTTTCCCATATGCACTTTTGGGATTTGAAGTGACATTTTGACTCGTTTAAATTTGGCTGAATGTGAAGTGAGCTCATTCATGATTCATTGTTGATTCATGTCTAACTCATAGTTTTCACTACACAGCCGGCGCAAACCTGAGTGGGTTGCGTGCATTGCCTGAGAATTGCCTGAGGGCGCTCTGAAGTTGCTTGCTCTCAGATGCTTCGCTCATCTTTCTGCCTAAGCATGCTTCTCAGCGCACTTGCAGCCACTTGTGGCTCTGAAGGCTGAGGCGCCAGTGCGCATGGCTCTGGGCATAGTGGATCGCCAATTGCTGTCCTTCCGTGCTTTGCCAGCCCGGTTGCACCAACCAGCTGGCTTGGGGTGCCTGGGCGGCGGCCACATCGGCAAAGAGCAGATCGTTGGCTTCATGCACCACCACCTTCAGTTCATGGCAGGCCGCGAGCAGTTCGGCACGAGGCGGTTGATGCCGTTTGGGGGAGAGGGTGATCCAGTCGGGTGAGCCACTGATCGGATCCACGCCGCTGGTTTCGATGTGCACAGGCAGGGTGCAGGCGGCTCTTATCGATTGGGTGAGGGCATCGAGGTTGTGGTGCAGGGGCTCACCTCCGGTGATCACCACGAAGGCAGCACCGGCTTGTGCAGCCGCGGCAGCTTCCGCAGCCAGTGTTGTCACGCTCTGCTTGGGGTGCGACTCCATCGGCCAGGAGTGTTTGGTATCGCACCAGCTGCAGCCCACAGAGCAGCCGGCGAGGCGAATAAAGAAGGCGCTTCTGCCGGCATGCATCCCTTCCCCCTGGAGCGAGTGGAAAGTTTCCACCACCGGTAGGTGGTGGCTCATGGACCGACGTTGAGCTGAGCTTGGCTTTTCTGTTGCTGACGAATTGCTTCGCTAGGGCTGCTGGGCAGGCGTTGTTGGGCTGCTTCGATCAGGCCGCGGAAGAGGGGATGGGGCCTGCCTGGTCTGGAAAGGAATTCCGGGTGGTATTGGCAGGCTGTGAAGAAGGGATGGCCTGGTAGTTCGATCAGCTCAACAAGCCGTCCATCTGGTGAGGTGCCGCTGATGCGGTAGCCCGATTCGATGAAGAGGTTGCGGTAGGCGTTGTTGAACTCGTAGCGATGGCGGTGGCGTTCATACACCACTTCATCGGCATAGAGGCGTTCCGCCATCGACCCTTCGGCGATTCGGCAGGGGTAGACACCCAGGCGCATGGTGCCACCGAGGTCCACCACGTCTTGCTGTTCGGGTAGGAGGTGGATCACTGGATGTGGACTCTCCGCATCGAGCTCGGCACTGGAGGCACCAGAGAGGCCGGCCTGATTGCGAGCCCACTCGATCACAGCTGTCTGCATGCCCAAGCAAAGGCCCAGGAAGGGCACCCTCTGCTCGCGGGCCCAGCGGATCGCGGCCACCTTGCCATCGACGCCGCGGTTGCCAAAGCCTCCTGGCACCACTACTGCATCCATGCCCTTGAGCAGAGTGTCGGCACCATCGGTTTCGATTTGCTCGGCGCAGACCCAGTGCAAATCAAGAGAGGCATCCTGCGCCAAGCAGGCATGACGCAGCGCCTCCACCACCGAGAGGTAGGCGTCGTTGAGCTGCACGTATTTGCCCACCAGGGCGACCTTCACAGTGGGACCGGGGTTGCGCAGTTTGTGCACCAGCTGGGCCCAGCCGGTCATGTCGCTCTCATGATCCTGGAGCTGCAGCACATCCAGCACTTCACGGCAGAGTCCTTCCTCTTCGAGGGTGAGGGGCACGGCATAGATGCTGTCGGCATCTAGAGATGGAATCACCGCCCGTTGCGTGACGCCACAGAAGCCGCCGATTTTGCGCTTGAGATCGTCGTTGATGTCTCGGTCGCTGCGGCACACCAGCACGTCTGGTTGGATGCCGATCGAACGCAGCTCCTTCACCGAGTGCTGGGTGGGCTTGGTTTTGAGTTCTCCGGAGGTGCCGATGTACGGCAGCAGGGTGACGTGGATGTAGGCCAGGTCATGGCGGCCCACATCGCCGCGGAATTCACGGATGGCCTCCAGGAACGGCAGCGACTCGATGTCACCCACGGTGCCACCGATCTCGGTGATCACGACATCGGCGTTGCTGTTGGCGGCCACCCGGTGGATGCGATCCCGGATTTCGCCAGTGATATGGGGGATCACCTGCACCGTGCCGCCGTTGTAGTCACCACGGCGCTCTTTGTTAATCACCGACTGATAGATCGACCCTGTGGTCACGCTGTTGAGGCGTGACATCGCCGTGTCGGTGAAGCGTTCGTAATGTCCTAGGTCGAGGTCGGTTTCGGCACCGTCTTCGGTGACGAACACCTCACCGTGTTGGAAGGGGCTCATCGTGCCCGGATCCACATTCAGATAGGGATCGAGCTTCAGGATCGAGACGCTGTACCCCCGGGCTTTGAGCAGCCGTCCGAGGCTGGCGGCCACAATCCCCTTCCCGATGCTGGAAACCACTCCACCGGTGACGAAGACGAATTTGGCCATAGCTCCCTGGGCGATTCTTCAATGTACCGAGTGCTCTCCAATGATCGAGGGCCCCAGCGCTCTTTTGAGACTTCAGCCGGTTTGATCCGACGTGATTACGTCCGTGATTGCGTCGTTCGGATCAGCTCTCCAGCAGGCTACGCAGCATCCACGCGGTTTTTTCATGGATCTGGAGCCGTTGGGTGAGCAGATCAGCACTGGGTTCGTCGCCGGCCGCATCGACCAGGGGAAACAGGCTCCGTGCTGTTCTTGCGACCGCTTCATGGCCGCTCATTAATTCCTGCACCATCGCTAGGGCTGCTGGCTGCTGCTCGGCTTCCTCAATGGAGGCCAGTGTTGCCAATGTGCTGCCGCCGTGGGGTGCGACCACACCGAGGGCACGGATCCGTTCGGCGATCACATCCAGGGCGTTCCACAGCTCGGTGTATTGCTCCATAAACATCAGATGGAGAGTGTTGAACATCGGTCCGGTCACGTTCCAGTGGAAACCATGGGTTTTGCCGTAGAGCACGTAGGTGTCAGCCAGCAGGCGCGCCAGCCCGGCGGCAATCTCTTCGCGCTGGGCTGTGGGAATACCGATGTCGATCCCAGGGGGGGTGGTCATTGCTGCAGCTCAGGATTCCAGGCCAAGGATGTATTCACGCACCTTGATGCGGCGCTGAGGCTGGCGCAGCTTGAGCAGCGCTCGGGTTTCGATCTGCCGCACCCGTTCGCGCGACAGGGCCATGCCTTCGCCGATCTCCGCCAGGGTGCGAGGAGTGTCGTCTTCCAGCCCGAAGCGGCGCCGGATCACCTCTGCCTCCCGGGCGGTCAGTTCTTCCAACAGCTCCTCAAGGTCGTTGTGCAGGGAGTCTCGGGTGAGTTGCTGCTCGGGGGTGGCATGGCCGTCTTCCAGCAGATCCCCGAGCTGGGTGTCCTGGTCCTTGCCCACTCGGGTCTCGAGCGACACCGAACGCGGCACCCGCATCAGGGTGAGGCGCACGGTTTCTTCACTCAGCCCCAGTTCGCGTGCCAGGTCGCTCATAGAGGCGATCCGTCCCTCATTGGCGGCGATCTCCTGCTGCACCTTTTTGATGCGGTTCAGCTTCTCGGTGACGTGCACCGGCAGTCGGATCGTTCGGCTCTGGGTGGCGATGGCTCGTGTGATGCCCTGGCGAATCCACCAGTAGGCGTAGGTGCTGAAGCGGAAGCCGCGGGTGGGGTCGAATTTTTCCACCGCTCGTTCCAGCCCCAGGGTGCCTTCCTGCACCAGGTCGAGCAGTTCCAGGCCTCGCTGCTGATATTTCTTGGCCACCGTCACCACCAGGCGCAGGTTGGCCTGGATCATCCGATCGCGAGCCCTGCGTCCTTCACGCAGGCGTTTCTGCAGTTCCCGGCTTTCCAGTTCGCTGTGGTCTGACCAGATGCCATAGCCCTCTCGCAGCACCGTGGTCAGTTCTTCCGGCGTGAGGCCTGCGGCTTTGGCCCATTCCTGTTTGGTTGGCCAGTGACAGATGTGATTGGCTTCCCGTTGTTGCAGTTGTTCCAGCTCAAGCAGCCGTTGAACCGGGGGGTACTCACTAGCGAGAGCTCGTTCTTCCTTCAGCAGGGTTTCTCGGTGCCGCACCTGACGAGCCAGGAGCACCTCTTCCTCATTGGTAAGCAGGTCAACCCTTCCGATGTCCTGCAGATACAGGCGCAGGAGGTCGTTGCCGCTACCAGTGCGGACGCGGGACGGACCCGTCGATCGCGAACCGGTGGCCAAAGGGCACCCCATGAACTGCCCTCAGGGTTCAGCGATCCGGCTGCAGCAGTTCGGAATGAACGGAATCTATTCCGGTTCGCTGACCGTCCTCTCAGGCGTCATCGTCCGCGTTGGGATCTACCCAGGTGCTTGCCACATGCAGGTCTTCCAGCTGTTGGTCCGCCACTTTGGCGGGAGCGGCAGTCATGAGGCAGCGTGCCTGCTGGGTTTTGGGGAAGGCGATCGTGTCGCGGATCGATTCCTCCCCGGCCAGAAGCATCACCATGCGGTCGAGCCCGAAGGCCAGGCCGCCATGCGGCGGGGCTCCCATGTCGAGCGCTTCGATCAGGAAGCCGAACTGCTCCTCGGCTTCCGCCAGGGGCAGGCCCACGGTCTGTAGCACCTGGCGTTGCAGGGAGGAGTCGTGAATACGCAGGGAGCCGCCCCCCAGCTCGAGGCCGTTGAGCACCAGGTCGTAGGCCTGGGCGCGGGCGTTTGGCAGGGTGTCGGCCCACATCGCCTCATCGCTGCCCAGATCGGTGGTGTTGGGGGCGCAGAAGGGATGGTGCAGTGCTTCGTAGCGGTTCTCGTCGCTGTTGAATTCGAACATCGGGAAATCGACCACCCAGAGGAAATTCCACTGGTCGTTCTCTTGATCGGCCTTGACCATCCCCAGTTCTCTGGCGAGGTATTGACGCACCCGGTCGAGGGCTTTGTTCACTGTGGCGGTGTCGCCAGCGCCGAAGAGCAGCAGGGTGCCGGGTTCGGCGCCGGTGCGGCTGAGCAGCTCCTTGGTCTGTTCCTCGCTGAGGTTGTCTTTGATGGCGCCGATGGTGTCGATCTCGCCACCGTCGCGGACACGGATGAAGGCCAGGCCACCGGCACCCGCCTGCTGGGCCTCGCTGAACACATCACCTCCGGGTTTGATGCGCACGTTTGAAACGGCGTCATTGCCTCCGGGCACGGCGATGCATTTCACCGATCCACCGGCCTTGACGGCACCGCTGAACACTTTGAAGCCCATGTCCTTGACGATGTCGCTCACGTTGGTGAGCTCCATGCCGTAGCGGGTGTCGGGACGGTCGGTGCCGTAGCGCTCCATGGCGTCGTGCCAGGTCATGCGGGGGAAGGGGCGTGGCAAATCGATCCCCTTCGCGGTCTTCCAGATGGTGCAGATCAGCCGCTCGTTGAGGTCCAGGATCTGCTCTTGATCCATGAAGCTCATTTCCATATCCAGCTGGGTGAATTCCGGCTGGCGGTCAGCGCGCAGGTCTTCATCGCGGAAGCAGCGCGCCACTTGGTAGTACTTCTCGAGGCCTCCCACCATCAGCAGCTGTTTGAACAGCTGAGGAGACTGGGGCAATGCGAACCATTCACCACCGCAGACGCGGCTTGGGAGGATGTAGTCGCGGGCGCCTTCAGGGGTGGACCGGGTGAGCACGGGAGTCTCGACCTCAATGAAGCCCTCGTCCTCCAGGAAGCGGCGCGCGGTCTGGATCGTTTGGGCGCGCAGGCGCAGGTTGTCGTTCATGCGCTTGCGGCGCAGATCCAGATAGCGGTGACGCAGCCTCAGTTCCTCGCGCGTGTTCTCCTCGTCGTGGATCGAGACGGGGAATGGCAGATTGCCCTTGACGCCGTTGAGCACGGTGATGGTGCTGGCCAGCACTTCCACGGCTCCAGTGGCGAGTCGTTCGTTTAGAGATTCGTCCGGTCGGGCCCGCACCTTGCCTTTCACCTGCAGCACGGTCTCGCTGCGTAGGTGCTCCGCCACGGCAAAGGCCTCAGCACCCAAGTCGGGGTCCACGGTGATCTGAACAGTGCCGCTGCGGTCGCGCAGGTCGATGAAGATCACTCCACCGTGGTCACGTCGCCGATCCACCCAGCCGCAGAGCTGCACCTGCTCATCGATTTGCTGCTTGCGCAGGTCGCCGCATCCGTTGCTGCGCATGGAAGCTGTCGGGAGGGAATGAGAAGCGAGTTTCCCACAGGACCTGCCTGGCGATTCCTTTCAGGCCGGGCGTCGATAAAACGGCCGTTTGACCACCGTGGCGGGATGTCGTTTGCCGCGGATCTCCACAGCTAGCTCTGTGCCCGGTTTGGCGAAAGCCCGTGGCACGTAGCCGAGGCCGATTCCGGCCTCCAGGGTGGGCGACCAGCCGCCGCTACTCACCTGGCCCACACGTTCCTCGCCATCGAAAATCGGGTAGTCGTGGCGGGGAATGGCCCGGCCCTCCAGGCGCAGGCCCACCAGCCGGCGGGTGCTGCCTTGCTCCACCTCTTGCTCGAGGGCCTCACGGCCGATGAAGTCCACCGGATTTTCTAGGTGCACCAGCCATCCCAGCCCCGCCTCCAGGGGGCTGGTGGTGGTGTCCATGTCTTGACCGTAAAGATGCATGGCTGCCTCTAGCCGCAGGCTGTCTCGGGCGCCGAGGCCGCAGGGTGTGACGCCTTCCCGTAGTAGTCGGTTCCAGAGCTGACGCCCTGCCTCACGAGGCAGCAGCAGTTCGAAGCCGTCTTCGCCGGTGTAGCCGGTGCGGGCCACCAGCACATCGGTCTGCAGATCTGGCAGGGTCAGCATCCGCTGTCCGAATCGGGGCAATTCCGCCAGGCTGGAGCCGCTCAGTTTTTCGAGCACGGACTGGGCGCTGGGGCCTTGCAAGGCCAAAAGCACGCCATCGCCTTTGGCATCCGTGATGGTGATGCCACTTCCGCTCAGCTGCTGCTCTAGCCAGGCCCGGTCGTTCTCGGCGCAGGCAGCATTGATCACGGCCAGCAGGGTGCTGTCGCCCATGTCATAGATGATCAGATCATCGAGGATGCCGCCGGTTTGATTGAGCAGAACCGTGTAGCAAGCCTGGCCGGGACCGATGCGATGCAGATCGGTGGGCACCAGTTTTTGCAGAGCATCCTTGGGGTTGGCACCTTCAAGCCGCACCACGCCCATATGCGAAATGTCGAACATCCCCACGTTGTGGCGCACGGCCGCGTGTTCGCTGATCAGCCCAGAGAACTGCACGGCCATGTCCCATCCCGCGAAGGGCACCATGCGACCTCCCGCTTCGCGGCAGAGGTCATGAAGAGGGGTGCGCTGAAGGTCGGTCACGGGGCGCTGCAGAGATGGGCCGAATCCTATGGACTCTGGCTGGATGGGTAGCGAGAGGGAAATGGAAGCAAAGCCGCAGATTCGAGCTGAAGCGTGGTTCGCTTTTGCAAGCGTCCTTACTGTGAGCGTCCCTCTCCCCTTGCGGTGTTGTCCGAGGCCTGCTGTCACAGCTGCCATCACTGCACGGCGTCAACCAGTGGCGCCAGTGGGCCCGTGGTGGGATGGTGCCGGTTGAGACGGCTGCCGGTGCATGCCGAACTAGCGCGTGTGGCCTGGTGTCATCACTGGACGGCTCGGCCACCGTCGCTGCCGCAGTTGCAAGAGCATGAGCAGGTGTTGCCTCCTACAGGCTTGCAGTTGGAGCTGGAGGAACGCTCCATGCCACTCGCTTGAGCTCCAGACGTGAGTTCTTATCGATTAAACACGCCTGACGCGTTGCGGAAGTGTTGTGTCCGGCACGTGTTTTTTTGTTTGGTTGCGTCAGATTGTTCGTCAAAGGAAAGTTTCGGTCGTTTTTGCTCTCCACCAGTTCACTGCCAACGCCGGTTGAGTTGTTCGCTGATCAACAGGAAGGCGATCAGCTCACCTACCCCACGGGAGCTCGGGTGTTTTGTGCGGGCGAACCCTCAGATTCGATCTATGCAGTGCAGCGCGGCATGGTGGAGCTCAGTGCTGCCGGTGAACCCGGCAAGATGCGCTACGGGCCCGGTGAGATTTTTAGCTACGAGGATCTTTCAGGCGCGCGTCTGACCCATCGCTGCGATGCATTGGCACTGACGCCTGTGGCCGTCGTGCGCTTGCCCAGGGCTCGGTTTATCGAGCTGATTCTGCGGCACCCCACCATCGTGTTGGCCTTGCTGGAGCGTCAGCACAGCCGGTTGCGGGAGCAGCGCCTCCAGGCTCGTCATTACTACTGATCACTGAATTGATCAGTTGTTGAGCAGCATCAGCAGGCTGCGGGTGACCTTGCTGGCCAGCACGCTACTGATGCCTGAGGGGTCCAGCTGGGGAGTCAACTCCACCACATCCGCGCCCGCCAGCTGATGCTCTCGGAGCACGTCAATCAGCGCGGCGAAGTGGTGCCAATAGAAGCCACCCGGTTCGGGGGTACCAGTGCCGGGCATGATCGCGGGATCAAACCAGTCGAGATCCACCGTGAGATAGAGCGGCTTGCCGCGATGGGGTTCCAGGGCTGAACGCATCGTGGCCGCCAGCTGGCGGCCGGACTGGTCGGGTTGGTGATTGATCAGGCGTTGGCTCTGTTCCAGCTCTTGGAATTCTTCGCGGGTGCCGCTGCGGATGGCGAGTTGCAGCAGCTGGCCACTGGGGAGCACGTCCAGACAGCGTCGCATCGCACAGGCATGGCTGTGGCGTGCCCCCAGCCAGCTGTCGCGCAGATCGGCATGGGCATCGAGTTGCAGCAGCACGAGCTCCGGATGGCGTTGGGCGACGGCGGCCACGGCGCCGCTGCTGATGGAGTGTTCGCCACCCAGCATCAGTGGCTTGAGGCCTAGATCGAGCACGGTGCTTGTTGCTGCTTGCACAGCCTTGACCACAGGTTCCGGGGCGCCGAAAGGAATGTCGACGGCGCCGAGGTCGACATAGGCCAGATCCTCCAGGTCTGTCTGCAGTTGCGGGCAGTAGGTCTCGAGGCCGTTGCTCACCTCCCTTATGGCCGCCGGCCCGAAGCGGGTGCCGGGTCTGAATGAGGTTGTGCCGTCGTAAGGCACGCCGAACAGGCCGATGCGGCAGCCCTGCGGATCGCGGCGCGCACCCATATAGATGGCGCCATCGCGGTCAAACAGCTGGTTGAGATCCGTCGATTGGAGCTTGCCGCTCATGAGTCGAGCTCCCTTTCCACGAAGGCGGGCACGGCGTCGAAACCGCCGTTCTGCCAGCGTGGACTCCAGATTTCACAACCACCGGCCACGGCAGCGGCCCGCTCCGGCAGTGGGTGGCGGTAGCGCGGGCCATCGGTGGCTGCAAAGGTCCAGCTCCACCATCCGCTGGGATACATGGGCACCCAGCCATAGAGCGGATCGGCGTGGCCGAACAGGTCTCTAATCAGTTTCACCGTGTCGATGTGCACGCGGCGGAAGGCCTCTGGCGATTCGCTCTGAGTGGCGAACACACCACCTGTCTTGAGAATCCGTTTGCAGTGGCTGAAGAAGGCCCGGTTGAACAGGCCCTCAGCTGGTCCCACGGGGTCGGACCCATCCACCAGCACCACGTCATAGGACGCGTCATCGGCCTCAGCGGCCCAGGCGATGCCGTCGCCCACATGCAGATGGAAGCGAGGATCCGTCCAGCAGCCTCCGCCGATGCTCGGCAGGTGTTGTTGGCTCAGTTCCACGACTCGGCCATCGATTTCCACCATGTCGAGGTGCTTCACGTTGGGATGACGCAGGCATTCCCGAGCGGTGCCGCCATCACCACCGCCGATCACCAGCACCCGTTCGATTGAGGCAGCCGAGCACAAGGCCGGATGCACCAGTGATTCGTGGTAGTGCCGTTCCTGACGTTCGGCTGTCATCCAGCAGCCGTCTAGGAGTAGCCCCTTGCCGTAGCGCTCGCTTTCGATCAGCGTGATCCGCTGGAAAGGGCTGGTCTCCTCCATCAGTTGCTTCGCTTTGAGGCCGTAGCGCACCCCATCGTGGTGTTCATCGATCCAGCCCCCTCCGGACTGGGATGCAGTGGTCATGACTGGTTGAGCCTTGCGATTGCTGTCTTCAGCTAAGGGCAGCGTCGGGTCCTGCCGCCACAATGTCGTCTGCCAATGCCGCTTGATTCCTGTTGGGCTGGTGCAGCATGGCTGTGAATGTTGCAGAGGTTGGCTGATGGGATTTGTTCAGAGCCTGCTGTCGGTGTTCCAGGACAAGCGGGAACTTCTGGATCTCAGCAGCTTCAACGATGAAGTGGCCTGGAACGTGGCGTGGACTCCGCTTGTGGGTGGAGGAACGAATTTCTGCACGCATCGGGCCACACGAACCAAAAGCCTGACGAGTTCCAGCCTCAGCTTCAAGACAACCCTCGGCGCGTACCTATTTTCTGCAGTGTTCCTTGCAGTTGGGTTGATCTCTGCGATTGCTTCTCTATCGACCGGTGGTGTGGACCCTGGCGCCTTCTCGATGTCTTTGCTGTTCCCGCTCTTGTTCGTGGCGATCGGGGCGTTTCTGATCTGGAGGATGCGCAGCAAGGAATGCTGTTTTGACCAGTTTTCAAGTCAGTTCATCCAGGGAACAACCGTTCACAACCTCAAGGAGGTTCATGCGATTCAGTTGATTCGTGAATATGTGCGTGGCAATAAGAGTTCCTATTACAGCTACGAACTCAATTTGGTTTGTCGCGACGGCAGCCGCTTGAACGTGACAGACCACGGCTCGCTCGCGGCGATTCGAGAGGATGCTCAGCTGCTTGGCAATTATCTCAATCGGCCTGTATGGGATGTGATTGATTTCCGTATCCCTGATGGCTTATCCGGTGGGGACGGCAAGTTTGAGGCTTTGAGAACGAACTTGTTTGAATGACTGGGATCATCGGAGGCCTCGAGGCATCACCAACCAGGGGTGATCTGGCGTTTCACGCCTTCATGGGTCATTTCGATTTCGGCTGCTGCCTGTTTGGCCTCATAGATGGCCCAGGTCTGCAGGCTGAAGACCACCAGAACAAGGATCTTGAGCACCAGCTGTAGTCCGCTTGGAACGACCACACACTACCGGTAGTGGCTCCCTTTGACTGTGTCGATTTATGCAAGTTGGTGGTGCTGTCTCCTACATGCTGCTGTCTCCTCGCGGCTTGCCTGGCGATGCCGGTTGCTCCGTGCCGGACACAATGGTGTTGAGCAGGGGTCAGGCGTCCGAGCTGTGAGCCGCGGCTGGGAACACACTTGCATGCGTTGACACCAGATCACATCACGATTTTGTCGATCTCAAGAGGGTTGAAGCTTGGTTAAAGGCCTAAATGATTATTTTGCTTCATCAGTGGCTGAAAAAGTGGCTGAAAAGTTGGCGCTTAAGGCGAAGAATCAGATCAAAGCGGATCCGCAGGAACAATCGAATATTCAACCTATCTAGTCAATTCAGCCCAATTTTTGCGTCTTTATTGCCTTTATGTGCATGCTTTTGGGATGGATCCTTGGGTGGTGCTCCAATGAGCAAGGCCTCCTCTTCAAGAAGGCTGGACCGTTCAAGCACCGAATGCTGACGCTAAAGCAAGACTTTTGAGGTGGAAGCCCTGTTTTCTTTCACTCGCTTCGGCAAGAACTTGGCCAGGCTTTATTTGAGCATCAAAGCTTCTGCAGCAGGCCCAGGATTGCGAGCATTGTGCTTCTTGATTCGGCAGGAGGAGTTGAATGGGCCGATGTTGCGTTTCTCTGCAGGGCAAAGCTCTTGGCCCCATTGGACGATTCGTCCAATCCCAGACTGGCTGCAGACCAATAGCTGCGCTACAAGGCCTCTGTCTGGCGTAGTCGCCCATGCCCCTTGTTCAGCGACTTGAGCAGGTCACCGACATCTCGGTCGACTTTGCCAAGTCTGGTGTTGAAACATCGCGTCTCTCTGATTTTCAGATGGAGACGATGAAAGAGACTGTTTTTGAGTTGCGTCAGGCCACTGGCGCTTATCTGGCCGTTTGCGGCAAGTATCTCTTTGAGTTAAAGGAGACTCTGCGCGGCAAGTCAAAGTCAAGCCCGCGTGAATGGACGCAATTCAAGAAATCAGGCCTAGTCCCTTTCAGCGCTAAGGAGATTCAGGACCTTGCAAACTCATGGGAAAAGTGGCTGAGCACAACTGAGTTAGATGCAGATGCTTTCAACTTGATTGGTATCAGAACACTTTCGCGTGTGGCGAATGCAGATGACAAGACAAAGAAGGTTGTTGAAGGCAAGTTGCTCGCTGGTGAACGGGTGACAGAGGCTGATGTCAAGCAGTTGACCGGATGGAAGGCAAAGCTTTCCAAGCCATCTGTGATTGGGATTGATGACCTAATTTCTCAGTTTGAGCAGGTGATTTCTAAACAGTCGATCAGTCAGCTTAGGAGTCGCTGCCTACAGCTCAAAAAAACAAATCTTGAATTAGACCAACAAATCAAAGCTCTGAAAAGTCAGCTCAAGGAGAAGGCCTGAACCATGGTTGCTATTCCTTTTAATGGCGAGCCGGAGCGAGAGCTCTCCCTGCCGTTTGTATGTCAGTGTGATTTGTGTATGAAACAAAATGTCTACTCGTTGCATCTAGCCACGATCAAGAGGCAAATCCAGCTTTTCGGCGTCGAATCAGTTAGGCGGGTGGCTTGAGAAATGAAACTCTTGATGGAGACCATGCTTGCCACTTTTAAGGTCATCGGAAAGCTTTTTTATCTGCTGCTCTCGGCGATAAGAAATTTTGTCTTTGTTTATGCCGAAATTATCAATGCATTGATCCCTAAGCCTGTAGCTAAGGGGAAAGCCCACAAATAGTATTGAATGCTTAATTCGGATCTGGTGGTTAACCCAAGGCTCAGCATCCCGCGGGCTGAGTTGTCTTGGAAATTCTTCCGTTCGTCTGGTGCAGGAGGGCAAAATGTCAATAAAGTTGAAACTGCGGTTGAATTGTCTTGGAATATCTCTCAATCAGAGGCATTAGGACCATACCGAAAGCAAAGATTGTTGGAATTTTATGTTTCAAGGATTGTTGATGGTTGCTTGCGAATCTGTGTTTCTGAAGAGAGATCTCAATTTCAGAACCGTCAGATTGCCTTGAAGCGTTTGGCGGATTTGATTAGGGAGGCGATCAAGCCACCACCACCTCAGCGTAAAGAAACACGTCCAACTCGTAGTTCTAAACGCAAAAGGGTTGACGCCAAGAAAAAGCGTGGTGAAATCAAGAAAGGCAGACAGTCTCGCTACTCTTTTGATGACTGAATACACAAGCAGGTCTTCGATCAGCAAAACAGAGTTGTACAGAGCAACGATCTATATTTTCTTGATGTCAGCTTTGATCGCCCTGTTGATCGCCTGAATTGGATCTTTCTAGGTCGTGAGTCTTCTCAGAATCATCAAAGTGTGATGCGATGCTGTAGGCCAGATGTTGACTGAGACCCGATTGAGGGTTAATTCGTATTGATATCAATACTAAGGGTGGTTTGTGCTCCTTCTTTCTTCTTGATCGAATGGTACGAACAAGTTGAATCAGCCCTCATTGTTTTGGAGGAGGAGCAGCGATTCAGGTTGTGATCCAGACTCGTCTCTAGCTTTCGTTCAGCAAAGTGGCTCGCCGAGAAGAATGATCCCTCTGGGTAACTCTTTCTGGGGCTGATGAATAATGATGGACTTCTTCTCCCCATCAGCTTGATAATGCTGCCGTATCGATAAAATAAGGGCATATGCTTCATCATTTTGAATCCTGCTAGTATCCGACGCTTTGTCTTCACTCTGATTACTGGATACCTGGCCATCTTTGGAATCCAGCATCTGCCTTATCAATTTGAGAATCAATGGTTGGTTCTCGTTCCTGTTCTCATTGTTGTTTATATTGTCACGGTGTGGCTTGATGGGCAGTTTTTCAAAGATCAATCTTCTGCGTCCGAGAGAAAAACGGCTGCCCCGAAGACAAGCAAGAAAAAAAGTTCTCCTTCAACGAAGGGCTTTGGCAGCTAAAAGATTTTTGTTGTTTCTGAAAGGTTGCCCGCCTCTGCATTGCTTTGTGCAGGCAATATTGATTTTTGACGTTTGCATCAACGTCATTTTTGTTGCTTGATGCCTGGGCGGCGTTGCCTTTGTCGCTGTTTTGTTGTGATGCATTTTTGGTTTTGATTCCTTGATCCATTAATGGAAAAGATTGGATTGTTGTTGAAGACCATTTGCTCCTCCAGTCGCTTCTGCCAGGCCTTTGGCTGCTGGTGTTAACGAGCTTTGCAATCATGCTTTATTGATCAGTCAATTCGCTCGTCAATAAGCAGCCCTGCTCCTGTTTGAATCGCTAATCATTTTGGTGCAGCAGATTGGCTGGTGAGGCGAATTCTGCAATTCCTTGAAGCTTGTGTGTTTGGGATTCCCTCAACATGGAGGATGATGTGAGTTGATGGCCTTAATCTTTACTCTGTGATCAATTTGGGCGAAAAAATTGATTGCTCTGAAAGTTTTGAGCCCTAACTAAGTCTGACGCCACGGCCTGTTGATCCACGTGCATCCCCACGTTTTGACTAGCTATGGCCATTTGGTTAAGCCAGGGTTAACGTTGAATCAAGGTAAGACGATGAAGGGGCTCTGATGGACTCCACGCCTGGACTCCACGCCAGCAATGCCACGGCACACTCTTGTCCGCCTGGTTGGCCTGATGTCTCTCGAAGAGAGAGCGCGCAACTGTCGCTCCCGCTCCGAGGCTCAGGATTGCATTCGCAAGGCTGATGCCACGAAGCGTGAGCTTTGGGGCACGACAGAGGGCTCCATGGGTGGTCATCTCTGAGAAGCACTCAGCGTTCAGCGCAGGCTTGCGCCCGAGCTGTTGGCCGATGTTCTGAGAGTGGTGCTGCGCTAGGCCATGTTGCTTCGATTCGAGATTGTTGTCTCAGCTTTGATCTCTGCTTTGGCTTTTTGCCAGAGTCCTTCCAATTGCTTGATGCTTTGGCCCTGCAGGTTGCCTCCTAGGGCTGCTTCCACCCGGGAGAAACGGTCAAGGAATCTGTGGTTCGTGCCTGCTAGGCCTGTTTCGGGATTGAGGCCGCACCAGCGCGCCACATTCACCAAAGTGAAGAGCACGTCTCCCAGCTCGTCTTGGGCATGGCTGCTGTCGCCTGAGGCGATTGCTTCCTTCAGTTCATCGAGCTCTTCCTGCACTTTCTCCCATACGCCGGCCATGTCGTCCCATTCGAAGCCGGCTTTGGCGGCTTTTTTGGAGATTGTCATGGCTGCGGCCAGAGCCGGTTGTCCCCGCACCTTGCTGGCCAGTTGATCACTTAAAGGACTTGGGGATGGCTTCTGCTTACCCGCTCGATCCGCCTGTTCTGCCGTTTTGACCGTTTCCCAGATGCGACGCACCGCTTCGCTGTTGCTGGCTTCGCCATTGGCGAACACATGGGGGTGCCGGCGAATCAGTTTGTCGCTGATGGCGTCGGCCACGCCATTCAGATTGAAGCGGTTGTCCTCATCGGCGATGCGGGCATGCAGCACCACCTGCAGCAGGAGGTCGCCCAGTTCCTCCCTGAGATCGACATCATCGCCGTGGCGGATTGCGTTAGCCACTTCATGGGCTTCTTCCAGCACGTAGGGCACCAGTGACTGGTGGGTTTGCTCGAGATCCCATGGGCAACCGCGATCGGGATCGCGCAAACGGGCCACCACCGCTTCCAGTTTCCGCAACGGATCAGGGTGGTTGGGAATGGCTGAGGTGTTGTCGGCCATGACGGTGGAGCACGCGATGCTTGCCGTTACCTTCTCATCGCCGCCTGCCCTGGCGGCGATGCCGGTGCCACTCCATCGGCAGGGGGTCGCCATCGAGCAGGAGATGGAGCCAGACACTGGCTTCCAGCCCCAGGACTGCTGCCATCACAGAGCCTGGGTGCTGCTGGACCAGCTGTTGCACAGTTGCGCTGAGGGTGTTGAGGTCGGGGATCCCTAGCCCCGGGATGCTGCGCAGCAGCAGCCAGGCCAGCAGGCCAACAGCGACAAGCCACAGCACTCTCAAGCTCATACCGATCAATGGCCCGTGGGAGAACAGGGACCGATGGGGAATGAGGCGGCGGTAGGGCCACCAGATCACTCTGAGTGGCCCCCATCGATGCAGGGGTTTGGAGCGGGTGTCGAGGTCTGGTGATAACCACAAGCCCCCGATCAGGAAGCACAGTCCAGCGATGCATCCAGCCGGAATCCCCAGAACGGGCATGACCACCAACCCGAACGGAATACAGGCCAGGGCCGTGGCGCGGTCATGGTCACGGCCTTTGGCCACGGCGCTCAGGCAAAATGATCACAACGGGCGATTAGCTCAGCGGTAGAGCACCTCCCTTACAAGGAGATTGTCACTGGTTCGATCCCAGTATCGCCCACTTTCACTCGTCAGAATGGGCGAGACCATGCCAAAGAGGCCTGCGCTGATGCAGCTGCCAGCCCCTCGTTCTGTCGCTCTTCAGGCTGACGATCTCCGGGCCAAAGACCTCTGCTTCGCCTACGACGGCAAACAGGCGCTCGATCATGTGAGCTTCAGCTTGGTTCCCGGCAGCCTCACGGCACTGGTGGGTGCCAATGGTGCTGGCAAGTCGACTCTGCTTCATTTGCTTCAGGGTCAGCTCATGCCCACGGCTGGCAGCGTCTGGCTTGGCGAGCAGCCGATCCGCCGCTGTCGGCCCCGGGTGGCTCTCATGCCGCAGCGGGGCCGGATCGACTGGGCTTTTCCAATCACGGTGCGGGAGATGGTGGCACTAGGTCAGGTGCAGGCTCCCCGCAGCGTCTGCTGTGATGTTGCTGCAGCGCTGCAACGTGTTGGCTTGGAGGCGTTGGCGGGTCGCCGTCTCGATGCCCTGTCCGGCGGCCAACAACAGCGCACCCTGTTGGCCCGTGCCCTGATGCAGCCTGCTCGGGTTCTCCTGCTGGATGAACCCTGTGCCGCCATTGACCCCCCGGCTCGTCAGCAGTTGCTGCGTTTGATGCGCCAGCTTGCCGATGCGGGATACAGCCTGCTCGTGAGCAGTCACGACTGGGGCGAGGCTCTGGATGTGTACGACCGTGTGCTTGTGCTCGATCGCCGGCTGCTGGCAGACGGCACTCCGGCTCAGGTGCGGGGTGCGCTCACGGCACTCACCGATATGGGGAATCACGCCTGTGGTTGATGCGATGCCTTGGTGGTTTCTGCCGTTGCTGATGGCGCTGATGGTGGGGCTGCTCTGCCCAGCGACCGGAACGTTGCTGGTGACTCAGCGCCGATTGCTGCAGAGCAATCTGATTTCCCATGCTGTGCTGCCTGGGTTGGCGGTCGCCCTGGCCCTTGGTCTTGATCCGGCCCTCGGGGGTGTGCTCAGCGGAGTGCTCGGTGCTCTTGTGGCAGAGCGATTGCAGCGGCGCGATGGTCGCAGCCACGAAGCTGTGATCAACACTGTGCTGGCCGGTTTCCTCGGCCTGGGGGTGTTGTTGATCCCCCTACTGAATCTGCGCCTTGATCTCGAGGCTGTTTTGTTCGGTGATCTTTTGGCCGTGGGCAGCAGCGATCTGTTGCGCACGCTGATCGCGGCTGCCTCACTGCTGCTGTTGGTGGTCTGCTCATACCGCAGCCTGGTTTACCTCGGTGTTGATCCCGATGGGGCCGCTGCCGTTGGCCTGCCTGTCCGCGGACTTCGTCTGGCGCTGGCCTTCGTGACGGCCCTGGTGGTGGTCAGCGCGATGGCGGCGGTGGGGGTGGTTTTGGTGATTGCCTTGCTCTGTGCGCCCGTGTTGCCTGGCCTGCATCGCGTTACCAGCCTAAGGGCAGCGATGTTGCGCTCTTCTCTGGTGGGGATGGCTCTGAGCGGTGCTGGCTTTGCTCTCGCCCTGTTTCTCAACCTGCCGCCAGGTCCGTTGATCGGTGTGGCCTGTCTGGGCCTTTTGCTGCCTGGATCAAGGATTCGCTGAGTTCCCAGAAACGTTTGCGCTGGGCGGCATCCCTGGCGGCCGCAGCCACAGGCTGACGGCTGGGATGGCCGCGGAAACCACCGAGCCCATCCGGACCGTAATGCTCACCGCTTTGGGCTGAGGGCGCCGTAGCGGCATGCAATTGGGGTAGGGCTCCCATGGCTGCGCTCTGGAAGAGCGGGTCCATCAATCGATAGGCCAGGGGTTCGATCCAGGAGCCATTGGCCGCCACCGACGTTGGTTGGAGATTGGTGCGGGCCAGCCCTGGGTGCGCCGCCAAGGAACTGACGTTGCTCGCGCCTGCCCGTAGCCGTTGATCGAGCTCCAGGGCAAACATCACGTTGGCCAGTTTGCTCTGGCTATAGGCCTGCCATCGGTCATAGCGTTGCTCGCCGTTTGGATCGTCCCAGGCGATTTGGCCGAAATACTGCGCACCAGAGCTGACGGTGACCACCCTTGGATCCCGTTGCTGTTCCATCAGCGGCAGTAGGTCGATCGTGAGGGCCATCGGCCCAAGGTGGTTGGTGGCGAGTTGCAGTTCCAGGCCCTGACGACTGAGCATCCGCGGCGGTGCCATCACTCCGGCGTTATTGATCAGAAGGTCAAGGCGCCCGTAGCGGTTGTGCATCGTCTCCACGCAGCGGCTGACGCTGGTGAGATCGGCCAGGTCAAGCGCCACTAGATCGAGGGCCCCACCCTCGTTCTCCAGCAAAAGCTGCTGTTTTGCTTCCTCACCTTTGCGCAGGTTGCGGCAGGCCATCACCACGGTGGCTCCCTTGCGCTGCAAGGCCCGTGCCGTTTCCAACCCCAGGCCACTGTTGGCCCCGGTGATCAGGGCAATACGGCCCTGCTGGTCGGGGATATCGGCAGCAGCCCAGCCCATGCAGTCGATCGAAAGCGACAGCCAGTCTGGCCAGCTGCGAGCGATGACTGCGGGGCGAAGTCAGTCTTCTGGGAACAGCAGAGCCGCGAGTTCGTCGGCATCCACGTCGTAGACCCGGGCCAAGCTGGTCTCGATCGCACTGGTGACTTCACCGGGCAGGAAGCGCATCGAGTTTAGGGCGTCTTCTGTGATCTCATCGCTCAGCAAGATGTCCTCGCTGTCGAGCTTTTCGTCGTTGATCACCGCCATCACCCAGCTCTGATAGGCGTAGACAAGATCCGAAAACTCGAGTTCGGGATCGTTCAGATCCAGGGTCATCGGATGCGTTCAGCTCTCCACAGTTTGCCTTGTGAATTGCCGACAGGCAGCCTCGTCCGCACAGGTTGGTCTCGCTCTTTCCGTCAGGATGGAGGGATGAGCACGTCTCCTTCCACGCCGCCTGAACCGGTTCGGCTGCAGGCCACGCTGTTTGATTTCGCGGTTCTTGAGTTGATCCGCCAGCACCGTGAGAGTTTTGCGCCTCTTTGGACGGTGGACAGCTGGGCCAAGTTGTTGATCTGGCTGGCCCTGAATTGCGGCTTGTCTGGGGAGCGCGACAGCTTGGAGCATTTCGCCAGTGCCCTCGGTGCACCGCTCACCAGCCGTCTGCGCAGGGTGTTTTTCGAGCGAGATCTGGGTGATCTGGAATTGCAAGTGCTAGCGGATCCGGCTGAACAGCAGGTGCTGGTGCTGCCCCAGGTGGCGGCTGATCCGGCGCTGCTGGAGATTGAGCGTGTGGCCAGGGCCCTTGAGCGGGTGGGTCTGCTGGATCGGGTGGTGCCGGATCGCAGCCGCTGGCAGCAGTTGGACGGTGTGGTGGCGATCCCGTGGCAGCACCTGGCCGTTGGATCCGACGCTGAGGAGGTTCGGGCATGACGCTGATCGGGCGCTACAGCAACGCTGGCTTCGAGGCGGTGGCCGATGGGGTGATGGCCTTTTTTGATCGTCGCAGTGATTTGCAGCGGCCTGGAGTGGCCTTTGGCCCTGGCGGTGCTGATGAACCGGCCAAGGTGTCGACCGACATCAGCCTCGTGGCGATCGATCGCAGCGATCCTGATGCCTTTGCTCTCTCGGAAGTGATTCTCAGGGGTGTGACGGCAGGGCTGGACCGCTACCTGCAGGAGCGGCCGCTGTTCCGTTCGGTTTGTCCCGATCAGGAGCTGTTCGTGATGCCGATTTTCAATCTGCAGCGCTATGCCCCTGGGGAGGGTTTCAAGCAGTGGCACTGCGACTGGACCATCAGTGATGAAGCCACTGAACCGGTGCATCGTGTGCTGGCCTGGATTCTCTACTGCGACACGGTTGCTGAGGCTGGTACTGAATTTCACTGGCAGGACCACCACGAGCCTGCGGAGCGGGGGAAGCTGGTGATCTTTCCGGCGGGGCCATCCCACATCCACCGCGGCCGCGTGAACGCCAGCTTCAGCAAGACGATCGCGACCGGTTGGATTAATGCCGGTTCCCGTGAGGCTTATCTCCGGCGCCTAGCCAAGGGCTGAGTGTCTGGCCAGTGGCAGTTCGCGCCCTAGCGATGCTTTGCGAGCATGGGCGGCTGTGTATGCACGCGTTTCGTGTCCGAGCTGGCCAAGACCTATGACCCGGTGGGCACCGAGGCCCGCTGGCAGCAGGCCTGGGAGGAGCAGGGAGCTTTTCACCCCGATCCCAAAGCGCCAGGTGAACCGTTCTCGGTGGTGATTCCGCCGCCGAACGTCACCGGCAGCTTGCACATGGGCCATGCCTTCAACACGGCTCTGATCGACACGATCGTGCGTTACCAGCGTTTGGCTGGGAAGAACGTGCTCTGCCTGCCGGGTACTGACCATGCCTCGATTGCGGTGCAGACCATCCTTGAGAAACAGCTCAAAGAGGAGGGCAAGACCCGTCACGATTTGGGGCGGGAGGCGTTCCTTGAGCGGGCCTGGGAGTGGAAGGCGGAGAGCGGCGGTCGGATTGTGGGCCAGTTGCGCCGTCTTGGTTATTCGGTCGACTGGCAACGCCAACGCTTCACCCTCGATGAGGGGCTGAGTGAGGCCGTGAAGGAGGCCTTTGTGCGGCTGCATGATCAGGGCCTGATCTACCGCGGTGAATACCTGGTGAACTGGTGCCCCGCCTCTGGTTCGGCGGTGAGTGACCTGGAGGTGGAGATGAAGGAGGTGGATGGTCACCTCTGGCATTTCCGCTATCCATTGACGAGTGGTGAAGGCCATTTGGAGGTGGCCACCACCCGGCCCGAGACGATGCTTGGTGATACCGCGGTGGCGGTGAATCCCACCGACGACCGTTATGCCCATTTGGTCGGTCAGACCCTCACGCTTCCTTTCGTGGGTCGAGAGATCCCGATCGTGGCGGACGACCATGTTGAGAAGGACTTCGGCACCGGCTGCGTCAAGGTGACGCCCGCGCATGATCCCAACGATTTTGCGATTGGTCAGCGCCATCGTCTGCCTCAGATCACGGTGATGCGCAAGAACGGCACCATGAATCAGGAGGCTGGGCAGTTTGAGGGCCTGGACCGTTTCGATGCTCGCAAGGCTGTGGTGGCCGGGCTTGAGCAGCTGGGTCTGCTGGTGAAGGTGGAGGATTATCGCCACAGCGTTCCCTACTCAGACCGCGGCAAAGTGCCGGTGGAGCCGCTGCTCTCCACCCAGTGGTTTGTGAAGACCGAGCCCCTCGCAGCTCGCTGCCGAGAGGCGCTGGAGAAGCAGGACCCCCGTTTCATTCCTGAACGTTGGGAGAAGGTCTATCGCGACTGGCTCACCGACATCCGCGACTGGTGCATCAGTCGCCAGCTGTGGTGGGGCCATCGCATTCCCGCTTGGTTCGTGATCAGTGAGACCAACGGCAAGTACACCGACAGCACGCCCTATGTGGTGGCGCGGAACGAAGCCGAAGCCCTGGAGAAGGCCCAAGCGAAGTACGGCGCGGCTGCGGAGCTTGAGCAGGACGAGGACGTGCTCGACACCTGGTTTTCCAGCGGTCTTTGGCCGTTTTCCACGTTGGGCTGGCCGGATGCCGACAGTGCCGACCTCCAGCGCTGGTATCCGACCAGCACGCTGGTGACGGGCTTCGACATCATCTTTTTCTGGGTGGCTCGGATGACGATGATGGCCGGTGCCTTCACCGGTGAGATGCCCTTCAAGGACGTCTACATCCACGGCCTGGTGCGGGACGAGCAGAACCGCAAAATGAGCAAGAGCGCTGGCAACGGTATCGATCCGCTGCTGCTGATCGAGCGGTATGGCACCGATGCTCTGCGCTTTGCGCTCGTTCGCGAGGTGGCCGGCGCTGGACAGGACATCCGCGTCGACTACGACCGCAAGAAGGACACGTCCGCCACGGTGGAGGCCTCTCGTAATTTCGCGAACAAGCTTTGGAACGCCACCCGTTTTGCGCTGATGAATCTTGGCGGTGAGACGCCGGCCCAACTGGGGGATCCCGATCCAGCCGCACTGCAGCTTGCAGATCGCTGGATTCTCTCCCGGCTGGCGCGGGTGAACCGCGAAACGGCTGAGCGCTACGGCAGCTATGGCCTGGGAGAAGCGGCCAAGGGTCTCTATGAGTTTGCTTGGAACGATGTCTGTGACTGGTACCTGGAGTTGAGCAAACGGCGGCTCAACCCTGGTGAGAATCCCAGCGCCGAAGCGCTTGCCGACCAGCGCACGGCTCGGCAGGTACTCGCCAAGGTGATCAGCGAGATGCATCTGATGTTGCATCCGCTGATGCCGCACCTCACCGAGGAGCTCTGGCACAGCGTCACCGCGGCATCGGAGATCACGTTTTTGGCACTTCAGGCATGGCCGGCTGTGGATGAGGCAGCGCTGGATGATGGCCTTGAGGCCTCGTTCACGGAACTGATTGGGGCGATTCGCGTGGTGCGCAACCTGCGGGCGGTGGCTGGCTTGAAGCCGTCGCAGACTGTGCCGGTGCGTTTCGTGAGTGGCCGCGGCGATCTGGCAGCGATGTTGCAGCGGGGAACGGCCGATATCACCGCCCTCACCCGGGCTGAATCGGTGCAGGTGATGACGCCAGACCAGTCGGAAGCATCACCGGTGGCGAAGGCTCTGGCTGGTGTGAGCGGTGAGCTGCAGGTGTTGCTGCCGATTGAGGGCCTGGTGGACCTTGAAGCGCTGACGGCTCGTCTGGAGAAAGACATCTCCAAGGCTGAAAAGGAAATCAAGGGTTTGGCAGGTCGCCTTGGGAATCCCAACTTCGCCGATAAGGCACCGCCGGAGGTGGTGGCTGAGTGCAAGTCCAACTTGGCGGAAGCGGAGGCTCAGGCGGATCTGGCCCGCAAACGCCTCGCTGATCTCAGCTGATCGTCTTCAGCAGAATCGATCTCTAGCCTGATGGGAGAGCTGAAGGCGACCGCTGAATTCCTCGCTGATTTCGGTTGAAGGGCTGAGCAAGACCTATCGGGTCGCCGACAAGCAACCTGGTCTCGCTGGCACCCTGCAGCATTTTTTGCGCCGTCGCCATCGTGAGGTGTCTGCGGTCAAGGGGGTGTCCTTTTCGATCGCTCCCGGTGAAATGGTGGGCTTTCTCGGCGCCAATGGTGCCGGCAAGACGACCACGCTCAAAATGCTGTGTGGCTTGATCCATCCCAGCGCCGGCGAGGTGTTGGTGGCTGGTCATCGACCCCAACGTCGCCATCCCGATTTCTTGCGACGCATCACGCTGGTGATGGGTCAGAAGCAACAGCTCATCTGGGACTTGCCGCCCATGGATTCGCTGCGGGTGAACGCAGCGGTGTATGGCATCCCTGATCGCGTTGCCCGCCGGCGGATCAACGAGCTCTCCGATTTGCTTGAGCTCGGCGAAGAGCTCACCCGTCCGGTGCGCAAGTTGTCGCTTGGGCAGCGCATGAAGGCGGAGTTGCTGGCAGCCCTGCTGCATGAGCCGGAGGTGTTGTTTCTGGATGAACCGACTTTGGGGCTGGATGTGAACGCCCAGATGCGGGTGCGTCAGTTTCTGGCGGACTACAACCGGCGCACTGGAGCCACTGTTTTGCTCACTAGCCATTACATGGCTGACATCACGGCACTGTGCCCACGGGTGATGCTCATCCACCAGGGGCAGCTGTTCCACGATGGTGCTTTGGATCGTTTGGCCAGTCGTTTGGCGCCGGAGCGCCATGTGCGGCTTGAGTTGGAACAGCCGGCTCCAGCGGAGGCCTTCGCCGCTTTGGGGCAGCTTGACCGTCTTGAAAACTGCGAGGTCAACCTCAGGGTGGACCCTGCTTTGCTCACCAGCGTGTTGGCTCAGATCCTTGCGCGCTTTGAGGTTCGGGATCTGGAAGTGAATGATCCACCGATCGATCAGCTGATCGGTGAGTTGTTCCGTCAGGGGAGTCTCTGATGAGGATCTTCGGGCTCAACTGGCGCATCATTCGGGCGCTGTTGAGCAGTCAATACGCCCACATGCTGGAGTACCGAGCCGAGATCGCCCTCTGGGCTCTCTCTGGAGTGCTGCCCTTCATCATGCTCAGCCTCTGGAGCGGCAGTGCGGCGCGGGCCGAGCTGGGGTTGGACGGAGTCGCTCTGGACCGGTATTTCCTGAGTGCTTTTCTGGTGCGCCAGTTTTCGGTGGTGTGGGTGGTTTACGCCTTTGAGGAGGATGCGCTGTTGGGAAGGTTGTCGCCATACCTGTTGCAGCCCTTGCATCCTCTCTGGCGCTATGTGGCTGCGCATCTTGGCGAACAGCTCACGCGCTTGCCCTTTGCAGCGTTGATCGCTGCGCTGTTCTTTTTGATTCAGCCCCAGGCGTTCTGGGTGCCCTCTCTCGGAGGCTTGTTACTGGCCTGGATGGCCACTTGGATGGCGTTTGCGATCGCTTTTTTGCTCCAGAGCCTGATCGCCTCTCTCTGTTTCTGGAGTGAGAAAGCCACAGCTCTGGAGCGCTTGTTGTTTCTTCCTTTCCTGTTCTTTTCAGGGCTGCTCGCTCCGCTGACGGCCTTTCCACCAGCTGTGCGGGCGTGGGTGCAGTGGACCCCCTTCCCCTATCTGATTGATTTTCCTGCTCGGGTGCTCTCGGGGGATCCGGTCAATTTGGCTGGGGGTTTTGCAGCACAGCTGGGCTGGGTGTTGCTGCTGCTGCCGTTGGTGTTGTTGCTGTGGCGGGCCGGCGTGCGGCGCTACAGCGCCATGGGGGCTTGAGATGGGGCGTTACTGGCGCACCTTGCGACGTTTCTGGGGAACGGCTTTGGCAACCCAGCTGGAGTATCAGGCGAATGCGCTGATCGAACTGTTGGCGGTGGCCTTGAGCCTGGGCGGCAGCCTGCTGCTGTTATCCCTCTTTTTTGGCCCAGGCCGTGAGCTTGGTGGATGGAGCTGGAACCAGGCCCTGATGGTGCAGGGGTTTTACACCGTGTTTGATGGCATGAGCAGTGCCTGGCTGCGGCCCAATCTCGGCTCGATCGTGACCCATGTGCGTGAGGGCACTCTGGATTTCGTGCTGCTCAAGCCGATCGACAGTCAGTTTTGGGTGTCGCTGCGGACGTTTGCTCCCGCGGGCTTGTCGGAAGTGGTTCTTGGGCTGGGCCTGGCGGGCTGGGGAGCGCACCAATCCGGTGTTGTGTTCACGCCAGCTGTGTTGGTCACTGTGCTGGTGATGTTGGTGGTTGGTGGTGTGATTCTCTATTCCCTGTGGTTCCTGATCGCAGCCACAAGCATCTGGTTCGTGAAGACCTGGAATGCCACGGAAGTACTGCGCGCTCTGTTGGCCTCGGGCCGTTATCCGATCGAGGCCTACCCCGCACCGCTGCGGCTCCTGTTCACCTTGGTGCTGCCGGTGGCGTTTCTCACCACCGTCCCGGCGGAGGTGTTGTTGGGCCGGGCCTCACTGCCGTTGTTGGCCTTAGGGATCATTTTGGCCGCTGGATTCTTCACCGCTGCACGTGGTTTCTGGATGTTTGCTTTGCGTCACTACACCTCAGCATCGAGTTAGCCGGAATGGAGCTCGTTGCTCTTTTGAAGGGAGGGTTGGCTGGGTGCTTGATGCTGGCTTCATGCTGTTTGGCTTGATCCCGTCTGATCGCCTCGATTCAGTGACTGAGTGATTGCGTTTGAATCGGAGCCCGGTGCTGGATACAACGTTGTGCAATTAAAGGCAAAATCGGCACCGCTGCGCTGAACAACGGCAGCAATATCGAGAAAGATCGATTGCTGAATATCAAGCCAGTCTTTCCATATCGTCGTTTTTGTGAAGCAGTAAACCATCATGTTGATCGACGATGCATCCCATTCGTTGAAGTTGACGAGTATTGACTGGCTTTGGTCGATATCTGGATGCTGTTGCAAGAGGCTGCGAACTTCTTGGGTGATGCCATTAATTGCTCCAAGATCTTCATAGCGAAGACTGATGTTCGCAAGAATCCTGCGGTTGTACATTTCGCCAGGATTTTGAATTGGATTGGTTGCAAATAAAGAGTTCGGAATGTAAAGAGGTCGGCGATCAAAGGTGCGAATTCGTGTGTAGTACCAGCCAATCTTTTCAACTGTTCCTTCCAGATTGTTGGCGTTGATCCAGTCGCCTTCCCTGAAGGGCCGATTAAAAAACAGCATGAAGCCAGAGAGGAAGTTCTGGCTGATCTGCTGGGTAGCAAAGGAAAAGCCGATGCCAGCGCCGCCGAGCATCGTGGCAATGGCTCCAGAGGGAACCCCAAAGTTCACCATCAGGGCTGCAGTGGCGATCACCAGTACCACAATTGTGTAAAGCCTGCTCATCACATTGATCAGCATTGACTCATCTTGCTGATCTTCGATTTGGATCCAGCGCCGCATCGATGCCGACAGCAGTACGGTCTGGCCAACATTCATCACGGCCCAGGTGATGCTGGCGATTACCAGGGTTGTGGAGATCCGGTTGACTTCAGCTTGAACCAGCAGCCCCAGCCCGAGGTCTTCATTGAGCTGATGAATGATCCAGCTCGCATACAGCGAGACCCCAAGCCCAAACAGAACAGGACGTCTGAGTGCTGCCGCGAGGTGGCTGCCCATATTGCGCCCATGGCGGCTCAATAGTTGCAGTAAGAGCCAGGCTGCCAGCAGCGCCAGGGTCCCCACCAACAGACCGGTGTTGGTCTGCAGGAACTCTAATTTGAATTTCTGGGCCGAATGGAGATCTGGAATGAGACCGAAGCGTTGCGGTCGCGAATTTAGTCCATCTCGTCTTCAGTTCTTGGCTCAAGATTCGGCTCTGCTTGCAGTTGTGGTCGCAGGCTTGTCTGGTTGCTTGGTGGCCATTCCATGGGGTACACCTGACGCTGGGGGAAGGGGATGGTGATCTCCTTTTCTTCAAAACGTTTCCAGATCGCCTGACGCAGTTCGCTACCAACGTTGAAGGACTGAAGCGGATTGGCCACCCAGAACAGCAGGCGATAGTTCACGGCGGAATCGGCGAAGTCGGTGACGAAGGCCTGGGGTGGTGGATAGCTCAGCACTTGCTGGTGGTTTGTGGCGATGGCTTCTAGCAACTCCACCACCTGCTCTGGGTCATGGTCATAGGCAGCGCCCACGTTGACGGAGTCGCGTCTTGAGGTCTCCGTGGCCGTGTATGAGATCGCCTCTTCGGTGAAGAAGTTTTGGTTGGGGATCAGTAGCTCCGCCCCATCCCGGCCGCGGCGGAGCTGGGTGGCTCGCAGCCCGAGATTGCGCACGGTGCAAGGATCACCGTTGATCATCAGGATCTCTCCGGGCCTGACCGAGCCTTCAAACAGCAACCAGATGCTGCTGATGAAATTAGAGATGATTTCTTTGATGCCGAAACCGATGCCGACCGATAAGCCGCCGGCGATGGCGATGAAGGCGTTGCCGTCGATGCCCACGTAGTAGGCCACGGCCAGAAGGCCGACGCCGATCACGCTGTAGCGGAAGATGAGCTCTAGGCCTTTGCGGTTTTGGCTCTTCACCCCGAAGACCTTTCCACTGATCCAGGCCAAGAACGATGCGGGTCTGGAGGCCACCGTGAGGATGATGTAGACGGCAACAATCGCTGTGTAGATCTTGCCCAAGCTCAGTTCAACGCCAAAAAGATTGGCGACGGGGATGCGTGAAAGGTTTTCGAGGCTGCCCATCAGCCTGATGAACGAGAGGATGGAGAGAATCACATAAACAGGCTTGAGAAACGTGCTCTCCAGCTCCTCGACCGGGAATGTGTTGTTGAAGTGCAGCAGCAGCGTTTTCAGAGGAGTGAACAGATTCCATCCGAGCCAAAGCAGGGCGAAATAGCGAATCAGACCACTGGGTTGGAGCAGCAGGGAGAAGACCAGGCTGAGTAGCAGCAGCAGCAACGGGCCGACGAGGCTCTGCAGGTTTGGATGGTTGCGCAGGGGCTCGAGGTGGCGATCCCTGAATCGATGCATGGTGATCGGCAGACCGATCACCACTACCAGCTGCAGAAGCACAGATCCCCGCTGCAGATACACCAGCCAGCTGAGCAGTTCTTCGCCGATCGCCCCCGGTGTGACCGCGCCGAGCCAAGGCAGCGCGCTCATGGCTTTGCTCCTGCTAAGGCTTGCTCCAGCGCCATGGATGCCTCCTTGGTATTGAGCGTTCCGAAGATCACGTTGTTGAGCACGTTGCCCACTTCCGTCATCCGCCGGGGATCGGAACTGATGGCACTCAGTAATGCATTGCCGTGATGGGTGCTGGGTTTGTCGGTGAGTCCGAGCTCTAATTGAGCGGGATCGAGATGGCGTTCTGTCGCCAACTGGCGCTGCACGATCGGCATCACTTTGGGATTGATGGGAAAGGAGGTGCGGTATTTCAGCGACAATGTTTTCTGAGCCCAGGGTTCAACCATGAAGGCCAGCAGTCGCAGGCTGTCGGCGCGTTGGCGAGAGCTTGAATTGCGTCCGAGCGCCCACACCTGCATACGCGTGATTGGTGTTGCTTTGCCAACCGGGCCCCTAGGCAGTGTGGTCACTCCCAGGTTCTCTTTCAGGGCTGTGCGCAGCTGAGGTAACTGGGAGCTCCAGCAGGTGATCCAGTCGAGTTGACCCTTGATCAGTTGCTCCCTCAGATCCACCTGGTTGTTGAGGAACAGCACGTTTTGCTGAAAGCTGGCGTTCTGAAGCCAGCCCAGCCAGGCGTTCAAGCGACGCTTGTTCTCAATGCTGGGACTGCCACGATCCAACATCATCTGCAGAGCTGCTGTGGCCTCGAAGCCCCCCAGGGTCCAGTACAGATCTTCCAGGTGCATGGCCAGGCCAAACACCTTGCCTTTGCCACTGGCTTTGGCCAGTGCATCGAGGCTTTCGGGCGGCTCTGGCAGTCGGCGTTTGTCGTAACAGGCGAGCTGCACATACTGGCTCACGGGTAAGCCGGCGATTTGCCCTTCCGCTGTGGTGATTCGATTTAGGGCCAGCGATGAGATCTGGGTCCGTTCTTCAGCTGACAGCGAGATCGGATCGGTGAGTTTGTTGTGCAGCAGGGCTAGGGCGGAGTTGCCGTTGGTGATGATCAGATCCGGCCCCAGTCCACTGTTCGTCTGGCGGGCGATCTCCCGTTGCAGGTTGGCTTCCGAAAAGCTGCTGGGATGGAGATGCAGGCCGGGATCAAACTCCTGCACAAGCGCCTGCACTTGCTTGATCACCCGGCGACTGCGCACCGTCTCGTCCACATTCAGGCCGCCTGGATCGGAGGTACTCCTCGCCACTCGCAGCACCCTTGGCAGGGAGGGCCCTGTTTGGCTGCAGGCACTGAGTAGGGCCGCCAGCATGCTGCTCAGGCCAATGAAGCTCCAGTGACATCGACGGGCTGCCATCGCGCTAACGATGTATTGCCTGCAGTCTTGCCATCTCGAGGCAAAGCGAGCGGAGTTGGATAGAAAGCTTGCCTTTTCCGAATCATCCACCGGTGATCGGCTGATCGGTCAGCATGGCCGCGGCATGACGCTGTGGGCTTTTGGCTGATTTCCTTTCACTGCTGACGCCCGCACTGGATGTTCTGCGCACCCCCCTCGGCGGAGTGCTGTTCATCCCGCTGTATGCCCTGTGGGTCACCCTGTTGCTGCCAGGTGTCTGGGCTTCGATGCTGGCGGGTGCGCTTTACGGCACCTGGTGGGGGAGCGTGCTGGTGTTTGTGGGTGCCTGCTTGGGAGCAGAAGCGACCTTTTTGCTTGGACGCCATTGGCTGCGGGACTGGGCCCAGAAGCGGTTAGCCAGCATCCCGAAGTTGCAGGCTGTTGAGCGTGGTGTGAGCCGTGAGGGGCTCAAGCTCGTTTTGCTCACCCGGCTCTCGCCGGCATTTCCTTTCTCTTTGCTGAATTTGGCCTATGGGCTCAGCGATGTGAGCCTGCGCGACTACAGCTTGGGTTTGCTCGGCATCCTTCCCGGAACCGTGCTGTTCTGTGCCCTGGGTGCGCTGGCTGGTGACGTGGCCCGCTTCGGTGATGTGCTGGCTGGCGAGGCCTCTCCCGGTGCTTGGGCGCTTCGGGTGGTGGGAGTCGTGGCCACGATTGCTGCAGTTTGGTTGGTGGGTCGTGCTGCTCAACGGGCCTTGCAGGCTGAGGGCACGCAGCCTTAAGCGGTTGGCAGATGCCAGTCGCGCAGCGCGGCGATCACAACAAACCAGCTCAGTCGCAGTTTGGCCAGCGTCCCCTTTCTGGCAGACAGCTCTGCGTATTTGGCTTGGCCGCAGTCAGTCTTGATCCAGGGGTGGGTTGGAGCGTGATTCATGACGCTTTGCTCGAAGTGGGGTTATAGCGAAGAATCTGTGTAGGGATCACGCTGATGTTGATCGTCACCTCTTCCAGTCCATACTCATCCTGGGCTTGATGACGGATTCTTTGTTGCATCTCATCAAGGCCGATCTGGCCCACTAGTTTTTCGGGAACATTGAGCACGATGTCAATCGTTGCAGAGTTTTCCAAGACGCGCACATTGCTATAAAGCAATTTAATTCGCTGCAGGGTATAAGCATCTTTGCCTGAATATTTACCCTGCTGGATTAGACCGGCTTTGAAGTTTGAGAATTGGCTGTTGATCTGCTGACGCACACTGAAGTCATGCAGTGATGAAGAGAGGGGGATGCAGAGCAGGCCGAGCAAGCCAAGCCAAACCAGTAGGTGCCGCCAGGCTGTTTTGACTGAGCCATAGCGCTGGAACATGAACACCGCCAGGCTGGCTACAGTAATGCCGATCAAGTTGGCGAGAAAGAGAAGCAAAGATCCTTCTGCAACTTGATTCGTGAGGCCCGTGATGGTGCCGCGACCGAACACTGCGGTGAGTTCGGATCCAAGGCTCAGACCGATGCCACAGACACATAGAGGTGGAACAAGGGCCACGGCGATTGCTACGCCGGCAATCGAGTTTGATAACCGATCACGACTAATGGTGAAGGCCCCTGCGATAGCAGCAGCAACGGCAATCACCAGATCAATCAGGTTCGGTGCGGTGCGGGCCGTCATCTCATTGTTCACCTCGCTAGCCCCAAATAACCCGGCCAGAATCCATGCGGTACCCACCACTGTGGCCACGCCGATGATGACCGTAATGGCCGAGCGTTTGATCAGACGGTCGTCCGAAACGGTGAGGCCAAAGGCCAAGCTGAGGATTGGTTCCATTAACGGCGCCACGATCATCGCGCCGATCACCACTGCGGTGCTGTTGGCGATCAGTCCGAGGGTGGCAATAACGGCTGAGCAGATCAGCAGTATGAAAAAGCCCAGGGAGGGTTTTGAGGAGGCAATTCGGGCCCGGTAAAGCTCATCGCGGGGGACTCGGCTTTCCAGGTTCAGTTGCCATTCCCCGGAGATGTTTTGCAGTACACGTCGGAGCAGGGTGCCCATCGGGTCAAGAGATTGGGTTGGATTGAGCTGGATTCAGCAGGGTCTGCAGTGCGGATTCATCAAGAATCGAGAGCCCAAGCGTTTTGGCTTTTTCCAATTTGCTTCCGGCCTCTTCTCCTGCCACCACGTAACTGGTCTTTTTGCTCACAGATCCGCTCACTTTGCCACCGGCGGCTTCGATCAGCTCCTTGGCCTGTGATCGCGTCAGGGTGGGCAGAGTTCCCGTCAGGACGAAGCTGCGACCAGTGAGATGACGGTTGGCCTTGGAGGCTTCGGTCCGGGCTCGCTCCTCATCATTGAGGGCCAAGCTGAAACCCAGACTGCGCAAGGCATCCAACAACTCCAGGTTGGCGGGATTGGAAAACCATTGCTGCAGGCTTTGGGCAATTTCAGCACCAATGCCGAACACCGCCGTGATGCTTTCGGGTGCGGAGCAAGCGGCAGTTTGGAGGGCGGCAGCGTTCGGGAAGCTGGCGCAAAGCGCTTTGGCGTTCACTTCACCCACATGGTGGATGCCAAGTCCATAGAGCTGACGTGCCCACCCCTGGTTGTGGGAGCGTTCCAGTGCATGGATCAGATTGTCAGCACTTTTCTGACCCATGCGTTCCAGGCTGCCCAGTAAGGCTGCATCCAGGCGATACAGGTCGGCGATCGATTGCACCAAACCTCTGTCCACCAGTTGTTCAATTAATTTGCTGCCGAGGCCGTCCACATCGAGTGCACCTTTGCTGACCCAGTGGCGTAGGGCACCGCGCAGGATGGCCGGACAACTGCTGTTGACGCAGCGGGTGGCGGCTTCGCCTTGCTCGCGCACCAGTTCGGACCCGCATTCAGGGCAGGTGTGTGGGAGTTCCAGGCGTTGGGCATTCTGCGGTCGGAGTTCCGGCAGCACCCGCACCACTTCGGGAATGATCTCGCCGGCCTTGCGCACCACAATCGTGTCGCCGCCATGGAGATCCAACTCCTCCAGACGGTCGGCGTTGTGCAACGTGGCACGGCTGACGCTAGTGCCAGCCAGTGGCACTGGTTCGAATTCAGCAACGGGAGTGATGACACCGGTGCGGCCCACCTGACAGGCCAGGCGGAGCAAGCGGCTGGGGGCTTCTTCGGCCGGGTATTTGAGCGCGATGGCCCAGCGGGGGGCTTTCTGGGTGAAGCCGGCTGAATCCTGGAGCCGGAGATCATTGAGCTTCACCACCACGCCATCGGTGGCGTAGTCCAACTGGCGGCGGCCGCTGTCCCAGCTGGTGAAAAATGCCTCCACGGCTCCAAGGTCAGCAAGGAGCTCTGCATTGGGATTCACCTTGAAGCCGGCATCCCTCAGCCAGTGCAGAGAATCCCACTGACTGACGGGGCGTGGCCCCTCCCAATCGTCTGGGAGGTGGAGGGTGTAGGCGAAGAAATCGAGGCGGCGGGCTGAGACCACCTTCGGATCCAACTGGCGCAGGGTGCCGGCGCAGGCGTTGCGGGGGTTGGCAAACAGGGCTTCGCCGCGTTGCTGGCGTTCGGTGTTGATCGCGGCAAAGATGCCATCCGGAATGAAGGCTTCGCCACGCACCTCCAGCCAGGCCGGGGGCGTCTCTAGCTGCAAGCGGAGTGGTATCGATCCGATCGTGCGCACGTTGGCGGTGATCTCTTCGCCTTGCTCGCCATCGCCGCGGGTTGCTGCTTGCACCAACACGCCGTTTTCATAACTGAGAGCGAGTGCGTTGCCATCGATCTTTAGTTCTCCCACCATCGCAAGAGCTGGTGGTGGCTGATCCGGTGGGGGCTCGCGATCGAGCACCCGCAGCAGGCGGGTGTACCAGGCCCTCAGCTCTTCATTGTTGAAAGCGTTATCAAGGCTGAGCAGGCCGATGCGATGTCGCACACTGCTGAATCCCTCGGCTGGAGTCCCACCCACCCGTTGGCTGGGGCTGTCGGCTGTGACCAGGCTCGGATTCGTGGCCTCAAGATCCAGCAACTCCCTGTAGAGCCGGTCGTAGACCGGATCCTCCATCACGGGTGCATCCAGAACGTAATAGGCGTGAGCGGCGGTGTTGAGCAGGTTGCGAAGTTCCCTGGCTCGTTCCGCGGATGCTGCCGTCATCGTTCAGTGAGGTGGTCGATGTTCAGCTGTTCACCTGATTAATCCTGGCGATGCGCCAGGAGTCATCCATCTTTGTGAAGGTGAAGTCGAGGGGCAGCTCTTCGTCGTTGTCTGATTTGAGCTTCACGGTGAGGATGATGTCGCCTTCCTGCATGCGTGGACGGCCTGACTTGAGGTTGCGGAAGCGGTTCAGTTTCAGCCCCGCCAGGAAGCGGATGAACTGCTGACGATTGACATGTTGGCGATAGCTCTTGGTGGTGAGCAGATAGGCAGCATCAATCCGTCCTGCCGCCACTTGGGTGAAGAACTGCTTGATCAACGGATTGATGCCGCGGGCGCTGAGCACCAGCTTCACAGCGGTGATTGTCCAGTACAGAAGCAGGGCTCCGGCTCCGGCCAGCAAGGCCTTGCTTCCGATGTCCCGAACCAGAGCCACATCCATTGACGCTGCACGCTTGAGATTGCGAATAAGTCTGACTGACGGCTGCCCACGACGGTCAGACTGCTCGCGTTTGATCGCTGCGCTGCTTCGCTTCTGCCATGCCCCTGGAGCCGTTGTTGCCCCTCTTTCATCGGCTCAACCGGGAGCACTTCGATGGTGCGCTGGTCAATGGTGTGCAGCCTCTGCTGTCGGTGCGTTGGAGTGATGGCCGGATGTGTCGCACGGCAGGGATGTATCGGCGTGGGCCCGGTGTGGCCCCACCGCTGGGACGGGAGATCGTGTTGTCGCGACCGCTGCTGGATCCTCTGCCCCGGTCCGCCACCGAAAGCACGCTCTGTCACGAGATGATTCACGCCTGGGTGGATCTGGTGCTCAGGGTTGAGGAAAGCCATGGCCCCAACTTTCGTGCGCGCATGGCCCAGATCAACCGCACTCAGAGTCGCTTTGAGGTGAGTGTGCGGCATCGCTTTCCTGTACCGGTCAAGCCGGCTCGCTGGATGGCGATCTGCCCTTGTTGTGGCCGTGCGGTCCCTTACCGTCGCAGAGTCCGTAACGCGGCCTGTCGCCCTTGCTGTGAACGGCATCATGGCGGGGTCTGGCATGCCAGCTGCCTGCTGCGCTTCGAGCCGATCGTCCCGTCTGTCTCCGACGTTGATGGCTGAAATGAATCAGTTCCTTTTGGTCCTGCAGGTGTGTGGGATGTCGATCGCGTTGATTGGTTGCAGGCGTGAACGTTGGCTGGCTCGCCGGCGTCGTTAACGTCATCGGTATGGAGTCCAGACGCCAGCCCTATCCGCGCCAGTCAAGGCCGCGCCGTGATGATCAGCTCGATCGCCGGCTGGATCAGTGGCTCGAGACCGGTCGGCAACTTGTTGATGGTGTGGCAGGCACCCGTCCTGGTCGCCGTAGTGGAGTGGCTGGGCGTGCCGGTCGCTCCTCTGGGGCCAGCCTCGACGCTGTCGGTCGCTGGGTGGGAGACAAGATTGATTGGCTGCTTGATGAAGAGGATGACTGGCGTGAGCCCTGGGAGCCAGAGCCGGCGGCTCGAACCGTTCGCGACCGTTCCTCCGCTCGTGTCGATGCCATCGCTGGGGACAGCCGTGCCGTCAGCACTGGCGGTAAACGGCGTCTGCAGGCGATTTCCAGGCGTCAGCCCCCTCTCATCGCTGCTGCGAATGAGCCTGCAGCTGTGACGCCGCCCGGTGCGACGACCTCATCCGTTTCGTCGGGCCGGCCTGTTCACAACAGTGACGATGCCTGGCCCGATGATGACAGCTTCCGCGTGGAACGCTGGCAGCGTACCCAGACAAGAGTTCAGGCTCAGCCTTCCCCGGCTGCGTCGGATGCTGTGGCTTCGCCGTCATCACCCCAGCGACCGGTGGCTGGCCGTCGTGCCTTGCCCCGCTCCAGTCGCCGGCGATCCTGAACCAGTTCAGACGCTGGTGTTCAGCGCAGCCTGAAAGCGGCAGCCCCGGCGGCTGAGCTGGGTGTTGACATCATCGACGAGTTCAGCAGGAAGATCTTGCGCCATCTGCTCAGGGGTGGTGGTGATCGAGGCTGAACCTTCGCTCAGTGCCTCCAGCAGAGCCACCCATTGCTTCACGTGTTGGGAACGGCTGATGCGTTTGTAACCCTGGCTTTGCAGCAGGGTGGAGCAGATTTTTGTGTTCCAAACGGCATTGCGTGGTTGCAGGCTGGATCCTGTGGCTGTTGCGGCGCCTGCCTCTACCGCGGTCGTTGTCGGTCGGCCGTGGCGATCGCGCCAGCCGAGGCGATCCAGGGCCCGTCCGCAGTGGGTTGAGGAGATGCCGAACAACTGCCCCAATTCGGTGAGGCTCAGCCAGGTGGGGGTTGCCATAGGAAACGCCGAATGACTGCACCCATGATCCGGAAAGCACATTAAGGCGCAACTTGTCAAGGGCGAATCGGGACAAACCTCCCGATTTGTTTATGAAATGAGGTGAAGCGGTTGGCGAGGTGCAGGGCCGAGCCATTGTTCAAGCCGTGGGCTGAACACCTCGCGAATCACAGTCAGTTCGCGGCCTTGGCGGAAGAAGCGGTAGTGCCGACTCCAGAAGGGTCCTTGCTGCGCGAAGCCCTCCTCCAGCCATGGGCTCTGCACCAGAGCCAAGCCATCGACCTCCCGAAACAGTTCCGAACGCCCTTGGGTGAGGCTGAGCCAGATCGGCAGGTTGCGGTCGCGTAGATGCTGTTCGGCTTCGGTTTGGTTCCACCAGCTTTCTGCCCAGGCCAGGGTTTGTCCGCCGCAGTCAAGCCAGACCTGACGACGCAGGAGGGGTGGCTCCAGCTCTCTGACCTCGCGCGGCAGCTGGGATGGTTGGCTACCGGGCGATTCCGGTTCCGGTTCCATCGCCACCAGTCGCACGGCCACCGGGTGGCCGGTCAGCAGTCGCAGATGGCGTGTAGGGCTGCCATCTCCCAGCAGCATCAAGCGCCAAGGACCGGGTAGAGGGCTTGGGCCCTCGCCACGAAGTACTGCGGCCGTTGCTGCTTCCCACAGGGGTGTTGGCGAGGGAAGAAGGGTGCTGGGTTGGTTCAGAACGCTCCTCCCACGCTCAGGTTGCGAACGTCGCCATCGCGTTCAATCACGGCTCCATTGGTTTGGACCGACCGCAGCTGCCAGCCGCTGTTGCCGATCGCTTCGCCCGGGGATGCCGACAGCGAGAGTTGATCGAGTTGGAAGATGGCTGAGCCCTGGCCTCCGCCGGCATGCACGACTCCCACCAGAAGTGGTTCGGCGGGTGCCATCAGCAGCGCTGCGTCTTCCTCAGGACTGGGAATGGCGTTGGGGATGGGCAGTGTGCCCGCCAAAGGAATGGTGAGGGGTTGGAGTTCGGCGCTTGCGATGGTTGGCACAGCATCAGCGTTGGCAGCATCAGCGTTGGCAGCATTCGCGTTGGCTGCATTCGCGGGTGCTGGGGCGGTGGCAGCCTTTGATGCCTGATTCGCTTGCGTGTTCACAGGCAAGTGGCGCAGTCGCTCGATCATCTGGAGGTCGCGTTCACGGTTGAGCGCTTGTAGGGATCGCTGCCAGTTGTGGGCCAGCCAGAGGCTGCTACT
This sequence comes from Synechococcus sp. UW105, assembly GCF_900473935.1. GTDB lineage: Bacteria > Cyanobacteriota > Cyanobacteriia > PCC-6307 > Cyanobiaceae > Synechococcus_C. The sequence continues at coordinate 6,064 of NZ_UCNN01000008.1, read as the reverse complement.
CAGCCCAACCCCTGCCATCACGGTTGCGCTGATCAGCAGTCCATTACGCTTCTGCTGTTGGCGTGTTGTTCCGCTCTCGTTGCGTCGTGGTGGCTGGTCGGGATCGACCGCCACTCGCACGGCATGGAGGGTGCTGTCCGATTTCATGAACACCTGGTCCATCACCTGTTCGGCGCGCAGGTTCCAGAAGGCCCTGGATCGGGTGATGCAAGAGGCCATGGAGGATCGACCAGGGCTTCAACGCTATCGAGAGTTTGCGCTTGGGGCGAGTTGCGGATCGGTTGATTGGCTGCGTCGTTGCTGTAGCTCCAGCCATACGAGCAGGGCGGTGAGGTCGGCCTGACTCACCCCAGGGATCTGACTGGCCTGGCCGAGGGTGAGGGGTCGCACGGCCGCAAGCTTTTCCCGAGCTTCCCTGGAGAGGGTGCCGATGGCGGCGTAATCGATCGCGTCTGGCAATTTGCGTTGGCGTTGGCGTTTCACCTGATCGATTTGCTGCTGCTGGCGTTGGAGATAACCGCTGTATTTGATGTCGATCTCGGCCCCTTCCCGCACCGGCAAGGGCAGAGCAACGTCGGCCAGGCCATGGCGCACCAGATCAGCGGCATGCATCCCCGGTCGGCGCAGGAGATCTGCCAAGGTGATGGATCCTTTGATTGGGGCGCCGGTTTCCGCCTCTACAGCAGGGGCGACCGGATCGCTCACCTTGAGGCGCTGGGTCTCTAGACGTTGCTTTTCAGCCTCCATCGCCTCGAGCTTCTCTTCAAACAGTTGCCAGCGGCGGTCGTCGATGAGTCCCAGTTCTCGACCCAGGGGGGTCAGGCGCCGGTCGGCGTTATCGCCCCGAAGCACCAGCCGGTACTCACTGCGGCTGGTCAGTACCCGGTAGGGCTCGCGTAGATCTTTGCTCACCAGGTCGTCAATCATCGTGCCGATGTAACTGCCTTCGCGGGGGAAGTGCACCGCCTCCTGGCCACGGATACGGCGGGCGGCATTCAGACCTGCCACCAGGCCCTGGGCGGCAGCTTCTTCATAACCGGTGGTGCCGTTGAGCTGGCCGGCGCTGAATAACCCCCCCACCCGTTTGGTCTCCAGCGACGGCAGCAGCTGGGTGGCGGGCAGATAGTCGTAATCCACGGAGTAGGCAGGGCGCAGCATCACGCACTGCTCAAGCCCGGGCAGGCTGCGCAGCAGCTGCAGCTGGATCGGTTCAGGCAGGCCGGTGGAGAAGCCTTGCACGTAGATCTCGGGGGTATCGCGTCCTTCCGGTTCCAGAAAGATCTGGTGGCTGTCTTTGTCGGCGAAGCGCACGATCTTGTCTTCGATCGAGGGGCAGTATCGGGGCCCTTTGCTGTCGATCACGCCGCCGTAGATCGCCGTGAGATGGAGATTGTCTCTGATCAGTTGGTGGGTGGTGGCGGTGGTGCGGGTGAGATGACAGCTCATCTGCTCACCGCTGGCCCAGGCGGCGGGATCAAAGGAGAAAAAGCGGTCGGCAGCGTCACTGGGCTGCTCTTCCAGTTGATCAAGGGCGATGCTGCGCCGGTCCACACGGGCAGGGGTGCCGGTCTTGAGTCGGTCGGTGTGAAAGCCAAGCTGCTGCAGAGCTTCAGTGAGACCTTCGGCGGCCTGTTCCCCGGCCCGGCCGGCAGCCATGGACTGATGGCCCACCCAGATGCGGCCACCCAAGAAGGTGCCAGCTGTGAGCACGACGGCTTTGGCTTTGTAAACGCTGCCGAAATAGGTGCAAACCCCTGTGATCTGGGCGACTGGCCCCTGGCTGGGATCCCAGCTTTCACCGCCACCGGTGGGGTCGCCCTCAATGTTCAGACCGGTGACCATCGCCTCGCGCAGGGCCAGGTTGGGGGTGTGTTGGAGCAGCTGAAGCATCTGGCGTGAGTACTGCCGCTTGTCGGTTTGAGCGCGCAGGGCCCACACGGCAGGGCCGCGGCTGGCGTTGAGGATGCGCTTCTGGATGGCTGTGGCATCGGCGAGGCGGCCGATCACCCCTCCGAGGGCATCCACTTCATGCACCAGCTGGCTTTTGGCCGGTCCGCCCACGGCCGGATTGCAGGGTTGCCAGGCGATGCGGTCGAGATTGAGGGTGAACAGTGCCGTGTTTAGACCCAGCCGAGCTGCAGTGAGCGCCGCCTCACAGCCGGCATGCCCGCCTCCCACGACGATCACGTCGAAGACTTCAGTGGGGGCTGGACTGTTGGTCATGTCCCCATTATCGGAATTGGGGTGCCGCTTCAGTGTTGTTCTGGTGTCTCTGAGAGCTGAGTGCTTGGCAGGTGATTGCTGGTTTGGCGGCTGCGATGCAGTGTTCGTTCAGGCGTAGTGCGGGGAAGGCACCGTTGCGTTGAACAGCTGTCACCAGATCACAACGATGTCTTGCTGTTCAGCTGTTGCAATGGTGGCTGAGGCTGGCGTGAGCGATGGCAGGCGCGTGGTGTCAGGCAACGTGTGGCTGCTGTTGTGTTGGCTGGTGAGCTCAATGGCCTCATACGTGTTGCTTGTGCCGAGGCTCTGATCAGAATTGATGATTGACTTGGTCTGATGCTGGGCTTGTTCTTCAGTTTGTGATCTTGTCTTGCCGGTATCTGGTTGGATACTTTTAGTTTGATTGATACTATGGATTGCCATATTGGTGAGGAGTATGAAGGGCGATAGTGCGGTTTTAATCAGTAAAAAAACCGGCGAATTTTCTTCTCTGACCGTCTCCAATTCTAGATCAAGATTTGGATCATCGTTCGCGGCTTCACTGGTTTGATTTGAAGGGATGGCGCAGCCTTCCTGTTGACATGTGTTTAGATTTGGAAGTGTCATCATGAAAATATCGACCTGGGCTGCTGATGATTCATCTCCAATCTGAAGGCTGGTTGTTAGCTTCAGCCGTGCCTCTGCCTCCGCTTCATTGCCCCTGTTGAGATCGATCCAGACAGCTTGGGGCATATTCCAGTTGTCTGGTGTGAAATGAAGAACGCCTGCTGAAAGATTGACCGATGCATCATCAATCTGGAGCTTGACGATGGCGTCCTGTTTCGGGTTTTCTAAGAGGGAGACGAAGAGGGGAATCTGATTGGTTTTGCCCGGAGGCATCGTTTTTTGCCAATTGTGATCTGTGAATTTCGGCAGTGTTAGCCGAATGCCATTGCTGCGCTCGATTGAATCAAACCCATTGGAGAGCATGCGTTGCGTGAAGCCGCCTTCCCCGCTGTTGAATGCATTGACTGAGTTCTGATCCGAAGAGATCGAACTGATGGATGGAAGTGCGTTGATCCTGCCGAGATCATTCGAGGCGACGAGGAACGAGTCGGACGCTGTTAAAAGGCTTGAAAAGTTATCCGATCCGGTGATGCTATCAGCCATTAGAGAGCCAATTAAGTGATCAAAGCCATCACTCCAATTTTCGCTATGACTAGTTTCTGACGTTGCTGTGTCTGTGGAGTTGCTACCTGAAGAGCTACTACCTGAGGAGCTACTACCTGAGGAGCCACTCTTGGAAGAGCTTGGATTATCAGCTGCGCCAGTGATATCAATCTCAAAATTCTGAGAAGATGTCAGGCTGCCGTCGCTTACAAAAAGTGTAAAAGACTCCGTTGCTGTTTGGCCGGCGACAAGATTATTGACCGCTGTTTTTTTGGGTGTGTAGGTGTATTCACCTGTTGAGGAATTAACACTGAGCTGACCATAAGATCCTGTGAGTGAATTGCTTGCATAGCTCTTCCAATTGTTGCTACTAATACTTGCGGTGTTGCTTGAGCTGATTCCATATTCAAGTACAGCTGACTCATCAGGATCGAATGCTGTTAATTGACCTGAAAGCTTCGTGCTGGTGATTGCATTAGAGTTTGCTTGATCAAGTACTGCACCTTTGTCGATCGTATTCAGCGTCGGCGCATCATTGACCCCAGTGACCTGAATGGCCACTTCGGCAGTATCGTCATTCGTGAGGTCGGTCAGGGTGTATGTGAAATTGTCGGTCTCTCTATCGCCAGCATCTAACTTGTCGGCATTGTTAGCTGTGAAACGATAGGATCCATCGAGATTGACTAATAATGTGCCATAGGTACCTGTGAGTTCTGTTCCCACGCTGTTGAGCTGGAAATCACTACTACTGATTTCCGTTCCTGTTCGTACGCTTTTGATATAAAGCTTGTCGCCATCAACATCGGTGTCATTCTTTAGGATTCCCTGGAAATCCTCAAATAACTTTGAGGAATCTTCGTTGACATTCGATGTGTCGTTAATGGCTGTTGGTGCATCATTCACTCCGGTAATCGTGATTGTGATTTCGCCGGTGTCGATGCCTTCATCAGTGCTTTGACTGTCTGTTATTTTGTATGTGAAAGTTTCGGTTGCTGTTTCACCTTCGAGTAATTTTTTAGCTGCTGTTTCTTGCGCAATATAGCTGTATGTGCCATTCGATTCGATGGTCATCTGACCATAGGTTCCTGTTAAGGTGGCGCCTGGTAAAAATGCAACATTTGATTCCTGCTCGCTACCGCTTCGAAATGATGTGATGGAAAGAGAGTGACTCTCTGGGTCGGTGTCATTGGCTAGCAAGTTGGTGTGTGTTGACACTGTGGAGCCGGCGTTAACGCTGGCAGTGTCATTGACTGATGAGGGGGCATCATTGCGACCACCCACAATGATTTTCGATTCGATGGCTGTTGAGCTGCCATCCCCATCATTGACAACCCATTGAATGGTTCTTGCGCCGATTACAGGATCGGCATCATTGGTGTTGGTGTAGGTGACTGTTTGCAGGGCACTGATGTAATTTGCTTTTGTGGTTGAGCCACTTAGTGTTAGTACGCCTGTTGAGGAATTCCAGCTGCCAGATACTCCAAAGTTATTTGTGAATGCAAGTTGATCTTCTGTGTTGATGTAGGTGCTGTTTGAGATCGAGACCGTTGCATTTTCAATATTTTCATCGTCAATATCTCGAATGTCGAGGCTGCCGTCGATTACAATAATGTTTCCTTGCCCTTCAATGTATTTTTTCGTTTTGATCGCGTCGACAAGGAAGGGATTGTCATTAACGCCTGTAATTGTGATGGTGAGTTCTGTTGAGTCCGTTAGCTTTCCATCGCTTAGTCTGTACGAAAAAATTTCGCTCGCTGTTTCGCCATCTGCGAGTGCGTCTGAGGCTGTCTTGTTGGCGGTATAGCTGAATGATCCGTCGGTTTGCAGGGTTAGTTGCCCAAAATCGCCATCAAGGGCTGTATTGAATTGTCCAATTCGAGGTGAGCTTGCATTCAGTACACCAGCATGGAAGTTGCTGATGGCCAAGCTGTCACCATCTTCATCGGTGTCATTGTTAAGGATGAGCCCCGATGCTGCTGTGATGCTAAGTGTTTCATTTTCGTTGACTGAGCCGCTATCTGCTTCAGCAACTGGTGCATTATTGACGTCGATGACATTGATGCTTATTTTGGCTGTTGTGGATTTGGTTCCGTCTGTCGCAGAGATCTCGAGAACGTGTAGATCGCTTGTTTCGTGATCCAGTGATTTGCCTGAGGCAAGTGAAATCTTTCCCGTTGTTGCTTCAATTGTAAATAGTCCCATATCATTTCCATCGCTAATTGAATAGGTGATTTGATCACCGTCTTTGTCTGTGTCGTTGCCCGAATTGGCGTCGGCAAGATCAAGCAATTCTGTGCCACCACTGGCGCTTTCCAAAACATCTTCACTTTGATCGCTAATCGATGGTGGATTATCATTGTCTGTGGTTTTGACGGTGGTGGTTGCTGTTTCGCTGCCGGTGAATCCACCTGTATTGGATGCAGTGGCGGTGAGTGTGGTGGTGATGTCGCCATCCTCAAGGCTGTCATCGACACCGGTGACGGTGATGGTTTGGGGTGTATTCCAGTTGGCATTGGTGAATGTCAGCGTTGAGGCGCTGAGTGAGTGCTCTGTGCTGTCGGCACCGGTGATGGTGATGGTGACATTGGCCGTGGGCTGGGCATCAAGAACAACGGTGAATGTGGAGGTGCCGCCGGCTTCTGTGGTGAGGAGATTGCCTGAGCCGTCGGTGGCGCCTGTTTGGGCAATGGTG
>NZ_UCNN01000009.1 GCF_900473935.1 Synechococcus sp. UW105 | reverse complement strand
TTGCGGATGCGCTATGGGATGACGGGGGAGGACCCGATGAGCCTCACCGGCATCGCTAAGTCCCTGAAGATGAGTCGAGATCGCACCCGGCGTCTCGAGCGCGAGGGTCTTGAAATGCTGCGTCATAGGGATGCACAGCTTGAGGCCTATGTGGCCATCTGAGCCATGCGCCCAACCTGCAGTCTCGAGAGATTTTGGGCTTGATTTGTAAGCGTTTTGTTTGAGGCCTTTGTTGGATCTCTTGTTAAACGCTGGTTCAGATTGCGGCAATCGCAGCAGCTGTTGCTTTGGTGATCACCGGCTCACGACATCTGAATCACTCAGCGCCACACCTCTCGCTGGTTTCAGAAGAACTCGTCAAAATTGTCGAAGTCAACAGCCTTGAAGGTTCCAGCCTCCACCTGCTTCATCAGGCCTTCAAGCTGAGTCCAAAGGGCTCCTCCTGTTAGCAGAGATAACAATAATGCGACCAGAAATGCGGCGCCGGAAGCAAATCCGAACACCTGCAGAGAGCCGCCGATGAACAGCGTCACTCCGATCACGATGCCTGCATAGCTGCTGGTGGTTTCGAATCGGCCGAGGGGGAGTAATGGCAGTCGGTCGTTTTTCCAACCATTGAGCCGATCTTTGATCAGTTGCGCGAAGGTGAGACCACACACCACCCCAATCGCAAGCCCCAGGCCTGCTAGCAAATACGGGGGCTGACTTATCCTGGCGTATTCGAGAAAGATCTCGTCAGCATTGAGATCTCCGAACAAGCCGGAGTAGGTATCAAGATCAGCTTGCTGGAGGTCAACGGGCGCGAAATCTGGCGCGAGTGCCATGGCTAGGAGGCTCCGTTGAACGGCAGAACAACGATCGACCTTAAAGGACTCATGCCGCCGCCAGAGGGTTCAGACGCTGAAGCATGGTCTCGGCCATCTTGACTGGTGCGAAGGTTCTGCCAAGCATCGATCCCAGGGCGCGCAGATCACTGGTACTGAGGCGATCGTCCTTAATCAGGGTGAGCAGGAGGCGCCGGCGCAGATCGCTGCCATCTTTGCCAAGCAGCAGTTTTAGTCCCGCCCCAGCGACTGGGATGAGCTCTAGCCCAGGTGAGGTTCCACTGTCTCCAACCACCTGAAGCAGGCTCTCCAAGCGTTCGATCCGCAGTTGGCCCTGTTGATCGAAGATCACCTCCAGGAGCTTCTCTCGCATTTCTCGGGTGTCTCCCGCTAAGAGCCGCTTGGCCACATAGGGATAGGCCACTGCAATGATCCTGAAGTCAGGGTCCAGCCGCAGGGCAAGACCCTCCTGGCTCACGACGGCACGGATGATGAGGGCGAAGCGAGCTGGCACCCGGAAGGGGTAGTCGTACATCAGCTCTGAGAAGCGGTCGGTGATCGCCTTGAAGTTGAACGAACCGACGGAATCACCAAGGCTGCCGCCTAAAACCTCCTCAAGCGCCGGCACAATCGGTGCGAGGTCGGCATGGGGCAGAAGGAATCCCAGTTGTTGGAAGTCTCGGGCAAGGGCTTCAAATTCTCTGTTGATCAGATGCACGACAGCCCCGGTGAGCGTGAGCCTGTCGGTATCGCTGATTGAGTCCATCATTCCGAAATCCACATAGGCCACGTGGCCTAGTTCGCCGGTCCGACCGCTGAGTGCGAACAGATTGCCGGGGTGGGGATCGGCATGGAAATAGCCGAACTCCAGCAACTGCTGCAGTCCACTAATCACGCCAGTGCGGATCAGAGCACTTGGGTCCAGGCGTTGAGCACGTAGTTCCTGGCGATCGCGCAGTTTGGTGCCGTGAATCCAGCTTGTGGTCAGCACCCGTCGTGAGGTGAGCATCCTCTCCACCCGCGGGATCGTCACTGCAGGGTTGTCGGCAAACAGACCAGCGAATCGCTCGGCATTGGCTGCTTCACGTTCGTAGTCGATCTCCTCGAAAAGACTGCGACCAAATTCATCGATAATCTCCCCGAGCCCAAAGCCGAGGTTGAGCGGCAGGAAGGGGGCAGTGAGGACGGCGAGACTGCGGATCAGCACCATGTCGCGCCGAAGGATGAAGGCGAGATTCGGTCGTTGGACCTTCACAGCTACCCAGTGCTGGCCGTGGAGTCGAGCCCGGTACACCTGGCCAAGACTGGCTGCGGCCATGGGCTGATCAGGGAACTGTTCGAACAGTTGCTCCACAGGAGCGCCGAGTTCCTCCTGAATGGTGGCAAGCGCCACGGCATGGTCGAAGGCGGGCAGATCGTCCTGCAGGCGGGTGAGTTCCTCCAGCCAGTCCCTCCGGATCAGATCCGGTCGAGTCGAGAGAGCCTGCCCGACCTTGATGAAGCATGGCCCCAGGTTGGTCAGGGTGCGCAGCAGCGTTCGCGCCAGTTTTCGCTGCACTTCTGGATCTTTGCTGTTCCCTCGGATCAGCAGGCTCAGCATCAGCCCAAGCAATGCCCAGGTGATGTGCAGAATCCTGGGGAGTGCAACCCAAGGCCTGAACAGTAGCCACCGACTGTCGCGTCCGGGTTGGTAGCGCAGAGAAGCACTCTGCTGGTCGGCGCTGCCTGCCATGCCGTTGGGGAGTGAAGGCCACGAATCTAGGCAGCAGTTGAGAAGCACTGGTCGTGCTGATCAATGATGGAACGAACCGGCGAACCGGCTTTGGACACGCCTTTGATGCCGCTGTTGCGTCCACGCCGGGGGCTGTTGCGTCCAGGTCGGGGACGGTGGCTGCATTTGCCCGCCCACGGAGGTGGGCCTGGATTGCCTGCTGCGATGCGGCGTTTGCTCTCTGGTCGCCCTGGCGTTTGGGATTTGCCCGAGCTTCCCGCAATTGGTGGTCCTTTATTAGAGAACGGCGCCGTAGCCGCCAGCCAGCACGCGGCGGCGGCGGCTTACGGCGTTGACAGGTGTTGGTATGGAGTGAACGGCGCCACTGGCATGCTCCAGGCCGCGGTGTTGGCGATGGCCCAGCCTGGTCAGGCGCTTTTGATGCCACGCAACAGTCATCGCAGCTTGATCCAGGCGTGCGCTCTGGGGGGCATCACCCCGGTGTTGTTTGACCTGCCATTCCTTGTCGATCGCGGTCATGTGGCCGCTGTCGATGCCGTTTGGCTGGAACGTGTGCTCGCTGTCGTCGAGGCCGAAGGGCACCAGGTTTCCGGTGCCGTTCTGGTGCAACCCACTTATCACGGCTATGCCGTCGATCCCGGCCCCCTGGTTGCTCTTCTCCATCAACGTCAGTTGCCGGTGTTGGTGGATGAAGCGCACGGAGCCCATTTCCTGCCCGGGATTGACCCGCACCTTCCTGGTTCTGCCGTTCACGCTGGCGCTGACCTGGTGGTGCATTCCCTGCACAAATCCTCCACTGGCCTCGGTCAGACGGCCGTGCTCTGGCATCAGGGCGGACGCATCCCAATCGAGGCCCTGCAGCGCAGCCTCAGTTGGTTGCAGACCACCAGCCCTAGTGCTTTGTTGCTGGCCTCCTGTGAAGCGGCTCTTGCTGATTGGCAGACCCTGGATGGACGTCGACGGTTGAAGCATTTGCTCCATCAGGCCAGAGGCCTGCATGCGCGCCTGCGTCAGCAGCAGCTTCCTCTGCTCGCCACCACAGATCCCCTGAGGCTGATCTGGCATACCGGCGCTGCAGGCATCAGTGGCCTTGACGCTGACGCCTGGTTGATGCCGAGAGGGCTGGTGGCGGAGTTGCCGGAACCAGGCTGCCTCACCTTCTGTCTCGGGATGACCACCCGGCCCCGCCTTGCAGCTGAGATGCTGCGTCAATGGCGCGCATTGAAGGCCTCGCAGCCTTTTGAGAAAGCCCTGCCTCCTTTCACACCGCCACCCTTACCCCTGGTGGCGTCTCCGGACATGGCCTGCGGCAAAGCCTGGTGTGCTCCTTGTCAGCAGCTTCCTTGGGCTGATGCTGTGGGCGCGATCGCTGCTGAGATGGTTTGCCCTTATCCCCCGGGCATTCCTCTGCTTGTTCCGGGCGAGCGGCTTGATGTGTCCCGCGTGAACTGGATCGAGCAGCAGCGTCGCTTTTGGCCGGATCAGATCAGCAGTAGGGTAAGGATTGTGGCCTGAAGGTCAGGCGATGCAGAGCGTTTCCCGGCAGCGCCTGGTCAGCGGTCTTGCAGCCGGCCTGTTCGGATTGGTGGTTGTAGGCCTTGGCGGCTGGTGGTTCACCGTGGCCCTTGGCGTGATCGTGCATCTTGGCTTGCTGGAATTCTTCCGCATGGCTCAGTGCACGGGCATTCGGCCTGCCACCAAAACCACTTTGGTGGCCTGTCAGCTGTTGCTGATCAGCACCCAGTGGGATCTCACCGGCGGCCTGCCCTCCCATCTGGCGTCAGCCGTGCTGCCGCTATCAGGCGCTGCGATCTGCGGTTGGTTGTTGTTGCAGCCGGTCACCGGTTCGATTGCCGACATCGCGGCATCGATCTTCGGCCTGTTCTATCTGGGATACCTGCCCAGTCACTGGCTTCGTTTGCGTCAGCTCGGTAGCCCTGAGCTCCTTCCACATGGTCCTGCCTGGTTGTCAGCCGGTCTTGTCATCACCCTGATGGCCTGCTTGATGATCGTTGCTAGCGACATCGGGTCCTATTTGATCGGTCGTCGCTTTGGTCGGCTGCCCCTGTCTCCGATTTCGCCTGGCAAAACAGTGGAAGGAGCTCTTGGCGGGATGCTGGCAGCAGTGGCTGTGGGCATCACCTTTGCCCTCTGGATGCACTGGCCATGGGCTGTCTTCTCCGGTGGCTTGCTCGGGGCACTTGTGGCGTTGTTCGCCTTAGTGGGTGATCTCACCGAGTCGATGATGAAACGAGATGCTGGGCTGAAGGATTCAGGCGATGCTCTACCGGGTCATGGCGGCATCCTTGATCGGATCGATAGCTATCTGTTCACGCCCGCCGTGGTGTACTACGCTGTCACGTTGTTGTTACCGCAGTTGCCTTACGGATAAGGCCATATTCAGGGTGTGACGGTGGCCCCGCCATTGAGGTGTAGCTGGCCTGCTTTGAGATCAGCAGCTTCGATCGTGATCTTTTGATCCATCGGCAGTAGCACCTCTCCTTCCGCCTCAATCCTGCAGATGCGCACTGTGCCGTTGGCGGCATCGAGCCGAAAGCGCTTGCTCACCACTTCCCCCGCATTGCTCACCGGGGCGGTGAGCACCAGGATGTCATTGTCGATCTCCAGGCCGCCCAGGGTGGAGAGCCCCATTAACTGCTCCGCGAGCCAGTCCCCAAGCCAGCGCCAGCGTTCGGTGAGCAAGGCACGGTTGAGATCAACGCCGCGCATGGTCACGGCACCCGTCAGCTGAAAATCGTGTTTCAGTTGGAGGATCTGACCGGGTTGGGCGGGGTTGAGGTTGAGGCTCAGTGGTCCGCTCCGTAGTTCAGCGTGATGGATCGGAAGCCCCTGAAAGGTCACCAGACGCCCTTCCAGTTCTACGCCGTTCAACTTGCCCTTCAGCAGCTGAAGAGCGGACCCGTTGAGCAACAGATTGAGATCCCCGACCTCGTCACACTGGCTGCGGATCCATAGGTTCAGGCCATTGGCCAGAAACTGCAGGATGGGCCCTGAGCTGGAAGCCTTTTCGCTCATGCTGACTATTCCATCACGTTCCAGCGCTGGGCCACCAATTCAGCTTGATCGAGATGGGGCAGATGTCCACAGGCTGCAACCTCTTCAAGCCGTGTCCCCAGCAGCTCTTGCGCCGCCTGCTTTTGTGGTGCTCTCAAGATGCGATCCTGCTGGCCCCAGAGCACATGCAGCGGCTGGGAGGGCAGCGGCTCACCACAACCTGCGAAGCCACCACTACGGGCGAATGCCGCTAAGGAACGCCCCCAGCCGGGCACCTGGAGGTGAAGGGAAGCGATCTGCACTTCCGGAGCGCCAACACTGCTGGCAGGGTCGGCGAAGGCCTGACGGCATAGCCCCTTACGGACTCCCTGGCGGCCAAGGAACCACACTCCGAGTTGATCAAGACCAGGTGGCAATGGCCTTGGTGTTCCGTCTAGGCCTGCAGGAGAGAGCAGGAGCAATCGGCCAATCCGCTCAGGATGGCGTCGTGCCAGTTCCATCGCGACTGCTCCTCCCATCGAGGCGCCGATGATGCCGATCGGGTCACTGCTGGGAAGCTTTTCGAGCAGATGGCCCAGATGGTCGAGCACCTCTTCTGGTCCAACGGCTGCGTGGTCGTGCCTCGGGCAGAAGCCAAAGCCATAGAGATCGGGAATGATCAGGCTGTAGCGATCGCGCAGCAGGGGCACCAGACGCCGGAATTCAAGATGGCTGCTGTCAAATCCATGCAGGAGCAGAACCGGCATGCCGCTGCCGAGTCGCACCACTGGATACTGATCGGGGATCGGACCACTTAGCTCCCACCACTCCAAACCGTCCAGTAGTGCTCGAGCCTGGGGATCTAGCAATGTGGTGGCGGCGTCTTTGAGAAGCTGCCGGTTGCTCAAGCCTGACTCTCCATTGGCTGACGATGCGTGTCGTGGGCTTCAGTTTCCATGCTCACCAAGGCCTCGAGCAAGTCGCTGTCGCTGACAGTGAAGGGAAGGTGGTGGAGGTCCGATCCGGGTCGGCAGGCAAAGCAACAGGCCGCTTGCAGTTGGTCCAGACCAGCCTTGCCGAGCCCGAGATCCTTCAGAGTGACCGGCAGCTGAAGCGTTTGGAGGAGCGGCAGCAACTGTCTTCGCGCTTGGGCTGCGAGTTGATTACCGCCCAAGCGTTCCTCCAGACGAAGTTGCACCAGGATTCCGAAGCCCACCTTTTCGCCGTGGAGCACCCCATGACAGGCCATCAGTTGGGTGAGACCGTTATGGACAGCGTGGGCAGCAACCGTGCGGCATTGGGCTCCACCTAGACCGCCGATCAGACCAGCGGTGAGGGCGCAGGCTTCGGCGACACGGACCCATGCCTCACTTCCAGGGTTCTTGAGGGCGTCCTCGGCATCCAGTAGCAGCTGATCGCGCAGCACTCTGGCCATCTGTACCGCCTGTTGGATCATGCCGTCACTGCTGGACCCACTGCTAACAGAGGCCTCATACCACTTGGCCAGGGCATCGGCGACCCCGCTAGCAAGGGTTCGGCTCGGGGCCTGTCGCACCAGGTTGTGGTCAAAAATGAGTAGATCCGGGCAGCGATGAAGGCTGACATCGCCGCGGAAGGCTCCCTCTCTGGAATAGAGATTGGCAAGGGCGGTCCAACCGGCACAGGTGGCAGCGCTCAGCGGCACGGTGATACAGACGATGCCGAGGCGATCGGCCAGAAGCTTGCCGGCGTCGAGAACTTTGCCTCCTCCTGCTGCGATCACCGCGTCGCAGCGATTGATCGTGAGCTGCTCCTGAAGCTGCTTCAGATCCTCTTCGCAGCAGTCGTGTTCGAGGGTCAACTCGACCGGCTCAAGCCCCTGCGAGCGCAAATCAAGATTGAGTTCTTGGCGCAGATGTTGTGTGGCTTGACTGCGACCGAGCAGGGCAGGATGCTTGCAGAGATCAGAAATCAGCGGCAAACCTTCCTGCCAGGCGGATTGTCCGCGGATCACCTGGGCAGGAGCGATGGCCTGCATGGAGCAGGCTGATGGTTGGAGCTGCATCGTTGGCTCAGAGGCCGGCGCTGGCCAGTTCAGGGGTGACTGGTGTTGCTGCATTGCGGTGACGCACGACCACCTTCTTGTCGGCATCGACATCGACTTCGACGCAGTCTCCATCCTTAATGCGTCCAGAAAGCACCTCTTCGGCAAGGCTGTCTTCCAGAAGGCGCATCACAGCACGGCGTAGGGGACGGGCTCCATAGGCGGGGTTGAAGCCCTCCTCAACGAGACGTTCCTTGAAGGCGTCGGACACCGTGAGCGTGATGCCTTTTTCGCCAATGCGTGAGAACACCTCCCGCAGCATAATTTCGGCAATCTGCTTCACCTCTTCACGGTTGAGCTGACGGAAGACGATGATCTCGTCGAGACGGTTGAGGAATTCGGGACGGAAGTACTGCTTGAGTTCTTCATTCACCAGTGAGCGGATGCGGTTGTACTGGTTCTCTTCGGCGTTTTCACCTGAGAACTCGAAGCCAAGGCCGCCGCCGCCTTTCTCAATCACTTTCGAACCGATGTTCGACGTCATGATCACAAGCGTGTTCTTGAAATCGACTGTGCGGCCTTTGGAATCGGTCAGTCGGCCGTCTTCCAGAAGCTGCAGCAGCAGGTTGAACACATCAGGATGGGCTTTCTCGATTTCATCGAAGAGAACAACGGTGTAGGGGCGGCGACGCACGGCCTCAGTGAGTTGTCCACCCTCGTTGAATCCGACGTAGCCAGGAGGGGATCCAATCAGCTTGCTGACGGTGTGGCGCTCCATGAATTCGGACATGTCGAGGCGGATCATTGCCTCCTCGCTTCCAAAGAAGTAGGTGGCCAGCGCCTTGGTGAGTTCAGTTTTTCCGACCCCCGTGGGTCCGGAGAAAATGAAACTTGCAATGGGGCGATTGGGATTTTTGAGGCCTACCCGGGCCCGACGGATCGCTTTCGACACCGCTTTGACTGCTTCGTCTTGGCCGATTAGACGCTTGTGGAGTGTGTCCTCCATGTTGAGCAGCTTCACCGATTCACTTTCGGTGAGTTTCTGCACAGGGACACCGGTCCAGGACGCCACGATTTGGGCAATATCCTCCTCATCCACCACTGGGGTGGTGAGTTCCGTTGCCTGAGCTTCAGTGCTGTCGACCGGGGCGAGTGGCTCTGCCGTCACAACACCAGTCGTGCTCGCTGAGGTCTCTACGGCTGTGCCAGAGGGTTCGCCTTCACTGCTGACGTTCTCAGCTGCATCGCGGTTGGTTTGCAGCAGGCTGCGGATCTGTTCGCGCAGTTCAACTTCCTTATCTCTCAGTTCACCGGCACGGGTGAAATCCTGTTCACGCACTGCTTGTTCTTTGTCCTTTTGCACAGCGCGGAGTTCCTTATCCACCTCTTTGGCTGCGGGGGGGAGCTTGGAATTGAGCAGGCGTACACGGCTTCCAGCTTCATCGATCAAGTCGATGGCCTTGTCGGGAAGGAAACGGTCGGAGATGTACCGGTCGCCCAACGTGGCGGCTGCCTCCAGGGCTTCATCTGTGATCTTGAGACGGTGATGTTGTTCATATCGCTCCCGCAGGCCGCGCAAGATCTCGATCGTGTCTTCGATCGAAGGCTCTCCCACATTCACAGGCTGGAAGCGTCGTTCCAGGGCAGCATCCCGTTCAATGTGCTTGCGGTATTCATCCAGTGTGGTGGCACCGATGCATTGCAGTTCACCTCGGGCCAGAGCCGGTTTGAGGATGTTGGCAGCATCGATCGCCCCCTCGGCGGCACCGGCGCCAATCAGGGTGTGAACCTCATCGATCACCAGGATCACGTTTCCGGCAGACTTGATCTCCTCCATGATCTTTTTGAGACGCTCTTCGAACTCGCCGCGATATTTGGTGCCGGCCACCAGCAAGCCAATATCGAGAGTGAGAACACGTTTCTCTTCAAGAATGTCAGGAATGTCGCCCTGTTGAATCCGTTGGGCTAATCCTTCTGCGATGGCTGTCTTGCCTACGCCGGGCTCGCCAATCAACACAGGATTGTTTTTGGTGCGACGGCCCAGGATTTGAATCACGCGGTCAATTTCATTCTGACGACCAACGACAGGGTCAAGCTTGCCCTCTCCAGCTAATTGGGTGAGGTTGCTGCCGAATTCATCAAGAGTTGGAGTTTTTGTCGAACCTTTACTGCCACTGCTGCCCGTCCCAGCACCCACTTCGGCGGTTTCGCCGAGCATGCGGATGACCTGAGTGCGCACCTTGGCGAGGTCGACGCCAAGATTTTCGAGCACCCTTGCCGCGACACCCTCACCTTCTCGAATCAGGCCAAGCAGCAGATGCTCGGTACCGATGTAGTTGTGGCCCAGCTGACGTGCTTCTTCGAGTGACAGCTCAAGGACCCGCTTCGCTCTTGGTGTGAAGGGGATCTCAACGGCCACAAAGCCGGAACCGCGACCGATGATTTTCTCGACTTCGACCCGGGCATCCTTGAGATTGACGCCCATTGACTTGAGCACCTTGGCGGCAACACCAGTGCCTTCACCAATCAGGCCGAGCAGAATTTGCTCTGTTCCAACAAAATTGTGCCCCAGGCGGCGGGCCTCCTCTTGGGCCAGCATGATCACCTTGATGGCCTTCTCGGTAAACCGCTCGAACATCGTCCAGGCCGGAAGTAGATAGAACTAACTTATCAGGACCGGAGCAGGATTGTGGCAAATGGCTTCGCTTGACCACATCCCTTTCCAGTAGCGGGGTTGGCTCAGGCAAAAGTATCAATCAAGCCATTCAAATTGACGGTGATTTCTATCGCTCAGGCCGGTTATCCGCACCGAAAATCAGCGGTCACTTGCCGCGTGCCTTTCAGGTCAGACTTCTCCACTGAATCAGGGCATCCCGTCCGTCGCTGTAGTAGCCGCGACGGCTTCCGCAGCTCAAGAAGCCGCAGCGTTGATAAAGCGCCAGAGCTGCCAAGTTGCAGCTGGCGACCTCCAGCGTTGCACTGACTGCACCGGCCCTGCGTGCCTGATCAAGCAAAGCACTGAGAACAGTTTTTCCCAAGCCACGTTTGCGTTGGCTGGATGTCACGGCCAAGGCGGTGATCTGTAGTTCATCCACCACCAGCCAACCGCAGGCGAGGGCCGCTAGCCGCCCCCCTGCCCGGATGCCGAGACAGAGGCGATCACTGGATTCCAGTTCACGTTGCCACTGGCGTTCTGTCCACAGTCCATCCAGGGCCTCGCTATCGAGCAGTAGGCAAGCCTCCAGATCCTCAGGCCCCAACGCAAAGGGTGCAGCGTTCAACTCCATAGACATGGCGCGGCGTCCAGCTCGTTGTGGGATTGATCGCGTCGCTTCCTACATTGACCTTCAAGCCTGCCCATGTCTGAGCTCCATGCCCCAATCTTTCGAGTCCGGCTGTGATCCGCTCAGTCCAAATCGCAACCTGGCCCCGGTGACTGCCAGAATTGATGACCAGGGCTGCATGACGGTGGGTGGCTGTCGCCTCAGCGACCTGGCTCAGCGGTATGGAACGCCTCTGTATGTGCTTGATGAAGAGGGGATTCGGGCCGCGTGTTGCGCGTATCGCACCGCCCTTGAACGTCATTACCCTGGCCCATCCTTGGCTGTGTATGCATCCAAAGCCAACAGCTCCTTGGCGATGACGGCAATCGCTGCTTCGGAGGGCCTCGGGCTGGATGCTGTCTCTGCCGGCGAGCTGCTTACCGCCCTTCAGGGGGGCATGCCCGCTGAGCGGATCGTTCTGCACGGCAATAACAAATCCGATGACGAACTTCTGCTGGCCTACCGGAGCGGAGTCATGATCGTGGCGGACAACCAGCACGATCTCGACCGATTGGAGGCGCTGATCCCGGCTGGTTCCCCCCCCGCGCAGCTGATGCTGCGTTTCACACCAGGGATCGAATGCCATACCCACGAGTACATCCGAACCGGGCATCTCGATAGCAAGTTCGGCTTTGATCCGGATCAGCTTGAGCCAGTGCTGCGTCGGCTCAAGACCTGTGCCTGGGCATGCGTCACCGGTTTGCATGCCCACATCGGCTCTCAGATTTTTGAGTTGAATCCCCATCGTGATCTTGCGGCAGTGATGGCGGATGCCCTGCAGCTTGCCCTTGAGCTGGGTCATCCCATTCGAGACCTCAATGTCGGCGGTGGACTGGGCATCCGTTATGTGCAGTCAGACGACCCCCCGACGATTGATGCCTGGATTCAGGTCGTGGCTGAGGCTGTGGTGAAGGCCTGCCGTGAGCGTGACCTTGCCCTGCCCCGTCTCCTCTGTGAGCCGGGTCGATCGTTGGTGGCGAGCTCAGGTGTCACCCTCTACAAGCTCGGTTCTCGTAAGGAGGTGCCGGGAGTACGCACCTATATCTCCGTGGATGGCGGCATGAGCGACAACCCCAGGCCGATCACGTATCAGTCTCTCTATACAGCCTTCCTGGCGGATCGCCCCCAGGCGGAGGCCACCGAATCAATCACCCTGGCCGGCAAGCATTGTGAATCTGGCGACGTGTTGCTCAAAGATTTGGCCCTCCCCCCCAGCGTCAGTGGCGACGTGCTTGTGGTGCTGGCCACCGGCGCCTACAACGCTTCGATGAGCTCCAACTACAACCGTATTCCCCGTCCTGCTGCAGTGCTCGTCCATGACGGCATCGCCGATGTGATTCAGCGAAGGGAATCGTCGGAGGATCTTTTGCGCTACGACAATCTGCCCACTCGCCTCAATCCGAGGGTGTCGGTAGGCTAAGAGCACCATCGGGGTGAAGGAGTGAGCTGGCCGGATTGGTTTGAACCGCGCCTGCTTGATGTTCTTCTTGCTTCTGCCCTCGGCTTTCTGCTCTTCTCTCGCATCAGTGAGCAGCGTTCGCTTTGGTTGTTGCGCGGCTACCTCCTGCTGGTGGCCTTGGCTTGGGTGTTCAAAGGGGTGCTTCTCGTCTCTGACACCCCTCTCCTCCCCCTCACCGCAGCCCTGATCGAGGCCTTGGTCCTGGCTTGTTCACTGTCCCTGGCGATTCTCTGGCAAGGGGAACTACGCCGGCTGATGGAGCTGTTGGGCACGTGGCGTCTGGATGTCCTTCTCGCCAATCCCGCCAGCAAATTGCGGGTGAAGGCCGGCACTGTCGTCCAGCTCACCGACGCGGCTGGTCGCCTCTCCCAGAGCCGGCGCGGAGCTTTAATCGTTGTGGACCTTGGCAGTGATCTGCGTCCGGAAGATTTCCTCAATCCAGGCGTGACGATTGATGCGCACCTCAGTAGTGAACTGATCCTCAATCTGTTCGCATCTGATACCCCTCTCCACGATGGTGCTGTGGTGGTGAAGGGAAACCGGATCGTGGCCGCCGGTGTGATCCTGCCTCTGTCTCGACAGGGCCATAGTCGCTATGGCACGCGTCATTTGGCCGCACTCGGAATCACTGAGCGATTCGATCGATGTATCTGTGTTGTTGTGTCTGAGGAGACCGGAACCCTCTCTTTGGCCAATCATGGTCGGTTGGAACGACCGATCACAAGTAGCCGTCTCCAGGGGTTGCTGACCGAGTTGATGGGCGTCACACCAGCGGTGTCAGCACCCACCGCTGCTTCATCTGGGGCATCTGGGCGTAGCGTGTCCGTTGCCAATCAGGACATCGTTTCGTGAGCCGTCGTCTGGCTTCTGCTTCTAACGATTCGATCGGCAAGGTTTGTCCGGCTGAGCTCGACCCCACCTGTCTGCCGGCCCATGTCGCGGTGATCATGGATGGCAATGGGCGCTGGGCCCAAGCCCGTGGGCTCCCCAGGGTGATGGGACACCGTGCCGGAGTTGAGGCGCTGAAGTCGACCTTGCGTCTTTGCAGCGACTGGGGGGTTAAGGCCCTGACCGCCTATGCCTTTTCCACTGAGAACTGGTCTCGCCCTGGCGATGAAGTCAATTTCCTGATGACGTTGTTTGAGCGTGTGCTCCAGCGGGAACTGCAGGGCCTGGAAGCAGAACAGGTGCGGATTCGCTTTCTCGGTGACCTTCAAGCGCTTCCCGAGAAGCTGCAAGACCTGATTGCTGACGCCACCGCACGCACGGCAGCTAACACCGGCATTCACTTCAATGTCTGCACCAATTACGGCGGTCGGCGCGAACTGGTTTTGGCCGCTCAGGCCTTGGCTTCTCGGGCAGCACGCGGGGAATTAGATCCAGCCACGATCGACGAGAACACTCTGGCTGCTGAGTTGTACACCGCAGGAGAGCAGGACCCAGACCTCTTAATCCGAACCAGTGGTGAACGACGTATCAGCAATTTCTTGCTCTGGCAGCTGGCCTATGCCGAAATTCACGTCACTGACGTTTTCTGGCCTGATTTCAACCGGGATGCTCTGATGGCGGCTCTAGTGGATTACCAGGGTCGGAAGCGTCGTTTCGGAGGCCTTGAAGCACTAAGGGCCGACGCTCTGGGATCCTGAACAACAGCAGATCGGCGTTGATGACGGATTCGTTTACCTTGCGCCACGACTGGAGCATCGCAGAAATCCAGGCCATTCTTGATGCGCCGCTGATGGATCTGCTCTGGCGGGCGCAGCAGGTGCACCGGCAGGCCAATCCCGGTTATCGCGTGCAGTTGGCGTCCTTGCTCAGCGTCAAGACCGGCGGCTGTGAGGAGGACTGTACCTATTGCCCCCAGTCCATGCACAACAGCAGTGATGTGACGGGCCAGCCTGAATTGGAGGTGGAGCCTGTGCTGGCAAGGGCCCGTGCCGCCAAGCAGGCGGGTGCTGACCGCTTCTGCATGGGCTGGGCCTGGCGCGAAATTCGTGATGGCGCCCCCTTTGAGGCGATGCTGTCGATGGTGCGTGGTGTGCGCGAGATGGGGCTTGAAGCCTGCGTCACCGCCGGCATGCTCACTGATGCCCAGGCCATGCGTCTGGCCGAAGCCGGCCTAACGGCTTACAACCACAATCTCGACACCAGCCCTGAGCACTACGACCGGATCATTACCACCCGCACCTATGAGGAGCGCTTGGAAACACTGCAGCGGGTGCGCAGGGCTGGGGTGACCCTCTGCTGCGGAGGGATCATCGGTATGGGTGAAAGCGACCGTGATCGTGCCTCAATGCTGCAGGTGTTGGCCACGATTGATCCCCATCCCGAGAGCGTGCCCATCAACGCATTGGTGGCTGTGGAGGGAACCCCGTTGGAGGCGCAGACACCTGTGGAGCCTCTTGAGCTGGTGCGAATGGTGGCCACGGCCAGAATCCTGATGCCCCACAGCCGCGTGCGGCTCAGTGCTGGCCGCGAGCAGCTCAGTCAGGAAGCCCAGATTCTCTGCCTTCAGGCTGGCGCTGATTCGATTTTCTATGGAGAGACCCTGCTCACCACCGGCAACCCTGCTGTGGAAGCGGATAAGGCGCTGCTGGCGGCTGCCGGTGTGCAGGCCAGCTGGCAAGCGCAACCAGAAACGCATGCATGCAATTAAGGGCTGAGCAAGCTTGCTCTAGGCATGCTCTCGGTGTTTCCTCATGCCAAGAGGGGGTGTCGCTGTGAGCGGGCAGCTCAACGAGCAAGGATCAGCCAAACTTCATTTCGCGCCTGAGTGTGTCGGCTTTGGTCATTCGCGCCATGCCATTCGTTCATTGGCGTTAAAAACCCCGGCTTCTCGCTGGCCTGTTCGCATGAATCGAATGGTGTTGAAGGAAGTGGGTCACAGCCGATCAAAGCCTCGCCGTTGATGTCTTTGTTCACGTCTATCTGCACAAAACCAGAACCACACCGCGACCGTTGATCCGTCGTTGCCATTGCTGGAGATGTACCACTCACCTGCAAGCTTGATGGAAGGTTGGCTCAGGCACCCACAGTTGAAAGACAATGCGCTCCGCTTCCATCGAGATCCAAAGAGCTGGAACGAAGACGCGATGGTTCTCGTGGATCACGGTAGGGAGATGCCCCATGGTGATCCGGCTTTGCTGAAGACACGCCAAAGCCTGAGATCTTCAGATGCGTTGATTCTCTACAAGCACCTGATGACGATGGGTTGGTCTGAGTCGGAGCCTGTCTGGTAGTGCGATTGACCGGCCTGACTTTTGCGCCATCAGAGACCCCTTGATGTGGCCATGGTCTCCATGGCTTGGGCGGTCTCAACGCTGCCGGATGGAGGGATCACCCATTCGAGGGAGAAGACGAGTGGTCAAAATCGCTTGGATGCAGGCGTGCTGATCGCCATGCCGGTGCAGTCGGACCCAACGTTTCAACGACGTCAGGTGTCTTGCTGAGGCCGTGGGTTCCGTCGTGCTCAATCAGTCGGTCCAGGGCAGCACCGCGGAGCCGCAGACTGGGGGGATGGATGGTCAGTTCCGGCAACGCCTGCAACCCAGCCGAAAGGGCTCGCATGTGTCTACTGCTGGCGCGAATGGTTTGCCGCCACGCCATTTCAGGCGTTCCCTTCCTGTGGCCTGTGGAATTGCTCCGGTCGCATCTCTTGCGGCATGACCAGTACAGAACCCCAAGCCAACAGCAGTGTTCAAGGTCGTGGTGACTCAGGCATCTCAGCCGAGCTTCTCGTCGCCGCCTTCTATGCCTTCACGCCTCTCTCGGAAGCAATGCGATCTCAGCTGCTTGCTGGTCTTCCCAACCTTGCGTCCAGCGGCGGGGTCCGAGGGTCTGTCCTGGTGGCGCTGGAAGGTGTGAATGGAACCATCAGTGGCCCTGAACAGGGTGTCGAGGCCGTGTTGGAGCATCTGCACCAACAGCTTTGCCTGGGTGACGATCATTACGCCCGTCTCGAGGTCAAGCGCAGTTGGTGTTCTCAGCAAGCATTCCGTCGCTTCAAGGCGCGAGGCAAGCGCGAGATCGTCACGATGGGTCGCCCGGAAGTCAGTCCGGCTAACAGCGTGGGGACCTACGTGGAGCCCGAGCAGTGGAATGCCCTGATTGATGATCCCGAAACGTTGGTGATCGACACACGCAATCGCTATGAAGTGTCGATCGGTACGTTCACTGGTGCCGTCGATCCAGGTACAGACACGTTCCGGGAGTTCCCGGACTGGGCGGAGCGTGAGTTACGCCCCTTGATCGAGCAACAGGGGCCGAAGCGCATCGCCATGTTCTGCACCGGCGGCATCCGCTGTGAGAAGGCAAGCAGCTATCTGCAACAGCAGGGCTTTGGCGAAATTCACCATCTGCGCGGTGGCATCTTGAAGTACCTGGAAGAGATCCCCGAAGGGAGTAGTCGTTGGCAAGGCGAGTGCTTTGTCTTTGACCAGCGGGTTGCCCTCAACCATCGCCTCCAGCCAGGGGTGCATCGCCTCTGTCATGCCTGCGGACTTCCGCTCACGCCGGAGGAAAGGAGCCTGAAGAGCTACATCCCAGGGGTGCAGTGCGTCCATTGCATTGATCGCTTCACGGATGCGGATCGTCAGCGCTTTGCTGAACGGCAACGTCAGTTTGATCAGGCCAACGCCAAAGCCAAAGCCAATGCCAACACCAACGCAGACCAGAAGCGCCTCACGCAATGAATTGGCCCGTTCTTTATAGCTTTAGGCGCTGCCCCTATGCGATGCGGGCTCGCTGGGCACTGCTCCATGCCGGGTTGCTGGTTGAGTGGCGTGAAGTCTCCCTGCAAAGCAAACCGGCGTGTCTGCTTGATGCATCGCCGAAAGGCACCGTGCCGGTGCTGATCACGCCGCAGGGCAGGGTGATTGATGAAAGCTTGGCGGTGATGCGCTGGGCGTTGCAGCAGGCCGATCCCTTTGATTGGCTTGGCGCTGGTCTTTCGACTCCGGAACGGGAGGCGATCGATGGGTTAATCGCGACGAACGACGGGCCGTTCAAACACCATCTCGATCGCTTCAAATACACCGATCGCTATCCCGGTGCCAGCCGCGAGCAGCACCAGCACCAAGGGCTGACGATTCTTTTGGATTGGTCCGAGCGCATCGCTGGCGCCGGTTGGCTGGTGGGTGATCGCTGCAGCCTGGCCGATGCGGCTTTGTGGCCCTTTGTGCGCCAGTGGCGAATCGCTGATCCGAAGGGCTTTGCGCAACACCCCCAGCTTGATCCTTTGCGCTGCTGGCTTCAGGCGTTTTTGGATTCCCCCGCCTTCCCTCGACTGATGGAACGGAGCGATCCATGGCAGCCGAGTGATCGCCTCAGACTGTTCCCTGCAGATGCCGCGGCGGTGCCAGTCGATCAGCCTGTGTTTCATCTTGCCCTTGCCCCCGATTGGCAGCAGGCCGAGAGGCTTGGCGTCTATCGCGTGTCAACGCGAGGACTGATGCTTGAGCAGGTGGGCTTTCTTCATGCTTCCACGGCTGATCAGCTCGCCGCTACCTATCGGCGCTTTTACGCCGATGCTGGGGATGTGCTGCAGCTCACGATCGATCCGACCCGCATCCCCTATCCCCTGCGGGCCGATCCAGTCCCCAGTGGTGAGCAGTTTCCCCATCTCTACGGGCCTCTACCGGTGGCGGCGGTGACGGCGGTTTCCCCTTATCCATCCTGCTGAGTGATGGCTTTCCCTTCCCTGGAGCAACTTGAACAGCAGGCCCAGGCGCGGGCGTTGCTACTGCGCCTCCAGGTGGGTCGGCCGGTGGGGCTTTGGTCGTTACGACTGGTTGTCGCCCAGTCCAGCGGCAATGGTCGCGCTCAGCTGCTGGGAGAAATGAAGGCCTGGGCCCACGGCGGTGCCAGGGGGCTCCAACTCGACACCATGCGGGTGCAGCCGCAGGCTCCAGCTGGAGTGGGGGCCTTGGTTTGGGCTGCGACCTTCGCGTGGGCACTGGAGTGCACACCCTGCCGAAAAGCTCGCTTGCTGGCGATTGAAGACGATGCCCGCCAGCACCGCCGTTTGGTCCGCTATTTCCAGGCTCTGGGTTTTACTCCAACCCGCAGGTTGGGAGGCTCTGCGTCTGATCTCCCCTTGCGGTTGATCTGGGGAGGGGCTGGCCAAATGATGGTGGGAGATTGTGACGAGGTCCTGACCAGGGCTCTGAGTCGCTGGGCTGCCTCCGAGTGCGGCTAAAAACCTCACGTCTGATCTCTTCCTCGGGCAGGCGGCTTGTGGAGTGGTTCAGACAGGCGTTGCTGGTCGGTTTGAGGGTTCGGCGGCGTGGTAGCTGCTGCGCACCAGCGGTCCGCTACGCACATGACTGAAGCCGAGAGCTTGTGCCGTGTCTCCCAGGGCGTTGAATTCCTCGGGGTGCCAATAGCGCTGCACCGGTAGATGGGCCAGGGATGGTCTTAGATACTGGCCAATGGTGATCCGCTCACAGCCTGCATCCCGCAGAGCTTTCATCGCGTCTACCACTTCCGCTTCGGTTTCACCAAGGCCAAGCATGAGCCCGCTTTTGGTGGGAATGGTCGGTGCCAGTTCGCGAGCGGTGGAAAGGAGTCCGAGAGAGCGGCTGTAGGTGGCCCCGCGACGTACTTCCCCCTGCAACCGTTCAACCGTTTCCAAGTTGTGGTTGAAGCACACCGGTGCGGCTTCCAGCACGGTGCTCAGCCGTTTGCGCTGTGCTTGCAATCCGGCAGTGAGATCGGAATGGCCACCCCAGAAATCCGGTGTGAGCACTTCGATCTGCACGAGCGGGTTGCGCTGGCGGATTGCTGCCATGGTGGTCGTGAACAACGTGGCCCCGTGGTCGGCGAGGTCGTCGCGGGCAACAGCGGTGAGCACGACGTAGCGAAGGCCCATGCCTTTCACCGCATCGGCGACCCTCTCCGCTTCGAGGGGGTCGAGGGGCATTGGGGCGCGACCCTTCTCCACTTGGCAGAAGGCACAACTGCGGGTGCAGATGGAGCCGCCTAGCAGGAACGTGGCGGTGCCGGCTGCATAGCATTCAGCCCGATTCGGGCATCGCCCTTCCTCGCAGATCGTGTGCAATCCGCCTGCTTTCACCAAACCCTGCACGGTCTCCAATTGGGAGACCGTGCCGATGGGTCGCCTGAGCCATTCCGGCAGACGTTCCTGAGGACGGATCTGGCTGTAGCGGCTGGGCTTGTTCATCGGTGAACTCATCCTCGACTTATTCAACGGCGCGTCGCCCTTCCAAGGCTCGGGACAGGGTGACATCGTCGGCATATTCCAGTTCGCTACCCACCGGTAATCCGTAGGCGATCCGGCTCACCTCGGTAAAGGGTTTGAGCAACCTGGCCAAATAAAGGCTAGTGGTATCTCCCTCCACGCTTGGAGTGAGCGCCAGGATCACTTCTTTGATGCTGTCTTGCCCGACCCTTTGCACCAGGCTGGTGATCTGGAGCATCTCTGGACCGATTCCGTCCATCGGCGAGATCAGTCCTCCGAGGACGTGGTACCTGCCGCTGTATTCACGGGTGCGTTCCAGAGCGAGAAGATCGCGGGAATCCGCGACCACGCAGATCAGTCCGTTGTTGCGTTCTGGGTTGCGGCAGATTTCACAGGTCGGTTCGGCGCTGAGGTGGAAGCAGGTCTGACACTGGCCCACCTGGCTGCGCGCGGCTAGCAGCGCCTCGGCAAAGCTCTGGATCTGTTCCTCCGGTTGGCGGAGCAGATGCAGGGCCAGCCGCTGCGCGGTTCGGGGGCCGATCCCCGGCAGCCGTTCAAATTGATCGATCAACCGGGCCAGCGGTCGGGTGAAGCCGCTCAGTGGTTTGCTGCAAGTGCCGGAAATCTAGGCAGGCCATCCAAGGCAGAATGTCTTCAGGTCCTGATTCTGTAGATGCCTTCGTTGCCGCACTCTTCGCTGCGTCTGCTGATGTCGCTGCTCTGCGTTGTGATGCTCACAGCCTGCAGCGGTACTGCAGCCGGGCTCAATTCCTTCCAAAGTCCAGATGGCCGCTACGCCTTTCTTTATCCAAGCGGCTGGACCCGGGTGGCAGTCAGTGGCGGGCCCCAGGTGGTATTCCATGACCTGATCAACAGTGATGAAACCGTGAGCCTTGTGGTCTCAGAGGTGGATGCCGATGATGAGCTCCAACAATTGGGCAGTGTCGTGGCTGTTGGTGAGCGGCTTCGCCGGGATGTGATCGCTCCGGCTGGCAGCGGCCGCGATGCAGAACTGGTCGAGGCTCGAGAGCGTGAAACGTCGGGCCACACGTTCTATGACCTTGAATACGCCGTCCATCTCCAGGATCGTGACCGCCATGAATTGGCCACGGTGGTGGTCGATCGTGGTCGCCTCTACACCTTGGCGGCAAGTACGAATGAGCTTCGTTGGCCCAAGGTGAAGGGTCTGTTTGAACGGGTGGTCAGTTCCTTCACCCTTTTGATCTGATTCTCCGCACAAGACAGGTCGATGGGAACACGTCAAGCTTGCGGCTATGAGGTCTCTCCCATCCATCCGTAGCCTGAGGCAGCGCTGGCATGATCTGAGCGATCACCAGCAGGTCGGTGTTTCGTTGGTGGGGGTCGCCGGCCTGTTCTGCGGCTGGTTGCTGTTTTGGCCTGTGCCGACCCAGGTGCAGGGCAAGGGGGTGCTGATTTATCCAGACAACGCCGGCATCCTCAATGCCCGTGCCGGTGGTCAGGTGTTGACCGTGGCCGTGAAGATTGGCGATCGGGTTCGCAAGGGTGAGGAGCTGATGCGCCTTTACCTGCCGGTACTGGAACGAGAGCTCGAACAGCAGAAGGGCAATCTCGCCCAGCTCCGTCGACAAAACACTGACCTGAATCAGCGTGATGCACTGCGTCTGTCGACGGCTCGTGCAGCTCTAGAGACCACCCTTGCCAAGCTCATCGATGATGAGAAGCGGTTGAGCCAGCTGCTGTCCACCTACAACGCCAAGGTCACCAATCTCAACTGGCTTGCTCGCCGTTCTGTGGTGGCACCACTCTCGGAAGCCGTGGTTTCTGCCGAGCAGGGGCTGACTGGCACAAGCGTTCAGCTGGATGACGTCAAGATTCAGCGCAAGCAGGCGATGACAGCCTTTCAGCAGATTGAGCTCGGAATTGAAACCGAGCAGTTGAACCGCAACTTCGCTATCGCGGATCTAGAGCGGCAGATTGCGGTCACCGAAGCCAAGATCGCTTACGACGGCACAGTCAGTGCTGGGCGTGACGGTGACGTTCTTGACCTCCAGGTGATTGCCGGCCAGACGATCAAGATTGGCGATCGCCTCGGCACCATTGGCCGTGGTGCGAACTCGGAACAACGGGAACCCAGTGACCTGATGGCCGTGGCCTACTTTGCACCTGCTGATGCCCGGCGTCTGCCTAGGGGGTTGCCTGTGGAGGTCGTACCGCTCTGGAATCAGCGAGGTCGTTTTGGTGGCATCGAAGGATCGGTCCGCTCTGTGCTCAGTCTGCCGGCAACGGCAGACGATATCTCCACCACGATCGGCAATCCGCAGCTGGCTGAGGAGCTCGTCAAGGATGGTCCCGTGATGCGGGCAGAGATCGACCTAGCCCGCGACCCTCGCTCCGATGATGGCTACCGCTGGACCCTGTCCCAGGGGAGTGGGGTCTTCCCAATTCGAGATGGTCTCACCATCGATACCTTCGCCTACGTCGAATGGCGATCGGCGATTACCTATATCTTGCCCGGAATGCGATCGCTCACGGGTGGCTATCGCACCCTCCGCATTGACCGACTCTGGGATCTTCCCTTTCTACGTCAGCCCGGTACCTCTCCCTGATGACTCTGAGACCACTGTTGCGCCAGGAGCTTCCTTGGCTGATCTCCGAAGTTGTTTTGCTGGTGGTACTGATGAACGCCAACCCTCCGGAGCTGTGGTTCTGGCTTGTGGTGTTTCTGGTGATCTTCGCCTATCGGACCGAACGCTGGTGGACCTCGCGGCAGCGCTGATCACAGAGGTCAGTGGTTGCCCTGCCCCTCAATGGTTTGGTGTTGACGTTGTCTGCTGAAGCTTTCTCCTGCTTGCATTCGATGATGCGTTGGTCATCGTTGCGATCCCCTCGCTGATCACGACAAGTTGTTCGATCAAGGTGCTCCGAACGATCAGTTGGCGCAGTCTGGAGCTGGGCAGATCTCCGTCCAGTGCCTTGCAGGTGCTGGTGAGTTGCTGGTTCAGTTGCTCCCCTTTTTGGTGCAGTGCCGTCACCGTCTTGTGTAGGCAAGCAGCCTTGAACGCGGTGTGGCCGGTTTGCGTCAGAGTGCTGAGATCACGAACCAGCATCGTGAGCAGCTGTTCCATCAACTGCAGGACCTCAGCTTCCCGGTGATGGAGTTGTCTTAGAGGTTCAGGACCGTGGATTGGTATGGGCAGGCACGCCATCCCGGACACCACGCTCACGGTTTGGGAGCACATCCAGTCGATCTGGCCCCAGAGCAGATAGAGGGGCTGTTGCTCTGGGTTGAGCCCGAGCTCCAGCAGAGCGTCTTGCCTCTTCAGACGGATGGCAGCCAGCTGATGCAAGAGGTGATTGCGTTGCGTCTCACGGCGGGGTGAGCGGTTGCTGCCTGGTCCCTCCTGATTCAGGCGTGACGCTTCCTCGCTCAATTCCTCTGCGATCGCCTGCATCAGTCGCCCCTGCTGGCGGTGTAGATCGGGAATCGCTTGGCTTGGCCAGATCCAGCGGCTGGCCCAGAGAGAGAGAGCGATGCCGAGGGCTGTCCATACCAATCGCAACGGGCCCCAGGTTGTTTCCGTGGCGCTATGGACCAACCAACCCATCACGATGATGTTGCCGGCCACTTTGTACCCCACCTCAAGGCCGAGCATCCCCCCCAGCAGCCGCGTGCTGCCAAGGGCCATCCCGATCGCCAGAGCTAGGGGAAGGGCCAGGCTCTTGGAAAAAATGATCAGAAGTAGGACGCCCATCAACGATCCAAGCAGGCGTTGCACTCCCAGCTTCAGGGCGTTGCCGTAGCTGCTTGATAACACCGTCGCCGTGGTCATCGGCAGGTAGTAGCCGTAGGGAATCGGACTGAGTAGACCGAACCCCGCTGCTAGGCCTGTCACGACGGCCAGCCGCAGGTCACTGCGCAGTAACCAGGGTCTTTGATTGGGGCGACGTCTGCTCTGCGTGGTTGCGTTCCTCACGTCACCGCAGCCTCAATCCGTTCCTGGCTGCGCAGCAACCAGCGCAGCCGTGTGACCTCCTCCTCTAATGCGATTCGTAGCGGTGTCTGAGAATGGTCTGTTCCGCCAAGGTGTAGTCGGCTCCAGCCTTGGGCTTGGTGGTGATCAAGCTGTTGACTCAGTTCAGGCATGGCATGGTCATGGTGGCGGTAGAGCCGTTCCAATAGACGCTCCACCAGCAACCAGCGCGGCTGCAGTGTGCTCCAGAGCAACACGCGTTGCCGCCAGCGTTGACGTTCCAGTCTGGAATGGCGATGGGGTTCGAGGCTTGTCTCTACCGCGACGAGGCGCTCCATTTCCAACAGGTTGCGCGTCACGGGTTCGGCATTCACCGCTGGTACTGACCCGCCCTTTGCGAGGGCTTGTTGGTGGAGCGCGAGGCGCTGGTGCAGTATCTGCTTCTGCAGTTCATTCAGTTCCGCCAGGCGCGCCAGTCTGTTCTTTGGCCAGAGCAGCCGTCCCATGATCAGGGCCACCACGATTCCGATCAGGGTGTCGACGCTGCGGTTGAACACATACCCCCAGTTGAGCAGCGAATACCCGGGAATTCCAAGGAACATGATGGTGATAACGGCTGCGGTCGAAAGACCGCTGCTCCAGCCAAGGCGCCGCAGTAGAGGGATGCTGATCAGCAGGCTGACGAGGATGCCGATCCAGCCAGACAGGATGGTGTGCACAATGAAGGTGACCAAGCCACCTGTGATCGTGCCGAGTATCCGCCCGCGGGCAGCGCGGAACGTGTTCTCATCCTGATCGTCGACCACAAAAATCACCGCCATCAGGGGATACCACAGGTAGGTGATGCGTTCGAAGTGCTGGGCGATCGCACAGGTGATCAGAACGCTCAGCCCTAGGCGCAGGCTTTGTCGCACCAGGTTGCTCTTCACCGATGCCATTGCAGTCGTAGCCATTGTGCGTCCAATGACTCACTTCAGCTTGATCTCTGTTGCCCAGCTCTCCGCCCCTTAAAACTGTGGTCGGTATCGCCAGTTGCTGTTGTTGCTTTCGGAGTGCTCCTCCTCTGAATGGGGTCGTCTCCGGGAGTGGCTGGGCCATTGGGTATCGAGGTAGCTGATCCCATCACGCTCGAAGGGGGTCGCGTCCAACCGTTCAGCCTTGAGGTCAGTGGTGCCCATCGCGGTGATCAGGCCACCAAGTTCCATCGGGCCGAGATCGGTGTTGAGGTTGCGACCGGCGGCTGAGATTAAGGCCGGAAGACGCATGATGTTGTCTGGTTTGGTCAGTGATCCAAACAGGCTTTTGATCACGAGTTGCTGGCGTTTCAGCCGGCCGAAATCTCCTTCTCCATCATTACGCCAGCGGAGAAATCCCTCCAGATCCCGACCTTTTAAAACTTGGCGTCCGGGCTGTAGGTCGATGTAGAGCCCTTGTGAATTGTCAACGTAGTAGAGCCGTTTGGGGACATCGATCGTGACGCCACCCATCAGATCGCTGATGCTGCGGATCCCTTCCAGATTGACGAGGATGTAATGCTGAATCGGTCGACCCATCAGTCGACTGAGTTCTTGCTTCACGGCATCGGTACCGCCGTAGGCGTACAACGCATTCGCCTTCATTGGGCCGAACCGGGCCGAATTGACGTAGCTGTCTCTTGGAATCTGTGTGATTTTTGTCTGACTGTTGTCCACCCGGATCGTGAACATCGTGTCGGTGTTTCCCCCGCCGGCATCCATGCCGAGTACGACCACTTCGCGATCGCCAATCCCGGTCCAGGCGGTGAACGGATTGGTCAGGGGAAGTCCCAGCAGCGCTGACTGCCGATTGCTCTCCGGCACCAGCATTGTGGTGAGTGGTAGAGCCAGCAGCAACCCTGATCCCAACCCGAGCGCGATGGCGATCCCCAGGGATCGAGCACGCGGGCCAACCCGCTCGGGCTCAGGTGTTGTCATGAAGCAAGTTTAGGTCGGTCTTAGTCTCTTCTTTATTCAATCTTTGGTTTTTTGCAGAGGCGCATCGCGCCTAGAGCAGCGGTTCGCTGATCACCATGGATGGACATGGCAACTGGTTGATCAGGCTGCTGGTGCGATCGCTGGCTGGGATCCGCAGGCCTGCGACACGACGTCGCTGCGAGCGCAGGATGACGAGATCGTGATCCCAGCTCAGTCGCTGGATCGTTTGGTCAATACCGGGCCCACGCACCAGTTCGATTCGGATGCTCTGCCCCATCGTGTTTTGTGGAATCCAGCGATTCAGTTCTTGCTCCATCCAGGCGCGATCTTGGCGGCCGAAGCGAGGGTCGTGAATGTGCAGCAGGGTGATGTGAGCGGGTTGCCGTTCTGGACAGGACGCCATCAGCCGCAGTGCTAGCTCGAACTGTTCTCGGGCACTGGCCGATAGATCTTTGATCGGCACAAGGACTCTGCCGAGCTGTTCCGGTGCCTGGTCCCCCAGGTTCACAACAACCACGGGGCAATGGGCGGTGCGGCAGACGCCGTCGACGAGATCGCCAAACAGCCAGTTCCGCAGTTTGTCAGGGCGACCGGTGCCGATCACGAGCAGGTCAGCACCTTGCTCAAGGGCGCTGCGGCTCATGCCACCGGCGATGTCTTCATCAAGACGGAGCACCCCGTGGGTGGTGACCTCGAGATCCTGACCGATCAGCGCTGCCTGACTGAGGCGGGCACGGGCTGCGGCGATGGCCCGGTTCAGCCCACCCCGGGCTTCCTCCACGCTTGGGCACACCAGTGCCAGGGGAATCAAGGTCCCGGAGGATCCCGTGGCATTGCTGCCGGTGAGCAGCT
The DNA here is from genome assembly GCF_900473935.1 of Synechococcus sp. UW105. GTDB lineage: Bacteria > Cyanobacteriota > Cyanobacteriia > PCC-6307 > Cyanobiaceae > Synechococcus_C. Next base: position 125,581 of record NZ_UCNN01000009.1, on the reverse strand, counting down.
TTGAGGCGATGCTGAGCAGTCCTTGTTCGGTGGCTGGATTCGCCACGGGAACGACAATGCTCAGCGGGCGCTGAACCACATCCGAGGACCCGCCAGCGTCTGCGTTGGTTTGGGATGGCGCTGTTGGGTTGCGACTCGGATCGCTGGGGGCCACCAAGCGGGTGACTGAACGTGTTGTCAGCACAGGACCCAGCGTGGCGGTCACCACCATCACTGCCAGCACGCTGTTCAGCACCACTGCATCGAGCAGACCGGCCTGGTAGCCCACGAAGGCGGTGGCCAGGGTCGCAGCCACTTTGGGCATGGCCAGTGACCACATCATCAGAATCTGGTTGCCGTTGTATCCGAACAGCCGACCGGCGATCAGGGAGGCCGCACCTTTGCAGCCAAGGGCTCCCACCAGCATCAGTGCGGTGAATTCAAAGTTGCTGATGCTGGCCCCCAGGCTGTTCACATCCAGCAGCAGCCCGAGATGGATAAAGAAGATCGGGATAAAGAGGGCGCCACCTACGAAGATCACCAGTTCCTTGGCCTTGCCCTCCGGCAGCACAGAGTTCACGGCAAGGCCGGCGAGGAACGCACCAACGATCTTTTCGACCCCTGCCAGCTCAGCGCCGAGTGAGGCAACGAACAGCACCAGAAGCACCGCCAAGAACACCCTGTTCTCATCGGTGATGGTTCGGATCCACAGTCGCTTGCCCACCGCTCTGATCCCAAAAATCACCACGGCCGCAAACGCAAGAATGCTGGTCAGCAAGCTGACCAATCCCATAGGCGTGAGGCTGCCCTTGCCGAGGCCAAGGGCAACGGCCAGTAGGACTAAGGCGGAGATGTCGGTGAGGATCGTGCTGCCGACGCTGACGATTACTGATTCGTCGCGCTGGGCGCCATAGCTGCGAACGATCGGATACCCCAAAGGGGTATGAGTGGCCATAAGCGCCCCGAGCAACAGGCTTGGCACCAAGCCGAAGCCGAACAGCTGGCCGATGCCAACGCCAGTGCCGACGCCGAGCAGAAACACCAAGATGCCGAAGCTGGCGGACCTGCGCTTGACCCGGTTGAACTCTTCAAGGTCGATTTCCAATCCGACGATGAACAGCAGATAGATGGCACCGATATCGGAGAGCAACCGAATCGTTTCGCCGTCGGCTTCTAGCCAGTGGAGACCGTGGGGGCCTGCGGCCAGACCGGCCAGCAGCAGACCCACAAGATCAGGCAGGCCCAGACGCCTTATCAAGGGCGGCACCACGACGATGATGGCGACCAGCAGGGCGAAGATGCCGAGCGGGTGGTGCATCAGATGGGAGAGCGTGGCACCCATGGGGAGAACAGTATGGGGAGGACGAGGGCGCTTTAGAGCGCCAGTGTTTCACCAGGCAGAAGGCCCGCCTGCACACGCCAGAGGTCCGCATAGGCACCGCCCTGCATGAGCAGGGTGTGGTGCTGACCTTGTTGCACGATGCGACCTTGATCCATCACCACAATCTGATCAGCGTGGCGCACGGTGCTGAGACGGTGTGCAATCACCAGTGTGGTGCGGTTGGCCGTGATCTGCATCAACGAACGTTGGATCGCTGCTTCGGTTTCGTTGTCCACTGCAGCCGTGGCCTCATCCAGCACCAGGATGGGAGCATCCTTGAGAATCGCCCGTGCCAACGCGATTCTTTGCCTCTGGCCTCCGGATAGTCGTTGCCCCCGTTCACCCACAACCGTGTCGTAACCCTCGGGTAGGGCTGAGATGAAGCCGTCAGCTTCCGCTAGCTCAGCTGCCTGGATCACGGCAGCTCTGGAGGCTTTGGGATCGGCGTAGGCGATGTTCTCTGCCACCGTTCCATGGAAGAGGTACACGTCCTGACTGACCAGCGCGATGCAGCGGCGAAGGTCTCCCAAATCGATCGCTTCGATCGATTCGCCATCGAGAGAGATACTGCCGTTGCTCAAGGGGTAGAGACGCAGAAGCAGCTTCACAAGCGTGCTTTTGCCCGATCCTGTTGCGCCGACGATCCCGATCGTCGCCCCGGCCTCCACATGCAGGCAAAAGTCCTGCAGCAGTAAGGGGCGATCGCGGTAGTGAAAGCTGACGTTCCGGTAGTCGATCACTCCGCTGACGCTGTTTGGGCTGAGACGTTTGTACCCGCCCTTGATCAAGATCGGTGTGTCGATCAGGTCAAGCACCCTTCGGGTGGAGGCCATCGAGCGTTGATAGTCATCCAGGGTGCGCCCCAAGGTTGTGAGGGGCCAGAGCAGTCGCTGGGTAATGAACACCAGAAAGCTGTAGGTGCCGATCGAAAGCTCGCCTTGCCAGGTCTGCAGCCCGCCGATGATCAGGATGGCAATGAAGGCGAACAGAATTGCGAAGCGGATCAGAGGGATGAACGCGGCAGAGAGTCGGATCGCCCGTCGGTTGCTCTGTCGGTAGGCGTCACTGTCTTGACGCAGTTGCTCCAGCTCCCAGGCTTCGGCGGTGAAGCTCTTAATCGTGAGCATGCCGCTGATGTTGTTGGCCAGGCGTGAGCCGAGATTTCCCGCTCGCTCACGCACCTCGCGATAGAGCGGCGCCAGGCGCCGCTGAAAGAGCAATGAACCCCAGAGAATGACAGGGATGGGCAAATAGGCGAACAGGGCGACACCGGGAGCCATCACCGCCATCGCTCCTCCCACCAGAACCACCGTGGTGATCAGTTGCAGAATCTCGTTGGCGCCTCGATCGAGGAAGCGTTCCAGTTGATTGATGTCTTCGTTCAGTACGGTCAACAGCCGACCGCTGCTGTCGTGTTCGAAGAAGTCCATCTCCAGGTTCTGAAGATGGCTGTAGGCCTCCAGGCGCACGCTGTGCTGAGTGGTCTGGGCCAGGTTTCGCCAGAGCACTCCATAGAGGTACTCAAACAAGGATTCGGCGCTCCAGACGATGAAGGAGGCCACCGCAAGGACCAGGAGTTGGCTCGGCACATCATGCGCTCCGAGCTGTGATAACCAGTCCATCTGTTGCTGATCAATGCGGCTGGAGGCCAGCACCTCGACAGCAAGGGCGATCAAGACTGGCGGAGCAAGATCGAAGAATTTATTGATCACTGAGCACAATGCTGCCCACGTCACCAACCGCCTGTGGGGGCGGAGATGGAGTAGCAGCCGCTGCAGAGTTGAGCCCTTGGCAATCAAGCGTTCTGTTGCGAAGGAACGGTTTTTTCTTGTTATCAGTTCTAGACCTCTCTTAGAGCGATGAGGTGTTCATGACCCGTTCCCGTTCGATTAATCGATTTCACCGCTTTGTGGCACGCAAGCGTCGTCGCGGCCTGCGCTCAGTCCTCCCCCATCTGCGCCCAGATCGGAGCGAAGCTGTGGATCAGCTCGATCTCTCTAACCGGTTGATCGCTCGATCCGAGCAAATGGATCTTCGCCAGGAGCTGGACGAGCTCGGCACGAACTGAGGCTTTCGCTCCTCGTTGCTAACAGCAAAAAGGCCACCGCTTGCGCAGGTGGCCTGAATGAACAATGAGGCGAGGTGGTCAGTTCACCAACGGTTTCCGCCACCGCCACCGCCACCGCCGTAGCCGCCACCGCCACCGCCACCGCCGTAGCCGCCACCGCCGCCACCGCCGTAGCCGCCGCGGCCACCGCCACCGCCACCGCCACCGGTACGCTCGCGGGGGGTTGCTTTATTGACGCGGATCATCCGACCCATCCATTCAACGTTCTGGAGGTCATCGATGGCCTTCTGCTCGTCGGCATCGGTATTCATCTCAACGAAGCCGAAGCCGCGTTTGCGACCGGTTTCCCGGTCGAGGGGGAGGCTGGCGCTCTTAACTTCGCCGTACTGGCTGAACAGGTCAAGCAGGTCTTCCTGCTCAGCCTGGAAGGAGAGGTTGCCGATGTAAATGGTCATTCCTGTGGGGACCGTTGGACGTGTGTGATCAGTGAAGTCGTGGTCCGAAAAGGATGTCCTTGATGCTGGAGCTGTTGAGCTGAAGCTGGGGGAGCGAGCCGATCAGAGCCGAACGCTGAAGCTGATGCCGCTCCACGCTACAGGGCCAGGTGGGTCGATCTCGGCCTAACAGACTGTCACAAGAGCCTTCAAGGGGTTCTCTTGAATCGCTTGAAGGCAGACGGGTGTGGATCGCAGCACACCTGCTTTTTACGCTTGAAAGCATCTCGGATGGAGTGGTCTGTCGCTCGGAGTGCGCCAGCGCGTGGTTGAACTCGATCAGAGCAGTTGGAATCCCCTCAATGCTGAAAGTGTGTCCTTCTGGCTTGCGTGGGGGGTGTCTGTCCAGCTGTTTTTCGATGTTTCAGAGCTTGTAAATCGAGGCTGCTTTGGACTTGCAGGTGGTTTGGGCTGCGTCGATCGAGGCCCCAGATTTCACTTCATCGAGGAAGCAACGACAGGTGTAGCTTCCCATCCCATCCGGTGGGGATTGACCGGCGTGGGCCATGGCTGCATTGAAGCTGGCTAGACAAAATTGTGTAATCAGTCCGTCATCTCCTTCTGCCCAGGCGTCACCTGGCAGTGCCGCCATCGTTGCTGACAGGCCAATTGGCACCAGTGTCGCCTTGAGCAGAGCAGGCATACGAGATGACATGGATTTAAGTAGCGGGCCGAATCTGTAGTTCTCTGTTCATCACCTTGAGCCGCTTCAGAGACGCGAAAACATCCTGTGGCATGCCTTTGGGAAGATCCACAAAACTGTGGGATTCAAAAATTTGAATGCGACCAATCATGCGACCTTGCAGGCCGGATTCATTCGCGATCGCACCAACGAGGTTGCCGGGTTTGACGCGATCACGATGTCCCACCTCGACGCGAAATCGTTCCATATTGTCTTCGGGTGGACGCGACGCGCGCTCGGGTCTGCGGCGATTACCTCTCTCGCCGAAACGGTCGTCGCGACGTTCGAACCGCTGGCGGCCGGTATTTTGCAGCCAACTCTCATCGCCCTGTACCAACAGAGGACCTGTGCCGACGGCAAGGGTCAGCGCGGCGAGCGCAAGCCGGGAGGGTTCGATGTCGTGCTCGTTGCTGACGCGCTGGAGTAATTCCTGCAGCAGGGCGGATTCATCGGGCTGACGGGCTTCGCCAGTGGCCGCATCGGTGAGCCGCTGCCGAAGCTTGTCGAGACGCGCTTGGTTGATCTCCGCATTGCTGGGGATCGCCATTGGCTCGATCTCCTGGTTGACAGCACGCTCGAGGTTGTTGACAAAGCGTCGTTCGCGAGGCGTCACGAACAGAATGGCCTCGCCGGTGCGGCCTGCGCGACCGGTCCGACCGATGCGATGCACGTAGGCCTCGCTGTCGAAGGGCATGTCGTAGTTGATCACTAGACCAATGCGCTCCACATCCAGGCCTCGTGCAGCCACATCTGTGGCGACAAGGATGTTGACCGTTCCCTTGCGCAGCCGTTCCACAGTTCGCTCCCGCTGGTTCTGGGGAACATCGCCATTGAGCACAGCCACATCATGGCCAGCAGCCTCAAGGGATTCAGACACATTGAGGGTGATCGCCTTGGTGCGGGCGAAGATGATCACCCCTTCGCCGGTGACGGCCTCCAGCACCCGGTTGAGGGCTTCAAGTTTGTGGCTGTTCTGGAGGGTGATGCAGCGATGGCGGATGCGACGTGCTTCCTTCTCCTGCGTTTTAATCGTGATCTCAGCCGGTTCGCTGAGGTAGCGCTTGGATAGCCTGCGGATCTCGGAGGGCATCGTGGCTGAGAACAGCACCACCTGCCGCTGTTCCGGCAACTGATCGAGAATCCATTCGACATCGTCGATGAAGCCCATGCGCAGCATTTCATCGGCTTCATCGAGAACCAGGCAGCGCAGGCCGCTGGTGTCGAGCGTGCCCTGACGCATATGGTCCATCACACGCCCTGGGGTGCCCACCACCACATCAACGCCGCGTTTGAGAGCGTGGATCTGGGACCGGAAATCAGATCCTCCGTAGATGGCCAAGACATTGAGATGGGGATGGCCGGCCGAGTAGGCACGGAAGGAGTCCGCCACCTGCATCGCCAGTTCCCTAGTGGGGGCAAGCACCAGAGCCTGTGGGCGTGGGCCATCCTCCTGCAAGCGTTCCAGGATGGGTAGGGCGAAGGCCGCGGTTTTGCCAGTGCCGGTTTGTGCCTGGCCAACGAGATCACGGCCGAGCATGAGCTCGGGGAATGCGGCCGCCTGGATCGGGGAGGGCTCCTTATATCCCTTCTCGTTGAGGGTGTTTAACAGCGCATCGCTGAAGCCGAACTGGGCAAATCCAGAGGGCTCGTCTGGGGTGTCTTCGGTTGTTTCAATCACCGTGGTGAACACCGCGTTGGTATCGCTGGTTTCCTCAGTCGCAGGGGTCGTTTCGCCCTCTGCTGCCAGCTCTGTGGCGCTGAGATCCACTGAGCACGCGAAATCTCCGTGCGCTGCACTTTGAGTCATTTTGAAAAGGCAGTGGCCTGATTGATCCCTGCAAGTCAGGCCGGCAAAGTCCAACACGGCCGAGGCCGATCTGATTGCTTGCCCTTTCTTTCAAGGTTGATTGATCAACTTAACACTCGACCGAAATCATCTTCCAATCGTTCGATGTCGCTTTCCTCAAGCAATGCACCGTGCTGCACCTCAATCAGCAGCAGTCCCTCTTCCCCGCCCTGCGCTCGGTGAATGGCGCCACAGGGGATGTGCAGTGTCATGCCAGGGGTCGCTGAGCTCCAGCGGCCATCGCAGAGCAGAGCGCCGCTCCCTTCCGCCACTGTCCAGTTCTCGCTGCGATGGTGATGACGTTGCAGGCTCAGCCTCTGACCTGCATCGAGCCAGAGTCGTTTGAGCTTGTAACCGGAACCTTCCCGCAGTTCTTCGTACCACCCCCAGGGGCGGATCACCCGTTCATCTGCGCTGCTCACCGTCTCCCTGCGGGGTTTCAAGCATGGCGAGGTTGCTCTGATCCGGCCAGGTTTTTGCTGATTAAAGGTGTGATTAGCAGCACCTTTGAACGGGCACGGGTCAGGCCGGTGTAGGCCAGACGGGGGTCTGGATACCGGGTTGGGGGGAGCAGCAGGGCCACGCGGCCGTACTGGCTGCCTTGGGATTTGTGCACGGTAAGGGCGAAGGCGGGTTCCGCTCCAGACAGCTGGGCCGGGTGAAGCAGGCGTCCTCCAGGCAGCAGCACAAGCGAGTGCTGATCCCTCTGCACCATCACACCGATATCCCCATTGGCCAGTCCTTGCTCCGGTCTGTTGTGGCGATTGAGCACCGGCGTTCCTGCTGGCCAGTGTTGAACAGGCCTGCGGCTGAGCTCCCCCAGCAAGGCCCGGTGGATGGCCTCAACGCCCCAAGGGCCTTGTCTCACCGGACTGAGGGCGATCTCAGCCTCCAGCTGTCCAAGCAGGGCGGCTACATCGTCGGGATGGGGATCGTCATTTTGCCAGCGCAGAGTCCTGGCCAGTGCTTTGAGGCACTCCTGTTGCTTCAGAAGCAGTTCCACCAGCACGGATGGCAGGGCCTGACTGGGGGCCTCCAGCCAGGTCACATTGTCGTTTGGCTTGAGACGGCTGAGGCATTTTTGGTCCAGGCCCGTCATCCCTTCACGTAGTTGTGAAGCGAGAACCGCGATCGCACCGTCATTGCGATAGGTGGTGCGCAGTTCGACCGCAGCGGTACCGAGTCGCTGGAGACGTTGAGGCTGGATCAGCTCCTGCAGCACAGCTCCGGGGCCAACAGGGGGGAGCTGATTGGCATCACCGACCAACAGCAACTGGCCGTGCGCGGGCATGGCATCCAGGAGTGCTCCCATCAGGGGCAGATCCACCATCGAGAATTCATCCACCACCAGTAAGTCGAGGTCGAGAGGGGTCTGTTGATTGCGGCGGAACCGTCCCTCTCCCTGCGCTTCGAGCAGACGGTGCAAGGTGCAGCTGGTGAGCTGGGTCAAGGGCTTGGCTTGCTCAGGCTCCAGCCCCTCGCCACCCAAAGTCACGGCCTCGAGCAGGCGGGATGCTGCCTTGCCGGTCGGAGCAGACAGCTGAATGCGAAGGTCAGGTTTGCGTCGTAGGGCAGCCGCCAGCATCTGCACCACGGTGGAGGTCTTGCCGGTACCAGGGCCACCAGTGAGCAGGACCAGCCGCCGTTGCAGCAACGTGATGACCGCGTCGCATTGGCAGCCGTCTAACCCTGCCTCTTCCGCCTGGATGCGGCACGTCTCCAGCAGCTCAGGTGGGGGTGGCTCGACCATTGGACACTCGCCCAGCTCCAGCAGACGTTGCAGGCAGCTGTCCAGGTCCTGATGCCAACGTCGCCAGCGCAGCCAATCGCCGTCGTGAACGATCGGCGCCTCAGGCTTGTCGTTGAGGGTCTGGCTCGAGACCATCCAGCCACTGGCCTCTAAGACCTGAAGCATCCTCTTTGGCCATTGCTCAGCAGTGATGCCATCGGGTGTTTCGCCCTTGAGGTGGATCCCGAGCTCGCCTTGCTCCAAGGCATCGGTCAGCGCAAGGACCACGGCCTCCAGGACACTGACATCGGCTTCCATCGGTGGCAGGAGCCGCATCAGAGCTTCGACCAAGCTGTTGCCGAGGACGCTGGTCATGGTTGGCCCTCTTGCAACAGTGCATCCAAGGCCATCACTCTTTCCAGGCTGGGTTGATCGACCAACACACCTGGGGTAGGTGCCTTGGCTGAGTGCCCGGGGTGGTTGATGGCGCCGGGTACACCCCTCAAGAACACATAGGCATAGCCACCCAGATGTCGCTCCGGTCTGTAGTCGTGCAGTCGCCATTTCAGGTAGCGATGCAGAGCGACCACATAGAGGTGAGCTTGCAATGGGTAGTGATTATTCGCCATCAGGCGCACCATCGCCTCCTGTGAGTAGCTACTTGGCCCGCATTGACGCACCGTTCCCTGCTGATCACGTTGCCCGAGCCAGTTGCTCTTCCAATCGGCGACCCACCAACGCTCTTTGCATTGGAAGACCAAATCGATTGAGCCGGTGAGAAAGCCTCTGCTGGCGATCTCCAGCTGACTGAGCCTGTTGGCATAAGCGGTGTTGAACACGCCGCCGGGATGGTTCTGAAAAACCCTGGCCAGGCCACTGCTGCGTACCTGCCGCTTCGCCATGGTGTGGGCCAAGGGCAGATCGAAGTTCATCTCGTTGAGCCAGCTGCCCGCTGTCAGATCACCAAGTCGGTAGGACCCAAGCGGTCCTCCGAGAGGGCTTTGCACCAATTGGATGAGCCCTTTGATCAGTGGATCTGCGAGCGCATCACTCAGTCCTGCGCGGGGCAGCTCCTGCTCCACCACGGTCCGGCATGGCTCAAGATCACCGCCTGCCAGTTGGTTGTAGTTGATCCGCTCCAAAATCCGATGCAGGGCCTCACCGGGGCCGGCGCCTCGAGGGAAGTCCGCCAGAGGCCCGAGCTCCTCCCAGGTGATTCCGTTTTCTGTTGTTTGATTGGAAAAATCGCCAGGCGAATCGCCCGTTTCGCTTTGATCCAGGCCCAGCGCATCGGTGTCTCGACCGTCCTCCTGCATGGTCGGCGGTATGGCCTTCTGCGAATGGGCCCAGGCGGAGTAGCTGGCTCGGCCCCAGCGGCTGTCAAGGCTGCGTGCTGGTACAGGGCTGATCGCCAGGTCTCCTTCCGGAGGGGGGGGCTGCCAGGGAGCTCCCTTGCCTGAGGCCTCAAGGCTGAGACGAAGCAGAGGAAGCTCCCGTTCCCTGCTCCCGTCCACAAGCCAATTGCTGAGTGGGTTTCCTGCTTCCGCCAGGTCGGCGCCTGGCCAGCCCAGCACCAGAAGATGGCGCGCGCGGGTGCAGGCCACGTAGGCCAGGCGTTCAGCTTCAGCCGCCTGGGCCTGTTGATCCTGCTGGGAGGCAAGGCGGCCGCGGCCCCAGTGAGGGTTGAGGTGAAGATCCATGTGGGGCGGCCCCCCTGGCTCCGGTGTCCACCGACGACCGATCATCCGGGTATCGGCCCTGATCGTTTTGCTGCCCTTCCAGAGGTAGGGACAAATCACGACGGGATACTCGAGACCTTTGCTGCGGTGCACCGTGACCACGGCGATCGCGGACTCTGCTGCATCGCTGCGACATAGATGCGCATCAGGGATTTCGCGATGCTCCTGCAGGCGCTGTCGTCGGAGCCAGTCGGCCGCCTGCTGAGCACCTAGGCCTTGACGGTGCATCTGTTCTTGCACCAGTTCGGCGGCCTGCTGAAGATCGGCGAGAACCCGGCCGCGTATGGAGAGCTGCGCCAGTCCTTCGCTGCCCTGTAGCTGAGCAAGAACCGCCGTTAGCCCCTGGCGCGGTAGACGTTCCGCCAGAAGGTTCAACTCGGCGGCGAGGTGATCCCAGCGTCGTGTGTCAGCTGTTTGGATCTCCGCAGCTGACCAGCTCAACAGAGGCGAGGCCGCTAGCAGACGCTGACGGCCGTTATGCCCTGGTTGGGCTAGGGCATCGAGGAATCGCTGCAGGGCGTTGGCGCCGATGCTCTCGAACACGTCTCCTTTGCTGACTAAACGGCTCGGGATCTGACGGCGTTCCAGCGCAGCACGTAGGGCTTCGGCTTGGCTGTGCTGGCTCACCAATAGGCAGAGATCCCCAGGCACCAGTGAGCGAGGGCTTGGTCCGTCCGTCAGCTTCAGTTGCTGTTGCAGCAGCTGCTGGCAGAACGTCGCCACCATGTCTTCGAGCTGGGTTGGATCCAGCTCAAGAAGCTGGAGAGGAGACTCTCCTTCCGGAAGCATGAGGCGTCCTGTGTCGGCCTTCGCTTGCACGGCAGGAACCGCAAGGCCTGTGCGGGGGAGCCCCGGCTCCATCAGGCCATTCAGGGCCTGCACGAGCCCTTCACTGGAACGGCGGTTTTCGTACAGCCCAAAGCAGTTTTCGGCCCGGTCAGCGGCCTGCCGATAGGTCGCCAGTTCCCCACCACGAAAGCGGTAGATCGCCTGCTTCGGATCGCCAACCATGACCAAAAGGTGCTGGGCAGGGTCGGCGGTGAAGGCCCGAGCCAGAATGCGCCACTGAATCGGATCGGTGTCTTGAAATTCATCGATTAGTGCAGCCCTATAACGCTTTGCCACCGTTTGCAGCAGGGGGCCAGGTACGCCATCGCCTGGGCCAGGATCAAGCTGTTCCAGCAGTTGCCCAAAGCTCATCTGGCCACTGCGTTCCCTGCGGCGCTTGAGCTCGCTGCGGCTCCAATGGCCAAAGTGGAGGAGGAGTGCTTCTGCCGGGCCATCCACCAGGTCGGCGCAGGCCAAGAGCAGTGCCTTCTCCGGTAGTGACACCCGGTCGCCGTGAACCGGTGCTGCCATTTTCGTGAATGGCCCTGGATGGAAATACTTCTGCAGATCGCTCTGGGCGAGCAGATCGTCGTAGCCCGGTATCGTCTCCCCCAGGGAGTTGATCCAGTCCTGGACTTTGTTCAGACGGTCAGATTTTGGTTTGAGGCGATAGGGGCTGTAGGGCGCACCAAGGCTCTTGAATTCAACCGCCGCCGTTGCGAATCCCTGCTCTAAAGATTCGGCTCTCTCCTGCCAGAGGGAGAGGAAGTTCATCCAGCGCTCGTTCCAAAGCTGGCCGAGCTGAGCGGGAAGGGGTCGCTCCGCTGACACCCCTTCCGGTAGGGGGTCGAGTTGCAAGGAAGGATCACTATCCAGGTTGCTGAGGATCCGGATCAGGCTGTCTGGATCGACCCCCCGTTGCTGCAGACCTGCTAGCAACGTTTGAGGCAAGGGCAGAACTTGCTGGTGCCAGTAGTCGTGCACGAGTTGTTCACGTCGCTCATGGCTTTGGCTCTCGAGGGCCACCGATGGGCCAAGGCCCGCTTCGAGGGCTTGACGCTGCAGTGTGCGTCTGCAGAAGCCATGGATGGTGGTGATGTCAGCACGATCGAGCCGCTCGAGGGCGAGCAGCAGATGGCCTTCAAGCTTGCGGTGATCACTGTTCTTGCGGGTGTTCAACCAGTCCTGTAGTGGACTGTCCGCGTCGCTGGAGTCGGCCCCCTGGAGAAGACGCAGGGCATCCTGAAGTCGACGGGTAATGCGGTCACGCAATTCCGCTGCTGCGGCTTCGGTGAAGGTGACGACCAGCAACTGCTCCACCTGCAGAGGTGTTTCCCCTTCGCTGAGCAGGCGCAGAACCAGGTGGGCCAGGGCGAAGGTTTTCCCTGTGCCTGCGCTGGCCTCAAGCAGTCGTAATCCAGGCTCCAACGGAAATTGGTTGGCATCAAAGCGGGGGTGATTCAAGCTTTCACCTCCTGATGTCTCTCCAAGAGCGGCTGATGCAACGCCAAGGCCAATGCCTGACGCTCATCGTTGAGAAGTTCGCTCAGGGGCAGATCAGACCCAAAGCACAGTTGTTGCACTGCCTCGAGGCGTTCTCCCTGAACTCTTGCGTTGCCTTCCCAGATGTCCCTGGCTTTGGTCCAGCCTTTGCCTTGCCCTTTGGCCTCGCCTGAGGCGAAGGCCCATCCCGTTTCCGGTGGGAGGGGCCAGCAATGCTCTTGGTGCTGCTTGCGCCAGCCCTGCAGTTGATCGATCAGTGTGTTGGCTTGATCGCGATCGGGGGGCGTGATTCGCTCGAGGATCCGGAAGCGATGTCCGTCACGCGCCACCAGCACACCGGCGCGAAAGGGGCAGCCTGCTGCAGCGGCCAGAACTGCCCAGAGCCAAAGTTGCAGTCGTTGAGGGGTTCGGGGTCGGGCGGTGTGGACCAGCACGATTTGATCGCCGCGGAATGGCAGGGCGGCCTCAAGGGCGCCCACCTGCACCAAGTTGGATCGCTCCTCACCCAGCGTTGTCAGACAGGACGCCAGGCTTTTCCAGCGTTGTTCCAGCCGAGATGCTTCTAGGGTTCCGGCGGAGAAGGCTGGCAAGACTCCACGTCCATGCTCGAGAGCCAGCCAGTCGGGGCTGTCGTTCTTAAGGAGGGTGTTCTCAGGGGTGAGCTCACGCCTGAGCAAGCTGGACCGTTGTGCTTCGTCCAGCGTGTGTGCCTCGAGATCGACCACGGGGTGATCGTGTTCCCGTGGTCGCAGGTCAATCTGCTTAAGCCAATGCTTCTGAGGAGCCTTGAGCCATGTCAGGAGATCCTCCCAGGGAGTGAGGGGGCTCGGTGCATCGCTCGGTTGAGGCGGAGTACTGCTTGCCAGGCCCGCGTGCTGATCAACGCCACCGCCTTCTAGATGCTGGCGCACCTGCAGCAGACGCTGATCGCAGCTGGATGGCGGCCAAGCCGGAGAGTGCAGAAAATTGCTGCGTTCGAGAGCGTTGGCGGCGTGCTCCCGCACGGGCACGTGCTCGAGCAGGTCCATCAATTGGCGCACGGGGGTGGAGGCCTCAAGGCGTTCACCCGTGCGCTCATCGCGACAGCTCCAGCTGATGAGCAGGTGCTGTCGGGCCGACAGAACTGCTTCCAGCAGCACATAGCGGTCCTGGTCGCCACTGCTGGGATCTCCGAGTAGGCGTTGCTGCTCCATCAGGTGAAAGCCTGGGCGCTGGCGCTGGCGAGGGAAGGCTCCTGCATCGAGCCCCATGAGCACCACCACCTTGTGGGGAATGGCTCGCATCGGTTCCAGGGCACTGATGGTGAGGGCGCCGGATCGATGGCCGAAACGACCACTGCCCTCGCTGAGGCGCTCCCCGAGAATGTCTCCCACAACCGCAGCGGCCAGTTTCAGGCTGCTTTCCGCAGCGATCCCATGCCAATCCGTTAGGGCCGCATGGATGGTCTGTAGCTCCCAAGCCCAGTCGCCGCCATCGCCAAAGAGGAGGCTTAGATGCTCTTGAAGGCCTTTCACCCAGGCTTTCACTGATCGGCTGTTGCCCAACCATCGGAGGCTGCGCAGCAGTTGTCGCAGCAGGCTCAGCCAGCGACCTTGCTGCTCAAGGCTGCCTGGCAGGGCCATCGGGGCAGTGGAGGCAATGGCGAGCCCTGGACGATCGGGCAACACCAATCCGAGCATCATCCGGTCGATGGCCCAGCTGAGGCTGTGGCTGGGATCACCGCCACGATCATCAGCATCGATTCCCCATCGGAATCCTGCTCGCTGCAGGGCCTGGGTGATGGCTTCCGCATCTTCAGGTTCCAGCTGGTGCGCAGCGAGCAGTGGTGGGTTGGCTAGCAGTCCTTCCAGCTTGGATGCGGTGAGGCGTTCGCCCCCTAGTGCCAGGAGTTGCAGCAATCCCTGGGCGATGCCGGCGTCACTTTGCTGGCTGCGGTCGGTCAGTCTCCAGGGGAGATGCACACCCGTGGCCTCGCTGTCTCCGAAGACGGCACCAACTAACGGGGCGAGAGCCTCCACCTGCGGTGTCATCACCAGGATGTCTCTTGGCTCCAGGCTGTCGTCATGCGCCAGCAATTGCAGGATCTGATCACGGATCACTTGCAGCTGCCGTAGCCGACCTGGACAAGCGTGGAACTGGAGCGAACGATCCTCCGCTTCCAGGCACAATCCATTGGCTTCCGCGCCATCGATCAGTTGCTCCTGAAGCTGCTCCAGCAGACTGGGTCGACGGTCGTTGTTCTCAGCAGCGCTGGCCGGGCAAAAGAACAAGTCTTTCTCTCCCCATTCGCCTAGCTGGGTTTCGCCACTGCCCTCAAGCAATTGTTGAAACTCTGCCCCTAGCCGTCCGAAGCGAGCCTCCAGGCTGGGAACACTGAGTAGCCAATCCTCCGCCAGCGGTGCTTCGGCGAAGGCCACCTGCTGGCGTTGCCAGAGGTCCTTGCAGGGGGTGAGCAGATAGAGCTCAATCCTGCGCAAGGCCGAGATGGCTTGCAGCAGTTCCACCTGGACAGGCGCCAGGCTGCTGAGCCCAAAAAGACGCAGAGGAGGCTGAGGGGAAGCTTCAGGTCTCCACCCTTGCTGAAGGCGGCGGATCAGCTGCCGTGCTTTGAGCCCAAAGGGAAGGCACTTGAGCTCGTTGTGAAGTCGCCGCACCAGTTCCGGTTGCCACAGAACGCTCTCGGCCAATGCCTCACCTCTGCTTCCACCGTTCTTCCCCGCCAACCAGGCCTCGAGCATGGCCGGCCGGTAGAGGGTGTAGTCATCGATCGCATCGGCCATGGCTCGGGTCAGTTGCCATAGGGGTTGATCGAGGTTGTCGAGTCCGGCCGCATGCCGGTCCTGCAACCAGCGTTGCAAGGGTGCGCTGCTGGGATGCTGGAGCAGATCCGGTAGCAACTCGAGCAGTGGCCAGACCAGGTTTTGTGCTCGCCAGGGATCGGGGCCGGTGGAGGCCTGGTCGGGCTCGAGTAGCTGTTCCACGAGCTGCCGTAACAAGCCAGTTGGGAATGGAAAGCGCAGGTTGGCGCAGATGCCCGCTGGGTTGGCCAGGGCAAGCTGTTCGCCCAGCCATCGGCTGGTAGGCCAAGTGTTGACCCCCACTTGGGCCTGCTCAAGAATGCCCGGCGGATCCAAGCTGAAGTTGGCCGCCAGCACTGAGGCCAGCAGTTCCGATCGGTTACTACGGAAGACAGTCAGCAAGGGCCGCTGCTAACGAGAACGGGCTTGATCTGCTCTGCTTCCGTTTGGGTCGCGTCCGCTGCGGTCGATCCCGTCAGGTTGCTGAGACCGTTCACCTGAACGACAGCCTCTGTCTCAGGGCAGAAGGCGGTCAGCTGTCCGCCGTAGACCGCACCGGTGTCGATGATCACGATCTGCCCTTGATAGCGCACATCATCACCAGGGGTATGGGCCACCACTACCCGGCCGAAACGTCCGTCATAGGTGCGCCAAAACGGTTCTCGGATTTCCAGATCAGGTTGCCAATCTTGATCGAAGCCGGCGTGGGTGGCGACCCAGCCATCGCCTTGGAACACCACTGGCAGGGTGCGTAGCCGTGCGATCCACTGTTTGGTGTTGCACGGATTGGTCTTGCACGGAGTGTCGTCCTCTCCCTCCAAACGAGCGGCTTGTGCGTCAATCAGTCGTTGTTCATGGTTTCCACGCAGCCAAGTGGCTCGACCGCTGCTGACCAGTCCCCAAACCCTCTCAGCTGTGGTCTGAATGTCGGGCCCTCTCCCCACGACATCACCGCAGAAAATCAGATGATCACCAGGCGGTAGGAGCTCCAGCAACTCGTCTAGGGCCAAGAGGCAGCCGTGAACGTCCCCGATCACCCAATGGCGTGTGCTGGTTTCAGACACCTGGACGGTGGAGTGCATGGATTCATTCTGATGGCCTTGGCGGCCCCCAGGACTGAAGAGAGTTAGAAAATCCCGAGGAATTTCTTGCGTTGCGAGGGCTCAGGTCGATCGATGTTCTGTTGATAACGAGGCTTACGGTCGCCCACCGTGAGCAGAGGGTCGTTGTTGCGAAACCAGATCCAGTCACGGATCGGTGGGGTTTCCAGTAGGTCACGCCGGGTCAACCTGAGGCCAAGTTTGGCTGAGGCCCCAAGCAGAATGTCCACCATCTCATCACCGTTGCGGCAACGGGCAAGTGCTTCGTTGGTGCGCTTGGCTCCATCCAGCGCTTTCACCAGCAGGGCGATTTGCTGAGGCACAGGGAGTTGGTTGGCTTGCATCACTCCACTCCCTTTGCCGATGGCAACCGTGCTAATCGATCGCTTGCGGTCTGATCGATCAGCACGGGTTCTTTTTATCGAACGTTGATGAGCAGGGCCGTTGCTCAAGCTTCGGCGAGTGCATCGGGGATTGTGGTGGATGGTGCCTCGAAACGTCCCTCTGCAACGAACTCCAAACGCAGCTTCATGAAGGTGATAAAGCGGGGATCGGTCGACACCACCGCGGCTGAGGGTGTTGGAACCTTGGCGGCAATGCTTGAGAGCTCAGCAGCTTGAAGGAATGCCGGGTGCCGCACCAGCCAGAAATCAATGTCTTTGCCCTGCTCGGCATAGTTCCGTCTGCGCTCTTTCAGCACTTCTTCTAGGGGCTCTTCTTGCGTGAGGAAGCGTTCGCTGGCGGCAACGAAGTGATAGGTGGTCATCAGTTCAGACGTCCGAACAGGGGGTCACGGCGTGGATTCTCTATCAGACGCCGCATCTCGCTCACCGCGTTCTGCAGACCGACTGCCAGAGCCCTGGTCACGATCGTATGGCCAATGTTGAGCTCCTCCATGCCCTCGATGGCGGCAATCGGCTCCACGTTTTGATAGGTGAGTCCATGGCCTGCATTCACCCGGAGGCCGAGGGCCCTGGCGTGGGCAGTGGCTTGCGTCAGTCGTGCCAGCTCCACGGCTTGCCGATCCCAGCGCGCCTCTGCATAGGCACCCGTGTGCAGTTCGACCCAGCGGGCCCCGGTGGCCTGGCTTGCTTTGAGTTGCTCCGGATCTGGATCCACGAACAGGCTCACGGGAATGGAGGCTGCCTGCAGCGTCCCGACCATGGAGCTCAGGGCTTCCAGTTGGGCTGAGACATTGAGGCCTCCTTCGGTGGTCACCTCCTCACGGCGCTCTGGCACCAGAGTGACCATGTCGGGCTTGATGCGAAGGGCAATCGCCTCCATTTCTGCTGTGGACGCCATTTCCAGATTGAGGCGGCTGCGCACCGTCTGGCGCAGAAGCTCAACATCTCGGTCCTGAATATGACGCCGGTCTTCTCGCAGGTGCACGGTGATGCCATCGGCCCCGCCAAGTTCGGCCAAGAGGGCCATCGGCACGGGGTCGGGCTCCACCGTTCGCCTCGCTTGGCGAACATTGGCAATGTGATCAATGTTGACGCCGAGGCTGGCCACAGTGCTCTCTCTGACCGCCCGACTCTATGCAGCTCCTGATGGGGCGCGGGCCGAAGGATCAACTGCCCTGTGACGGCAAGAAAATGGCACGGCACGACCTAGCTTTTTGCCGTGATGAACGGATGAGCCTTCGCGGTGAACTCGAGCCTGGCGACTCGCGAACAAGCTCTGAGCTCGGGGATTGACCCTTTTTGGGCACCGATGGCGATGGTGCTCACGCAGGACTTTGCGCTGAAGAGTTACTTCCGTGAGCGAGTTGTCCTTGGTGCTGATCGTCTTCCCGTGGATGGCCCGGTGCTCTTGGCTCCGACCCATCGGGCCCGATGGGATGCTCTGATGTTGCCCATGGCGGCGGGTCGGAGGGTGACCGGTCGGGACTGTCGCTTCATGGTGACCGGTACTGAGATGGTCGGTTTGCAGGGGTGGTTTTTGCATCGCCTTGGCTGCTTTGCCGTTGATCAGGGCCGGCCGTCGATGACCACCCTCCGCTATGCCATTGACCTCCTCTCTGCTGGAGAGCAGCTGGTTGTGTTTCCAGAGGGAAGGATCAACCGCTCCGATGAGCCCATACGTCTGCAGCAGGGGCTGGCCCGCCTCTCTCAACTCGCGACACGTCAAGGTGTGCCTGTTCAGGTGGTGCCTGTTGGCTTGGCCTACAGCGAGGCCCGTCCCCGCCCTTGTGGTCGTGCGGCGGTCTGCTTCGGTGAATCCCTCACCACTGAGAACAGCGGCCGAGAGGCGACTCGGATTTTCAATCAGCTGTTAACCGAGCGGATGCAATCAGCTGAACAAGCGGCCCGTGCTGCCGTAGGCCGTCCTCTGATATCCCCTTAGAGTCCGCCCACTGTTGTGGTCTGTTCATGCGTTTCCGCCTTTCGCTGACTGCCCTTGCTGTGGCTGCTGGTCTGGTGGTTGCTCCCACCGTCGCCTTCGCTCAGGCCGATCAGCAGGCCTCGGATGGGGTCTCCAAAGTGCTTGCCTCAGAAGGTGCTGGTTTTAATACCGCTGCGGTTCAGTCGCTGCTTAACCGTGGTGATGCTGCCGTCGCGGCAGGCAATCTCGCCGAAGCTCGCAAGGACTACGACAATGCCCGTGCAGCAGCCAAGCAGCTGCTTGCGTTCTATCGCGATCTGAGCGGAGCCTTCCGTGGCCTCGATGCCCGCATTCCGCGTGAAATGGACTCCAAGGGTCGTGCAGCGCTCGGGCTTCTTGCCCAGGCCAATCTGCGTCTTGCAGCTTTGTTCCGCCGCCAGAATCAGCCAGAGGTTGCCGTTCCTGTCTTGGTTGAAGTTGTGCGTCTGATGACCCCTTCCCAGCCAGAAGGCCAGAAGGCTTATCAGAGCCTTCTGGAGCTCGGATTCGTTGAGACTCCCTTCGCTGCCGCCAAGGCTGGTGGCAACTAAGGCGATCATCGCCTTGAGCGATCTGCCAACATCACTGTCCAGACAGTCCCGTTGACCATGGTTCAACCTGATGCAGTGGCCGCGGCGATTCGGCAGGCTCTGCCTGACGCCAATGTGGAGATTGAAGACCTAACTGGTGGTGGAGATCACCTTCAGGTGAGTGTGGTCTCCTCAGGATTCACTGGACTGTCGCGGATCAAGCAACACCAGTTGGTGTATGGCGCCTTGCGGGACCATCTCGCCAGTGAAGCGATCCATGCTCTTGCCCTCAACACCTCCACTCCTGACTGACAATGAGTCTTTGAAGTCGTGCTCACGCGCGCATGACGAACTCCGTGTCACCGTCGCCCTCGAAACGAGCCAAAACACCCGTCTCCCTGCCTGCGCCCCCCATGGATAGCCAGACCAAATCACGCATCGAAGAGCTGATTCAATCCACGCCGATCTTCGTGTTTATGAAGGGCAATAAGTTGATGCCTCAGTGCGGCTTCTCCAACAATGTTGTGCAGATCCTCAATTCCTTGGGGATGAGTTTCGAAACCTTCGATGTCCTCTCGGACATGGAAATCCGCCAGGGCATCAAGGAATTCTCTGAATGGCCCACCATCCCTCAGGTGTATGTGAATGGTGAATTCATCGGTGGGTCCGACATCCTGATCGAGATGTACAACTCTGGCGAGTTAAAGGAGAAGCTGGAGATTGCCCTCGCAAGTTGAGGGGTCTCTTGATTCATGGTGTCCCCTCCGCCTTGGTGGAGGGGGTAGTGGCCATGTCGTTCGCAGTGTCATTCCGGGCTAGAAAGCTCTCAACGGTCTGGACATAAGCGCTGTGTTGGTCGATGTAGGTCTTATGGCCTGCATCTGGCAAGACCACCGTTTTGGCGAGTGGCCCGATCCTTTGTTTTGCCTGCTCCATGGTCTGAGGCGTGGCGGTGTCGTGTTCGCCGCAGATCAGTAGCGTCATTGCCTTGATTTCTCTGAGTCGAGGGAAAAAATCAAGGTCGCCCAGCATGCCGGCATGAGCGAATTCACTGGGGCCCCACATCTGTTCGTAGAGCTTTTTGTTGCTGCGTTCTTGTTCTCGTGCAAGCGCACGAGGCGCTGGGTTGCTGCGGCAGAAGTGGCGCCGATTGAACGCTTCCTCAAGGGCAGCGCCCTTGAGTCCCTGGTTGCTTAGCTCCTTGAGCAGGGTGTTGCAGTCCTCAATCCAGCGCAGAGTGGAAAGGAGTGGTGAGGACAGCACCAGTGCTTTCACCCGTTCTGGATGGTTGAGACAGAACTGGGTGATCACGCTGCCTCCCCAGGAATGGCCGAGCAGCTGAGCGGTTTCGATGGCTAGCGCATCCATCAGTCGCAGAGGCTCCTCCGCAAATCGTTCCAGCGTCATCTGTTCACGGCTGAGTTCTGCCGGAGACCCATGCGACCCCAGCTGGTCATAGAAGATCACCGGTCGCTGGTCTGCGAGCCCGTTCAGGGCGTCGTAGAGCCCGATGCTGCTTCCACCAGGACCACCATGGGTGACGATCAGAGGTGTGCGTTGTGCGGCTTGCTCAGAGTGAGGTTGATAGAAGCGATATTGAATGCGTCCTGCCGGCACGTCCACCAGCGACACCGACTCGAGCGAGTGACGGTTGAATCGGATGCTGTCCGTGATGACGTCAGCCTAGTTCTGGTTGACGGAAGAGGGTGCCTACATCGCCATTGGGCCCAATGAAGCTGGAAGGATCGAGGATCCAGCGATCGATCAGAGTTTCAAGCTTGGCCAATTCGCGAGGGTCGAGCTCTTCGCAGCGCCGAAGAGCATGCAGGTAACCGTCTGCGTAAAGGCGGAGTTCAGATGGACTGTGATAGCGATGGGTCAGTTCCTGACAAGCATCACAGAGCGACTGAAAGTGTCGGATCGCCTGTGGATGTTGCAGGGATGTCATGACCTTTGTGAGGACGGCAGCCTCTGTTACCAGCGTGCCATTGAATTGGGATTAGCGTAATGGCGCTCCGTCAACTGATGTGACCTCCTCTTCTCGCGATCTGATCCCCGTTGGAGCTTCTGAGTCTCCGGAGTATGCGCCGGTTTCGGCTGCAGATCTCCCCAAGGAGCCTTCTCGGGTCCTGATTGTGGAACCTCATCCCACCCTGCGAACGGTCTTGGTGCAGCGCTTGCGCCAGGACGGTTATCTCACGGCTGCTGTGGCGACTGCTGAGGAAGCCGTGGAGGTCTGTGAAGAACAGTCTCCTGATCTTCTGGTCAGTGCAGAGTTGCTGGAACGCAGTTCAGCATTGCGCCTTGGTCAGCATTTGCGCTGCCCCGTGATCGTTCTCACCGCTCGCAGCGGCGCCGAACCGGTCGTCGGTCTGTTGGACGAGGGCGCCGACGATGTCCTGCGTAAGCCCTTCGGTTTGGAAGAGCTGGCAGCGCGCTGTCGCACCTTGCTCAAGCGGGGTCGTTCGGGTCTGCAGGAACGCGTCACCGTCGGCCCCCTGGAAGTTCACCTCTTGTTGCGTCAAGTCACCCTGCGTGAGAAGCCGGTAGAGCTCAGCCCTCGCGAATTCGCCTTGCTCTGCGCCCTGCTGATGCCACCAGGAGTGGTTCGCAGCCGTCAAGACCTGCTTCGTATGGCCTGGCCTCCGTTCAGTGGTGGCCCCCGCTCGGTGGACACCCAGGTGCTCACCCTGCGTCGCAAGCTTGAACAGGCCGGACTGGGCAATGGCGGTGGAATCACCACCGTTCGCCAACAGGGTTACCGCTTCAGCCTTGACCACCTGGCGGCATGAGTGCCCAACCCTGCTGAATCGCCAGGAACGTTGTCGTTTCACTGGCGAGCATCAGGACAGCGAGGCCTGCGAGCAAGCGATAGGTCCATGGCGGAGTCAGCCCTTTGATCTCTGAGGTGTTGATTCCGCTATGCCGCTCAACCATGGCCAGGAACTCAGGGAAATCATTCAGGCGCTGGGGCAGCAACTGGTGCCTTAAGTCATCGGTCGTGAAGTAATAAACCCGCCCCCCTTGGCTGGTGGAGATGGGGACCAGTCCGCTGATCTCATCCCACTCCAGGCTCCAGCTTCGACGAAAGAGCCAACCGCACCATGTGGGGTATCCCACCCGTAGGCCCGAGTCCGACACGTCAACGTGTTCGGACAGCAGCGCCCAGATCAAGACCAGCCCTGCCAGGTCTGCCAGAACCAGCCAAGGCATGAGCGCCGATGGCGCTAATGCCGGCAGCGGCAGAACCAAGGCCAGATACACCGCAAGCAGTGTGAAGCGGATGAAGGAGGACAGCTGAAATCGCCGCAAGGAGTTCTCATCGAGCGCCAAGACGTTCTAGTTGCCTTCAGCCATTGTGTGAGCCCACCCTCAGCTGCTGTTCGCAGCATGCGCTCCATCGCATCAGGGGATTCCGAGTGATCCCAAGCCACCCTTCTACACGCTTGGAAAGCCCAGGTGTATTGCTCGCCTGGGCTGAGGTGTTGATCCACTCAGGCAGGCAGAGCCCATTGATTCAGTCCGAGGTCTGCCCCGATGCGGTGGCTACAGGCGTAGCCGCTAAAGGCAACGGCATTCAGTCCCTGGCCTGGGAAACATGAATCGCCCACGCAGTACAGATCAGGGAGCCCCGTGCGGTTAAAAGGCATCGGTAGCAGCCCTGGTAGGCGGCTGGCAGGGATTGGCCCATAGCTTCCTCCCATCCGGCCAAGGAAGCGGCGGTGGGTTCGTGGTGTTCCGATCTCCTTCACGTCGATGGCCTTGCTAAGGCCGGGCAACAGGGATTCCAGCCGTTCAATGAGTCGATCGGCATCCGCCTGTTTCTTGGCGGCGTACTCGCTTGGCCCTAACCCTTTCCAGTGGCGCATATCGCTCATCGTGAAGGTGTGCACGATGTGGCATCCCGTTGGTGCGAGGGAGGGGTCGAGCAGGGTGGGGATCGACACAAAGATCACTCCTTGTTCAGCCTCCATGGCTCGCCAGTCTTCCAAGAGCAGGTGATGGCAGTGGAAACCCTTGGGAATCACCTCCGCTTTCACCCCTAGATGCAGGGATAGAAATGAGCTCGAAGGCTGGTATCGGCGCCTCCATGTGGCCTCCGCCGAAGGGGTGTGGCTTTCGTCCACAAGAGTTGTTGAGGGTGATCCCTCGCCCGCGAAGGTGTCCCAGCGGGTGGCGTTGCTCACGATCCGCCGGGCATAGAGCTTGTCTCCGTCAGCCAAACGCACGCCTGTGGCTCTGCCGTTTTCAACGATCACCTTGGTGACGCGGGTGCTGTAGCGGATTGAGCCGCCATGGGCCTCAAGCCCAGTGACCAGTTTTTCGGCGATCACACCAACCCCACCTTTCGGATAGTTGATGCCGCCTGCGTGGCGATCTGAAAACACCATCCCTGCATTGATCATCGGGGTGCGATCCGCCGGCATCACTGACCAGCAGAAGCACTCCATATCAATCAGGCGGAGAAGATCCCGATCGCGGATATGGCGGCGTGCCACATCCCCCACATTGAAGGGCAACCAGCGCGCCAGGCCAAGGCAGGCAAGCGGTGCTCGAAAGAACACCTTGGCTAGATAGGCAGGGTCCTCCAGGGACAGAAGGGGCATGGCATCCAGGCAGCGGAACACCTGCCAGCAGGTGTCGTAAAACGCTTGAATCCCTTTCGCTTCATGGGGAAAGCGGGCGCTCATGCGCTGGATGAAGTCGCCGTAATCGCGATCCACGGCCATGGTCAGGCCGTCGGGGAGGTGGTATTCGAGCTGTACAGCGTCTGGCACGGTCTCACAGGATTGCCCTACATCTGCAAGGGCACGGGTCAGCAAGTTGGTGTGTCCCTTCTCCCCGAACCCGAAGATCATCGAGGCGCCCACGTCGAAGGTGTATCCCTTCCTTTTGAAGCTGCCACCGGAACCGCCAGGGATCAAATACCTTTCCACCACAAGGGTCTTGGCCCCTTTTGCGGCCAACTGGGAGGCGGTGACCAAGCCACCGATCCCGGAGCCGATCACGATCACATCCCAGGCGGGCTTGGTCACTGTTGGCCAGTTCGTCCGCCGAGAACCCTAGGCGTTGCGGCCGCTGATCAGTGCTAGGAGCGACGTTCGCACTCAAAGATGAGGGGACCAGGAACGAGCTCGAGCGCGTTGTCTCAGCGGCTTGATCCCCCCAGCTGATGGCACTGTTGATGCCCCCAAGCGGCCTGATTCAGCCAGCCGGGAACGGTGGTGTGGCCGTCAGGATGACCTCTGAGCGCACCGGGCTGGCCATCAGCTGCCGGCAGCGCTCCTCGATGCGCAGCCGAATCAGGTCGATCGCGGCGCCATCCATCGGTTGACTTGGATTGAGATACACAACCACGAAGGCTGTGCGCCCCACCTGCATCACTGTGAGATCCAACAGCCAGCAGGAGAGGCCAGAGAGAAGATCTTCCAGGGCGGCGCGCGTGGAGCGGATTGTGTCGCTTTCAGCCGAAGCGCCGGCGGCTTGGTTCAGGGCGGTGAGGAAGGCCTGAAGCGGTTCTCGCAGCACCACTCCACTCACCACGAGCACCAAGAGTGAGTCGGTGATGGGAGTGATCACGGCCAGCGCCGTGCCCTGCAGCAGAGGTGTGCTGAGCAGGGCCATGCCAGTGAGCCCACTGATGAGGCCATCCACCTTGGCGGCACGGGCTTCTGTGATCAACAGCTGAGATTGCTCTCCGGTGCGACGCCAATCGCGGTGATGGCACCAGGCGAGCCCCCAGCAGATCACGACCATTGCGATTGAGTAAAGCGCCACCGGGCCGAGACTCACCGCTGGGATCTGCTGGCCTTTGGCGTAATCGATCACCGTGCCCAGCCCTGCGGCGGCGGCAAATGTGAGCACGCCGATCAGCACCAGGGATCGAAACAGGACGTAGAGAGCTTCTTGACCGTCGTAGCCATAGGGGTAGGCCCGATCCGGCGGGCGCACCACATTGCGGCTGATGCGTGCGGCGACGAGGCCTGATCCCACCATCACTGCGGAATAGAGCCCGTCTAGCAGCAGCGCATAGGAGCCTGAGAGCACATGCACCCATAGCCCGCCGACGGCCATCACTGCACTGGCCACCACTCCGATGCGCAAAGAACGCTGTTCGATCAGGCGATGGCGGCGTCTGCGTGAGGCCTCGTCATCTGCTGCCATCAAGGGCCTCGTCATGTTCTCTTCTGGTAGCAGTGGAGATCAGACCGCTGCAGTTTTCGCTGTTGCCAAGGCTCGTCGATCGCTAGTGGTGCGTCACCTGCTGTGCTTTAAATGGTCGATTTGTTTGAAAGGTGGCATGGCGGTGCTTGATTTTTTCAGGGCTGTCTAGGTCTCTATTCTGTTTCCATAGACGCCGTCATTCGTGCATAGAGCCCTGCGCCAATGACTCGATACTCTTGTTGATCAAGGGTCGTTTTGATGTTGTCTTGTTTTTGGTCAACCTAGATTTTAGTTGCGTCTTTTCTGGGCTAGGGACTGGGTGAATGTGTTGGGTTAGGTCTTGCTGAAGTGTTGTGATGCTGCTGACTGCAGTTTCTGTCGAGACAGCGACATCAGTTCAGCCTGAGATTGTCATGCGGCCTTCTTAAGGCCCCACGGCAAGGCCAAATTCGAGTGTTCCATGGTCTGCACTATGAGTTTTAGGATTGTGAAGATAAGCAGTGCTCCGATTGGATCGGTCTCCAACGAGTTCATGCTCATGCCACTAACTGTGGCCATTGATGGCATAGGAAGGAAGGCGCGTGGAGGGCTGGAGAGGCCTCAGCAGGGAATACCTTGTTGAGCTCCTCTTTTTGATTGGATCGAAAGGACTGGCAGTCAGTTGCTCTTGGCATGCGTTTGTTCCGCTGATGCTTTGAGGTCTTCTATTGGCCTTGGCCACAGTGCTTTTGCGTGCTTGCCACAGTTTGCACGGAGCTCTTCGTATCCCGACTCATCCAGGCACAACAATGGATCGCTAGCCCTGTGTCGGAAGGCTCGAATGTCGGGTGACCAGCGCAGCACCGTCAAGCTTGCAATTGTGTCGTGGAGGGTGCGAAGGCCTGATCCTCGTTGTTGGCAACAGGAGGCGTTTTTGGTTCAAAAACCGTTTGTTCCATGTCTTGTGGTGTTGCCCTCTTCACTGCTTAACCGCCACCGTTCTTCTGCTGAACCCTCCTTTGGCACTGTCGAGCCCCCAACCGTCCTGATCGCTGAGTCGTTGGCGGGGAAGGCTTCAGCATCTTTGCCCAGAACCGGCAAACTGAGTCGCAACCTTGTCAGGATTTCTGGCATGTCGACGGTGACCCGACTCACGCGCCTGGCCTTGGGCCTTGTGATCGGATCCGCATCGTTGTCCATCACGTCGGCGCAGGCGCAGATCGCTCAGGAATCGTCTGGCGTGGAGCGTTTGGAACGCAGTTGGAACGACCTGGATCAACAACTCCGTGCTCTTGATGCGCTGATCCCTTCTGATCCCGAAGGTGCGCCTGCTCGTTACACACCTGCCCCAGCGCTGCCTCAAACCCTTCTGCAACCGAATCGAGTGGCCGAGGGGCCTCTTCCCCCAAGCTCTACTGCCGCACCTGCTCCGCTCAGTTTGCCCAGCGCCCAAGAGTTGCAGGCAGGAGAGGTGCAAGGCCTCACTCTGTTGGATGCCTTGGGCCTTGGCTTTGCGAATAACCCTGCACTGCTGGCCCAACGGGAGCGTGTTGCCGCAGCCCTTGATGCAGTGCAGGCAGCGTTAGGGACCTACTGGCCGAGGATCAGCGCCGTCGCCTCAGGCAACACCGGTCAGATCAGTTCCAACAACGTTGCTTCGGTCGGGAATGCAGACCTCGGCAATAGTCCCTTGTTTGCCCCAAACCCACGAGGAGCCTTCTTTGTACCCACTGGCGGGTGGGCCTATCTGAACCAATCGACGACGCGTGGTTCAGCAGGTCTCCAGCTCGACTACCCCTTGCTCGACTTTGCTCGAACGCCCAAGGTGCAGGCGGCAAGAGCTGTGCTTGAACGCGAACGCCAGCGCTACGCCAACCAATTGAGGCAGCTGCAGCTCAAGATCAGTGAGGCCTACTACCGGTTACAGCAGGCTGATCAAAACGTCCGCATCCAGGATTCTGCGGTGCGGAATGACCTGCTGATTTTGCAGGACTCGATGGACCTGAAGCTGGCCGGTTTGGTTCCCCGCTTGGATGTCCTGCGCCGGAGCGCCATCGAAGCCAGTGATCAGGAAGCACTGATTCAGGCTCTCGCTGATCGGGCGATTGCCAGGCGGCGTTTGGCTTTGGTCCTCAATCTTGCGGCCGAGATCACGCCCGCTGCCAGTGATCCAATCGCTGTGATGCCGAAGTGGCCCCTTGATCTGGAAGCCAGCCTGTTGGCGGCCTATCGAGGTAACCCGGAATTGGAAGCGATCCTGGCGACCCGAACGGCGTTGGCGCGGCAAAAAGATGCCACAGCAGCCGAACTCCTGCCGCGCTTGTCTCTGTTTGCCGGCGGTGGGAGCTACGGCCAAAACGTGAATCAGTTCAACCTCGCGGTCAGCAGTAATGGCGGTTGTTGTGGCGGGACGGTCATCCCCACTCTCAACACCAGCGGTTACGACTGGTCCTTTGGGCTCAGTTTGCGTTGGTTGTTATTTGACGCTGGTACCACCAGCGGTGAGGCTCGCGCCCTGCAGCGCCAAATCAATGCCGCCAGTCAGGACTATGCAGCTCGTCGTAATGCGATTCGTCTGAGGCTTGAAGCCGCCTTTTTTACGCATGAGGCGAGCCTGGCCAAATTGGTGTCTGCACGCCGCGGACTGGCTGCAGCTTTGGAGGCATTTCGCGATTCGCGGCTTCGCTATCAAACTGGTCTCTCCAGCGAAGTCGATCTATCCATCACCCAGGAACGTCTGATCCGCAGCCTGGAACAACGCTTGAACGCAACCGTGGGTGTCAACATCTCCTATGCCCAGCTACTGCGAGAGCTGCTGCCTGTTCCACGTGACCCAGCAGCTGCGATCACACCGGACTTGCGCTGGGACGCTCCCCAACCTTCGGTGGCTTCGCCTGCCATGGAACATCCCTAAAGGCAGAGCTCTTAGAGGCAACGACTCAACTAGCAGCTGCAACCGGTTGCAGCTGCTCAGTCTCTGCCATCCTCTGGGCTAGGTCGGCAAGAGCACGGTCGCGGTAGGCGCCGTAACGTTGGCGCTTGTCTCTGATGCGTTCGGGCAGGGCTGGCAGCAGACCAAAGTTCGGAGGCATCGGTTGGAATTTGCCGGATGGGGCTTCGCTGATGAAGTGGGTGAGGGCTCCGATCATGCAGGTGGGAGGCAGGTTGATGGGCGCCTTCCCCTGGCACAGACGAGCGGCATTGGTGCCAGCCAGCCAGCCCCCGGCTACGGCCGCTGCATACCCCTCGGTGCCTGTGATCTGTCCTGCGGCGAAGAGAGAATCGCGGCGGCGGAACTGCAGGGTCGGCTCGAGTAGCTCCGGTGCCTCGAGAAAGGTGTTGCGGTGCATCACTCCAAACCGCACAAAATCAGCCTGGTCTAGGCCGGGAATCATGCGCAGAACCCGTTTCTGTTCACCCCATTTGAGGTTGGTCTGGAAGCCCACCAGGTTCCAGAGTCGGCCGTCCTTGTCTTCCTGGCGGAGTTGCACCACTGCATAGGCCCGTTTGGCACGGCGCACATCCCGATCGTTGACATCTCCCCAGCGGGGGTCCCAGAGGCCAATGGGTTTGAGCGGTCCGTAGCGCATCGTGTCTTCACCGCGACGGGCTAGTTCCTCGATCGGGAGGCAGCCCTCAAAGAATGTGGCGCTGTCTTTTTCGAAATCTTTGAGCTCCGCCTGTTCTGCTCCCAGCAGCGCCTCGCGGAAGGCGAGGTACTGCTCCTGAGTCATTGGGCAGTTGATGTAGTCGGCGTCGCCTTTGTCGTAGCGACTGGCCCGGAAGGCCTTGGCCATGTCAATGCTCTCTCCATCCACGATCGGACTGGCGGCATCGAAGAAATGACAGTCGTCCCGCCCAGTGAAGCTCCTCAGGTCTTCTGCGAGGGTTTCGCTTGTCAGAGGACCAGTGGCCAGAACGGTGATCTGACCCTGTTCCGGCAGGACCAGTTGCTCGCGGCGTTCAATCGTCACCAGCGGGTGTTGGTCGAGCGCTGCAGTGAGGGCTGCGCTGTAGCGGCCTCTGTCAACGGCCAGAGCGCCGCCGGCGGGTACGGCGTGTTGATCTGCCGTGCGGATTACGAGGGAGCCAAGTCGTCGCAGCTCTTCTTGCAAAAGGCCGGCAGCTCGATCACTGCTGAGCGCCCCAAAGCTGTTGCTGCAGACCAGTTCGGCAAATTCACTGCTGTGGTGAGCGGGAGACCGCTTCACCGGACGCATTTCGATCAATCGAACAGGAACACCTGCGGCAGCCACTTGCCATGCCGCTTCGGTACCGGCGAGGCCAGCACCGATCACAACGACGGTTGATCCTGTGCTCAAGAGGGTTGAGGCGCTCGCTGACTCTCAACCTTACGGATTAGGGGTTTAGGCGCGGCTGCGCTTGATCATCAGTTGCAGCTGCCCGACAGCGGCACGACCGACGTTGAAACCAGCCCAGCTCAGTGCCAGAAGAATTGGGGATGCCACGAGGACGAGCCGGAGGTCCATGGGTCTATCAGAAAAGCCCAATGATCTTAATGACTGCTTCGCCGTCTTTGCGCTGCTGTGGACAGCTCGTTTGGTTTTGCAGCATTTCGGCCGCTGTGTCTTGGGCCTCTGGAGGGATCAGGTGCTGCCCAGGCTTGCGGCGTGCTGAAGGGCCAGATCGGAGTAAGTGCGGGCATGCTCCACTTGCTTCAGCATGATTTCCTCGCTCAGTTCCCGCTTGTCCTTGGCAGGGATTCCGGCCACCAGCATGCCTGGCGAGACATCTTTGGTGACGACGGACCCTGCGGCGACGAGGGCACCTTCTCCAACGGTGACGCCGTTGAGCACCACGGCTCCGATGCCAATCAGGCAGCCATCCTTCAACGTTGCACCATGCACCACAGCACGGTGGCCAATGGTGACATGGTCGCCAATCACAACGGGTTCTCCAGGATCTCCGTGCAGAACTGCCCCGTCCTGCACGTTGCTGCCTTCGCCGATGCTGATGCTGGCGAGATCGGCCCTGGCCACGGCCATCGGCCACAGACTGCTGCCAGCATCCATGCGTACATCCCCGATCACCACTGCAGTGGGCGCCACCCAGGCCTTTGAATCTATCTGGGGCTCGGGCCAGGGACTGCTGGTGGAATGCGTCATCTCAGGGGTGGCAAGAGCAATCGCAAAGCCTGATTAGGCTCTCAGGGAAACGGATCTCTTGGACGAGGGTGGCGCCGGGTGATACCTTCTCATGGTGCCTGAATGGCACTCCAGTTCCAGGGCAACACGCCACGGTTCCGGAAGGGTCGCTAGCTCAGCGGTAGAGCATCCGGCTTTTAACCGGCTGGTCCTGAGTTCGAATCTCAGGCGACCCATTTCCCTCATCCTTCTGCTTGACGCTCCAGATTGCGCCAGGATGGGAATGTCTTTCGGTGAGTCCGCCGTTCCTGTGGTGGAGACGTGTTCACAGACTGAAGGTGCTTCGGTTGCCGTCGTTGACGATGACCCTCGCCTCCGTTCTCTGCTTGAAGAGGAACTCCAGGATTTGGGCGTCGATCCCCTGCTTTGCGATAACGGTGCTGCGCTGATCGAGCTGCTCGCGAACCAGCACGTGGACCTGATCCTGTTGGATCTGATGATGCCAGTGATGGATGGCTTCGCTTGTTTGGATGTCTTGCGCGACCAGCGCTATGCCGGTCCGATTGTTGTCGTGACAGCCCACGGTGACCCTAGTTTTCGCCAGCGTGTTCTGGCTGCGGGTGCCTGTGATTACGTCCTGAAACCAGATCTGTTTGAGGCCCTTCCAGGGCTTTTACAGCGCCATCTACCTGGTTCCTCTACCCGGGCTCTTTGAGGCGACGCTCGCTTGGCCGCTGAAAGGAAGGCTGAGAACGAGACACCCGCCCTGCCGCATCTGTTCCGGCCGTGAGCTGCGGAGCTCGACCTCCACATGACCGCCCATTCCTTGCATCAGCTCGTGAACGATCGCGAGCCCGAGACCGGATCCTTCCGGTCTGCTCTTGGAGCGATGTTGTTCAAGACGCTTGAAGCGCTCGAAGATGGTGCTGAGTGCAGCCAACTCTGTGTCGGTAAACCCCGGACCAGAATCCTCGAAGAAGATCAACACGGTTTCATCCTCCAGGCTGGCGGAGATCTCTACAGTCGCTTTTTGATCACTGAAGTGCAAACTGTTGTCGAGTAACTGATCAAGAACGAGGCGGAATGCTTCTCTGTCTATCTTGGCGTAGAGACACTTTGGGTCGAGTCGAAATGTGATCCTTGCTGCCTTCTCTTTAGGCAAGGATGTTCTCCATTCTTCGAAAGCTTCTGATAGGAATGTCTCCTTAATTTCCCAATTAAATTGACCAGTATCCAAGTCTGAGAGAAGCATCAGCTTGTCAACTAGGTTGCACACACGTCTCGATTCTGATGTTGCAGTTTCAAGATTTGAAAGCACGCGTTTGTCGTGCTGAATGATGCGACTTAAACGCTTGAGGCTGCCCGAAAGAATGGCCAAGGGTGTGCGCAGTTCATGGGCGAGCGCCTGAATGAAGATCCGTTGTTTCAGCAGTGCTTGCTCTATCGGATCGAGATCACGAATGATCAGTAGAACAAAGGGTTCTCGCAGGTTCGTGATCTGTCTCCACAGCAGCAGAGACAGTGTTTGAGATGTAGAACCGGATTGATCTTCATTGTTGGCGATGAGAAGACGTTCTGTACCATCGCCATCTTCAAACCGTTGACAAGGATGCTGCTCAGCGTCAGCTGGAAGCAGCTCACCCTTCAGGCTGTAAAAAGGGATGGCTTTGCTCAGTGGTTTGCCGAGCAGAAGTGCTGTCATTCCCTTGCTGCAAAGGTCGGCTGCTTTTTGATTGGCCCATCGGATCGTTTGTTTCTGATCGAGGATCAGCATGGCTTCGTCAGTGCTGTCGAAGGCCACACGCAGCAATCCAAGTGACTGCCGCATCTGGTCTAGAAGGTCCTGTTGGACGCTCTCCTGTTTTTCGCTGTCGTCAACAGGCATGGGGCCCTTCCAGGGGGCGCAATGTTGCGGCAAAGCTCCAATGATTATCGGTTGTTTTTTCAGCAACTATGAAATGTTCACTGCGCACACTGGTTCCATCACAGCAGATGGTGATGAGTTCCAGAGGGTGATTCACCAGCTTGGATGTTTCCGTGAGCTTGAAGCGTGAGAAGCCGCTGTGATGTTGCTCTCTGAATTCCTGAGGAAGGATGGCACTGATCGACTGACCGATCAATTGCTCATCCCAGCCATAGACATCGTGAAAGCGTGGATTGAATTCC
Organism: Synechococcus sp. UW105; assembly: GCF_900473935.1. Lineage (GTDB taxonomy): Bacteria > Cyanobacteriota > Cyanobacteriia > PCC-6307 > Cyanobiaceae > Synechococcus_C. The sequence continues at coordinate 93,125 of NZ_UCNN01000009.1, read as the reverse complement.
ATCACTCGACCTTCCGCATCTGCGCGGACAAACGGAAGGTCATGCCGCTCACGCAAGGCTGCAACGGCTCCTGGGGTCCACTCGCTGGCCATCGAAGGACTGCAATCTTGTTCAGGCTAGGGAGGGGAAGGGATTGCGTCTGCCTGCTGACCGCTAAACTCTGTTGCATCGGGGTATAGCGCAGTTTGGTAGCGCGCCTGCTTTGGGAGCAGGATGCCGGGGGTTCAAATCCCTCTACCCCGACTTCCAGACAACGCAGTCCATGACTGTGTTCTTCGCCGCCTTCCCAAGGCGGTTTTTTATTGGCGTCTTGAAGGTTGTGAGACAGCGCTACCAACAAGAGGAAGCCTGCGTAGCGGTGCAGACCTGTGTTCCACTCATGCTTGGTGCGTTCCCCCAGCGCAGATCGCTGTGAACAACGCCAAGGCAGCAGGCAGCTCAAGCACAGGACGCGCGAACAGCATGAGCTGAGATCGATTGGCAGCACTCGCTGTGGCTGTTGCTGATCAGGGACCTTCAGTCTGCTTGTGGCTTCCCGTTTCTGTGTTGCAGTCAGCTCGGCATCCACGGGAAGCAACGCTTGGGGAGAGGTTTGGTCTGAGTGGCCCGACAAACGAGCAGTGGTTGATCAGGGTGAGCTTGTCTCGGCCCCCACATGCTTTGACCTTGTTCAGTCGCAGCGGCAGTGTTTGCTGCAGCTCAGGTGTTCACGTTTGGCGCATTGCCAGGTCAAGCCGCTCAAAATGGCTGTCCCGAGGCCCACTGGGTCCAGACGGGCGCACTCTTGGGTGCTGGTTTTTGCACGACTAAGCACCGAAAACATCACTACGTTCGCGCGCTTGGTGATCACTACGCCGGCAAAGGACGGTGCGTCAGAAATGGTCCTTGGTCGACTGGTCGTCGATCAGTCGAATGGGGGCCTTACTACGAACCTCGCAATCAATCTGGCAGTGTCACCTTTGAAGGCCCTCATGGGGAGAGGTTGAAGCTGGAGTCTCGTGTTCCCTCGGCTATGGCCTAAATCGAGAGCAATAAAAATCCCGCACACTCGTGTCTATATTGATTTCATTTAAAAAGGCAAGAATACTTTTGTTGTCAGTACCAACTGGCCCAAGCCGCTCAATGTTGATTGACGAGCAAGCGATCGTCAGCAGTGCTTCCACAACACAGGCTGCATTGATGATGTCTAATGCTTCTAGGCTCGAGGGGAGAATACGCACTTCGAATGTCGGCTTTTCTTTGATCTCGTGAATAATATTGGCTAGGTTGTAGTTACAGTATTTGGTGATGGGCAACTCCTGAAGTTGCCTTTTTGCTTCTGGCCAGGCGAGAAGCGTGAAGGATGGTTGTGCAACTAAGTTGAAAAGGGATTGAGGCCATTGACCAAGCCTTGTACAGTGTATGTTTGTTTTGAATAGTCTTCTGAGCAATTGATCATGGTCGTCAAAGAGGTTGACGATGTTTTTGATTGTTTGTGCGGAATGAAATGATAAGGCTTCAAAATGGAGATGGGTTGCTCCCTCTACTGGAATCGTATATGCCAGATCTTTTGCCAGACAAAGGAATTCTGAGAGTTGCTGATGATGGTCTGTCTTTATTGGGGCAGTCACTAGTTCGCATGCCCTCTCTCTCTCTCCAGGTAATGGGGCTGCGATCGCGATTGAATGATTCGATTGATCAACGACTCGGCACATCCCTGAGCGATCGATCTGTAAATCAGTTCGATATAGATGTGCAAGTTTGGTTAAGACCTGTTTGATCGGTAGCCCAGCATCACATTGGCAAGCAACCAATTCTAGGAATCTCGCATCATCACTAACGATCCTGTACCAGCCTTCCTTTGACGCTGCTGATTTGTCCAGGTCTGATTGAAGTGTTAGGTCGTCAACGCATAAAGCGATCAGCTTTTGACCTGGCCCAACAACTTTAAAGCCAAGTGTTAGGTTCTCAAAAATTGGAGTATCTGGTAGTTTGCTTGGTTCAGCTTGAGCATGGAAAAATCTAATGACTTCTCCATTGTGAAGTCGAGCTATGGCATCAGCCAGATTTCTTCTCGACAAGCCTTTGGGGGCAATTAATTCAACCTCAAATCCGATTCGAGATCTTAAGTGATTTGTAATCACTTTTATCGATTGTATAATCTTCTCGCTGTTTGCAGTGATTGATTAATATATTCATTGTTTCCTCTGGCCAGGTTCTGGTCGATTCTATATTTACTTTGCCGGATCTCAGCAGCTGTCGCCTGTCTGCCATGTCTGCTATGGTTCCATAGCAGAGCGAGTAAAACAGCGTCATTATATGTGTATCCTTCTTGGTAAAGTCTATAGGAGCTTAGGTCGTTGATTCTTGTTGTTCTCAGATACCGATTCTGTGCCAAGGAGACTGTCTGATTGATTGCACGAAGTGTGTTATTGAGATCACCATAGTGTTGACCAATTAATATTTTTCTGCCTATTCTTAGCTTCGAATCCCAGGTTGATTGTCCCCAGAACTCGGAAAGTACTCTTGCATCCCAATAATCATAGCTGCTCCTTGAAAATGCATTCATCTGCTGCTGGCGCGTGGTATACAGCGTTGAGATGATGATCTCGTTCTTGCCTGTTAATGGAGAATATAGATTTGCCGTAAAGTGTTCATAATCAGCGCTTCTTTGTTCTGCTTTTGAAGGCCGTTGTGCTGTCAGTGTGAGGGTGCCTAGGACAAGCCATGTGGCAGCAAAGGCCGAGGCCAGTTTGTTCACCATATTGTTTACCGTTGCCATTTCCTACTTCATAGCATCACTTGTGTCAATTCTATTTTCTTCGGACAATCCTTAATGGAAGGTCGGCCTGTTGCTGCGGATGCGCTGCTCACTGGTCTGAATTCATCGCTATTCGCCGTTGTCAGTGTTGATCGCTTGTTGAGAACTGGTTGATCATGATCGGCGTGCTTTATCTTTTTTGGATCCAATCCCTTCAGATCAGTGTCGTTGTTGATGTGGAATGGTGTTAGTTCATTGTTGGATTGTGTTCATGTTGAGCTTGCTGAATGATGTAATTGAGCTTGTCAATCCTTATCATTATTTTGTGAGTCAATGCCCTGACTCTTCTGTGCAGGGTGGGTAGAGTCGTTCCTTATTACCCCTCTATCGATCCCAGATGCTGGTGCAGTTCTCCTTTTCGTATTGACGTCTATTTTCTCTAAAACTTAATTCCTGTTTGGCAAGTTGCTGACTCGCTGCTTCGACCAGCTGCTCGTCATCGTTGGAGGAGATCACGAATCGATTGATCGCCATGCTTCTACCAAGCCTGTTCTGAGCAGCTTTGATCAGATCACAATGATTGGTGTCATTGCTGTGGGTTGGTACTGGCACGATGAAGACTCCCAGTACTAGCAGCGCTGCAGTGGTGGCAGTACGTCTCCATTGGGCTGGATCAATATTGGGGCTTGAATTCACGTGGGCTTGCCTCGTCTGATGGTTTTTAGTGTCCGTCTTCTTACAGAATTCTCTGCCAGGTTTAGATCTGCATTGGTTCCATCCTGATCACTGCTGATCGCTAAGCCTCTCACTTTGTGGCTTCACCTGTTTCAACATTAGTCGTTGTTAACGCCAACGCAGGGATCCTGTGCTCGGCCTGAGGGTAAATCTTCGTCATCAATCATCCCACTTAAAAATAGTTCGCACAACTCTGCGGGATTTCGGCTGTTGACCCACCCCTCGAAGCCGTCATCGTCAAAGGCTCCGACAGACGGTTGTGACAACCCTGAAGCAAGAAGCCCGAGACAAAACAGCAATGCAGCTCGTTGCATTTGGTTTTTTTGAACCACTCGCTCATGTCTAGCAATCCTTCACCCCGCCCCCCAGCTCAAGCTGGTCTTCACCTCGATCTGCATCAGGCGTCGTCATCGATGTCAGTCACGAATTTTGAACCATTTGGCGCCACACTTCACGCAAGAACTTCGATTTGATCCCTTCTCCAGAATAGGGCTTCGCCTTTGTGTGCTTTTTGCTTCAGCTTGCGCTGTTGTTTCTGTGGCCATGCATGTCATGCCTTGCGTCGAAACAACCAAATGGGGGTGTAGCTTTGAAATGCATTGCAGCGGATCATGATCAGTACTGTTGCCTTCATGCTCGGTGAGCTTGAAATCAGCAATGTCACCGTGGTGTTTCTGGCGATTATTTCGCTTGTCTTTGTCGGTAGCTTTGCTGTTGTGTCTTGGCAGACAGGTGAATTGATTAAACCACCAAAAGATGAACAAACGGATTGATTCCTAGGTAATTTCATATTGGTCAAATACGCCAATAGCTATTAACATGCTCTTATCTCCCTGATTCTGCTCGATACCTCTTTTGTCTAAATAAGCTTTTGGTGCGACAAGGGCGATCTCCTGATCGCCGAGTCATCAGCACCTTATTCATTCAGCTCTTCGGTGATGGTTAGGCTTAGTTCGGAGTAAGGCGTTCTGAGTTTGATAAGCTCTTGGTATCCCTCAGATTCATAAGCATCGATTGCATTTTCTTTTGAGTCAAATTCTACAATTACGTTCACCGTACCTGGGCTACCTTCTCTTACGTCACTGCTAAGGTCCCGGATCAAAATCCGTGCATTGACTGTCGCTAGCCAAGCTGTGAACTTGCTGATGTAGGGCACCATGCCCAACGGAGTGTGAATTGTACCGGTGCATACCCAATACCCTTTCGCCATGAATCAAGCTGGAAAACCTGACCTTCTCACAGATTTGCTGACTTGTCTTCCTTCTTGTTGCAGATACCCATGATGCCTCAATTGCCTTTTCAGCCTAAACGCTGTGTGCCGCTGTTCATCATCTCTGTGTAAGTCATGGCCCGGGTTGGTTTAAGCCTGGCGTCTGCTTCTGGCTGCGCTAGACCCTTCTCCTCTTCGGAGCGCATCTCTATCTCCATTCCCGCGGCCTTCTGTCCAGTCATTTCGTTTGAGCGCCCATCCCCCACTGGGTTGTGCTTGCCCTGATCTTGATCCTGACTCACCCTCGCCTCACTGTTGGCATCCGATTCTTGTAGTGTGCCGGACTGATCGGGATTTGGCCTTTTCTGGGTCTGTTTTTCTACCTTCTTTGCGCCATCACGTGATCTCAATGCTGGTTAAAGGCACTGAGGATCAGATCTGAGCATTGATATGGCCTCTCGTTTCTATGTACCAAGCCTTGCATTGCCTCGTTTGTCTCACTCTTGGCTTCCTCGGTCATAACGATCCTTCGTTCCAGCGAGACTCCGCTTCTTGTTGGCTTGTCAGCCCTTTCGTTCTCTTGTGCGTCGTTGTTCTGGCTTGCTTCGCGTTGGTTATCCCTTTTGCTCTTAGGGGCTTCAATCGTCCTACTGAGTCCCTGGGGACCTGTCTATCGGTTTGAACGTGTATTGATTGTCGATTTCATCAAGCACAATTGCGCGTTCCTTGTTGCTTTTATCTGTATCGTGGATCACAGTTTTTACTCAACTTCATCGATGCGCGAAGTTCGGTAAAGATGCTCCTCGCTCTATTGGCTTTGAATTTAGGTTCTGTGAACTGAATTCCATCACCATGTACAAAGTTGGCCAAATAGCCCGTAAGAAGCAAAATGCTCATCTTGAACATTTAGCGCGTGAAGCGGAGCATCGAGCTAATCAGGCAAGGGAAGATTATTTTCAGGAGCGCTATCGCTCAGTCGCAAACGAGGTGCAGGCATTTAGTGACTGCCTGGATTGAATCCAGTTTAAGCCTCCATTCAGAACGTTTCTCACCGCCTCATCATTGGTGTTTGTGGAGCTTGTCGTTCTCTGCTTGCCTAGAACCTCCAATTTTGGTTCTCCCCTCTCTTGAGTGTTGCCACCCTTGGCCTGCGCTGGATGGCGACCCTTGCGAGTCTCCATGTCAGCCCTCGTTATTCTTTTCGCTCTTCTCCCTTATCCCGTATTGCTTGTGCTGTTGCGTTGATCTCCGTCATCGCACTCCCTTTGCCCTGCATCCCTAATCGCCGCGATTCCCGATTGTTCCCTTTCATCTCAGGCGAGCATTTTTGAGCCGTCCACTTTGTGTGAATGCTTGGGGCTAGGCCTTCTACTTCATTGTCGATAGACTTGGCTCGATTTGTTGTAGGGGTTTTAATGTTTTTAGTTCATAACTCGCCTGAGCAGGCTTCTCTTCTCGCCTCAGCACTTGTGCAGGTGCATCGTCCTGGCGGTGTTTGGTATACCCCTTCCCAAGCAGACTTGGCCCATACGTTGTTTCTGAAGCTTCTCGGAGTCGAGATTGACTTCAACTCTCATCCTGGTCTTGCTCCAGCTTTTGTCAGTACAAGTTTGAACACTCCTGGCGAGCGACAGGAGTTACTCGAGCTTCTTATCGCTTTTGAGATGCTTTGCAATCCCATCCCTGCAGCATTGGCAGATGATATTGACTCCTGGGCTGAAACCCTTGACGTTCAAAGTGATTGTCTCTTGATGTCACGAGACTTGGCCCGTAATGCGATCGCCCAGGCGACCTCTGATTTTTATCGATTAAATTGGATTGGAGAGGGCGATCATCAGGATGATCCTGCCTTTCAGCACCTTGTTCAACAGTATGGCGATCATGCCTATGGCTTGTGTGTTGAGGCAGATCCTGATGAGTTTTCTAAATGGAATCAGCTGCAGACTTTACCCCCAGGCAGTCTCGGTCGACGTCTCTGGGAGTTCTATCAAGCCAGAGGTTTTAAGCTTCCCGGTGAGCTTGGAGCAGGTAACGCAGCACTTGCCCACCATGATTGGATCCATTTGATTGCTGGCTATGACACCACTCCGATTGGAGAGTTAGAAGTCACATCATTTATGGCCTCCTCCAGCCACTCACCTGGTGCAATCCTTGGCTTTATCGGTGCCATCTCCATCCTTGAAACAGGTCTGCTCCACAGTTTTTATGGTGCAGACAAGTTTGGCTTGGCCCTGTCCTCTGGTGATGGGATCGCAAGGGTTGCCAGTGCCATTCAACGCGGGAAAGGCTGCCTTGTCGATCCCTTGCTGGATGTTGATTACTTTGCCATTGCCGATCAGCCTCTCGTTGACATCCAACGCCAGTGGTGGGCTGTCTGAGGATCCAAGTAGGTCTTGGTGTCAGGCCTGTCGGTTGTGCATTTGCCACACTCCTGCTGTTTCTTCCTTCTTTTTTACTGGCAGTCGTTCTCTTTGATGTCCGACGCCAGGGTTTTGTGTTTATGTCCAGAAGTCGTTACGTGTGATCGCTTCATTTGGCATATTGCTTTGGTCATAGGCTCGCCTCGATTGGCTCTATCTCTGTGGTGGGTTCTTCTCTAACCCGCTTGGGACCCATCGGTTCCGCATACCCCCGAGTTGGTTGACCCAACTCTTTGTCAATCTCTAGCTCTGTGTTTGTGTTGCTTGGGGCTCACGTTGCGGTCTGCTCGAGCGGTTTGATGGTGCTTTTGCTTGTTTTTACGTTTGCCTTGATGCTGTCAGCGTTGTTCTCTCTCGTAGGCCTACGCATTCGACTGTGTACTCGTGCTAACGACGCCAGCGCTTGATGTGGCGCCCTCTCTCTCTTCACTTCCGCTGCTGCCCAGGATGTATTCAAAGCTTTTGTTGTTTGTGACATCAGTCACCCCAGCTTGTTGAGTCTTTTGTGTGACTCGTTGACTTTCTTGATCGCCTTTCGATTCCTCACAGATCTGATCCCAGGGCGCAACGATTCGTACCTCGCGGCATTCGTCGTGATGTCTCCCCAGTTCTGTGCTGATCTACACCAGAAACTTTGTTGTGAGCAGGATCACTTTAGTCATTGATCCAAGTCATCGACGCTGAAAGCCTTGGCCTAGAAACTAGGCGCCTCGGGGTTTCAGCCTCATCGTTCTTTGTTTCATGTCTTTCAAGACCACTAGTCGGTTCAATGTTCTTGCCTTTTTCGGTATCAGTGCATGTTTTGCCTTCTGTGCCCCTGCTTTGGCTGCTGATGGGTGCGGACGCTTCCATCGCTTTTCGTACCGCCTACAACGTTGTGTGATTCTTGGTGATCTGAGCCCCCGCCTTCTGCCGGCTGCTCCTGGTTATCGGCCTGGCTCTGTTCGTTTGGCGCCCAGTTTCCCTCCTGGCAATCCCATCGTTTCACCTCGTTATCGTCGTTATCGACACCCAGCTCGGCCCTTCATTCGTGTTCATTCGCCTTTGATTCGCATCTCTCTTTGAGATTGTGTATTGGGCCATTCACGGGGATCTCCCATCCAGAGCCAATGGTTCACGTCTCGCTTGCGCTGTTGGGTTGAGCGTCGTCGTGCCTGCCTGCCTGCCTTGTTGGCTCGGACTGAGACGGTCTCAATCTCGCTTCCGTTGGCGGCTGATCTCGGCTCAGAACACCCATAAAAAACGGCCCCCCTCAGAGCCGTTATGTTTGCTCAGGAGCATTTCCCTGATTCCATTGTGTGTAGCGCTACGAACATCTGCCAGGGGTAAATGACTCATTGCGTCAGCACGCGTACTGAGGTAATCGATCTTGTCCTGTCGCTGAATGCGTCTCTTTCCTCCTTGGTTGGCTTCGACTGCCGATGCCTTCGACCCCTACCATTTGTCCTCTGTCGTGACCAATCAACTTTCAGTTGTGGTTGCCGATCAGGTTTTTTTTGATTGCCAAGGCATTTTTTGCGCTGCATCGTGCTTCAGGTGTCTCCCCTCGCTGGCTTAACGTTTTTTGGAATCAGGCGTTTGCCATGACTGTTGCCTCTGCACCCAAGGCTCCAGTGTCTGAAGACACGCTCATTGATGCCTTGCGTGGTTGTGAGAACTTGCAGCAACTGCTCCTGCTAAGAGATCAATTGGCCAAGGATCCTTCTAATCCTCAATTGTTCGACTGGGTTTGCTCGTTGCTTGCTCATCGCAGCGTTTCCCGTGGGCTGGCGGCGCGTGTGCTGCTGCAGCTTCATCATCATCCCTTGGCTTGAGCATTTGCTTTTCAGCGGGCTGCCGTGTTGGTGCTGTTTCAGCTCCCAACCAGCCATCGTCCACAGCCCGCCACACTGATTAACACCATGCAGGCAGCCAACCAAGCTTTGCGTTGATTGCACAGCATTCGTCTCAGCACAACAACACTGCCGAGACCTCCCACTGTGACCACGGCACTCTGGCAGAACCGGATCACATGGGGGTCGGCTTGCCAGCTTGGCAACCCAAATTGAGGCAAGCCCTCTAAGCCCTCCATGCTCACAGGCAGCACCATCCCTGCCTCACGCATTCCTATCGGTAGATGGGAGGCTAGGAGCAGCGCCCAGAGCACGGGTAGGAAACCGTAGAGCGTGTGTTCCAGTCGTTGTTGATTGACGATCAACCTGGCCAAGAGATAAACCGTTGCTGGTAGGGCAAGGCTGAGGCATGCGATCGCTATTCGCGGTAGCAGGGGCCCACTGCTGATCGAGCTTGGCGTTAGCCCTGTCCAGCCCCATAATTTCTGCCATTGCTGTAAGCAGATACTCCCGGTTAGCACCAGGACCAGGCCAGGTTCACCGTTGGGAATCACCATGTCGCGTTGAAGGTCGGCAGCAGGTGGCCGGATCGCCAGGCGCACGGACCGATGCGGACAGGCCTGGGCGCAGGTCATGCACAAGACACAATTTCGGTTGTCGCGCAGATGGGCTGGATGGGTTCCAAGCGGGCAACCTGATGTCTGCAGTCCCTCTCCTTCAGCCGGCCCTCCCTTGAAACAGGCATAACTGCTGCAGTTGCCGCTGCAGACTCCGGCTTGGGCTCGAAGTTCCAGCATGGACAATTTGGCGAACAGTCCGTTCATGCCACCGATTGGACACAGATAACGGCACCAGAATCGTTTTTCAAACCGTATCGATCCGCTCACGGCTCCTGCTGTGATTAGCAGCAACAGACAACTGCTGAGTTGCCCGTTCTGAGGCAAATCGCACAGGCTTTCCCAGAGCAGGATGAGGGCAAATCCACCTGCCAGCCATCTTGAGCCCCAGGCATCGTGATCACCTCGTGGCCATGGGGATGGCGTCCAGCCCAATCCCCGAGCCAGCTTCTGGGCAAGTTCACCCCAAACCATGAACGGGCAAAACGAACACCACAACCTGCCCACAACAGGAAAGCTGAGCAGAATCAGTGGCCACCACCAGGCCCAAAACAAATTCAGTGCTCCGTTGTGAGCCCTGTCTTGGGGGCCAAACCACAACCAAAGATTGATCAGAACAAACACCCAGCTCACGATTCCAAAGAGCAGGAGATTCCAGAGCTGAGGTGCACGCATCCAGTTGCGCAACTTTGGTTTCCAGGCCCACAGGTCAAACCGTGAACGCTGTTGCCGTGGTGACGTCCAGAACACGTCCTCTGGTAACGCTTTTGGACTGCTGCCTTGGCGACGCACTTGTTGGAGTGCTCGCTCGATCAATGCTTCCAGCTCGCGCAGATTGTTCGGGAAGTCATAGTTCTGCAGTTGTTTCACCACTGCCATGGGCAGCTTGGGTGGCTTCTTCCAGCCCAGGCGCAAACTCTGTTGGCGGATGCCATAACGCAACCAATCGCCGAGATCTTGACGTCGCACCCGAAGTGGCGGCACTCGGATCAGCTGCGTCAGCGGTGACAACTCAGGGATGGCGCTTTCGGCGGTGATCAGCAGCCGTCCGCGAAACGTTTGCGGCTTGGGCTCCAACCCAGGAGATTGCCATCTGCCAGTGGCGGCGATCTCCACAATCCTTTGGCGAACGGGCGCTTCGAGTTGTTCGAAGTTGTCGATCAGAAGACTGCCTTCGCCGACCAGCTCCAGCAGCGGAATCTGGTCATTGTCCCCTTCCCGCCCGAAGAGCTCGCTGCCATCACTGCGCATCTGAGCCCCGTCCACGCGCAGCATCAGTTGATGCCTTTGGCTGGATCCAAAGTGAATCAGTGCCGCGAGGTTGTCTTTTTCAAGCCCCGGTTCACCCACCAGCAACACTGCTTGGTGATTGCGATCCGTCGAGGCCTCATGGAGCGCTTCCCGCAGTCGTCTTGCCTGGGGACTGTTGCCGACGACACCGCGGCGGGGCCTGGCCACCAGATAGGGGGCAAGACGCTGAAGTGTTGCATTGCCGCTTGCACTGGTACTCATGATTCAGCGTCGAATGGCCAGCTTGCGCATGTCATGGCTATGGAGTGAGTGGCATCCCCCAGCTCCACCATGCCTCGATTCTCAATCGCAGCCCTGCTGATGGTGGTAAGTGCAGTCGGGATGCCGGTTGCCCTTGCTCAGCCGCGTGGTGTCCTCCCCCTGAGTGCGGGGCAACCCATTCTCGAGGCCGATGCTGTGTTGCTTGCTTCGGGTTGGAGGCCCCATCCTCAGCAACAACCCATGGCGTTGGATCAGCGTCGAGCCGGTGTTCCTCTCTCCAGTCTTTCCGCTTGTTCGGGGACTGGGCATGGTTTCTGCCGATTTGATTACCGACGCAATGGACGTCAGCTTTCGGTGGTCACGATTCCAATCTCGCAGCGCTCAAGGCAGACCAGCCAGCTCGGTGGCGTGGTGAAGCGCTGGTGGGTCGAAACAGTGCAGAGCCGTCGTTAAGGCGGTGGGTTTTCAGCCGATGGCGGTGGTCAGTCGAACGGTGCCCCACAGATCGAAGACGCAGAAGATCACACCGATCACGATGATGTCCCAGGCTCGATGACGCACTGCCCATGGGGCGAGAAACAACTCGGCAATCCCATGTAAGGCGGTGCCAATGGCAATGTGCTCCAGCACCAGAAGCCCATGGGCAAGCAGAAACAGGGCACTGGCGATGCATCGCATCAGCACGTCCCAGGATCCACTCGAGGCTTTCGACAATGGACCATCAAGAGTTTCAGCACCTTAAGCCGACTGACCGAAGGGATTCAACCTCCTCTTGGGCATCGGTCATCTCAGCAGTGTGTGTGTGAGGCGCCCATTGCTGCTTAGGTCCAGCAGGCGACCGCCAGGCAGTTGACTGCGTCCTAGTGGGCACGCCTGTAGTGCCGGAAAGGCGCAAAGCGTGGATGGGCAAGCCAGCAGAACGACATCGTTGCGTTCAGGCATCGAGCCTTGCCAGTGCTGATGCAGATGGCCGAACACAACGGCGCGTAGCAGCGGTACTGGTTGCAGTAATCGCATCAGTTCTTCTCCGTCGTCGAGTCCGATCCGATCCCATTCGGGCGCTCCGATTGGCAGAGGTGGATGGTGAAGGCAAACCAGCAAGGGGCCTGACGTGAGGTTGCCTTGCTGAAGCTGCGTCTCCAACCAGCGCAGCTGACCCTTGCCAATTTGTCCACCTTCGTGGCTGTACCAGTGACTGTCGAGGATCAACACAGTCCAGTCGCCAAGACGCAAGGCCTCTGGTGCGATCTCGGCCCGCCGACCTAGGGCTGCTCTCAGTCGCTGAGGATGATCATGATTGCCAGGTAGGACGGCCACCCTGGTCTTGCTTGGCAGCAGATCGAGGGAATCACGCAGGAGGGCATATCCGTTCCAGCTCTCGTCCTGACAGCAGTCACCAGTAATCAGCAGCAGATCAGGGTGATGGAGTGCTGCCTGGCCCAGGGCAAGCTGCCAGTGCTGCAATGCCGGACGCTGGCGTACCCATCCTGATGGTGCGCTGACCAGGTGCGGGTCACTGAGCTGGACAACACGCATGGCCTGCAGGGCTGACGGCCGCTCTCATTAGTGGTTACTCTTGAGAAGACCATATCGAATGACGATGGCAACGAGTTCGTCTTCGACACCGGTTCAGGAGCCCCTTCAGCAGGGATTACATCAGGACGGTCGCCGTCTCACTCCTCAACGGCTGCGCATTCTGGATCTCTTTGAACGCTTGGGCTCAGGTCGGCACCTCAGTGCTGAGGACGTGCATCAGCAGTTGCTCGAAGGTGAAGCGAAGGTTTCACTGGCAACGATTTATCGCACCTTACGGCTGCTGGTGGACATGGGTTTCCTCCAAGAGCTGGAACTGAGCGAGGCCGGCCGCCGCTTTGAGCTTTCCTCTGCGGATCATGGCGATCACCATCATCTGGTCTGTATCCGTTGTGGTCGCACAGAGGAGTTCGAAAGTATTCCGGTGATCACTGCCGGCCAAGCGGCGGCCGATCAACATGGTTTTGACTTGATCGAATCGACCCTGAACGTCAGAGGGATCTGCCCAGACTGTCGCTAAGTTTCTGCGTTTGCCTGATCCGTCAGTTGCTGCCTGGATGGTGTTCGCAGGGCATCCAAAGATCTCCCATGGCATGCACCCCTTGGCAGCCGATCTTCTTCGCTTCCTCTTCCGCCTGTTCGCGACTGGGGTAGGCCATCGATGGCTCTGACTTCTGTGCCGATGTTGTGTGGTTGTGCAATTGGTGGTCGTGGCTCTTGCTTCCATCGAGTTGCACCAGCCCCATGCTCACCGGGCCTGCCGTCCAGATCCCCATCGTGTTCACGCCGACGGCCAAGAGGCCCATGCCTACGACTGAAAGGTTGATCACGCCCATGGCGACAACGCCAATCGAGACAACTCCCATCGGCACGACACCGATACAGACCACCCCCATGGGCACGATGCCGATGGACACAGTGCCAAGGGGGGCGATGCCAATCGCGAAGCGCTTGGGCTTGCTGCCGCAGTGGGCAGGTCCTGAATCTGCTGATGCGCTCATCGAGCCAGAAGGTTCTTTGGAATGACCCTAGGTGGTATTACTGCCTCCATTCAGAGCCCCCCCACAGCTGGAACCGCTGCCGGCGGTGCAGCCGAAGCAGTGTTCGGCGACGGTGATCGCCTGGTGCTCTAGCTCTTGTGCAGGAATGCTCAAGAGATCCTCAAGGGTTTGAACATTGCCGCCGCAGGCGATCCCGAGTTGCTGATTGAAATCACAGTCAAAGAGTCTCCCCTGCCAGTTCACGCTGATCAGGGATCTGCACATCACAGCCTCGAGGTTCTCAGCCCGGAAGGACTGGCGCAGCAGCTCCCGATAGCGCTTCAGCTGATTGCTGCGTTCCAACTCTCTGGCGAAGCGTTCGATCGCCATGTTGGTGATTGTGAGCAGATGGTTGAAGCGGATGCCGTGGTCGCTTAGCAGCACCTCCCGGTAATGCTCTTCAAGCTGCTCCTGGGCCGGTGGAAGCTTGGGACCGGCTGGGTTGTACACCAAGTCCAGGCTGAGGCCGGTGCGGGGGTCTCCGTATCCGAGCTGATTGAGTTGGTGCAGTGCCTCGAGACTGCGCTCAAACACCCCTTGGCCCCGCTGGTCGTCCACCCGACCCTTTTCGGTACAAGGCAGGGAGGCCACCACATGCACGCTCTGGTCGGCAAGGAAGGCTGCTAAATCGGCCTGCCCCGGTTCGTTGAGGATGGTGAGGTTGCAGCGGTCGATTACCTCCACCCCAAGCCGGCGTGCGTCTCGGACCAACTGGCGAAACAGGGGGTGCAGTTCCGGTGCGCCGCCGGTTAGGTCCAGCACCTTCAGGTTCAGATGCTCCAACACGCGGGGGATCAACTGCACCTGCGATTCGGCCATCATCTCGGTGCGCCAAGGCCCGGCGTTGACGTGACAGTGGCTGCAGCTCTGATTGCAGCGGTAGCCGAGATTCACTTGAAGTGTTCTCAGCCCTCCTCGCGTCAGTGTTGGGAAGGGCGCTGTGGTGGTGATGCAGTCGCTAGACGTTGGAGAGACGCTGATCAGTGGTAGGCCGAATCAGACGTCATTCTGAGAGATCACTGCCACGATTGACGTTGACAGTGGTGCCGGCAGCCTCGACCCTGGCCACAGGATTTGTTCTCACGCTTTCATTCGGGTGCCGCGACGTTGGCTGGCTTTGATCGCGCTGACTTCAGCGGCCTTTGGTGCCGTGGCTGCCACGCTGATGTCAGGACCGTCCTGGCTGCAGCAGTCATCGAAGCTTCCATTAACAGTCTTTGGTGAGGATCCCGCTCCAGAGCCCACGCCAGCCCCTTCTCCCAGTGAGATCGCGGTGTTTATGCCTGATCAGTCCCTCGAGGTTGAGAGGGAGGATGGCAGTGAGCTCACCATCGCCTACTCCAGCGTGATCCTTGATCCTCGTTGGATCGACCTTCACTACTACGAAGGCTGGAGCCGGGAGTTTGAGGCCAACACGGATCGCGAGGCTCTGCTCTTTTTTACCGGACCGACCTTTGAGAAAGGCCATCCCGATCAACCCCTCGGCATGGTGCTCCATGGAGACCTCAAACTCACCAACCGATTGATACGAGCTGGAAACCGAGCAGCTGCCGCTGGTCGTGCCTTCATTGGCATTCGTCACGACGGCACACTCACGTTTGGCTTCGGCCCGTTCACCGCTTCAGACGCAGATGACTTCCGCCTCTTCATCGGTGGATTGCATGCCTTTGATCATTCCTTTGAGACCCCACCGGCTGACTACAAGGGTGTGTATGGAGCCATGACGATGGCTGATGTACGCATCGTCTACGGATTGAGAAAGGATGGACGACTCGAGGTGGTGGAAACTGCTGATGGGGTGCTGTTCCCTGATCTGCGGTTGTTTGTGCGTGCCAAGGGTTTCCAGGCGGCCTATCTGCCAGACCATGCCTCGAAGTCGCGTTTGATCGTTCCCGGTCAACGCCTCTGGAGTGATGAACAAGCTGAGTGGGTCAGCGGTGGGAAACCATCAATCACAGCGCTACCTTTCATGCTTCGGGTGGTTGCTCGAGCTAGTCACTAGGTGCGTGTCGCCAGTTGTTGGAACCAGGCAACGTATTGCTCGGGACCTCCTGGCATGAGCAGATCGAAATGGAGTGGATCCTCAGGATCGCTGATGCCTGTCAGGCTGTTGTTGGAGAGGCTGGGGCGATCGACTTCACCGCCGCTGCTGTCCACCAGAACCACACGGTTCGGTTGCTTATAGCGCACACCGATCTCCTGCAGAAGCATCAGGAAGCCGCGATCACTCCCTCCACGTAGCCAGCCATTCCCCTCTGCGGTCGGGGTGGACGTGACGGTGTCACCGACCCCGACAAGCACTGGCATCTGCTCCTTGGGAATGGCCTGCTCACACAGGCTGATCAACGCCTGATGCTCTTGTGGTGCCGTTCTCACATTGAAATCATCCCCAAGCGGGGCCTTGCCCGTGCGGGCGGCGATGTGGCGATTGAGAAGCACCAGCAAGCCTGCTTCCTTGATCGCACCGCGCAACATGAATTGGATGTCGGTAGAACCCACATCGCCTTCCTGAGCTGGTTTCAAGCGTTCCTTCCCCTCAGCATCCCGACCTAAATTCGGGGCCACATGGAGGAAGAAGGCATCGCTTAGACCCTCCAACGCTGCGAGCGTGAGGAGTTCTTCCATCAGGTCCTGCAGCATGGCCTGCAGGGCGCGTTGCAGCTTGACGTCATCGCGGCAAAGGCTGAACAGTCCGTTCAGATTGATGGTGGGAGAGACCTGGGTGTCGAGCACGGCCTTGTGCACCTCTGCCTGCAGTTCTTCTCCGCTGAGGGACGGCATGAGGGCAGGAAGTCGCTGGAAGAGACCTGCTTCCATGCGTGCGGGTAGATCCGCCAGAAAGGCCATCTCTGCTTCGCTCACGCCAGGGTGCGACAGCTCTCCATGGCTGTTTTGAAGTTGCACGCCACCAGCGGCCAGTCCCGGCAGGTAGAGGCCATCACGGCCTGGATGCTGAGTGTTCCCGAGGGCGCGCTCAACAAGCCGATTCACTCCCCGTTTGCCCTCATGTTCGCCATTCGTGAGCACAGAGAATCGACCTGCCATTCGCGCCACGGCTTCCACATAGCTTCGCTTGATGGTGCGCGTGAGAGGGTCCTTGACCAGATTCATGCAGACCCCATCTAGGTCCTGAACGATCAAGAGGTTCTCAAGGCCTGAAAGCTCATTGAGCAGCTCGTCAGATGTCAGTCGTGGCAAGGTGTGTCGCGAGGTGAGAGGGGCTCGTGTCTGGCGTTGCTCAGCCTGGTGGTCAATCAACACCACCAGTGCTTGGATTCAGAGTCAGATCCTGGCTGCCGCAGGGACCTTACGGCAAATGGCCAGGTCGTCCAGATATTGCCGAGTTGCTGGCATAGATCACCAACGCCATCACGGCACCGCTGGAACGCATAAGGAGGGCTGAGGTCGGAGGTGGAACCCTTGCTGATCACCTCCGAACGCTATGGGGGTGGAACCTCAAGACGCTTCAGCTTGGAAAAGATTTGATCTGATTGGATCGCGAAGATGCCACTGGCAAAATGGTGGGCGTCACAATTCAGCAATGGCTGGCTTGCCTGATTTCAACAGTTCCGAAGAGAAGCGGGCCCGGTTCGGCAAGGTCTTCGCTCCTCGGGTGGAGAAATTGATCGAGGATCTCCAGGCTGTGGCCAAGACGGCCAACCTCGAGATTTATGAATTCGACGATGCCTTGGTGAAAAAGCTGTTCGTTGAGCTAGCAAGGCGTTTTCGTCTCACGGCGCATCGCTTCGGCATTGAATTTGAGATCAGTGTTGAGGGTGAGCAGGTTGAGTGATCTCTGTCTGCACGAGGCAGCTTCAGCTGGCCACGTTGCTGCAGCGTTGGAGCAACCTCACCTCTTGTTCGACCATCAAGTAATGCAATGAACCAGCAGGTACAAGCTTTGCAAAGGCTTGGGAGCTTCGTCCTGATCGCGATGATGACCAGGCTTGAGGGTTAGAGGCCGACGTACGGCTAAAGGATGTCGAGCAGTGCATAGACGTGGTGAATGAGTTGGCGATGGACGCGTTCGCGGCTGGCGGGTCATCACGTCATAGAGCCTCGTTACGAGGTGTGCTATAGGCAAAGTGGCCTATCTGCTCTTGCCTGCGAACGCGCTCAGCTTTGTAGCCCCATCGCTTTCTGGTAGGCGGGCCTCTGCTGCACTGAGGCGATCAGGGTCTGGATGGTCGGGTATGGGCTGAGGTTGAGCTCAGGGAAGAACATCGGCAGGTAGGCCAGGTAGGCCTGCACGGCACAGTCGGCGGCACCCCACTGGCGACCCACCAGTGGTTGGGCTGGGTCAAGCCTCTGATTCAGTGCATCCATCAGGCGCGGGAATTCGCGCTCCCGATTGCTGGGCACGAACAAGGCAATGGCCAAGGTTGCATTGGCGAACAGCAGCCATTGGCTGGTGAGGGCTCGCTCGGCATCGGATTGGATGTCCTGACTGTGACGGTCCGCCAGATGCAGAAGGATTGCACCGCTTTCGAACAGTTTCAGCGGTTTCCCTTCGTTGTCGCAAAGGCTGTCATCAGCAAGGGCTGGCAGCTTGCCGAAAGGATTGATCTCCAGAAAGTCCGGTTGGCGGTGTTGATTGGCCTTCAGATCCAGTTCCACCAGCTCGTAGGCGATCTCTTTTTCCTCCATGTACCAGCGCGGCATCGATGCTCTGGTGCGCTGACCGCCGTAAAGGGTTAGTGTCATTGAATTTCTGGCCTCCAATAAAAGTAAGGTAGAATGGATAGACAAGCACATGACAAGCAGTACTTGGGTCTTTTCCATGCTGCGAGCCTATGCCAGCAATCAAGTCGTCCATCACTGTCGAACAAGGCATCAGCGTCTTCAGCTACCAGACAGGTAAGGAAGGTTGGTATGTGCGCAAATGGGTAAAGCACGAAAGGCGATACCGAATTAAGAAAATTGATGGTGCAACAACACAAGAAGAGGCGCTAGCAAATTTCTACAAAGCACTTGTTTCGTTCGAGCAAAAACCGCAGCGTGTCAATGCGAAAAAATTGAAGCATATAACAATAGGTGAACTAGTCCTTGAGTTTACTAAGTGGGAAGCACAGCGAGTTTCTGCTGGATTGAAGAACGAGCGAGCACACGAGAGGAGGAGAATTTCATTGAAATGGATGTTGGCGTATCTTGCGGTTAAACATATTGAGTATCCAGATCAGATAGATCCAACTACTTGGGAAGACTATCCAGTATTCCGAATGGACGTCAGGAAGAATACACGTAAATCAGAACTCAAGGATATTGGTGTATTCTGCCGACACTTTTTGGTGCCTCGTGGATACTTGAGTAATGAGATCGCGATGGGTAGACTCTTTATCCCAAGGGTCAGCGTTAATGAGGAAGACCTGGATGCTAACCCTGCAATCACGCCTCATGATTATAGAGTGATTAATAACCATCTTAGGAATCACTTTGTCACTGGTAAAAATAATAAGAAAGGTGAGTACACGCGTCGTATGTTCTATGGTTTGGTGCACATCCTTAAAAACAGTGGGTGTCGTCCCTCTGAGTTGCTGGCTGTGCGTCGCAAGGATATTGAAATCACCAATCCAAAACGCTGGAGTGAAACACTGAAAGATTGGGTAGATGATTACAAGCTCAAGATTCACATCCGAAAATCTAAAACTGGTAAGAAAAGAGATGTGTTGTGTCGTAGTAATGCTGCTGAGCATCTTCTTGAGTTTATGAAGTATCAGCGCTCATACTTTGATGCTTATTACCCGAGGCTCATCACCTATCCAGAAACGCTTTTGTTTGGCAACCCAGCACAACTTCTTGAAAGGCCGTATGTCTATCGTTATCTCGATAGCTTATGGGAGGAGGTTAGAGGTGCTGTAAAAAGTAAATTAGATGGGAACAGGTTCAGTGAGCGTAATTATACGCTGTACTCTCTGCGTTCAACCTTCATTGAGGACTGCATTACAGATGGTCTAGATGTGTATCTTGTCGCTCGTCTGTGTGGCAATAGTGTTGATGTCATTCAAAAGCATTATGACAGGCATGATGTTCTTAATCGTGCTGAAGAAGTACAAGCAATTCCAGTAGGCAGGAAGAAGCGGCCACGGGTTGAGGTGATTGAGATTGCAGACATCTGACTCGTCACCTTTACTTATTTGCAAATATCACTTCAGATCAGACCAACGTCAAACACAATTACTCCGTCTAGTTTTCAAGTCTCTTCTATTAGCAACAACATGACAGCATAAAAACCTCTGCAAATAACGCCTGAATGGCTTTCTGACGCCGAAGAGGTAAGAAGAAGCTACACACCCCTCACCCTCCCTCATCGGGCCTCACAGCCGCTCACAAGTGGCTCTCAGAGGACACCAACGCAAACATTAAATTACATTCACAATCATTATGGAAAACACGAATACCCGCGACAACATGATCAAGCGGGCTGCAACAGGAAACAATCCGAGCAAAGAGGATAAGGATGCTGTCGTTGCTTACGGATTAGAGCAACACCGAAAGAAATTCCCACATCTAAACCAAACGAATAAATCAAAGCTGAATCCGTCAGCGAATCTAACCGAGACTAAAAATTACATTCTGGAATCAATGATGAAGTGGATGTAGCTATCTACTGTGCTGGCTGCTTGTCTCTAGAGGCCTCTAATCACTTGCACCTGACTCTACTCTAAAAACTCTTGTTCTAATTAGTTCATAGCATTTTGGTTTGGCTTCCCTTATGGCAGTCAACCCGTCAATAGCATATTGAACACCATTCCATTGCTTCATATAAGTCGTGGCTCGACTATTGAACTGCTCTTCACTTATCTCTTTGAGGTTTCTGAGATTGCAGAGTTCTCCAAGAGTTCCGTAGACCAATCCAGCGTTAAATTGATAATCAGCAGCCCTCTCAGCGAAAGGTTTTTCAGCCCAAGCTGGTGTTGCTGAAGCAAGGAAGACAAGTCCTAAGAGTGGAGTCCAACGCATCATGCTAACAATAAATTAATTCCAGCATACTCCAAATGCCGTATTAGCTCAAAGGTAGAGCAGTGCTTTTGTAAAGCGAAGGTTGTCCGTTTCCGATATAAAGTAGTATCTCTAGATTGGTTTGCTGCTCTTAAGGAAGGTGGTAGATTTAAGCTGGGAAGCTTTCAGTATTAGAGAGATGACTAACGAAATTGTAGACAGTGCCGATGGATGGGAACGCCGCGAATGCGGAACCTATTACTGGGATGAGGACCATTATGGGAGAATCTATGTATCCCAAAAGATGGTTGATAAATACAAGCTGAAAGAATGCCTAGACCCATTAGATGGTGAATGGTTTGCCAGTCGAATATTTATGGGTTCTGACGAGGAGGATTTAAAAGAACTTCAATCTAAATATACTCATGAAATCTACATCAGGCATTGTCGTGGTTTCTCCAAAGATGGTGACTCAATGAATCAATCCCAGCTAACTCCACATGGTGACATCGGGAGTGAAGAGTTCGTCGCTTGGTATAACGATTTCCCGCTTGAACTGTTGAGTGAAACAAATGAGGATGATGTTTATATCGAAGGTTGGATTGACTCTTACCCTCCTATTGAGAGGAAAGGATTAGTGTGAAAGAAAGGGTGAGGGTGGGACTAGCTGGCTGACAGCTCTGTGGTCCTGCAAGCGGTCTTGGCAGCCTCTGTTCGGGATCCTGGTTGAGAAAGCAAGAGGCTTTTTAGGTCCTTCTAGGGCGACATAACGTGCAAAGAGGAACCTTTTGCTATTGGCTTAGGGTGGCGTTCTTTTTATGCGCCGGTTTCAATAATCTTTTGGAGCTTACCCTTTAAGCGTGTAGGAAGAAGAGGAGGAAACAAGCAGCCTCAAATAGGCTTGCAAGAAGACCTCGTGCCATTCACATAAAGGTCGGGTTCTGAGTCTTTGCTCGTTGTCATCAAGCGGAGAGTTAAATTCTTACCCTTTGGGTTTGGTGCTTTGTATTTCCAGGCTGTCATTCGAGTTCCACCCATCTCACCCTGCATAGCTGCTTTCATTTTATACGGACCAAATTTGGTCCCATCTTCAATGAAAATAGAAATCTCTGTCTCATCTTCTAGCTCTGTATCACTAGAGCTTTGAACCAGTGAGGCATCCATTTCAAGCCTGACCGATTCACATTGCAGAGCTTGAGTCTCACCAGCGACCGCTTCAAGCGGGACCACCAATAAAGCAGCGAGCCCAGGAGTCAGAAGCAAGCTGATTGCTTTCATTGATCGCGAGAGCAGACAAGAGAACTACATAGTAGGTAATCTCGAGAAAGAGATGCAATCAAGAATAATGACCTGGACGCTTTCACACTAAGCCGAAGGCGGGTCTCATTGACATGTCATCTATACAGGGAGCCCCAGTCTGCAATGTGTTCAGATAGCGGTAACCCGCACCGTATACAGAGAGAAGCGGTAACAGGCACCGTATACAGGGAGAAGCGTTAACAGGCACCCTATACAGGGAGAAGCGGTAACCCGCAGTGTATACATGGGGAAGCGGTAACACGCACCTTATACAGGGGGAAGCGGTCCGCAGTGTATACAGAGAGAAGCGGTAACAGGCAGTGTATACAGGGGGAAGCGATCGGCAGTGTTTAAAGAGAGAAGCGCGAGAGTCAAGGAAAAGACTTAAACACCCGTGGAAGTACGTACCCAAAAGTGTTCTATCTGGGACACAAGTATATATACAAATTAATGGCAGTAATTTTGAAAGACACCGTACCTCCTATTACAGAGGTGGCCAAACTAGGCTATGCATCGGTTGCGGTTTACAGCCTCTTGTATCAATCGGCTTATCAGGACCAGCGCTATGACAAAAGAAGCTTTGCTCAAAGACGTGATTGTGGTGGAACTACAAATTGGTCCCATAAAGCAATCGCTGATACACTTGGGATGGGTAAAAGTAAAATGCTCAAATGCATTAACCTTTTGCTAGATCATTGCTTTATTCAGTGTATAGGCTTGCTTGACTCAAGTAAAGGAAGTAAGCATCGGATTTACAGAGTAGTGCACCCCTCGGAGATAGAGAATGTTAGAAATGCAATGGCATTCATGCCGCTTACTCCATCTGACCTAGCTAAAAAATATTTTTAGCCATTCAGAGCACAACTCTCGCTGAGACTCTTTGGTATGACAGGAATTATTCTTGTACCCTCCTACTCTATGAGGATAAGAACAGGAACAAATGAGTACACTCGATAAAGCAAAAGAACGCGTGGCTGAGTCTTTACTGTTCAAGATTGAAGCCTGTGATTACTTGCTTAACAACACCAATGAAATCAATAGGTTTAATGATTTACTCAAGACAAGGATTTCATTGCTAACAGGTCTTGAAGACTTGGTTCTGCGAACCTAAAAGACACATGTTTGATTACTACTATGGTGAGCGAGCGAGGCGAAGCCGAGCGAGTGAACAGACACCAACTTCTATTTACTTATCTCCTAAGTGAGCGAAGCGAACGTGTGAATGGAGATCTTTAAATTACTGTCTCTAACAAGACACAATCTTTCTATTTACTTATGTCCTAAGTGAGCGAAGTGAACGTGTGAATGGACATACTTAAATTACCGTCCTTCACAGTCATCAATACAAGTCATTCAATGTGTTAAATACAATGTCTATTAGCTGGAAACAGCTTTATAGGGAGCATAGGTATCAATCTCAATTCATTACATCCAGAGATCAAAGAGATTGGTATGACTACAGATACTCCAACTTTATAGAGCTTCAATTACATGGATCCATGCTAGCACATGTGCAGTGAACGGTTAAAGCTCCAGTTGGGCATTCTCCCACCTTAGTTCCACCACCAGCTACACCTTCCAGCTCAGCATCAGTCAGATTTTGGCGATGAGAGTTTAGATCTTCTGTGGTGATGGAGAAGCCTGCATCCTTTGCAATAGCTACAACATCAGCTCCTTCTGCTTTGAGCTGTTCCTGCAGTGAAGTATCGGCTTGAACTTTGGCGATGAACGCTTTGAGTTGTTCTTCTGACATAAGGCAAAGAATGTAGATAATTCAATTTTCGCTCCTCCAAGCAGCATTGTCAGACTTTGGTGAAGAAGGTTGTCGCTCCAGCCACGCCCATAGCCACCCAGCGCATCACCAAAGATTTCCCCGCTCTTCCTCAATCCTTCTTCTGCCGTCCTGCAGAGGTGGTGGGACCTGACTTGGTGGGCTGCAGGTTGGTGAAACGCCAAGCGGATGGCAGCTTGCTGTGGGGCGTGATTGTGGAGACGGAGGCGTATTCGCAGGATGAACCTGCCTGCCACGGTTATCGCCGCCGCTCACCGCAGAACGAAACCCTGTTTGGCGAGCCAGGGCGGTGTCGCCAGAAGTATCGCCATCACGCCAAGGGAGGAGCGAAGTGCCATTGGGGCTCACGGATGCTGAAGCGATTGGTTGGGAGCAGTAGAAGCAAGGGAAAGCGTGTCTCGCCAGGTCAACAGCAACTCCCTTTTGCTTTTGATGTTCGGCTCAATCAAATCCCAGAGGAGTGGCATCAGGTTGCGGTGAGATTTCGCAAGACGAATGGCATCCGTGATGGTGATTCACGTCTGTTGCTGTGGTGATTAAGTTAGGAATATAAGTAGTTTTAGGGCAAAAGGATTTAGAGGCAAATTTGTGATCAATACGAAAAACTATTGGTGGTTGTTGCCTGCTAAATAAGACATCAAGGTAACTTTTGCAAGTCAATGGTGCCAGGTATCGGATGCCGTTTTAAGCAAATATGGAACTCGTTGATGAAATAAAAAGCCCCTGCTAATGCAAGGGCTTTGAGTGTGTAGGCTGTGGTATGTCCTGTCAGAGGCAGTTCGCTTCAGTAACAGTAAATCCCTTCCTCCTTCCTCTCCTCTCCTCCTTCCCACAATCCCAGTATCCTGACCCTCCCCCAGCCACACCTTCCAGCTCATCATCAGACAGGGTTTGGCGATCCTCTTTTAAGTCTTCTGTGGTAATCGAGAAGCCTGCAGCTTTGGCAATAGCAACAGGGTCAGCTCCTTCTGCTTTGAGCTGTTCCTGCAGTGAAGTATCGGCTTTGACTTTGGCGATGAATGCCTTGAGTTGCTCTTCGGACATGAGTCTTTTGTATTTTTTTATCCATAGCTACATTTTTGAATATTGACAACAACCTCTTAGTGATTCAATGCAGGTGCAATTCCTGTTGGTTGTATTGGCCAATGGAATTGATGAACCCATTGGTATAGAACTTGAAGGGTGGATCAAGTTTTAACTACTCATCATGTCATTAAAAAAGCCAGCTCTTTTTGAGCGGCGGTGTCCTAGTGGATAGGAACAGTGTTCATCTGGTGATCTTTGTGTCGGTTCGATTCCGACAGTTCACATTCGGTGAGTTTTCCACGTCCTAAGTGATGTGGTTAAAACTACACCCTTCAAATAATAATGAAAACGGCTAAGCAAATTAAAGTAGACAACAGAACTACCACAATCATCACTTGTGATAACTGCGGTAAGGAAACACAAGTCAAGGCGAGTATCGATACCAAGACTGTCTCTAAGGCACTTGAGCGATCTTGTTCATCGTGTCAACCACACTTCTATGTCGATGGGTGGTGGCAACAGTTCGGACTGAAAGCCAATCCATACGTATATGGTCCTATGCAACGTCTACGGACTGGCAGAGACTATCGAATGCAGGAAGCGAGGCGAATGGGATGGATGGCTTGGACTTGGGATGACGAGTACACAGAAGCACGAAAGTGTCCGTCCTAAAATCCCAAAAAAAATAATGTAATTGTCTGAAGCTCTATACGTATATAGTAGGACCTAGGATTTACCCCATAGGGTGCCTCTCTAGCTGGCTTGTTAGTCCAGATAGATCGGCTAAACTCGCTTTACTAGGTGCTCCAGCACAGGTTTTAGGACTTCAATACCAACCAATTTTTTATTTCATACCAACCACCGCTGAGAACCGTTGGTATGACTGCAGCTTCCTACTTCGTTGGGAACTCGAACCTATTGTTGCTCATTCATGTCATAGTAAGTTCAATCAGCTCGAACGCTAGTGGAAAGATCAGGCGAATCTACTGCTGGGATCTGGTCTTTAGTTCTTTCGTTCATTCCAATTCCGCTCATCTTCCTTTTAGTATTCCTTTCATCATATGGCGTTGTTATGCTTGCCTTGATGATATTTTGTGTTGGCCTAAGCCTTGAGCTTATCGCACTTGTTCTTGGAATTATAGGTATCTTTAAAAAAACAAAACGTCGTGTCTGTGCTTTTGGGGGAACGGCGATTTCGACTGCCTGCATCATTTGTCTTGTGTACCTTGTATTGCCTCTGTCGCAATGGTGGCGGTTTGGTGCAAATGTACAAAATGTCCAAATGCACGGTTTCCTATAGAACTCGAACCTATTGTTGGTGGATTCTTCTAGGAAGAGGACAATTTGGATAAGGTCTTATGGCCATTTCATAACCCCTCATCGCTCCATCTAAGGAAGCACCTTTTTCTCTTTCTTTAATGCTGGCGCTATAGCCAATTTCGAAATCTTTTACTTCTTTTTCAGATATCACTCCTAGTTCAAACATGCCGCATATTGTTTTCAATACACCAAAATTAAAACCAAGTTCCAAAGCATATTTCTGTTCTTCGCTAAATTGATCCACGGATCGCTCCATGGCAAGCGATGGAAGTATCGAGTAACTGATTAAACTAATGCCGGTTACTAGTAGTAAAGATCTCTTCATTTTGTCCCTTTAGTAGTTTTTGCTGACACTGTCGCGCTGCCTGTAGCCGGTTTGACTTCTATGTCTGGTGTTCTGATTTCCATTGCGGTGGCTGTTGACACTATTACTCTTCATTGTGCCTCTTGAGCGGTCTGTAGTAGACCAGCTCGATCTGTCCGCTGCAGCGGCCTTGTACTAGCGGATGTTGTTCAGGCGCAGACAAGCAAGTCGACAAGCAATAAACCTATTGATTGTCTCATTCTTCGGTGTTTCTATAGGACACAGAGGAGAACATCGCTATTTGGTCAGGTTTGCTGGTTCCATGAGCCCTCCTTGTTGTTAAGTGTCGAAGACAAGCAAGTAAAGGCTGCTTGTTCGTAAGAGTGATGAACAAGCAAATGTCAAGCGCAATTATCCGCTTTAAACCATTGCTATGACTGGGTTGCTCCTAACACCAGCGCAGCATCGATGCTCTGGTGCGCTGACCGCCGTAAAGGGTGAGAGTCATTGGCCTTGCTGATTAGGGTGTGAGGCGATCATCGCGCCAGTGAGTTGACCGGACGGATGACGCTTGAAAATGGCCTTCGCAGCAATGCTTTCTTCCCTCGCAGCCTGGATGCCGATCTGATCAAGCAACGCATCCTTGATCTTGAGCGAGGCAAGGTCGGTCTGTACAGCGTTGGTTTATACCCCGCTTCACTGGCCTACAACTGCGCGATGCAGCAGGCGTCAGAAAATAGTCTGATGCTGGCGCCACGCCCAGGTCGCGCCCTGTTCGGGGCCTTTCCAGCGAGCGCGCTGGATGGGATGGATTTAGATCACGTCGATGCGATGGAGCGGATGGCCAGCCATGCCGTCGCGGGCGGCAGGGTGCCCAACACCCTCAGTGATCTGATCCGGGAGTGTGAACTGGTGGTGTTGGCTGCCAACAGCAACCACATTGAGGAAGACCTGCAGGAGGCCTGCAGGTTGCGACAGGAGCTCGGCCGCGAAAATGTTGTGCTGGCCTGTCTGGCCGGATCCTTCAGTCACGATCACATTCAGAACGAGTCCTACGTGCTCTGTGAACGAGAGCCCAATCTCGCCTTCTTTTCTGGATTCCATCGGCACGGTGCCCTACGCAATCCGCTCGACAGCTTCACGGCAAATTTTTGCCATCCCAACGCGCTCACGGCGCTGCTTGGCGCACGCATGCTCGATCGGTTGTCACCGAACATCCAGGTTTCCCCTGGCGTGCACAACGTTGAGGGGCAATACATCAAGGCTGCGAAGAATATGTCTTCGGTGTTTGCTGGCTTTGGCTACACCTATCACCAGGAGAACCCTGGGGTCTTACCGACTCTCCTCACCCTGTTGCTCGAGCAGTGCCTTGACCAAGCGGCAACGGTCTCGATGGCGCGCCGTGATCGTCAGCGGCTTTACAACCGTCAGCCCTTCCCTCTGACAGAGCTCGGCTATGGGGTGCAACGTATTGAGGCGGCCTTGGTGCGTGGTGGGGATATGGAGAAGGTTCGGGACCATACCTTCGCCCAACTCACGGCGATGGTTGCCGATGTGCGCGGCAGCATGATGTTGCCGGTTTCCGGTCGACCTACACGCAACTTCCAGGCTGGACAGGTGCTTGCCGATCGGATGCGCGAGCTTCAGCGTTGTCCTGCTTCGATGGAGGAGCTGGAGGGCTGGTGCGAGGAGGAGGGGCTCAGTAAAGGAGGCCTCGAAGGTTTAAAGGCGTTGCGTTATTGGCCTCAGATCGTGCGCAAGTACTCCATCCCTGTGCATGACGCTTCGATGGTCAACTTGCTCTATATGGCGATCTACGGCAAACCTTCCACGAAGGATGTCGCTCTATCCGTGATGACCGACAGTCGAGAACTCTCCACGTATTGCCAGGAGTCTGTGCGTCCGACCCACAGCCGACGTTATGCAGAGGCATTGCAGAGTTTGCAGCAGCCGGAGGCGATGGATCTCATCGTCAACGCGGTGATCGCCGATAACGCACGCAAGGCGATCCGTGATGATTTGGCCCTCGACGAGGGAGACGATCTTGGCCAACCCCCTGCCTATCTACGGGCCATGAATGTGATTGAAACCGCTTTGGATTAAGCGGCGATCCAGCACAGGCGCCTGCTGTCTGGATTGCTCAGCCCAATGTCACGACGGCATCGGCAATCTCGCAATAGGGGCTGCCATCGCAACTGAGCACGATCACTTGCAAACCCCTGTCCACCGCCTTCCGGAGCATCGCCAGAACGGTCTGGAGACGCTCCGGATCCGTATTGGTAAAGGCATCATCAAACAAAATGGGTAGGCAATTGTCATGCCCAGAGCGCAGGGCGTCGGCAATGGCCAGTCGAAGTGCTGCGTTCAACTGTTCCTTCATCCCGCCACTGAGTGCTGTGAAAGGCAGCGTCAGTCCGTCGCGTTGAAGGCTGAGATCCTTCAGTCCATCCTTGGCGGCATAGTTCAGGGCGCATGCATCGTCGGGGTTCCTGAGCAGCGGGGTCAGGTAGCTGGTGATGCCGTCACTAATGGGTGCTGTGTAGCGGCTGGATAGATCGCTGCGCGCGGTGTCGAACAGTTCAAGCAGATGCTGATGGGCGCGCACCTGCATGGCTTCGTCCTGATGGTCCTGTTCGGCCTGGTGCAGCAGCGTTCTGGATTCTTCCGTCACCGCATAGGGATCTCCTTTCCCCAGGCTGAGGCATCGTTCCAGCAGTCCACCTCGTTCAGCACTGAGGTTCTGAAGTTGTGTCTGCATTGCCTGCTCCTCTTGCCGCAGCGTCGCCAACTGGCTTGCGGCATTCGGTGGCTGATCGTCATCGCTGCCTGCGGTGTCTGCGAAGGCCGAGAGCTTGGAGCGCAACTGTTCGATCTGATCGGTGAGCTGCCGCAGCGTCTCCGTCAGGACAGTTCCATCGCCGTGGTCGCGAATCATGGTCTGCTCTTGCTGGTGGAGGCTGCGGGTTTCGGCTAGCAACCCCTCGCGCTTGAGTTGCAAAGCCTGGTGTGCGTTGCGGACGGTTGCGAACCTCTGTTCCAGCTCCTGCAACCCTTGTTGGGCCTTCTGGCCTTCATCCTTCACCTGGCGGTAGCGGCTGCGGCAGTGCTCAAGCTGCTGCTGGAGTGTGTCCCCATTTTGGCTGGTGCTGGGTTCTGGGAGTGAGGGATCCACTGTTGTCAGTTCTTCGTCTGTCAGTTCCTCGTCAAGATCACGCAGCCGCTGCCGCAGGGTCTGTTCGTCCTTCTCCAAGCCCTCTTCAGTACCTGCGGACGATCGTTGCTGCTTCAACAGGGATTCACGGGTGAGCAGCTGCATTCGCTTTTGGCAGCGCCCATCGAGTTCCTCAAGGCTGGTGGCCTGCCACGTCTTGAGGCTTGTTTCAATCGCATCCTGCAGCGCCTGTCTGTCCTGGCAGAGCTCTCCGAGGCCAGCTCCTCCCCCGGGGCTAATGCGCACCCTGACGTTCTTACCGATGGATAGAGCAAAGGTGCTGGAGCGACGCTGTGATTCACCTGTTGCCAGCGATTCGTCATCAAGGCGCACCTCTTGATCGCTGCGTTCGAGGGTGACCACCGAGGCCATGGCCTCAAGGCGGACCTTGACGGCCTCCAGTTGGCGATGTTGATCCTTGAGGGTGTTCAGTTCCTCTTGCGTTGGTGCCGTTAGCCCGGCCAGGGCTTTGGTGATGTCGACGAGCTCCTGTTGCCAGGCCTGTTGCTGCTGACGTTGTTGGATCAGGTGCCGCAGACGTTCTTGCAGTTGATTGTGTTCTTCCAGGCGCCTGAGCCTTTGGCCTTGCTGTTCCAATGCACTGCGCTCTGCTTCGCTCTGGTCACGGTTGCGCCGCGCAGTGTTCACCGTCTCCTCCGCCTTGTTGATCGTTTCGCAGAGGCGGTTTAATTCGACATCAACTTGCTTCAGTTGTGTCTGCTGCCGCTGGAGGCTCTCCTTTGTCTGGCGCAGATTGCGTTGCTGCATCGCCAATTGGCTCTGCTGTTGCTGCATGGGGATGAGTTGTTGTTCCACGCCCTTGCGCTCTGCCAAGGCCTTGTCCTGTTGCTGCTGCAGAGCAACGAGCCGCTGACGTTCCGCTTCCAATCTCGGACGCTGGACCTGCTCGAGTTGACGGTGCTTGTCTTCAATCGCATCCAACTCGGCGCTGGCCTGCTCATAACGCTCCAGGTTCGCGGTCGCAGCATCCAGCTGGAGGCGACGCTCCTCCACCGCCTGTTCGCACTGCCAAAGGCGACTCTGATGGCGTGTGCCGCGGCTGGTGAGACTTGAACTCACCAACTGTTCCAGTTGACGATGCAGCTGTTGGTCAAGAGGGGATTGCAACGCGGCATCTGCCCGTTGCTCCAATTGCTCAATCAGGCCATGGAGGTCGTAATACTCACCACCGAGTTGGAGTAGATCTTTGCCGGCCTCCCCTTGCATGACCCACAGATGGGCCCAGCGGCTGGGTAAGACACGTCCGGCTTGGCGGCTGCCGACGATCTCCTCCACACCGAGCAAGGTGGCTAGATGTTCCTCGGCCTCTGACCCCAGCCGAGGTGCCTCGCCAGTCCCCTTCAGACTGGTCGTGCCGCTCTGGCCGCTGAACCGTTTTTGGAGGGCCCACTCTCGTCCGCGGGCTTGAAACTGGAGGTCCACCTGCGGATGGCCAGGGTGCTGAAGGGAGCGCATGCGCTGCACTGGGGCCCCTGTCGCAGTGGCCCGAAGGAAGAGGGTGCGGTGCAGCGCTTCCACCAGGGAGCTCTTGCCGGTTTCGTTGGCACCTGTGATCAGGGTGAGGCCAGGATCAAAGGCCAGCGTCAGCTCTCGATGTCTGCGAACGCTGCTGAGCCTGCAATGCAGCAGTTTCATGCGGCGACCTCCAGCGCTTCCTCAGCTTCCGCCGCCTGATAAAGCCTGTGCAGTTCGCACAGTGATGTTTCCAGCAGGGAAATCTGTTCAGCGTCCGTGGGGTCGGTCTGTTCGAGCTTGGTCTGAAGCGTATGGGCAATGGAGCGCATCAGGGGAGCGTTGCTGCGATCCAACAGTTCGGAGAGTTCCGAGGCCTCAGGGCGGCGATGACAATGTCCGCGGATCCTGAGGTGGAGCAGCCGGGTGTGCAGTCGATCGAGCCACAGCTGCAGCTCGTGGTGATCCTCAAGGCCCAGTTGACCATCGAGCTCCAGGCGGAGTAGGTCCCGTCCGACTCTGCTGCCGGTGAGGGCTCTGATCCGTTGTTTGACGCGTTCGAGATCCTTGCCGCTGCGGAGGCTGATCCGTTCGCTATGCCAGTGCATCCCAGCGGTGCACACCGGTTGGACGTCAGGGGATTGACCTCGCTCCACATCGGCGATCAGCACCTGGCTGCGTTGGTCATCGCTGCTGGTGGGAAAGCGGTCAGGTTCGGGGGTCCCGCAATACCAGCCTTTTGGACCTACTGCCTTGAGAGCATGCCAATCGCCGAGGGCGAGATAGTCATAAGCATCGACATCCCAACGGGATGGGTTGAGTTGATTGACGGCCTGGGGGCGTTTGCTGTCTGCCTGGGCGACGTCTTGTTCGTTGTGAATGGATGCGTAGTCGGTGGCTTGGAAACCTTGGATCGAGCCATGGGCCAGCACGATGCGGGCGAGATCTGGATCGAGTTGGCTCCAGTCAAGAGTCTCGATCCAGGCACCAGGACTGACGCTCTCGTGCTGGCGTCGTAAGGGGCAAGGGAGCACGGTGAAGCCAGCGATCTCCAACGGAACGGGCTCGAGGAGCAGATGGAGATTGGCGGCCCGTTGCTGCATTTCCGCCTGCACGTCGTCTCGCCGCCAGACGCCACCAGCACCACCGTGGTCATGGTTGCCGGGAATGACCAGAACCGGCGTGCTGATCGACCCGATCAGTTCCAGCACCTCCATCACCAGGGCACCGTCCACGGTGCTGCTGTCGAACAGGTCGCCAGCCACCATCACCACATCAGCCGCATGGTTTGCGGCTTGTTCAATGATGTGCTCGATCGCGACGAGTCGGGTCCGCTGCAGACGGCTGCGGCGTTCCGGATCAGTGATCCATCGATAGGGCTTGCCGATCTGCCAGTCAGCGGTGTGAAGCAGACGAGGCACGGTGGAACGAGGAACGACGGAGTTGCGCCCATGCTGCCTTGCGCTGTCATGGTTGGCGAATGGGGCGAAGATGAAAGAGCCTCGAAATCTCGGTGATGGTCCTTAACCGTCTTCTCACCACTGGAACGCTGTCGCTGGCGATCAGTGTTGGGGTCGTATCAGCAGTGGTGTCTCCTGTTGAAGCCAAAACGACCCGTTCTTTCAGCGGTTCCAACCCTGCTGAAGTGGAAAAGAACGCGCGGCGAGCTGGTTTCGACTACCCCGATGGCGAGATGAAATGCAGCAGCCGTTGCAATCAGCGCTGGGCGAAAGACTGACCACTGGCGCTGATTCTCTTTTCGCTTGCCCTTATAACGCCTGAGTTTCTGCACACTCCGGCCTGAATCTCTGGCCTGAACCCGCCATGGTTGCGGTCTGAGACGCATGCGAATCGTGTGACCCTGGCTTCCTCCTCTGCCACTCGCTCTCTGGAGGTGATTGCCGGTCGTTTCCACCCTCCGGATCAGATTGATGCCATCGATGCCATCGGTTCAGGCAATGTCAACGACACGTTTTTAGTGCGA
Source organism: Synechococcus sp. UW105 (assembly GCF_900473935.1). Taxonomy (GTDB): domain Bacteria; phylum Cyanobacteriota; class Cyanobacteriia; order PCC-6307; family Cyanobiaceae; genus Synechococcus_C. The sequence goes on along the minus strand of NZ_UCNN01000009.1, from coordinate 60,138 downwards.
TTGGCACGGGAGTCCAATCCCGATGCCTTTGTGATGCAGCGCATCAACACCCAGGTGTTCACACGACCCGATCTCGTGATGGGCAATCTGATCGCCCTGGGTCGGCACGTGCAGCGCCGCATCGCCTCGGGGCTTCCGGAATTGGATGGCCGCCGTTGGGAGGTTCCACGCGTGCTGTCCACCCTCAGTGAGGACCGTCACTGGGTGGAGCATGAAGGTCAGTTCTGGCGATCGATCAGCTACATCGGCGCCGCCACCGCCCACGATGTTGTTAGCGACTGTGCGCATGCTCGAGAGGTGGGCTATGGCCTGGGCATGTTTCACCATTTGATCAGTGATCTTCCGGTGGAGGCCCTTGCTGACACCCTTGAAGGATTTCATGTCACGCCTGCGTACCTAAAGCGTTACGACTGCGTGCTATCTGCTTGGCCTGGCGCTAATTGCGATGTCGATGGAGATGTCGATGTTGATGCGACTCGCTTGTCGGAGGCGTTCGCTTATGTCGCCCAAGGTCGAGCCGGGGCGGATGTGCTGGAAGCAGCCTGTTCCAGGGGGGAGCTGCAGCGCAGGCCGATCCATGGAGATCCAAAAATCAACAACGTGATGATCGATGAGAGCAGTGGTCAGGCCGTGGGCTTGATCGATCTCGACACCGTGAAGCCCGGCTTGGTGCACTACGACATCGGTGATTGCCTGCGATCCTGTTGCAATCCTGTCGGAGAGGAGGTCAGCGACCTGAGCAAGGTTCGTTTTGATCTCGGTCTGTGTCGCTCCATCCTTGAGGGGTATTTCTCGGTGGCACGCGCTTTCCTCTCGTCTGCTGATCTGGCTTATCTGCCTGCTTGCATTCGCCTGATTCCGTTCGAGCTTGGTCTTCGTTTTCTGACGGATCATCTGGAGGGAGATCGGTATTTCAAGGTGGAGCGTCGCGGTCAAAATCTGGATCGCGCTCTTGTGCAGTTCGCCTTGATGCGTTCAATTGAGAACCAATTCGAGGCGATTGAGGCCCTCGTTGTTGAACTGACAAGCACCACCTGATCTGAGCCACGATGGCGCGCCACTCAACGATGGTTTGCCAGGTTTGCAGGCTGCAACCTCACTGCCTGGACCCAGCTCCATCCCTTGCGATCACTGCAGAGATCATCTGGCAGGAGGCCGGCACGATCCTTCTCAGTTATGGCGTTTTGCCAGTTGGTGATCGCAAGGCTGCTGAGCCACTCGATCAACAGCTGGTCGGTCCCTGGCAGTGGGGTTGCCCGCAGGGCCAGCGTCGCGATCAGCTATGGCAGCACACCTGTTTTGAGGCCTTCCTTGGACTCCCTGGTAGTGAGGCCTATTGGGAGCTGAATGTGTCTCCTGGTGGGGATTGGAATCTTTATCGCTTCAGCGGTTACCGCAGGGATGGGTTGGCCGAAATGGCGGCTGTTCCGCCTCTTGTCTCGATCAAGCGACAGGGCCTGGGGCTTCGCTGCACTGTGCAGTTGGATCCCCGAGGGTTCTGGCCAGCCTCGGCTGTGCCTGAGATTGGTCTGACCATGGTGGCGGAAGATCCCACGGGTGCCCTCAGCTACTGGGCCTTGTCCCATCCTGAAGATCAGGCAGATTTTCACGATCGCCGCAGCTTCCTCGTTCCCTGATTCCTGCTCTCCCTATGACCTCCCTGAGGCGCTGGATTGGCATTCTTGTTGCCGGGTGTGGCGTGCCCCTCGCCCTCGTCGCCCAGCAGCGGATTGCCATCCCGTCAGGTGAGGAGATGGCCCCAACCTCGGTTCCGGTCTCGAGCCCGGCTGAAGGCCCGACGCTGCCAACCGATCCTTCTTTGCCCCTCAGCCCAAGCGGCCGTCACTACCCCCTAGTCCCAGCTCAGGGCGATGTGCTTGCCCAGCTGATCAGTGTTTTAGAGGAGGCAATCCGTAATCCGGCTACCCCCTTGGATCAGATCCCCCAGCTCGCCCATCAGCAGCAGGTGATTTATCGGGTTTTGTCTCACGAGCCTGAGCGCGCAATCGCTGTGCGCAACGCCCTCCCAGACCAATGGCGCTGGGTGTTCGATCAGCACATCGCTGCGCGTCGGGAGTTTCTAGCGATGCATCGCGGTCCGGCTTCTGCTCGTGTTCCTGCTTGGCGGATTCAATCGCCAGCCCCTGAGGCGCAGCTCCTCAGGGCCTATCGCAGCGCGGCTGAGGCCACAGGAATTCCCTGGACTGTTCTGGCTGCGGTGAATTTGGTGGAGACCGGAATGGGCCGCATCGACGGCGTGTCTGTGGCGAATGCCCAAGGCCCGATGCAGTTCCTGCCCACAACTTGGGCTGAGGCGGGCATCGGCCAAGGGGGTGACATCCGCGATCCCTGGGATTCGATTCATGCTGCCGCTCGGTATTTGGTGCGTCGTGGCGGCCTGCGCGATCTTCGCCAGGGACTGTGGGGATACAACAACAGCAATCATTACGGCGAAGCGGTGCTGCGCTACGCCGCGCTGCTTGATCGCGATCCCCGGGCCTATAGGGGGCTCTATTACTGGCAGATCCATTACGCCTCTGCTGCTGGTGACCTTTGGTTGCATGAGGGCTATCACCGCAGCAAGCCTGCATCGGCCCATCAGCACACCCGAGAGCAGCCGTTCAGCAAACCGCCCTCTACGCTGCCCTTAAGTACAAACACACAGAGCTGAGTGGCGAAGGAACTGACCCATCGCGCCGATGAACTTCAGGCCCTCGGCTGGTCTGCTGATGACGTGGCTCGTTATGCCGAACTCTGGGATTATCGCCAGCGCTGGGGTGCCATGAACCTCGAGCGGGAGGACCGACTCTTTCTGCGCAAGGCCGAGGCTGCTCTGCCGGCGATTGTGACCGGTAAGGCGGCAGCCAAGAAGAACATTCGGGAGAAGTCCTACTACCTCTGGTTGCGGTTCCACCTTGATGCGATGACCGCGGCGGAGCAGGGATTCGGACTATCCGACGGTTCCCGCGGAGCATGGGCGATGCTGCTTGAGGAGGAGCTACGCCTGCTGGACTATTACCAACCTGTGCTTGGTCTCCCCGACACCCTGAAGGCCAAGGGGTTCGATGCTGTGCGCGCCGAGATGGCCGCTGATGCAGTCAGCCTCGCTGCCGATGGTGGTTCGATGCAGCAGTACGACTTCAAAGCAGCGCTGGACACCCTCAAGGCAACGGAAACCAGTCGTTGGCGCCACTTGTTGGATCAAGACGGTGCCCAGCCCTATCCAGTCCTGGATGGCCCAACGGCGGTGTCCTTCCGGCAGCAGGTTCGCAGCCGCTTCGTTCCCCTCGTGCGTCAGACCTTGCCGTCCCTGGCTGAGTCCGACAAGCCAGAGCCAGCTGACGACTGGAGTGGTGCTGTTGATGCCGACAGCTAGAACAGGATCACGCTCGCCTGATCAGCCTTGACCACGCATCGCTTCGAGACGCTTCAGCTGCACGCCGGTCAGTCCCCCGATCCCGCGACCAATGCACGGGCGGTGCCGATTTACCAGACCAGTTCCTACGTTTTCAACGATGCCGAGCATGGGGCCAATTTGTTTGGCCTCAAGGAATTCGGGAACATTTACACCCGTCTGATGAATCCGACGACGGATGTCTTCGAGAAAAGGGTGGCCGCACTTGAGGGCGGTGTTGCGGCTCTTGCCACGGCCTCTGGTCAGTCGGCTCAGTTTCTTGCGATCACCAACTGCATGCAGGCGGGTGACAACTTTGTCTCCACCTCGTTTCTCTACGGCGGAACTTACAACCAGTTCAAGGTGCAGTTCCCACGCCTCGGCATTGAGGTGAAATTCGCAGAAGGCGATTCCGTGGAGAGTTTTGCCGCTCAGATCGACTCCAAAACCAAGGCGATCTACGTCGAAGCGATGGGGAATCCCCGCTTCAATATTCCCGATTTTGAGGGACTTTCGGCTCTCGCAAAAGACCACGGCATCCCTTTGATCGTTGACAACACCCTGGGGGCCTGCGGGGCGTTGCTGCGCCCGATCGAACATGGAGCCGATGTCGTGGTGGAGAGTGCCACCAAGTGGATTGGTGGCCACGGCACCAGTCTGGGCGGTGTGATTGTGGATGCGGGCACCTTTAACTGGGGGAATGGCAAGTTCCCGCTGATGAGTCAGCCCAGTGCTGCCTATCACGGCCTGGTGCACTGGGATGCCTTCGGCTTTGGCAGTGATATTTGCAAGATGCTCGGCCTCCCCGACGATCGGAACATTGCCTTCGCTTTGCGTGCCCGCGTGGAGGGGCTGCGTGATTGGGGCCCGGCCGTGAGCCCGTTCAACAGTTTCCTGCTCCTGCAGGGGCTGGAAACTCTCAGCCTTCGGGTTGAGCGTCACACCCAGAATGCGATGGCGTTGGCCACATGGCTGCAGGAGCACTCCCTGGTGGCGTCAGTGAGTTATCCCGGTCTGGCAGGCGATCCGTACCACGATGTTGCCAAGAAGTACCTCACTGGCCGCGGCATGGGCTGCATGCTGATGTTCTCGCTTAAGGGCGGTTACGACGATGCCGTCCGTTTCATCGACAGCCTCAAGCTCGCCAGCCATCTGGCCAATGTTGGCGATGCCAAGACGCTCGTGATCCATCCGGCCTCCACCACTCACCAGCAGCTTTCGGCTGAGGAGCAGGCCTCAGCTGGAGTTACCCCCACGATGGTGCGGGTGTCTGTGGGGCTTGAACACATCGATGACATCAAGGCTGATTTCGATCAGGCCCTGGCGGCAATTGCCTGATTCATTGCAGTCATGGCTCTAATTCTTCCGCGTAGTTATCACAAAATCGCCGCGGTTGAACGAAACCGGATCTCCTGGATTGAGCCTGTTTTGGCTGAACGCCAGGACATCCGCCCGCTGCGGATCGGCATTCTCAACATCATGCCTTTGGGAAAGCAGTACGAGTTCAACTTGCTGCATCCTCTTGGCCTCTCACCCCTGCAAATTGAGCCGATCTGGATTCGGCTGCGGAGTCACTCGTACAAGACTTGGGACACACGTCACCTGGATCAGCTCTATGTGAGCTGGGAGGAGGCCACCGCTCATGCACCGCTTGATGGCCTGATCATTACCGGTGCGCCAGTGGAGCATCTCCCTTTTGAGCAGGTCAACTACTGGCCTGAGCTGGTTGAGTTGATTGAGGATGCTCGCCGCAACTGCGCAAGCACCCTTGGCCTCTGCTGGGCGGGATTCGCGCTGGCCTATCTCGCTGGAGTTGACAAGATTCCGTTTGAGCAGAAGTTGTTCGGTGTTTATCCGATGCGCAGTCTTGTTCCTGGCCATGCCTTGATGGGCACACAGGATGACGTGTTCCTCTGCCCCCAGAGTCGTCATGCTGGCTTGCCGGATGCGGCTATGGAAGCAGCGCAGCGTCAGGGCCGATTGCGCCTTCTTGCCCATGGTGAGCAGGTGGGATACACCATTTTTGAAACCACTGACCAGCGCCAGTTGATGCACTTGGGGCATCCGGAGTACAACGCTGGTCGGATTCAGGCCGAGATGGAGCGTGATAAGGCTCGTGGCGATGTGCCACCACCTGAGAACTTTGACTCTGACCAGGCGCAGACGCTCTGGAGATCACACCGCAATCTGCTGTTCCAGCAATGGGTATGGTTCTGTTATCAAAGGGTCAGCCTGAATACCTAGGCGACGTGCTCTGTTGCACTGGTTCGGGTTCAGTTGAAGGTGACAGTGCAGCGGTAGCGGTAGCTTTCTCGCACCTGAAACTCTTTGCAGTGCTGTCCGGTGATCGTCCGACCTTTGGGCACCTGCTCCTGAGCACGCTCCAAGGCGTTGTTTTCATCCCAGATTGACTCTGCTGTCACACTTCCTGCCATCAAAGGCAGTGGTGTGATTGCAGAACAAAGCAGGGGAATGAAAAGCCCTAAAGCGTTCACCAGGCTGGAATTTGGCATGGCAGAGACTGCGAATGCAGTCAGACGGTCCTCATGCCTTGGTAGCAGTTCTGTCTTTGCTTGTCGGGTGTTTTGCCAGGCTGCTGCGGTTGAGCTCACGCTCAAGGAATTCAACCCGTTTCTCCCGCAAACAGTGCCGGCAGCCCCCGGTTGTCTGGAGATGTTTCTCAGGAGTAATGCAGATCAACTGCACTGGATGCTTGCGGCAGCGAATTTTGATCGGGCTCTTGTAGCTGCGGTAATGAATTTCGGAGTAATCAAAGCGATCCCCGAAGCGCTGCTTAGCGCGTTCAAGAAACTGCTGTTCAGTGATCCGAGCTCCCATGCAATGAATCTATGGGCAGAAACCAGACGCGATCGATACGGCGTTATGGCTTGTTACGCATCGTTCTCGGTTTGGAGCAGCTTTGCCAAGGCGGTGTTAATCGCTGCGAATGAGGTTGTCTCATCAGCAAAAACGGTGCGTTTTTGCTCGTCTGTATCTAAGGGCTCCAGCCATCGCTTCTGGCGTTCTCTGACAGCACTGTCGGCTTCAGAGGGGTCGTTTCCTCGTTCCTGGCGCTGCTTGATCCGAGTCTGTGCCGTGATCTCTGCGCAATGGCAGTCAACGATCGCTTGGGGGCGATCCAACCGTTGGGCCACAGCGGCCATGGTGTCTCGTTCGTGGCGACGCAGGAACGTTGCATCAATGATCACGTGGAAGCCGCTCATCAGGCAGTGCTCCGCCAGTTGAGGCAGTTGTGTCTCAAACAGCCAGGAGTTCACTTCCTGGCGATAGCGATTCCCTGAATACCTCGCTGGATGCCTTGCGGTGGAGGTGAAGGCCCGGGCTCGTTCCCGATCGGAGCGAATGCGCACGGCACCGAGACTGCTGCAGAGTTGTTTGCTGACTGTTGATTTGCCACTGCCGCTGAGACCATGCATCAGCACGAGGCCTCCCCGCGCTTGCCTCTCATTGGTGCAAGCAGTGTTGAGGTAGCGATCCAGATCTTGGAGTAAGCCTTGCTTCCGTTGAGGGTCGATGCACTGTTCGGCCTGGATTGCGCTCACTTTGGCCCTCACCATGGCCCGATAGGCGTGATACCAGGGCCAGAGATCCATCCCGTCGTAGGCCCCGGTGCATTCCAGCCAGGCATTGAGAAGATCGATCGCCTGTTCTTGGTGGCCAAGCGTCTGCAGATCCATCACCAGAAACGCCATTTCGCTGATCGGATCGATCCAGCGCAGTGAAGGGTTGAAATCGATCGAGTCAAACACCTCCAGATGCCCTTGGGAGGTGAGGTGAATGTTGCTGCAGTGCAGGTCGCCATGGCATTCACGGATGGCGCCATGCCTCTGCCGCGCGGCAAAGCGTTGCCTGAGCTGTTGCCGTTGCTGCTCAACCCAGTGGCAATGCCGGCTGAGCAGCTGCTGCTGATCAGCCTTGCAGGCAAGGCGCTTGAGCACATCCAGGTTGGTGAATACCGGCTCGCACACTTGGTCTGGGCTCCCGAGGCGGCTGTCGCTGGCGGCGGGAATCGCGCTCTGATGAAAATGCCCTAGATCCCAGGCCAGTGCTGTGAGTTGCTTGGTTTCAATCGCTCCCTTCGTAAGGAGCTTGCCCAGCAGCTTTTGCGGCTGGAATTGGCGCATCTTGACCGCTGTCTCAATCACGGTTCCGCTTTGACCGGATTCGGTCGCGATGTCATCCGAGAGGATGCGTGCCTCCTCTTCTGGGCCCACTACAGGCACCACCCCGAGATAAAGCTTGGGTGCTAAGCGCCTGTTCAGGCGGAGTTCTTCTTGGCAGTAGTGCTGGCGTTGGCTCAGGCTGGCCGCCTGCACGAATCCCAGGTTGATCGGCTTCTTGATCTTGTAAGCGAAGCGCCCAGTGAGAAGCACCCAAGAGATATGGGTTTCGATCAGCTCAATCGCCCCCACCGGGTGGGGGTAGGCCTCAGGACGCAGAAGCGAAAGGATCAGCGTCGGTTGTGCCTCTCTGGCGCTCACCACGACTCGATCCCAACAGCCTTCAGCATGGTGCCAGTTGTCTCATTTCGTTCGATGTCAGGCGTGCCTTGGAGGTTGTACAGCGGTTGGCTGCAGGCCTCGGAAGCCCGCCTCTGGCAGGGAACGCTTATCCAACAGCTTGCTTGGGGACAGCCGCAGGTTCTCGTGTATGGCCGCCGCTATCCCACACCTCGATTGGCGGCTTTTTTGGCTGAGTGTGGTGTGTCATATCGCTATAGCGGTGTCGTTCACCGCGGCCAGGGGTGGCCGGATTGGTTCCTGCCCTTGTTGCAGCAGGTGAATGCCCGCTGCGCAACACGTTTCAACGGCTGTCTCTTGAACTACTACCGCGATGGTCACGACCGCATGGGCTGGCATGCCGATGACGAGCCGGAGATCGATCCCAGCCAATCGATCGCCTCTCTGTCGCTCGGAGCCACTCGCAGTTTTCAGCTGCGCCGCCGCGATGGTTCTGCCAGCCATTCTCTTGAGCTGGCGGATGGCGATCTGCTGGTGATGACCCCTCCCTGCCAAAGGGACTGGCTGCACGCTCTTCCAGTGCGAAAGCGCGTGGCGTGCGCTCGTCTCAACCTCACATTCAGAGTGTTCCGCTCGGTTGCAACAGCAAATACCACCAAAGCGGGACGCTGATCAGGGCCAGCAGGGTGCTTTTCAAAATCAAACGCGCGGCCCGATCAGCATCTGTGCCGGCATGTTCAGCCATCAGCAGCACGGAGATGGCGGCGGGGGCCGCGCCCTGCAGAACCAAGGCCTGACGGCTGAGTATGGAGAGGGGTAGCAGACTGCACAGCAGCCAGACCCAGGATGGAAAGAGCAGCAGCTTGCAAATCAGGGCGGCTCGGAGTTCCCCGCCTCGCTGTTGATCAAGCTCCGAACGCTTGTCGAGGTCAGAGGCGGACGTGTTCCCATCGTCAGGAATGGCTCCCAGGCGCATCCCCACCACCACTAGGGCAAGCACAATCACAATCCGGGAAGGCAGCCACAGGGCTGAGGCGATTGCCTCGCCCCATGGAGTGCTCTGTACGAGTAGGGCGCCGACCAGACCGCGACTGGCCGGACTGGCGCTGATCTGACGGAGCAGTTCGCTGACGGTGCCTTGGCGTCCCGTTGACAGATCGTCTGCACTGCTTGGCGCGGAGCTGCCAGCTGGAGCCTTGCGCCGCAGCCAGAAAGGCCCGAGGCTCCAAGCCAACAGCGTCGCCCCGAGGTCATAGCCAATGCTGATCGGAAGGGCTTCGCTGGGGAGTAGGGCTAGGGCAACGGGAATACCGAAATAGGCGGTGTTCCCCAGGGCGCAGCCGATCTGAAGCGCAGGGCTGCTCACCGGTCGCCAGGCCGGGGGAAGTCCTTGCAGGACCAACATCCAGGTGCTGATGGCCAGGGCGGCAGTGAGCGCGATGGCGGCCAGGCTCCAATTCAGTCCGCCCTTGAGCAGTAAGCCCATCACGCTCACTGGCACGCCGAAACGCACGAGAGGAATGGCGAGCGGTTGGGTCCAGCCCGGTCTGAGCCTGCCGATCCAGAACCCCAAGCCCAGGCAGGGAATCAGTTCTGCGAAGAGTCTGAGGATGAGAGGATTCCGTTAAGCATTGGAAACCTAAACAAAAACCTGTTGCCCCCTGTGCCAAAGTCGCTACTGTCCATTGATGAGCTTCGGTCGTGGCTTTCGCTTCAGCTCCTTCCTGTTCCATCCCGCTGAGGGTGATCCACTTGCGGGCTTCGTTGATGCGACGTCTGGATCAGTTGCGGCTCACCTTGTCTGATCAGGTTGAGTCTCTGCCTTTCGGCAATGAAGCGTGGATGCAGACCGAGCGGGAGCTGGTGGCGGCTGAGCAGGCGCTTCGCCAACTGCGAAGCTTGGAGTGCTGAGTTCTGGCTCCAGTTGGAGCCAATTCGAAGCGTTGGCGAAGCGATATCTGGCCCAACGTTTGGCATCCTGATTGGATGGGTTTGAATCTCATTTGGGTTGGTGAAAACATACCCTTGCTGGCCGATTATTGAGCGCTATAACAATCGGGTTGCTTATTTTTCAATGCTGACTGGCGTAGAGCTCCTGGCGAAAGTGAAGAAGATGGGAGATGCCTCCAAGACAGACCTGGCCACAGCATGCGGTTACGTCTCCCAGAAAAAGGATGGATCAGACCGTGTCAATTTCACGGCCTTCTATGATGCCCTTCTCAATGCGAAAGGAATCGATTTAGGTGCCGGCAGTGCGGGTATCGGAAAAGGCGGTCGCAAGCTCTCTTACATCGCCAAGGTGCAGGGCAATGGCAATCTTCTGATCGGCAAGGCTTATACCGCCATGCTCGACCTCAATCCAGGTGATAACTTCGAGATTAAGCTTGGTCGAAAGGTGATTCGTTTAATCCCTGAAGGGTCTAGTGACGTTGAAGAGTGATTAAATCGTCGCCTTGAGCGTTGCCTGATAGTTGATAGTTCATCAGCTGTCAGGCTTTTTATTTGATTGGATTATTTGATCAGTTGATCTGGTTGAGGAATTTTCTGGTGCGCTCTTGTTGTGCCTGATTAAAGAAGGTTTTGGCGTCTGCGCTTTCGATCACGCGCCCACTATCCATAAACAGAACCCGATCTGCAACCTCCCTGGCAAATCCGAGTTCATGGGTGACGACAACCATTGTCATCCCTTGGTTCGCGAGCGTTCGCATCGCATCTAATACTTCTTTTACCCGTTCGGGATCGAGTGCGCTGGTCGGTTCGTCAAACAACATGATCTCAGGATTGAGCGCTAAAGCCCTGGCAATGGCGACCCTCTGCTGTTGTCCTCCGCTGAGTTGTGCAGGATATTTGTCTGCCTGTTCTGAGATGCCCATCTGCTCTAGAAGGCTGCGCGCTTTTGCTTCGGCCTGAACCCTTGTCTGCTTCTGAACACGCATTGGTGCGAGCGTGATGTTCTCGAGAATGGAGAGGTGGGGAAACAAATTGAACTGCTGAAAAACCATCCCCACTCGCCTGCGGATGCGCTGAACATGGCGAGGGTCTGCCTCATTGTCGAGTTTGATGCCGAGCACATCCAGCTCACCTGAATCGATCTCTTCAAGACCGTTGAAGGTGCGGATCAATGTGCTCTTGCCTGACCCGGATGGACCCATCACCACCAGAACTTCGCCACTGATGACGTCAACGCAGACATCGTCGAGGGCGCGATGCTCAGCGCCATAGGTCTTGCAGATGTGGTCAGCCTTGATAGCAGTGGTCATGGAATGCGTCATCAGCGCAGGCAGGGATCAGGCGGAGCGGCCGTTGAGGGTTGGACCACTGTGTTCGATCTTGCGTGCCAGCAGGGCCATGGCAGTACAGAAGAGCCAGTAGAGCGCTCCAAGCCATACATACACCTCGAGGTGGCGGCCGATGAACGCCGGGTTGGCGAGCAGGTTTTGAGCGATGCCCAACAGTTCCACCAATCCGAGCAGGGCCATCAGGCTTGTGTTCTGTAGCAGGCCGATGGCCTGGTTGGTCAGGGCGGGAATCGCGATGCGCAGAGCCTGTGGAAGCACCACAAGCTGAAGGCTCTGGAGGGGCGAGAGGCCAAGCACCGCAGCAGCTTCACGCTGCGTCTCTGGAATGGCCTGTAGTCCGCCGCGGACGTCTTCAGCCACATAAGCCGCTGCGAAGAGGGCGAATGCGACAACCGCTCTGAGCACCTGATTGATTTCCAGTTGCATGGGCAAAAACAAGGGGATCAGCAGTTTCCCGAAGAAGAGCACGGCGATCAGAGGGACTGCGCGCATCACATCGATATACAGACGGCTGCTGTGGCGGAGCACCGGAAGGTCACTGGTGCGCCCCAGCGCAAGCAGGATTCCGAAAGGGAGAGCGAGCACTGCGCTGCAGACGGTGAGCAGCAGGGTGAGGCTGATGCCCCCCCATGCACGACTGGGGACAGGGGTGAGACCGAGACCACCAGCCATGAGGACAAGGCCGAGCGGGATCATGAAGACCCAGCACCAGGGCAGGACCATCCCCATCCAGCGATTGGACCCACGCTTGATTGGAACGATCAATGTGATCAGGGTCAGAGCAGCGAGCAGGGATATCCAGAGCAGCGGGCGCCAGCGTTGATCAAGCGGGTAACTGCCGCTAGCGAACAAAGGAAGATGACTACTGACAACAGACCAGTCAGCTGCCTGGACAATCCAGCTGATGCTGGCCCAGAGAACCCAGATGATCAGTGCGATCACCCCAAGGCTCAACACACTGTCGATTGGATAGAAACGACAGTGCCTGATCAAGGCTTTGCATGCACGCATTAGCCCGCTGGCGGTGCCGATTGCTCAGCTCTGAACAGATTCAGGGCGGTCATGAACAGACCAACGCCAAACAGTGTGCCGAGGGCCCAGAGACTGTCGCTCGGCCATTCCAGAACAAGAAAGAGACCCAGTAGAGAGGTGATCAGGCCATCCACAAGCACAAAACCACCACTCTGGCCTCCAGCGCTGGCACCGGCCGCCAGTTCCATCACTCCATTCACCAACATCAGGACACCAGCGAACAGGGTGAGACTGATCTCACTGTCGATCGGGTCGACCAGTACCCAGACGGCAGCGGCGCAATACAAAAGGCCGGAAAGCGCCCGGAACAGTTTGGCTGAGGCAGCTTCCGGACCACTCAGTCGGAGGAACTGGCCGATTCCCGCAGCGAAGGCGATGCCACCCAAGCCCACCGTCAGCAGCGTGGCTGAGAGGAAGGGAAGCAGGATTGCAGCCACGGCAGCGATCGTGAGCAGAATTGCTGCGAGTTTCGGCTTGGAAGGCATGATGCTGCCCGAGGTGTCAGGCGAAGCTTAAGAGCGCTGCCCACGCCGAATCACGGCTCGGTTGAGCAGTTGCATCACGCCATTGATGAGCAGATTGAGCAGCAGGAAGCTCAACAACAGCAGCAGAAAACCTTCAATCGCCCGGCCTGTCTGGGTGATGCTGGTGTCACTGACTGAGTAGAGATCGGAGTAACCGATAGCGATGGCCAGAGTGCTGTTTTTGGCGAGATTGAGGTACTGACTGCTGAGACCTGGAAGGATTGCTGGAAGAGCCTGGGGGAGCACCACTTTTCGCAGACCCAAGCGCTCGGAGAGGCCCAGGCTTCTGAAGGCCTCCCATTGCCCGCGCGGGACCGAATCGAGGCCACCACGCACCACTTCGGCGATCGAAGCACCTGTAAACACGCTGAGTGCCAACAGCACAGCGGTGAATTCCACGCTGAGATGCACTCCCAGAACAGCGATCCCCTGGTTTGTAAGAGTGAAGAGGGAGCCCAGCGGTGATGGATTCGATTGCGGTAGCCCGAGCAGGGCCACGAAATACCAGAAAAACAGCTGCAGCAGCAGGGGGATCTGGCGAATCACACTCACATAGAGCGCAGCTAGAGCTCGAAGCAGAGGATTGGTACTTCTCCTCGCCGAACCCGCTAGTACTCCGAGGATTGTGGCGGCGACAAGGCCAGCGCTAATCACCTTGAGGCTGTTGATCCAACCCACGAACAACGCCCAGGCATAGCTATCTGAGGGCGAATAAGGCAGAGCGTGTTCGGCAAGGGCAAAGCCTGTGGGACGACTCAGCCAGCTGAAACTCAGGCCCAAACCTGTGCGGAGCAGGTTGACCGCCAGGTTGTTGATCAGCACCCCCATCAGGGTGAGCAGCAGCACCACCACGGCGAGTTGCAGCAGCCAGCGGCGTGTCCCTTTCATAACGGCCACTACTGGAAGGGCGGAGCTGTCATTGCCCCCCCATCGCGATACAGCTGATTGATCCCTCGTGGAATCGGGACGGCGCTGTTCGGGCCGAGATGACGGTTGTAGATCTCGCCATAGTTGCCGGTGGCTGCAATCGTCTTGACGACAAAATCCGCTTCGAGACCGAGCTTCATGCCCAGATCTCCATCAACTCCAAGGAAACGGCGCAGACGCGTTAGCTCTGTCTGTTTGTTTGCCTTGTCGAGCCAATCCCCCACATTCGCCTTGGTGATCCCTAGTTCCTCTGCCGTGATCAGGGCATACACCACCCAGCGCATTGCATCTCCAAGGCGTTGGTCCCCACCCGCCGACAGGGGAGCCAGTGGTTCTTTGCTCAATACGGCTTCGAGAATCTGGTGTTGCTTTGGCTTGGCGAAGCCTGAACGGGCCGCAGCCAGTTGTGAGCGATCGGAGGTCATCGCCGCGCATCGACCCTGGAGGTAGCCGGCTACAACCTGGTTGAGGTCTTGGTATTTGATTGGTGTGTAGGCAATTCCGCGTGCTTCAAAGGCATCGTTGAGGTTCTGTTCCGTGGTGGTGCCTGAGCCCACGCAGATGGTCTCACCGTTGAGGTCGTCGATCGTGCGGATCCCTCGAGAGGTTTTCACCATCAAGCCCTGACCGTCGTGGAACACCACCGGCGCGAAGCTGACGCCATTGCCGCCAGCCGCATCCCGACTGAGGTTGAAGGTGGTGTTGCGCGAGAGCAGGTCGACCTCGCCAGTCCTCAGGGCTGTGAAGCGTTCTGGAGCGGTGAGCTGCCGGAACTCGATGGCATCGGCATCACCGATGAAGGCTGCGGCAAAGGCTCGACATAGATCGATGTCGAGGCCGGAATAGTCGCCGTCTGAGCTCAGAAAGCTGAAGCCAGGAATCTTGCCGCTGACGCCACATCGGAGCGTTTGACGCTGTTGGATCAGACCCAGGCGAGAGGCACCGCCTTCGCCAAGGGTGGCGCAAGCCTGCAGCATCAGTGCAGCGGCGAGCGAGACCCAGAGGGTGCGGAACGGCATGCTCAACTGCTGCGACCCCAAGTGTCTCAGACGCTTTGTGGATTTGCTTGGTGGTCAGACACGATCAACCTCCTTAGCGTGATCAGAATTCCGCTCTTGGGTGCCTGAATGAACGCCAGCCGATCCTGGCCAGCGCTGGCGTTGATGCTGATGGCCTTCACTTGGCCTGCTGCTGGTTTTTCTACAGAAGATTCAGAACGGAGCACTTACAACAACAAGATGGCTCTGATTGGTGTGCTCAGAGAGAGCGCCCGAGAGCGGGCCGTTGCCAGTGGGGATCTTCAAACGCTCTGTCTGATTCTTGGCATTGGTGTTGACGTGACCGATCAATATCTGCAGGCCCTCGATGAAGATCCGGCCCTTCAAGAACGGCATCAGGTGATGAAAGCTGATCTCGACACGTGCCTCGTTGGTCTTCCAACAGCCGATTGATCAGCGTGACTGCTGAAGATTGCGCTGATTGTTGTGGAGGCCAGGCAAGGCCTCCGGTCGTTCTCTAACCGTGAGCAGCTTCTGGCTGAGAGCCGATCCGTTTGAGCAGATCAAGGCTTTCAGGGTTGAGGCCCTCCACGGTCACTTCTGATCCCCCACGTTCCAGCTTGCGGGTGAGTTGATTGAGAGCCGCGACACCGGTCTGGTCCCAGATATGCAGGTTGCTGAGATCGATCGTGATCCGCGGCGGATGTTGATGGACATCAAAGCCCTGGAGGAAATACACCTTGCTGACAAAGAACAGCTGGCCGGTGACTCGATAACGCCGGTGGTCTGGGGCGATGTCCTCGACATCCACCTTGATCACCTTCGCCACCTTTCTGCTGAACAGCAGAGCGGCGAGCGCTACACCTGCCAACACGCCAAGGGCAAGGTTGTGGGGGGTGGTGAGCATCGTCACCGCAAAGGTCATCACCATCACAGCGGTGTCGCTTTTGGGAAGGCGGCCGATGGCACGCAGCCCATTGATATCTGCTGTGCTGACGGCGATGCTGATCATCACTGCCACCAGAGCAGCCATCGGGATCTGCTGTACCCAGCCTCTGGCCAGAAGGATCATGGCCATCAGGCTGACGCCAGAGAACAGGGTCGAAAAGCGACCCCGTCCTCCGTTGTCGATGTTCATCACCGACTGCCCTACCAGTGCGCAGCCCGCCATGCCTCCGAACAGCGATGAGACGAGGTTGGCAATGCCCTGCCCCTGCGCCTCACGGTTCTTATTGGAGGTGGTGTCGGTCTTGTCGTCCAGGATGTCCTGGGTCAGGAACGTCTCCATCAGGCCAACGAGAGAGATCGACAGGGCTGTGGGCAAGACGATGCCCAACGTCGCCAGGCTGAAGGGAACCTTGCCATCGGCAAAGGCCCCGAAAGGAAGACTGGGGATCGGCAGATTGCCAGGCAGTTGCCCCAGGCTTTTGACCGTGGGGATGTCCAGATTGAGGTTGATGCTGATGATGGTCAGCACCACGATCGCCACCAGCTGGGAGGGGATAAGCCGGGTCAGCCTGGGGAGTCCGTAGATGATCACCAAGCCCAGGACCACCAGCAATCCAACCGTCGGAATTTGTGCTGTAGCCAGCACTGCCTGACCACCGTGCTCGCCATGCTCTCCGAATTGCAGATTGATTCCCAACTGAGGAAGCTGTGCCTGAAAAATCAGCAGGGCTAGGGCATTAACGAATCCACTCAGCACCCCCTGGGGGACAAAACGCATCTGGTGGGCCAGGCGCAGATAGCCCCAGAGAATTTGCAGCACACCGGTGAGAATGCCTGCCACAAGTAGATATTGCAGGCCAAGGCCTTCCACACCAAGCTCAAGGCCGCGGGCATTCCCACTGGCCACCAGGCTGGTCATCAGCAGGGCCGTGGAGCCTGTGGCCGAGGTGATCATGGCTGTGCGACCGCCCACGAACGCGATCGTCACTGATAGGCAAAACGCCCCGAAGAGGCCCACCTGTGGGTCAACATGAGCGATGCCGGAAAAGGCAATCGCTTCCGGAATCATGGCGAAAGCCACCACCAGGCCAGAGAGAACCTCCTTGGCTGGATTGTCGAACCACTGCCGCATGCCAACGCTGTTCGTCATGCGGCGACCGTATCTCACTGCCCCTATCCCCTCCCCGCATTCACAGCATCGGCAGCACCCCGTTGGGATCGAGTCGTTGCTTTAGATCCCGTAGATGCGGCAGCCAGGATCCGAAGGCTTGCTCGAGTTCGCGCGCGTGCCAAGGCAGATGGTCGTGAAGCTGAGCCAGATGCACGCCGGGGCAAAGGGGATGGAGGCAGTCTCGAACCTGCTCGAGCCAGCGCAGACTGGCTTGGCGACCGCTCCGATCTCCAGGTGGCCAGCTGGCGGTGATCCACGGTTTCCACTCGGCTTGGCGGTGGATGAACGAGCTGCTGTTGCAGGGCTGTTGGCTCACGGCGCCTCCCAGCTGTTGGCAAGCGATCGTGCATCGGTGGTGAGGGCGATTGGCCATGGCAACCCCCAGGGCCGTGATCATGGCCTGGCTTTGGTCGCTCCATCGTGGTCCAAGCAGGCCTAAAACCTCTTGATGCACAGGCGCTTCATCGGTGAGGGCCAGACTCATCGCCCCCAAGGCTGGAAGCTGATGAATCCCGCTTAGGTGCGTGTACAGCGGTTGTGAGAGCTTTCGCGCCTCGCGTTGATGCCTGAGAATCTGGAGGGCTAAACGATCGTCTGATCTGGCCACAAGCATGACTTCAAGCCGTGCTCCCCAGCACCATTGCAGGCTAATTCCGTTCGGGAAGCCCTCTGCCTCCAAGATCAGCGCCTCGAGCTCTTGAGGGGTCACACAGCCTTGAAGGATCTCCACGGATAGGAGTGGGGTCGTTTGCAGATCGAGTTCCTGCACCACCCCGAGAAAGAGCGCAGCTCCAAGCAGTCCCCGCCATTCCATGTGCTCGGGACTGTGCTCCAGCAGGGCATCACCGGGTCGGGTGATGCGGAAGCGGTGTCCATTGCCCCAAATGCCTCTGATCCCCTCGATGTGGTCGATGGCTAGACCGAGGCTGCGGCTGAGGGGGCCCATGCCACCAGTAATCAGGAACCCAGCGCCGGGCAGGCCCGAGAGTCCGGTGGGGATCATTCTCCGGTGGATGGCCAGCTCCGCTTGAATCTCACCCATGGTCAGGCCAGCACCCAAGCGGACACTGGTGTGATCGTTGTTCAGGACAAGGGTTCGGTGCCCGTCGCTCAGATCAAGCGTCCAATGCTGATCCTCTGTGCAGCGACTGGTGGTGCCACCGCTGCAGATTCTCAGGGGTAACGGTTGTGGTGCGCTGCGCAGAATCGATTCGACTTCCGTTGATGAGGGGAATAGCGTTCCCTTCGTCAGGCAATCAGCAGCGAGGGGATTGCGAACCGGGGCCACTGGCAATCAGCGCTCTAAAGAAATCATCGCGTCATTGCTGGCGATAGGGTCACCTCAGGTGAGAAAGACGTGTGACTGCGGGTTTGTCTGAGCTCAAGGCAGAAGATGTGGGCGTCCTCATCTGTGGTCATGGCAGTCGCAACCGCCAGGCGGTGGAGGAGTTCGCCAGCCTTGCTGATGGACTCAGGCCAAGAATGGGAGGCCTTCCGGTAGAGCATGGTTATCTCGAATTTGCCAAGCCGATCCTTCGAGACTCCCTTGATCGACTGCGGGCTCAGGGGGTGAAGCGTGTTCTGGCGGTGCCTGCGATGTTGTTCGCCGCCGGTCATGCCAAGAACGACATTCCTTCGGTTCTCAATACGTACAGCGCCGAAACGGGACTGACCATCGATTACGGCCGTGAGCTTGGGGTGGATCGCTTGATGATCGCTGCGGCCGGCGCGCGCATTCAGGAAGCTTTGGCCCAGTCCCCCAGTGACGTTTCGCTCGAAGAAACGCTTCTGGTGGTGGTGGGCCGTGGCTCTTCCGATCCGGATGCGAATTCCAACGTCACCAAGATCACCCGCATGCTTGTTGAGGGTCTCGGTTTCGGGTGGGGTGAAACGGTGTATTCCGGCGTGACGTTCCCTTTGGTGGAGCCAGGCCTGCGGCATGTGGTGCGTCTGGGTTTTAAACGAATCGTCGTGTTCCCCTATTTCCTCTTTTCAGGCGTTTTGGTGAGCCGCATTCGTCAGCACACCGCCTTAGTGGCTGCTGACCATCCGGATGTGGATTTTGTTTCAGCCGGCTATCTCGGAGATCACGCGCTTGTGCTCGACACCTTTGTGGAACGGGTGCAGGAAGTTCTGGGTGGCGAGACGGCCATGAATTGCTCGCTCTGCAAGTACCGGGCTCAGGTTCTTGGCTTCGAGGCTGAGGTTGGCCTCGCACAGGAAAGTCACCACCACCACGTTGAGGGCCTCACCGATGGATGTGAGCTCTGCGAACACGAGTGCACAGGTGCGTGTCAACCCGACGGCATTCCCATTCCTCTGGGTGGAGGGCATCAGCACAGCCATGATCATGCGCACGAGCATGGACACGGACACCACCCCTATCCCCATGCCGATCACCCTCTAGGGCCAGAGACTCTTCGCAAGGTGTCTGCAAAAGGCGAACCTTTTGACACCGAAACCTGAAGGAAACCAGTGGATCTGTGGGCCTCGACGATCTCAGTCTTGCCCTGGTCTCTTGAGACTTTCTCCGATAAGAAGAGCTTATCGGTTTTAGCTCTCGGACATTCTTTCGGTGTTTTCCACAGCTTTGCGGTTGTTTTCCACGACACCTAGGCGTTTGCGCCGGAAACTGGGGAATGCTTCGGTTGGACGCTTCTGTATCGGACACTTCTTGACAGCTTCGGCGGGTTTGGTCTCGTCTTTGCTGATCGCAAGTCGTCGCTAATAGCCCCCCTGCGCCGCAGTGAGTCTCACTAGAGATTGGGGCATGGTCGATTTTGCTCGCACCCTTTGACGTTCCCCCTTGGTTTGTGGCTTCTTAGTGGGACAGCAATGACCGACTGAGGGGCCTAAGTGGATCGCAACCATCTCGAACTTTGTGTTGAAGCGGCAGAAACTCTCGAGGTCGGTAGCTCTGCTTTGCCTGCTCCCTCCACCTTTGTCAGTCTTGAAGCTGAAATTCCCGAGCTGCTGTACCGCGGCATGAAGGACTTCATTGGTCGTCATCCCAGCTGGGATCAGTACCGGGTGATGAGCTCGGCTCTGGCCAACTTCCTCTTTCAGAACGGTTGTGAAGACCGTGCAGTCACTGAGCGCTATTTGGATGATTTGTTCAGTCGTTCCCGCCTTTGATTGCTTGCTGGCAGGCCCTTCGGGTGACAGCCATCATTGTCAACGTCGGGCTTTGCCAGGCTGAAGTGGGCCAGCAGGCACCGTCGACCACTAGAACGTTCGGGCAGCGCCAGAGCCTGTTCCATCGATCCACCACGCTGGTGCATTCATCGCTGCCCATGGCGGCACCCCCCACTTCATGGATGTAGTACCCCGGGGGCGGTGCTCCACTGGCGAGCGCGGCACTCCCCGCCACCAGTGGTTCGATCAGGGGCATGTGAACAAGATCCTGGAGTGGCCTCATCTCTCCACCAGCGGCTTCGATGGCCTGTTTCATCGTGCTCTGCATGTGCTCCACCATCGCTTCTTCGTTCAACCCCCAACGACAGTCGATGTGAACGATGGGGACGTCCCATCGATCGGTTTGGGTGGACAGGCTGACGTGGTTATGGGCCTGTGCAAGCACCTCGCCATGGCCGATCAAGAAGCCCAGACGAGAGTGTGATTGGCGCTTTAGAGCTTCAGGAGGGTCAAAGCGATTGATCCCTCCCCACAGGCCATAGCCCCGAAGGAAATTCACGGACCTCGTGCCTTCCAGACAGGGTCCAAAGGGGATGAAAAAGCTTCCCGCCCCTGAGAGTGGTGCGGGATTGATCACGTCCGACTGGGCTGGAATCGCGAAAAATCGACAGCTGGAGACGTGGTCCATCAGGTATTGGCCTAGCCGCCCGGAGGGATCCCTGAAGCCTTCGCTGCAGTGTTGCTCTTCTGAATTCAGCAGAATGCGCAAACTTTGAATCGTGGAGGCGCAAAGCACGATCAGGGGGGCTTCAAGGCGGCAGCGGCTGCCGTCGCTCAGGTTCACTGCGATCACGCCCGTGGCCCGATCTTGGCCTGGCGCGATCACCAGCTTCTCCACCATCTGATTGCTACAAACCTCCACAAGCCCCGTGGCCAGGGCGCGTTTCAGGGTGCTTCCCGTGCTGCTTGAACGGGGCCAAGCGGCCTTTTGGTTTTTGTACGGTTGTTCAAAGCCCCGAGAAGCTATCCAGGGGAAGCCAAGCTCTCGTTGCACTTTGGAGGCGAACGCCTCTTCTTCTTTGGTGGAGGGCAGTGCAGTAGTCGCCCACCCATCGGGCAGTTGCTCGAGGCCGTCGCGACGACCATGAACCGCCAGTAGTTGTTCCAGGGCGGTGTAGTGCGGTGCCAGATCGTCGTAGTCAATCGGCCACTCCGACCCATGACCATCCTCGGCGGCAGCCTTGAACTCACGATTCGATAGTCGCAGGGTGATGCCACCCCAGGTCAGGCTTCTGCCACCCACCTGATGGCCGCGGGTCCAGAGGAATGGGCGCTGATGGGGATGGCTGTAGGGATGCTTCTGCTCATCGATATAGAGCAGGGGATTTTGTTTCCAATAACCGGGATGTTGGGCCTGTCGGCGATGGGTGCCCCCGATGAGTCCTTCCAGCCTGCGGATGCTGTTGCCAGGTTCTCCTCCCATCGCCTTCCGGGGGGTGAGATCAGGACCCGCCTCAAGCACCAGAACACGGACCCCTGCCTCCGCCAGAGTCATCGCTGCCACCCCTCCGGTGGCGCCTGAGCCAACCACAATTGCCTCAAATGGGCTTTGGTTCATGGCAGTGCTGAATCCTGAAGCCATTGTGTGTTGATCCATGCCCTCCGCTAAGAACAATGTCGCAGGATCTGCGCCTCTCTCGTTGACAGCAGCAGAGGCTCTTGGACAAACAACAAAAAACCCCCGAAGCGTTTGGCCTCGGGGGTTTTGAATTGGTGGCGGGGGGGAGATTTGAACTCCCGACCTTCGGGTTATGAGCCCGACGAGCTACCAGACTGCTCTACCCCGCGATGACTCAAAAAGTATACATCCCGTGGTTCGCCGCCGCCGCTACTCAATCCTTCAGCTCTCCTGGAAGCGCAGGGCTCCCTCCACCTCTAGATGCACTCCTGGATTGAGGATTAGCACCTGCTCTTCAAGCTCTTGAAGGCTCCCGGGCGTCAACCAGTCCAGTTGTTGAAGCAGATGAAGAGCGACGGCTTGTTTGGCACGTCTGGCACCGTCTTCCACCTTGATCGCGACGCCCATTCCTTCGCCGATCCTGCTGAGGCACTGAATGCCTTCGGCACCACCTTTGCTCAGTACCTGACCATGGCTACGGCGCATCAGTTCGGTGTCGAATCTCCCCTCGCCCGCCACGATGTGGGGGTGCGCCAGCATCGCCCTGCTGATCTGCTCCAGTTCTGCCTGGGTGGATGCTCCGAGATGGGCGTAAAGCAAGGCCATTTGCGGGAGTTGGAGACGCAGTGTTGGTGCACCGCAGTCGTCCCTGGCGGCGATCAGTTCATCAGGCGGTAGGCCCAAAAGCTCGGCAACCCGTCGGTTCACCTCTTGCTGCAAGGGATGATCGCCTTGGAGATAACTCTCTGTGGGCCAGGCCATCTTTCGACAGGTTGCCAGAAAGGCAGCGTGCTTGCCTGAGCAGTTGTGTTCCAGCGGACTGCTCGCTCCATCAGGTATCGGACACTGCAGCTGTGAAGACTCCAGTTCGGCATTCCAGAGAATCTTGAAGGCTTCGCGGGCATGTTCTGCAGTGCCGGAATGGGAGGCGCAGCTGATGGCCAAGCCCTTATCGCCGCATTGCACTTGGGCTGCCGCCCCACTACTGAGAAATGGCAGTGCCTGGAATGGCTTGAGGGCGGAGCGGATGAAACTTTCATAGTCAGCTCGTCCAGCCCGCATCAAAATCCGACCGCGCTGGTCACAGACCACGGCATGAACGCGGTGCACGGATTCCACGCTGGAACCGCGTTTCAGCCTCACTTCTAGAGGGGGCATGCCCGTGGAGGAAGGACCGCCGCCGAGGCTTGAGGGCAGTGCCATGGGAACGGCTGGTTCGGTGTGTTCAGAGAGCCTGGCAGAGACTGGCGCCAATCAGCATGAGTCCAGCAGTCCAGGCCATGGCTCGCGCGAGTCGTCCAAGGATTGGTCGCACTTCATGGCGTGCCATCAGCAGGTCACGCTGCCGCCATGCAAGCGGCTTTTCCCACACCTGACCGTCATACCAACCTGATTCCTCGTATTCCACCTGTTCTGAGAGCAGGCGTTTGTGCACGTAACTCCATCCCAACCACTGACGCACCAGCAGCAGCATGGGAAGTACTAGGGCTGAAACTGCCCCGGCTGACAACAGTCTTGGTAGGTCGTTACGCAGGAGCCAGCTGCCACTGGCCACGGTCATGGTGATCGGCATGATCCCAAGCCAGCTGATCAGCAGAGCCAGATCAAGACTGCGCTGGGATGTTGTGGGCCAGGTGAAGAACCAGGACTCACACAGCTGCTGGAATTCCTCCTGGGGGCGTTGCTCATGAGGCACTGGGCAGGCACTGGTGCTGGCCATCAACGCTGATCAGAGTGCCTGTTCGCTTGGTGACGCTACGAAGTCTTTGCGTTCTCCGTGACCCCAGAAGGCTTCGAGGTCATAAAAACTGCGTTCACCCGGCTGAAGAATATGAACGATCAACTCCCCATAGTCGAGTAGAGCCCAACGGCCTTCGTTCACCCCTTCTTTGCGCAGAGGAAGTCGGCCTGTGGTTTCTTCCAGCTTGTCCTGCACGGAGCGGGCGATGGCACGCACTTGAACATCACTTTGGCCACCGGCGAAGACCATCCAGTCGGCCAGGCTCGAAACCTCGTCCACCCGGATCAATTCAATGTCGGTTGCCTTGCGATCATCACAGGCATCGGCAGCCATTTGGGCCAGCTGCTCGCTATCCATAAACATTCTCACTGGTTACAGACTCTCTCGACCCCTGTTGCTGAGCCATTTCAGCCCTTGCTTTGCTGGCGCTTTTGCGCAGGGCCTCCAGACGATCTTCATAGAAGCTGCGCTTTTTCTTCTTGCGCGTCAGCTCCACCAATTCTTTCAACGCACCGCCAAGACTTTTGTAGGCATTGGGAACGCTGTAGCCGAATCGGCAGGCGAGATCAATCGCTCTTTCATCGGCCGCGATCGCGTCCTGCAAACGTTTCTCTGAATTGTTTTTGAGATAAAGCCTGTAGCCGGCAAAGCCGGAGAGACCCAGTGCCATCACCAGTAGCAGTCCGTCTTGGACCCACAGCTCACCGATGGCACCGCCCAGGCCGATTGCCAACGCCGCCATCTCCCAGCCGTCTCGAGGGATGGTGTCGTTCTGAACCCGACCCACTTCATGCCAGAACAGCAGATTGCGGTGATCCAGGGCGAGGTTGTCCCAATGCTCCAGATCTACCTGGATTTCCACCTCATCTCTGCCGATCTCCTCCAGGGTGATCAGCGGCGGTTCAACGGCAGCTGCGGCCTCCACGAACACCCAGCTCTGCATTTCCGGTGGCAGCAGCCCCTTGAGGCGCTGGAGCTCGCTCATAGTCCTCGCTTACTTCCCTATCCATTCACGCTAGCGAGTGATGGTTGAAAGCCGCCGTGTTGGGGGTGTCGCGTGGGAGGCTGTACAGGTTTGGCTACTTGCAAAGGCCCATGCCCCGGCGGTCTGATCTTCGTCGCATCCTTCTGCTGGGTTCCGGTCCGATCGTGATCGGACAAGCCTGTGAATTTGATTACTCCGGAACGCAGGCCTGCAAAGCTCTTCGGGCCGATGGTTACGAAGTGGTGTTGGTGAATTCCAACCCCGCCTCAATCATGACCGATCCGGAGCTGGCGGATCGTACCTATATCGAGCCCCTGACCCCGGAGGTTGTCACCCGGGTGATCGAACAGGAGCGCCCTGATGCTCTGCTCCCGACCATGGGTGGACAGACGGCTCTCAACCTTGCCGTTGCCTTGGCTGAGAACGGAACGTTGGATCGCTTCGGCGTGGAACTGATCGGTGCCGACCTCCCTGCTATTCGCAAGGCGGAGGATCGCCAACTGTTTAAGCAGGCCATGGAGCGCATTGGCGTGAAGGTGTGTCCTTCCGGGATCGCTTCAAGTCTTGAGGAAGCTGAAGCCGTGGGTGCGGCGATCACGACGTTTCCTCGCATTATTCGACCAGCCTTCACCCTCGGCGGTAGTGGAGGGGGCATTGCCTACAACCCTGAGGAGTACGCCGCAATTTGCAAAAGCGGACTGGAGGCCAGCCCTGTTTCCCAAATCTTGATTGAACAGTCTCTGCTCGGTTGGAAAGAATTTGAGCTGGAGGTGATGCGCGATCAGGTCGACAACGTCGTGATCGTTTGCAGCATCGAAAACCTCGATCCGATGGGGGTGCACACCGGCGATTCGATCACCGTGGCTCCTGCTCAGACTCTGACCGATCGGGAATATCAACGCTTACGCGATCAGTCGATTGCCATTATTCGCGAGATCGGTGTGGCCACTGGGGGCAGCAACATCCAGTTCGCCATCAATCCTGCGGATGGCGATGTTGTGGTGATCGAGATGAACCCTCGGGTGAGTCGATCCTCGGCCTTAGCGAGCAAGGCCACAGGTTTTCCGATTGCCAAGATCGCTGCCCGATTAGCCGTTGGTTACACCCTCGATGAGATCCTCAACGACATCACGGGTCAGACGCCGGCCTGTTTTGAGCCGACGATCGATTATGTGGTCACCAAAATCCCTCGTTTCGCCTTTGAGAAGTTCCGCGGTTCTCCTGCGGTTCTCACCACTGCGATGAAATCCGTGGGCGAGGCGATGGCGATTGGTCGCTGCTTCGAAGAGTCGTTTCAGAAAGCATTGCGCTCTTTGGAAACCGGCCTATCGGGCTGGGGATGTGATCGCCCTGATGCGCCTGTTACGGCCGTTGAACTCGAACGCAGTTTGCGAACCCCTTCTCCCGACCGGATCCTTGCTGTGCGAGCGGCGATGGTGGAAGGTCGCAGTGATGCTGAGATCCATGCACTCAGTCGTATCGATCCTTGGTTCCTCGCCAAGCTGCGCACGCTGATTGATTGTGAGAAAGCGCTTTTAAGCAACCGCAACCTGGCAGAACTGAGTGCTGATGATCTGCTTCAGCTCAAGCAATTGGGGTATTCCGACCGTCAGATCGCCTGGGCCACAGGTTGTGATGAGCTGGATGTACGCAGTCGACGCCATCAACTGAGCATCACGCCACTGTTCAAAACCGTTGATACCTGCGCTGCTGAATTCGCATCCACCACTCCCTATCACTACTCAACCTATGAGCGACGCGTCCAGCGTCTTAACGACGCTGGAGAACTGGACACTCTGCCGCCGATGAATGAGGTGCAATCGGAGCAACGCCGCAAGGTGATGATCCTCGGCGGTGGGCCTAATCGGATCGGCCAGGGCATCGAATTTGATTATTGCTGTTGCCACGCTTCCTTCTCCGCCCAGGAACGGGGCTTCGCCACGGTGATGGTCAATAGCAATCCTGAGACGGTTTCCACTGACTACGACAGCAGTGACCGTCTTTATTTTGAGCCGCTCACCCTCGAGGATGTGCTCAATGTGATCGAGGCCGAGCGTCCTGAAGGGGTGATTGTTCAGTTTGGTGGTCAAACCCCTCTCAAGCTGGCCCTGCCTTTACTGCGCTGGCTTGACAGTGAAGCTGGACGCCAGACCGGTAGCCGAATTCTGGGTACGTCGCCTGCTTCGATTGACCGGGCGGAAGATCGGGAACAGTTCGAGGCCATTCTGCGCGAGTTGGAGATTCGTCAGCCTCGGAATGGTCTGGCTCGAAGTGAAGAAGAGGCTCGTTCGGTGGCGGATCGGGTTGGTTATCCGGTGGTCGTGCGTCCTTCCTATGTGCTCGGTGGTCGGGCGATGGAGGTGGTTTTCGATCAGCAGGAGCTCAATCGCTACATGGTGGAAGCTGTGCAGGTGGAGCCTGATCATCCAGTGCTGATCGATCAGTATCTGGAGAACGCAGTCGAGGTGGATGTTGATGCCCTCTGCGATCGGGATGGGGCCGTGGTGATCGGTGGACTCATGGAGCACATCGAGCCCGCAGGCATCCATTCAGGTGACTCAGCCTGCTGTCTGCCATCGGTTTCGCTTGGTGAGCAGGCGCTCCAACTCATCCGTCGTTGGACCGAATCCTTGGCCCTAGCGCTCAAGGTTCAGGGGTTGATCAACCTGCAGTTCGCCGTGCAGCGCGATGCCGAGGGAAAAGAGGTTGTCTACATCATCGAGGCCAATCCTCGCGCTTCCCGCACCGTGCCGTTTGTGGCCAAGGCCACAGGTGTTCCGCTTGCCCGTATCGCCACCCGGCTGATGACTGGAGAAACGCTCGCTGACGTTGGCTTATTGGCAGAGCCGCAACCACCGTTGCAGGCAGTGAAGGAAGCGGTTCTGCCCTTCCGGCGATTCCCTGGTGCTGACTCCGTGCTCGGCCCCGAAATGCGTTCCACCGGTGAGGTGATGGGCTCAGCTCGCGAGTTCGGGATGGCCTATGCCAAGGCTGAACTCGCGGCTGGGGATGCACTGCCAACCTCTGGACGCGTGTTTCTCTCCACTCACGATCGTGACAAACAGGCCCTTGTTCCGGTGGCGTTGCGACTGATCGAACTTGGCTTTGAGCTCACGGCCACGTCCGGTACTGCTCAAGCGCTCCAGCAGGCCGGCCTTGAGGTCAGCTCCGTTTTGAAGGTTCACGAAGGCAGACCCAATATTGAAGATCTGATCCGTTCGGGCGGGATCCAATTGGCGATCAACACGCCGATCGGCCGTCAGGCAGCCCACGATGATCGTTACATCCGTAGAGCTGCGCTGGATTACTCAGTGCCAACCGTGACCACCCTGGCAGGGGCTAGGGCTGCAGTTGAAGCGATTGCAGCCCTGCAGGCAGAGACCCTTTCGATCCATGCCTTGCAAGATGTTCACCAGACAATGCCAAGCCATTAAGGTCGTCTTCAACGACATCCCTTCTCGTTGTGACCCAGGCCCTTCCCACCCAGATTGCACCCGGCAGTGATTGTCGGGAGGCGTTTCAAGCCGCTTACGCCAATCGCTACACCTGGGATCCTGGTTTCGCTGGTTACAAGGGTCGTTGCATCTGGGAGCAAGGCGACCGTCGTGTGGAGGGCACGTTCAGCGTGGGAGCCGATCTGAAGGCCTCTGTGGACGGTGTTGATGATGCTGAAGTGCAGAAAGCGCTTGCCTCTCAGCTCTGGGAGGTCGCCATCCACCGTGTGCGTCGCAGTTTCGACCAAGTGCATGGCGACAACACGTTCACGGCTGGTGAGAGCACCGATGCTGGAGTGGAAGTGATCATCGGCGGCAAGGGTGAAGGTGATCGTTATCGGATCAAGAACGATGTGGTGACGATGGTTCATCGCCATATTCACGGCACGGTGGTGACCATTCACACCGGCAGTACCACCGACACCGGAGCCGGCTACCTCAGCCATACCTACACCAGTCAGTACTCCGACCCGGCGACGGGTGAAGCGCGTGGCCCTGAAAACCAATTTGAAGACACATTTGTGCCCCTAGAGCCCGATGGTTTCTGGGTTCTTCAGCAACGTGTGATCAAGACCGCTGCCGATGGCGATGACACTCTTGGTCATCAGATCTTCCGATTTGAATCACTTCAATCGCTTTGAATCTTGGCTTCTCTTTTTAGTTTTTGAGAATTTTTCGATTGCGTTTTTCTGGTTTTTAAGATGAAAGATTTCATCACGCTTGTTAATTCCAAGGTAGGTGCATTCGCATGGGGGCCATGGACTGTGGCTCTCATCGCAATTACAGGCATCTTTTTGATGGTTGGGCTTCGCTGTATTCCGCTGCGCAAGCTCGGATATGGCTTCAAGCTCCTCTTTGAGCCTGTTGATCAGCGTGGTGAGGGAGAGATCTCTCCGTTCCAGGCCTTGATGACGTCGTTGGCGGCCACCATTGGGACCGGAAACATTGCTGGGGTCTCCACGGCGATCGCCGTTGGTGGTCCGGGGGCAATCTTTTGGATGTGGTTGATCGCCATCTTCGGGATCGCGACTAAATATGCAGAAGCAGTGCTGGCTGTCCATTTCCGTGAAACTGACGCGGAAGGTAATCATGTTGGCGGCCCGATGTATTACATCCGCAATGGATTGGGCCATGGTTGGACCTGGATGGCAGGCTTGTTTGCTTTTTTTGGCATGCTCGCCGGCTTTGGAATCGGCAATGGTGTTCAGGCATTTGAACTGGCTAAAGCCCTCGAAAAGACCACGCAAATCCCCCGCAGTGCGACTGGCGTTGTACTTGGTGTACTGATTTTTCTGGTTGTGATCGGTGGTGTCCGTCGGATTGCGAGAGCGGCTTCTGCGATTGTTCCTGTGATGGCAATCCTCTACATCGGTGCATGCCTTGTCATCCTTTCGATGCACATCAATCAAATCCCAAGTGCTTTTGGCCTGATCTTTAGTTCCGCATTCAGTGGTCAGGCTGCTGTTGGTGGTGTGTTTGGAGCCGTTGTGCTGCAAGGCCTCAAGCGGGGCATTTTCTCCAATGAAGCTGGTTTGGGTAGTGCTCCGATAGCCCATGCTGCTTCCAAAACCACCAGCGCAGTTCGTCAGGGATCAGTTGCCATGCTCGGCACCTTCATTGACACATTTGTGGTCTGCACGATGACAGCCCTTGTCGTGATCACAAACTATTCTGAAACTCTGTTGGAGATGACTGATAAGGCAAGGAAAGCTTTGTCTGGATCTGACATTTCGATCACGGCTTTTGGACTTGGCATTAATGGTGGTGGAGTGATTGTGACTGCAGGCATTGTTGTTTTTGCCTTTACGACAATTCTGGGATGGAGTTTTTATGGAGAGAAGTGCACTCAGTTCCTGTTTGGAGAGAAGGCCATTCTTCCCTACCGTCTGGTTTGGATAGCAGTTGCTGTTTGTGCCGCTATCGCCGGAGAGAAAGGTCTTGTCTGGGATGTTTCTGACACCCTTAATGGCTTGATGGCTCTGCCGAATCTTTTTGCGCTCCTGCTTCTGTCTGGAACCGTGTTTAAGCTCACACGTGCCCATCGCTTTTCTGAAGGTTGAGCTTGACAAGCTGATTTTCCCTGGCTGAAACAACAAAAAAGCCTCCGAATTTGCGGAGGCTTTTTCTTGGTCGTTTTGGCTATGCAGTTTTTGCTGTTGTTCAGCCTTCCTCAGGCAGAGGGGTGACGTCGTTGAGACGTTCGTTCAACTGCATCGCCATCGACTGACGACCCACTGCCAGCACCTTGAGAGTGTCTTCGTGCATGCGCAACTGAGCATCAGCAACTTGCATGCCACGCACCAGTTCCTTCAGCTCGTCGGGCAGTGCATTGAGGTCATAACGCTTGCCTTCGAAGGTGAGTACCGGGTTCTGATCCTGGGAGAGGTCTGAGGTGGTCATGATTCTTTTTCGCTCTGCGGGATTTTACCGGCGTCGGCCTTGTCAGCTTCATTGGGTTGGCCGGTTGTCTGATCTGGTTTGGCCCTCTGAAGCCGTTTGAAGAAAAACATCAGCAAACCTCCCACTTGGCTGGTTTCCACAAGCTCCCATCCTTCGTTGCCGAGCAGATTGAGGAAATGCTGTAGCTGGGCTGCAGGGTGCTTCTGCTCCAGGGGTGGTTGCTGATACATCTGGGGGAATTCACGCTTAATGAATTCCGGACTTAGAGAACCCTGCAGTTTTTTGCTGGCTGCCTCAGGGGTGGATGGCTTGGGTGGAGCATCATTGTTGATGTTGATATGAACGACGCGATATTCCCAGCGCTGTTGAGGGTTGTTGGTTTCGTTGTCCGTCGTTGGCCGTTGCTCACTCTCTTGGGGATCGGTGGGTGTGGGTTGCGGGTTCTCCATTAGTTGCTTCCGATGGCATTGACCCGGATGAACTGCCGTTCACACAATTCGCGGTAGCGACCGTTGCTGGCCATCAGTTGGTCGTGGCTTCCTTGCTCACGGATGCTTCCTTTCTCCAGAACAACAATTTGGTCCGCTTCCTGAACGGTTGCAAGTCGGTGGGCAATTACCAGCACAGTTCGCCCTTGCATTGCCTGACGAAGCCCCAGTTGCACAGCGGCTTCCGCCTCTGCATCGAGTGCACTTGTTGCTTCATCCAGCAGCAACACCGCAGGATTGCCAAGCACCGCCCTGGCAATGGCGATCCGCTGTAACTGGCCACCCGAGACATTGGTGCCTCGCTCTTCAAGCTGTGTGTCATAGCCATTCGGTAGGGCCATGATGAAGTCATGGGCATTGGCCAGACGAGCCGCTTCGATCAGTTGGTCGTGGCTGATCGAACGCCCGAAACGAATGGCATCGGCGACGCTTCCTGAGAACACCGTGGTTCGTTGTGGCACCAGTGCCACCTGTTGGCGAAGCTCACGTGCTCTCACTTGACTGAGATTCTTCCCATCCAGGCAGATCTCGCCAGATTGGGCTGTGTTGAAGCGCAGCAGCAGGGAAAATAGGGTGCTCTTACCAGCGCCTGATGGTCCCACCAGGGCAACCACCTGTCCGGCCTGAATGGCGAGGTTGATGTCGCGCAGCACCGGTTTGCCATCTCCATAGGCAAAGTTCACCTGCTGGAGACGCAGGTTGCCCTGGGGACGACCGAGTGAAAGGGCTGGTGATGGATCCTTGGCTTCTTGGGGTTCCTTCTCGATCTGTCGCAGTCGCCTCAATGAGGCCTGACCCTGCTGGAATTCATTGAAATTGTTGGTGACGTGTGCGATCGGGTCAATCAGCACCACCAGACCCGTGAGATAGCTGCTCAAGCCAGCAATGCTTAGGCCATCGTTCTGAATCCTCCAAGCAGCCAGCCCCAGCACGGAGAAGAGCCCGACAACCTCGATCATTCCCACGACGGGGTGCTGGAGTGCCACAAGGCTGTAGGTGAGGTGCCGGGCCTGACGGTGTTGGTCAATCTCCTCTTCGAAACGTCCCTGCAGCCAGGGTTCGGCGGCGAAGGCACGCACAAGCGGAAGGCCTTCGATTGCTTCTCCCAGCAGACCGGCCAGTTCGCTCACTTTTTTCTGGCTGCGTTCGGTGGCGGCCATCACCCGTGCTCCGAACAAGCTGATCAGCCAGATGATGACCGGGGCGAGCAGCAGGATGGATGCAGTCAGTTTCCAGTCGAGCCAGAGCATGTAGCCGAGCACGGCCAGCAACTGGAGGACGCTTGGAAGCGTGTCGTGGATGGATTTGTAGAGCACCTCGCTGACGCGATCTGCGTCTTCGGTGAGTCGGTAGGTGAGATCTCCTGCTGACAGCTTTTCCAATGCTCCTAGTTCAACCGTCTGCAAACGGCTGAACAGATTGCTGCGCAGGGTCTTGCTCACCTGTAGAGCCGGTCCAGCAAGCAGGGAGTCTTGACCGAACTGGGCCAGCTTCTGAACCGCAAAAATCAGCACGCCTTGCCCAATCAGGCCGAGCACCCGCCCGAGATCCCGTGATCCGAGTGCAGGGAAGAGAGCACCCGCCAGATTGAGCAGCCATAGAAAACTGCTCACGTAAACGAGCATGCACAACACCCCCAGCACCAACTGCCGCAGATGGGGTCGGAGCAGGGGCAGAAGCCTGCGAAAGCCTGCCTCGGAGGGTTTCAGCATCGCGTCAGACTATCAATGCTCTTTCTCGCAATCCGTCGCCCATGCGGCTCGATCAATTCCTGAAGTGGCAAGGCTGGGTCGCGACCGGTGGAGAGGCCAAGATGCGCATCCAGGCGGGAGAAGTGCAGGTGAATGACGTTGTAGAAACCCGTCGTGGTCTCCAGCTTCAGGTTGGTGATCGCGTGACGATGGGCTGCGATCATTCCGAAGTCACTGCGGTCTGAGGCCAAAAAGCTCGCGCTGGAACGTAAGTTGTCTGCTGCTGACCGTCCGAGGACCCGAGCGTGCGTAAACCGGTGATCGCTGGCAACTGGAAGATGCACATGACCTGTGCTCAGGCCAGGGAATGGATGGCCACGTTTCTACCGTTGATCGCTGCCACCCCAAATGATCGAGAACTCGTGGTGGCGCCACCCTTCACGGCGATCTCCACCATGGCTGATTTGGTGAAGGGGTCGACGCTTGAACTTTCCAGCCAAAATGTGCACTGGGAAGGGCACGGTGCTTACACCGCCGAAATTGCTCCTGGAATGCTTCTGGAGCATGACGTTGTCTACGCCATTGTTGGCCACAGTGAGCCTCGCAAATATTTCAGCGAAAGTGACGAACAAATCAATCATCGTGCCCGTTCCGCCCAATCGAATGGATTGATCCCGATCGTCTGTGTTGGTGAAACAGACGAGCAGCGCACCCGTGGAGAGGCGGAACGGGTGATCCGTCGTCAGGTTGAACAGGGGCTTGAGGGCCTTGATCCCGCCAAGCTGATCGTGGCCTATGAGCCGATCTGGGCGATCGGAACGGGCAAAACATGTGAATCCACTGAGGCGAACCGTATCTGTGGGCTGATTCGCAGCTGGGTTGGATCCCCAGATCTCATTATTCAGTACGGAGGATCGGTGAAACCCGGCAATATCGATGAATTGATGTCGATGAGCGACATTGATGGAGTGCTTGTGGGTGGTGCGTCTCTGGAGGCGGAAAGCTTCGCTCGGATTGCCAACTATCAGGCTGCCTGAACGGTGTGATGACGCAGCCTCGATCTCCTTGGCCAGCAGCATGGGGAACGCGTACGGCTGTGATGGGGGTGATCAATCTCACCCCCGACTCATTCAGTGATGGCGGTCGCTTTAATACACCGGAGCTGGCACTGAGACAGGCCAGTCGCCAGTTGTCTGATGGTGCTGATCTGCTGGATCTTGGTGCCCAAAGCACCAGACCCGGCGCGGAGGAGGTGGGGGCTACTGAGGAGATCAGTCGATTGCTTCCGCCTTTGAAGGCCATTCGTTCTGCCTATCCGCAGTCGTTAATTTCCGTCGACACCTTTCTTGCTCCTGTGGCGGAAGCTGCTCTTGAGGCAGGGGCTGATTGGATCAATGATGTCAGCGGTGGGCGGCGTGATCCGGGCATGTTTCCCCTCATCGCTGCTGCAGGTTGTCCTTATGTGCTGATGCACAGCCGTGGTGACAGCCAAACGATGGATGCCATGACCACCTACCACGATGTAGTTAGTGACGTGCTCCAGTCTCTCCAGGAGGCGAGCAATCGTGCTGCAGCGGCAGGTGTCGCCCGCAATCAGCTGATTTGGGATCCGGGCCTGGGTTTCGCTAAAACCACAACACAGAATTTGTTGTTACTCCGGGAGTTGGAGCGATTGGTGGCCGTTGGAGTGCCACTGTTGCTCGGCCCCTCTCGAAAACGCTTTATCGGTGATGTGCTCAATGAGAAACGTGCCAAGGCCCGCATCTGGGGCACGGCGGCTGTGTGCTGCCGAGCTGCGGCAGCTGGTGTTGGAGTCTTGAGGGTGCACGATGTTGCCCCGATTCGTCAGTTGGTTCAGATGTCCTCTGCAATCCTTCCGATTCGCTAGAACGATTGCCTCTGACGCGCCTTCTGTTGTGAGCAGCCCAGCGGCCGAACTCACCTTTCTGTATGACGGCGCTTGCCCGTTGTGTTTGCGCGAGGTGCGATTTCTGCGTCGCCGTGATCACCATCACCGCATTCATTTTGTGGATGTTGATGCTGATGACTACGACCCATCTCTTTGGGCGGGGATCAGTTATCGCGCAGCGATGACGCGGATTCATGCCATCCGGAACGATGGTTCAGTGCTTACGGATGTCGCTGTTTTTAGGGAGTGCTATCGGTTGATCGGTATGGGTTGGTTGTACGCACCGACAACCTGGCCCGTCCTGTCTGGTTGGGTCGATCGTTTTTATGGACTATGGGCTGCTCAACGACTTCGCCTGACGGGACGTTGCGACTTGAATTCCCTTTGTGATTGCAGGAATCAAAGCACTGCTTGATGCAATAAAAAACCCTGCTTTTGCTTTAAAGCAGGGTTGATTCGTTATGGATTAGTGCGTTGTGAATGCTGAATTATTTCAGCTCACGCCCTCGATCTTGTCTTCTACTTCTTGATAGAGCTCCTGCAGTTGTTGGATGTTCTCATCAGACGTCTCCCAGTAGCCGCGTCCATTGACCTCAAGCAGTGTTCCGACGATGCGACGGAAGCTGTGGGGGTTGAGTTCTAACAGACGCTTGCGCATCTCTGGATCATTGATAAAGGTTTCGTTGGCCTCTTCGTAAACGAAGTTGTCAACACTGCCGCTCGTTGCGCTCCAGCCCAGGGTGAAGTTGAGGCGCTTGGCAACCTCTCTCACTCCTTCATAGCCGGAGTCGAGCATTCCTTCGTACCACTTGGGATTGAGAAGCTTTGTGCGTGAATCCAGTCGGATGGTTTCACTTAAGGAACGTACCTGTGCGTTCGCAGTGGTGGTATCTGCGATGTAGCTGGTTGGGGCCTTGCCATCATCCCGCAAGCCTTGAATCAGTTTTGTAGGGTCACTATCGAAGTAGTGGCTCACATCTGTGAGGGAGATTTCTGCTGAATCAAGATTTTGGAAGGTGACGTCAGCAGTTTTCATTGCCGATTCGAACACCTCTCGCTTTTGATTCATTTCACCAGGGTTGTCAGCATTGAAGGCGAAGGTTTTACGAGAAAGGTACATCTCCTGAAGCTCTCCTTCTTCTTCCCAGGTGCTGTTCTCCACAGCGAGATTGACGTTGGAGCTGTAGCTGCCGCTGGCATTTGAGAAAACTCTACAGGCGGCATCTCGGAGGCTGGTGCCATCCTTTTCTGCTTGCTCAAGTGAGTGCTTACGCACGAAGTTTTGCTCCAGTGGCTCTTCAGCCTCCGCTGCCATCTTCACTCCCTGATCGATCAATGCCATCTGGTTGATGAAGAGATCTCGGAACACACCTGAACAGTTCACCACCACATCGATGCGAGGACGTCCAAGCTCTTCGAGGCTGATCAGTTCCAGCTTGTTGACGCGACCAAGGGAGTCAGGAACTGGGCGCACACCGATGAACCAGAGAATCTGGGCTAGCGATTCTCCATAGGTTTTGATGTTGTCAGTGCCCCAAAGAACGCAGGCAATCGTTTCCGGCCATGTGCCCTCTTCCTGTTTTTGCCGCTCGATCAATTTGTCCACCACACCTTTGGCCGCAGCCACGGCGGCACGGGTTGGGATGGCCTGGGGATCAAGCGCGTGGATGTTTTTCCCACTCGGAAGCACGCCGGGATTGCGAATCGGATCCCCACCTGGCCCGGGAAGTACATATTCGCCATCGAGGGCGCGCAGAAGGCTGCCCATCTCCATGTCTGCGCAGACCTGTTCAAGGCAGAAGCGCAAGTAAGCAAACAGTTTGTCGAGTTCTGCTGAATTCGTATTCGGGAAGCCGGCGCTGGAGCATGCGCGTAGCCAAGGGGAGGAAGGCTTAAAGCCAAACTTGGCTAGCAACTCGTAGAACCAGGCAAAGCTGTTGCGCAGGCTGACGCGACCATCGCGACCGGTCAGAGATTGCACCATCGCGCCAACTGCAGCACGGGAGGTCTCCGTGATGGTGCGGTTGAGTTCCACATCAGCGAGTACACCGTCGTCGTTGCCTTTGTAGATGTCTTCGATGGATCGGCCCATGGCTTCTGCCAAGAGGCCAGGCAAGGAGCGCAGCCCATCTTCCTCTCGCTCCAGTGCCGCGATGTTGACCAGAGTGGCAATCGCTTCTTCCGCCGTGGGTGGTTTGCCGATGGTGTGCAGACCACAGGGAAGTAGACGACTCTCGATTTCCATCAATTGGCGATACACCGCTCCGACGAGGGCATCACGGCCTTCGAGATCAAGCGCAGAGGAGTCGTCGTTGGGCAAATCGACATCTTTGTCGAGATTGCAGAGGCGTGCCGTCTCAACGATCGTGTTGACAATTTGGATTCCACGCCCACCCTCGCGGAGCTGCTGGTAGGAACCGACAAGTTCACCAAGCTCTTTCAGCCCCTTGTAGAGGCCTGCATTTTCTGCAGGAGGGGTGAGGTAACTGATGGTTGAGGCGTAACCACGGCGCTTGGCGATGGTGGCTTCTGAAGGATTATTGGCGGCGTAGTAATAGAGGTTTGGCAGTGCGCCGATGAGGGAGTCGGGATAGCAGGTTTCACTCATCCCCATCTGCTTGCCGGGCATGAATTCCAGCGAACCGTGGGTGCCGAAATGCAGCACAGCATCGGCGTTCCAGATCTTCTCTAGGTAGGTGTAATAAGCGGCGAAACCATGATGAGGACTGGCGCTGCGGGAATAAAGGAGTCGCATTGGATCTCCCTCGTAGCCAAATGTGGGTTGAACACCCACGAAGACGTTGCCGAAGTGACGGCCGTAGATCAGCAGATTTTGTCCATCACTATTGAGGTTTCCTGGCGGTTTTCCCCAGTTTTCTTCAAGCCGTTCTGAATAAGGCGTGAGGCGCTCGTATTCCTCAACGCTCATGCGGTGAGCGATTGACAGTTCTGGAGCACCTTCCATCGCCTCGGGGTCATTGATGACCGCCTCCATCAGCGCCTTTGGATTGCGGGGCAGGTTCTGTACGTCGTACCCCTTGGCCTTCATTTCCTCGAGGACGCGATGGATGGAGCCAAAGACATCGAGGTAGGCGGCGGTGCCGACGTTGCCTTTGTCGGGTGGAAAGCTGAAGACCGTGATTGCCAGCTTTTTCTCTTGCCGTGGTTTGATTCGCAGTGACGACCAGCGGATTGCGCGTTCCGCGATGGCATCCACCCGGTCTTGAAGGGTGTGAGCCTTGCCGGTGGCATCATCACGGCCTGAGAGCACGATGGGTTCAATGGCGCCGTCCAGTTCGGGGATGGCGATTTGCAGTGCAACCTGTACTGGGTGCAGACCGAGGTCACTGTCTTCCCACTCTTGGGTGGTCTGGAACACCAGTGGAAGCGCCACCATGTAAGGACGATTGAGTCGCTTGAGGGCGTCGACTGCCTTGGGGTGATCTTGTCTTGCCGGTCCCCCAACCAGTGCGAAGCCAGTGAGAGACACCACCCCATCCACTAGGGGCTGATCCTGATTGAGTGGATCGTAGAAAAAGGCGTTGACAGGCTTCGAGAAATCAAGACCACCGCAGAAGATGGGAAGAACCCTTGCTCCTCTGAATTCGAGTTCTTGAATCACGGCCACATAGTGAGCGTCATCGCCGGTGACGATGTGGCTGCGTTGAAGCACGAGACCAATGACAGGACCTTGACGCGCTTGTTCCGAGAGATCATTGCGGCTGTTGGTCCAGTTCAGGTATTCCTTCAGGTCTTCGAACATTGCCGGAGCCATCGGGTGCCAGATGCCCAAGTCGGGGAAGACCTCGGGATCGGCGACATCGATTGCAGGGCGTTCCTCACCCGCTGCTGCGGGGAAGACATATTTGTCCGCAAGCATCAACAGGAAGTTGCGGAGATTGTCTGGAGTACCGCCAAGCCAATACTGAAAGCTCAGCATGAAGCTGCGAGCGTCTTGTGCCTTCTCCACGGGCAGATACTTGAGCACCGTGGGGAGGGTGTTCAGCAGCTTGAGCATGGCGTCTTGGAAGCCAGCTCCCCCCGACTCCTTGCGCTTTTTCATGAAGCCGGCGATCGCACTCTTGCTTTGACCCAGCTGGGCCATTGAGAAGCTGCCGAGCTTGTTGAGGCGCATCACCTCAGGCATGGAGGGAAAGACCACTGCGGCCTTGAGGCGATCACGGTGGGGGGTCACCGTTTCGACAACTTTCTGGGCCAGATCTTCAATGAAAATCAGAGACGCCACAAAGACATCAGCTGAGGCAACATCGGCCTGGAAATCAGCGAAATTATCGTCATCACGAAGCTCTTCAATCAGATAGCCGCTGAGTTCAATCCCGAGGGGGCCATCCATCGCGTTGAGGCTGGTGGCGGCCTGGGTTAGGGCGTTTTGATATTGCGGTTCGAGCACCACATACACAGCCTTCATGACTGACTTGTGGTTATTGGGCTCAGCAGGAACAACCCGGCGATCGGCGGAGCGGACCTGCGTGAACATCTGCGTGCATTGAGGAATATGAAGAAGCCTACGGGGATGACGGCCCCCGCGTGCGCTTTGGGCTCAAGGCTTTACACAGTCTGTAAGCGGCTTTTGGCGAGGCCGAGCCGGTCCAGCATTGGTCCTGTCATCAGTGTTGTTGCCACGGCCATCACCACGCCAATGCCGAAGAGGGTGGCGTTAATGGCCCCGAGCTTGAGCCCCACATTCAGCACCACAAGCTCGGTCATCCCACGTGTGTTCGCAAGCCAGGCCAATGCCTGTGCGTCTCGTTCCGGGACCCCCCCAAGGCGAGCGCTGGCCCACGTGCCTGAATATTTGCCTGCTACAGCGACGCCAAGCACCAAAGCTGTGATGAGCAGCAGGTCGCCCCGTCCGAGCTTGGTGAGCTCGGTTTCCAGCCCGCTCGCCACGAAGAACATTGGTAAAAGCAGGCGCATGACAACGGTTTCCAGCTTTGTCTCCATTCGCGTCTGGAGCTCGTTGTGGCGTGGCATCGCCAGCCCCCACAGAAAGGCTCCAAAAATCAAATGAACGCCAATTTGATCGGTCACCACACTGCTGATTAAAAGGCCTGCAAAAAGGGCTCCCTGCACCAGCGGTGAAATCTCCTTTTGGTGCTCGAAATGCTTGACCAGATAGCGTTTCGCTGGGCGGAGGAGCACTAGCAGAACAAAGGCCCAGGCTGCGGTTAGGCCGAGGGGGATCAGGCAGGCGATCGCTGACCCTGAGCGGGCAAAGGCCACTACACCCGCGAGGATCACCCAGCTGAAGAGATCATCAATCGCGGCGCAGGCGATGCTCAGGCTTCCAATCTTGTGTTCTTGCAGGCCGCGTTCTTTGAGAATGCAGGCGAGCACAGGAAAGGCGGTGATTGCCATCGCTGTGCCCATGAACAAGGCCCCATCCAAGGTGCGCTCTCCAGGGAAGAGGCTGGTGTCCCAAACGTTCAGGCCATAGGCGAGGGCGATGCCCATGGCCATCGGCACCACAATCCCGCTCAGGGAAATTCGCAGCGCTAAAGCCGCCTGGCCGCGAAGCATGGAGGGTCTCAGTTCGAGCCCTACCAAGTACATGAACATCGCTAGCCCCAGCTGGCCCAGCAAGCTGAGCTCATCGATGATGCCACCGCCAAATAACTGTTCTTCGAGGTTGGGGGCAATCCAACCGAGCAGGCTCGGACCTAGTGCGATGCCCCCGAGGATCTCTCCCATCACGCGGGGTTGCCCCAGCCGCGCCAGCACTTGTCCAAAAAGTTGGGACACCATGATCACAATCGCCAGAGCTGTAAACACAGCTGCTGTTTCCGTCGTGGCCGTGACCTTGATCGAGGCGGTGGCGAACATGCTCATCGGTGTGGAGAGAGCTCCACTTCATGGTGTTGTTGAAGACTTTGAAGAGCGTTGAGGTGCAGCTCCCCTTCAGGTTTCATCGTGGGGATCAGGCATGATTCGAGCTCAGTGCTGCTCTGTGCGCGATGTCTGAGGTTCGCTCCGCTGATCCCATCCACGTGGTTGTTGCCGGTGCTCTCGGTCGGATGGGGGCTGAGGTTGTCAAGGCTGTGCAAGGAGCCGCGGATTGTGAATTGGTCGGTGCAATCGACAACACACCTGGTCAAGAGGGGGTGGATGTGGGTGAAGCCCTCGGCCTCGGAAGTCTGGACGTTGCGATCACGGCCGATCTCGAGGGCTGTCTGTGTTCGGCCAGTCAGGCCGTTCGTGATCGTGGTCCTGGTGGCGGTGCCGTCATGGTGGATTTCACTCACCCATCGGTTGTTTATGCGAACACCAGGGCAGCGATTGCCTATGGGGTGCATCCCGTGATCGGTACCACCGGTCTGTCCCCGGAGCAGTTGGAGGATCTGCAGTCCTTTGCCCACAAAGCGTCCGTAGGGGGCGCTGTGATTCCAAATTTTTCAGTGGGCATGGTGCTGCTGCAACAAGCGGCCGCCGCTGCTGCACGCTTCTATGACCATGCGGAGCTCACGGAGCTGCATCACAACCGCAAGGCGGATGCTCCAAGTGGCACCTGCATCAAAACAGCCGAGCTCATGGAGGAACTCGGCAAAGCGTTTAACCCGGCTGAAGTCGATGAGCATGAATCCCTTGCGGGCAGT
The DNA here is from genome assembly GCF_900473935.1 of Synechococcus sp. UW105. Lineage (GTDB taxonomy): Bacteria > Cyanobacteriota > Cyanobacteriia > PCC-6307 > Cyanobiaceae > Synechococcus_C. The sequence continues at coordinate 19,229 of NZ_UCNN01000009.1, read as the reverse complement.
CGTGGCGGCGTAAGAGCCAGTGGCTTGAGGTTGCATTCCCTTCGGCTTCCTGGTCTGGTGGCACATCAGGAGGTGATGTTTGGGGCTCCTGGAGAGACCTACACCCTCCGCCACGACACGATCGACCGCTCTGCCTATATGCCTGGGGTCTTGCTGAGCATCCGTAAGGTGCGGCAGCTTGAGGCTCTTGTATACGGCCTTGAACGGCTGCTCTGACATCCGTAATGCGGCCTTCCTCCGATCCATGCTGATCCCCCTGCGGCCCGGTGAACTTCAACGTCTGATTCCGGCAGTGGCGACTGGCACCCAGTTCGCGGCTGCTCTGGGAGACCCGCGCAAGATTCTTCAACGGGTGTTGATCGCAGCCATTGGTGGCGTCATCACGCTGCTGATTAGCCAGAGGCAGTTTTCAAGCGGATGGGGCTCGATTTGGCTGATCATCGCTGTGGCATTTCTTCTCTACGTGCTGTGGGGGCCGATCCTTGAGGCGAGCCGCCGTAACGCCACCTTGCGCCGTTATCCATCCGCCGCGCTCTTCGACGGTGAAGTGGTCGACGCCTTCACTCAGGAGCGAGTGGAAAGCCGGCGTGAGCAGGCCAACGAGCGCGGCACGCTTGAGTTGGTGGAGAACAGACGCACCTGGATGGTGCTCGAGCTGGCTGATGAAGACGGCTATCTCGCCAGGCTGAGCTTCCCCATGCTCAAGCCCCATGGGCAGATACGGCCTGGTACGCCCGTGCGCTGTTTGGTCTTGAGCGATCGAAAAGACTTCTCCCGTGTCGCCTCGATCAGCGATGCCTGGCTGCCAACGCTTCGGTTGTGGGTTGGTGAGTATCCATTTCTGCTGCGTCCTGCCTTCGAGGAGCTCTGTCAGATGCGCTTGTCCTCTCGAAGGGGCCGCTGAGGCAAGTTGAGCATCTTTGCAAAACTTCGCAAACTTGCGTTACAATTCGCAAAGAAGCCAAAAACAGATGACTCAAGCCACCTCTGCCTCCGCCGCTCCTGTGATTCGTGGCGCCACTATCACTACTGAAGATGGCGGCCGCTTGAACGCCTTTGCCACCGAGCCCCGCATGGAGGTTGTCGAGGCTGAGAGTGGCTGGGGATTCCACGATCGTGCAGAGAAGCTCAATGGCCGCATGGCCATGCTGGGGTTCGTTGCACTCCTGGCCACCGAATTGGCCTTGGGTGGTGAAGCTTTCACCCATGGACTGCTCGGCCTGGGCTGATTGGATAGATGGAGTTTCAGCACCTTGGTGCTTGATCCTCACGACATGGTCACCCTGCCCATGCTCACAGACGAGCTTTCGCCCACCAACAAGGACGTCAATGACGCCTTGTCGGTGGGCATTTTGGGCTCCGGACCGACTGGCGCGCTCCTGGCGTTAGGTCTGAGTCGGCTGGGTTGTCGGGTTCAGATCCACGATCCTCTGTCAGCGGATCAGATCAGTTCACGCAGTCGTGCCTACGCGATCACGCATTCTTCACGGCGGTTGCTTGAGCGCCTTGATCTCTGGACTTCGTTGCAGCCTTATCTGGTGCCGTTCCGCCAGCTTTGTCTCCAAGATCAGTGGAGCAAGCCGTCCGTGTGGTTTCGAATCGCAGATTTGGCGCCTGCCAATCGCAACGCTGATGCCATCGGTTGGATCTTGGACCATCAGCCGTTGATGCAGGAGCTTCTGAAGCGGTTGGATCGGGAAGCGAATGTTGCTCTCCAGTTGGGTGACAGGGCCTCTTCAGGTGTTGGCCAAGCTCGCGATGCGGGTTTTGATCTGATTGTTGCCGCGGATGGCCCCAAGTCGTCGCATCGGCAGGCCTGGCGACTGCCACTTTGGTCATTCCCTTACCGGCAGGGATGTCTGACCCTGAAGGTATCTCTGCGCGGAGCAGCTCCTGCCACGGCGCATGAGTATTTCCGAGCTGAAGGGCCTTTTGCTGTCTTGCCACTGGGGGGGCAGGCCTTTCAGTTGGTTTGGAGTGCTCCCCTGAATCGTTGCCGAGAGCGTGCAGCGCTTGATCCTTCCACGCTTCTGGATTTGTTGGCCACCGTGTTGCCCTCTGGCCTGGAGCCCGAGGCTTTGCTTGATCAGCCTGTCGCGGTGCCCCTGCAATGGAGTCTTGCGCCCAAATTGGCGCGAGGCCGGAAGATCCTTCTTGGTGAAGCGGGGCACCGTTGTCACCCTGTTGGTGGTCAGGGTCTCAATCTCTGCTGGCGTGATGTCGACGAACTGATTGCGCTCGTTGCTGCCCATCAACATGCCGGGCTGGCTCTGCATCAGGTCTCCGCCCGGTACAGCTGCCGACGTCTGGTTGATTTGTTCTTGATTGGTGCTGGTACAGACGTGCTGTTGCGGCTGTTTTCAAACAGCTGGAGAGGTCTCCGACCGGTTCGATTCGTGATTTTGCTTTTGATTCAGCGGCTGCCGTTGCTGCGGCGAATCGCGCTTCAGGTCATGACCGATGGCCCGATGACAATTCTGAAGGCTCCGCCAGAGTGGAAACAGCGAGGATTCCGCCATGGTGTTCAGCAGTGATCCCCAGCCTCCGGCGTCTCCTCTTCTTCTCAAGTATCTGCGCGAGCGGCTTGGTCTAAGCGATAACGCCTTGCAGCTGGGCCAGCGTCAGGCCGAAATCGAGCAGGCTCCTCTTCCGGTGGTTCTTTGGACCTTTGGTTTGCTCAACTTGGCGCAGTACCAGGAGGTGCTGGATTGGACCAGCGATCAGGAATAGATCACGAGAGATTCCACCGGGATCGCTTCGGGCAAGCGGCGCCGTCCTCCCAGGCTCTCCAGTTCGATCACGAAGCTGGTCCCCACAAGGGTGCCGCCGGCCTGATTGATCAGTTGAGCGGCAGCGGCGGCGGTTCCACCGGTTGCCAGTAGATCGTCTACTAGCAAAACCCTGGGATTGCCTGTCAACGCATCGGCATGGATCTCCAGACGATCGCTGCCGTATTCCAGGGCGTAGTCGATTCCGAAGACCTCACCAGGCAGTTTTCCAGGCTTGCGAACCGGCACAAATCCGAGTCCCAGATCGGTCGCCAGGGACGTCCCCACGATGAAACCACGGGATTCGATGCCCACGATCAGGTCTGGCTTGAGAGCCTCGCAGATGGTTCCCATCTGCTTCATGACGGCCCGCCAAGCTTCAGGGTCTCGCAGCAGAGGTGTGAAATCACGGAACAGAATTCCTGGTTTCGGGAAGTCAGGAATGTCTCGAATGAACTGGCGAAGATCCAACGAAGGGTGACGCGGAGGCCTGAGTACTGGCATCATCGCAGCCATGACCGATGCCATCGCTCCACCTGTCCTCTCGGCTGCTTCGGGCGAGGCGATAGCCGTTGTCAACACCGCCCTGGACCGTCGGGGACTGGAAAGGCTTGATCTCCTGCTGCTCACTGTTGAGGCTCTTGCCATCAATGGTGGTGAGGTCATGCTCTGGGCCACACAGCAACTGGGATACGAATCCTTGTTCCCCAACCGAGTGGAACTCTGGAAGCGCCGTTGCACCAACCCCCTGCGACGTTCCACCCGACGCACTGCTCTCACTGGCGAGGAGATCGAAGCGCTGATCCGTGTGATCTGCGCCATGGCGGATCGTCTCTATCCCATGCTGCATCAATTGCTCTGGAGCCGTGAGCCATCAGCTCTGCAGGACCAACGCTGGGCAAAGTTTGATCAGCGTCTGCGTGATTTGATTGGAGAACGGATGAATCTGCGCAGGGGCTCTGTGCAGCGTCTTCTCGAGACCGAGAGCTCTTCGTCAGTGCAGCGTCAGATGGTGATCACCCTGGCTCTGGCTGCCGGAGCAGGAGGCGTTGATCGTCTGCGCGCCAGTCTTCAGGATCCAACCCCCTAAGCCACACGCTTTCGTCTTCTCCGCTTCCCGCATCGCTCGCATGTTCAATCTCTCTTATCGCTACGACCAGACGGCGGCACGTTTGATGGTGGAGGGACTCCCTGATATCTCCGCCGGCCATGGTCAGGGAGTCATCGGAATTTTGTCGTCCTGGAAACTGCAATTTGTCGGTTCGCCAGAGCTTGAGGGCAAGAGAGAACACCTTGAGGCGATGCTTGCCACCGTTTTGCCCTATGCGCGCTATCTGCTCTCAGGAGTTGCCCGCCCTTTCGGTGATGCTGATTCTCCAGTGAGTCTGGCCCCTGCCGACAACGGTGGCCATCAACTTGAGCTGCGAAGCAGTAAGCCAGGCGTCTCGCCGCTTACCATCGCACTTGATGACGCGGAACTGGCTGATCTGGTGCGATGCCTAGACGCCATGCGTTTGGATTCACGCGTACAGATTGCCTGGGCTGATCAACGTGATCGGCCCCTCGCTCGCCGAGAGCTTGCTGAGCGGGTGCCACTGATGAAGCGTTTGGCGCCATCGGTGATGGGTGGTTCAGCTCTGCTGGTCGTAGCTCTGCTCTCAGCCCTTGTGCCTTTGCCTGAGAGTAAGCAACCCAAGCAAGAGGTTGTGCCGACCGAGAGTGCCGAATCCCCAGGGAATGCAGCCCAACCTGTCCCGAAAGCCGAATAGGGAACGTTGACGTTCTCCGGTTGCGGGAGAGAATTGTGCAAGTGAATCGTCTGTGCTCGGGATGGCAGCCACTTGGTCTGATCTCAGGCGACGTGTGGCCAGAATCGGTGCGTCCTTGGATGTGGTCGTACGCAGTGACCCTGAGGTCTGTGGTTTGAGTGGCTCTGGCTATCACCTCACCCTCCATCACAGCGGTTACGGCGATTGCACGGTTGGCGTGCTCACCTTGATTGATTGCCCTAACGAACTCGTGGTCATGGAATTTGAGCGCTGGATGCGCGGTGCTGGTCACGTCTTCGTGCCATGAATACGGTGCGATTCAAAGCTTCGAATTCAAGGGATGCCGAGCGTCGTGTCTTCCGCCGGCGTCGTCAGCGTCCACTTCCACCTCCTTGGAGACAAGGATTAGAGGGGGTGCTCATGACCCTCCTTGGTGTCGGATTGCTCGCCTTTCTCGTTTGGCTCCCACAACGCGTTGATGCGCTGGTGATGGTGAGCGAAACGATTGCTGATCTGATCCAAGGTCTTGCACAGCTGCTTGAGGCATTACTCGGCCTGGCCTCAGTGCTCTTGATTGCCGCAGTGCTGTTTGCTGGTCTGCTTGCTCTGCTCGGAGGGCTCATCAGGATTGTGCGTTCGCTTGTGCGGATCCTCAAGGCGCCGCCACGACCTGTCAGGCGAAAGCGACCAGTCAGGGTGAGGCGAGGCCCTAGTTCCTTGCGGCGCTGACTGAATCGGATCAGGGCCTCATGCGCGGAGCGAGCGCTTTTTGCAGTGACCACAGTTCCGCCAGGGTGATTTGGCCATCGCCATTGAGGTCTAGGCCCGTGAAATGCCGATGGACCCAGGGCAATGCTCTGGATTCCTGGCGGTTGAGGTAACCGTCGGCATTGCGGTCAGCGCGCGTGAAGTGTTGCTGGAGCCTGGGGCCGCTGTGGTGCGGAGAGCGGGTATGTAGATCTTCAATCAGCAAGAAACCACGAGAATTCGGACGCCTCAAACGTCGTTCCAGAAAGGGCTTTCCCCGTACCTCTGCAGGAACGAGACGCCCGTCTCCATTCACATCCATGCGCACAAACATCGCTTCCATTCGCTGCCCGTATTGATGGATCTCGTCCTGGCCTGTCGCTGGCGCCCAAAAACCACTCAGTGGCAGCCATAGACCTGACAGGAGAATGCCTATCCCCGAGCGAGAGATACCGGTGAGGCTGATCATTGATCCAGCCTATGGAGTTTCTTTGGGAAGGTCATGACTTAATCATGACCGGAGTGCTGTGAGCTGTGACAGGGTCCAATTTCTGCGGACAGCCGTCATCTCGCTGCATACGATCTCCTCAGTCGTCGTCGTTCCCGGTCGCCATGGCGCGTGCATCAATGATCTGGGTTGTGGATGATGACCCCGAACTGAGGCAGATGGTTGGTACCTATCTGATCGACCAGGGCTACGACGTGCGTTGCCTCAGTGATGTCAAGCAGTTTGAGGCCAGATTGGAGTTCCAGCGACCCGATTTGGTGGTGCTGGATCTGATGATGCCAGGGGATGATGGTCTCACCGCTCTGCGCCGATTGCGAGATGGCGGAGATGATCTGCCGATCGTGATGCTCACTGCCCGCGGTGAAGGCGTCGATCGCATCATTGGCCTTGAGCAGGGGGCCGATGATTACCTTGGTAAACCTTTCCTTCCGCGTGAGCTCTCTGCCCGCATTGAGGCGGTTCTGCGGCGTCGGAGTGCTCTACCGGCTGGCACGCCAGTGGCAGAAGGTGGCGATGTCAGTTTCGGTGAGAATGTGCTCAATCTCGCAGCCCGCACCCTCAGTCGTTCGGGTGTTCCTGCCGTGATCACCAGTGGTGAGTTCAGTCTTTTGGCGGCCTTCGCACAGCACCCTCATCGACCGTTGTCACGGGAGCGTTTGATCGAGCTTGCCCGTGGCCCGGGTTGCGAAACCGATAGTCGCAGCATGGATGTGCAGGTGTCTCGGGTTCGCAAACTCGTGGAACCAGATCCGACGCGGCCGCGCTATATCCAGACCGTTTGGGGCTACGGCTATGTGTTCGTGCCTGATGGGACACCTCGGACGCGTTGAGGGCGCTTGTCGATGACCTCGCGGCGCCCCTGGCCGTTTGTGCTTCGAGCGCTGCTGGGATGGTGCGGTCTCGGTTTTGGCAGTTGGGCGCTCTGTCTGCTTCTGCTTCAGGTGCTGTTCGGTCGTCAGGTGGAGTCGTTGCAGACGGTGCAACTGGGCCGTGACCTTGCTCTCAATGTCCGTCTTGCCGAGCTCGCACTTGAGCGATATCCACCCCATTTGGTCTCAGAACTGACCGGTCTGGATCTGGCTGTGGTGCGTCAGCCTTCAAGCCAGTCCCCGCTGTCTCCCGCTCTGGCTCAGCAGGCGAAGGCGCTTCAAGCCGAACTCTGCCGCCGTCTAGCCCATTGCCCGATGGTGGTCGCCAATGGTCGCAGTTGGGACGTTTGGGTCGAGCTGATTTCGCCCCTGGAACCGATCTGGCTCAGGGTGTCACTTCGTTCTCCAATGGCTTGGCCGCCGGAACCGACGTTGCTCTTCCTTTCGCTTCTGGGTGCTGGTTTGAGCTGTGGGGCGTTGTTTCTGCTTCTTGAAGTGGAACGGCCTTTGCGCGGACTTGAGAGGGCGTTAGCTCTTGTCGGCGATGGAGACGACCCTGATGCCGTTCCTGCAAGAGGAGCACCCGAAGTCCAGCGCATCACCCATCATTTCAATGCCATGCTCGATCGCCTGGCGGCCAACCGCCGCGACCGAGACACCATGTTGGCCGGCATTGCCCATGATTTGCGGGCCCCAATCACGCGTTTGCAGTTCAGGCTGTCGATGCCGGCACTCTCCTCTGAGGATCGAGATCGTTGCGCCGGCGATCTCCAATCGTTGGAGCGCATCACTGGACAGTTTCTCCTGTTTGCAGGTGGTGCCGATGGTGAAGACCCTGTGGACCTTCCCCTTGATCAGCTGCTTGCGGAAGTCTCCACCAGTCACCCGCCTGAACGGCTCCAGCTCGATCTCCAGCCTGTTCTGGCTTGCGTGAAGCCGGTTGCCCTTGGCCGCGCTGTTGGCAATCTGATCGATAACGCCTTCACCTATGGCCTGGCGCCTGTTGTGGTTCGACTTCGATCCGTTGCGGATGGAGCTTTGATTGAAGTTTGGGATCAGGGTGAAGGCATGCCTGCCCATCAGTGGGAACGGGCTTTGCAGCCGTTTCAACGTCTGGATGAATCTCGTGGTGAACAAGGGCACTGCGGTCTTGGTTTGGCAATCGTGGCTCATGTGGTTCGCACCCACGGCGGTCAGATCAGTTGCGCATCTGCGGATGGGGATGCCCCGGGCACCTTTGTCATTCGGCTGCATCTGCCCACGCGACCAGCGGCAGCTGTCTTGCCAATGGTTGAGAAAAGCTGAGATCCCGTACTGGAGTTGATCCTGTTGGTCAGATAGAGACAGGAAGTCCTTTGACGCGATGGCGCATCCAGTCAGGCTTCGCAACACGTGCAAGCAGACAATGAGTGAGAAGACAATGAGTAAGAAGACAATGGCTAAGAAGGATCAGCACAAACACCCCTCCAGGCACCAGCCCCATCAAGACGATGACCAGCGGATCAAACTTTCAGAAACGATGATCGCTGGGCTCGATGGCAGCGAACAGGAACTTCATCACTCTTCTGAACGTCTCGACGATCGTTTGGAGACTGGGAGCCGCCAAAGGAAGAGGCTCAAGAAGAAAATCTACGAGTCTGAACTGGAACGACTGCAATCCGATCTGGTGAAGATGCAGTACTGGGTGAAAGCCACAGGCTTCCGCATCATCGTGGTGTTTGAGGGGCGCGATGCCGCAGGCAAGGGTGGCACGATTAAACGTTTGACTGAGCCGATGAATCCCAGGGGCTGCCGTGTGGTCGCTCTGGGAACACCGTCTGACCAACAAAAAACACAGTGGTATTTCCAGCGCTACGTGGAGCATTTCCCAAGCGCTGGTGAGATCGTCGTCTTTGATCGCAGCTGGTACAACCGCGCAGGAGTGGAGCGGGTCATGGGCTTCTGTTCAGAAGAACAAGTTGAACAGTTTCTCGATGATTGTCCTCGGTTTGAGCAGATGCTTGTGAACAGCGGCATCCTTTTGCTCAAGTATTGGTTTTCTGTCAGTGATACGGAGCAGGAGGTTCGTTTTCAATCCCGGATTGATGATCCCACAAGGCGCTGGAAGCTCAGCCCGATGGACCTTGAGGCGCGCAATCGCTGGGTTGAATTTTCGAAAGCGAAGGATGCGATGTTTGCACACACCAACATTCCTGAGGCACCTTGGTTTACGGTCGAAGCCGATGATAAGCGTAGGGCAAGACTCAATTGTTTGCGCCATGTTCTCAGTAAGGTTCCCTGGAAAGACATGACCCCAGCAGCGATTACGTTGCCGGATCGTCCGCAGCAAGGGGCGTACACCAGGCCGCCAATGAATGAACAGTTCTTTGTCCCTAATGCATATCCTTACGATTAACTTTGATTCAAAGCTCTTTAGATCATTTTTCTTGTTTGTCTTGTGGGGTCTCTTTGAGTCTTGTACGTTTCTGAAGCTGCTGTTGTCTGTTTCTCTTCGAATCATGCGTTCAGGGTCAGTCAAGTCCCTTGGCATGACAGGTATGACGACCCTGATCAGGATTGAGGTGTCACGTCATGTGTCGTTTCTGCTTGCTGTTGTGATGGGGTGTTGCGGTGGCTGCTTGAACTGCCTAGACATTGCCAAGCAGTACCTCGAGCATGGATCTACCGCGCAACTGGAGGGAGCAAGACAGCGAGCGTCTTGAATTTTGGTGGCAGGAAAGATTGAGGACGTTGATGCGGGAGAGAGAAGTGCATCACGCAATTGCTCTGTTTGAAGAGTTTGAGCTAGAGCAGAAGCTCAATATTAATAATCTCTAGTCAGCGTATTTAGGGTTGATCTTTTTGGGCGTTGAGTGAATTGAGGATTGGAGTCTCCCGCTCAGCATGCTTGCGGGAATGCGTATTCTTTTGATCAAGATTGTGGAGGTGTACCCCCAGTCCCCTTGGTTGTTTCCGTGAGTCTCAAAGCCTTGCTGCGTTGTGGCGCGTTGGGGCTTTTCTGCCTAGAAGACCTGTGGGTTTTGTGCTCAGACCATGAAAGTGAATGTGACCGCTGTCGTTGCTATTGCGGCTGGTTCTGTTGGGCTGATCGTTGGAGCACTTCTCCCTAAGCCAGAGCAGGCTTATGGTCTCGCTGTCGTGACTGGCACCACTGAAAAGACGCCTGTCATGAAGGACTACGTGTCAAAGTTGCAACCCCTGCTTGAAAAGGCCGGTTGTGCGTATGTCAGCCGCGACTACGACACTCTCTATATGGAGGGGAAAGGCGGTCCCATGACTGTCATCGTTGGCTGCAAGGGCGCCACCAAGGATCAAGGAGTGGCGTTCTTTAATAGCCCTGAATATCAGGAGCTGATTGAGCTGCGTGCTCCCTACACCAACTGGCAGTTCCGACTTGTGCAGGCGAAATTCTGATCAACTTCTAGGAGGTGATGTCTATCAACGTCACGTCAGCATGGATTCTCAGACTGTGCGGCTCGAAGTCAATGACCCTAGTGATTGCTCAGCCCAGAGGCATGCGGCAACCCAGTTGGATGTTGCCCTGATCGATTAGGCGGCCAAGGCGTAGGGCCGTGGCTTCCTCCGTGCGGTTGAAGTTTGGCTGATGGCTGGTGAGCCAGTCAACCTCGTTTTCGGTGATCACCCCAGTGGACATCGCTTCGAGGAACAATTCTCCGAGGGTCATGACTTTGCTCTAAGTGGCTGCAGGCTGATGGAGTTGCAGTCGGCTCGCATGACACCCTCAACTTTCTTCATGGATGAGAGGTGGGGCTTGGTCCATGTCAATGGATTTCGATTGCGCACCATCTGTTCATTGTTGTGGATCTTGACCGTCTTAATCGGCGGATGACTTGCCAGGCGAGTCATTCTCAAATACCAGCTTCTGGGTGCTCTTCAATGAGTTTCTTTTTGATCGATGCCTTTATTTTTCGATTTGTCTGTTGATGTAATTTCTTCTCCTCTCCAGATGTTTTTGTCTGACTTGTTTTTCTGCAAGCCTGCCCAGTTGAGCAGCACGACCCATCCCACCAAATAATTCCGATAGGTCTTCGATGCTCGGCTTCTTGATCGGCTCATTCTGTGCTGATCTAGTCAGGGTTGACACTCGTCAACTTTTGCAATTCATTAGGGTATTCGTTGCGTTCAGGTGTTGTCTCCTCAATGCCTTCATGTTCTCACCCATCTGGAGAACCACATCGCTGCACTCTTGTGATTCTCCAGGCAGCTTCTGGTAAAGCTCAGGCGAGGGAGGCAGTTCCTTTTGAAATCGAACCTATTGCTGCTGTTTTCTTTGTTGTGGCTAAGCCTTTCTCTTGCCGCTGAATAATAGAATTCCAGGAAATGCGGCTAATGGAGTGACACCAGCTGCAGCGGTATAAAGCGCATAGATGGTTAGGTCGGCAGAGCCCCAGGCTGGGTCATACAAAGCCGATAATATAATCACCCAAAGATACACGCCAAGAACTATGGATAGGAGGCAAAAGATATTGTCTTTCCTCCATTTTGGCCCTCTTCGCCATCCTATGTAAAGCAGCAATATTGAAGTTGTAATGCTTCCAATGAAAACGGCAAGTAATATAAGGAAGAAAAGAATCATCACTGTCATTAATACTGCCTCAAGCTGAGGGTATGAGGTCTCCAGCTTACTTCCCTAAAGTCCAAACGGGCGATGAATCAAGTAGTCCGTGCTTAATGAGGTCGCAGTAGAAGTAGACATTGGCCCCGTCAGAGGTCGTTACCGTCGCATTGATCTCTGTCTTTGTCCCGTCAGAAAATTCAACGGGTGCCTTGGTAGTCTGCGTCTTGGGTTGTAGACGCACACCAAGAATCGCCAGCGCCTTCTCGTCAGTTATTTGCTTATTTCGCCACCGCTGACAGACAACTGCTGATGTTGAACAACTTGTCAAAAGCATTGCCGCGACTGGGATAAGCAGAGACTTCATTTGGTGCTTCTTGGGAGTCTGATTGCCTCTGTCGCGCTATCTGTAGACAGATTGACTTCTATATCTGGCGTTCTAGTTGCCATTATGGTGGCTGTTGATGCTATGCCTAGTGTCAATAGGATCGCGATGAATGGGTCCAATCATGAGGTGCTGTTGACTCATTGGTAGCAACGTTTCTGACTTGCTGATTTCTTCCATCAATCATGGAGAGACCAGCTAAGTGCCAACCCGCCTTCACAACTCAGCAATCCAGAAGTACCAATGCTTTTGAAGGTTGGTACTACCTATGTGCCAGTTCATCGAGAACTGACCCCTCTTAGAGACGAAAAAGAATGATCTCCGTTTGTACAGACTCCGCTCGTCTCGCAAAAAAAAACATTGAAAAGAGAAGGACAAGCCCATCAACCCACTGCCATCACGAGCTAGTTGGGGGCAGCCGCGGCCACCAGCGCCAATGCTGGTTGGCAGGAATCACACCTGCCCCAACCACATCGATCTTCTTCCACTGAGGTGATTCTTTAGATCCGTGGGTCACGAAAGGGTCAATCCGCCCACCACGGCACAAAACAGCACTACACGCCAGGCCGGCTGACGCCAACACACCAACAGCAAAAAAGCCACCAATGCCAAGCTCAACTCAAGACTGCTTCTGATCCCCGCTTGCCAGACGGGCTGAAATAAGGCAGCTAGCAGGATGCCCACCACGGAAGCATTGATCCCGAGCATGACGCGACGCATCGTGCGGAGACGGCCAGGATCGCTCCAGAAGGGCAGGATCCCTCCGAGCAGCAAGAAGGAAGGGCAATAGAGAGCGATGAGTGCCAGCACAGAACCGGCGATACCCTCAAGCCCAGGCTGCAGATTAAAGCCAAGAAAAGCCGCGAAACTAAACATCGGCCCCGGCACCGCCTGAGCTGCGCCGTAACCCGCTAAAAACTGCTCCAGATCGATCCAACCGCTTGGCACAAGCGCTTGTTCCAAGAGAGGCAGCACCACATGACCGCCGCCAAACACTAAGGATCCTGTGCGCACAAATCCACTGAGCTGCTGCACAACAAGCGGCCTGGCGATGGCTGAGAGCCAAGGCAGCCCCATGAACAGCACCACCGCCAATCCAAGCAAAACCACGGCCACTGAGCGCTGAAGCGGAAGAATGAGACGTTCAGGTGCCGAAGGCTCCTGGCCAGGTGGCGTGAGCAATAACAAACCCACGAGGCCACCCAACACCAGGACCAGCACCTGAGCCCAGGCTCGAGGCGCCAGCAGCACCAGAACAGCTGCCACAACCATCACGCTGGCCCGCTGCCGATCAGGCGCGAGTTTTCGCTGAAGGGAAAGAACAGCTTGTGCTACCACGGCTACAGCGGCCACCAGCAGGCCTTGCAGCCAGCCACCTTCAATCCAAGTGGGATGGGCCATCAGTAGGGCGGCCGCCAGCACCATCAACACAGCAGACGGCAATGTGAATCCAATCCAGGCCGCCAGCCCCCCAAGCCAGCCGGCCCTAATCAGACCCAGGCCCATACCCACCTGAGAACTCGAAGGACCTGGCAACAGCTGACAGAGCGCAACCAGGTCGGCATAGGCCTCAGGCGTGATCCAACGCTCGCGCTGCACAAAGCGCTCATGGAAGTAGCCAAGGTGCGCAACTGGTCCCCCGAAGGACGTGGAACCCAATACAAAAAACTGAAGAAACACCTCCAGTAGGGCAGGCATGACGGAACAAACTTCTCCTCAAGACGCTATTAAGGCCAAGTCAGACCGTCGGATGCGTAGAACACACCCCCCACTCACCATCCCGTAAAACCTCTAAACATTGTTCTCGAACAATCAAGATCATTCGCTATTAATTTCTTTGAGGGAAGATAAACGAGAACCATCTTTTGATCGAGGAGTCACCGCTGAAACCTAAGCGACATCAATGCCGCGTTGAGCAGAGATCATTAACAGGAGGTAAATTCAGTTCATCCGTCTAGCTCAGACGCCCAGGTTGGCATCAACCTGGGTTGACTCAGCATTAAGTATTCGAGTCGGAACACGCGCAGTTGTTTTAATAATAGCGTTACTGAATCTCAATTGGGAAACAAGCGTTGGTTGCGATTGGCAATCGCCACGAGCGACAACATCACTGGCACCTCAACCAGCACTCCCACCACGGTGGCAAGCGCCGCTCCTGAATTCAATCCAAACAAACTGATCGCCACTGCAACTGCCAACTCAAAGAAATTGGAGGCTCCGATCATGGCGCCGGGGGCCGCGATCGAGCGACGTTGTCCTGCAAAACGCATCCAAGAGGCCGTGATCCAGAAGATCAGATAGGTCTGAAGAGTTAGTGGAATTGCGATCAACACAATTGCCAGCGGATTGGCAAGAATCGCCTGGGCTTGCACCACAAACAGCAAGAAAACAGTGGCGATCAGAGCTGTCATCGCCAGCGGTTTGAGTCGAGCTTCCAAGTGCTCAATTCTGCGGCTGCTACGCAGACACAGTCGGGTCAACCAACCGGCCACCAGTGGAACAACAACGAACAACCCTACCGCTGTGAGCATTGTGTCCCAAGGCACAAGCACATCCGATACACCGAGCAAGAGTGCAGCAATGGGTGCGAAAGCGAACACCATGATCAAGTCATTCACCGCCACCTGTACAAGGGTGTAGTTGGGGTCGCCATCACTCAAGCGACTCCACACGAACACCATTGCAGTGCAGGGTGCGACCCCAAGAAGAATCATTCCGGCCACGTACTCCTGACCGATCGCTTCCGGTATCCAGGCGGAAAAGAGGCCGCGAATGAACAGCCAAGCCAGGGCTGTCATGGTGAGGGGCTTAATCAGCCAATTGACCGCAGCTGTAATCAGAAGACCACGCGGTTGCTGAGAGATTCCACCAATCGATGAGAAGTCCACGGCCAGCATCATCGGGAAAATCATTCCCCAGATCAGAACTGCAATCGGCAGGTTGATCCCAGCAGCCTCCAATGAGGCGATACCTACCCCAAGGCCAGGGAGCAGCCCGCCAAGAGCAACCCCGGCCATAATCGCCAAACCGACCCAAAGAGAGAGATAACGTTCGAAAAAGCCCAAAGAAGCATCAAGAAGACTTCGCGCGATGAGCTTATGTCGCCGCAAGCCTCCACCGGAAAAGACTGACCAAAAGCGATCAAAGATGATGAAACGAAATGGAGAGCTCGCTACGCAACACTCCAGAGATTCAGAGCCCCCTGTCTAGAAGCTTTTCCATGACAGCAACCCTGGCAAGAAGGTCTCAGAGTCTCAGAGGCTTCACAACGCAGTTAGCGGCGCTGTGACGGACCTAGTCAGTCTTACGTCAACGGCCTTTTCGCTGGATCAGTGTTGGTTTTGACGGGCTGTTTGGCAGAGAAGTCGACACCTCAGCAAGGATCTACTGATGGCGTGACTGTGTACTGACCGTGCCAGAGGTTCGTTCAGAAGCTGAACGAACCGGAAGCAGCGATATCAAGAACACATCAGAGTGATCGGTGATCAGAAAGATTTGATCACCCGTACCGTGGTATCTCTGCCTCCGAAGCCGTCACCATCTCCGAATCCACCGCTGCAGCTGATGGCCTGTGCTGGCTTGCGCTGAATGCTTTTTATAGGAAATCCTCGATGTCATCCTCCCTTTCAAATGCCTGAACTGAAAGCGCTGTAATGACAAATACAAGACCGACCAAGGCTTCCATGACAAAAGGAGTGTGACTTGCTTAATCCTCAACCTCAGCCAGGGAGGCTTGCGTGACAATGACTACTCTTTCAAAACACCGACGCCTCAAATTGGTATGCCAAAATACCTTTGGCAATCAATGAGTAGATATCCCCAAGAGCCTTTGAAATCAAATGACTGATCAGTCGTCATCTAGGAATCCAACCAACATAGGCCAGCGCAATCTGTATTTTTTGCTGCAATGAGTTCAGAGAACCGGTCAGTTTCAAGTTCAAGCCAAAAAAACGAAGAAATTCAGACCATCCAGCACTACCTTCAGTGCTCCATGCTCAATATTGCTCAGGCAGGCCAAGCTCCTTGTCATCGGCAAATTCCATGATCAATGCTGCTGCATCCCGCCCCCTACCCCGAAACTTGAGGAAGTCGACCCGCCTGTCGCACCAAATAATGCTGTGCGGGTGGATTGGAATGGCTGGCATCCCCGCAAAAGAGTGATCCATCCAAACGGATGCTATTCAAAACAACTTATTTGCTTGGCAAAGTGCTGCAGGCATCGTTACAGATAGTAGGTAGCCACCATTACACGGCCATCAAGAGGCGAACCGCTCATTGGGGCGGAGTAGGGAATCCCTATCACCACTCGAAAAAACAGTTGCTGAATGCAAAATGAAGCGATCGTCACCCGTCATCCACGAGAACGCCTTGCGTATAGCTGTAAACACGAAACACTTCAGTCGATTAGGTCCAACCGGCCAAAGTGTTTGGTTGCGTGGATGGCTGCCTTGGGACGACTGCCTTGGGATGACGGCCATCAAACACCTGATTTTCCATCACGACAGCCAAGACTGAGCGATTGGCGAAGGCTGCAGGTCGCGCTGATAGCGACGGATGAGATCTTCAGGCGAGCGATGCTTCCGAGGAAGGCTGGTATGGAGGCGCTGCAAGTAATCCCAACAGCGCGTTCTTCGAATTCTTTCGAGGTCTGCTCCCTGAGAGACCAAAGTGCGAAGGGCGACGCAATAGCTGGGGAAGCCGGCCTCCAGATCACCAATCGTGAGGGCCGTTTTTGCAGAGCTCATCAACAGATCGCGCTGTGCAGGCACTCTTGTTGAAACCCATCCATCCTGTCGGTTGCCTAGATCACCGTGGCGGTTGGCGATGGGTTCCAGGCTCAAACAAGCTCGTCATCTCAGTGAATGATGCATCTACGGTCGTTGCGGCTGCATGTGGCCACGATTCTTCTGTGCTCGCTGACAGGCAAATATGGACACACTGAAGACTTTCCACTGGGTATGGACAACGCGGATCGAGTGTTAAGCCTGCAAGAGCTGGCTGACCGAAACAGTCGTTAGGAGTCTCACTTGTAAACGTCGACCTGAAGACGAACCACAGATCACAGATAGCTGAAACGGTGCGGAATCGGTTTAAAACTCCCATGGCTTCCAGCCATGCCCCCTTCAATAGAGCAATAGTCAAAGCACAGGTAGACTGCAATGCCAAGAACTAATCACTTAGAGCACATTAGTAAGGATAATCCCATGCAATTGCTTGAACAGGAAGTATTTCCCAAGGAGCAGGAAGCATTCGCTGGCCACTGACAAATCGTTGATGCTGCTCACTTGTCCAAAGAAGACTTCCAATCAACCAATTAGGGAGCAAGGCTAGAAGCCGAGCCTCAAACTCTTGATCAATATCTTTCTCATCGTACATTGCCAATACAGTCATTACTTCTGAATCTGTTAGATAGCCGCGCACTAGCCAAGTCAGCAAAGGCTCTGGTATCGCGGCTCTTGTGAGATTGAGATTTTCTTGAACGGCATGGACCATTTCATGACGGAGCACGTGTTGGAGATCATGTCCGGCTCGTGCAGCATTGCTTTGACATAGCTCAATCAAGTTGGTGTGAGAAATGTACTCACCCATCAGTGATTGGTTGTTTTGACATTCGCGACCTCCCTCCACCACCGTCACACCTGAAAGAACAAGAAAAATCGATAACGCGACATCAGTCACAACCGCCTCCTTAACCATTCCTTAAGAATCTACCCCTGCTCTGGGCCTGTCGAGAGCGCTGCTCAACACAACTTTTCAATCCCGCCACATCCCTTGGCGCATCTACGTGTGCGAGTCGTCAAAGGCTGTGAGCTCTTCGCTTGGGCACAGCTTCTGAACCAGCCGAGTCTTAACAATGACCTTCGGGGTTCGTTCGAGCATTCAAGCCATGCAACCGGCGCAAGGACTGTTGCTCCAACCATTTGTTTAAATCGGTTTCACCCAGTTGTCGTGATCGTTCGACGTCAACTCGGTGGCTGGGATGGAATTGTGTCCAACTGAGCGAATTCCCTCGTCAGCTGATGCCAATGCGTCGTCTACCTCTCTACCCAGTCATGAACTAAAGACCTGCATGATTTGGGCTTACTTGCTAGTCATCC
Organism: Synechococcus sp. UW105; assembly: GCF_900473935.1. GTDB lineage: Bacteria > Cyanobacteriota > Cyanobacteriia > PCC-6307 > Cyanobiaceae > Synechococcus_C. Next base: position 1,509 of record NZ_UCNN01000009.1, on the reverse strand, counting down.
TTCAGTGGCGAGTTTAATTATAAGGTTGAGTATATTCAAACATAATTCCAGGTATCAGCAAAGTTTGCGATGCCGCATGGCCTTTGAGTTTTATGAATCATGCCTTAGGTAGAGAAGTCGAGTCTTGCCCGGATGGTGCTTGGCTTTGCAATCGTCGGCAAGCTGCTGTCGTCATGCTGCACAGGGCTTCGTAGGGCTGGCAGGCATTGGGTTGAGCTTGCCCACTGCCAAGGCTTTGGCTCGTCTGTGCATCTGGCTTGATGTGGAACCAGCGGCTCCATTGCTTTGGCGGTGGGATCCCAATGAGGATTTCTATAGATATTTAAAATTGGCATGTAGAAGTCAGAGAAACGCTTGCTAGCTGACTTTGTTTTGATTGTGATATTCGCGCGGGTCTAAATATGCGTCAAATGATTTGGATTGATTTGATGGCTTCGCCCCAGGGCTGTTCTTGTCGGCAATAACGCTTTACGGTTAAGTTGGTTTCATAGAAATGAAATGATGAAGCTAGCTCCGGAGACATTCGCAGCAGAAGTCTGAGCCAAGTGATGACACTGTGTTTCGCCGGGAGAGGTGGAATGTTTGCTGCCATACAGCCAGAAGGTAGTGATCCGCACCACGACTAGACCCTTCAAACCACTAGAAGAAACCTAAGGATCTAATCCCGATGGAAATCCACACCGCTCACGCCGAACCCATTGGCGAATTCATCCATGACGGCCGACACAAGCCCTTTCGGGCCTTGGCTTGTCAGGTAGGCCTGAGTTCACGACCAACAATCTCGAGAGAGCCGATTCATGCGGTGGACTGGCTCGAGCTCTACAGACAGAAATAGGCGTGATTCTCAAACTGGGCGCCGCAAAGAGAGAATCCCCAGCCGTAAGCCAGTTCAACCTTGATTGAGATCTCTTGTTTGCGAAGAGTGGTGTCTGTGGAACGATTGGCAGGACTCGATGGAGATGATGACGGCAAGAGAACACCGAGCTGTTGATACACCTACTCCTATCCCACGTGAGCGTCGCAAAGAAGTCAATGATGGGCGCCTACGCGCGATCATTTGGATGCCGCTCTCACGTGGTGATCGATGTTGTTAAATCCAGGCGAATTTTGGATTCGTCTCGAGGGTTCATGGCTACCTAAGCAGGAGTGACGAACTGGTCATGGCGGAACACGAGGGTCAGAAACTCACGCCACGCGAGATGGTGAGAGCGCATCTTCCGATCGTTTTTGATCTGCTCAAAACGGCCTCGCTTGTGGTGATCGCTGCAACGGGAATTCACCTCAGTCATCACATTCATGACATGGCGCATGAAGGGATGATCTGGCGTGATCCGCCTGCACAGAATGATCAGGGTGGGCACAAGCACTGATATCAAAGCAGCACTGCATCAATTGCAGTCTTGCTGGCAGGCCATAAGGCACCACAAAACCCCGCTTGTAGCGGGGCTTTGTGGTGTTGTGCCGGGGGATGGATCAGTCCTCACCTCCACTGACTGCCCTGCTTTTCCA
>NZ_UCNN01000024.1 GCF_900473935.1 Synechococcus sp. UW105 | reverse complement strand
CGGCTCCCGCGCAGTCCAAAACCATAACTCACAACTCACCCAACTCGCAAGCCCTAAGCCTCGGGACCCACGCTCATCCAACAACTGAAAGCCTGAAGGCCTGTGAGGCAGTGGCTTGCCTCACCATCACCCCTCGCTGCGCCCTGCCCGATCACTGGAGTAAGGCCTGGCCCCATTCATGCAAACGTTCGAGCATGTCATCGTTGCTGGCAACCACGACAGGGAAATCAGCAGACGCCAGATCTTCACCAACAACCAGATCGGATGGCTGTCTATCGAGCCAGATCAAAGGACAACCCAATTCACTCAGCACCAACCAGGCTGCAGCCATATCCCAGATTTTGGGAGTGGCCTCGAGAGCCCCAACGGTCTGCCCCATCGCCACACTGAGCAAATTCAGGCTTGCGACCCCCAGCAGGCGAATCTTGCCCGGAAAACGTCGGTCTGGTCGCTGCTGAAGCACACGAATCGCCCGGCTGCAGAGCGAGATACAGGCACTTCCCGAAGTCGTGCGGGTTTCTGGCGTGAGTCGCTTGCCATTCCTCCATGCCCCCTTACCGCGGATCGCAACGATCCTTTGTCGTAAAGACGGCACATCCAGAAACACCTCAGAAGGTGCACCATCCACCCAGCGGGCCACGGAAATCGCCCAATAAGGGATGCCTGCAGCAAAATTGGTCGTGCCATCCAACGGATCCACCACCCAGTAGGCCTGGCTCGATGGAACCGACTTGGAACCTTCCTCACTCAGCACCCCTTCACCGGGTGCAATCGCTTGCAATCCCTCAAAGATGGCCTGATCACTCCAGCGATCACAGGTGGTGATCAAGGTGCCATCTGGCTTGATATCGGAGACGATATGGCCGAAATCCTGCAACTGGCGCTCAGCCACCCGATCGAGCAGCTGATGCACGGCATTGAGCTGCTGTGAGGTGAGGGCTTCAGCCACGATTGGGAGTCACCCCTCTGAGTTCAAAACAGAAGCTTGGCAGGCTGGCCGACTGGAGGTGGGTTCGATCGGCACGGTGTAATCCTGATCCTCAACCGGTTTGGTGCTGCTGAGACTGACGGATTCACAGGAGATCACTTGATCCAATCCGGTGCGACGGCGCAGCTGGGCCAATGAGGTGTTGTAGGTCGTCACTGCATCGGCATAGCGAACCTCCGCATTGGTGAGGTCACGCTGGGTGTCAACGACTTCCCGTTGCGTCGTGACACCGGCCTGGAAGCGAAGACGAGCCAGGCGCAGTGATTCGCGTGAAGAGAGAACCTCACGAGAGGTGGTGTAGATGTCTTGATTAGCGGTGCGCAGGTCAAAAAAGCTGTCTTCCACTTCCTGACGGATCTTGTCCCGTTCGGAAGCGAAATTGAACTCGCTTTCCTCAGCTTTCTGCTTATTGAGCCGGTATTGGGCGCGGGCACGGCCTCCATCAAAGATGTTCCAGGTGGCATTGAGAGCCACGGTGTTGCTGGCACTCCAGGTGTAATCAGCCATCTTGACCACTTCAACGGCGGTCTGCCCCTGCGTGCGCGAGGTAGAGAAGGTGTTCACCAAGCTCAGGATTGGCTGCACAGCGGCCAAAGCAGCATTGGCGTTGCTGTTGTTGATGGAGATATCAAGGATGAAGCGATCCAGCTCTTCGCGGAAGGCATAGGCAGCAACAATGCTTTCCTGCAAGGACGGCTGCCACACACCTCTGACCCGGGCAGGAGTGGCGGCAGTGGGTGTGACGTCCTGAGGCAGATCAAGAAGAGCTGCTAAGGCCCGACGGGCTTTGTCCTGCTTGCCCAGAGCTTGGCTGAGCAGCTGCTGATCACGGGCCAGCTGTGTTTCAGCCTCGAGAACCTCCAGCTTCGTGGACACACCCGCCTCAAATCGAGCTCTGGCATCACGCAAACTGACGAGCGACACCCGCACCGATTGCTGGCCAATCCGCACCTGCTCATCCTGGCGCTGAAGGTTGAAATACTGGGTTGCGGTGTTGAGGCGCAGCTCTCGCAGCGAGATCAAGTAGGTATCACGTGCCTTTTCGTAACTATCTCGTGCTGAGGCGATCTGAGGGACCCGGCCGGGATCAATCAGCTTCCACTCCACCTGAGCCGAGAAGTTAGCCGTCCACTGACCACTGGTCTTATATGGGGTATAAGGCCGTTTTGTGAGTGCATTCACGGGAGGCTTACCAGTCCTCGGATCAATGCGAAGAGATTCACCTCTCTGAGAACTGAGAAAGTCGGGATTGCGGTATTGATCTCCCGCCAGATATTGGGGGAGGCCATTAGCCGTGAGGTTGACCGTTGGATACCAGGCCGCAATCGCAGCCAGCAACTGCGATTTGGCCTGCTCGACCTGACTGGCCGCCGCCTTCAGACTGGGATTGTTCACCTCAGTGAGGCGTTGAGCCTGCTCAAGAGTGAGCGGGCGCAGCTCGCGGATCCTCACCTGGGAAGGTTTATCGGGAAGCGCCAGAGAAGGAGGAGCCTTGAGCGGTGAGAGATCTTGGGGCAACTCTGTGGCTGCAGGAGGCAGCACCGAGTCATCTGCCTTAGGTCGTGCCCCTTTGACCTCAGTAGCTGTTGGGAGTGTCGACTGATCCAGCAAAGCCCCCTCTGCGCGCTGATCAGAGGTTGGACCATCAGCTGCGAGCATGTCCTCGGCCCGGAGTGGAGACCCAATGGAGGCGGTGGCTGTCAACGTGCCGGCAATGAGGAACAAGCGGGCGGCAGTCCGTCTCACATCAATACGCAAGCTGGCCGGAGCTTAGGGGCTTTTCGACTGATCACCGAGGACGACGGTCACGATGTCAGCTGCTCCATGCACGATTCGAATCGGAACAGACAAGCGCTGCTCCAATTCAGCCAACGTCATGTCATCGAGAAACACTGGCTCGCCCTGGCGAAGCATCACCGATGGCAGCAGCAGCTGATCACCGAGGTTGCAACCCTCCAGTCCCTGAATCAGATCCTGACCAGTGAGCAACCCTGTAACGACCTGGTCTTGCCCCCAATAGGGGCTGGGAAGACCATACAAACTGAGCGTGACTCCCTCCACTGCATTCAGACGGGCCGTCACCGGAGCAAGGGCCTGATCCACCAGCCGACCAACGACCCAGCTGCTGTGCAAGGGCTGATCAATGCCACTGGGGAGGTCGGCGCTGGCGCCATCGAGCGACTCCAAAAAAGCGCGAATACTGCCCACACCGTTTTCCTGCTGAGGCAAATCCTCGTAGCTTTCCCGTGGGGGCAGCGGCAAACCGGCCATCAGATACCACTCATCTGACAACCAAGCAAAACGACTACCAAGACGCTTCTGAAACTCCAGCTGCAGAGGCTCCACCCGTGCGATCACAGCTCGTGCGTCCTCAGGCGACACCGGCATGAGGCCATCCTGCTCGGGCCGAAAGCGGGTCAGGCCAACAGGCACCACAGCGGCCGAGAGCACAGCAGGCCATTCACCACCCGCGAACGCACCCAGATCCTGAAGAGTGCGTTCAAGCGAGTCACCATCATTAATCCCAGGACAAACCACCACCTGGGCATGAATCTGCAGATCCCTTGCAGCAAACCAGCGCACCTGGTCCAACAGCAAACCAGCCCTGGGGTTTTTCAGTAAACGAGCTCTCAACTCAGGTTCAGTGGCATGCACCGAAACGAACAGTGGAGACAGGCGTTGCTGCTCGATCCGCTGCCAGTCGGCATCGGTGAGGTTGGTCAGCGTGAGATAGGAGCCGTAGAGAAAGCTCAGACGGTAGTCGTCGTCCTTTAAATACAGGCTGCTACGCCGGCCTGGCGGTTGCTGATCAATAAAACAGAAAGGGCAAGCGTTATTGCATTGCCGTAGTCCATCAAAAAGCGCCTCGCTGAACTCAAGGCCAAGGCCATCATCGGCATCCTTTTCCAGATCGACTTGATGCAAATCGCCCGCAGCATCTCTCACCTCCAGGCGCAACTCTTCATCAACGCAGAGGTAGCGGTAATCGATCAGATCCCGCGGTCTAATTCCATTGATGCTGAGCAGCTGATCTCCAGGCTCAAACCCCAGCTCCTCACCAATCGAACCAGACTCAACAGCCACAACAATGGCTGGAACCGGTTGACGCGCTGAGGAGTTGTGATCTAGTGCCGCCACAGCAACACCAGCAGAGGGCTCATTCCACACGGGGAAGCAGCTGCTGTACTCAGTTTGATCCTGTTGATCCTGCTGTCATCCACCAGGCCAGAAGCAGCACCCCGAAGAGCAAGCGATACGCCACAAAGATCCAGGTGCTGTGGCGCTGCAGATAACGGATCAACCAGTCAATCGCCAGCCACGACACCACAGCAGCGGAGACAATCCCCACCAGCAATGGCAGAACACCGCCTGAACTGGGATCGGCGAAGGCATCCTTCAACTCCACGAGACCGGCAATGCTGATGGCCGGGATCCCCAAAAGGAAGGAAAAGCGGGCTGCATCGGCCCGCTGCCATCCATCAAAGAGAGAAGCAGTGAGTGTGCTGCCGGAGCGGGACACACCAGGGATGAGAGCCAGTACCTGGGCCAGACCCACCACGAGGCCATCGCGCCCCTGCACCTGATCCAGATTTTTAATGCGAGGACCCAACTGTTCTGCCAAAGCCAGCAGCAGGGCCATCACGATCGAGACAATCGCAATCGCTGGAACGCTGCGCAAAGGGGATGTGGCGTAACCGGGCCAGAACACCTTGATCAGAAATCCTGCGAACAAGATCGGCAAGGTGCCTACTGCCATCGCCAGTCCGAGCCTGGCCTCTGGTTCCCTCCACTGGCCGCGAGCCACTGCAGCCGTGATTCCCCGCAGCACATTGTTGAGGTCATTGCGGAAGTAAGCAATCACCGCCGCAATACTGCCGAGCTGAATCACGGCGGTGATTGACACACCAGGATCTCCCCATCCCGCCAGCACGGGCACAACCTTGAGATGGGCGGTGCTGCTGATAGGCAAAAACTCCGTCAGTCCTTGCACCACACCAAGAATCAAATTGCGCCAACAGGCTTCAAGCAGCCCGGGTGCCGCCACCACGTCAGTCATTGCAAAAGCCAATGTTTCAGGACGCTATGCGGTTGCCGGCATTGGCGCCAGCCTCCTTTTCTTGGAAGCATCTTCTAAGGTTTCGGTCCTTACTGCACAAACGGAGGCATCCCTTTTGCCCAGCGGCCTGATCCAAACCCAAGTCATGGATCGCCGCAGGCTGGATGTCCTCCCTGTACTGGACACCCCCTTCCTCCGTAGCGTCTCGCAAACACCACTGCGCCTCTGGAGTGGTGCGCTTGTGGTGTTGCCTGTGTTTCTTCAGGCCCCTTGGGTGCGCATTCATCCATTCAGCGCCAGCCTGTTCACCATCGTGCTGATGGCTGTAGCCATCCCCCTCGGTTGGCAGCAGCAACCAGTCCGCAAAGACATGGGGGCCCTACTCCTGGGGTTCAGTGGCAGCTGGTTAGCAGGCAGCCTGTTCTGGGGATGGCTGCGAGCTCACCCAAGCTGGCACCTACCGATTGAAGCCCTGGCACTTCCCCTGGCCATCACCGGACTGGGGGGACGTTGGCGACTGGGATGCACGTTCTATCTCTCCTCCCTCATCGGCACAGCCCTCACCGATTTAGCCATGGCACTCACGGGCGTGATGCGCTTCTGGCCAGCCGTGGTGCAAGCGCCGTTAGCGGAAGCAAACACGCTTCTGAACACCGCAGCAGCGTCCCTGCGCCATCCCTCCGCATTGCTCGTGATGCTTGGCCTGGCGGCTCTCATTCTTGGCATGGCGAACCAAATGCACATGCGGAGTCGTCGCCCAAGCCTGCATTCCGACTGCTGGGCAGTGGCCGCATCGGTGCTGGTGACAACGTTGATGGTGGATGGTCTGTTCCTGCTGATGGCCCTCCTTCAGCCCGCACTGAGTGGACTGATCTGAAACGAACTGCAAAAGCTCGTCATCTGGCCTAGAGATTGGCCTAGACACGCTTGTATGGTGCACATACCGGCGATGCCGGAAGTCTCGTTCCGATTCCTGACGGAGTGTTCCGATGAAGCGGCTGGTCTCCTGGCTGACTGGTGTGGTGGTGATGACAGGCCTCTTGCTGGGGCTGGTGCTTCCGCAAGCTGCCTACGCCGATTCCATTCGCAACGTTGCCGACGACAAAATTGCCGAGCGCGGCGACAAAGTGGACCTGAACAACTCTTCTGTTCGCCGCTTTCAGCAGTTCCCTGGCATGTATCCGACTCTGGCCGGCAAGATCGTGCTCGGTGGGCCTTACAACAGCGTTGAAGATGTGCTCAGCCTCGACCTGACAGACCGCCAAAAGGAACTGTTCTCCAAGTACCGCGACAACTTCACGGTCACGGATCCCGCCATTGCCCTGAATGAGGGTTTTGATCGCATCAACGACGGCCAGTACCGCTGAGGCCCCGCTCTGAACGATTCGTTCCGATCTGAAACGTCGTTGAAGAAACCGCCGGCATTCCCGGCGGTTTTTTGTCTACTGGCATGAGAGTTGTCTCTGCCCACGGAGACCCCATCCCACCAGGTCCCTGGGATGTGGTGGTGGTAGGAGCCGGTGCGGCAGGGCTCATGACATGCCTGGAGCTGCCCGAAGGTCTGAACATCCTTCTGCTCAACCGCAACACCAGTCGTCGTTCTTCAAGCCGCTGGGCACAGGGAGGCATCGCCTCCGTCACCCGCCCGGACGACAGTGCAGGCAGCCATGCCGCCGACACACTCCAAGCAGGGGCTGGACTCTGCGACGGAGATGCGGTGCGACTGCTGGTGGATCAAGCACCGCAGTGCGTAGAACGTCTGTTGCAGGTCGGGATGGCCTTTGACCGCAACAGTGACGGCAGTCTCGCCACCACGCTAGAGGCGGCCCACAGCCATCACCGGGTGCTGCATGTGCAAGACCAGACGGGTCGCGCGCTGGTGGATGTTCTTCGAGAGCGGGTCGAACAACGACAGGGGTTGCTGCACAGAAGGGGCGTACACGTTAGCAAGCTCTGGGTCGAAGACGGTCGGTGCTGCGGCGTGCAGGTGATTGATGGCCCTCTCCTCCACTGGATCAGAGCCAGGGCCGTCGTTCTTGCCACCGGGGGCGGCGGTCACCTTTACACCAACACCACCAATCCTGCTCAAGCCGCCGGTGAAGGAGTTGCGCTGGCATGGCAAGCCGGCGCAGCAATCGAAGACCTCGAATTCGTGCAATTTCACCCCACTGCTCTGCATCTACCAGGAGCTCCATGCTTCCTAATTTCCGAAGCAGTGCGTGGTGAAGGGGGCGTCCTGGTGGATGGTTCTGGCCGCAGCCCTGTGGCAGATCTGAAGGGAGGTGACCTCGCCCCCAGAGATCAGGTCAGTCGCGCTTTGGTGCACAGCATGCGTCGTGAGGGCACAGACCACGTTGGCCTTGACCTGCGGACAATCCCTCGGGCTCAGGCGCAACGCCGATTCCCCACAATCCTCGAACACTGCCGCGAATTTGGGCTCCAGCCCCTCGACAAGCCTTTGCCTGTTGCCCCTGCCGCCCATTACTGGATGGGGGGAATCGCCACCAACCAGCATGCATCGACCAATGTTCCCGGTCTCTACGCCGTTGGGGAAGCTGCCTGCACAGGCGTGCATGGTGCCAACCGGCTGGCAAGCAATTCCCTGATGGAATGCCTGGTCTACGCCCGGCAGCTACGAGAGATCGATCTTCCTATCTGGTCAGAGGCGAGTCAACGAAGCGTGCGCGCACTTTGTGCAGCCAAGCCCCCCTTAATAACCAATCTGCGCAGCAGCATCCAAGCCTCTGAGCTGACACGCAGCATCGATCGATTGCGTGAACAGTGCTGGGCCGTGGCCGGTGTCGACCGATCTGTTCACGGCATCCAAGCCGTGCTGCAACAAACACTGGAAGCGATGCCGCGCTTCGAGCAAGAAGAAACCTTGGCGCTACTGGATGCTCAAGCCTTCGATCAGCAACATCAACTGGAAGAACCCAGTCGCCGGGAGCTCAACCTGCTGCTGGATCTCAACCACCGTCAGCGCACAAGTGCTCTGCTGCTGGAAGCCTGCTTGTTCCGACAGGAAAGCCGCGGGGGTCATTTCCGGAGTGATGCCCCACTGCCAATGCCGCAGTGGCAGTGCCACTCCAGGCAGCTCAAGGGACGGATGATCCACACCCGTCCGGTTAGCCCCTAAGACAGCAGCAAAGGGATGGCATCAGAAATCGGAAGGCCCTTTGTAATTCGAGAGGCCTGCCAAGGTTTCGAGAGGCTTGACGCCTGAATCAAGCTGACCATTGATCTCCCAGCTGGGAAAACCTTCAATCCCCTTGCTGGCACAGAGTTTGGGCTGGCCATTCAGGCCATCAGGCGCACACTCCACCTCATCGAGTTTGTCCGTGGCTTCCTTCCCAAAAAGCTCTTTCTGATCATGACAATGAGGACACCAGTGAGCGGTGTACAGCACAGCCCCTTCTGCGCTGAGATGTTCGGCCAGAGCGATTTTCGCGGGCGAGCTAGGGCTGGTGACTGGTGGCCCCGTGCGCTGGCCGACCGGTGATGCTGCAGGCCGGTTGGGGTCGACAACAGAAGCCCAGATCAAACTTCCCAACAGCACCGCGAGGGCCAGAAGCACACCTCGAAACAGCAACTTTGCAGGGTCATCCCAACCACCACCGGCCACTGCCAGGACCACAAGAGTGAGGGAGATCAGTGCCGATAAAACACAGAAAAAACAAAAGGCCTGAATCTTGAACACCATCAGGCCGATCAGCACCAAGCTGAACACCGCCATGCCCAGAGAGACCGTAAACAGACCCCACCAGGTACGGCGGGACAAATCTGTTTTGTTTTCCGCCAACCCGGGCAACAAAGGTCCAATCGCCATCACCAGCACCGCTAGGTAAGCGAGCAATCCAGCAAACGACAGCGGAATGGTGAAGCCATCTCCTTGAAAAAGAGTTCCCCACACACTGCTGAGCACCTTGTCGCAGCCATCTCCTCCAACAGGGCAGGTCAGAGGACCCAGCAGATTCCAGCGTTGAAGTGTGATCGAACCGGTATCGATCACACCAACAGTGGCCAGTACGGCCATAGCGATCCGCACCCATTTCGAGCCCGGGTCCTGGCGGCGGCGACTGGTGAGGCGCGTGGTGGCCATCGAGGCTGTTCAGGTGCCAGTCAGTTTGGCAGGCATGGCTGCCTTCTTCAGCGCCAGAGCTGTGAGGCTTGGATCAGAGCCTTGCAGGTGCAACCGTAAGGTGAAGAATTAAGTGGTGCGGCCATGGCGGCAAACGCAACGACCGCAAGTGCAAAGGCAGCACGGCCGACAGTGGCCTTCGCACATCTGGGCTGCGAGAAAAACCGGGTCGATACCGAACACATGCTCGGCCTGCTCTCAGAAGCGGGTTATGGCGTTAGCAGCGACGAAACAGATGCCAACGTTGTGGTTGTGAACACCTGCAGTTTCATCCAGGACGCCAGAGAAGAATCGGTGCGCACCCTGGTGGGATTGGCCGAACAAGGCAAGGAACTGATCATCGCCGGATGCTTGGCCCAACATTTCCAGGAGGAACTGCTCGAATCGCTTCCCGAGGCGAAAGCCATCGTGGGCACGGGTGATTACCAGCACATCGTGGACGTGCTCAAGCGGGTTGAAGCCGGAGAGCGCGTCAATCAGGTGAGTAAGAACCCCACCTTTGTGGGCGATGAACACCTGCCGCGCTACCGCACCACTGGCGAAGCCGTGGCCTATTTGAAAGTGGCCGAAGGCTGTGATTACCGCTGTGCCTTCTGCATCATTCCCCACCTTCGCGGCAACCAGCGCTCACGGCCGATTGAATCGATCGTGGCCGAAGCCCATCAGTTGGCGGCCCAGGGCGTGCAGGAGCTGATCCTGATCAGCCAGATCACGACCAACTACGGACTCGATCTCTACGGCAAGCCTCGGCTGGCAGATCTGCTCAAGGCCCTTGGCGAAGTGGAGATTCCCTGGATCCGAGTGCACTACGCCTACCCCACAGGGCTCACACCAGAGGTACTGGCTGCATACCGGGAGGTGCCCAACGTGCTGCCCTACCTCGACCTCCCTCTTCAACACAGCCATCCTGATGTGCTGCGCGCCATGAACCGCCCCTGGCAGGCCGACGTGAACGAACGCCTGCTCGATCAGATCCGTGAGCAACTGCCGGATGCCGTGCTGCGCACAACGCTGATTGTCGGATTTCCTGGTGAAACGGAGTCTCAATTCGAGCATCTGGCCTCGTTCATTGAGCGTCAGCGCTTCGACCATGTGGGCGTCTTCACGTTCTCCCCGGAAGACGGCACACCGGCAGCCACCCTTCCAGACCACGTGCCCGAGGAGGTGGCCATCGCTCGCAAGGACAAACTGATGGGCCTGCAGCAACCCATTTCAGCTGCGGGCAACGCCAGCTGGGTGGGCCGCACGGTTGATGTTCTGATCGAACAACACAACCCCACCACCGGCGAGATGATTGGCCGCTGCGCTCGCTTCGCTCCGGAGGTGGATGGAGAGGTGCTGGTGCAACCCGGCGATAACGGTATGCAGGCGAGCCCGGGCACCATGGTGCCTGTGCTGATTACCGGTGCCGATGTTTACGACCTCACCGGCAAGCTGGTCGGAGCAGCCGACATGGTCACAGCGGCGCGCAGCGCCTTGTGAGACTCGTTTCCAACTGGCACCAACGGCAACGCACTATCTTTCTGATCGCTTCAGGCCTGAGCACGGCGGGATCCTTCGCGGGGCTCACGGCTAAGGGCTGGATTTTGATGAGCGGCACCCAAAACGCGATGCTGCTGGCTCTGCATTTCGCCGCCCTCTCCTTGCCAACCCTGCTGGTCAGTGGTCCCGCCGGTGTGCGCACGGACCGAATCGGCTGCGAGAAGGTTCTGGTGCAGGCACAGTGGGCTCTGCTCGGAGCGGGCCTGATCGGTGCCCTTGCAATTCCCCTGCTCAACGGCAAAGCGCAGGTGAGCGTGCTCCTGCTCAGCACACTGCTCATGGGAGTGGCCGGTGCATACGAACTGACAGCCCGCAATAAATACTGTGCCCTGCTGGTGGATGAACCCCAGCAATTGGCCCCTTACCTCACCAGCTTTTCAGTCGTGTTCAACGTGGGGAAGCTGGTGGGACCACCGATCGGAGGCTGGCTGGTGGCGCTAACGGGACCGGCCATGGCCCTGAGCATCGATGCCTTCAGCTACCTGCTACCGATCGCCAGTGTGATTTGGCTACTGCAGCCCAATACAGCTCAGGAGCAACGCAGCACCGGTTCCAGCAGCGCATCACTGCGGACAGCGTGGAACGACTGTGGACCGATTCTGCGCAACGTTCTGCAGTTCACGGCTGTGATCTGCGTTGTGGGTTTCTTTCATCCTGGCCTGGCGCCTCTGATCGCTGCCGACACCCTCGGCCCTGATCCCCGAGACCTTGGTCTTTTCACCAGTGTTCTGGCGTCTGGAAGCATTGCCGGTGGGGTGGTACTGCAACGCAACAGCCACAAATTCAGCCGTCGACCAGCGATGACACTTGGCTGCTTCGCCTTGATCACCGCTGTGGCGCAACTGGGCATGGCCAAAGGGGGATCGGTCACGATGGTATTAACCATGGCCCTGCTCATCGGCGCAGGCACTGCAGGCCTGCTCAGCAGCGCCAACATGATCACCCAGGTGGGCACACCTCAGATCATCCGCGGACGCATGGCCGGACTCAGCCAGATCGCCTTTCTTGGTGGGGGTGGGCTGAGCGGTCTGATCGCTGCAGCTCTCGCGACCACAGTTGGACTCAGTCACACCTTCGCCATCACAGGCGGTGTGGGGCTAGTGCTGGCTGGTTGGGAAATCTGGAGGCGTGGTGAAACCGTTCTCCCTGAGAGGACGGAAACAGAGTGAAGATCCGCTGCCAGAGCTTCAGATCAACTTGATTCCACGCAGTACTCCACCGATCACAGCAGCGGCGACAAGGCCTGCACCAACCAGACCCAGATAGAAGACAACACCCACGGCAGTGATGGCAAGACTGGTCTATTAGATCAGACCCGAGGGCTGTCACAGCCAAATACCCCTTAAGGTTGTCGCATTCGATTGACTGATCTCGGACGGGCCAGCGCTCAAGTTCGGCCACCTGCTTCTGCTCCGGCAGCACACCGTTCCCCATCTCTGCCCTGTCGCAGCGCTTCCATGCGAACCCTTTTTGTTTATCCGGAGTTCCCGAAAACGTTCTGGAGCTACGAAAAGATCCTTGAGCTGGTGAACCGCAAGGTGCTGCTCCCCCCCCTTGGGCTAGCGACTGTGGCTGCACTGCTTCCTCAGGATTGGGAGATGAAGCTGGTTGACCGCAACGTGCGGGAAGTTAGCGAAGCCGAATGGGACTGGGCGGAACTGGTTGTGATCTCAGGCATGATCGTCCAGAAGGACGACATGGAGAAACAGATCTCCATCGCCAAAAGTCGTGGACTGCTTGTCGCTGTTGGCGGTCCTTATGCCAGCTCTACCCCAGACGCACCGGAGATTGCCAAAGCCGATTTCAAAGTGCTGGATGAGGGTGAAATCACCCTGCCTTTGTTTATCGAGGCGATCCAACGCGGAGACACCAGTGGAAGATTCAGCGCAGAAGGCGACAAGCCCGATGTCACAGGCACACCCATTCCACGTTTCGACCTGCTCCAATTGGATGCTTATGACTCCATGAGCGTTCAGTTCTCTCGAGGCTGTCCGTTCAACTGTGAGTTCTGCGACATTATCGTGCTGTATGGCCGAAAGCCACGCACAAAAACTCCTGAGCAGCTTGTAGCTGAGCTTCAGTCGCTGTACGACCTTGGCTGGCGGCGATCCATCTTCTTGGTCGACGACAACTTCATCGGCAACAAACGCAACGCCAAACTGCTACTGCCGCAAATCAAGGCCTGGCAAGAAGAACGGGGTTATCCGTTCAGCTTTGCCACGGAGGCATCCGTCGACCTAGCGGATGACGACGAGATGATGCGAATGATGCACGAGGCTCGCTTCGAAAGCGTCTTCCTCGGCATCGAAACACCAGACGAAGCCAGCCTGGAAACGGCCCGAAAAGTACAGAACACCCGCAATCCACTGGATGCGGCAGTGGATCGAATCACGGCCAATGGCATCCGGGTGATGGCCGGATTCATCATCGGTTTTGATGGCGAGAAAGAAGGGGCCGGACGCCGGATTGTGGACTTCGTCACCCGCACTGGAATACCGGCCGCGATGATGGGAATGCTGCAGGCACTGCCCAATACCGCGCTGTGGCATCGACTGGAAAAAGAAGGGCGCCTGATCCAAGACAAGGATGCCGCCAAAGGGGTCAACCAGACCAACCTTCTCAATTTCGAACCAACCCGTCCGATCCGGGATATTGCCAATGAATACGTCGAGGCGTTCTGCGCTCTCTATGAGCCCAATGCCTACATGGATCGGGTCTATTCCTACTACTTAAAGATGGGAGCACCCCGCTGGAAGGGGTCCACCAAACTTCCAACCCTCACGGATCTTCGCGCTCTCGCGATTGTGATCTGGCGTCAGGGCCTTAAGCGCAATACCCGCAGCCGTTTCTGGCGCTACATGATCGGTATGGCACGAAGCAACCCGGCCATGCTCGAACAGTTCCTTGTGGTGCTTGCCCACAATGAGCATTTCCTCGAGTACCGCTCGATCGTGCAGCAAGAAATTCGTGACCAGCTCGAATCTCTGCCACCTGAAGAGCCGAAAAGCACCCGCGAACTCCAACCCGTCTGATCGAGGTCAACGAGCCAACCGGGTTGCCCTCTCAGTCAGGCTTAGTCCTGCACGTAATCTTCACCGCTCAGCATCGCCTGCTCGGCCCGCTGAAGCTCCCGTCCGAGATAGAGCGCATGGTCTAAGCCGCTGAGGGGGTGAGGGCCCTCCCCCTCGGTGAGTTGAATGCCCATCTGTTTCGCGGTTCGAGAGCGGTAAACAGCTGCTGCAGCTCGAGGAGCACTACCCCGGCACTCCAACACTTCACCGGTCTCAGGATCAGTGGCTCTGCCGCTTTCGTCGACGTCATTCGCGAAGTGCTCAACAACCAACTCAAGGGTCTCCCGGTCCACACGGATGAGGAAATAGCCAGCTGGATCAAGCGCAATGAAGCGCTGAGACAACTGATCATCCAGAGACTGCAGCTCCTTCAGTGGTTCAACCATCTGCATGGATTCAGCCATGGTCACAGGCTACAAATGACAAGGAGGGCGGCTCCACTTTGAAGGGCAGCTCAGCATTAATCGCTTCAATCTCCTCTTCCATCAAGGCATTCGCCCGAGGCAACCACTGGCGGATCAGACCATCCATGGCGGGGTGATACCAACGGTGGAGGCTCGCTAGAGGGCGAGCCACAAAACCACGACGGCGCTTGTGGCTGCCACCCGCTCCAGGATCGAATCGCTGCAGTCCCCTCTTCAGGGCCCAAGCGATCGGGGCGTAGTAACACACCTCGAAATGCAAGCAGTCGATCTCCTCCTCGCTGCCCCAGTAGCGCCCCCACAGCTGCTGATGGTCATGCACGCACAGCGACATCGCCACCGGTTCACGCGCATCGCCGCGATGGGCACTAAAGAGAACCACCCTCTCTCGCATCGCCGGGGATGCCAGCCGATCGAAGAACGAGGCCTCGAGATATTTGCTTCCCCACATCCCCCACCGGGCACAGTGCTGCTCATAAAAACCATGCATGCGCTGGAGCAGGCTGGGATCAAGGTCGGCACCACTGAGTGGTGTGACCCTGAGGCCTGCCTGTTCGACAGCCCGACGTTCGCGCTTGATATTGCGACGCTGATTGGCATTGAAGCCAGCCAGATAGTCCGCGAAGGTCTGCTGACCATCCGCGGTCCAAAGGCTCTGCTGATTGATCCAGGTGGCGCAGCCGGCCGCCTCCGCCAAAGGCTGCCAGGTGGGATCCACATAGAGAAAATTGCAGCTGAGAATGCCATTGCGAGAGGCGAACTGGTCGATCAGCTCCAACATCACGGCCGTGAGTTCCGCAGCGCTCTCGCCTGGGGCGGTATGAAAGCGATAGCCCTGGACCGGGCTCACTGGACTCATCCCCACAAGCTTGGGGTAATAGCGCTCTCCCAGATCGGCAGCCAAACGCGCAAACGCTTGATCAAAAACAAACTCTCCATAGCTATGCCCCTTGAGATAGAGGGGTGCCACGCCGACGAGCTGATCGTCGGAGCGCCACACCGACAGATGCAAAGGCTGCCAACCAAGCTTGGGCACAATGCTGCCCGATTCCTCCAGGGCAACAAGCCAATCCCAGCAATAGAAAGGAGAAACCTCCTCCCCAACCAGCCTCTGCCATTGCTGTTCAGGGATCTCGCTCAGAGAGCGATGCCAACGGGCAGACAGCGCGGTCATGGCCGGCGAAGGCAAGGCGGATGGGGCGACCCTAACGAGCAGGCGCCGGCTGTGACCAGACTGAAACTTTGGCGCCGCTTCCACCGTGAACGGTTTTGCGTCGACCCAGCGTGGCCTTTGGCTCGTGATGCTCCTGCTGCTGGGAGCCGGACCACAGACCGCCCAAGCCGGCCTGCTTCAGCCGCTGCTGGATTTGCTGCGTCCCCGCCTTGAGACACACCTCACACAAAGCTGCACCTCCCTGGTGAGCGAGGCGACCGAAGGGCTGGGCCAAGGATTCAGCACGCTGGCGAAACAGCCCTGCCGGTCTTTGGCCAAACCCGTGAGTGCCTGCTTGATTCGTGAAGCCGGTCGCACCGGCAGAGAACTGGGGGTCCTCACCGAGCTGCTCAGAGGCCGTATCGGCGATGACTCCGAGGTGGTGATCCAGCGCTGTGTGACCTCCCTGATAGGACTGCCAACCACCGAACTGAATCCTGGTCTGCTTCAAACGCTGCTCGAACGCCTGCGCCGATAAAGCACCATCAACTCGTTGCTCTCAAGGGGCATGCACTCCTGCAAACTCCAGGCATCCGCGACAGCCAACGCTGAGGGCAGGCTCTCCTCAGTAAAGGGAATCCAACCGTGGCGCCCTCCGAGCACCCGAGGGGTGAGGGTGAGTTGAAGCTCATCGACTGCATCAGCCAGCAGCAAGGAACTGGTTAGAGACGCTCCTCCCAGGAGGAGAAGACGATGCAATCCCTTTGACGCCAGCCCATCCAGCGTCTGACGCCAGGAATCGGCCATCACATGCACGCGATCAAAGCCGGGAATCAAGCCATCAGGCAGGGAAGGATCGGCAGGGCGCAGAAGCTGTCGTTCAAGCGGCTGATGAAAAAAAGGCCAATCCAGGGGGAACTGCGGCTGCATCCGTGAGGTCACCACCAGCGCGGAGGGTTGGGGGGATCGTCCTGCTGCCAGACGCTGTTGCAGCAGCTCCGGATCATGAATCAGGCAGGTGCAGCGATGGGCCCGCAACGTGCCCGCACCGATCAAACAGCCATCAGCCCAAGCGAGGGCTCGATCGAGCACCTTGCGGTCACCCTCACCACCCAAATGAGCGGCCCCACCCTTCGGCGGGGCTAGACGTCCATCAAGGCTGATGGCCAGCACCAGCCTCAGCTTGTGCGGCATGGTGGAGAGGGGAGGACTCAGGACGCCATGACCGCCTCAAGGGCAGCGGGCTGCATGTCCAGCTGAGGCACTTCGGCATAGACCTCAGCGGCATTGTTTGGACTTTCCTGCAAACGCACCTTGTGGAGATGGGCGCCAATGGCCTGAATCGGTGCCGAGAGGCGGTCAGCAATGTGGAGGGCAATGTTCTCAGCCGTCGGAACGCACTCAGCGAAGAAGGCCACGTCTTTGTTCAAAAACGTGTGATCGAAGGGTTCCACCACCAAATCATCCACCAACCGCTGCAGTGCCGAGAGGTCACAGACCATGCCACTTCGGGGATCGATTGTGCCGCGCACCGTCACATCCACCAAATAGTTGTGACCATGGCCATGGGGACGGGCACACTTGCCATAAATGCGTTCGTTCTCCTCCTGGCTCAATTCCGGGCGCGCCAAACGGTGTGCGGCGGCGAAATGAGTGCGAATCGTCAGGAAGGCGTCCATGGGATGTCCGAGATAGTCGGCCCAAAGGCCCGGTTGTTCGTAGAGACGTAGCGCCGTGATCGGCAGATGCGGGGTAAGACGCTGCCAGATCGACCTCACCAACGCTTCGGTGGTAGGGAGGCAACCAGCAGGTGTGGAAACATCGAACTCTGGCCAAGCCTCATTGAGGAAGCGAAAGTCGAGCTGGCCCGTCACCTCAGTGCGGATCGCGTGCTTCACCTCTGAGAGGTTGAGCACCATGCCATCGGCATCCAGGCCCCCGGCCATGGACACGATCAGCTCGTAGTTGTGACCATGGCCAGGAGCCAGAGCACAGGGTCCGAACCGGGCAGCATTGTCATCTGCACTCAATTCAGGCAGCCAGTAGCGGTGACTGGCACTAAAACAGGCTCTACGGGTGATCACACACCCCCTGCCCTGGCCATGCGTCGCCGTCTGAGGCAAATCTGCGGCACATGCCACAGCTGAGGGTTCAGTCATGGCGTGGTAAGTCCAGTGAGCATCCTAGGGAGTCCCGCGGTGCAACCGACCAAGGCCTGACGCGACTCCACCCTGAACGCCTGCCGCTCACCATGACTGACCAATCCCAGAACGGGCCCCACCCGCTTCGTTCCCGACTGGGGGGACGCAACCTCTACCTGGTGGGGATGATGGGCAGTGGGAAGAGCAGCAGTGGTCGTCCTCTCGCCAAGCAACTCGGTTACGGGTTCGTGGATGCCGACCCGGTGATCGAACAAGTGGCCGGTCGCCCCATCCCCAAGATCTTTGCGGAGGATGGCGAAGCAGGGTTTCGCGCAATCGAATCCCAGGTTCTGCAGGCGATTGGCCAGCGCCATTCCCTGGTGGTGGCCACTGGCGGCGGAGTGGTGACCCGGCCGGAGAACTGGGGAGTTCTGCATCAGGGTGTGGTGATCTGGCTCGCCCCAGACAGGGAGCGCATCCTCAAGCGTCTGGCTAACGACCCCACCAAACGGCCGTTGCTGGAGACCGATGACCCCACGGCCTCCCTTGATGCCCTGCTGAGCAAACGCAACCCCTTCTATGCGGAGGCTGACCTCCATCTCAGCGTTGGCGACCAGTCAGCCGAAGAGGTGGCGGCCATGGTGCTGGAAGCGATTCCAACCATCCTCAGCTCGAACCAGGAGGCTCCAGACGGACCGCAAACCACTGAAGATTGATACCTGGCTGCAGTTCCAGATCACAGGCCGTGTCCAGCAATCGAAGGGCCGCCGCCGCTACCGAGCCCTGTGCATCAAGGTCTTCAGGCAGAGCATCAAGTGAGGTCAGGTGCTGTTCAAGCCATGCCAAGGTGTCGTCGGCACTCAGAAGCTGTTCCGGCTGACCGGGCTCCAGCACCACGTAGTGCTCACAGGCACGGATCAGGGGATCAGACATGGCGCAACGGCTGCTGACCATCATCATCAGCCTGCTCTCGATTCAGGCACTGCTCTTGGTGGATGCCAATCCAGCCTGGGGGGCGGAGGACTGGCTGGATGAGCGACAGCAGGCCTGGCCTCACTGGCAGCTGCCGGCACCATTGCCGCGGCCTCGTCAGCACCAGGACCTGATCTATCCCGAGTGGCTTAGGGGGGAATGGATGGTTGAGAGCACTGATCTGGCCGACCAAAGCAGGCTTGAACATCCGGCTCGCTTCCATACGCTCCATCCGCTGATCGATGGCAAGGCCGACGTGGTCGGAGACCGGCGCTTCAATGCCCGTGCGATCGGCGAAGCCCTTCTCGCTGAGCAACTGCTGTCAGTGGAGCAAGCACCGGAACAGGTCAATCGCCAGCTGGCCCATCTCTCGGACGATCGAACACTGGAAACAACCGTGATCGGTCGTCGGCAGACGTCCACCGATCAAAGGCCCTTTGTGAGCGATGAGCTGGTGCTCCAGATCCTGCATGGCAACGGTCCTCCACGCATTAGCAGGATCGAAACCCTCAGCCGATACAGCCTCTGTGCGGACGACATCAACCTGATCTGTGCCGAGCAATGGCAAGCCCGTTACCCGGGACCGGGAGCCCAGTCGTCCAACCAGGCCTTGAACACAAGCCATTACGAGCTACGGCTCACACGGCAGCAGGATCAGCCTGCAGGAGCTGATCCTCGAGTTGATCCCTCCAACGGAACAGGGATTGCAAACGGGGATGATCACTAAACCCAGGCACCCCTCGACCTGCCAAGGCTTCTCCGGCGGAGGGGGGAAAACGGAGCAAAGACAACTGGGCAGCCACGGCGAGATCTGCAATGGTCAGGCCATCTCCGACCAACCAAGGACTGACGTCAACCGCATCAGACAGTTGAATCAGGCTGGCGAGCATGGCTGAACGTTCCCCCTGATCAACCACCTCACCAAGACCCTGCAGCCATCCACCAGGAAGGGCCCCCACCGTCTGGCGAAGAGGTGCGGGGAGAGCATCAGGTAATAAGGCAGCTAAGAGACTCCCATCCCCTACCGCCGCCTGGGCCAGGGCGACCCTGGCGGCCGCTGCCAGGGTGGTGTCTGCCCAGTCCTCCAGCAGATGGGACTGGGCCCGTTCCCGTGGATTTGCAGGGATCAAACAAGGCGCAGGATGGTGTTGTTCAAGATGCAGTGCAATCGCACTGGAATCGGGCACCACCGTGTCTCCATCCACAAGGACAGGGACCTGACGCTGACCGGAGAGACGAAACACGTCGATTTGGCCCACGCCGGGGGTCACCTCCACGACTCGAAAGCTCAGAGATTTGGCCTGAAGGATCATCCGCACCTTGAGACAAAAGGCTGAATGACGGAACTGATGAAGCTCCAACATGGCCTGCACCAACCAGGGAACGGAAGGGTAGCCATCTGAATCCGACCTTCGCCATCTCCCTGCGAGAGGTTGTCGTCTCTACTCGACAAGGTTTGCGACATCACAGTCGGATCCCGAACGAGAAGAATTCCGAGCAGGTGACAGTTGCAGTTTCATCCCCCAAAAGAATCTGCCAAAGCCAAATGCATCTTTTTGAAAGACAAAATGATTGAGATTGAGACTCTTCACCTCACGAAAACTGTCCCGGGATGAGAGTGAAGCGGCAACAGTTGAAAGATCCAACCCTCAGAGCAGCTTGGGAGTGACCAACCCATGCATTGCCATCCATGACACTGCTGGGCAAGCCTTTTCCCATTCGTCATGTCAAGGCCTCCCCAAAAGGCCTGACATCACATCGATTCATCTCGTTTCTCGAGCAACTCATGCGTCATTTGAACGCCCTAAAATTCGGTTCAGCACCTTGTTGCTTCCGTCTCGCGCGCTTTGTCCTGGGCATGCCAGCCCTCAGCCAAGACTTGCCCACGTTCATTCCACCCAGCCAAACCGACTGCAATAACTGACCATGAGAGATTTTTTCGTCAATGTGACGCGCTATCCGCGTTACCTGATCGCCTTCGGGCTGGGAGTCCTGAATTCTGTCGCCGAACCCTTGGCACGGCGCCGCAGCAATCCGGTCACCGCCGTGGCCCTCATCGGTGCCCTGATCAGCGGCATGATCAGCCTGAGCCTGGTGCTCCGTGCCATGGTGACGCCATCACCTCTGGCTTGATTGGCCATGGCACCGGGACGGCGAGTGGAGCGGGTCGCGGCCCTGATCAGACGCGAAACAAGCGAACTGCTTATCCATGGGATCCGCGATGAGCGCGTGCATCAAGGGATGGTGAGCATCACCGAAGTGGAAGTGAGCGGTGATCTCCAGCACTGCAAAATCTTCGTGAGCATCTACGGCGAGGAGCAGCAGCGACAGCAGGTGCTCGAAGGCCTTCAGGCCGCCAGCGGCTACCTACGCGGAGAACTGGGGCGACGCCTGCAGATGCGCCGTGCGCCGGAGGTCGTTTTCCAGCTGGATCGTGGAATCGAGAAGGGAACCACCGTTCTCAATCTGCTCAACCGCCTTGAGGAGGAACGGGGAGAACGCGGCGCGATCCCAGCCGGCAGTGATGCAGACCCCGAAAGCGGAGCCGAGCAAGGAGCATCGTGACGCTGGGGTCGTTTCCGTCACCAAGCAGCCAGGCACTCACGGACGAAGAACTGCACAGGCGGGTAGCAAGCCTGATCGTTGTTCGGGCCAGTGGACATGCCGGAGACCGACAACGGCGCTACCCCCGCTGGGAGCTCAACAATGCCGACTTGCAGCGGCTTCTCCAATCGGGTGTAGGCGGTGTGATCCTGCTTGGAGGCACTTGCGTGGAACTGCAGCAGCGCTGCCTGCAGCTGCGTGATTGGGCCGGCCGGCCGCTCCTGCTCTGCGCCGATGTCGAAGAGGGGGTCGGCCAGCGATTTGAAGGAGCCTCATGGCTCGTGCCTCCGATGGCCCTCTCCAGCCTGTATGCCTCCGACCCTGCACAAGCCGAGACCCTCGCAGAGCATTACGGCGCCTGCACAGGCCGACAGGCCCGCCAGTGCGGCCTGAACTGGGTGTTGGCACCAGTCGTGGATGTCAACAACAACCCGGACAATCCAGTGATCAATGTGCGGGCCTGGGGGAACGACCCAACGACAGTCTCAAAGCTCACACTCGCCTTCCAACGTGGCCTCAGCAGGGAGGGAGTGCTGGGGTGTGCCAAGCACTTCCCGGGCCATGGGGACACTGCGGTGGATTCGCATCTGCAGCTCCCGGTGCTCCTGCATGACAGGGAACGGCTCGAGCGGATCGAACTGTTGCCCTTTCGGACAAGCATCGCTGCGGGTATCGACAGCGTGATGACTGCCCATCTGGAAATCCCTGCGCTTGATCCCACACGGCCTGCCACCCTCTCGAAGCCGGTCCTCAGTGGACTGCTGCGGCAAGAGCTTGGCTTTGAAGGCCTGATCGTCACCGATGCCCTGGTGATGGAGGCGATCAGAAAGCACTACAGCCCCGGTGAGGCAGCACGTCTCGCCTTCGAGGCAGGGGCTGATTTAATCCTCATGCCTGAGGACGCCGACGCGGCGATCAAAGCGATCTGCTCTGGCCTGCGCTCCGGACGGATCCCTTGGCAGCAGCTCGATGCCAGTTTGGGAAGACGGCAGAAGGCCTTACAGCGCATCAACACTGCAGCTCCTGAACAACAACGCAGCGAGCAAGCCACCCACCAGCTCCTGGCACAGGAAAGCCCAACAGAACGCGCGCTCAGCACCGAACTCGTGGAGCTGACCTGCCAGACCAACGGGGGTCGCATCCAGGCTGCAGCGGCAGGCAAGGGCATCAATCTGATCCGGGTGGATGGGGTGCTGCCCTGCCCTCAACTCCATGCCACGGCTCCAGCCCTCCTGCTGCCTGAACGAGCAGGCTTCAGTCCGTTGATCATCCACCCGATGGCGGTGTCAATCTGGCGGGACGACCAGCCCTCTTCCCCTCTGGCGCTGGAGCGACTGGGGGACGGACCTGTGCTGGTGCAACTGTTTCTGCGCGGTAATCCCTTCCGAGGCGGTCGTGACAAACAAGAACCCTGGGGGGATGCCCTCGCCCAGCTACAACGCGCAGGTCGGCTTGCCGGGGTTGTGATCTACGGAAGTCCATACAGCTGGGAGGCCTTGCGCGCGAGGCTTGAGGCCGGCATTCCGGCCGCCTACAGCCCAGGCCAAATGCCCGATGCCCAGCACTCCGCCCTGAGTCGTCTGATCACACAGCCTGAGGCCACGGGCACAGGGGCAGGGCAGGGTTTCACCGACTGAGATTCAGCCACAGCAAACGCAGCAGAGCCAAGGCGAGGGCCGTAGCCTCAGCGCGAACCGTGAAGCCTCCATGCTCAGCCTCTCGATGATCGTGCGCGATGAGGCCGATCGGATCGAGGCCTGTCTGGCCTCGGTTCGGGGTCTAGCCAACGAGATGGTGGTGGTCGACACCGGCTCAACGGATGACACCGTGCAGCGGGCCGAGGCCGCCGGCGCACGGGTGGAACACATGCCCTGGCCAGGAGATTTCGCACCCGCACGCAATGCGGCACTGGAGCACGTAAAAGGCGACTGGGTGCTGGTCTTGGATGCGGATGAACAGCTCCTACCCGAGGCCATCCCCGCCCTGCAGGAACTGATGACCCAGCCCGATGTGCTGGTGATCAATTTGCTGCGCTACGAGAGGGGTGCGGCCATGGCCCCTTATTCGAGTGTCAGCCGGCTGTTCCGCCGTCATCCACGCCTGCGGTGGAGCCGTCCGTACCACTCAATGATCGACGACAGCGTCGAGGCCCTACTCCGCGATGAGCCCCAGTGGCGCATCGTCAACTGCAGCGCCCCAGCACTGCTCCATGACGGCTATCGCCCCGAGCTTCTCCAGGGCAGTGACAAGGCCCAGCGGCTCCAACAAGCCATGGAGCAATGGCTGAGCGAGCAGCCTGGTGATCCCTATGCCTGCGCCAAGCTGGGCGCCCTTGAGGTGACTGCAGGGAACCGAGATCGAGGCGTCGCTCTGCTGCATCAGGGCCTCGCATCCCTGGGGGAAAGCATGGATCGCACTGCAGAGCGGTATGAGCTACTGCTCCATCTCGCCATGGCGCAGCGCGACGATGATCCCACCACCGCCATCGCCACTTACCAGCAAGCGCTAGATCTGCCGATGGAGCCCCGTCTCAACCTTGGGGCACGCCTCAACCTGGCGGTGCTGCTGATGGAAACCAACCAATTGGAGGAGGCGATCAAGCTCACCACCACCGCCACTGAACAGGCTCCGGAAGTGGCCCTTGGCTGGTACAACCTCGGCCTCATGCAAAGGCGCCTAGGCGACATCGCCGCGGCCATCAACGCCTATACCAAGGCGATTCAGCGCCATCCCAACCACCCTGAATGCCATCAAAATTTGGCGGTGGCACTGCTGATGGGCGGCGACATCGATGGAGCCCGCAACGGCTTCCGGATCGCCCTAGATCTGCTGGAAGCCCAGGGGCGCAACAACGAAGCCAAGGCATTGCGCAGCCAGGTGGAGGGTCTGGTGAAACTGAACGAGGCCGGTCGATGAGCTTGCCACTGCAAGGCCGCACGGTGGTTCTCACCCGAGCCCAGGAGCAGCAGGGCGAAGGGCGCCGGCTCATGGAAGCACTCGGAGCCAGCGTGATCGACCTTCCCGCCCTGGTGATCGGACCACCGGATGAGTGGGGACCGCTCGACGACGCTCTGGCCGAACTGGATGAATTCCACTGGCTGGTGTTTTCCAGCGCCAATGGAGTGAACGCGGTGGAGGAACGACTGCAGAGGCAGGGGGGAAGTCTGTCTGGACGACCCAGCAGCCTCAGACTTGCCGCCGTGGGGCGCAAGACCGCCGCAAGACTGGAAGGGCTGGGTGCGGAGGCGGACTTCGTGCCACCCAACTTCGTTGCTGACAGCCTGATCGAACATTTCCCGATATCTGGCTGGGGGCTGAGGTTGCTGATCCCGCGTGTACAGAGCGGCGGGCGCACCTTGCTGGCAGAAGCCTTCGGGGAAGCAGGCGCACGGGTCGTCGAGGTGGCGGCCTACGAGTCCCGCTGTCCTGAAAGCATCCCGAATGATGCGGCGGCGGCCTTGGAGGCTGGCGAGGTCGCTGCCCTCACCTTCAGCAGTGGCAAGACCGTGATCCACACAGCTCAGCTTCTCGAGGCACGATTCGGCTCCCAATGGTTGACGCGACTGGACACAGCCAAAGTGGTGTCGATTGGTCCGCAGACCAGCAAACGCTGTCTTGAGCTGCTGGGTCGCGTCGATCAGGAAGCGGATCCCCATGACATCCCAGGACTGGTGCAAGCCTGTGTTCAGGCCTTGGATTCCACCAAGCAGACAGGTTCCTGAGCCTTGCCCGCCACCGCATAGGTAAGACAACCGCGCTGCAGATCAATCCTCAGCACGGACCAGTCTTGGGGAAGGATCGCCTTGAGTTCCGATCCACAGCGACCAGAGGGGCCAACGCAAATCGCTCCGGAGATCGCTCCAGAGTCCTTCGGAATGCTGACAAGAGCCTGCAACTGTCCACCAACGGACAGCACACCTTGAAGCCTGATCGGCACCGAACCGGGCTGAGAGGACGAGGCATTGCTAATAGCCCCCCCAGCCAAAGGCGCGAAAGGATCGACCCGTCCCCGGCTCACAGAGTCCTGAACCTGAGCAGGGGTGGGAAGCGGCGTCAGCGTGGCGGGGGGGACTGCAGGAATCGCTGCGATCTGGTTCTCCTCGGGCATGACAGCAGGAGAAGGAGAGCCCAATGGACTGCTGGGAGTCATCAGGGATTCGTCAGGATCCGGGCTGGCACAACCGGCCAGCACCGTGAGCAACACCATCAACAACTGCCGAGACAGCTGATCAGGCCGACACGGTGTAATCGCTTTCCACCAGATCCCGGAATCGGTCAAGGTTCGCCTGGAGTTCCTGGGTAACCATCCCTCCCAAGATGCTCGGTTCCATGAGGGGTGCCAAGACCCCCGGCAATTCGTACGTAACGCTCAGTTTGACGGCGGTACGGTCGTCAGCCTCTGGATAGAAACGCACTGCGCCTTTGGTGGGCAAGCCACCCACCGACTCCCAATGCAACTGCTGAGCCTCCACACGGGTGGTGATCCTTGCCTTCCAACGAAAGCGAAATCCCTGAGCCGCGAGGGTCCAGTCGGTGAGATCAGGGTCATCAAGAGTTTGGACCGATTCAATCCAGCGCATCCAATGCGGCATCGCCTCCAGGTCACTCCACACCGCCCACACCCTGGAGACGGGAGCCCTCACGTCAGTGGTGACGGTGTGTTCAAGCCAACGTCCCATAGATTCAGTTAGGCAACTGCGGCATTGGTGGCCAAGCGAGCCGATCGGCCCAGGATGGCAGCGGCAGCAAGATGCCCGCTCATCGTGGCGCCCTCCATCGAGTCGATGTAGTCCTGACGGGTATAGCTACCCGCCAGGAAGAAATTCCCGATGGGTGTGCTCTGATCTGGGCGGAACGGCTCCATCCCTGGGGCTTCGCGATAAAGCGACTGAGCCAATTTCACCACGTTGCTCCACACCAAAGTGAGGCCTTTGGAGGAGGGAAAGAGTTCACGAACCTGGGCATCGGTGTGGGCCACGATGGCGTCAACCGACTTGGGAATCCAGGGATCTCCGGGGGTGAGAACACACTGCAGTAAGGAACCAAGTTCAGGCTTGCGGTAGTCCTCAGGGCTCGCCAGTGCCAGATCAGCAAAGCAGCTGAAATCAGCATCAGCGGTATAGAGCAAGTTATTCAGACCTGCGGGGGTCGCGAGGTCGCGGCGACGTTTCTCCTCCTGCGCACCGTCCCCTAGTTCCGTCACCCAACCGTCGTAGCGGAGCTGAACAGTGGCGACCGGGACACCCTCCAGGTTGTGAATGGCATCGAACTGGGGAAAGCGGCGCCAGGCCTTTGGCAGCAGCTTCTGGATACCCGGAACATCACAGGCTGCCAGGTAGGCATCAGCCTGGATCTGCCGCTCACCTTCGGGGGTACCAAGGATCAGTCCTGTGACTTCAGGGGTGTCGGCCTCGGTGAACTGCACCTCTTTCACTCGGTGGCGGAGATGAAGCTTGCCGCCACGGGCCTGGATGTAATCCAAGATCGGAGCGGTGAGCCAGCGATGGGGCGACCCCTTGAGCAGATTGAGTTTGGAGGCTTCGGTCTTGGCCGCAAACATCATGAAGATGGTGAGCATGCAGCGAGCCGAGATCGCTTCACAGTCAATGAACCCGAGCGCATAGGCGATCGGATTCCACATGCGACGGATGCTCTCCAGACTGCCGCCGTGGCCCACAAACCAATCCTGGAAGCTGACTGAATCAAGCGCCCGGATCGTGCGCATCGCGCCCTCGTAATCCACCAGACCGCGAACGATCGGGCTCGTTCCGAGGGCCAAGGCATTGCGCAGTTTGTCGATCCAGGTGAGCTGGGGGGTGGTGAAAAACGCCTTCAGCCCATTGAAAGGCGCACCAAGAGCAAAGCGAAAATCGAGCTCGCGCAGATCGCCGCCGCGGTTGCAAAAGAGGTGGGTGTGGTCCTTCGGCAGCAGATTTTGGATGGCGCCAACCTTCCGCATCAGAGCAAAAAGATTGGCGTAGTTGAAGAAAAAAACGTGCAAGCCCATCTCGATGTGATTGCCGTCGTCGTCCTCCCAACTGCCAACCTTGCCGCCCATGAATGGCCTGGCTTCGTACAAATCCACCTGATGGCCGGCATCCACCAGATCAACAGCAGCCGACAATCCGGCAAGACCCGCACCCACGATCGCGACCCGCACCGGCTGCATCCGCCAACAACGAACTGACTCTATGAATTCGGCAGCCATGAACGAGCCTTCATACAGTACGGAGACCGGACTGATCCCACCTCCATGACCGCATCCGTCCCTCCTGCTGGCACCACAGAGACCATCGCCCATACCGCTAAGGACGGCAAAGGCATCCAAATCACCGATCCAGCCATGCAGCAGCTGGCCAAGCTCTGCAACGAACAGGGCCAAAACCAGGTGCTGCGGGTCGGCGTTCGCTCAGGTGGCTGCAGCGGCATGAGCTACACGATGGATTTCGTTCCCAGTTCCGAGATCGAGGAAGGGGATGAGGTGTATGACTACAACGCCACAGATGGTGCAGCGTTTCAAGTGGTGTGTGACCCCAAGAGCCTGCTCTACATCTACGGAATGCAGCTGGACTTCAGCACAGCACTGATCGGCGGCGGGTTCAACTTCACCAACCCCAACGCCAGCCAGACCTGCGGCTGCGGAAGTTCCTTCGCAGTCTGAACCGGCTGCATGGGAATCTGATGGCATTGCAGACGCCAGCGGAACGGTGACCGAAGCGAACGATGAAAGCCTGTTTGAACAGGCAATGGCCCGCTACCAAGACGGTGCTCCAGCCACTGAAGTGCTTGAGGACTTCATCACCATCACCAACGCCGCCCCACGCCAATCGGCGGGGTGGACTTGCCTGGCCTGGCTGCAATTGCTCTGCGATCAGCCAGAAGAAGCGCTGCGATCGGCCCGTTTGGCCGTGAAACTGAATGGTCAGGACCCCCAGGCCCGCATCAACCTGAGCCTGGCAATGCTGGAAACCAAGGCCAAGGGCGTACGCGATCATGTGCAGGTGGTGCAGCAAATCCTGGCCGTAGCGCCGGAGGTCAACCAAGAATTGCAGGCATCCATCGCCGACGGGCTGGTTCGTAAACCGGGCTGGCCAGCACTCATGAAAGTAAAAAACTGGCTGGAGCTCTGAGGTGGCGCGGCTGCTGCTGTTGAGCAACGGTCATGGAGAAGACCTCTCCGGTGCGTTGCTTGGCCAAGCACTGCAACGCTGCGGCCACCAGGTGGATGCCCTGCCGCTTGTTGGCGGAGGCCACCCCTATCGGGATGCAGGCATCCCCTTGATGGCAAACACACGTGAATTCAGCACCGGTGGGCTGGGCTACACCAGCCTGCGGGGCCGTCTCACCGAACTGATCCAAGGTCAGGTGCTGCATCTGCTCCAGTCGTTGCTGCGGCTGATCCGCATCCGCCGCCGCTATGCCCTCGTGGTGGTGATCGGCGATGTGATTCCGGTCATGGCAGCCTGGCTCTGCGGCCGACCAGTGGCGACCTATCTGGTCGCCTATTCCAGCCACTATGAGGGTCGTCTGAATCTGCCCTGGCCCTGTGACAACTGCCTCAGCAGCGGGCGCTTCCTGGCGGTCTACAGCCGCGATCTGCTCAGCGCCGAAGATCTCAGCCGCCAACTCGGCCGGCCAGTGCGCTTTCTTGGCAATCCCTTTATGGATCCAGTGCTGGCTCCGGCAACACCACGACCGCCTCGGCGGCACCGGCTCGCGCTGCTTCCCGGCAGCCGAAGGCCTGAACTTGAGCACAACCTGCTGCTGCTATTACAGGTCATCCAGCGGCTGCCGACCCACCTGTTCAGCAATCAGGAACTGGCGGTGGACCTGGCCCTGATCCGAAGCGTGGACGATGCAGCGCTCCAGGCTCTGATCGCTCCCCATGCCTGGCAGATGCACAGATCGGAGCATCAACTCGCACTCGTCAAAGGACCTTTGCGGGTGGAGGTGCAACGCAGCGCTTTCGCCTCCGTCCTGCAAAACGCCAACCTGGTGATGTCCATGGCAGGAACAGCCGCCGAACAGGCCGTGGGGCTTGCCAAACCGGTGCTTCAAGTCGCAGGCAAAGGGCCACAATTCACCGCCAACTTCGCCGAAGCGCAGCGGAGATTGCTTGGCCCCACCGTGTTCTGTGCAAAGGGAGACAGCGGAGAACCGACCACTCTGGATGCCACGGCAAAGCTCGCACTGGAGCTACTGGAAGGCAGTGAACAAGACAACACCCTGCAGCAACGGTGTCGCCAGCAGGCGGAAGAACGGCTCGGCAGCATGGGGGGAGCCGACCGCATGGCCTCCGCCATTACCGACCTGCTCGCCCCCAGTCAGCCCTCCCTCTCCATCAACCCATGAGTTCCGCCACAGACCAACCCATCTGGAAACTCTGGCTGGACAGGCTGCTGGTGCTCGATGTGTTCGTGGTGCTTGCGGGGGCAGGCTGGTTCGGCATTGCAGTGGTAGCGAGCAGCCAGGGCATCGAAGCGCCGATGCACTCCTTCCAGCAGCTCTGGGATCCACTGTTCACCCCCGCGATCGGGCTCTTAATCGCTGCAGCACTGATCAACGGGATCGCGTCGTGGTGGCAGCGGCGAGGGCCTCAGACAGATCGGGGTAACGGAAGCTAAAACCCAACTGAGCTAAACGCTCTGATCGAACCTGCTGACCATCCAGGACGACGCGAGCACCATCGCCAAGGAGAAGATGCAACACCGGCCCAGGCACGGGAAGCAGGCTCGGTCGTCCCAAGCAACGGCCCAAGGTGGAGGCGAAGGTGGCCATGCTCACCGGCTCAGGTGCGACGCCATTCACCACACCTGACCAACGGCTGTCGGTGAGGGCTCGCAGGATGAGCTGACACAGATCGGTGCGATGAATCCAGCTCATCCACTGTCGTCCTGAACCGATCGGCCCGCCAAAACCGGCGCGGAACACCGGCAGCATCTTGCCCAGTGCTCCACCCTCTGGGGCAAGCACAATGCCGATACGCACGACCACCAGACGGGTGGGATCAGGCCGGCCGCTAGCGGCGGTCTCCCAATCGCGGCAGAGGGTGCCGAGCAGATCATCACCAGCAGGGCTGGATTCCACAAAGGTGGCCTCTGCACTGGTGCCGTAAAAGCCCACTGCAGAAGCATTCACCAACACCGCTGGCGGCTGCTCCAGCCGCTGCATCGCCGAAACCAGATGAGTGGTTGTTGCAAGACGGCTGGTGTTCAGCAGCTGTCGATGAGCCACCGTCCAGCGCTGTTCAGCAATGGGCTCACCAGCCAAATTGACCACACCATCAGCGTTCTCCAGCGCCTGCTGCAGCCCACCACCCTGAGCCCAGTTCGAGGCCTGCGCTGGGTCGAGCTGAAGCCAGTCGTGGCCAAGATCAGTGGCCCAGGCCACGGCCGCCCGTGGCCGGCGGCTCACCACAGTGAGCTGGTGGCCCTCCTGCGAAAGGATGGGGACCAATTCGCGCCCGACCAAACCGGTGCAGCCGAGCAGCAGCAGACGCATGAGGAAGGGGGCGGACGGAGAGGGGCCAGGTTAAGGCGGAGAAGTGGTGTCGGTGACTGCAGCACTGCTCTCGATCGGCAGTGTGAGATTGAGGCGCCTCGCGAGGGGCACCAGACCGAAGCCTTGAATCAACAATCCGTAGAGCACCACCGCCAGCGCCAGGGGAGGCATCTCGACTCCCCATGAGACGCCAGACGCCCAAGCATCGATCGCCAAGGCGATCGGAACGGCACCGCGCAAGCCTGCGGAGGCAACGAACAATCGCTGTTCGGCCGAAAACTCCGTTCGCAGAAGCAAAACCTGCACGATCAAGTAGCGCACCAGCTGCATGATCAGAAACAGCAGCAAGCCCCAGCCGGCGGCATACACCACATTCTGAGGATTCACCACCAAGCCCATGCAAAGGAACAGCAGCAGCTCCGCCATTTTCGCGAAGCTGGCATGGGCTTCCTCCAGCACTTCCTGATCCAGGCTGGGGCCATTGCCTAACACCAAACCAGCGACATAGGCAGCCAACAGCGCACTACCACCAAGCAAAGTCGTGCCGCCGGTGAGCACGAGCAACAAAGCCAGACTCACCACCGGCAGCATCGTGCTGTGGTTCAGGCTGAGCCGACTGCCAAGCAGCTGCACGGTGAGGCTGCCACCCACGAAGCCCAACATCGTGCCCAACAGAAACTGGCGCAACACCGTGATCACCAGTTCCCCCGACGTAAAACCACCGCCGCCTGCTAGAGCCAAAGCGAGTCCCGCCAGCACCACCGCCATCGGGTCGTTGAAGCCCGATTCGATCTCAATCAGATCGAGCAGGGGTTTGGGCAGGCGGCCCTCCAGGGGACGAAGTAACGCCAGCACTGCAGAGGCATCAGTGCTGCCGACCATCGCCCCGACAAACAGAGCTTTAGGCAGCAGGCTCATCCAAACGCTCTGGCCTTCGGCAAGACCAAAACCAAGCAGCACCGCCGCGATCATCAGCGACGTCAACACCACGCCAAGGGTGGCCAGACGGGCTGCCGGGCGGATCACCCGACGAACCTCCGCCCAGTTAGTGGTTAGGCCCCCAAAGAAGAGCACAAGCACCAATGCTGCCTGGGTGATCTGCTTGGCTTGATCCAAAGACAGCAGGGTGGTCGCGCCATCCAGCTTGTTGTCAATCAACAAGCCAAGAAGCAGCACCATCAGCACGCCAGGCATGCGAATCCGTGCGGCCAGATCGTCAAGCAGCACCGCCAGCAACAACAATCCACCGAAGACAAGCAGGTAAATCGCAAGTTGATGGGTCAAGCCTTCGGCCTAGGGCAGATGGGTTGGTTCTAGCCTGGCGGTCTGATCGCCTCCTCTTGATGGCCGAAACCGATACTGCGGCGCCAGCCAAAGCCAAGCCCGTTGCTCTCAAGAAAGGGGCTCTGGTTCGCGTCAAGCGTGAGGCCTACAGCGGCAGCGTCGAGGCAGGAGCCAGCGACCCTATACCGCCCGCCTACATCTTTGAAGGACCGGGCGAGATCCTTGTTGTCAAGGGCGATTACGCCCAGGTGCGCTGGCGCCGTCCAGTGCCAGACGTGTGGCTGAAACTGGCTCAGCTTGAGGCCTTCTCCTGAAGTTGCGTCTCCACGCTCTGCACAGCCTGGGGGATGGACTGCCATGCCGAAGGTAGGCGCCAGATCGCCCCTGCCAGCACGGCGCTGAGATCATCGAGAGCGATCAGTAGAGGTTGATCGCCATGCCGACGGCGGGCTTCAGAGGTGATCGCGGCAGCCTGCCAGGGATTCCATCCCGCCAATGTCACCACAGCCCGGTAAGCACTGGGCCAAGGGCTGGCGGGCAAGGCCTGCTCCAATACTGCAAATTGAGCTGAGGCCTCAACAGGTCGATTAGCGAGCACCGCCAACAAGGCCAGACTCCACCGGGCCTCCAGGTCGTTCGCATCAAGGGCAAGCCTGTGCAAGGCCTCGCGGCGCACCCGGTCTCGGTAGAGGAAATGGCCGTCAAGCAT
This sequence comes from Synechococcus sp. UW105, assembly GCF_900473935.1. GTDB lineage: Bacteria > Cyanobacteriota > Cyanobacteriia > PCC-6307 > Cyanobiaceae > Synechococcus_C. The sequence goes on along the minus strand of NZ_UCNN01000024.1, from coordinate 5,073 downwards.
GTGTTCGATTGCCACCGCATTAAACAGGGGATCGAGACCTTCCGGCCCGGCTGCCAAACCAGCGGCGAGGCCGGGGAAGCGATGGGCGAATCCTGGAGCTGCAGCTTGATCACTGCGGCGGCGCCAAAGCGAATAGCTATCGCCACCAGGGCGCGGGAACTGCTGCACCAGCGCAAACACACCGCTGTCTCGTACCGCACGATCCAGCTTGAGCGCACTCTTGCGCACGGAGCCCTGATCCCCTTCCGCAAGCAGAACCCACTGAGCATGGTCAAGCACGGGCTGCAGATCACGGCGACTGCTCCCCAACTGACGCCCCACCAGCTGACCGCCCCGGCGACGGCCGTAATAACTGACGTTGTGCTGATTGAGGTCAGCTGTACTCGGGACCACGATCAGGGTGGTGGGCTCTGCCCCAGGGGTGGCACCACCGGCCCGGCCCACAATCGCTTCCAACGGCCCCGTCGTCCGTTCGTTCAAACGTGCCAACTGGGCTGCTGCCCCTGCTTGGACACTGGCACCAAGCCCCAACAACAACAGCCCCGAAGCCAACCAGGGCGACCGGCGCGGCCAGCGCTGCTCCAGCCACAACCCCCACTGCCACCAGCCCCGTGCCAGCAGCAACAGCAGCGGCGGCAGCAGAGGAGCGATATAGCGGTCGTCCTTATTGGGACTCAAGCCTGTGAACACCCAACCAACAACCAAACTGATCAGCAACCAGCGCCAGGCCAAGGAATCATCCTGACCAAGCGTCATCAACCGATCTGAAGGATGGCGGCGCCCCTGCCAGTGCCACCAGAACCAAAGCAGCAAGCCCGCCAGGCCCACTGCAAGCATCACAACCCCCAGCTGAGCGGGCAGCAAGCGGGGGTACCAAAGCCAGCCCTGCACCGACCAAGGGCCTGGATCTCCCTCCCGCGCGGCCGATTCAAGGACGGCCCGATTGGTGCCACCCAGGGTGGTGATCCAGTTGTGCTGCAGCCAGGGGAAGAGACCGATCAAGATCACACCCGCACCAACCAGCAACTGCAAGCGGCGGCCATGACCACGGCATAGGGCCTGCACAGCCACCCAGGCCAGCACAGGCAGCAGCACCAGCAGAGCGCTCTGCTTCACCAGCAAAGCCAACAAACAAGCCAGGGCCGCAAGCAACGCCTGCATCCAGCTCCCACCGGTCTTGGGATTCCACCAACAGCCCAGCCGCCAGAGGGCGAGAGTCACCGTTGCCGTCAGTGGCAGCTCCAGCACGTAGTCACTGCGCAACTCAAGCAGGGCTGGTGCAAGTGCCACCAGTGCTGCTGCAAGCAGCGCGAAGCCCCGCGCCATGGCACGGGGGCGCCGTAGCTCCAGAGCCCAGGCCGTCACTGCCAGCAACAACACCCCGTGCCAGAGACTGAGGCTCCAGGCCGCCTGCACCGGTGAATCACCGGCCACAGCCATCACCGTGCCATTCACCAGCGACGCCAACGGCGGAATCTTGGGAGAAAGATCCAGCAGTGCCGCCCACCCCTGCCAGCCGCCACCGGGCAGCAGCCCCAAGGCCCGGCCATGGTCGAGAGCGCTGTTGAGATAGTCGGCCTGATCCCAGGCAGGGATGCCGTCAAACCAAATCCACCACCCACGATCTGCGGCAGTGGAAAGCAGCCAGAGCAACAACAACAACAACCGGAACGGCCAGACAGCCATCAAGTGATCTCCAGACGTCGACGTTCCTGCTGCAGACGGTGACGACGTTGCTTGGCCTCTCGCAGCATCTCGCGGCCGTCGTGGAGGTAGTTATCCACGTACCCCATCGTGTATCGCTCAAGCTCGGTGATCGCATCCTCAACCTGAGAGAGGCAGTGATAGAGGCTCAAACCAAAACCGCGAACGGATGCCGGCACCGGCAGGGACTGATAGAGCGTCTTCACCTTCTCCAGCTTCTGCTGACTCGTTTCGATGTAGGCACAGAAGGCCTCCATCAGTGTGTCGTCATAGGGATCTGCAGACAGTGCCCGCAACTGATCAGGAAAAGGATTGATCACCTGTGACAGCAGACGATCGATCGGGGCATACACCCGCTGCAGCCACTGCACGATTGCATCATCGGCAGCTGCTCCCTGACCACTGGCGGCACGGGCGGCACTGCTGGCTTGGGCATTGCGGGCCCCACGGCGACGGGCCTCCTCGCATCCCTGCACACGATCACGCTCGAACTGACGACGGCGCTCGGCATCCCCCAGCACTTCCCAAGCAGCGTTGAGCTCCAGGATCCGCTCGCTATCGCCACCTGCATCGGGGTGGTGCTGCTTCACCAAACGGCGATAGGCAGCCTTGATCTCAGCTTGACTCGCCTGGCTCGACACCTCGAGGACGGCATAGGGATCCCCACGCCCCGCCTGCTGTGATCCGGTGGGACTCACAGGTGAGCGTCCCGACGGGGCGGCAGCGGCGCCGCTGAACTGAACATCGGCGTTGAGAGATAGCGTTCACCAAAACTGGCCAGGATCACCACGATCCGGCGTCCCTGCAACTCCGGACGCTGGCCAAGCTTCAGAGCAGCGGCAATGGCAGCACCGCTACTCACCCCACTGAGTAGCCCCTCCTCACGGGCGAGCCTTCGGCCCATCACCATGGCCTCCTCATCGCTAATCGCCATCACCTCATCGATCAACTCCCTCTCCAACACTGGGGGAACAAAGCCTGCACCGATGCCCTGAATGCGATGGGGGCCTGGGGAATGACCGCTGAGCACGGCACTACCAGCGGGCTCGACTGCCACCACCTTGAGAGCGGGATGACGTGCCTTCAGCAAGCGACCACAGCCCGTGATGGTGCCACCGGTCCCTACTCCCGCTACGAGCACATCGAGATTCCCATCGGTATCGGCCCAGATCTCCTCTGCGGTGGTTCGCTCGTGAATCGCCGGATTGGCAGCATTACAGAACTGCTGAAGCAGATAGGCGTCTGGGATCTCCTCAACCAGCTCCCGTGCCAAGTCGATCGCCCCCTGAATCCCCTCATCGCCTGATGTGAGTTGCAGCTCAGCGCCATAAGCGCGCAACATCGCCCTGCGTTCGGTGCTCATCGTGTCGGGCATGGTGAGAATCAAGCGATACCCACGCGCCGCAGCCACCATGGCCAGGGCAATCCCGGTGTTACCGCTCGTGGGCTCCACCAGCACCGTGCGACCAGGCGTGATCGTGCCCTCCTCCTCGGCGGCTTGAACCATCGCCCCTGCAATCCGATCTTTCACCGACGCCGTGGGATTGAAGCTCTCCAGCTTGGCCACCACTTCCGCCCCACAGCCACTGGCCGCCGGCAGACGGTTGAGGCGCACCAGCGGCGTGCGGCCCACAAGGGCCGTGATATCGGCTGCGATCACCATGCCGTTATCCAAACAGACCAGACCCCTGATCTGCAGGAATGAATGGCCAGCTCAATATAGGAAGCGAAAGCAGATGCTTCGTGTTGGCAGACTGCGCAAAAACCAGGCTCAATCTGTGATGAAGGGCAAAAAAGATCTGGCCTGATGTAGATGGCACGCTGGGCAGGGATGAGCTGCAATCAACAGAAACTTTGCGGAAACAAAGCAAAGCCAATCTGGCTTTGCAGCCATCAAAAAGCCCTCCAAAAGGAGGGCTAAATGATGAGGAGTCATGAGGTGGAATCCCACCAAACGAGGGATTCCACTTACAACATCAGATCAGAACTTGAAGGTGGTCTGAACCAAACCACCAAACACATTGAACTGACCGTCATAGCCGCCGCCGCCTTTCTTCACCAGGTTGTTGGTGTACTGACCCATCGGGCGGGACAGATAGAAGACAGAAGGAGTGATGGCGATGTTATCGGTCACCTTGAAGTTGTAGTACCACTCGAAGACATAATTGCCATCGAAAGGCGTTTCACTGCAGGTGCCGGCTTTCTTAGAGGCCTTGGAACAGTCCTTCACACTGGTGGCGAAGGTGGGCTGACCAACAGCAAAGCCCATGTCGTTGCCTTGGAGGAACACATCCTCCCACTTCAGACCAACCATCCAGCTCTGGGTATCCACTGGGGAGCCCTCGACCAGCCGATCAGCGCTGACGTTATTCAAGGCCCAACCAGCTGAAATCGATGGGATCCAGCCAGCTTCATCGGGCTGCCAGTAGGCGTTCAGCGCATAGCTATTAGAACTACTGTCGAAACGCTTGAGCTTACCTTGCTCGTTTTTAGCGACACAGTTGTTGTTCCAAGTGTTGTTCTTGGCAAACTCGGTGCCGCGTCGCAGGCCATTGCCGCTGTCGCACTGGCCGTAGCGATAACCGAAGGCAAGACCCCACTCAGGACCGGCATAGCCAAGCTGAGCCAACAGGCTCGCCTCGGAGTTGTCGGTCATGAAGCCGCCTTTGCGGGCATTGGAGTCGTTGCCGTTTTTGTCATCAGCGACGTAGTTGACCGACACGCTGAAGGCGTTGTCGCCCTTGTTCACCTTTTGCTTCCAATAAGCACCGATGAGCTGACCGGTCTCCTTGTTGTAAACACCACTGGTGCCCATCAGAGCAGTCCAGTCAAGGATCTTGGCGCCACCTTTGTTGTACACAGAGGGCCAAACAGCCAGCGACTCGGTGTTACGGGCGATCGCACCGGCAATCACGGTGAACTCTTTACCAACCGGGAACTTGTAGAACAAACGATCAAGCATCACCGCATTGCTCGTGCCGCCAGCACCAGAATCGGTCGCGACATCGAGAGCCGCCAGGTTGACGCCAGCTCCAGAAAAAGCGTTCGACTTTTTGACGAAGTTACCGGCACGCAGACGGGCACGCAGCTTGTCTTTACCGGTGAAGCTGGTGTCAAAGACGAGGCGCTGGTCGTAGTTAAAGGTGAACGCCCCGAAATTGCGGTTGTAGGCATCGGCGCCGCCCTTCGTTCCTTTCTTATCGAAGGCGTTCGTATCGCGTACAGCACCTCGGTAAAACTTGTAGCCGCTATCACCGCCAGCGCTGGTGGCGCCCATCACGAAGGTGGTCTTGCCCTTCAGCTTGGTGGTGGTGGAGAACTGGGTGGCTTCCAGTTCGCCAACGCGAGCTTCCAGACCGTCAACGCGGC
>NZ_UCNN01000025.1 GCF_900473935.1 Synechococcus sp. UW105 | reverse complement strand
GATATGTAGCTCCGACCTTGGACCAGGTACGAGAAGTGTTGGAGCTGTTGGAGTAACCAGCCTAGACTTGTGGTCTGATTTTGAAGCATATCTGATCGATGATCCGGAATTCACTAGGCATTTTTATCGGACTCCTAACAACCTCGTGGTTCTGTACCGCACAGGCTGCAGCTGCCACCTGGATAGATACCGATAAAATAACCAATTCTAGAAACTTACAAATGCAAATAGATATAGACTCAATTAGTCACAAAAAAGATTGGATTTACTTTTTACAGAGGATCTACAATCTTGACGACTCGAAAGGATACAAGCCCTGGGATGTAGCAATTAACTGCTCGAAAGGCATGCTTATGGAAAGATTTTCAGGTTCGGAAGAATACGAATCAACTCAGTTTAGGCGCAATGGCAGGTGGTTCAAAGACTTTGTCCACAGAAACGACCCAAGTGACATAATCAGCATGGAGGTCAAACCTGACGAAGATGCGTATAGAGAGAAAACGTATCTCTTAATTTGTAAGAGGTATAAGCGGTAATAGCAAGTCGACCAAGCCCCGCCACGAGCGGGGTTTTTTGTTGTCTGCATGCGTTGTCATCCCAAGCTGTGACTGGTATCTGAGCCTTTCACCAGAGCTTCACCAGAACCTGCCTGCATCCCCACCACATCCAGGCACTGGGTCTCACCAGAAGGGCTGTGATCTTGAAGGAGTCGAGGGGGCAGCACCCCAAACATCACTCACTCAGCTCACTTAAAACCATGCCTGAACTCAACACTGACTACAACAACACTGAACTGCTCGATCAAGAGCTGACTACCGCTGAACTATCAGAAGTATCTGGAGGTAATCCGGACTTAACAAGAACAACTACAGCTATTCAGAAGTATCTGGGAACTATAGAAATATCTGGAGACGGTGAACTAATGAACGGTGGAAAACCGGTTGAGTATATCTGGAGGAAGTTATCTGGAGACTTCTATTGGTCAGAGCGGAACGGCAGGTATCTGGAGGCTCCTTAATTGGTCCTTCAGAGCGGAAACGCAGAAGGTAACTATTCTACAGTTGACTATTGGATTTGAATTTTGTGGGACAGACTAAACACTGAAAGCCCCTTTTTCTGCAGGGGTTTTTTATTGCCAAACTGAAGCCCATAAGAAGGTATAGGTACCACTCAATAAACAACCCTGCTGAGCTTCTAGCGAAGCCCATGACGTGTTGCTATCTCGTGGTACCTACCTGCTACATCCTTGGCACCAGTTAATAAATAAATAAATCACTAATAAACAAATGAAATACAAGCACTATGTAGGACCAAAGAATCCTATTGTCAATGTAGAAACAGATGTCTCCGCATATCCAATCTCTGAAAGAGAGAAGTATCCTTATGGACATAGGATCGCTAAAGACGAAGCTATCTACCTTCTATCTTCAAGACAGTATTGTCGTTTTAAAGACGTGTCTGAAGCTTTTAGCACCTGACACTGATTACTCCAAAATAGGCCGTTTAAATCGCCTAGAACAGGCCTCTGGGGTTATTTTTACTGGGATCTCGGCTACTGGCTTACTGGTATACCTGGACCCAATACATAGCCCTTATGAACCCTTACAACCATAAAAGACAATGGCTAACAACTATACTCAAATCCTTGATGGCATTGATGACCAAATCGCTGACCTGAGGACAACTCAATCTCAATATGAATTGCAGATGGCTGCTCTACAAGCTGCTATCGAAGAGATCCCTTCACGTATTGCTGACCTGGAAGACCTGAAGACACAAACAATGGAACTTCGTGCAACTCAAGTTGATGTGAACTTGAATCTGCACCTGACTGGAACTGCTCTCAAGACAAACAGTACTGCTGTTGGTTCTTGATGTGTTCGTAGAACTCACCAGACTTCTATGCGCTAAAAGCTGAGTCCCTGAATCGGGCTATTTGTTGTATACGCCACCATTGGTATCTGGTAGATCCCAGTTAACTAGGTTTGTATTGCGATTGTCTTTCTTGTACCCGCCACCTTGTGTTCTGATCCCGCCGGATATTTTCTTCATCTCTTCAACTGAGAGTTCATCGTCAGTCTTCTTTTCAGACATAGGAATCAATACTCTAATCTGATTCTAGCTGTGGCTTGTCTTTTAGTCCATCGTCTACAAATTTGTCAGGTTCCGCCTTCTTCACTTGTCCCAAGGGTCGGTTGTAACTTTCATTTCTGGTTCTCCAGCGTTCTGAACCTTTTTACCCTTGAAGTTGTTACTACCGAGTCTGTCTAAGCCCATTCCCCCGCCAGATGCATCCTTCAACTCATCCATTGAGAGTTCTTTGTCGGTGTTCTTTTCGGGCATAGGAATCAATACTCTTATCTCAAGCTAGTTCTGACTCTTGGCTCCTTGCCTGGTTCTAATAAATACTTAACTCAACCTACAGCGGCGTAGTTACTGAACCAGTGCTATGACTTCTGTATTGGCACCTGTCCTATGTCAGAAGAGCAACTCAAAGCTTTCCTAGAGAAAGTCAAAGCAGACACCAGTCTGCAGGAGAAGCTCAAAGCCGCTGCGGATGCTGATGCTGTGGTTTCTATTGCGAAAGAGGCTGGATTTAGCATCTCTGCTGATGACTTGAAGAACGCTCAATCAGAGATTTCTGACGAGGAACTGGAAGGCGTGGCTGGTGGGGTAAGAAGAGGTCCGATAGGGATGACTGGTTGGCACACTTGTGGACAGCCTGAACCTATGGTCTGAGCCTACTCATCAAAGCCCCTGCAACCGCAGAGGCTTTTTACTTCTTCAACCTCGCCAATAAGCTCATAAATCAGCCTCCAATACCTGGCACTAATTAATAATTGACTGGTTGATTTTTGACAAAATTGTGTCTACCCATATCTCTATAGCGCCCGGCCCTGCGGACCCCCATGCCGGGTAGCTGCGGCGGGTGGCTGAGCAGAAAAGGGAGGGGCTATAGAAGAAGGAAAAAGAAGAGAAGAGCGCGGGCGTTGGCGGGCTGGATTTGAGGATTTTTATTTCCTGCCCGCGTCGGCTGGGGCGGGGCACAAGAGGGCTTGACCAAAGAAGGTAGTGATACCAATGGATCTTGGCTGATGCTGTGCTCTATCGAGATGGACATACAGTCCAACTTGCTGAGTAACTGCACTGATGACAGTGACGCTGGACATAGAAAGCAGTACACAGTTACTACTATTGATCATCCATTGATTGCTTGGCGCTAATCAGCAACGAATAAGCGGATTCAAGTTGCGCTTAGGGCACCCGTGCTGTCCATCATCGAGACCTACGCCAAGGAGCAAGGCGTCTCCAATAGCAAAGCCGTCTCAAGACTCGTTGAAGAGGCTCTTGTACGTAGAGGGCTTCTTGATGGCTATTCCTCGTACCTGCCAGGGATGGTTGAAGCCGCCGCTGCCGCCGATGCCCAGCGGCACCGCCAGGACATGGGATACAACCTCCCTGCACCTACACCTCCCACGACATCGATGACCCTTGATGACAAGGAGGCTGAACTTCTTGAGGACCTCAAGCTGCTGAAGAAACTCAGGAAGCTTCGTGAAGCTGGCTTGGACCTCTAAGGGTTCGTTCTACCAACGCACCTAAGGGCCAACTGTGGGGGTCGTTTGTGGGGGTAGTTGTGGGGGTTCCCTTGGGTTACGCCTCAGATAGAACCCAGTCATAGACAGCCTTTTGAGTCCATGCTTTTTGAAACCTCAGACCTGTTTGGTCTATGACTGCCGTGAAGACTGCGAAAGAGGGTCAACCGTACGTAGAGGTTCGGTTTCAGGCCCATCTTCTGGGTCTCATGATTGACCTCTCGACAGTTTTGCTGACTCAGCCTTCGTCGGGTTGGATGTATTCAATGGTGCAATGAATATCTTCTTGCTGTTGCGATCTTGGCTGCAGAGCGAAGCCTTGATGGCAAGCCTTTGAATGCGCTTGATGCTCGCAACTGTTGAGTCAACTTATCGTCTCGTGGTCGTCTCGCTGAAACAGACTTGGCAGACAGTGAGAGCTGGGTTGTTTGTTGGAAGGAAGGCCCTCATGATGCATCGACTTGCCTTGCTTAGGAACCTGAGTCTTCTACATCGGCACCTGAGCCGACGGTGTCATCGAGCGTCTGACCAGGCCGCCACCCTTGTGCCCAGATCTCGCGGCATTTTGCATTTAGGCCATCGCGGTCGAGAGCCCATCCTTTGAGTGCTCGCTCGATGTCTTCCTTGATGTCGGGAGACCCAGGGAAACCGTCATATCGCATCAACAGCCTGGCAGCACTGGTGAGTTGATCCGGTCCTGGTGCACCTTCATGCCCCAGCAAGCTGTCTACAACCTCACGGTCGGTTGCGTAGAGAGGGTGTGTTTGCCCCTTGTCTTCAGTCATATACCAGAGTGTGGCATTGAAACGATCTGGTTGCCTTGTCAGCGATGGAGGCTGCCGGGCAAGTGTGAATGCGGCCACTGGATCATTCGATCAATCAGTTGTTAGGTGCTTGCACTTCAAGGAATAATCCAGTGCTGATCGGTTGATCAGAAGCTTGGTTAATACAGGTCTCGCTTTGTATTTCTTGGGTCTGTGATGCGTATGTTGCAGTCTGCATGTCCAGCGGCGGTGTTGTTGAACGTGTCAACGTATTGATTCATTAACTCTGGATCGTTGCTCTGAATTAATGCGGCTTGCAGCTCTGCTAGATCTTCGCCTACGCCATCACGGCTGAGTTGACCCGCCGCCAGGCCTGAGCAGATGGCTTGAGCTGCTGCTTTGCCCTCGCCGGGAAACACAGTGGTTTGGATGCGTTCGATCACGACTGTGTTCGCCCCTGCTATCAAGGGTTGAGCTGCCAACAGGCTGAGTGAAGCCCACGCGATAGCGCGCATAACTTTTGGGAGAGAGTGCTGTTGTAGTGCTAGCTCGTTTCACCAGCTAAGCCCACCTCCAGCCGGCACGGTTGCCACTATCGGCGATCACTCCTAATCAGTTGATCGTCCACATCCCAACTCATTAAGGATTCTCACCATGGAGCGTCGCACAGTTCCAATCGCTGACATCATCCGTCCGCATCAGTCCATCCTTGATGAGGCCAAATTGAAATATCTGATTGAAAGTATCAAAGAGATTGGGCTCGAGGAGCCGATCGATCTATTGGAGATCGATGGAAAGCTCTATGGTTTCAACGGATGCCACCGGTATAATGCTCACAAGCGCCTAGGACTCAAAACCATCGAGGCAAAGGTGCGAATGGTCGACAAAGCAACGCTTCGGCTCCACTTAATGTGAGCTGGATCTTTGGCTTTGGTCCTACTCCTTGGTCTTGTATCTCGGGATCGTGTTAGAAGGTAGGGTGGCAATGCTAGTTAGACTTCTGCAGGCTTTATTCCAAAAAAAATAGGCGAGACATTCCTGTCTCGCCTTAGGTGCTGTGAATGACTTGGAAAGCTAGTATTTTACTAGAAACTCTTATTCAAGTTTGGCGGAGCTTTGAATCAGATCAGGTCAGCAACTGCTAGTGACTTCGTCAAAATCATTCGTCGAAGACCTTGCACATTGGTGATCCGGGATGAGTGTCACAGATGTCGTCAATCAACTTGTCTCTGTGGCGACTCTCTGGATTGTTTAAGGCTGCATCATGTTTTGGGTCGAACTCTTCGGGTGAATGCTTTTCGTTAGCACTGAATGGTAATTTGTACTCATCATGCTTGTAATTGATTTCAGCCATAGTTCAATGCTCTCGGCGAAACGATTCAACGACTTATTGATCCTAGATAGTTCGACCAGTATCCGTGCTTTCTTTGGCAATTTTTCCAATTCCTCCAGGCTTCGTGTTGAATTCAGCGTCTGTTGTGCTCAGAAGCTCGCTCGTCCACTTGTCTGTACTGGGGCCTAGCCAGCGCCGCGATCCCTGATTCGCGCTCTGGGCAAGGGTCGTGGCGGGGCTGGCACGCTGGCCACGCCTTTGATGCCACGCACAGAAATCGATCCGTGCCCGCTCAAAGCACCATCAGCCTGAAGCGCTGTGAGCCCAGCCACTGACTGGCGTTTGCGCTGTTGTGAGCAAGCTCACAGCT
>NZ_UCNN01000027.1 GCF_900473935.1 Synechococcus sp. UW105 | reverse complement strand
CGGCTCCCGCGCAGTCCAAAACCATAACTCACAACTCACCCAACTCGCAAGCCCTTCGAGACACGACACTTCTCCAGACTTGCTTCCACTACCCAAAACCTTTGCCATCACTAGTTTCTAGATAGGACGAACAGACCATGCGCCATGGCAGGACGCTTCAGCCAGCAGCACCAACGTGTGCGGCCGAGCTCCAAGGAAGACCAGGTGGTGGAAAAAGCCAGAGAGCACTTCGAACGAACCCTGATCCAGGTCGCAGGTTCAGTGGCTGGAAGCGTTGCTGCTCTGGAACATCCCAGCCATGACGAAGCGCTGAATTATGGAGAGATCTTCCTGCGCGACAACGTGCCGGTGATGGTCTACCTGCTGACCCAGAAGCGATTTGACGAGGTGCGTCATTTCCTCACGGTCTGCCTCGACCTCCAGAGCACGACGTATCAGACCCGTGGGGTCTTCCCCACCAGCTTTGTGGAGGAAGGGAACGAGCTCATCGCGGACTATGGCCAGCGCTCCATCGGTCGGATCACCTCCGTGGATGCAAGCCTCTGGTGGCCAATCCTCTGCTGGCTCTACGTGAAGCGGAGTGGAGACGAAGAATTTGGCTCCAGTCAGAAAGTGCAACGCGGTGTTCAGTTGCTGTTGGATCTGGTCCTTCACCCCACCTTCGAAGGCACACCGGTGCTGTTCGTGCCGGATTGCGCGTTCATGATTGACCGTCCAATGGACGTCTGGGGTGCGCCCCTCGAGGTGGAGGTGTTGCTGTATGCATCCCTCCGCAGTTGCATCAAATTGATGGAGCTGAGCCGACGCCACCACGACAGTCGACTGTTGGATCAGCGCCTGGTCCTGACAAGGCAATGGGTGCATGATCTGCGCCAATTCCTTCTCAAGCACTACTGGGTCACCAGCAAAACCATGCAGGTGCTGAGGCGTCGGCCGACCGAGCAATACGGAGAAAATCAGCACCAGAATGAATTCAACGTGCAGCCTCAGGTGATTCCTGACTGGTTGCAGGATTGGCTTGAGAACAGAGGCGGCTACCTGATCGGAAACATCCGGACAGGACGTCCAGATTTTCGCTTCTACAGCCTGGGCAATTCCCTCGGCTGCCTGTTCGGGCTCCTGACCAGTCCACAACAACGGGCTCTGTTCCGCCTGGTGCTGCACAACCGTGATCACTTAATGGCCCAGATGCCTATGCGTATCTGCCATCCACCGATGGACGGCCTGGAATGGCAGAACAAAACCGGATCAGATCCCAAAAACTGGCCTTGGAGCTATCACAATGGCGGCCATTGGCCAAGCCTGCTCTGGTTTTTCGGAGCCGCCATCCTGTTGCATGAGCGGCGGCATCCCCATGCTGATGTGCTGCTGATGGGGCAGATGAAGGCGCTACTGGAAGAGAGCTACTGGAGTCAGCTCAACCAGTTACCCAGGCAGCAATGGGCTGAATACTTTGATGGACCGACTGGCACTTGGGTTGGGCAGCAATCAAGGACCTACCAAACCTGGACCATCGTTGGCTTCTTGCTGCTGCACCACTTCTTACGCACCAGGCCCGAAGATGTCGAAATCCTCGACCTTGAGGAGCTTCTACCCAACCATGACCCCGCCTCAGAAGAGGAGCAAGCAGAGATTTAGCCACAAAAAAACCCGGTCCGAAGACCGGGTTTGAAGTTGGAGGTGTGTGATCCGACTCAGAACAGCCCCAGGGTGAGGGACTTGTCGATCGGGAGAGCAGCACCAATGCCCAAGTAAATGGTGGTCACGGTTCCAAACAGGAAAACAGCCATCGCCACTGGACGACGGAAGGGGTTTTGGAACTTATTAAAGCTCTCAATGAACGGAACGAGCATCAGGCCAAGGGGCACCAAGGTCTGCAAAGCAATGCCAAGAAGCTTGTTCGGAACAACCCTCAGAATTTGGAACACGGGGTAGAGGTACCACTCAGGCAGGATTTCCAGCGGAGTCGCGAAGGGATCAGCCTTGTCACCAAGCATGGCTGGATCAAGCACTGCCAGGCCCACAACACAGGCAATGGTCCCCAGGATCACAACGGGGAAGATATAAAGCAGGTCGTTAGGCCAGGCAGGCTCGCCGTAATAGTTGTGACCCATTCCCTTCGCGAGCTTTTCGCGCAGCTTTGGATCGGTGAGATCAGGCTTCTTGAGGATGTGCATTGAATTGACCAGTGAGTGTTCGAGTGCAGCTGAACGTGAGTCGCTGGATCACAAGGGACCGGAGATGCCCTGCTTCCTGATCATCAGGAAGTGCATGAGCATGAACACGGCGAGAAGCCAGGGCATCACAAAGGTGTGGAGGCTGTAAAAGCGAGTGAGAGTGGATTGACCAACGCTCTCTCCTCCGCGAAGCAGCTCAACCATGAAGTCACCAACAACAGGGATTGCCGCTGGAACACCTGAGACGATCTTGACGGCCCAGTAGCCGACTTGGTCCCAAGGGAGGGAGTAGCCAGTCACACCAAAGGAGACGGTGATCACTGCCATGGTGACGCCAGTCACCCAGGTGAGCTCCCGAGGCCGCTTGAAACCACCTGTCAGATAGACGCGGAAGACATGCAGGATCAGCATCAGCACCATCATCGAGGCGCTCCAACGATGGACGGAGCGAATCAGCCAGCCAAAGCTGACGTCGGACATCAGGTACTGAACGGAGGTGTAAGCCTCAGCCACAGTTGGCTTGTAGTAGAAGGTCATCGCAAATCCAGTGGCGAACTGGATCAGGAAGCAGACCAGGGTGATCCCACCGAGGCAATAAAAAATGTTGACGTGCGGGGGCACGTACTTAGTGCTGATGTCGTCAGCGATGTCCTGAATTTCAAGACGTTCCTGGAACCAGTCGTAGACAGGTGAGGAGTTCGCCATGCAGAAGTGGGCTTGGATTGCGAGAGTCTACTGAACACGTCCCAGCGAACGCGCCGGGTATGAAGCCGATGTTGCCGACTGTTAATCGCCGCAAGAAAGCCTTGCGACAACTGGCTTGCTGCCTGCTCAGTCTTCTCCTGACCGGCTTTGCCTGGTCCTCGCCGGCACTGGCGCTCAACGATGCCCAGCAGCTGGTGGTGGAGAGCTGGAAGCTTGTGAACCAGAGCTATGTGAGCCCAGAGAGCTTCGACAAAATTCACTGGAAACGACTGCGGCAGAAGGCCTTAGAAGGAAAGATTGAAAGCAGTGAACAGGCCTATAGCGCCATCGAAACGATGCTGACGCCACTGGGGGATCCCTACACGCGCCTGCTCCGACCCGATGACTACGCCGTAATGAAAGAGAGCAATCAAGGCAGCCTCAGCGGCGTGGGGTTGCAATTGGCCCATGGGAACGCTGACGGAAGGGTCGTGGTGATCGCACCTCTTGAAGGCTCCCCGGCCGCGGAAGCCGAGGTCATCAGCGGAACAGCGGTGCTTGCCGTGAATGGCGAATCCACTGCCAGCCTTGGCCTGGAAACCACCGCAGAGCGCCTGCGCGGCGAAGCCGGAACGCAGGTGGTGCTCACGCTTGAAGCCCCGGATGGAACCAACGAAGAGCTGACCCTCGAACGCCGCAGTGTCGACCTCAGACCCGTGCGCACCAGGCGGCTGCGTCGCGACGAGCACACCCTCGGCTACCTACGTATTACCCAGTTCAGCGAAGGGGTACCCCAACAGGTGCAGGAAGCGATTGCCGAGCTTTCCGACAAGGGAATCGAAGGCCTAGTGCTTGACCTCCGCAACAATTCAGGCGGACTCGTGAGCGCAGGACTGGCCGTGGCCGATGCCTTCCTCAGCAACGAACCAATCGTGGAAACCCGCAATCGCGATGGCATTGCAGACCCAATCCAAGCCAACCTCCCAACCCTCTATGACGGTCCGATGGTGACGTTGGTGAATGGGGGGACCGCCAGTGCCAGCGAAATTCTGGCCGGGGCCCTTCAGGATGATGAGCGTTCGCTGCTGCTGGGCAGTCGCACCTTCGGCAAGGGGCTGATCCAGACCCTCACCAACCTCAGCGATGGCAGCGGACTTGCCGTCACGGTGGCCGGATACCTAACCCCAAGTGGGCGGGACATCCAAGGGCAAGGACTCGAACCCGACCGATTGCTGGACCAACCCGAACCGCTGAATCCAGGCGGAGACGGTGATCGCTGGCTGATTGATGCCGAACGAATCATGGAAGCAATGCTCGATCGCAGCGAGCCCTTGGACGCCACGTGACCGCGTTGATGTCCACGCGCACCTATCACGATCCGCTCCACGGCAACATTCAATTGGATGGCCATGACCCCGCCGAAGCCATGGTCATGGGTTTGGTGGATAGCTCCCCGTTCCAGCGACTGCGGCGGATCCGCCAACTCGGCCCCGCCTTTCTCACGTTCCATGGTGCCGAATCCAGCCGGTTCACCCACTCCCTCGGGGTGTTTCAGCTGGCACGCAAAGCCTTCAACCATCTGCTTCCCCAGGATCCGAGCCTCGAGCAACACAAGGGCGTGCTCTATGCAGCAGCCCTGCTGCACGACCTAGGCCATGGCCCCCTTAGCCACACAGGGGAAGAGATGTTCGGCCTCCATCACGAGACCTGGTCGGCTCGACTGGTGAGAGAGCATGCAGACATCCAGCCTTTGCTTGAGAGGGTCGCCCCCGGCACCGCAGCTGCCGTGGCGTCACTGCTGGAGCACGGTCAGGCAGAACGGGGCGTGATCAAGGCTCTGGTGAGCAGTCAGCTCGATTGCGACCGACTGGATTACCTGATGCGCGACAGCTACAGCACGGGCGCCCGCTACGGACAACTGGATCTGGATCGAATTCTTTCCGCCCTGACACTGGCTCCAGATGGCGACCTAGCCATCGCCCCCAAGGGATTGATGGCTGTTGAGCATTATTTAGTGGTTCGCAATCTGATGTATCGCAGCGTCTACACCCACCGCCTCAACGTGGTGTGTAACTGGATGCTGCAGCAATTAGTCCGTGAGGCGCGACGCCTTGGCCCGGAGCAGGTCTGGAGCGATCGCGTCATGGAGACCTGGCTCTGGGCCCCCCGTGACATCACACCAAGCACATTCCTCGCCAATGACGACCTACGGCTGGGCTATCACTTGCAACGCTGGGCGGAGGAGGGGCCAGCCCCCCTGGCAGAGCTTTGTTCTCGCTTCCTGAACCGCAGGCTGCTCAAGGCCACCAGCGTGGCTCAACTTGAGCCTGCACAGCAGTTGGAGGCTCTGGCGCTGGCTCGCCGACTGAGCGAAACAGCCCAGATGAATCCTGACCAATGCTGCGGGCTGAGCCATCAGCAGCTTCGGGGTTATCACCCCTACCGGGGAGGTCTGCGTCTCTGGGACGGAACGACGTTACGCGGACTGGAACAGATGTCCCCTCTCGTCAACAGTCTCTCCACTCCAGCAGCAACAGCCTGGCTGATTCACCCGAGTGAGATCCAATCACAGCTTCGCCATGATCTGGACAACCTCGCGGCAGGCGCAGCGGCTCAATCCTCCTAGCGTCTAACAACGGTTCGTGCCGTTGCCCTTCCATAAAGACCCTGATGGCAGCTGATCAAAACTCCGGTCTGCTTCAGCGCCTCGTGCTCCCACCCATCAAGCAAGCGCACTGGAAAGACACCTTGCCCGATCAATTGCAAAGGCTTCGGCCTGGATCTCTCAACTTGATCTCTCATCACTGGGAGATGCGTTGCCGGGATCTGTCGTCCTTGATCGAACTATTGCAGGGTGAAGGATTCAGGATCGCAAGCCTTCACACCCAGGAGCCGCTGACCGCCATCAGTGCCCAAGCCCTCGGCCTGCCCGTGCAGCTGCTGGAGAGCGACCCCATGGCTTCGGATGCCACTCCCAGTGATGACAGCGGAGACCAATCCAGCGATACCAAGCCAGATTGCACAACCCAGTTACGACTGCATCGCGGCACCCTGCGTGCAGGCGAGCAGATTGAAACTGCCGGAGACCTTTTAGTGCTCGGCGATGTGAATCCTGGCGCGAACGTCGCGGCAGCTGGTGACGTCATGATCTGGGGACGTCTACGGGGAATCGCCCATGCAGGCCGCGATGGAGACCGTTCCGCCAAAGTCGTTGCGCTTCAACTCAGGCCTCTGCAGCTCCGCATTGCTGATCAAGTGGCGCGTGGGCCGGATGATCGGCCCCAACCCGGCCTCGCGGAAGAAGCCCGGATCGATGCCGGTGACATCGTGATTGAGCCTGCCAATCCTCGCCTGAGAGCAAGGATGTCCATCCCAGCGACGGACTGAGGAGAACAAACGCTGGCCTGAATCTTCAACCCCCATTAAGGTGACGCGACTTCCCGGGGAGCCGTGGCGTCCACTTCGCGAACGATCCTGATCTGCTCTGGAAAAGGAGGGGTCGGCAAAACCACACTCACGGCCAACCTTGGCATTGCCCTGGCAAGGCTGGGGCTACGCACGGTTGTTCTTGACGCCGATTTCGGCCTCCGCAACCTCGACCTGCTACTCGGCCTGGAAAACCGCATCGTGTTCACGGCCCAGGAGGTGCTTGCTGAGAGCTGCCGTCTGGAGCAGGCTCTGGTGAAGCACAAACAGGAACCAAACCTGGCCCTGCTTCCTGCTGGCAATCCCCGCATGCTCGAGTGGCTGAAGCCAGAGGACATGCAGACGATTGCAGCAATGCTGGAAAAACAATTCGATTATGTGCTGATCGATTGTCCAGCAGGCATCGAAGACGGCTTCAAGAACGCCGTTGCAGCGGCAAAGGAGGCCATCGTGATCACCACTCCTGAGGTGTCTGCTGTTAGGGATGCCGATCGGGTCATCGGACTGCTCAACACCCATGGGGTGACCCCGGTTCAACTTGTGCTTAACAGGGTGCGGCCCAAGATGATGGCCAGCCAAGAGATGTTGGCGGTCGATGATGTCACTGACATCCTGGCCCTCCCCCTGCTTGGTCTCGTCCTGGAGGATGAGCAGGTGATCGTGAGCACCAACCGGGGCGAGCCCCTCACGCTGAACGGCAGCAGTTCTCCAGCAGCTCGTGCCTACGGCAATGTGGCGCGTCGCCTGCAAGGAGACGATGTTCCTCTGATTGACCCATCCAAAGAAGGGCGTGGCCTTCGCGCCAAGGTGCGCCGACTGATGCAAAAGAAAATCTTCTGAAACCGATGACAGTGCGCGAAATCCTCGACAAGCTGCTCCGCCGCCAGCCCGCCAGTGCGAGCACCGCCAGGGATCGGCTGCAATTAGTACTGGCCCATGACCGCAGTGACCTCAGCCCCGAATTGCTGGACCAGATGCGACGCGAAATCTTTGAGGTTGTGGCTAAGTACGTCGAAATCGACCTCGACGAGGGCGACGTGAGCCTTGAGACCGAAGACCGGGTGACGGCTCTCGTGGCCAATCTTCCGATCCGCAGACCTCTGGCCGTGAGCCAAAGCGAAGGCTGATCTCAAGCCGGCTGCACGGAACGGGGAATCTTCACTGCAACCACACGTGTCCAGTGAAGCCATGCCCAGTTGTTCTCTCAGTCCGGCTGAACGCGCCGTCACCGATCTATTGGTGCAGGGTCTCAGCAACCAGGCCATCGCCGATGCACTGGTGCTGAGTGTGCGCACCGTTGAAAGCCATGTGAGCCATTCGTTGGTCAAAACTGGATGCACCAGCCGTCTTGAATTGGTGGTGTGGCTGTTAGGTCAACAACAACTCCAGAGCTGAAAGCAGGCCGGTACACTTCCGACGTTGCCGGCTTAGCTCAGTGGTAGAGCAGCGCTTTTGTAAAGCGAAGGTCATCGGTTCAAATCCGTTAGCCGGCTTCGAAGACATGGCCTGATCTCTCGCCCTCTTCAAGGGCGAGAGATCAGGCCTTACGGCCAGCCAGCAGCCAGCCCCCCACCACCGCCAACAGCAAGGGGAGAGCTTTCAGGCTGATCAGTGCTGTTGCTACGTGCACAAGCGGGTCACCCAACCAGAACCCCAGGCTCTGCAGCACCAACACCAATGCGATCAGCCAAAGCATGACGGCGGAGAACCCACTCCTGCTGGCATCACAGCACCCTGGCGCAACATCTGCCAGCGGTTCTGAGGCTCCCAGGCGAGAACGGTACTGGCCAAACCCAATGGCTGCGGCCAGTCCAGCGGGCCCAACAGTGGCAATTGGGGGAAGTAGCGACAGGCCTGTTCAGGATTGAGCGCGGCAGCAGCCCCCGCAGGATTGCAGCTGGTGGTTGCCAAAGGGCCGGTTTTGGCCAGTAAGGCTCTGGCCTGCTGACAGGCGGGTACTCGCAGGCCAAGACTTGTGGCAGCTGGGTTGAGAGCCTGGAGCATGGCCTGCGCGGCAGGATCAGCACCGACCGGCACCACCAACGTGAGAGCTCCAGGCCAGTGCTGGTGGGCGAGGCTGGAGGCCGTTGGCTGGGCCTCAGGCACAGCAAGCTGCAGAAGAACCTCACCGCTTGCTGCCATCAAGATCAAGGGCTTCTCCCGCGGGCGTCGCTTCAATCTCCATAACTGACCGGCATGGGCTGGAACGGCTGCCATGGCGGGCAGTGTGTCCGTAGGCATCACAGCCGCTCCCCCCTTGAGGAGATGATCGGCAATCGCGTCGCTGGAAAGAACGATTGGCTGCTGACCTGACATGAACAACCCGACGGGTGCAGAACTCCCTCAGCCTGCACGACGAGCGACGGCAAACCGGCGAATGCCCTGAAGATCCTTCTCGGACCTGGCATTGATCAACCCAGCCTTGGCCATGAGCGACAGAACGGCATCACTCTGATCATGGTGGTGTTCCAACAGCAACCACCCCCCTGGGGCCAAGGCGACGGCTGCTCCAGCGACAACCGTGCGGCAGCTCTGGAGACCATCACTGCCTCCATCAAGAGCAAGGCGTGGCTCATGATCACGCACCACTGGATCCAGTTGATCCACCACAAGCTCAGGGATATAGGGGGGGTTGCACACCACCACATCCAAATGTCCCCACCACGGCCGAAGCGGATCCCACCAACATCCCTGGTGCAAGTTCCAGTCAGCACCCGGTGCCCATCGGGCAAGGTTTCGGCGCGCCAGGGCAAGGGCAGCAGCGCTGCAATCCACAGCATGCCCCTGCCATTGAGGCCAGTGAGCAGCCAGAGCAAGGGCCAACGCTCCGCTGCCCGTACCCAGATCAGCCCACATCCGAAGCCTCGAAGCGGGTTCGGCCTCACACTCAGCGCCAAGAGCAAAGGCCAGATCAACCAGCTGCTCTGTTTCCTGACGGGGGATCAGAGCATCCGGCGACACAAACAGCTCAAACTGCCGCCAGGGACAACGGCCAACAAGGTGCTGTAGAGGGATCTGATCATGACGATGCCGCCACCACAATCGCTCCAGTGCATCCAGTGAACAGATGAGATGAACCTGGACACCGCCGGGATCGAGCTGCACTTTCTGAAGATCTCGCCAACGCAGGCCGCCACCCAGATCCAGCAGCCAATCGAGATCCACCCTGCGACCTCCCTCGGCTAACAGACGACGCCGCCAAGCCAGCAGGTCTTCCCCTCTCAGCACCCGTGATGCCATCGCCCCAGCTAAGCAAGCCGCCAGCGCATGCCAGGCTCCGCTTTCAAGACACCCTCCAACTCAAGCGCCACGAGTTGTTCCGCCAGGTCAACAGGACTGCGAGCCAGGCGATTCGCCAGGCTCTGAAGCGTGGCGCCCTCCTCAAGCATGGCCTTGAGCATGGGGTCTCGCTGCAATAGCCGCCGCCGGGCTTCCACCAGGGATCGCCCTGAAGGATGGCGAGAAGCAGCCGACGAAGGCAACTCAGCGAGAGGGGCCTGGCCAAGGGTCTGCAGCAGCTGGTCAGGATCGAGCAACGGCCTGGCACCCTCCAGAAACAAACGATTGCTTCCCTGACCGGAAGGACGCAGCACGTCTGCAGGCATGGACCAAAGCGCACGTCCTTGCTCCAGCGCGGCCCGGGCAGTGATGAGCGCACCACTGTTTTGGGGGCACTCAACCACCACCACCGCACGGGCCAGTGCCACCAGCAACCGATTGCGCAAAGCAAAACTAGACCGCTGCACCTTGGACTCAGGGGCCAGCTCGGTGAAGAGCAGTCCCGCCTCAGCCACGTCAGCCTGAAGCTGATGATGCTCCGGTGGATAGACCCGCTCCAATGGGGTGCCCAGCACCGCCACCGGCTGCCCTCCTGCCTGCAGGCAACCACGATGGGCAGCAGCATCGATCCCCTCCGCCAAACCACTCACCACAGGCCAACCAGCACGAGCCAAAGCCTCCCCGAGAAGCTCTGCCGCCTTTAGCCCATGCATGGATGGGCGCCGAGAACCCACAACAGCAACGGCCTGACCTGAACCCAAGGCGTTCAGCAAAGAGGCATTGCCCCGCCAGAACATCCTCAAAGGTGGACGGCGGAGGTCCTTAAACCCTGCTGGCCATTGCCGATCCATCGGTAGCAGCACCTGATCAGGAGGGTCACAAGCTGGACAGGTCCCCACCAGGCCTCGATAAGCATTAATGCTTAACAACAGGTGGTCAGGCCACCCCGGCTCAGCCTGCAACCGAGCGCTCGACCACCCCCAGAGGCCCGCAAGGTCAGTGTCATAACGGTCAGCCAGCTCCAGCAAGCGAACCATCCGCGCCGCGCCAATCCCAGGGCAATGACTCCAGACCCACCACCATCGCCGCACAGCATCGAATAGTACGCATGAACTAGACTACAGGCTGGGGCCCTGCGTCAGTGCGGCCAGCGCAGGCGCCAGGAAAGCTGGAGGCCGTCTCAACACCCCGCGACCTTCTCCCGAGCTCTGCACGATGACAAGCTCCACCTCCGCCTCCGCCGCGCAGGTCCCATCCGGGAGACAAAAGCGTGCATGCCAGGGCCATCGAACACCCAGACGCGGAAGCACCTGACTCTCAACAATCACACGATCCCCATGGGAAAGCGCCTGCCGGTAGTGGAGCTGAAGGCGCACCACCGGCATCTCATACCCCTCGTCCGAAACACGGCAATACGGCATACCCACGGCAGCAAGCGCCTCAACCCGGGCCTCTTCAAGCCAAGCAAGGTAAGCCCCATGCCACATCACTCCGGCGTAGTCGGTGTGCTGAGGAAGCACGCGCTTCTCCAGCGTCCAGGGGGAGGTCGTAACGCTCTCAATCGCCATGTCTCAGGGGCGGGAGTCTCGCCATAGGCTGCAGCACAGCCAAAACGAGATCGTGTTTAAGAACCTGCTGATCGCCGATTCTGGCAAGGGGCATGTGGAGGAGATGGTTCGCATGCTGCGCGATCTTCCCGGATTCCGCGCCGCTCGCATCAACCTGCTCCACGTTGTACCCGAGCAAGGCTCAGTTGACTCTGAAGAGCACTGGGGAGCTGCCGCGTCATTGATGGCCCAAGCGGTGGGACGCATGGGCCTTGATGCCACTGAAGTGAACTCGATCATTCGCAACGGCGACGCCAAGCAAACCGTGCTGAAGGTGGCCGAAGAACTCAACGCCGATCTGATCGTGATGGGATCCAGAGGGCTTGGCCGCCTCCAGTCGATTCTCGCCAACAGCACGAGCCAATACGTCTTCCAACTCTCCACCCGCCCGATGCTGCTGGTCAGGGATGACCTTTACGTGCGCCACGTGAACAGGGTGATGGTCACCGTGGATGGCACAGGCGTTGGCGATGACGCCCTCAAGCTGGCCTGCGAAATGGTTCGCGACATCCCAGGCGGCCAGCTCATCGGTGTCCATGTTGCCCGCCAGGACCTCGCACCCTCAAGGGGCGCCAACAACAAGCGTGATGAGCTCCTGAACGCAGCAGTGCAACGGGCGAGAAGCTTCGGGGTCGACATGAAGCCCATGCATATCACCGACGCAGACGTGGGTCGGGGGGTCTGCAAAGCCGCGAAAGACACCAATGCAGATCTTGTGGTGATTGCCTCCCAAGACCGCCGTCCACTCGTGGCCCGTGGCCTTGTGGATCTCGACAAGTTGTTGGGCGGCTCAGTGAGCGACTACATCAGGGTGCATGCACCTGCCCCCGTGATGCTGGTGAGAGAACCGGAGCGCAGCTGAGCTGCCAGCTCCGGCAATACCTCCAGTTCAACCCTGACGGCTATTGGTCTGGATATAGAGAATGATCAGGAAGACAGTCGGAACCAGAACGAACAGAAGACTGGCAACAAAGCCGAGATCGTTGGTTTCCATGGCTGATGAAAGATGCAATCGGAAGGTATCACCGTTCGGCGACCTTCCGGAACGTTGCTTCAGCCCTCGTCATCGGGCGTAGCAGCTTCCCCCTATCCAGGCTGGGCCGAACCAGCAGGATCTGTCGCGTCGGTGCCTTCATCGCCTGAATCCTCAATGGGCTCAATCACAGGCCAAGCCGTAGGACCCGCGGGAAGTGTCTCGGCAAGAGCAGTCTTGATCTTGAGATCACGATTCGGAAGACCAGCCTGAGGCTTGGTCAGCACGATGACCGACTGCTCAACCAAGGACTGACAAGCCAACCTCCAAGCATCAGGACGACGCTTGAGCTTTGCATCCTCCACAGTCGTGCGCGGAGACAGCGATGCAGGACCACCACCTGAGATCTCAACGAAGCAGGTGATGCACTGCCCACAGCCGTTGCAGTTGCCGAGTCGCCCCTTGAGCCCATACAGCTCGATGCCTTCCCTGAGCGCCACATCCCGCAGGTTTTCGCCCGGATAACACTCAACATCACGCCCTTCGCGGACGAATCGGATCACAGGCATGGCGAACTGGTGGATCGAGGTTGGTGCATTCTGAGGGCAGGCGTTTCGTTTTGTAACCGGAGCTCGGGGGCATCCCGATCAAGCGGGGCCGCTTCGAGGCTGCAACATCACAGGGCCCGGGGATTGCCTGCGCGTCCAAATCCCATGCCACAACACGTTGCAGCTCGCGACAGCAGAGCACGAACGCCGTGGAACAACCCTTACGATCCCTGGGTCTGGCTGCATTGGCAGCTCGTTCCCCTGAACCTGACCCATGGGATTGCCCTGGTATCGGGTGCACACAGTCGTAATTAACGACCCCGGCCGACTTCTGGCCGTGCACCTCATGCACACAGCCCTCGTTGCCGGCTGGGCCGGCTCGATGGCTCTCTACGAACTCGCCATTTTCGACCCATCGGATCCAGTCCTGAATCCGATGTGGCGTCAGGGCATGTTTGTGATGCCCTTCATGGCCCGCCTCGGTGTCACCGGGAGCTGGGGAGGCTGGAGTATCACCGGTGAAACCGGTGTAGACCCTGGCTTCTGGAGCTTTGAAGGCGTCGCTGCTGCCCACATCATTTTCAGTGGCCTGCTGATGCTGGCCGCCATCTGGCACTGGACCTACTGGGATCTTGAGATCTGGCAGGACCCCCGCACAGGGGAACCTGCTCTGGACCTTCCCAAGATCTTCGGAATCCATCTGTTGCTTGCCGGACTGGGCTGCTTCAGCTTCGGAGCTTTCCACCTCACTGGTGTCTTCGGCCCAGGGATGTGGGTCTCGGATGCCTATGGAATCACTGGTCACCTTGAACCGGTTCAGCCGGCCTGGGGGCCAGAAGGATTCAATCCCTTCAATCCAGGCGGCATTGTTGCCCACCACATCGCTGCTGGCATCGTCGGCATCATTGCCGGCATTTTCCACATCACATCCCGTCCCCCAGAGCGCCTCTACAAGGCCCTTCGGATGGGCAACATCGAAACGGTTCTGGCTAGTGCCATCGCAGCTGTTTTCTTCTCAGCTTTTGTGGTGGCTGGAACGATGTGGTACGGCGCTGCTGCCACACCCATCGAGCTGTTTGGCCCTACCCGTTACCAATGGGATCAGAGCTACTTCAAAACTGAGATCAACCGTCGCGTCCAGACCGCAATGGACGAAGGGGCCTCAGCGAAAGAAGCCTACGGAGCCATTCCGGAAAAGCTTGCCTTCTATGACTATGTGGGCAACAGTCCTGCCAAGGGCGGCCTCTTCCGCGTTGGCCCGATGGTGAATGGTGATGGCCTTGCCACTGGCTGGGTTGGCCATATCTCCTTCACCGATAGCGAAGGCCGTGATCTTCAGGTTCGTCGGATTCCCAACTTCTTCGAGAACTTCCCTGTGGTGATGGAAGACAGCGAGGGCATCGTCCGCGCTGACATCCCATTCCGCCGCGCTGAAGCGAAATACTCCTTCGAACAACAAGGAGTGACTGCAACGGTCTATGGCGGAGCTCTCGACGGACAAACCTTCACTGATCCTGCGGTCGTGAAGCGTCTGGCGCGTAAGGCTCAACTGGGTGAAGCCTTTGAATTCGACCGCGAAACCTATAACTCCGACGGCACCTTCCGCAGCTCACCACGAGGCTGGTTCACCTTCGGGCATGCGGTCTTTGCCTTGCTGTTCTTCTTCGGACACATCTGGCACGGTGCTCGCACCCTTTATCGCGACGTGTTTGCTGGTATCGATCCCGATCTTGGCGAACAAGTTGAGTTTGGTCTGTTCCAAAAACTGGGCGACCGCTCAACCCGTCGACTTCCCGAGGGCTTTGTGCCCCCGGCAGGCTCACCTCTCAGCTGATCGCCCTACCGGAGATTCTCGATGGACAGCCTTGCTTACATCCTCATCCTCACCCTGGCGATTGCCACTCTCTTTTTTGCGATCGCATTCCGCGATCCCCCGAAGATCGGCAAGTGATTCAGGTTTCCTTCAATCAACCCCGCCATCAGGCGGGGTTTTTTATTGGGAAAAACGATGAATTCAAACCTTGATGCCGATAGCAAAACCAAAGAACACGGAATCGCCCACTTTTCATCGCTCGACAACGCGTCTAAACTTGGAACAAATTCTCTCCAAGGAGACGCGCGGGCGTGCAGTGCCCTTCCTGCCAAAACACAGATAGTCGGGTGCTGGAATCCCGTTCTGCCGACGGCGGAAAAAGTGTGAGGCGGAGGCGTGAATGCCTGAATTGCGAATTTCGCTTCACCACCTATGAACGGGTGGAGACGATGCCGATCACGGTGTTGAAACGCAATGGCAACCGTGAAACGTTCAGTCGCACCAAACTCCTTCACGGACTTGGTCGCGCCTGTGAAAAAACCGGTTTATCCGCAGACCGACTGGAAAATGTCGTCGATGAACTGGAGCTCTCTCTCCAGCAACGAAGCAGCAGGGAAGTGTCTAGCCAAGAGATCGGCGAGCTTGTCCTGAACCAGCTCAAAGACCTCAATGAAGTTGCCTATGTGCGCTTCGCCTCTGTCTATCGCCAATTTCAGGGGATCAGTGACTTCGTCGCCACCCTCGAAGGCATGCACAGCAGCAGCAACGGCAAGCTTGTCGTCGTTTGAGCCTGGGGCTGATCTGTAGGATGAAAGATCGATTGCCTGAGGTCGGCGGGCCTCAGCATCCTTCTTTTCGCACTGCCTCAGGGCAGACCGCCAACCCTCCATGTCTGTCACCTCCACTGATCAGGTTCAGGATCCAGCAGCAACCAGCGAGCAGGACGCTGCAATTGAAGCCACCGGCGCAGAAGCCATGGCTGAAGCCTTCGCCGAAGAGGATCTGAGCATTCCGGAGGATGTGCCCACTGCTGACGACCCCAGCAGCCGGGCCAACCCAAGCGATCTGGAGAGCGCAGGCTTCTCCATTGATGAGTTTGCTGCTCTGCTGAGCAAATACGACTACAACTTCAAGCCCGGAGACATCGTCAATGGCACGGTGTTTGCGCTTGAGTCGAAAGGGGCAATGATCGATATCGGCGCCAAGACGGCAGCCTTTATGCCCATGCAAGAGGTCTCGATCAACCGGGTCGAAGGCCTCAGTGATGTGCTGCAACCCGGAGAGATCCGCGAGTTCTTCATCATGAGTGAGGAGAACGAAGACGGTCAGCTCGCTCTCTCCATTCGACGCATTGAATATCAGCGGGCCTGGGAACGAGTCCGTCAACTGCAGAAAGAAGACGCCACGATCTACTCAGAAGTGTTCGCCACCAACCGTGGTGGTGCCTTGGTCCGCGTTGAAGGCCTGCGCGGCTTCATTCCTGGCAGCCACATCAGTACTCGCAAGCCGAAGGAAGAGCTTGTGGCCGACTTCCTGCCACTGAAATTCCTCGAAGTGGACGAGGAGCGGAACCGCTTGGTGCTCAGCCACCGCCGTGCGCTGGTCGAACGCAAGATGAACCGCCTCGAGGTGGGCGAAGTTGTGATTGGCACCGTGCGTGGCATCAAGCCCTACGGCGCCTTCATCGACATCGGTGGTGTCAGTGGCCTGCTGCACATCTCTGAGATCAGTCATGAACACATCGAGACCCCCCACTCGGTGCTGAACGTGAATGATCAGATGAAGGTGATGATCATCGACCTTGATGCCGAGCGGGGACGCATCTCCCTCTCCACCAAAGCCCTCGAACCCGAACCCGGTGACATGCTCACTGATCCTCAGAAGGTGTTCGACAAGGCAGAGGAGATGGCAGCCCGCTACAAGCAGATGCTGCTGGAGCAGGCTGAAGAGGGCGAGGAGGCCTACGGCGGCATGATGGGTTGATCGTCGCCTGAGATGAATGGCTCAGTTGCTGCTTAGGGGCGAGCTTCTGGGTGAGATTGAAGGGGTGCTGTTCGATAAGGACGGCACCCTTTCCCATAGCGAACCCAGACTGATCACACAGGGGACCAGTCGCATCAATGCGGCCTGCCAGTGCTATGCCGACATCACGGCCGGCTCAGATCAACGCGACAGTGCTGCTGAAACAAAGCTCAGGGCGCTACTCCATCGCGCTTACGGACTCTCCGACCAAGGCGTCAGCCCTGACGGCCTTCTGGCTGTGGCTTCGAGGGAGCACAATCTTCTAGCAACGGCAACGGTGTTCAGCCTGATGGGCCTGAGCTGGCCGAGGGCACTCCTGCTGGCAGAGCGAACCTTTGCAGAGGCCGTCAACAACGAAGTGGGCCTTGCCAAGCTCGACAAGCCAAGGCAATCCAGCCCGTTATTACCAGCGGCAAGAACATTTCTCGACCAACTCAGAGACGCCGGTGTCACCTGTGCAGTGATCAGCAATGACACCCGAGCGGGTATTCAGGCCTTTTTACGCAGCCACGATCTGGACGGTCACATCGCCGGCATCTGGAGCGCAGAGGATCTGCCGAGCAAACCCAATCCGGAGGCCGTCCAAGGCCTATGCAAGATCTTGGGGCTGAACCCACGTCAATGCGCCCTGATCGGTGACGCCGATTCTGATCTGCTAATGGCTCGTCAGGCAGGCGTCAGCCATAGCCTTGGTTATGTGGCGGGCTGGCAGCAAGATCCCGACCTCACAGAGCACGAACATCTCATCACCCACTGGAACGAACTGAACGTGACTGGGCGCAGCAACTGCTCTTGAGACCAACCCTTAAAGTCTCGGACGAACTAGAGCGCTCATGAGCCAATACGTCTTTACTTCCGAATCGGTGACGGAAGGACATCCCGACAAGATCTGCGATCAGGTCAGTGATGCGGTCTTGGATGCCCTGTTGGCACAAGATCCTGCCAGCCGAGTCGCCTGCGAGACAGTTGTGAATACTGGCCTCTGCATGATCACTGGCGAGGTGACCTCCAACGCCCAGGTGGACTTCATCCACCTTGTCCGCAATGTGATCAAGGAAATCGGCTACAGCGGAGCCCGTGCCGGTGGCTTTGATGCCACTAGTTGTGCCGTGCTGGTCGCTCTGGATCAGCAGTCGCCCGACATCGCCCAGGGGGTGAACGAAGCCGACGACCATGCCGGGGATCCACTGGACAAGGTGGGGGCCGGCGACCAGGGCATCATGTTTGGCTATGCCTGCAACGAGACGCCAGAACTGATGCCCCTTCCCATCAGCTTGGCCCATCGTCTCTCCCGCCGCCTGGCTGAAGTTCGCCACAACGGCAGCCTCAACTACCTCCTCCCGGATGGCAAAACCCAGGTCAGCGTCGTCTATGAAAACGACAAACCTGTTGCGATCGACACGATCCTGATCTCCACGCAGCACACTGCCGAAGTTGACGGCATCAGTGATGAACAAGGCATTCGTGAGCGCATCACGGAGGACCTATGGACCCATGTGGTTGAGCCGGCCACCGCAGACCTAGCGCTCAAGCCCAGCCGTGAAGGCACGAAGTATCTGGTCAACCCCACCGGCAAGTTCGTGGTGGGTGGTCCCCAGGGCGATGCCGGGCTCACAGGCCGCAAAATCATCGTGGACACCTACGGCGGCTACGCCCGCCACGGTGGTGGCGCCTTCTCGGGCAAGGACCCCACCAAAGTGGACCGCTCGGCAGCTTACGCCGCACGTTATGTGGCCAAAGCCCTTGTGGCTGCTGGCCTTGCTGAGCGTGCTGAGGTGCAACTCAGCTACGCAATCGGTGTCGCCAAGCCTGTCTCGATCTTGGTTGAAGCCTTCGGCACCGGCAAGGTGAGCAATGCTGAGCTAACCAACTTGGTGCAACAGCACTTTGATCTGCGTCCTGGCGCAATCATCGAAACCTTCGGTCTGCGCAACCTCCCACAACAACGCGGTGGTCGCTTCTACCAAGACACCGCGGCCTATGGACACTTCGGCCGCCCCGACCTCAACCTGCCCTGGGAGGATGTCAGCGCCAAAGCTGAAGCCCTGCAAAAAAGCTGAGATGCCATGACCCCGCTGGCGCTCGGAATTGATCTGGGCACCAGCGGTGTACGCATTGCGGTGATCGATGCAGCCGGTCACATCCTCCACAACACAGCAACGACGTATCGGCAAGGACTTCAACATCCAGAGGACTGGAGATCCAGTTGCCGCAGCCTGATTCAGGCCATCCCCACCAACCTTCGCTCAGCCATCCAAGCCATCGCTGTCGATGGGACCTCTGGCACGCTTCTGGCCTGCGATCATCACGGCACGCCCATTGGCCATGCACTGAGCTACGCCCAGTCCTGTCCAGAATTCGCTGAGACGCTGATGGGTCTGCTCCCTGGAGGTGGGCCAGCATCCAGTTGCAGCGGCAGTCTGGCCAGGGCCCTTCGGCTGATCCAAGACCACGGGGAAGGGCTGCTGCTCCGCCATCAAGCTGACTGGATCAACGGCTGGCTGCTTAACGACTGGCAGTGGGGGGAAGAAGGCAACAATCTCCGCCTGGGCTGGGACCTTGAACGGGGCCAGTGGAACGAATCGATCGCAACACTGCCCTGGGCAGACAGTCTGCCCACGGTGCACCCGAGCGGCAGCGACCTGGGCAGACTCGCGGCAAAGCCTGCCCAGGAACTGGGACTCTGCAGCGATGTCACCGTGGTGGCAGGCACCACAGACTCCAATGCTGCGGTCCTCGCCGCCAATCCCGGTGACAACGATGGCATCACGGTGTTGGGCAGCACCCTGGTGCTAAAGCGCTTCACAACCAAGCCCCTGACAGGCCCTGGCATCACAAGCCACCGAGTCGCAGGTCGATGGCTATGCGGTGGCGCCTCCAACAGCGGCGGCGCCGTCCTTCTCCAGCAGTTCCCAGGCATCAATCTCGATCAGCTCAGCCGCCAGATCAATCCTGAACAATCCAGTGGCCTAGAGCTTCGTCCACTCCCTGGTCCTGGGGAACGCTTCCCCTCTGACGACCCAACGCTGGAACCGGTTCTGACACCCAGACCAGTGAGTGATTGCTTATACCTCCATGCCCTTCTAGAGGGCATGGCCCGGATCGAAGCTGAGGGATGGGAACGATTAACGGAACTGGGAGCTCAACCTCCAAAACGGGTGATCACATTGGGCGGAGGTGCCCGCAACCCTCAATGGAGACGCTTGCGTGAACGCATCCTCCACTGCCCGGTGCTCACCTGCCTCACGCCTCCAGCGGCAGGAGTGGCCCGCCTGGCCCTCAACCACCTGCAGGGGAAGGGGCTGACCGCGAGGCCCTGATCCGAGCGAGAATTGGAGTCGATCCGATTCCTGCGTCAGTGCCCAGCAAATTGCGCGATGCTCTTGCCATCGGCCTGTTTATTGTTTTAGCCGGCTACGTGACCTTCAGCGGGATGCGGCTTGGCGTCCTGCTCTGGCAGCATTTCTCCTAATTCGCTGATCATCGCCTTCGCAGACGTGAAGGCTGCCCTTCACCCTCTTACTCCCCGCACGATCCATGGCTGCAGACCCCCTCACTTCCGCCGTTAGTGACCGCATCTGCCGGCACATGAATGATGATCACAAAGAAGCTGTTCTGCAGTATGCCCAGCATTACGGCGGAATGATCGACGCCAAGTCCGCCTCGATGACGGCAGTGCATCCAGAGGCGATGGAACTGAACGTGGATGGCAAAGCCGTCGAGATTCGCTTTGATCACCAGCTCACTGACAGTGATGATGCCCACCGCACCCTGGTTGCGATGCTGAAGGCCATGCCCAGGAGCGACTGAAGACTGCAGACAGGGGGGAACGCTTCCGCAAGCTGTGAATCGATCGATGTGGTCTTCACTCTGCGGAGGGATCCAGGATCTGCTGATCCAACAGGCCTGCGCCATCTGTATGCAACCACTCGCCAGCCTCACCAATGCAGAAGAGCCGTGCCCAAAGTGTCGGCAGTGCCTAGGCCTTGCAGACATCCCCCTTCAAGGGCTGGATCCGCTGCCGTGGTTAGCAGCAGCCCGCTATGAGGGCCGATTCCGCCAGATCCTGTTCAAGCTAAGGCGAAGCCAAGAGCCAAGATTGCTGGCATCCCTGATCGGCGCTCTCAACCAAACCCTGCCAACCGATGCTGTTTTGGTTCCCATTCCAAGCTGGAAACGGGCGAGCCTGGCCAACCCGATCGCCAACTTGATGGTGAAGGCTTTAGGTCGGGAGCATCGGCCTCTACTGGAGCGGTGCCGAGCCGCTGTCGGCCAGCACCATCTGAATCGGAAGCAGCGCTGGCAGAACCAAAGGGATGGCTTCTATTGCGATCGCGAAAACAGCATTGAAGTACGTCAGTCCCGCAAGGGGGTGTGGATCGTCGATGACATTCTCACCACTGGAGCAACCGCCTATGCGGCTTACCTGACGCTCCAGCAATCCAACATCAATGTCCAGGGTGTCGCCTGTCTGGCACGTACGCCTAAAGCAGTCAGGCACTCGCGCCTGCCGGCTGCACAGACCGGCTGTGATCTACAATTCATAAGTCGCGAAGGCGACGGGCCGGGATAGCTCAGTTGGTAGAGCAGGCGACTGAAAATCGCCGTGTCCCCAGTTCAAATCTGGGTCCTGGCATTGAGACGCAAACAGGTGAAGGCCCACACTATGGACAGGGTTTTTAATAACGCCGACAGTTTTGCTATGGCCTTTGATGATGCATGGAAGGCATCAAACAGAAAACCATCCGAGCAAGATCTCAGCGTAGACGAAAGAGTTAAGGCCATCTTCACTGACTACATCAGCGATCATCCCTTCCTCCTATCTGAACCGGAGCAAGCAAAAAAAGTGGCAGATTTCCGAATCAGACTGCTTGATCTGGGCTGACGTTCACGATCAGGCCGACAGAAGATCGATCTGAGGGTCATCAACGTAGATCGTCTCAGGCTCCTGGAACTCGATCAACTGATCAGCCGCATCGTCCGAAGCCTGGTCAGATTGAATGACATCGGGAGCAGCGGGAGCGATCTCGGCCTGATCCACTTGAAGGATTTCGCGGAGGTCGGTCAAGCGCCCTCCAACAACATCAAGCAGCTCATGCAAATCGCCGCTTTCTGTTGCGACAGAGACTTGCTGAACGGATTCTTCAAGCATCTGGCAGCGTCGTTCAACGTCAAGAATCCGAAGCGTCAACGATTCAGCAATATGCGTAATTTCATGAAGCTGGCGACAGACATGCTGCAGCAAACAAGCCTCGGTCACGTTTGCCTTCAAGTCCATTTCTCACGACAGCGAAGTAGGCGAATCGTATCGATCCTCACCCCCCTGTCCAGCGCCAAAGGATTAGCTGCGACCATGGTCGTCAAGAATGCCTCGCGCACCAAAGCACCTCCGCAAGGATGCAGCCGAAACAGCATCAGCAGCATCACCTTATGGACACAGGCAAGGACAAGCTGAACAGGGCTCTCCGCCATGGATCAATCACTCACCCGCCTGACCCAAGGCCTCAGAGCGAGCTTCAGCAACAAACGCCAGGCTTTTGAATCCCCCTCTCTGTACGGGAACATCCTCGTGCGCCTTCACCCCCTCACCCACTGGCGTCCAGGCTCTCTTCTTTTGGAGCAGGCCGATGCCATTTCTGCCGCCGATCCCTATCGCGTGCGGGCGCCGAGAGCTGACATCGCCCCAAAACGCGGGCTGATCATCCACAACCATTCCAGCAAAGAAGCCCAGAGGTTCTGGGCAGACATGGATCACCAGCAACGACGCAAACCGATCCAAGAGGATGACTTAAACCGACTGGAAGGCTGCACATACATGATCAAAGAAACACCAACAAGCTGTCGAATCGATCGCGGCCACGATCGAATCATGCATGAACACCTTTGGGGAGCAATTACAGAACCATTCCGCTTTGAGAAGACACAAGATTTCTTTTCTGAAACACCAAAAGCCTGGATCAACAAACTGAATGAAGCCCAGACACACATGCCAACCGCCCCAACCCTCCAATGACAGACCTCAACTCCCTCCTTCAATCAGCCGACAAGAATGGCGAAGTCATTCACACAATCAATGGCTCAAGGTTTCGCATTGACCTAAAGCCTGACGACATCAGGCTCTGGTACGAAACCCTTGAATCTCTATCAACACCTTGCAACCTCCTACTGGCCTGCCAACACGGCGGTGGCAACCTTAAAGATACCTGCCTCACGTGGGTGGTTGGGTCTGCAATTCGCCCCTTTCAGATTGAATCTCCCGAAGAAGTTGCACCCCTTCTACACAGCCTTGGCATTGAACTCAATTTGGCCAGATCGCTACCAGATCACTGCCCAGGCCTAGCATCTGAGACAACATGGGCATTTTATCTGGACCGACATGGTCAACTCAGCGCATCACCAGTGCTGAACCGTTCAGCCCGTAACAGCTAAAGCGCTAGCCATGCAAAGCAAGGAGATCCAAAAACTCTGCGAACAAGCTCAGGTCTGTGGCCTCCAACACAATCACCACATCCCCGAGGAACTACGGAAGCGCATCAACATTGCAGACACAAGCAAACAGCAGCTCTGCCCAGACGATGTGAATCAAATCTGCCGCTGGTCAGGCACAGACCCAAGCGCCATTGCTGCTCTCCAGGAGGCAGCAGAGCATTTGGTTAACCAAACAAAAACGCAATTGATTAAAAACCATCCGGAACTGATTCTCCCGGGTGGGGGCCTGCACCCCGAGCAACGTGCCGAAGCATGCTGGAGAGATTGCTGGAATTTTCTACGTGTGTGCATCTATGCAGTCGCATCTTCTTGCCCGCACTGCACTGACGATGAGGGCATGAAAGCCGTACGCGCGCTTTACGCATTCATGGCCGTGCCGATGGACGGCATGAACCTGGCTCTAGAAACCCTTGAGGAACTCTGCAAGACACGACTCGATGCAACGTCAAACCGCAAAGAAGCAGAGTGCGCCCAGCAAGCCTTTCAGCACATGAGAGAGCAACTCAATCAAACTTCAATGAACAGCTGCTAAGGATGCGAGCGGCCACCTGCTTGCAGGGGTGAGGATGCAACCCAAGTATTTTTACCCAGCAAGACTCAGATGTCTCTGCCACTGCTGACCTACCCACTTGAGGCTCAGAACTCCCGCGTCAGCAACCTGGCTGGAGACAGCAGCACGGTCAAAGCTCAGCCGCAAGGTTCGGCCAGCTCATCCGGCGAAAACCTGAGAACAACGATTGACTGCCAAATTGAACGCGCGTATCAGCAAGTGTTCTTCCATGCAATGCGCAGTGACAGAGATCCGAATCTCGAATCACAGCTGCGCAATGGAACCATCACCATGCGCGATTTCATTCGTGGACTTCTCCTGTCTGAACGCTTCCAACAGGGGTACTACCAATGCAGCTCCAATTACAGAATGGTCGATCAGGTGGTGGGACGCGTGCTCGGTCGCCCGGTCCATGGAGACGCTGAGCGACGTGCATGGTCAATCGTGATCGGACACAAAGGATTTACACGCTTTGTCGACGAGCTTCTCGATAGTGAGGAATATATGAATTCGTTCGGATACGACTTAGTTCCGTCACAGCGTTCTCGTGTTTTACCCGGGCAAGCAACTGGTGAACTTCCGATTTACCAATCGTTTCCGCGTTATGGCGCTGATTGGCGTGATTCGCTCCAGAATCGTGCGCCGAGTGAGGCTGCGAATCTCATCGCACAGTTAAAGGTTTCAGAGGCTTGGGCCAATGGTCAACCGCCTGCATGGGCCCTCAAAGCTTGGCTGGCCTTTGCAATCGTGGGAGGATTCGAACTTGTACGAGTGTTCTTGACCATCACAGTCTCAATGCTTAGCAACTGAGAAAGAGATTTGAATTGCTATTCACCAAGAAGCCAAAAGAGTGACTTCTGCGTCTCAATCGAGGTCAATCAATAGACAACTTATAAAAGACTTGGCCATTTCCTCCCGATTCAGAGCCGCTTTCGGGAGGAAGACAAAGCTGATCAACAGATCGGCCAAGGCAATCCAAGAAGGCTACAGATCAAGCTGTAGGCTCACCAAAAACTGCGCAAGCAGTCAACAAGAGGCGCGGCAAGGCAGGCAAATGCAAAGCAACGTTCAAGAAGCTTGCGGAAATTGGACAATCCATGTATATGACCAGGGCAGGCACTTTAGCAATCTTGCGGAAAACTTTTTGTTGCAAGCGCATGAAGGCCTGGATTCGGCTTAGGCCAATCGTTTTAAGCTAACTGATACAAATCATTTTTTAGAGATCAGCAATGGTTGCCATCAAGCCGACCCGCGATTTCACAAGCCTCAATCGAGTTTCATACGCCGTCAAAAATTCAGCAAAGCTCAAACAAGGCAAGGCAATCAACGTTTACAGAGAGGAAATCGACCAGGGCGTGCTCCTGACTCGCGTCGGCGAGCCATCCACCAGCATTCATCAATACAAAGAGAATCTCTGCAACGCCATGGGCCTTGGCATCGGCCCAAGGGTTCACAGCGAGTGTCCCTTTAGTAGCACTGCTGATCAATTCGCAGCGACAGGAAGCGATGCCCTAAAGGCAACGATCTCTGCTGCTTACAAGCAAGTTCTTGGCAACTTAGGGCCCATGGGCAGCCAGCGTTGCAGCGAACTCGAGTCCCAGCTCTCAAACGGAGACATCAGCGTCCGTGATTTTGTTGCCGGCCTGGCCAAGTCTGACCTCTACAAGCAAAATTACTTTTTCAAGGTTTCCCCCATCCGTGGCGTTGAACTGAACTACAAGCACCTTTTGGGGCGTCCTCCTCTTAACCAAGCGGAGGTCAGTGCAGCAATCAGCCTGATTGCAGAGCAGGGATTTGATGCTCTCGTTGAGAAGATCACACACTCAGGTGAATATCTCGAGGTGTTCGGCACACAGACAGTTCCCTATCAGCGGGCTTGGACATCTGAAGCAGGCAAGTACTGCTCAACCTTCGTCAACCTGGCTCGGATTTCGCCAGCTAATGCAGCCTCAGACACCATCATCGAAGGGCGTAGCCAGCTCGTGATGGAATTCACCAATGCTCGCAGCATTAGCGGTGCAGGCAAGGGCTATGACGTCAGCGGATTCGTCTACTCCAAAGCAACCAGCGATCCAACATCCGAAGCATTCCGCAGGATGTACCAATCCAAAAATTGCAAATCCTGGGCCTGAGCCAACGTCAAGCTCGAACCAAGCACCAACGTTATGGGTCTAGTGCAACACTAGGCCTTTCAATCAGTTCCTTCAAAGCACCGGACCCTTATGGTTTCGGTGCTTTTTCATCCCCATTCCACTAGCCATTGGCCTAGACAACAAGCGCAGCGACTCGCTCTTGCTCTGGCTGTTGCGCTTGCATCATTGAGCCCAAAAGCTGTACGGACTCACAACTCAAGCCGGCATTAAGCATCGACCTAAAGCATGAATGACAAGTATTGCCATTGACGACCCTGTCATTGACGACAAACAAGCCAATCATCAGCGGGATGTGAGTCTCGCTCCTAAAACTCAGACATCTGTTTCTAAATGAATGAGAGCCAAAGACTGACCATCCCGCCGAGCATCAAGCACAACTTTCCAAGCAAGCTGCGTATGCAGCAAACACAGCGTAGAAGCAGAACGCCAAGGAGGCCTAGAGCGAGTCTTGTGTTTGAGAGCCAGGCTTTATTATTGAGATGATTTGATCGTGAGAGCCTGAAGCGCGAATGTCACGTCCTGCATCCTTGAATCTTTGGGAATGGTCAGCGCCGGAGGATGCACGAGCCAATGACACGCAACAAAGCCCCCTCGATGCGCGAGGGGCTAACTGGAATGGTGAGGATTTAGGCCCATCTGATTTACGTGAAGCCCAACTCTGCCGTTGCGATATCCGCGGTGCCAATCTCAGTCAATGCCAACTGGAAGGTGCAGATCTTCGACTCGCCCTTTACGACAGTCACACCGTCGTGCCTGAAGGATTTGAGCTGCGAACAAGCGGTGCAGTCGGACCAGGAGCGAAGCTCAATGGTGCGTTCCTCAACAACAGCGATTTAAGGGGCATGGATCTTCGCGGAGCAGTGCTGCTGGGCTCTTATTTGAGCGGAGCAGATCTCAGTGGGGCCATTCTTGACGGGGTGTCCTTGGCGGGATCGGATCTTCGCTCAGCCAACTTGCGGGGTGCGATGTGTCGTGGCACCCGTTTCGGTACTTGCGAAATGCAGATGACGGACATGAGAGGCGCCGATCTAGAGAACGCGGCCTTGGACACGGTCGAATCGATCAAAGGAGCTGACTTCTCGCTCTGTTCCGGCCTGGAGAAAGCTCAGATTGAAGCCCTGCTGGCCAGAGCTGTGGAGGAATTGGACTGCTGGAATCCCCATACCAGGGCAACGACCCGTTCCAGCCTTGAATCGCTGCTCCCCTCCTCAGCAAGCTTGAGCACTTGAGGGGAAGCACTGGCAGGCGCTCGGCTAAAGCAGGAAAGGCACCAATAGCCGAAGAACTGTCATGCCACGCAACATTCGGACATACTTGATTGAGGTTTATAAAGAACAAGACCGCTCACGGCGCTTCTGAAGGACTATTAACAAGCGAAAACGCGAGAACCTACATGCCCTTCGGTCCTGCCTCGCTTTTGGGGGTCGAGCGCTTCTCGGACGAGAGTGAGGCTCCCCTTGAACTTCTTCCCGGTGACGAAGATGCCAAGAAGGAGCAAATCATCCGTGCCGTCTACAAGCAGGTGCTTGGCAACGCCTACGTGATGGAGAGCGAGCGTCAGCTCATTCCCGAATCCCAGTTCAAGCTGGGCGAGATCAGTGTGCGGGAACTGGTTCGTCGCATCGCCAAGAGCGAGCTCTACCGCAGCCGCTTCTTCGATACCTGTGCGCGCTACCGCTATATCGAACTCACCTTCCGCCATCTGATGGGTCGGGCACCGGAAGACTTCGAGGAGATGCGCGAGCACGCTGAACTCCTCGACAGCAAGGGATATGACGCTGATATCGATAGCTTCCTCGATTCAGCCGATTACCAAAACGCCTATGGGGAGTGGACTGTTCCCTTTCAACGCGGCTGGAAGACCGAATGCTGCACCACACTCCAAGAGTTCACCTGGAGCTTCCAACTGCTGCGCGGAAACAGCAGCAGCAGCTTGAAGGGTGATCTCGCAGGCAAGAGAAGCAAACTCGGTGGTGCCGCCTATCAGAACCTCCCTCTTCCCGTGATTCCGCCATCCTCTGGCGAAACCACTGGTTGGAGCTTCCGACCCTCCCGAAATCTGCAGGACGCACCCACGCGACTGGGTGTTGGTGCGGGTGAGGAAGGCGTGACCTACCGCGTGGAAGTAACTGGATACAGCGCCAATGATCTGCGTCGCATCTCGCGCTACACCCGTTCCAACAGGGTGTTCTATGTGCCGTTCGACAAGCTCTCAGAGCAATTCAAACGGATCCACCGCGAAGGCGGAAAAATCGCAAGCATTACACCGGTGACCTGATCCATTCAGGAACAAGCACTCGAAATCAACACTCCCCAACTCCCCCTCAACCTGAACCATGGCCACCAATCAAGTCTCAACCGGATTCGGCGCTGAAACCAAGTGGAGCAGCCCAGTCAGCTTCAAGCACAAGACGAAGTCCGCACAGAAAGCGGCCCTAACCAACGGTGAATTCCTCAAGCAGTCGTGTGATCAGATGAGCATCGGGGTCGGTCCCCGCAGCCATGAAGACTGCCCCCATCGCGTCACTTTTGAGTGCTATAGCCCCTCCGATGCATCAGCGCTGAATGATGTCATCGCTGCCGCCTACCGCCAGGTGTTCGGCAACGCCCATGTGATGGATTTCGAGCGTTCTAATGAGCTGGAAGCACAGCTATGCAACGGAGAACTCGATGTTCGTAACTTCATCCGTGGCCTAGCCAAATCAAGCTTTTACAAGAGTCGGTTTTTTGCCGCCGTGGCCCCACAGCGCGGTATCGAGCTGAACCTCAAACATCTTTTGGGCCGTGCTCCTCATTCTCAAGCCGAAATCGGTGCAAAAATTGCCCTGCAGGCAGAGCACGGACACGATGCACTGATTGACAGCATCATCGATTCTGCCGAATACCTCGAAGTGTTTGGCAGCGATGTTGTTCCTTATGCTCGCGCCTGGAATTCTCCCGCTGACCTCTCAACAGCAGCATTCCCAATGCTGGCGGCTCTTCAGAAGAGCTTCGCAGGCAGCGACAGTGCTCGAGGCGGCAGCAGTGCGCTCACCAGCAGCATGGGCAGCGGCATGGCACCCCGCATTAGCCTGACCTCTCAAGCTATTGGCATTCGCCCAAGCGCAAGCTTCGCGAAAGGTCGGATCGCCAGCAAAGATCCAGGCGTCACGAGCGGTAAGGATTCCGCTCCGATGCGTGGTGATTCCTACGTGTTCTTTGGTCTTGGCCAGAGAGAACAGGAAACGTACCAGCGCTGCCCCGGCGATAGCACCGATCAACTGAACGCTCTCATCCGTGCTTCATACAAGCAAGTGATGGGCAACCCTCATCTGATGGAGTTCGAACGGGCAATTTCAGCTGAAAGTAAATTCATTGACGGCTACTTGAGCACACGCGAATTCGTGCGTGCTATCGGTCTTTCGGCCGAATACAAGCGCCGTTTCTTTGAAACCAACGCTCCTTACCGTTTCATTGAGCTGAACTTCAAGCACTTCTTGGGTAGGGCTCCTAAATCACAAGCCGAGATCAGCGAACACACCCGTATCCTCGCCGAAGGTGGTTACGACGCTGAAATCAGCAGCTACGTGGATTGCGAGGAGTACCAAAGCACCTTTGGGGAAGATACAGTCCCCTTCGCTCGCATCCTTTCTGAAAACGGCCGTTCACAGGTTGCCTTCAACCGCCATCTCAAACTGGCAGAAGGGTATGCAGCCAGCGACA
The DNA here is from genome assembly GCF_900473935.1 of Synechococcus sp. UW105. GTDB lineage: Bacteria > Cyanobacteriota > Cyanobacteriia > PCC-6307 > Cyanobiaceae > Synechococcus_C. The sequence goes on along the minus strand of NZ_UCNN01000027.1, from coordinate 137,696 downwards.
CCGTACAGACCAGTTCAGCCCTGGTGACCTCGGTGGCAACGAAAACAGTGCCTGGTGGCTGGAGCTCAACGACCACCCGGATCAATCGCACAGGCACCCAATCTGGCTCTCCTGATCCCACCACAAAGCGGTTCCGGATTGTTGTTTCTGCTCAGTCAGCACGCACGCGCCAACGCACAGCAGGGAGCACCTACTTGGTGTCCGGCAAGGACATGTCCAGCCAGATGAAGTACATCCATGCTCGCGGCGGCAAGATCGTCTCCATCACTGAAGTGATGTAAGACAAAGCAGTCGCTTTGAACAATAGGAGTCTTGATTGATCAAGGCTCCACCGACACTTCTCCCTATTCCCAGACCAATGACGGAAACCACAACCCTTGCAGCGCCAGCGAATACTGACCTCGGCCACGCTGAAGAGGTCATCCAAAGCGTCTACAAACAGGTGTTTGGCAACCGTCATCTGATGGAGCTGGATGTGAATCCATCTCTTGAAGCATTATTCATCAACGGTGATCTGACTGTTCAAGGTTTTGTTACTGCACTTGCCCAGTCTGAAACTTACAAAAAGCTGTTCTTAGAAAGCAACAGCCCTTACAGGTTCGTCGAACTCAATTTCAAGCACCTCTTAGGGCGCTCACCTCATGATCAAGCTGAATTGATGGAGCATGTCAGGCGATTCAATGATGAAGGCTACGAAGCTGAAATTGAAAGCTACACATACAGCGAAGAGTATCTCTCCTCATTTGGTGTTGACCAAGTTCCATACAACCGCTCCAAACAGACCGTAACCGGTGGCAGAACGATCAATTTCACACGATCCACTGCTCTGGATGCTGGATTTGCTGGATTTGATGGAGCAGAGCGGAGTTCAAAACTACTGAACAGCCTCACCACAGGCGATGTTCCAAACATCGTCAATCGCAAGGGTGTGGGCAATGGCAATACGCTCGCGATCACTTGGAGCTCTGGCAGGCAGATCGGAGCCAACCGTCGTGCTGTCCAACGATCTGTGGTGAGCCAAAGCTCAATGTCTGCCACGATTCAAAGCATTCTGGCTCAGAAAGGCAAAATCCTCTCTATTGCGAAGACTTAAGCCTTTGCGTGATGGCCACCACCTCTATCGTTAGTCCTGTCATGATTGGACTTGGCAAAAGCCAACCCTGACAGGGCAAGTATATATACCCACTAGCTCAGCCTCAAAATCCTCAAATCATGCCAATTCTCCGGAATACAACCAGCACACAGTCGAATCAAACAGAAGAGTTCCAAACTTCTGTCTCCTCTGTGCCCATGGCCATGTCCATGATGGTTGACTCGATGGTGAGCATGATGAAGAACAACCTTGAGCCCACCCAAACCAACACGATTAATCCGCTAACTCACAACGATGAATATTGAGCAATTTGTTGCTCAAAGTGCAGGCGAATGGCGATCGATGCGCTCTGGCCATTCTCTCGCATTTCAACAATTCGAAGATGTTCTCAGCGAAGTTTCAATCGAAGCCATAAGTCCCAAAAGCGAGGCAATTGCAGAGTTAATAGACAAATCAAATTTATCATCTGATTCAAAATTTCAATCTCCATTCAAAATGGAATGGAGTGCTGAAAGCGATTGGGAACCCGATGATCCAAACGAAGTATCGAGCGGATCATGCATTATCATTCCGATTCCAAAAGATAGTAAATCAGGCTGGCTACTAAGAAGCTTAGGCTATGCAGAATCAGTCCCTGCAGAATCAAGCTATGAGTTCCTTGATGACGGAACATTCATCCTGAATACAAAGTACGATCAGTCAATGGCAGAGGAGAGAATCTGGTTTGTATCCGAAAACGTACGGTGTCGATCATCCGTCTTGAGAACCTCAGAGGGATCTGGCATCTTACAAACTTCATTCGCGTCTGAGGTTAGAAGAATCAAGGCCTAATCATCCAATTACACAACCACATGAATCAAGACGATATCCTTAGGTTCACCAAAACACTTGCCGGCATCTACGATAATTTCACGCAGGCACAAGAGAATCCCAAAGACTTTGCCCGTATCCATATTGTCTTCAGGCCATTACCGTGGTCAATCTTCCAGGGTCCTGGATTTTATTCAGAACAATATTACGATTACGCTCCGTGGGATCCATACCGACAAGGCATTCATCGTCTTAGGGTCGAAAACGAAAGATACGTGATGGAGAATTTTGGCTTTACCAACAAAGAAAGGCTGGCAGGAGCAGGACGAACTCCAGAACTACTTGAAGCAATCGACACCAAAAACCTAGAACCCCGCTGTGGTTGCTCGATGCATTTCATTGAAAGCAAACCAGGACATTATATTGGCAATGTCGAACCCGGGAAAAAATGCCTCGTCCCGAGAGATGGAAACCTTACCTACCTAGTCAGCGAAGTTGAGGTCGATCAAGACACGTGGATTAGTCGCGATCGTGGTTTTGACCCCCAAACAGATGAACCAAAATGGGGTTCAGAGCATGGCCCACTTCGCTTTGCCAGAGTTCAAACAATATCAGAACTAATTACACCTGATTGGACAAAGATAAGTCAGTAATGCATGGAAAATAGCAAAAAACAAATCAAGGCCTGGATTCGATCTCAACACCTAATATGCGAAGGAACTGATTTTGTTTTTGAGACAGTCGATCAAACACAGCTTGAAAAATTTGAACAGTGTGTTGAAGCAATTGGTGGACGAGTGAGGACTGTGAAAGCAGTGGGGAATTGGCCCATGGGTCCTAACAGGTCATTTAAAATCCTAAGAGCGATCGCCAGTGTACCCAGGCCTGGGGGAGAAGAACTCGTCACATACTGGGCAAAAAAAGGAAGCAATCAGACACGATACTCAGACATCAACACCTGATTCAGTCGTCAAACCAACCCAACCATGTTGGCTTTGAAAAATCAGTGTGCTTGCTCCATTTTCGCAGAATTGCAAGTGAATCAACTGAAAAGCCCCTCGCCTGGGCAATGGATATAATTTCATCTTGGTTCAATGCCGCCTTGATCTCATCCCTTAAAGACGGATCCGAACGAGCTTGAGTAATAAAATCCTCAAGAATCTGATCCTGCTGAGCATCAGACATGGCTATTAAAAGTCAGGTTGACAACAATGCAGGGCTCAAGACCGACCGTCTCCAGCGCCTTCCATCAGCATAGCTCTCCAGCAAGACAGTTGACGAAAAGCCCACGACCAGTGGTAAGGATCGGCCTGACGCACAGACTCTTGAACAGCGCTTTGCTGACTCAAGAAATCCTGGTCATACAAATTAGACCAATCCGAGGGAGTGAAATCAAAGCCCTGACTTTGCCCATAAGCAATAATTTGTTCATGCGTGGCAAGCCCCTTAAGACCTGTAGCCAGCTCATGGGAGCGGACGACTTCATCAATAAAGCGATGTAACTCCTTAGCAGACATCAGCAACTCTCGATCCAAACCGCAAAATTTGCTTTTTTGCAGATCATTTGCAGAACCAAAGGACCACCGGGGCAGCGAAGTAGGCGCCAGGGTATCTCCTGGTTCGTCACGCCAGAATTCACAAGGATTTTAGGGGGCAGAGTCGCCTGATCCAAGGGGATCACAGCAGCACCTGTCAGAGTAGAGTCAACCGATTGAACGAGGTGACGAAGAGAATCAATCTCTTCGACTTGGTTGAACTGGTCCTGAAGTGCGGACTGAGAAGCGATTGCATCGACAAAACGGTGCAAGGCTTGTTCCGCTTCAGCAGAGACAGGCATAATACGCAAGTATCTGTACAGAAGATTACCAGATACAAGCTGCACCCATTCAAAGCTGGCACTGTTACAAAGAGGTGCAAGCTGGAGGTGCTAATTTTCGAAGAATGAAGCCACGTCGGTCATGTCTGAAAGATTCGATATTTTATTTGAGGGGCTTCCAGAAGAGAAAGCGCTGGAATTACTGAGAACCAACCCCGAAGAGCTATCCAATCCAGTCGAGAAATACACAGCAGCAACAAGGCTGGCTGCCTGTCGTAGCGATCGATCACTAGAGGGTTTGATCGAAGCCATTGAGCTAGATCCTGAAAATCTGTTTAACCGGATCACGAGGCGAAAGGTTCTTGAAGCGCTAGGAAGACGACGAGATCCAAGAGCTTTGCCAGCACTTTTTACAGCTCTAGGGTTTGACGACGAAGCATCGGTGATCAACGCCGTGGATTCGATAGCACAAATTGGAGCCCCTCTTAGCAACCATCAAAGTGAGCAGCTCCTTTCTGCACTCAATGGCAGCGACAACCAGAAGCGTTCCGTAATTCAAACCCACGCTCGTCTTGGCATCGCCTCCGGAGAACAAGCGATTGCGGCCCTAGAACGGGATGACAACCCGCTTGTTGCCGGCGCAGCTCGGGCTTATGCAGCCAAGGTGCATGGCCAATTCGACCGACTCGCCCCCCTGATCCCACAGCTGACCGATTCGATTGCCGGTCGACGGCGGGCCGCTGTGATCGACCTTGGCGATGCCGGTGACGTCAGCGTGCTGCCCCATCTCGTGACGTGCCCGGTGTCGATGCCGTTGCGGGCGAAAAGTGCGTTTCAACTCGTCGATCCCCAAAAGAGTGGAACGGTGCCGATCGCTCATAGCGACCTCATCATTCAACTCCTGCAAGACGACCCTTCAATGCTTTCACTCCAGCACGACTGGATTTGCAGCGAAGAGATCGCGGAAATCGAAAAAAACCTGCAGCACAGGGATGAAGGTAAACAATACGGGGGAGCATTAAGCGTGATAAAAATGCCGAAGGGGCAACAACTCGATACAATTGATCACATCCATTCGCGCTTCTGGAGTGATTACGGAGTCAACTATCTGCTGACGGCAGTTGTTGGACTTCAGGGCCTACAAGAACGTAGTGATCTTGTCCGCACCGCCCTGGCTGAGACGCTGCCGCAGTACGCCAAGTCACGCGTAGCAGCAGCTTGGTCCTGCCTGAGGCTAGGGCTGAAAGACCAGGTAGAGCCGCTTATGCAGATTCAGCAGACGACAAGCTGGCTGCCTCTCAAATGGAGCTGCGAGCAAGTCCTGAAAGGGTTGTGATGAATTCTGCAACCGCAGCAGACTGCTGTGCTGCCAGAGCCGAGGCAATTCCTGTTCCGTTTTTTTTAATATTCTGACTCTGACTCGGGTTTGCAAACTTGTGTGTCTTCAAATTCGGGTTCCCGGTTCGGAGACTGAGAGCAGGGTTACTGTCATTCGTGATGCGGATTTGCATCCCCCTCTAACTTTCAAACACCCATGCTCGACGCATTCTCCAGGAAGGCCATCTCGGCCGATTCCAGCGGTGCTTTCATCGGCGGAGGCGAGCTGGCCTCTCTGAAGTCCTTCATCGCTGATGGCAACAAGCGCCTCGACGCTGTGAACGCCATCTCTGGCAACGCTGCTTGCATCGTCTCTGACGCTGTTGCCGGCATCTGCTGCGAGAACACTGGCCTGACCGCTCCTAACGGTGGTGTGTACACCAACCGCAAGATGGCTGCTTGCCTGCGCGATGGCGAGATCGTCCTCCGCTATGTGAGCTACGCCCTGCTCGCCGGTGACGCTTCCGTGCTTCAGGACCGCTGCCTGAACGGTCTTCGCGAGACCTATGCCGCTCTGGGCGTTCCTACCGGTTCTGCTTCCCGCGCCGTGGCCATCATGAAGGCCGCCGCCGGTGCTCTGATCACCAACACCAACAGCCAGCCCAAGAAAGCTGCTGTGACCCAGGGTGACTGCTCCAGCCTGTCCGGCGAAGCTGGTAGCTACTTCGACATGGTGATCAGCGCCATCAGCTGAACCAAGTCTGTTTAAACGTCCAACACCCTAACTAGCTTCCTAAATCATGAAGTCCGTCATCACCACCGTTGTCGGCGCAGCCGACAGCGCTTCCCGTTTCCCCTCCGCCTCCGACATGGAGTCGGTGCAGGGTTCAATCCAACGCGCTGCTGCTCGTCTCGAAGCTGCTGAAAAGCTTGCTTCTAACTACGACGGCATCGCTCAGCGCGCTGTTGACGCTGTGTACGCTCAGTACCCCAACGGCGCCACCGGCCGTCAGCCCCGCAAGTGCGCCACCGAAGGCAAAGAGAAGTGCAAGCGTGACTTCGTTCACTACCTGCGTCTGATCAACTACTGCCTGGTTACCGGCGGCACCGGCCCTCTGGACGAGCTGGCCATCAATGGTCAGAAGGAAGTCTACAAGGCTCTCAGCATCGACGCTGGCACCTACGTTGCTGGTTTCTCCAACATGCGTAACGACGGTTGCTCACCTCGTGACATGAGCCCCCAGGCTCTGACCGCTTACAACACCCTGCTGGACTATGTGATCAACTCACTGGGCTGATTCTTCAGCTTAGATGTTTATCACTTCAGCAATGTGACCGGGGTGGGCAATACTGCCCACCCCTTTTTTTTACCGTCGAGGCGCACCTTATTTAGGCAACCCAAACGCCTGGTTGGCTAGGTTTTCGCGCAAGACACACATTGCCGACATAGAGGCGTTAACCAAACGCCCGGAATATAACAATTCCAACAAGTGAACAATTAGCCTATTGGCTTTAACACATAGAATATGCGTTGACAGCAAAAAATCCACAGAAACATTTTTCTGCTTCAACCATTTGTCTATGGCTTAACTCTTGATCTGCAAACACAACAGCATGAGTCAGGAGTGAGTCGGGACAAAAAGCAAAACTCAACCCAATTCTCATCATGCTCGGCACTGAAACCAGCCTGAAAGCCCTCACGTCAGCCACAAGAACAGGGCCCGCTTCCTTCTCCACAGCGAGCAAAGCCGGCAAAAACACCGCTCCTCGCACCGTTGCAGGCGCTATTGCTGATTACAAGCGTCAGCATTGTGCCGCGATGGGTATTGGTATTGGGCCAAGACTCCACGCCGAGTGCCCCTTCGCAGTCACCTTTGATCAGTACAGCCCAGAGAACAGCGCAGCACTCGAGCGCGTGATTGCGGCTGCTTATCGTCAGGTGCTGGGCAACCTGCCACCCACAGAGAACCAGCGCGAAACATCGCTGGAAGTTCGTCTGATGAATGGCGAAATCACTGTTCGTGATTTCGTGAACGGACTGGCGAAGTCTGACTTCTACAAAGCCAACTTCTTCCATGCTGTGGGCGCACAGCGCGGAATTGAGCTGAACTTCAAGCATCTGCTTGGCCGTGCTCCACTGAATCAGGCAGAAGTTCAAGCCAACATCAAGCTGCAAGCCGAAGAGGGCTTCGATGCACTGGTTGATAGCTTGACTGACTCTGCGGAATACACAGAGGTGTTTGGCTCAGACATCGTCCCTTACGACCGCAGTCAGGATTCCTACGCAGGTATGTTCACGCGTACCTTCAACCTGATGCGTGAGCTGGGTGGCGCGAAGGTTGCCATCAGTGACAACGCACAGGGTCGCAACAGCCGTACGGTCAACCCCTTGGCCACCGCGGCTCGCGCAAGTGCAAAACCAATGCCGTTCACTTATACCGCAGTGACGCGCATTCCGGTGAAACTGCCTGAGCAGCAGTACGCCGGCCACCAGACACCGAAGATGACTGATTACGTCGCCTTCCGTCCCTTCGGAGTTCACTTCTGATCTAACGGAAGTTCAAACTCATTAACACAATTAGCCTCCTCGCACCAAGATTTGAGGAGGCTTTTTTATGCTCCAATCAGGTGGATCAACAGCCAGGATGTAATCGCACTCAGGTAGAGTTTGTATACAAGGCAAAATGAATAGTGACGGAACAAACCCCAAACTCTTCGATGCTTGAGGTCGGAGAGCTAACCGAAGCTGAGGCCTACCAGCTGGCCGAAGCCTTAAAGCTTCAACTCGCTGATCATCTGCAGCCAAATTCAGACGATGATTCTCTCAGAAGAATGGTGGCTGGATTAGGAGACCAAAGGGGCTCACTTCGCCTTACGTTTGCACAAAGCCTAGGGTCCGTGGGCGAGGCCGCGGTGCCAATCCTTTGCCATGCATTGAAAAACAATCCGAATGTTGTGATCAGACGGGCATCTGCAAAAACCCTCAATATCATCGGCAGTGAGTTAGCCCTACCGAACCTGATCGAAGCGTTCGAGACGGATGATGATCCAGTCGTTCAAGGCTCCTCGGCTGGAGCGATGGCCACCATCGGCATCCCAGCAATCGAATCAATATTCAAAATACTTTCAGATAAAAAATGCACCGCGTTTCAAGTTGGCCTGATCAATCTCGCCCTCAGTTTTATTGGAGCTAAAGCCCCAGATGCATTTAACACAGCGGCAAAATCAGGAAATCCAGAAATAAGAATAGCTGCACTTACTGCGTTATCGGAACAGGTTCAGTCTGGCTCAAGCCGATCAGCACGAAATCTTTTACTCGAGGCTTTGGGAGATGAAGAAGAAGAAGTGAGAGCGGAAGCAGCAACAATCACGGGCAAAACGTTAGACCCAGAGGATGCGGAAGACCAACTGATTATTCTGCTTCAAGACACAGCACCACAGGTACGCAAGAATACAGCCCTTGCACTGATGAAAATGGAAGCATGTCATTCAATTGAACCCCTGATGACCGCAATCAAGAGCGAACCTGACAATCAAGTCAAGGCTGTCATGGAAGTGGCCCACAACCAACTGAAAAGAATTTCATGAAAGCATCAGCCAAGATTGAGACTTTCTCGACGTTCTAAACTTGCTTGAGCCATTTCTCGCACCAAGCTGTCTTTACCCATATCAGAGGCCAGTTTCTCTAAGCAATCAGTCACCAAAGGTGCATCAAGTTCTGCCAATGCCATCAAGGCACCCTGAACATGAGCAATATTATCCCTTTCGCATGCCTTGATCAGAAGAGGAATGACACGCTCTTTTTCTGAGTCCTGCTTGGAAAGATGACCGAGGGTCATCAACGCTGACTGTGCAACAACTGGGTTCGCTTCATCAAGCGCTTTTTCCAATACATCCATCGTCTGAGCCGGAAAGGCTTGCGTCGGGAAATTCACTGAAACTTGAACAAGAGCTTTAATGCAGCAAGCCTTGACTGTTCCATTATCCGACGTTTCAAACAGCTCTAACAAATGCGGAACACTTTGGTGACCCAGAATCCCAAGCCCCTTGACAGCCGTTCTGTAGACGGCTGGATCCGGATCATGGAGCAAAGAGATCAGCTGAGGCAATGCCTGATCAGCAAAATGCTCGGCCATGAGGGTACAAGCATTGTCACGGATATTCGGATTCGGATGAGCAAGATCAGCAAGGAGCTGGTCAAATGATTGAGAAGGAGAATCCATATGAACAGTTTGCTTAATTCTTCTCTAATTTTAGCATTTAACCGATTTGGCCTTGGCGATGATACTAGACAATTTTATTTCTCAATTCAGCCTATAGAAGAGAGAGCCGAAGCAGCTCGAGCCTGAACAAAAGCGTCGGCATCTTGTTGACAATTGACAAGTAAATCCCTGATTTGATCACCTCCTCCGATGGATAAGCTCTCCATGCACATGATGGTGACGTAGCGACACTCCCAGGATGCAGGGATCGAACCACGAAGCAGCTGCGAACCGAGTTCAAAAAACAAATCAGGCCTCAGACTATGAAGTGCTTGAATTGCAGCTGCACGGCTTTTTTGGAACTGAGGCCTCCGATTGATCGCGGCTTCATTCAACAAATTAACGATCCACTCAAGAGCGGAGGAGCTCCAGTCATCTCTTGAGCCAAAAATATGCATGAAAAAATAGTGGGCCCCATAATCATTATGGGCTTCTTCCTCCCACGACTGTTGCAAAATTGGAATCAGCACTTCAGCAGAATACTCTGGCAAATTCTGCATCGCCAGATAACAACGACTAAAGTCAGTACTATATAGCTGGCGAACCAGAAACTCAGGAGCCGGAGCCTCATCATATTGATGAATCACATTAATCTGGGCCGGATCGTCCCTAAAGACGACATCTATTAAATCCAGGCCTACATCTGCTGAAAGAAGAACCTTTGCCGTTGCGAGAATTTCACGGCAAGCTCGTATTCGAAAAGCCGGAGAAACAGGTGCAGTGGCAATGGAAGGGAGAAGTTCAATTGAACCCCCGTCGACAAGATCCTGAACGGCACATTGCCGATCCATTTGATTGGGAAGCGTCAAATACCCCTTAATTTGTAACAAGCTAGCCCTATCTTGCGTACACTTGGCAACCGCAGCAATTGCAGCACCACGAACACCAGGGCGATCAGAGGTTTGAAGCGAGCGAATCGAGTCAAAACTCTGATCGATCGCAAGCGTAGCGAGAGCCTTAATCAAAACCCTCTGATTTTGAGAAGCGTCCTTTAGCAAGCCAATCATCTGCTGGATCAAATCATGACGATTACAGCTTAATTTTTCGAGAGCCCAAACAGAATTTTCAACGAGGTAAATATCATCAGACCAGAGACATTGGCCAATCAGTGGGACTGAAGACTTAGAACCAAGTCGCGCTAGAACCTCAACGGCTTTTCTTTTTGCTATCTTGATCGCCTGATCATCTACTGCACAGACAAGAAGTGATTGAAGTGCATCCTCAGTTTCTGCGCAGGGGCAATTGATCAGGTGGGCTGCAGCCATATAAAAGTCACTTTTGGATTCCAACTCATCAATGGACAATGAAAGGATGTGGCGTGCATGATTACATGTAAGGCCAGGGTGGATATTATCAAAACGGCCCAAGGTCACATCAAGATGAACTGATTCCCCAGAATCTTAAGGCATTCGACCGAGGCAAGCCTTAACCAAACTCAACCCAATTAATAAAAGTAAAGCTTTGGCATTCGAGCCAAAACGAGCATACAATTTACTTATCCAATAGACTATAAAAAAATGGGGCCATTTTCAAGCGCGCATTTTAAGGTGCAAGTCAATGCGCTAAATCGCTCAAGGCCAGGCATATCAACTCACTTCAGCCTGCCCTTTAACTCTCTTTGCCATGGCATGCAAGTCATGCATAGAAGCGGTTATGTGATTACCGATATGAGGCCAATATCAACGCCCGAAAACCCTGGCTCGGCAGCCCAAAACAATGAAGGAACAGCTGCAAAGATTGGAAAGGCACTGATCAGCAAATTATCATCGCAAGATAAAGATGGAGGCAACAAAGAGAAGTCATCCCAGCGGCGGCGTCAACGCAAAAAATGAATCATCGAGCCTGATCTCATTCTTAAGCCCTTAACTCAAAAATACCGTCTGAAGGTCGAGCTGACTTAAGGGCATCCCAGTTAATGCTCGCAAGAAATTTGTCGGGGTCGGTACATTCAACAAAATCGACCCCCCAACTTCCCATCTGAAGTGGTGCTTCAGGTAGGGCAGCGCTATCTTTTCGGCCTCCTAGGGCCAAACAAGAGTGATCCACTGAATGCCCCTGATGAATCCGGAAAGCCTTCCACGCTCTTACGAGTTCGTTGGCCATATCATTCACAGATAAATCAGATTCAAGTTTCACCAACCAATGTGGGTGATCCAAAGCATCGGAACTTGAGAAGGCAGTCGAATGATGCATCAAACCCTTCGCCAACTGCTCTGCAGAAAAATCTGGTGTCTGCGGCGAGTTCAATTGGAGGTTATGGGAAACAACGAAAACTGTCATGGTCGGGGTCTATGGTTGGTGATAACTTGAACGAGGCAATCGGAGGGCTATGAAGCCAGCAGCCATTTCTCATCAAAGGGGATCGAATGGAAATTCCTGAGAAGAGCTCTGCTGAAATCCAACTCAGCGAAGAAGAAGCTCTTGATCTGGCGACGCATCTCAAAGAGAAACTTAGAGCAGGATTACCAATCGAGTCTGATCCAGATTCGATCGCAATAATGATAGCTGGGCTTGGCGATCCCCGAGGCCTATTACGCCGCAGTTTTTCGGATAGCCTTGGATCCGTTGGTCAAGCTGCCGTACCTGCTTTATGCCAAGCCATGCGGCATAGCTCTCAAGTCACAGTCAGACGAGCAGCTGCCAAAACACTGACGCTGATTAGGGACCCGGCAAGTCTTCCCGATCTACTCTCAACCTTTCTTTCCGATACTGACTCAGTTGTTCAAGGATCAACCATGGGTGCCATGGCATCGATGGGAGAAGAATCTATCGACGCAATCCTGAGCATTATTGCGGCTCCCGACAGTACGGAAATGCAAATTGGGCTAGCAAATTGGGCTCTAACTCTGATCGGAGACAGGGCTCCACAAGTACTGCGTCAAGCCGCCACATCAGAAAATGCCAATGTAAGGAAAGCATCCATTTCTGCATTAGGAAGCCAAATCCAAGCTCTCGAGACAGAGGAGGATAAAGAACTTTTGCTCAATGCACTATCTGATCCTTTTGCAGAGATCCGTGCAGAAGCAGTCACACTCTTGGGTAAATTTGACGATGCAAAAATCGCGACCCCGCTGCTCATCCCCAAGCTTTCCGATTCCGATTCCTGGGTACGAAAGAATAGTGCACTTTCGCTAATGAAGCTACGCGAGATTTCTTCAATCGATGCTCTTCAAAGCAGGGCGACCGAGGAAAACGATGAGAACGTTTTAAGTGTTTTAAAACTTGCTATTAATCAGCTGCTAAGAGCCAGCGAAAACTAGCAGTTTTTAGCATCAAAAAAAGGGGGCATTTGCCCCCTTGTATTAGATCGCTGAGAGATAACTCAGGAAAGAGCGTTGATCAGATAGTCAAGATAGCTCTTGTACTCGTTCAGAGCTTGGGGGCTCATATCACGGGGTGAGCAAGCGCGGTCACGGGTGTAGATCAAAGCCTCGACATAGGGGCCAGTAGGAAGACCCAGGCTGCGATACACCTCACGGGCGCCAGCGATGCCCCACTCATCGAGAGGGCCGGTGCCACCAACAACGAGGCAATAGTTGATCAGACGCAGGTAGTGGCCCAGATCGCGGTAGCACTTGTCCACCTTCACCTGGCTATCACCAGCTTCACCTGGCTGCTTCAGATAGGCGTACTTGTTGAAGCAAGCATCGCCAGCTTCACGGGTGACCTTGTCCAGACCAGCAGCCAGCTTTTCAGCAGCTTCCAGACGAGCAGCGGCACGCTGGATATTGCCCTGAACGGCCTCAAGATCGTTCTGAGAAGGGAAGCGACCAGCTGCGTCTGCAGCAGTCACAACAGTGGTAACGACGGACTTCATTGATGGTTTCCTTTAAAGGGGAGAATTGCTGAAAATTAAATTGATAACGCTGATCAGGAAACGGCGCCGATCACACGATCGAAGTAAGCACCAGCTTCTGCAACCAGCGCAGAGCAGTCACCCTGAGTGGTGTCCATCTTGCGGAAACGCTTACCACCTGAAGCAGGAGAGTTGGTTTCACCGATGAGAGCTGTTGCTGCAGCTTTCATGATCGCAACAGCGCGAGCAGCCGACTGAGTTGGCACGCCCAGAGCGATGTAGGTCTCCTTCAGGCCATTGAGGCAGCGATCATCCAGGACGGAAGCATCGCCAGCCAGCAAGGCGTAGCTGATGTAGCGGAGAACGATCTCACCGTCGCGCAGGCATGCGGCCATGCGGCGGTTGGGATAGCAGTTGCCACCAGCCTGAATCAGGCCGGTGTTCTCGCAAATCATGCCAGTGACGGCATCAGAAACGATGCAGGAGGCGTTGGAGGTGATGGCGTTGACTGCGTCCAAACGCTTGTTGCCATTCTGGACGTAGGACCGGAGACCAACGAGGTCACTACCACCAACGGGAGCAGTTTTGGCGTCAGCGCTGACGACCGAACGGGAAAATGCGTCGAGCATTGTAGGCCAGACAGTTTTGTAGGGGGAAGGCTTCTGGTGCAGTGAGGTAGCCGCCAAGCAAGTCCTTTAGGGAAAGGCTTGACCTGACAACAATTGACCCCAGTGGGCTGAAGCGCTCTTGCAAGCTAAGCCTGTACTGCCAAGCACTGGCAGGGGATCTGCCGATCACGCAAGAGTTCGTCACCTTGCAGCAGTCGACCACCACCCACCTCGCGACAAGCCAAGGAATAAAGGGGAGCCAGGGACAGGCTTTGCGAGAGACATAGCAATCGTTGGAAGCAAGTCACCAAGCGCAACGCCTGAGGCTTGTCTATGGCGGCCAGAGGTAAGGTTGTCACAGAATTTTCTTGGCCTCTCACCAGGATGACGGACCAAATTGATCAGGCCCCAACAGTTGAAGAGCTACAAGAATCCATTGAGGAACTCTCCGCTTACCGTGAGCGGCTCTACAACGATGTCGTCGGACTTGGCAAAAAGCTCCGACTCTCTCAGAAGAAAATTGAAGCGACCATAAAAGACCACCCTGAACTATCCCGGATAGACGAGATCCTTAGCCAGCTCAAGCAACAACGGGACTTCCAAGCGAACAACCCATGAAAGGAATGGCCAATCCACCGCGAACGATGGCGGCTTTCTTTGAAGCCAGTCGCGGCACATGGATGATTCGACGCGTGGTTCATCATCTTGACAGTCAGGATGATGAATCAGGGGATTCCAATTTAATCATTGAACCCTTCGAGAATGACGATCCTGTCGTCGAAAAGGTCTGCGACGCTCTAAGCGTCAAGCACCAAGACACGGCTGGGGGTGCAAGATTCTGGTGGGAGAGCAATCTGATGCAAGAGACTCGAAATGATGACTATGCGGCAGTCGTCGTTAATGCTCCAAACCCCCAAGACCCCAGCACAGGCTTCCTGCTTCGTGATGTTGGCTATGTCGAGAAAAAATCTGTCGTCAGTACTTACAACTTTACCCACGATGGAATTTTAACAATCAAGACTCGTTATGATACCAATGTGGGAATTGAACGCTGCTGGTTTGTTAACGATCAGATCAGGATGCGTGTGAGTTCGGTGCAATTCCTGAATGGAGTCGCCATGACCACCTATTGCACTGAATTTCGTTGTCCTACTGAGGCCGATCTTGCTGCGATTTCAGCAGAAGCAAGAGCCCAAGCGGATGCACCACCTTCTTCCGTTGCGGAGCTGAATCGTGTTTGACCCCTTTCTCGACGAACTGCATCAGAGCATCACTGCCAGGGGAGGCACGCCACTTCAGGTCCCGAGTGGGCTCGAAGAATGCCATTCAGCCAAAGGGAACAGCGTGATCCGCAGTTGGCTTTGGCAGGTCCCAGGCTTTCGCCGTTGGCGTGTTACCAGGCTCGATGCCGGCGACAGCCTCCAAGTCCTGAATTCAGTTGCCTACCCCGACCATGACTTCGACCACCCACTGATGGGAGTGGATCTGCTCTGGTTTGGGGCACGGCAAAAACTGGTGGCGGTGCTGGACTTTCAACCTCTGGTTCAGGATGCTGATTACCTTGACCGCTATTTCGAGGGTCTTAAGAGTCTGAACGCACAATTTCCCGATCTCAATGGGGAAGAAACCATGCGTTCCTTTGACCCGAATCAATACTTCTCCTCATGGTTACTGTTTTGCCGTGGAGGAGCCGATCAAGCTGAAACATCACTTCCACCCGCCTTCAGTGCCTTCCTGAAGGCCTACTGGCAGCTTCACGATCAAGCCTGCGGTGGCAAGGCTTCCATTCCTGCTGATGAGGTCAAGCGTCTGCAGGAGAATTACGACGTTTACAGCGCAGAGCGCGATCCTGCCCACGGCCTATTCACCAGTCACTTTGGCAAAGAGTGGTCGGATCGATTCCTGCATGAATTTCTATTCCCCGCTTCTGCGAATCAATGAGCCCGACTCGACTCAAGAGCACAGATCCTGTCGACATTCCCGGATGGACCTGGCAACCCTTTCTTGAGGACGCCATCAAGGCCATGAACAGCCTCAACATTGAGTCCTATCCGGTCAAAGAAGAATTCCTGTTCAAGCAAGATCAGACGGGCTCGAAAGCAAAGCCCGTGACGGTCACCACAGCAACCTGGGCCTGCAAAACAGAGAAATTCCGCCAGGTGAGGGCAGCCTGCGTGAGCGCAGGAGGAGCTGCCTCGGTGCTCAACTTCGTGATCAATCCGCTAGCTCGCTTCGACCTGCCCTTTTTCGGCGGTGACCTGGTCACCCTTCCAGCTGGCCACCTTCTTGCCCTAGACCTGCAACCAGCGGACAAATCCGACGAGAGCCATACACAACCCGTGTGGGATCGACTTTTGCCACTGTTTGAACATTGGCGATCCAAATTGCCAGATGGAGGACCAATCCCTGACGAAGCCCAACCCTTCTTCTCACCAGGCTTTCTCTGGACCCGTCTGCCTTTGGGGGAGGAAGGCGATCATCTGATCGAGACCGTGGTACGGCCCGCCTTCAATGAGTATCTGAAGCTTTATCTGGAGTTGGCAGCAACCGCCCAACCCGTCTCAGACAGCCGCCGTGATCACCTCCTGGCCGGCCAACGGCGCTACACCGACTACAGGGCAGAGAAAGATCCAGCACGCGGCATGCTCACCCGGTTTCACGGAGGAGAGTGGACAGAGGAGTACATCCATACTGTGCTTTTTGATCTGTAGGGGGTCTCTTTCCTGCATGTGCGAGATCCCTGTGAGCAAAAGGCGATTAAGCATTATGAACAGCTTTCGGGAGCCTCCGCTCCACTTCGCGAGAATCTTGAACGACTCAGACGGGACTTTTGTCGATGTCCCTCCTGTGTCTGTGACACACACTTAGACGCTGCCAAGAGGAGTTCCAAATGTTCGACGCCTTCACCAAGGTGGTCGCCCAGGCCGACGCCAGGGGCCAGTTCATCACCGCCAGCGAAATCGATGCGCTGGCAGCCATGGTTTCCGACAGCAACAAGCGTCTGGATGCCGTCAACCGTATCTCCAGCAACGCCTCCAGCATCGTTGCAAACGCTGCCCGCGGCCTGTTCGCCCAGCAGCCTGCACTGATCGCCCCCGGTGGCAACGCTTACACCTCCCGCCGCATGGCCGCTTGCCTGCGCGACATGGAGATCATCCTGCGCTATGTCACCTACTCGATCTTCACCGGCGATGCTTCCGTGATGGAAGACCGCTGCCTGAACGGTCTGCGTGAGACCTATCTCGCCCTGGGAACTCCCGGTGCTTCCGTGGCAGCCGGCGTGAACCTGATGAAGGACGCAGCATTGTCCACCGTTAACGACAAGTCTGGGATCTCCTCAGGTGACTGCGCCTCCCTGAGTAGTGAAATCGGCACCTACTTCGATCGCGCTGCAGCCTCCGTCGCCTGATCAAGGCGTCGCACTCAACGTTATTAATTCCTCTCTATAGCAATGAAAACTCCCCTCACCGAAGCTGTTGCAGCAGCAGACTCCCAAGGTCGGTTCCTCAGCAACACTGAAGTTCAGGCGGCATCCGGTCGTTTCAACCGCGCCACGGCAAGCCTTGAGGCAGCCAAAGCCCTCACCACCCAGGCTGATGCTCTGGTGAACAGTGCAGCTCAGGCTGTCTACACCAAGTTTCCCTTCACCACCCAGATGGAAGGCGCCAACTACGCCTCGACCTCTGAAGGTAAAGCCAAGTGCTCCCGTGACGTCGGCTACTACCTGCGCATGATCACCTACTGCCTGGTCGCTGGTGGTACTGGCCCCATGGATGATTATCTGATCGCCGGACTGGCTGAGATCAACCGCACCTTTGAGCTTTCTCCTACTTGGTATGTTGAAGCTCTGAAGCACATCAAAGCCAACCACGGCCTTTCCGGCAGTGCTGCCACCGAAGCCAACAGCTACATCGACTACGCAATCAATGCCCTGATCTGATTAAGCAGATCTAAGCAAGTAGCTTACAAAGCCTCCCTACTTAGGGAGGCTTTTTTCATTCTGCATGGCTTTGGATGACACCTTCTCTTCAACGATTTCTCAGCCTGCTTTGCGGAGAGTACAGCAACCAACAGCAAGCCTTTGAGAATCCACCATTTTTTGCACATATTCTTCTTCGTTATAGGCCAATAGAACATCTTCAACCAGGGTCACTTCTTCTAGAGCAGACGTATGCAGTTGACCCCAAGAATCCATATAGATTGCGAATGATCCGGGCTGAAGAGCTTGAAACAGGAGCGATCAAACTCTGGAACCATAGCTTTCGTGAGCCTGCAAGGTTCACCAACGCGACACTTGATCGTCGCAGACGCCAAGAAATCAGCACTGACGACCTGACAGTTTTAGAGCAATGCCACTATCAAGTTATTGAGAGGGAAGATGGCTACCACGGAGAAATTGAACCCGGATGTCTCTGCATCGTGCGCCGAGACGACAAGGACACAGTGCTCAAAAGCCATTTCCACCTTAAGGGGAATACACTCTCAACCCTGGATCGAGGATATGACCCTACAACTAATCAACGATGCTGGGGCTCTATTGCAGGAGAATTTTGCTTTAAGCGATCAGAATCCTGGGATGCAGACTGGGCAGATGCCAGCTGAAGGGATATCAATCAAGAATTACACCAAGCAAGCAAAATAACAACCAAGTCAATTTCCTAGACTGCAGCACCCATTGTCACCGAGAGAAGGGAAGCGACTTGACTCTGATCAATTCGGCAAAAACGGCCATCGATGCCCTTAATCATGAAGACTCAGGCATTAGGTATCACAGCGCTTGGTGGCTGGGTAAACACAGAATCAAATCCGCCGTTCCAAAACTGGTTCAATGCTTAAACGACGAACGCGATAGAACAGCAGCGGGAGGATATCCCCTAAGACGCCAGGCCGCGCGTTCACTAGGAATGATCGGAGACTCTAGCTGCATTCCAGCGTTGCTACAGACTCTGGAGACGAAGGACGTACAGCTACACGAGGCAACACTTAGAGCACTAATCGCAATCAATAACAATGACTGCATCGGTCCTCTGATCACCTACCTAGACAGACAAGACATCAACAAGCCCATCGAGGCTCTCATCGAAACATTGACAACCTTCAAAGCCTGCCATGTTCGCGATAAAATCGAGCCCTTCCTCGATTCAGACTCAGAAAGAATTGCCAGCTCAGCCGCATCATTCTTTTTCATCTGCACAGGAGAAGCATCATACTTAGAGAACGTGATCACACTGCTTGACCACAACAATCGATTCATAAGACAAGCAGCAGCATTCGACCTTGCACGAATCGCAACAATCAGCAGTGCAGACGCAATCCTTGAGGCGAACATCCCCAACAACATTAAAATGTTCGCCATTAAGGCCATTCTCTGCGAACTTAGCAATCAACAATCAGATCACACAAGCGAAGAATCGCCTAAGGAAAGCGCTCTTCGCAGCAACTTATTTGCAAGGTTAGATGCCCTTATTAAAGAAAACTTTTCCGGAAACCTGCCAACGAGCAGCCAAGAAACCAGGCCTCAAGGTCGCCAAGAAGACTGGCCAAAAACGACTCAGAATTCAACTCCGGAAGCTTTTTCAATGCTTCGGGAGCCATCCCTTTCAAGTCGCATAGAGGGGATAAAATTACTGGTCAGAATTTTCGAAAATAACCACAAAGGGCTCTCAGAGCTATATTTCTCCGAATCAGATCAAGATATAAAAATGGGAATCATTAAGGCGATGTCAGAACTCAAGAATCCTTCTTACTTACCAGCTTTCGTTGATGCCATTGGAGTAGAGATAGGAAACCACTGCCAGGGCAACATACGCCGCGTCGCAGCCAACGCGCTTGGGGAAATTGGATCTATACAAAGAGAGGCTGAGGAATCCCTCTCATTAATCATTGAAAAACTCAACTGGACCCTGAATCAGCCTGATGACTGGGGCCTCCGCTACAGCGCATGCCTTGCGCTTGAAAAAATGAGCAGCATAAAAGCAAAGAACCTTCTAATTAGCGCAAAAGACAGCGAACCCGATCCTGTCGTCGCATCAAGAATTTCGATGGCCCTGGCAGAGGGTGTAGATCACTGCAATTAATCTGTGAGTCCATGAACAAGCCCATGCCCCGCCCAAGTCAGAGATGAAACTGCTCTTCGTCTGCCTCGGCAATATCTGCCGCTCCCCCGCTGCCGAAGGTGTCTTCCTGCATCTGCTTGAGGAGCGTGGTCTCAGCGATCAGTTCGTTGTCGATTCCGCCGGAACGGGCGGATGGCATGTGGGCAATCCAGCGGACCGACGCATGCAGGCTGCAGCCAACCGCCGCGGCATTCAGCTGCCCAGCCGCGCACGACAGATCAGCCTCGACGATTTCTCGAGTTTCGATCTGGTGCTGACCATGGACGACGACAATCTCACCGCCGTTCAAGGACTGTCTCGCGAAGCTGGGCCCAGGGCAACGGCCAGCATCAAACCGATGCTCAGCTACAGCCGCCGGTTCTCTGAAACGGAGGTCCCTGATCCCTATTACGGAGGCGAGCAGGGGTTTGAACACGTGCTCGACCTGCTCGAAGACGCCTGTTCCAACCTGTTGGACGAACTCAGTCCACCGCTGGAGTAGGCCAGGCTTCCTCCGCCACCCGAGACCGGAACTGCGCCACCAGGGCGTCGATCACAGCCTCAATGCTCATGCCATCGGTCACGAGCTCCACAGCATCGTCCGCCTGCACCAAGGGAGCTTCCTCGCGCGTGCTGTCGAGATGATCCCGTTCGGCAATCTGTGCCTCGAGCTCAGAGCGCTCAGGCACCGGGAACCCCCGCTGCTCCAGGTCAAGGGCGCGACGCCGGGCACGTTCGCCCACGGTGGCCGTGAGGAACACCTTCAGATCAGCATCCGGGAAAACAGCGGTGCCGATGTCGCGACCTTCTGCCACCAAGCCACCCTTGGCACCCATCGCTTTCTGTTGAGCAGTCAGTGCTTGCCTGACGCAGCGGTGCGCCGCCACAGCCGAAACCGACGCAGTCACTTCAGGCGAGCGGATCGCTTCACTCACGTCCTGCCCATTGACCAACACCTGCTGACCGCCAGCGGGCAGTGACCGCAGCTGCAGGTCGAGGTCGTTCAGCAGCGGCGCAATGGACGCCCCATCCTTGGGGTCCACAGCGTTCTGTTGCACCAACCAGGTCACCGAGCGGTACATCGCTCCGGTATCCAGGTAGATGAGTCCAAGCTGTTCAGCAAAGGCTCGAGTCACGGTGCTCTTGCCGGCGCCGGCCGGGCCATCGATCGCAACGAGGGGCTGACGACTCATCAGAAAAACATGATCAATTAAACGGGTCGTCCGGCAGCGAACCGCCGCGGCCAGCAGCGAGATCGCTTTCTCGGGGCCACAAGGCTGGAGGCTGAAGGGATCGACCCTCTCTACATACTCCAGCTCCAATCCAGCAGCTGCAATGGCGACACGAGCCGAGGCCACAGGTGTCTGCAGATCCACAGCACGAAGCGCTGCCGAAAACGCCGCCGCTTGTTGGCGTTCAGGGGCGGTGAGATAGAGGTTCCGGGAACTGCTCGCTACACCATCTGGCTCGCGAACCGTTGGGACTGCACAGATCCGCACAGGCCAGTCCAGATCCATGACCAGATGACGGAGAATGGTGAGCTGCTGCCAGTCCTTCTCACCGAGCACCAGCACGGCGGGACGCACGAGCGCCAACAAACGGCTGACCACCGTTGCCACACCATCAAAATGCCCAGGACGCCCTGCACCACAGAGATGCTGCTGCAATCCTCTGGGTACTTGGATGCGGAACACTTGATCAGCACCATCGGGATACATCTCGACATCGCTGGGGCACCAAAGGGCATCCGCACCGGCCAGTGCTGCCCTACGGCAATCAGCCTCTAGGTCTCGGGGATAACGCTCGAAATCCTCACTTGGCCCGAACTGAAGAGGATTCACATAGACGCTTGCCAAAACAGAGCAAGCTGCAGGGCTGAATCCACGAGCAGCGGTCATGAGCCGCGCATGACCTTGGTGGAGCCCACCCATGGTGGGTACGAAATGGACGGGATGGGTCTGCTGAGCGCGCCAATGGCGCAATGCAGACACTGATCGAAGAACCTGAAAGGTCAGCGCAGTACCTCGAGCTTCACCTGTGCGATACCAGAGGCCGTCAGACCAAGACGACTGGCGGCACCGTGGCCAAGATCGATCACACGATGGCCCACAAATGGTCCACGATCGTTGATTCTGATCACGGCGATACGCCCGTTCCAGAGATTGGTCACCCGCACCTTGGTGCCGAAGGGAAGCGTGCGATGGGCAGCGGTCATCGTGCCGGGCCGATAGACCTCACCATTGGCCGTGCGATTTCCGTAGAAGCCAGGGCCATACCAGCTGGCCTCACCTGTACTCACCGAGACCACAGCAGGCTGAGGAACGGGAGGAGGGGCAATCACTGAAGTTGGAGGAACACTTCCTTTCGACAGCGTCTCGTCTGCAGAAGCAGGAACGACCGTTTGGTTGATGCTGCTTCCGCTGTCTTCGCTGTCAACAAAGGATGAACGGACAGGCTGAATGGGTTGACTCAGCACTGCTTCAAGCGATTCACGCACCAAGCCTGGGGCAAGCTCACGAGACAGAACTGGCAGGAGAGCGACTCCGCTCGAAACCAGTCCGGTGAACAGCAGAAGAGCGAAAGGTGAGCGCATGCGTGGCGGATGCCTGGATGGCTGGAACGCTTCATCGCCTGACGGGAGCTGCGTTGAGCCTGCAGATTCCCAATGGGAATCAAATCCAAGCAACCTGATCAAACAAATATCGATCGAACGGTAAGGAGGCCTTCAGGATGCGCGCAGCAGCACAAAGAGCTTCCAACCGATGGGACGCAACCAGGCCAAAGCGCTCAACCAGTTGCACTGCAATGCGACAGAAGAGCAAGGCCCATCAAAGCCCGATTAGCCAGCCTTATCGGCGAGACAACGCCACCTAATCAGCCGTGTGGACGGCCAAGCAACCGGGCCTGGGACCACGGGGAGAGAGGATCGAAGAAAGCGCGATTCGGGGGCCGCCCCCGCACGAGGATGGATTACAAGACCGCGGGCGTGGACGTCGAGGCGGGACGAGCCTTCGTTAGCAGAATCCGCTCGAGCGTGGAATCCACCTTCCGGCCAGAAGTGCTGGGAGGTCTGGGGGGATTTGGGGGACTGATGCGCCTCCCGGCAGGGTTACGCAAGCCGCTCCTTGTGTCCGGGACGGATGGAGTGGGCACCAAGCTTGAGCTGGCGCAGGATTATGGCCGTCATCACAACGTTGGCATCGACCTGGTGGCGATGTGTGTGAACGATGTGATCACCTCAGGGGCGTCCCCTTTGTTCTTCCTTGACTACATGGCAACGGGCGCGCTCAGCCCCGAGGCCATGGCCGAGGTCGTGGAAGGAATCGCCGATGGCTGCAGACGCAGTGGCTGCTCTCTCCTGGGGGGAGAAACGGCGGAAATGCCAGGGTTCTATCCAGCAGGCCGCTACGACCTTGCCGGGTTCTGTGTGGCGGTCGTGGAAGAAGACGAACTGATTGACGGACGTGCGATCGAAGCCGGTGACTCGATCGTGGGTGTGGCTAGCAACGGAGTCCACAGCAATGGATTCAGCCTTGTGCGCAAGGTTCTTGCCATGGCCAATGCCGATGGCGGCACCCGCTTCGGCCCCGGACAGCAGCCCTTGATCGAGGCGTTACTGGCTCCAACCACGCTTTACGGCGACCTGGTGCAGAGCCTGCAGACAGCGAAACTTCCCCTGCATGGGATGGCCCATATCACCGGTGGAGGGCTTCCCGAGAATCTGCCGCGGTGCCTGCCTGAAGGCCTTAGTGCCAGCATCAACCCAGACAGTTGGTCACGTCCCGAGCTCTTCCACTGGCTGCAGCAGAACGGTGAGATTCCGGAACGCGACCTCTGGCACACGTTCAACATGGGAATCGGTTTCTGCCTGGTCCTCCCCGAGACGGCAGTGGCTGAGGCCCTCTCCCTCTGTCAGGCACTCAACCTTCCCGCCTGGCCGATCGGGGAGGTTGAGCAGATCATTAGCGCCCAGCGCGATGGGATCAACGGTCTCCCGAGCTGAATCAAAGCTGACAACCGCACGTAAATCGGCGTTTCAGGTCATCACCCGCGACCAATAACCGCTTTAACATTTCCCGGAAGCTTTGTTGCGTCATCCGCGCAACATCCGCGTCGTTACATCCCCTTAGGTTTGATGCCTTTCGATAAACCCCAACGGACCACCAGAAGGCGTTCGTCTGCAGGCCCCGTTCCTCCACGTCGTCCTGCCGTATCCCATCACGATCGCGGCCATCTCACTCGCCAGGGTCCACGGCCCACCTTCCTGGCCCTCAAGGACCACGGCAAGGTGTATGTGGCCGATATGCCCTACCTCTCCGATGGTCAGCTCACCCACATCAGCAAAGAAGCCGAAGAGGTTCTGGCCAGCCTGGAACGACGCATCAGCGAACTAGAAAGCAACCACAGCATTGCCCAGGCAGAGCGCGACACCCTGATCAAGGCTTGTACCAAAAGAGATGTCACCCATCGCTTCCTACGTGCAATTCGCGATGAGCAAGAGCATCGCCGCAACAACCCGGCGGTAAGAAGCGCAGCCAATGAGTCTCTACCGCGCACCTTTCTTGAGATCGCGCGCCATCGCCTACCAGGCGCCACCTTTGACTCTCTCCTGCAGGAAGCCCTCACCGCCTGCGAACAGCATCGTGAGGAACCCGAGAGCACTCCTGCCAACCAGAAACCAACACCCGTCAAGGTGGTGTCCCTCACCAACCCTGCTTCAAGCCTGCCTGTGGTGGTCAGTCCAGACCCGGAGCCTGGCGAAGCCGCAAGCGGTTGAAGCTGTTGGCCACCCACTGGAGCCGTGTCAGATCTGGCTAGGCACTCATGAATGGATTGGCCGGCATCCGCGCTGAGCAAGCAAGCGCCAAAGCATCCAGTTGATCCCGCTCCTCATCACTGAGCGACCAAGCCAATGCCGCCACTGCATCTTGGGCCTGATGCACACGGCGGAGACCGGGTAATGGCATCGCGCCATGGGCTCGGCACCAATTGAGTGCCACCTGAGCCAGCGATCCCCGATGGGCAGCGGCGACCGCGGCCATACCAGCCCGCAAGGCCTCACTCCCTGGCAACAGCCTGCGGAACAAACCAGCGCGCAAGCGGGTGCACTCTGGCGGCAGATCCCCAGGACTGACCGTCAACACCCCAAGGGCCAAGGGGCTGTAAGCCAAAAGTTCAATCCCCAGATCAGAACAGGTCTGCTTCAGGCCTCCTGCCTCGATTGCATCAGGGGCCAGCAATGACATCTGAACCTGAACACTGCGCAAAGGGATGCCACGGGCCGCCAGCCGGGCCTGCAACGCCCTCAAACGGCGAGGCCCCAAATTCGACACCCCTAGCTCTGAAACCCGGCCCTGATCGACAAGATCTGCGAGGCCATCAAGCAAAGCCCCTTCCTGCCAGGGGGCATAACGAGCTGTACTCCAGTGCAATTGCACCCTCTGAAGATGACCGTGGAGGCGTGCCTGACTGGCAGCAAAGGCACGGTCAAAACCGCGCCGTCCCAGGCGCCAGGGGAACGGAGCCAACTTGGTGGCCACCGTCAACCTGGAACGGAGTTCACCGCTGCAATCCTCAAGGATCCGACCCAGGAGAGCTTCGCTGCGACCGTTAAAACGCCCGGTGCCATAGGAATCAGCCGTATCCACCAAGGCCAACCCACCGGCGACGGCTTCCTGAAGCGTGGCCGACAGTTCAGGGTCATCACGATCCGGGTCGTAGCCCCAAAGCAATTGATTCCCCCACGACCAGGTGCCAAAACCGATCCCTGCCACACGATTGCCCCACTGGACGCCATGATCGCCTGACCAAATCCTTCAACGGAAGCCCTGCACCAAGGCAGTCATGGCAGCGAGCGAACACGTAGAACTCAAACCCTCCTCAGCACCAGATGGCACGTCCGCCGATACTGAGGCGTCCACACCCTCTGCAGTGCCAGCCTCACCGGTGCTCTGTTCCCACTGCAAAAGAACAGCCGAGAACGGCCTGCGCTGTCTGGGGATGTGTGTGGCCGACAGCGACTACTAAATCAAGAAGGCGCCAGTCGCATGACCGAAACTCTCCACGATGATGAAACTCTGGGTTCGTTTGTAGGAGGTGCTGTGGCAGTGGTGCTCCTGTGTACACCCACCTCAAGCGCGGCTCTCCCTGCGATTGGACGCCTGCAAAGCAACACCTCGCAATGCAGTTATGTCGACACCTCAGGGACAAACCATCGCTGCAACCAGCTGCAACTGGATCGCAAAACCGACACCGTGATGCGTCTGCGTTTTCTCGGCGAGGCCAACAGCAATGGAGCAACGCACAGCCTCACCTTTGTGACGGTGGCTGCTGATCAGCGCCTTCCAGTGGACTGCGAGCAAGGCCACTGCAGATTGAACGGGAGAAGCTGGACGGGACCAGTCATGGGCGCCGCCGAGGCCCTAATGAATCAGCTGGGGCTTGCCGAAGGACTGCCAAAAGCATGGTCTGCCCGTGGCAGCTGCACCATTGATCAACAACGCATCAGCTGTAAAGCCAGCGCAAGCAATGGCAGCGAACTGATGGCGGAGGCGAGTCTCAAACCCTGAATCGCATCCACCACACCCCACACCCCACACCACTTCAAGGGCCTCTCCGATCTGCACCAAGGCCGACCAGCAGCCCTGCCCGACTCCAAGGCAACTGCCAATGCGATTGCTCCCGATCAAGACGGCAAGACCGTTTGAGACCGAGTGAAGGATGCTGTGGTGGAGAAAGTTGTATTAGAAGAGGAAAAGTGAAAGCACTGGTGCTCCTGCTGCTTCTGCCTGTGGTGCCTGTGAAGGCAGAGGAACCAGAGATCCAGTGCCCTGGTCATACGACACATGAAATCAGGTTCTGTGCCGCTCAAAAGTGGGAGGAGTCCAACCAGGCACTCAAAAAGCAACTCACCCCAGTGACCCTGGAGAAGTGGAAAGCAGCAACACAGGAGGTCTGCGCTGCTGCCTACGCCCCATACAGACAGGGAACCATTTACCCCCAGATGGTTGTTGGATGCGACGACAGACTCAACCGAGCTCTCTTGGAAGAACTCAAGGGGTTGGGCAGATGAATCCCTTGCTATTCCTGCTGCTGACTACCCCTCAGGATCTGACTGTGCCTCAAGAGCATGTCCTTCCTGTCTTTGGTTGTGGAACTGGGTGCCGTGTCGAAACCGAGCAGTTGTCACGGCCAGAGCGGATGCCTGATGGTTGGATCCGTCTCAAGGTTCGGCGCAGGACTTGGATTCAGAACTGCAATTGGGAGACCAAGAAGTGCGTTGATGAACCAGCGTCAGGCAGAGCAGGTCCTCCTGTTGCTGATGTCTGGTTGTTCGCTGACTGCAAGGGAGAACAGTTCGCCAGCAGTTCGCGCCCTGATCGGACAGATGCCTGGATGCAGGATGTTTACTGGCGCGAGGGGGATGCAGCAGGAGAACCGAAGTTCCAAACAGTCGCTGGCAACCCGTTTATGCAGTGGGCGAAATTATGCCCCGCTGAGGCAATCGAAGGGATCAAGTTTATCGACGGATTCTGGGAGCGGTTCCGCCAAGAACTTCAGAAGCTGAGGCGAGATGCCACCCCCGACCTGTAGATCTGCCTCTAAGTCACTCGGAAGCTGAATCTGGGAGACTTCTTTGAGGCGTATCTGCATTACGGATTCACCTTCCAGTGCCGCCTTTGAAACAATCCCTGAGGATGCAGTATCAATCGCCACTCTCAGGGATTATTTCAAAGGCGGCACCCAGATTCGAACTGGGGCTTAACATATAAAAACCCCATAAACACTGGGGTTTAGTCGAAGAAAACCGACAACTTACCTACCACTTACCTACCAGAGACGGCAAAGTGGGTCAGTGTTCAGAACTGGGCGACAGACCCAGGTAGGTAAGCGAGGTGGGCAAAGCATCACTCCCCGAGGACTGGACGACCCTGAACGTGTCGAAGGTCTTTGGAGTGCGTGGTTCGTACCCGCAGAACCTCAGGATCAAGCGACAGACCCATACACGGGTTCTGTACGCGGAGTGGTTACCAGACCCCGGCGATGACCCAAGACCCCATCAGGGGCGATCCAAGGGCGGTCTGGGGAAGCGTCTGACCATCCAGAGGACCACGGGGACAGAAGACCCTTACGAGGCGGCAAAGAGGTCGGTCACCCTGTTCCAGCAGTGGCAGGACGAGAGCAAGGCAGTCCTGGACCTACAGGAAGAACAAAACAAGAACTCACTTGGCGAGTACTGGGAGCGGTACTTCGCGTCTGAATCCCGAACCCGAGAGACCCAACGCAATTTCAAGCGGTGGAAGCGAGAGGAGTCCCTGAAGTGGGACGCAAGTGAATACGGCATCCGTCACCAACCTTGGGCGTCCAGAAGCGTTGACCTGATTACGAGTCAGGACTTCAAGGACTACTTCTCCCTTCTGGAGAGACGTGCACGTGGAAGCAGCGGATCCAATGGCAGTGGGATGAAGGGTCAGCAGAAAACCCTGATCAACAAACTCCTGGCACTGGCAGAGGACGACTTCCCTGGGCATGCATTTCCAAGATTTCCTGCGATCAGCAAGCAGACCAAACAGGTTCAGCATCTGACTCAGAAGCAGTGGGACCAACTCCTGGCAGCAGTGGTGGACTTATCTCTCGACTCAGCGAGACAACTCCTCGATCCAGACGAGTACAGGGAGTTGGAGTGGAGCAAGAGCAGTCGACTGAACCAACGCAACTGGGTCGATCTCTATGACGCACTTCTCTTGGAGTGGTTCTTCTACCTGCGGGCAGAAGACATGTACCGAATCAAGAGCGAGTGGTTCAGGGACCAGGGGAACAAGACTGTTGTCTGCAATTTGGAGACAACAAAAAAGGATCGTCCGATTCATCAGACGACCCACTACAGAAAAGATGGATTCAGATTTTGGGAACGACTCCACAGAAGGAAACCATCTGGGTATCTGGTTCTTCCTCAGATCGATAGACCAGAAGGCAATCCGGCAGACAGTCATGTCCTGAAGACCCTGAACTTCCTTCTTAAGCACGTAATGGAGAAAACTTTCGAAAACGATTTCCCTGCATCAGGCAGAAAATGGACAACCATTCGACACACGGCATTTCGTTTAACCCTTGAAGAAGACCCTGGATTAGCAATCCCTCCAAAGATCAACTCTTTTGCGGACAACGGTCACACCAGTCCAGACCAACTCAGGAACACATACCTGAGATACATCGATGCAGAGCGTACAGCACGCGAATCGCGTCAAACGATTGGAGAAGGGAAGTGGACGATGGTCAAGAGAAAAGACGAGGACTATTAATCAGCACTCAAGAAACAACTGCGACACCTCAATCCAGTACGTCCACTAGCACTACTTCCACTACGACGCAAAGAGAGCGACTGAGGCACTCGCAACTGGTCGAGGACAACTCAAAGGAGCAACTGGGACCGACTGGATGCGAGATCCATACGTCCACGACTCATGAGCGACATGGTCACTCACCAGACTTCTCTATGAGTTCCACTGCAGCAAGTTTGAGGTCCTTGCCAGACGTCCAACGCTAAAGCAGTGATCATTGACATACTGATTTTGAGTTGGACATTGTCATTTCCTTCTCCAACACCATCACAAAAGAGGAGTTGGCAGAAGAATGGCGGATAGATCTGAAATAGACTACAATATAAGAGATTATTACATTGTCTAGCGTGTTCAAAAAAATTGAGGTTTGGATTCTTTATTTAGTCGTTCTTTTAGGTATCCCCCTAACAATTGGTTTTGGCGCTCTCGTAAGACATGAAGCGCTTGGCGGCAAAAAGTTGAGCGTTATTTCTAAACCCGCATTATTCCTGGCAGAAATCCCTGCAAATATAAAGAAGATTTTAATAAATAAACACTTTCTAGCGCAAGACAGATTTCCATCGCTAGGTGGTTTTAGTGGAAACCCTAACTCACATGAGACCTATCTTCTACTTTCAAGACATGATGGAGACCTAGGAGCAGGAATAGTTGAATTGGTCGATTTAACAAACTTTAAGGTATTGCATACCTGGAATCCAGATATTGATGAATTTAACAAATCGGTTGAAAAAATTAGTGAATTTAAACATTTGTCTAGAGACAAAAATCAATCAAGATACCTGTTGAGACATCCCAAGTTAGACAAGCATGGTGGTTTGATTTTTAAAGATCACTCACCATTAATAAAAATAGATGCTTGCTCTAATCTAATTTTTCAAAATACGCATGACTTATTCCACCATTCGATAGAAACAGATCACGATGGGAATATATGGGTTCCATCTCATTCGTATCCACAAACTCTACCGATCTTCAAAGTTGGCAGAGATATCCCCTCAGAAGAAGGATATTTGGATGATTCAATTGTTAAATTATCTCCTAATGGTGAAATTCTATTTGAAAAGTCTGTTTCTCAAATCTTTATAGACAATAGTCTCGAGTATCTATTATTTTCTGCGGGAAATAGTAAATTTAGCAATGATCCAATACACTTAAATGATATACAACCAGTTAATTTTGATGGAAAGTTTTGGAAAAAGGGAGATCTATTTTTATCGATAAGGCATCAGTCAATGGTCTTGTTGTATCGACCTGCGACAAATAAAATTATCTGGAAAGGGACAGGTCCATTCTTTCACCAACATGATGTAGATGTTTTAAATAACCACACTATATCAATTTTTAATAATAACTCAAAGGATTTCGTGGATGGTGACATTGTAGACGGAAATAATGAAGTAATCATTTATGACTTCAGGGCAAATAAATACTCTCCTTACCAAAATAAGGGTTTAATTAAAAATGATGTCAGGACAACAACACAGGGCAGGAGTCAGATTCTTCCAAACAATGATCTTTTTATAGAAGAGACAGATTATGGCAGAATACTGTACTTTGGTGCCGATAACTCACTAATATGGACATATGTCAATCGTGCAGGTAATCAGAAAGTTTATCAATTGTCATGGTCACGCATTATGTACACAGACGATGATGTCAAAATAGTAAAAAATTTCATGGAATCAAGAGGGAAATGCAATAATTGAATTAATTGTATCTTTTCTATGGTAGCGCCATTATTTGCTTACATAGGACCTGGAATGGCAGGTGGAGTAATTGCTGCTATTTTTGGAATTATTGCTGCCTTCCTCTTAGGGTTATGGGGTGTACTGTATTATCCAATCAAACGCGCTCTTAAAAATAAGAAATTGAAGAAAAATAATTCATCTCAAAAAAATGATGGAAAACAGTGAAACACTGTATTCTTTTCGTAATTTGTTTATTGTCTGTTGAGGCATTGATCAGATCAAATTACATTGCTTCGATAAATTTAATAATCAATGCAAGCAAAAAAGCGATTTGTATCATATTAAATAAAAAAATAAGTAATCACTGGAAAGAAAATATCATTCCAGCATATTCATTGCAAGTCATGAGATCTTCACTTAGAATAGTAATAATTCTCTTGTCAATTCTGCTTCTTTTTATTATTGGAGATTACCTTTCAAATGGTTTAGTTTCATTTGCTTTCTCATCTATAGGAATTCTTGAATCCTTGCTCTTTGCGTTTGGATATGTCTATCTGAGGGGGAAAATTATACAATGAACAATTATACTTGGTTGGAACAAAAGTTGCATCAATTAGCACTTTCATCGCAATTTATGCGTGAAGTCATTTTTGATTTTGAAAGTACATATATGCCCTCTTCAACTAAAACTGATAATCATATCTTTATTGCAGGTCTTGCGCGTTCTGGGTCCACTATATTATTAAATGCACTCCACAAGTCAAATATTTTTGCATCTCTTTCTTATACTGATATGCCATTCATTCTTGCTCCCAATCTTTGGTCTAAAATATCCATCAATAAAAATAATTTAGAACTAAAGGAAAGGGCGCATGGTGACGGCATTAAAGTTTCGATAGAATCGCCAGAAGCATTTGAAGAAGTATTTTGGAAAACTTTTGCTGACGAAAGCGAAGAAGAGTTAGAGGAAAAGTTTAGAAATTATGTAAAGACTATTATGCATAAGTACAAAAAAAATAGATATCTAAGCAAAAACAATCAAAACATAAAAAGACTTGAATTGATATCTTCCTTTTTTTCTCACTCAAGGATACTTGTTCCTTTTAGAGACCCAGTTCAACAATCATACTCATTGCTTATGCAACACAAAAAGTTTATTGAAGATTCTAAAGACGACCAATTCATGTCTAAATATATGAAATGGATTGGGCACACTGAATTTGGTCCAAATTACAATCCTATTCACAGAAACAATTTAAAGTACGATAATGATTTAGATATAAATCATTGGATTGAGCAATGGCACCTTACCTACAAAACCACCCTTGAACTGCCGAATGCTAATCGCAATATTCATTTTACATCTTATGAAAAACTTTGCTCATCAAAAGAATATTGGTTGCAGATTCAGAAAATAGCACAAATTGAGGAAACCTATGATTTTGAGTTTGCTGAGTCAGAAAAAGACATCACACTAGATATCGATAAAAGTCTGCTTGATAACGCATTGTCCACGTATCATGACTTATCCTATTTAAGCATCGAATAAAAGGAGGGAAAGACTAATCCTTCCTTTTAAAGCAATTCATCTTCTAATGGTATTTTTTTATCATGCTCGTCGAGTTGATCGGTTGAAGGAAAGACTTAATTAAAAGAGTTCTTTGAATCTAATTCGATAAGATATGAATGATCTGAGTCCATTGCATACTATTCATTCACCCCTGATTAAGTTTTATTGGATCAGATGATCATTGCGTAATCGATCTTCAAGTCTGATATCACCTTCTCCTCTAATCCCTTCTTATACCTCTTGTCTTTCTTCTGAAGTTCCTTGAGCATCTCGTACTCAACCTTTGTGAGTCGAATGGTGATAGTCATCTGATCACCTCACTGCGGTTATTCTGAAACCATTCATAGTGAGTGATCAGATAATCCAGTGTTCCTGTTCTCGATCGTCTGAGTTGATGGGATAAGGAATCAAACTTCTGCAGAGTGGTCTGATTCCTTTTCCCAAAGAACAAATTGATATTTCTTTGATCTGATTTAGCAAGGGTCTTCATAGAGATGTCTCTGGTGGGGACATCTCTATTTATTCTGTTTAGAGGTTCTTTGACGGAAGAGTGAGAACTGACTCAGTAACCAAGGTGTCGAGTTCTTCTCTTAACTCTTTAGCGAACTCCACAATCGATTCTGAATCCTCTTCATTGCAGAAAGTAGGGAGTGCATATTCATAAATTTTGTCTTCTGTTAAAAGTTTTGATGCAAGTAACTGAAGAATCACCAGTTCTCTTATTGACAAGGTGATTTGCGCAGAAGGGATCTGGTCATAGAATTTGAGTTTCATGATTAAAAGAATAAAGTAGGTATTAGTATTGAGACAGATTTATAGACATTATCTTTTCAATGATCTGATCGTGGGTAGAGAGGATCTTGTCAAGATGTTCCTCTTGATCAAAAGAAGGAAGGATCTGAGACCAAATAAAATCCACCTCTTGACCACGTTCCAGAATTCTGGAGAGGAGTGCGACCTCAAGAGGAGTGAAGGAAATAGTAATTTGTAGTTGCATAGTTTTCAAACGATAATTGTTTAAAAGAGAAGGTCTGAATTCTCGTAATCCAAAACCAAGTCAGGGTCCTGGTGGTGTCTGTAGGAGTAGTAGTCCTTCAGGTTGTAGAACGCATGGTGATCCCAGACCCAGGGTTTGATCACCACTCCCCTGTTCCCCTCTGAAGTGGTCTTGAGGAGTTTCTGGACCCTCGGAGAGACCTTCTGGTGAATTAGGTGATCTAAGTACCAGAGGTGGTCCAGAGGATCAGGTAGAGCACCCAGATGGAGATGGGTGTGGAATGCGAGAACCTGACGACCCTCTTCGCCTTCACCACGCACCCCGATCTCAAAGGTCTGGGTCGCTCAGGGGAACCATGTAGATTTGGATTGAAATAATGTTGAGATTTTGGAGTTCAGGATCGGAATAAAAACCCTTTGTAATTATCAGAACTTAGAGGATAATATGCGCTACAATTGATTCATTGCAACTATTGCGCCTAAAGCATGAATTCTAATTCGTGGACCATTAATAGCTATAGCTGTTCTGGCTTCCTTTCATTATTGTTCTTAGTTTTTGTAGTCTTAACTAATACTTCTTTGCCTGAAAGGGCATACGGAGAAACCGGTTATATCGAAATGTTCCAGGCAATCCTTATAGTTTCTATCCTGATTGTGGGATTTGCGAGAAAGAGCTATCTCGTAAACGCTTATTCGCGCTCAACTTATTGGCTAAGGCAATCTCTTTTTGGTTTGCTCTTTTTTGAGGAGATCAGTTATCTGACGGCGGACAAATTTAAATTTACGGACTACAATCATCAATCAGAATTAAACCTCCATAACTCTCATTTTCTAAACAATAGCTTCGCTTCTTTCGATTTTTTGGGCGAAGACACCATTCATTTATACCCTCGACTCTTTATTGTTGCATTCGTCATTGTGTTTCTCTATGCAGGGGACCGTATTCCTATCTTAAAAAGATTCAGCATTATTTCATTGCACCCTTATGTCCGTATAGGAATTTTATTGTACCTCTTCTCCAACCAAGGCCCTTTGAATTCAGCAATTTCGTATTTAATCAGGAATTTATTCCACTTGAATGGTTTTAACGTTGTAGATGGCGAACTGATTGAATTATTTATGTACATTGTTTTCATGATGGATATACTTATTAAGTCATACCCTCGCCTAAGTGATAATGCAAGTAAATAAAATGAGTATTGGAATAAAATCTTTAAGCGATTAACTTTTCCCTTTGATGATGCGGGTGATGGTTGAGAGCGACACCCCTGCATAGGACAACGCGATCCCTTCTTTGCTCTTCTTCAGCACCTCTGCCTCCTGGTGCTCTGTGTAGGTCTTCTTCCTTCCGAACTTCACCCCACGGGACTTGGCGACTGCCCTGCCTTCAGCAGTCCTCTTCTTCAGGGACTTGAGTTCCATTTCGGCGGCATATCCCATGACGCCCACCACCAACTTCACGAGTTCTTCAGGCATGGAGGCGGTGTCGAGTCGCTTGTCGAGGGTCTTTATGTGGATCCCGCGCTCAATCAGACCGCTGACCTGAACGAGCATTTCGACCATCGACCTTCCTGCCCTATCGAGTTCATGTATCTCCAGGGCGGAGGGACTTGAGGCACTCGGACAAACCAGGACGATCTCCATAAGCAGAGGTGCCCGTGATCTGGTCTCCATAGATAAGGTCTTTCTCGCAACCCGCCTCCAAGAGCGACTGGATCTGTCGCTCTGCGTCCTGTTCGGTGGTGCTGGTTCTCCAGTAACCGACCAACGCCATGGCGGGGTGTATCGAATGTCTGTATCGAGCAGAGACATATCGATACGGATAATCAATACACCCAGATCACAGCAAGCACGATTCGACTGGGGATGTATCGGCACTTTTGAGTTCTGATACACCAAGCGCAAGCACAAGGACGCGGCGACCGACTCAACCCAAAAAACAGTTGCGTGACCGCGGCGACCGTGATTAGAACTGATGAACTATGCGAGAGGGTTGGTTGATCGACCGCGACGACCGCTGGATATGGCGGTTCTGGCGTGATGAGACCGCATGGGTGAGAGACCCAAAGGTGTTCCTGGACCGAGGACGACTACTCCCTGAAGGACCACCACTACTGAAGGAGCGTCGTTATTTACGGAAGGACGCAGCAGAGCAGTTGTGGAAGTCGCTTCAGACCCAGGGGTGGAAACCTCTTAAACAACCCGCCTGGGGCGCTTCTGCCGAGGTCTGAATACAACGAAACCCCTGGAGGTATTCACCACCGCCAGGGGTTCTTTTTATGCGCGGTCTGTAGGGGACAAGTGGGAGAATCCACGCAACGGAAAGGGGGTCACATATCCCCTACAGGTCCCCTACACCAAGAGGCAAAAGAGCAGTCCCAGATGAGACGCAAGTTAAACGCTAAATCTGGGGTGTTTCCGTAGCATGGAGATACAGAACACACCAAAAAACCCCTTTCGGGGTCTCAAGGAAATGAAGGCGGCACCCAGATTCGAACTGGGGATAAAGGATTTGCAATCCTCTGCCTTACCACTTGGCCATGCCGCCGCTGGGGAAACACTGCTCCCACCAGCGGATCGTATCAGCGAGAGCACTGGGTCCCTGCTCGTTCTCTCCAACGGCCATGGTGAAGATCTCATCGCCCTGCGCATCCTGGAAGCACTGCATCGCCGCTCACCTCGGCTCGTGCTCTCCGTGCTTCCCCTTGTTGGAGAAGGGAAAGCGTTTACCAATGCGCTGCAACAGGGATGGCTGGAGCTGGTCGGGCCTAGTGCTCCACTACCCAGTGGCGGCTTCAGCAATCAGAGCATTAGGGGCCTGATCGCCGATCTGATGGCCGGCCTGCCTCTGCTCACTTGGCAGCAATGGTGCTGCATCCGTCGCCTGCGCAGAAATGTGGACGCCATGCTGGCGGTGGGCGACCTCCTTCCACTGCTGATGGCCTGGGGCTCTGGCAGACGCTTTGGCTTCATCGGCACACCCAAGAGTGATTACACCTGGAGTAGTGGCCCAGGACGAAGCCTGAGCGACTGCTATCACCGCCTCAAGGGCAGCGAGTGGGACCCCTGGGAGTGGGCCGTGATGGGCAGCCGTCGCTGCCAACTCATCGCTGTGCGCGATCGCCTGACAGCTAGAGGACTGAGACGTCATGGCATCGCAGCCCTCGCACCAGGCAATCCGATGATGGATGAGCTGGCCCTGGGTAGCCCGCCCATGGCCCTCGCACGCTGCCGCCGGATCCTGCTGCTCTGCGGCAGTCGCATGCCGGAAGCGCTCACGAACGCTGAACGTCTCTTGCGCAGCCTTCAGGGATTGCAGAGCCAGGTGCCAGTCTCCCTGCTCATGGCCACGGGCTCTCAGCCGTCCAAAAGCACGCTTGAGCCGCTCCTGGGGCGACTTGGATTCATCTCTTGCCCTCCACCCGCTGATGCCTTGGGAGCCGAGGCCTGCTGGGTGAACGGCGTGCAGATGCTCCTGCTTGGACGCGGCCGCTTCAACCGCTGGGCCGGCTGGGCTGAAGTGGGACTGGCAACCGCCGGTACCGCCACAGAACAACTTGTGGGGCTAGGCATCCCAGCCCTATCGCTACCAGGGCGAGGCCCACAATTCACCAAGGGATTCGCCCAACGTCAGAGCCGGCTGCTGGGGGGCGCGGTACGCACTTGTGCCTCTGCCGAAGAACTTCGGCGATGCCTGAAAGCATTGCTCGAGGAGCCGATGCTGCGCGCAGAGCTGGGAGGCATCGGACGGCAGCGCATGGGGCGATCCGGAGGCAGTGAGGAGATCGCTCGCTTGGTGAACGAAAGGCTGATCACGGATACTGGGCAAACCTCCCGCCTTCGCGATGGCCGGCCTCCAGGACCATGACTATCTAAGGCTCTGCGCTGAACTGGCCAGCTGCCTGGGCATCAGCCAATCCGCAGCGCGTCGCCGGGTTGAGATGGCTGCTGCCCAGGAGGGCCTTCGCGACGTTGAGGCCCGCAAACGGATTGCCCGTCAGCTCCTGGAAGTCAGCCGCAGCGAGCAGGAATCAGGCGAAGCGTCATCGTCTCCAAGACTCGATGCACTACTGGCGGCACAACCAGAAGACGAGAACTTCATGCTCGAGGACTGAAGCGGATTGAAGCCGCTCAGCTTCAGCCTCAATGCTCAAAAACCTGATTGAAACGCAGACGGTCCAGGTCAGAGATCACCGGAATACAAGGGAAGCAGCGTTGAGCAAGATCCCACCGCCCTTCCCTGCGCAGCATGACTTCTAGCTGCTCCCGAGCAGGAAGCAGGAAACGTGCATCGTTAGCCGCATAGGCCAGCTGAGCATCACTGAGCTCATCAACCCGGCCCCAGTCGCTGCTCTGCGCCTGCTTATCAAGCTCCACACCCACCAACTCCATCACCAGATCCTTGAGGCCATGGCGAGGGGTATAGGTGCGTGCCAAGCGACTAGCCACCTTGGTACAGAAAATCGGATTGACCGCAATCCCGAGTCCACTGGCCAAGGCCGCCACATCGAAGCGCGCGAAATGAAACACCTTCTCGACCGAGGTGGATTCCATCAGCGCCTGAAGACGCGGTGCATCGGTCTGACCCAGACCGATGCGCACACAGGCCACATGATCGTCGGGATCGCAAAGCTGCACCAGACAAAGGCGATCACGACCATGAATCAGCCCCATCGCCTCGGTGTCAACAGCAACGGCCCGGGCACGACCGAAACGCTCAGCCCAAGCAGCATCAAGGTCTCCATCAAACACAGCGAACTCACGGGGTGCGGCAGGGGCATCAGCCATCGGGATCGCGGGAGGAGCACAAGAACAACCCCAGTCTGACCAACCACCCCACCCCTCCCGATCTAGAGAATTTCTGCCTGTTGCTTGAAAATCAGAATGAGACCGGATTAGACAACATTGAGACCGCTTTGTTTCTGTGCACAGCCGCCGCAATCCAACTCGCGCCTGCCTGGCCGACATCGAAAGCTATTTCCGCCAGCCCCCACCGCGCTTTCTCGATCTGGAGCTCGCCGTCTGCTGGGTACTCGATTGTCTCCTGGAAAACGACAGCTATCCGTCCGGGCTGCTCCAACGTCTGGAACACGAGCATCCCCAGCTGCGCCTGTCTGAAACCGTGCTCCATCAAGCCCTCGACTTCCTCGAAAGCCAAGGCATGGTTGACCACTACAGCAAGCGCTGTCCCAGCCGAGGCCGCCCCAGGCGCATGCTGCACCTGCACCAGGACGTTCGCGGCCAAGCCGAGCGACTGATGGGGCCCTGGCAGAACTGGCTGCGACAACTGACCCACAGCCACGCACTGACCATGGCGACCTAGAAAGGATGGGCACCCAAGCGCCGTGGCCTGCGGATGCCCTCCTTTCAGACCTCCACTCTGCTGCTGACCGCTTTACTGGCCATCGGGCTGGTGTTCTTCCTGCGGGCAGCTAGCAAAGACCGCACCACCGTGGTGGATGTGGCCTCGCCGCGCCCTCCTCTGGAAGTGCTGGAAGGCCTCAGCGCCTGGCTAGTGCAACGGGGCTGGGCACCTCAAGGCGGCGATGCCGATCGCCAGGTGCTGCGCTTTCAGGGACGGGTGGCGGCGAGCCCGCCACTGTCTGTGCTGCTCTCTTTCCTGGGCAGCATCGGAGCCGGCAGCCTGGGCTTGGTGATCCGTGAACTTCAGCCCTCCCTGGGATGGTGGCCGCTGCTGCTCGCCCTGCTAGGCCCCCTCGCCGGCGTGATCTACCGCCAACGGGCCGACCGCATCGAAGCAGTTGAGATCCGGCTGATGAATGAGGTCGATCAGACCCAGGGCAGCACCATTCGTCTCCGCGCCCATCGCGATGAACTGATCGCACTTGAACTGGAATTAGCCGGGCCGCTCGACCTCGCCAGTGATGGCTCACTGCTGTCGTCTCCGATCTAATGCCATGCCGATCTCCAGGCAAATCCCAGTCTCACGTCGCCGCCTCTCCCTGGCGCTTGCCGCAGGGGGAGTGGTCTTCATCAGCCTGAGCCTTGCGACTGCAGCAGAAGCACCAAGTCCCCCAAGCATCGATCCTCTGTTGGGGCAAAGGGTCCAACTCAAAGCCCGTTGGGTCGGAGAAGGTGCTGTGACCACCAAGATCCCCATCCTGGTGCTGGCAGGGCACGCCGATTCGCAGAAGATCAATGGTTCCGGGACCTCCGGCGCCGCAGTGGATTTACACGGAGCCCGGCCGATGGATCCACGCATGCGCGATGAACTCTTCTGGAATTTCCAGGTTCGGGATGCCGTCGTGAAGCATGGCCAGACACGAGGCCTCAACATCAGCGCTTATACGCCGCCTGCGCTCACCATCCGCAACGGTGATCACCCAAGCACCAACTGGTCAACCGGGCGTCAACACGCCGCGAAAGGTGGTTACGCCTTTGAGATCCATTTCGATGCCTATGGCAGTTACGGCTATGGATCTGGCTTGATTCCAGCGATTCACAAGCATCCCAATAGGATCGACGAAAGCCTGGCCGCCAGCTTTGGGCGCTATCCAATCAACTTCCGAGGAGGGCTTGGCGCGCCTCGCCGTGGCATCAGCATCCTTGAGATCGGCAAGCTCGAAGGCAACCTCGAACAACGGCTGAGGTCTGTCAAAACCCGTCAGGCCACCCTGGACGCGATCGCCCGGAGAATCACCGACGCCATCCTCAACGGAATGCCGCCGGCCTCCAGCCCCATCGTCAATTCACAGCCTGATGCGGCTGACACCGTGCCTCCAGAGACGGATCTTCGAACCAGTTCTGAGGACGAGTGAAGAGATCAGTGAGCAGGGCTTCTCTAGACCCCTCTTCAGCCTGATAGCCGTATTCCCATCGCACCAGCGGAGGCAGGGACATCAAGATGGATTCCGTGCGGCCATTGGTCTGCAAACCAAAGATGGTGCCGCGGTCCCAAACGAGATTGAATTCCACATAACGCCCACGGCGATAAAGCTGGAACTGCCGCTCACGCTCCCCATAGGAAAGCGGATGGCGTTTCTCCACAATCGGTGTGTAAGAAGGCAAAAAGGCTTGGCCACAGGCCCGAGCCAAATCATGAAGCTGCTCCCAGTTCATGGGTCTTGACCCAATCTGCAGGGCCATCGCTGCGGCTGGGCCATCGGGATTCTGGCCCTTGTAAATCCGACCGTTTCCATCCTGGTAGTCGTAGAAAATGCCTCCAATTCCACGGGTCTCATTGCGGTGCTTCAGGCAGAAATACTCGTCGCACCAGGGTTTGAAGACTGGGTAAAGATCGTCACTGACTGAATCGCAGGCCTGCTTGAGGGTGCGATGGAAGTGACGGGCATCCTCCAGGAAGGGATAAAAGGGAGTGAGATCCGCCCCACCACCAAACCACCACACCGGACCTGCTTCGAAATACCGGTAATTGAGGTGCACCGTTGGCACATAGGGATTTCGGGGGTGAAGCACCATTGAGGTGCCGGTGGCAAACCAAGGGTGCCCCTTCGCTTCAGGACGCTGTTTGAGGATGGAGGGAGGCAGCTCCTTGCCATGCACCTCCGAGAAGTTGACGCCACCCTGCTCAAACACGCGCCCCTCACGCATCACCCGGGAGCGGCCACCTCCTCCCTCGGGGCGATCCCAGCTCTCCTCCTGAAAACGGCCAACGCCATCCAAACGCTCCAGGCCGGCGCAGATGTCATCCTGCAAACCCATCACCAAGGCCCTGGCCCGTTCTCTGGAGTCAGAGGGAGGGGGCGAAATCTCTGCAACAGCACCAGCGGAGGCTGCACCGGAGGCGCTGGAGAACGAGCCCTTGAGGCGCCTCAGCAGTGAACGAACCATGGATGGAATCCCGCAGGTACTGACAGGAACCTTTTCAGCCCGTGCCCCCCTCCGACAAGAGCACGTGAAGGACTGTTATGGGAGCCCACACCTAGGATCCGCCTCAACGAACCGGATCCATGGCGACCGCAGAGCAAGCCAGCGAAGCACTGGCAACCATCCTTGATGCCGGCAGCGGACGCCCGGCCCTCGATCTCGGCTGGATTGACAGGGTGCGTTTAGACCCTCCTAGGGCCGTAATCCGGCTCAGCCTGCCTGGCTTCGCCCAGGGCCAACGTGAGCGGATTGCCCAGGAGAGTCGCGAACGACTGCTCCAACTCGATGGCATCAATGAAGTCCAGATCGAGCTCGGCAATGCGACGAGCCAACAGCCGACCCCTGGGGGCATCGGCCAGGCCGGCCACGGCCAAGTGGCCGAACGCCAGTCGATTCCAGGCGTGAAGCAAGTCATCGCCGTGAGCAGTGGCAAAGGCGGTGTAGGCAAAAGCACGGTGGCCGTGAATCTGGCCTGCGCACTGGCGCAGCAAGGCCTTCGCGTTGGCCTCCTCGATGCCGACATCTACGGCCCCAATGCACCAACGATGCTCGGGGTCGCAGACCGCACACCGGAGGTGCAAGGGAGCGGTGGCGAGCAACGCATG
Source organism: Synechococcus sp. UW105 (assembly GCF_900473935.1). Lineage (GTDB taxonomy): Bacteria > Cyanobacteriota > Cyanobacteriia > PCC-6307 > Cyanobiaceae > Synechococcus_C. The sequence goes on along the minus strand of NZ_UCNN01000027.1, from coordinate 95,851 downwards.
ACCCCGATCAACAGCGGCGGCATCGCGATGGTGTCGATGGGCCTGCTGATCGATGCCGACCAGCCAGTGATCTGGCGCGGACCCATGCTCAACGGCATCATCCGTCAGTTCCTCTATCAGGTGAGCTGGGGTGAGCGAGATGTGCTTGTGGTGGATCTTCCCCCCGGCACCGGGGATGCCCAGCTCTCCCTCGCCCAAGCGGTCCCCATGGCCGGTGTCGTGATCGTGACCACCCCCCAACAGGTGGCCCTGCAGGATGCCCGCCGTGGTCTGGCCATGTTCCGCCAGATGTCGATCCCAGTGCTCGGCGTGGTTGAGAACATGAGTGCCTTCATTCCACCTGACCAGCCCGACAAGCGCTACGCCCTCTTTGGAGAAGGGGGTGGCCAAAGCCTTGCCGATGAATTCGACACACCTCTGCTGGCCCAGATCCCTCTGGAAATGCCTGTTCTCTCCGGAGGCGACCAAGGACGACCGATCGTGATCAGTCAACCCGACTCAGCCAGCGCCGGCAGCATCCGTTCCCTGGCCGGACGGGTCACAGAGCTCATGGGAGCTCCAGCCTGATGGTTTGGGGAGCTTGGCGGAGGCGGCGATCCAGTCTTCACGCCCACGCGGGCTCTCAACTCCGCCGCCGCCAAGAGTTTGAGGTGGTGCTGTGGGGTGTGCCTCTTGCAATGGTGGCAATTTCCAGCCTTTTAATTCTCAGCATCGAGCGTCAAGAGGCATTGGAAGGATGGTCTTCATTCTCATTCAGCCTCTTAGGACTGCTTCAATTCATTAATAGCCAGCTGTGGTTATCGCAGCTTGTGACAGCGCTATTTGGCATCGTTGTTGCACTACTTCTCGCGACATTTAGGCTCGAGAGATTCAAGCCTTTATTACTCCCTATCTACATCACCACTGTGATCAGCCTGATCGCGGTGAAGGTCATTGGCACCTCTGCACTCGGCGCACAGCGCTGGATCAGCATCGGGCCGTTCCACATTCAGCCTTCAGAGTTTGCAAAGTTATCCGCCATCCTTCTGCTCGCTGCAGTCCTCGACCGTTTCCCTGTAGAGCGCCCCGTCGATTTACTCCGCCCTCTTGGGGTGATTTCGATCCCATGGGCTCTGGTGTTTATCCAGCCCGACCTCGGAACATCACTGGTGTTTGGGGCCATGCTGCTGACGATGCTCTATTGGTCGGGCATGCCCTTTGAGTGGCTGGTGCTGCTGCTCTCGCCGCTTGTCACGGCTCTGGTTTCAGGGCTGATCCCCTGGGCACTAGCCCTCTGGGTCCCTCTGATCGTTCTGATCGCTTACCGGTCGCTGCCCTGGAAGCGAATTGCCAGCGCATTCGTCCTGATCGTGCAGGCCACGGTTGCGGGGATCACACCATGGCTATGGATGCATGGGCTCAAGGATTACCAACGGGATCGTCTGGTGTTGTTTCTCGACCCGGGCAAAGATCCCCTTGGCGGTGGTTACCACCTCTTGCAAAGCACCGTCGGCATCGGCTCCGGCGGCTGGTTCGGCACGGGTCTGCTGCAGGGGCAGCTCACCAAACTGCGCTTCATTCCCGAACAGCACACCGATTTCATTTTCAGCGCTCTGGGCGAGGAGGTGGGTTACCTCGGCACGGTCTTGCTGGTGATTGGCTTCGCGCTGCTGATGACACGCCTGGTGCAGGTGGCCAATCGAGCCCGCACAGACTTTGAGTCGCTCATGGTGATTGGAGTCGCCACGATGGTGATGTTCCAGGTAGTCGTGAACATCTTCATGACCATCGGCCTAGGCCCCATCACCGGGATTCCTCTTCCCTTCATGAGCTATGGACGCTTCGCCATGGTCGTGAACTTCATCGCCCTCGGCCTCTGTCTCTCTGTCGCCAGACGTGGTCGACAGCAACAGCTTCGGTGACCAAACCAATCACGCTGCAGAGCCTGCAGGAGTGCATGGCTGAGGGGCTTGACGCAGGACGGGTCGACGACCCGACGGCCCGTCGATTGTGGTGGGCCGCGCTGGAAACCATCCAGGCAGAAGTCTTGCTTGCTGATGGAGAGGCGCCTGCAGGCGTGTGGATCGCCGCCCCCCTCCCGGCGCTCTACGACCCGGGACTCCTGGAGACGATGCAGGGCTGGGTCTGGACCCCTGACGAGCTCCACTGGACCACGGGCCAGAAAGGAGCCCTACTGCCCCCAGAACGTTTCAGCGGCAGCACAGAGGGCAAGACGCAGACCAAGCCCCCTTATCAACGCCTCTCGCTGCTCGAGAGCGATGGACTCGATCCGCTGCTCATTGTGATTACGGCTGAGCTCCAGGTGGCCTTAGCCCTTCACGGCAAGAGCGATCAACGCCAATTGCTGATGCGTTGCGACCCAGAAACTCTCAGCACCTTGCTGGCGATGCTCGACCAACGACTGCAGGATCAAGCAGCGGAGGAGGCCATGGGTCTGCGCAGAGCAATGAGCGCTCTCGGCCGCCTGCAGAGCAGTGAACTCTTCGCCCAACGATTCTGGCCGGGGCTGGCCGAACGACTGGCTTGCATGGCCCCGAGTCTCACACTCCAGACCCTTCGGACTGTGGATGACGCCAACGAGGAGGACAACAGCAAAGAGGACGCTGCAGATGCAGAGCTCTCACTGCTCGAAGCGATCACCCATGAAGTGCGCACCCCGCTGGCAACGATTCGAACCCTGATTCGATCGCTGCTGCGACGCAAAGACCTACCGGCTGTCGCACTCGACCGTCTGCAACAGATCGACAGCGAATGCACCGAGCAGATCGACAGGTTTGGCCTGATCTTCCATGCCGCAGAGATGCAGCGACAGCCACCAACTCCAGGCGGGCTGGCCCGCACCGACCTGGGCAGGATGATCCAGGAGCTTTCGCCGGGTTGGCAGCAACAGCTTCAACGACGTGACATCAGCCTGGTGCTTGACATCAGCCCCAACCTGCCATCGGTGTTGAGTGATCCCGGTCGCCTAGAACCGATGCTCGGTGGCCTGATCGACCGCAGCAGCCGCAGCCTGCCCGCAGGGGCCCAACTGCTACTCCAACTGCGGCCGGCCGGAGCACGGCTGAAGCTGCACCTACGCAGCCAACTCAACGATCGCGGATCGACCAGCCAAGAGGTGGAAAGCACCTCTGAACTCGGCCCGGTGCTGAGCTGGAATCCAAGCACCGGCAGCCTGCAACTGAGCCAGGGAGCGACTCGACGGCTGCTGGCAAGCCTGGGAGGACGACTGATCCAACAGCGTGACCAGGGACTCACGGTGTTCTTTCCCGTGGCCTAACAATGTTGACGGGTGTGAAGCTTGCTGACGGGACGGGGGATCAAGGCCGAATCACGGTGCTACTTTCCAGCCGTAACGGCATGCCGATTTTTCCGAGGACAGCCATGACAGCAACGGCGTTGAACGGTCAGCTCCCCCAGTTCATCGGCAGCACCGGTGGACTTCTGAACGCCGCAGAGACCGAAGAAAAGTACGCGATCACTTGGAGCAGCTCAAACGCTCAGGCGTTTGAGCTGCCCACAGGTGGCGCGGCAATGATGAACGCAGGCGACAACATCATGTATTTCGCCCGCAAGGAACAGTGCCTGGCCCTGGGCACCCAGCTGCGCACCAAGTTCAAGCCCCGGATTGAGGACTACAAGATCTATCGGATCTTCCCCGGTGGTGACACCGAGTTCCTCCATCCCAGCGATGGCGTCTTCCCTGAGAAGGTGAACGAGGGTCGCGAGATTGTGGGTCACAACCCCCGCACCATTGGCAGCAACACGGATCCTGCCAAGCTCAAGTTCAGTGGACGCAACACTTTCGACGCCTGATCTCGTCGAAAACAGGCGGTCGGCTGCCACAATCCCCCCATGCTCAGCCCCGACCGCGCCGCGTTCCTAGAGGCCGCTGCCGCTGGTGCCACGTTTATCCCCGTGGCACACAGCTGGCCGGCAGATCTTGAAACCCCGCTCACCACATGGCTCAAGGTGGGAGAAGGGCGCCCACCAGGGGTGTTACTTGAATCCGTCGAAGGCGGAGAAACTCTTGGGCGTTACAGCGTTGTCGCCTGTGATCCGCTTTGGACGCTAACGGTCCGAAACGATCACATTGAGCAGGTTTGGCGCGACGGCCACAAGGTGGATCTGAAAGGGAATCCTTTCGATGTGCTGCGCTCTTGCCTCACCCCCTACAGCCCTGGGGAGCTGCCTGGACTTCCCTCCATCGGCCAGCTGTTTGGGATCTGGAGCTACGAATTGATCCGCTGGATCGAACCTTCGGTACCCACCCATCCCGTGCCGGACGATGCCCCTCCTGACGGGGTCTGGATGCTGATGGACAGCATCCTGATCTTTGACCAGGTCAAACGGCTGATTACCGCTGTGGCCTATGGAGATCTCAGCCGCAGCCACAACAGTGCTGCAGGACCTGAGGCGGCCTGGGATGCGGCGATGGCACGGATCACCACCCTGGAAGAACGGATGGCTGCACCCCTCCCGGCGATCCGCCCGCTGCGCTGGAACCCATCCGAGCAATCCACACCGAACACGACCAGCAATCGCAGTCGCAAAGACTTTGAACACGCCGTGGAGCGCGGCCGAGAACACATCGCCGCCGGCGATGTGTTCCAGTTGGTGCTGAGCCAGCGACTGGAAAGCAGAGTTCCGCAAAAACCCTTGGAGCTTTTTCGCAGTCTGCGCATGGTGAACCCATCGCCCTACATGGCGTTTTTCGACTTCGGAGACTGGCAGCTGATCGGCTCGAGCCCCGAGGTCATGGTGAAAGCTGACCCAGTTGCCAATGGCATCCGCGCCAGCTTGAGGCCGATCGCGGGGACACGACCTCGCGGGCAGTCCGAACTTGAAGACCGCAATCTCGAAACCGACCTCTTGGCCGATCCCAAGGAACGGGCAGAGCACGTGATGCTGGTCGATCTCGGTCGCAACGACCTTGGACGCGTCTGTCAGCCCGGCTCCGTCGAAGTCAAAGACCTCATGGTGATCGAGCGTTATTCCCACGTGATGCACATCGTCAGCCAGGTGGAGGGGCTTCTCGCCAATGATCACGACGTCTGGGATCTACTGATGGCCTCGTTCCCGGCAGGCACCGTCAGCGGCGCCCCAAAGATCCGAGCCATGCAACTCATCAACGAACTCGAACCCGATGCCCGCGGCCCCTATTCAGGTGTCTACGGATCAGTCGATCTCTCAGGGGCGCTCAACACGGCGATCACGATTCGCACCATGGTGGTTCGCCCCCACCCGGATGGAGGCTGGCGGATTCAGGTGCAGGCAGGCGCCGGCGTTGTCGCCGACTCCAAACCCGAAGCGGAATACCAGGAGACCCTGAACAAAGCAAAGGGCATGCTCACTGCGCTTGCATGCCTGCAGGACCCCTCGGCATGACGGTCCCATTGCTCCTCAAGGGCTTTGAAATCGAACTTTTCACCGGACGGGCCAATGGCGACAACGTCGGTGTGGCCGTGGAAGCAGCGCGTGAGCTCAATGGTTTCGTCACCGAACCAGACCACCGCAACCTGGAATACATCACAGCCCCTGAAGCGAGCTATGGCCCCCTGATGGAGGCACTGCTGGCTCCGAGACGGCAACTGCGCCAGTGGCTAGCAGGCCGAACTCTCACCCTGCTACCAGGCAGCACCTTGAGCCTGGGGGATCCCGATCGCTTCGAACGGTCAGACCCCAGCAACCCCTATCACGCCCTGATCGAGGCCAGCTACGGCACCCGTGTCGTGACCGCCAGCATCCACATCAATCTTGGAATCGCGGACATCACCCCCCTGTTCACGAGCCTGCGGCTGATCCGCTGCGAAGCAGCGCTATTGCTGGCCCTGAGCGCCAGCTCGCCCTTCCTGGGGGGACAAATCACAGGTGCACACTCGCAACGCTGGTTGCAGTTCCCCCTCACGCCGGCCTCAGTACCCCTGTTTGAGGATCACGCCCATTACGTGAGCTGGATCGAAGACCAACTCAAAGCGGGCGCGATGCACAATGTGCGCCACCTCTGGACCTCAGTGCGCCCGAATGGCCCACAGCGGCCGCATGAGCTCAATCGACTGGAGCTGCGCATCTGCGATCTGATCACCGACCCAGCCCTGCTGCTAGCCGTCACCACCTTGCTCGAACTACGAGTGCTGATGGTCCAACAGGACCCCAATCGCCTCGATCCCTTCCGTGCCAGCAGCCTCAGCCCAGAAGCGCTGCAAGCGCTCTGCGACCAGAACGACGCAGCAGTAGCCCGCACCAGCCTTGATGCCGATCTGCGCCACTGGCGGGATGGACGATCTCTGCCCTGCCGCACCTGGATCGCAGAACTGCGCGCAGACGTCACCCCCCTTGCCGAAACCCTCGGTCTCGCCCAACAGCTTGAGCCGATTGACAGCGTGCTCCAGAACGGGAATCAGGCCATGCGCTGGCTAGATGCCGTGCAGAACGGGGCCTCCATTCCGGAAGTGATCCAGATGGGGATCACGGAAATGGCCCTGCAGGAGCAAACCCACGCTCAGAAAACAGGCGCTTTGGGATGATCATGTCGTCAGCCGATTCTCAGCACGCCTCGATGCTCTCGACCTCCGCCCAGACTCCTGAGAGCGACCGGTCGACGATCGCTGAGACAATCAAGAGCGGAGGTCACTTACTGCAGCAGCGTCTGGCCCTGGTCGAAGACCTGTGGGAGACGGTTCTGCGCAGCGAATGTCCGCCCGATCAGGCCGAGCGTCTGCTTCGCATGAAGCAACTCAGCGATCCAGTCGCCAGCGATGGCGAAGCGGTGAGCAGCGATGCCGTGGCCCAGATCATCCGTGAGATGGATCTTGTCGAAGCGATTGCCGCCGCCCGTGCCTTTTCGCTCTATTTCCAGCTGGTGAACATCCTCGAGCAGCGCATCGAGGAAGACAGTTATCTGGAGAGCATGAGCCGCTCTCAGGATCACCCGGAACAGGTCGATCCCTTCGCTCCCCCCCTCGCCAGCCAGACGGAACCAGCCACCTTCCGGGAACTGTTCGAACGGCTGCGCCATCTCAATGTTCCACCAGGTCAGCTGGAGGCACTGCTGCAAGACCTGGACATCCGCCTGGTGTTCACAGCGCACCCCACCGAAATCGTCCGACACACGGTGCGGCACAAACAACGGCGAGTGGCCACATTGCTGCAGCAACTGCAAGGCACACCCGCCATCGCCTATGGAGAACGGGACAACCTCCGTCAGCAACTAGAAGAAGAAATCCGCCTCTGGTGGCGCACCGACGAGCTGCACCAGTTCAAACCCACCGTGCTGGATGAAGTCGACTACGCCCTTCACTACTTTCAGCAGGTGCTCTTCAATGCAATGCCGCAACTGAGGCGGCGCATCAGCACTGCCCTTGCCAGCAGCTATCCAGACGTTCGCCTCCCCCCTTCGGGCTTCTGCACCTTCGGATCCTGGGTTGGATCCGACCGTGACGGCAACCCCTCGGTCACACCGGAGATCACCTGGCGAACAGCCTGTTATCAGCGCCAACTGATGCTCGAGCGCTATATCGGCGCCGTACAGGCCCTGCGCGACCAACTGAGCATCTCGATGCAGTGGAGCCAGGTCAGTGCACCTTTACTGGAATCTCTGGAGATGGACCGCCTCCGCTTCCCGGAGGTCTACGAAGAACGGGCAGCCCGGTACCGGCTCGAACCGTACCGCCTCAAGCTCAGTTACATGCTGGAGCGACTTCGCCTCACCCAGCTGCGCAACCAGCAGCTGGCTGAAGCGGGCTGGCAGACCCCACCCGAGGGACTGGTCACCAACACCAAGGCTGTGAGCAGCGGAGAAGCACTCCACTACGGGTCAGTCGCCGAATTCCGCAGCGATCTGGAACTGATCAGAAACAGCCTGGTCAGCACGGAACTCACCTGCGAACCACTCGACACCCTCCTGACCCAGGTGCACATCTTCGGGTTCTCTCTGGCCAGCCTCGACATTCGCCAGGAAAGCACTCGCCACAGCGATGCCCTGGATGAACTCACCCGGTACCTACGCCTGCCCAAGTCCTATGAGGACATGGAAGAGAGCGAAAGGGTGGCCTGGCTGCTGGAAGAGATGCAGACCCGGCGGCCTCTGATTCCTCAAGCCGTGGAGTGGTCAGCAAGCACAGCGGAGACCATTGCAGTATTCCGCATGCTGCACCGTCTCCAAGAGGAATTTGGCAGCCGCATCTGTCGCACCTACGTGATCTCGATGAGTCACACGGTGTCAGACCTGCTGGAGGTACTACTGCTCGCCAAAGAAGCCGGACTCGTTGATCCAGCAGCTCAACATGCAGAGCTGCTGGTGGTGCCCCTGTTTGAAACCGTTGAGGATCTCCAGCGCGCTCCGGAGGTGATGGAACAGCTGTTCAACAACAGTCTTTATCGCCAGCTTCTACCCAGGGTGGGCGAGAACATGCAGCCCCTTCAGGAGCTGATGCTCGGCTACTCCGACAGCAACAAGGATTCCGGATTTCTATCCAGCAACTGGGAGATTCACCAGGCCCAGATCGCTCTTCAAGATCTCGCGAGCCGTCATTCTGTGGCCCTACGCCTGTTCCACGGACGGGGTGGATCGGTGGGTCGTGGCGGTGGCCCGGCCTATCAAGCGATCCTTGCCCAACCGAGCGGAACCCTTCTCGGCCGCATCAAGATCACCGAACAGGGTGAAGTTCTGGCTTCTAAATACAGCCTCCCGGAACTGGCGCTCTACAACCTCGAGACAGTGACCACCGCGGTGGTGCAGAACAGCCTCGTCACCAACCAACTGGACGCAACTGCCAACTGGAACGAGCTGATGTCAAGGCTCGCAGCACGTTCTCGAAGCCATTATCGAGCTCTGGTGCACGACAACCCCGACCTGGTGGCCTTCTTCCAGCAGGTCACACCGATCGAGGAGATCAGCAAGCTACAGATCTCGAGCCGACCGGCTCGCCGCAAAAGCGGGGCCAAGGATCTCTCCAGCCTTCGGGCCATTCCATGGGTGTTCGGCTGGACGCAGAGCCGCTTCCTCCTTCCCAGCTGGTTCGGAGTTGGCACCGCTCTAGCGGAAGAGGTGAGCTCCGACCCTGAGCAGCTGATCGTGCTGCGACGTCTGCATCAGCGTTGGCCCTTCTTCCGGATGCTGATCTCGAAGGTGGAGATGACACTCTCAAAGGTCGACCTTGAGCTCGCCCGTCACTACGTGACCAGCCTTGGTAGCAGCGACCATCGCGACGCCTTCGAAAAGATCTACAGCACGATTGCGAAGGAGCATGCCCTCACCCATCAACTCGTGCTGGACATCACGGGGCATGAAAGGCTCCTGGATGCCGATCCGGGCCTGCAGCTATCAGTGGATCTGCGCAACCGCACGATCGTGCCCCTTGGCTTCCTCCAAGTGGCACTGCTGCGTCGCCTACGCGACCAAAACCGCCAGCCCCCCATGCGCGAGTCTTCAGGAGGAGAGTCCGACGGGCGCACCTACAGCCGCAGTGAACTGCTTCGGGGCGCACTGCTCACGATCAACGGCATTGCCGCTGGCATGCGAAACACCGGCTAAGTGGCCTTTCTTCCCTTTCGTCAGCAGCCGGCCGAGCCGAAGCTACCCGAGGGTTTTGAGCTTTTTAGCGACCTGAAGCCTTCAGCCGAGGCGATTAACTGCCTGTTGGCAGCTTGCGAAGAGCCCACTCCTCCCTCAGAGCGCTGGCAGGCGGCCCTGGAACAAAGCCTGTGGCATCTGTGCATTCTGGAGGTCAGCAGCGGCGAACTCGTGGGGTTCGTGCGTGTCACCAGTGATCGGGCCCTCAATGCCAACCTCTGGAACCTCGCAGCCAAACCTGGTCCGAGGCAGGCCGAGATGCTGGCGGTACTGGTTCACCGTGCTCTGAGCGGCTTGCGCAAGCAATTGCCCGGTTGCAGCATCTCGATCGCAGCACCGCCATCAGCGCTTGACGCCTTGAAGAAGCAAGGCTTTGTGCTGGATCCTGGTGGCATCAGAGCCATGGGATTGAGGCTCCGTTAACCGGTGGAGCCTGATCACGAGCATGGCAGGACTCGAACCTGCGACCCTCAGAACCGGAATCTGATGCTCTATCCAACTGAGCTACATGCCCACACCGGCTGAAGCCGCTGCATCGAGTCGATCCGCGAATCGCTCCGATCCAGGTACCTTAGCGACACGTCGCAACAGGACCGATTCGGCTTCTCCAGCTGGAACTGCATGGTTTCCGCAATTACAGCCATCTACAGCTGGAGATCGATGCACCACGCCTGCTGGTCATCGGCCGCAATGGGGTGGGCAAATCCAACCTGCTCGAATCGGTGGAGCTGCTCGCCAGCCTGCGCTCCCATCGTTCCAGTCAGGATCAGGATCTCATCCACTGGGACGCCTCGGAGGCGCGGCTGCGGGCCCGCACAGCCGACCAGGATGAGCTGGAGCTGCAGCTGAGGCGACGGGGCGGTCGCGAGGCCAAGCGCAATGGCAAGACGCTGGAACGCCAACTCGATCTGATCGGTCCCCTCCGCTGCGTGGGTTTCAGCGCCCTTGACCTCCATCTCGTGCGCGGCGAACCGGCCCTGAGACGCCAATGGCTCGATCGAGTGGTGCTCCAGCTCGAACCGGTCTATTCCGACCTGATCAGCCGTTACAACAGGCTGCTACGCCAACGAGCTCAGCTCTGGAGACAGAGCCGTGGCAAGGCATCGACCGAACGAGACACTCTCTTAGACACTTTCGACGTGCAGATGGCCCTGGTGAGCACCCGCATCCACCGCCGTCGCCGCCGGGCCCTGGCCCGACTGGAACCACTCGCCAGCCGCTGGCAAGACCATCTCAGCCAGGGTCGTGAACAGCTCACGCTGCGCTATCAACCGGGGAGCGTCCTTGAGGGCGAAGAGGAGGAGAGCACCTGGAGCCTGGCGATCAGCCAGCAGCTCAGACAGCAACGCAACGAGGAAGAACGCCTGGGCAGCTGCCGGGTCGGTCCACAGCGCGATGAAATCGGCCTCAACCTGAACGGCAGCCCAGCTCGCCGGTTTGGATCCGCCGGCCAACAGCGCACCCTTGTACTCGCCCTCAAACTGGCGGAACTGGAACTGGTGGGAGAACTGTGGGGACAGCCGCCGCTTCTGCTACTTGATGACGTGCTTGCAGAACTCGATCGAGAACGCCAGCTCACTCTGCTCGATGCGGTGGGTGATCGCCATCAGTGCCTTGTGAGCGCCACGCACCTCGAGGCCTTTGAGGGGCGTTGGTGCAAGCAGTCACAGGTGCTCGATGCCAGCGACTTGAATCCTGAAGCAAATGTGAGGTAGGTTCGCAAACTCTTTTGGTGTTGAGCCTGATGAAGCAGACCCTGTCTTGCCTGCATCCCAACCCGGGATGGGGCAGTGGCGAATCCCCTTCAGCCCTCAGTTCCCCAACGCCCAGTGCCACCGAGATGGTGGGCAAACACTGCATTCTCGAGCTTTACGACTGCGACCACGCCAAGCTCGACGACGAAGCCTTCCTCAGGGACACCATCACCACTGCAGCAAAAAGTGCTGGTGCCACCCTGCTCAACCTGATCACCCATCGGTTCGAACCGCAGGGCGTGACGGGGCTAGCCCTTCTGGCTGAATCCCACATCTCCATTCACACATGGCCTGAAAACGGCTATGCGGCTGTTGATGTCTTCACCTGCGGCGACCACACCATGCCGGAGCGTGCCTGCGATGTTCTGTGCTGTGGTCTTGAAGCCCAGCGTTACCAACTCAAGAGCTTCCTGCGGGAAACCCCTGCGGCCGTGGCCCACACCCCTCGTGATCCCCAGATGATCGCCGCTGCTGCCTAAGCCCTGAAACGATGGCCACCATCCCCATGGCCAGAGCCTTCTTGCCAAAGGGATGGTGCGAATCACAGATGGTTGTAGGAGGCGGCTTCTGAGGCATCAAGATTGCTTGTGATCGGATGCTTCTGGAAATGCTCCAGTGCCACGCGGATATCACCAAGCAGCAAATCAGCCATCTCCCTGGTGAAATCACGCTTGACCAGGATGCGCTGGAAGGCCTGATTCTGGAACGTGCCGGTGAATGGATAGGCAGGGACCTGCCAACCGCGTAGGCGCAGTCGATCCGCCAAGTCGTAAAGGTTGAAACCTGGATTGGAGTGATCTTCGAGAGTCCAGACCACGGTTGGGATTCCTTGATCAGGAGAACCATCGTGAATGATCTTGAAGAGACCGAATTGGCGTAACTGCTCGGCCACATACATCGCATTGGTGTGGCTTGCCTGATGCAGCATCCGATAGCCCTCGTGGCCAAGGCGCACGAACTCGTGATATTGGGCAATCACCTGACCCGCAGGCCTGGAGAAATTGATCTGGAAGGTCGGCATGTCCCCTCCCAGATAGCTCACATGAAACACCAATTCATCGGGAAGATCCTCGGGCGAGCGCCAGATCACCCAGCCCACGCCAAGGGGGGCCAGCCCGAATTTGTGCCCCGAGGCATTAATCGACTTCACCCGTTCCAGCCGGAAATCCCAGGGCGCTAGATCAGGGGCGCAGAAGGGGGCGAGGAATCCCCCGCTAGCTGCATCCACATGGATCGGGATATCGGTGCCGGTGCGGGCTTGATAAGCATCGAGGGCGTCGCTGATCGCAGCAACGTTTTCGTAAAGACCGTGGTAAGTCACCCCAAGGGTGGGGACCACAAAGATCGTGTTGTCGTCCACCGCCTCAAGAACCCGCTCTGGCGTGATGCACATCTCGCCGGGACGCATCTCCAGCTCACGCATCTCGATGTCCCAATAGCGGGCAAACTTCTTCCAGCAGATCTGCACACTGCCGCAGACCATGTTGGGCTTGTCCGTCGACAAACCCTGATCCCGGCGCCGTTGGCGCCAGCGCCACTTCGCCGCCATGCCACCAAGCATGGAGGCTTCACTACTGCCAATTGTCGAACAGCCGATTGCCTCCCCGGGTGCATTCCAGAGGTCAGCCATCATCGACACACAGCGCCTTTCCACCTCTGCGGTCTGGGGATATTCATCTTTATCGATCAGGTTCTTATCGACACCCAGTGCCATCAGTTCCATCGCACTGGCTGACTGATAGGTCTGGCAGAAGGTGGCCAGATTCTGTTTGCTATTTCCATCAAGAAGCAACTCCTGCTTGAGGAGCTGCGCGGTGGTGTCGTCAGAGCGTCCGCCAACGGGGAAGCGATCCTTAGGCAGCGGCGCCACCATGGCATCCACGAGCGCCTGCTCTTCACTGTCGAGCAGATGATGCCTGGAGCGATGAATGCCCATGAATCCGATGCCTCTATCGGGGAAGGTATTCACACCTGCGCAAACCGGCCGTCAGCCGTCACCGCATCGGAGCACTCACCAATCAGCCACGGTTGAGCTTGCCACTGATCAAGCCCTCCAGGTCGAGGCTGACTGCAGTAAATCCGAGGGCAAGAAAGGTCTCCACCAGCGTCTCGCGCTCGTTGTGCAGCGCCAGATCTGCGATGCGATTGGCCGACACCTCGATACGGGCCGAGAGGCCCTGACTGCGGACCCTGACGTCGGAGAAGCCACGTTCGATCAACCAGGCTTCAGCCTGAGCGACCCTGTTCAACCGCTCAGCACTGATCACTTCGCCATAAGGGAAACGAGATGCCAAACAGGGCTGGGCCGGTTTGTCCCACCAGGGAAAGCCCAGCGCCTTGGAGAAAGCGCGCACCTGAGCCTTGCTGATCCCCAAATCAGCCAAGGGTGAACACACCCCTGCCTCCTGAGCAGCCCGGATCCCTGGCCGATGATCACTGAGGTCATCGGCATTCACTCCATCGATGACCTGGGCTCCATCGGCATTGGCGGCAAGAGGCCCAAGATGATGATGAAGCTCCCGCTTGCAGGCGTAGCAGCGATCAGTGGGGTTGTTGCTGTAATCGGGGTCCGCCAATTCCTGAGTGCGCACTTCCTTGTGCTGGATACCCAGCCAGGCGGCCTGCAGACGAGCCTCCCGGAGGAGATGGGGAGCTAGAGCGGGCGACACACCAGTGATGGCAAGGGCATCAGCGCCCAACTGTTCCTGAGCAATCGCCGCCACCAGAGCGCTATCAACGCCACCGGAATAGGCGACACAGACCCGACCCCATCGACGAATCTGGTCCCGAAGGGATTCCAGCTGACGCTGGTCAGCCTCCCCAAGGGGCTCGAGCTGAGGGAAGAGCCGAGAGGGCAATCGCAACGCCTGCTTCGCCGGGCGCACTTCGGTCACAGCCTCCTCAAATTCCCTGCTTGTACCACGCTAATGCGAACCAAGACACAACTGAAAAGGCCGCATCGCATGCACACTCACTAAGCTCCGAGGGCGTCCGGTCGGTTCATGGCAGGGAATCGAAGACCAGCCGTCGGAATCGTCACTGCAGCCGACAGTCGCGAGCGCAGTCACGGTCAGCTGCACATTTACGACGGTGAAGGCAAAGGCAAAAGCCAGGCAGCACTTGGCGTCGTGCTGCGCACGATTGGTCTGGGAATCTGCGAACAACGCCGCACCAGAGTGCTGCTGCTGCGCTTCCTCAAAGGACCAGGCCGTGCTTACGACGAAGACGCAGCGATTGAAGCCCTGCAGCAAGGTTTCCCTCACCTGATCGACCAGGTGCGCACGGGCCGGGGCGAACATTTCGGCCCAGAAGACGTCACCCGCTTCGACCGCCAGGAAGCGCAAAGGGGATGGGATATCGCCAAGGGAGCAATCGCCAGTGCTCTCTACTCAGTGGTGGTGCTCGATGAGCTCAATCCTGTTCTGGATCTCGGCCTGCTCGACATCGAGGACGTACTGCGCAGCCTCAAAGCGAGGCCTGAGGGGATGGAGATCATCGTCACCGGACGAGCTGCACCACGCCCCTTGGTCCAAATAGCGGATCTGCATTCAGAGATGCGCGCCCATCGCCGCCCTGACCCTGATGCAAGCAACGAGCAATTCGATGCCCAGGGTGCGATCGAGATTTACACCGGAGAAGGCAAGGGCAAATCCACCAGCGCCCTCGGCAAAGCACTCCAGGCCATCGGTCGTGGCATCAGTCAAGACAAGAGCCACCGGGTTCTGATCCTGCAATGGCTCAAGGGAGGCAGTGGTTACACCGAAGACGCAGCCATCGCCGCGCTTCGGGAGAGCTACCCCCACCTGGTAGACCATCTCCGCTCCGGACGCGACGCGATTGTCTGGCGCGGTCAACAAGAACCGATCGACTACGTGGAAGCAGAACGAGCCTGGGAAATTGCCCGAGCCGCCATCTCTAGTGGGCTCTACAAAACCGTGATCCTCGATGAACTCAACCCCAGTGTTGATCTCGAACTCCTCCCAGTCGAGCCAATCATGCAGACCCTGCTACGCAAACCAGCAGAAACCGAGGTGATCATCACGGGACGATGCAAGAATTCCCCGGCCTACTTCGATCTGGCCAGCGTGCACTCCGAGATGGTGTGCCATAAGCACTACGCCGAACAGGGAGTCGACCTCAAGCGAGGAGTCGACTACTGAGCATGAGCATCACGATCCATCCCAGATCTGACAGCAAGCTTCAATAACGAGGAACGCCAGGATCAATCTGCTGCGACCAGGCATCGATCCCGCCTTCAACGTTGATGGCTCCGATGCCATGGCCAGCCAAAGCCTGGACCGCCTTGGCAGAGCGTCCACCCATTTTGCAGTGCACGAAGAGCGGCTTATCGGCGGAAAGAGCACGGATTCGTTCCACGGCTTCGCCGCTTTCGATCGTTGCCAGAGGGATCAGTTCCGCACCGGGGATCACGGCCACCTCCGCCTCCGGCGGATTACGCACATCCACCAACACCAAAGCCTCGCCTGCATCAAGTCGTTGCTTGAGCTCCTGAACGCTCACGCTATCCATGCCTTCCATGTCCTCCAGAACCGATCCGACGCCACTGGCGCCGCAGAACGCTTCGTAGTCAATCAGCCGATCGATCACCGGCCTCTCAGGAATGGGCTTCAAACGGAATTCACGGAACCGCATGGCCAACCCATCCACCACGAGAAGCCTCCCGTCCAGAGGTTGACCGATGCCGGTGATCACCTTGATCGCCTCGGTGGCCTGCAGTAAACCGATCAATCCCGGCATCACCCCGAGGACACCCCCTTGCGCACATGAGGGCACAAGACCCGGCGGCGGGGGTTCGGGCACCAAATCGCGGTAATCCGGACTGGAAGCGGTGAGGTTGAACACACTCACCTGACCTTCAAATCCCTGCACAGAGCCATAGATGCATGGCTTGCCTAACAACACACAGGCGTCATTGATCAGATATCGACTCGGGAAGTTATCGGTGCCATCACAAATCAGGTCGTAGGGGCGAAACAGCTCAAGGGCATTGGTCGACGTGAGCCTCGTGTTGTAGGTCTCCACCCTGCAAAAAGGGTTGAGATCGTTGATCCGGGCACGCGCGGAGACAACCTTGTCCTCGCCCACGGTGGACGTGCCGTGGATCACCTGACGCTGAAGGTTGGAGTGATCCACCACATCGAAATCAACGATGCCGATACGCCCAACCCCTGCAGCCGCCAGGTAGAGCAGCAACGGTGATCCGAGGCCACCGCTGCCGACACACAGCACCGATGCAGCCTTCAGGTGCCTCTGGCCTTCAATCCCAAGCTCAGGCAGGCTGAGATGACGGGCATAACGGGCCCTCTCTTCCGGACTGATGTCAGCGGTGTGATCCGCAGAATCGCCTGACACAGATGAACAACGAGAACGACAGCCTTAGTCAGTGTGTGTCACAGCGCCAGCCACGGGCTCGAGCCACCAAGCGCGAAAGGAGTGATCTTTGGCCATGATCACCATCAACGAAGGCTCATAAAGCCAGCGGCGATCAGTGAGCGACGGGATGGCCTCACCGCCAGGGTGGGAGTGTGCGCTGCCAAGCACCTGACATCCGCAATGGCGCCCCCAGCGCTGGGCATGAAGCTGCTCCCGCGGATCGATCGCGAAACGGTTGTGGAGACTGGGTGCAGCCTGCGTTGACGGGTCTTCAGGGGCGCCATGCCACTGATCCGCCAGCTCGGGCAATCCCTCCAGACCTGAACGCCAGACGTTGCAGCAGGGCCACACCGCTCTGACGTTCCAACCCTGATCGCTGCGGTCTCCTAGCAGCAGGGCACATCCCTCGCGAGGGAAAGCGGAGACGAGCGTGCGGCGAAGAATGATCAGGACATCGGAATCGAATGCCAGCAGCCATGGCGTTTCGAGAGAATGACCGATACGCTCAACGAACATTTTGCAGCTGCACCGGGCTCATGAGTGAGGACACCACTGCGGTCAAGGACCCCACGTCAACCGAAACCATGCCTGACAGCGACTCCAACCCCACCACTGAAACGATCAACTTCACCGAGCGCTACAGCGAAGTGCTGGGCAAGGTGAATGAAACCCTCGACCAAGTGGATTGGAGTCAAGTCGGCCGAATTGGCAAGGTGGTCGGCATCTTGGCAGCTGTGATTGTTGCGCAAATTCTGATCAAAGGAATCCTAGACACGATCAACTTGCTGCCAGTGGTGCCAGGTCTTCTCGAGCTCCTGGGTGTCGTTGTCGTCGGCCAATGGAGCTGGAATAACCTCACAACCAGCGACAAGCGTTCCGCTTTGGTGAATCGTGTTCAAACGCTTCGCCAGGAATACCTCGGCTGATTCAATCGAATCGCTGCTTCAACAGGCGGATGGATTGGCGGCACTGCTGCCGATAACCACCGCCAAAAAGATTGGCGTGATTGAGCAGGTGATACAGGTTGTAGACCTCGATCCGGTCTGAGGCCCCGAATGCCAGGGGCCATTCCTGCTCATAAGCCGAATAAAAGCCCTGGCTGAATCCACCGAAGAGATGGGTCATCGCCAGATCCACCTCACGATCAGCCCACCAGCTGGCTGGATCAATCAAGGCACCGCGGCCATCAGCCAAGACGGCGGCATTTCCACCCCAGAGGTCGCCATGGACAAGCGATGGGGCTGGGCTGTGCTCTTCCAGCACCTGCGTGAGCACCTCCAGCCATGCCTTGGAAGGAAACTCCAGGCCCCAGGCTTTGGCGAGCCGGAGCTGCGGGCACAATCGCAGCTGCACGTATGCCTCCCCCCAGCTGTCACGCCAGCCTCCTGGTTGCGGACCCAAGCCGATATAGCCATCACTGGACCAGCCATAACGGCCAGGACCCCGCTGCATCGAATGCCGATGCAGCTTGGCCAGCCCCCGACCAAGGGCCTCCTGATCGCCACCCGTCTGGTCCAGCCAAGGCAACACCAACAGTGCCTGACTGGCTTCGGCACGAAGCAGGGCCAAGGGCTTCGGCACCATCAAATCGCGAGAATCTGCAGCGGCATTCAAGGCCTGAAGGCCCAGTCTTTCGGCCTCCAACATTGCCTCTGTGCCCTGCTTGGCAAAGAGCACCCTGCCGTCCGAGAACTGAAGCTGCCAGGCGGACTGGCTGCAACCACCACCGAGGGAACGGCAATCCTCGAGGCGTGCTCCGCCCATGAGAGAGGACTTCTGACGGAAAATCTGTTCCAGTTCTGCCCGCATCCACGGCACCAGGCCCTGCACTGCCAGCATGGCCCGATGGAGCCTGAACAGGACGTCATCGTGATTGGCGGTGGCATCGCCGGACTGACTGCCGCCGCATTACTCGCCCACGAAAACATCAACGTGACCCTGCTGGAGGCCCATCACCAGCTCGGGGGATGCGCCGGCACATTCCGGCGAGGACCGTATACGTTTGATGTTGGCGCCACCCAGGTCGCAGGCTTGGAACCGGGCGGAAGCCATGCCCGCATCTTTAGACACCTCGGGCTTGTCCCACCGGCTGCCGAGCAGCTCGATCCCGGCTGTGTTGTGGATCTGGCCGATGGCAGTGAGCCGATCCACCTCTGGCATGACCCAGACCGTTGGCATCAAGAACGTGCCCATCAATTCCCAGGCTCCGAGCGGTTCTGGGCTCTCTGCTCCTGGCTGCATCAACAGAACTGGGCCTTTGCCGGGCATGACCCCGTGCTGCCAGTGCGCAACGGCTGGGATCTTCAACGCACCCTCAAGGCGATCGGACTCGGCACCTTGGCTAGCAGCCCATTCAGTCTGATGAGCGTCGCAGACCTGCTTCGTCTCTGCGGCTGCGCAGACCAGCCGCGGCTGCGACGTTTTCTAGATTTACAGCTGCGGCTGTACTCCCAGGAGCCCAGCGAGCGAACGGCCGCTCTCTATGGCGCCACCGTGCTGCAAATGGTGCAGGCACCGCTGGGGCTCTGGCATCTCCACGGCTCGATGCAGGTGCTGAGTGAACTGCTCGCGAGCGCCATTCGCCGCGATGGAGGAGAGGTCAGCCTGAAGCGGCGTGTGACCCGACTGGAACGAACCAAGACCAATCACTGGATTGTTCACGGACAAGAGCGCAATGGCACCCGTCACCACTGGCGCTGCCAAGAGCTGATCTGCAGCTTGCCTCCCCAGTGCCTCCCCGCGCTGGTCACCCAAGGCGACAGCCAAAGATCGGCACTGCCCGCGCACTACGGGAACCGACTGCAGAGCCTGCAAGCCCCAAGCGGAGCACTGGTGCTTTACGGAGCCCTGGATCGCAGCCTGCTGCCGCACGATTGCCCTCTCCATCTCCAGCGCGATGGAGAGGATCCTGGTTCCCTGTTCGTCTCTGTCAGCCGCGACGGAGATGGGCGAGCCCCGAGCGGACAAGCCACCCTGATCGCCAGCGTGTTCACCGATCCACGCCAGTGGGCGGAGCTTTCGGAGCCAGAACACCAGAAACGCAAGCGCAAGACCTTAGACACCATGCGCAGCACCCTGGAGAGCTGGCTCGGCATTCCCACCCAGGGGTGGAATCACCTTGAGCTGTCGACGCCAAGAGCCTTTGCCCACTGGACCGGACGGCCTCAGGGCATCGTGGGAGGCCTGGGCCAGCACCCCCACCATTTCGGCCCGTTCGGGCTAGCCAGCCGCACACCGGTTCCAGGTCTATGGCTTTGCGGAGACTCCATCTATCCCGGGGAAGGGACCGCCGGAGTGAGCCTCTCAGCCCTGATGGCATGCCAACAACTGATGGCCCGCCGTGGCAGCTCACTCACGCTTGGATAAGCAGAATCGACAAGCCAACAGCGACAAACAACCTCTCCAACAGCTAGAGGAACTCGGGTCGTTGGCTCTGCGTCTGCCTGAGCACACTCTCAAGCTGATCCCAGTTCCCTTCCAGAATCGTCTCTTCCAGCTGCTCCAAGCTCCAGCGATAAGCGGCCAATCCCCTGAGGACTGCCGCCGTGTTGCTGGCCGCCATCGCCGTACCTAACTGCGGATTACCACCACCAACCCGGGTGGTATCGGCAAAACCGCTGGAGGCCAGCTGGCGAGCCAACGCCAACACAGCTGGATCCCGCTCAGAACCGACGGCCTGCAAGAGAGCGGCACTCACCAGCACAGGCAAATGGGAGATCAGCGCCACAGCCTGGTCGTGGCGGTCTGCCTCCGTGACCAAACAATGACTACCCACCGCTGTGGCCAACGACTCCACCATTGCCAGTGCTTGGGGATCGGTCGCAGCCTCAGGGGTGACCACCCATGGACGCCCTCGAAACAAATCCCTCAGCCCTGCTTCGACGCCAGCCTCCGCGGTACCAGCCATGGGATGACTAGCGACGAAACGCGGGTGCAGCGAGCGCCAAGTCGCCAGCACCGCTCCCTTCACCGAGCCCACATCCGTCACCACCGCCTCCCGGGGCAAAGCCGAGATCAAAGCAGCATCAGGGTCAAGAAGCCGATTCAACGGCAGCGCCAGAATCACCAATTCAGAGCCCGCAAGCGCTTGAGGGTCGGTACTCACCTCCTGCACAAGGCCACGTTCGAGAGCCCGATCAGCGGTGCATTGACGATGGGTAATGCCCCTCACATGACAACCAAGAGCCTGAAGATCTAGGCCAAGCGAGCCACCGATCAACCCAAGCCCCACCACTCCCACAGTCGTGGGCAATCCAGCCAGGGCGACCTTCTCGCGCTGCATTCCCACCCGATCGACTCGCCCCATGTTGATCGACGGTCAAGCGCACACCAACGCCCATAAGGGGGCCAATTAGGCTCTGCAGATGCTGGAAGCGCGTGCCCATCAGCAGCTCAAGCACCTGCTCCAGCAGGACCGCTCCTCCTGGCCCCATCACCTCACCCTCAGCCGCCTGATGGCACGGGGACTGCGACGGAGAGATTCAGCCTTATTTCAACTTGCCCCAAGCAGCCAGGAGCACTGGTGGCTTGGTGTTCTCGTACCTCTATGCCTGCAGAGCCGGCGGGCGGTGCTGGTCCTCGAAGAGCCCCAGAAACGACGACTGCTGGAGGTGGAACGGCCACGCCTGCTGGAGGCTGGCCTCAAACTCGCCTGTTGGACAGCCGAGACCCCACCGACAGGAGATCAAGTCTGGGTTCTTTCCACAGCTGGTTTGGTGCGAGCCCACCAGCAAGGACTGCTGATGCCTGACCACCAACTGGTCGTGCCAGAAGGACAACACTTCAGCCAGCGTCTTCGCAACGCACTCTCAACGGAGATCGGCCCCAGTGACTGGGAACGGCTACGCCAGGCCCACCCTTGCGCGGATGCCGCGCTGCTTGAGCTGCACGAACGCATCAGTCGCCGCGTGTTCGCGCAGGCCACCCGCAACGATGCTCAGGTGCGCCTCGATGGCAGCGCACTGTTGGCCCTGCGGGATCTGGTAGGCCTGCTGGGCCCCTTACCCGACCCCTGGACGGAACTCATCCGCGCCCGAGAAGACCAGTGGGTGAGTTGGGCCTCTTTGGACCATCGTCTGCTGCAGTGGCGCTGGCATCTGGAGGTGCTCGAACCTTTGCAAGAGCTCCGTGAGCTAATTGAGCACCAACCAGCGCTGCTGCTCAGTGGAAGCGGCCAGGCAGACCCACTCCAGCAAGAATTAACGGCCGCCGGACTCAATCTGGATGTGGTCGTGCATCTGCGCGAACCCTCCCTGTTGGAACCATTGCCTCTGTTTGCCCCACGTCGCCAGCCGCTGCCCAATACCGAAGTGTTCTCAGAGCACTTGCTGGATCAGGCGCGTCGATTAATCCTCGGTCGATCCGGACTGACCGTGGTGCTGCTCAACGATGACGGCATGCGCCAGCGGCTGACCAGCGAACTGGCGGGTGAATTTGGCAGTCGGGTGATCCACGAGGCCACGAGCCCTGAAAGCAACGGCGTGATCTGCTGCCGCTGGGACTGGTGGTTACAACACCAGGATCAACTGCCGCTTCCTGAGCAGCTGATTCTGGCCCTCCTCCCGCTGGCCAGTTTGGAGTCACCACTCACCGCTGCGCGCGTGGAAGCACTGAAACGCCAGGGACGCGACTGGTTCCGCGAACTTCTACTGCCAGAAGCCCTCCTGCAACTGGCACCAGCCGTGGCTCCTCTTCGCCGCAACGGTGGCCGCCTGGCCATCCTTGATGGACGGGTGAGGGGACGGAGCTGGGGGGAACAGGTGCTCACGGCCCTTCAACCCTGGACCCCTCTGCAGCGCCTGCTCCCCCAATGAGCCCATCCGAGAACAAACCACAATCACACCCCTAGGCTGCTGCCTATCCAGAGCACTGCTCCGCATGGGAGAAGCCCGTCGCCGCGCCAGCCAGGGGATGCCGCCCCGAACGCCGAAACCCGCCAACGGGTCATCGGAACGGGTCGTCTCCTGGCTCCCCCTCACCAAGCAACAAACCAGTCAGTTCATGGCCATCACAACCCGTGGGGCCTGGATCGGCATCGGCTCTTTGGTGGTGTTCTGGGTCGTCGTGCGTTTCATCGGTCCAGCCGCAGGTTGGTGGAGCCTGGCTGATACACGTTGATTGAAGTCGCAACGACGACGGCGACTCCTGCAGAGACAACAGGCCTGTCCGCAGGCCCACACATCCGCCACGAATCTAAAGGAAACATTTAAAATGCTTGAGGTCCCGTGGCCTCAAACGCATGTTTCATCGTCTGGCCCAGCAGTACCGCTCTGTCGTGCATGACCTGGTGATGAGTCTTCAGGCTCTGGCCAGCAGTCTGAAGACATCCGGGATGACCGCCTCCTGCTACGTCTGCGACGACGGAGGCGAAGAGCATGGCGCCTCATTCGTGGCCGACCTGGGTGATCAACACATGGTCAGATTCCTGGTCTCCGATTACAGCATCAGCTGGGTTGAATCCCGCAATGGGCGCGAACTCGTGAAACTCGAAGGCGCTGAGGCCATTCAAGAGCTGGAGCGCCTGTCGCAGTTCCTACAAGGACTCAGCAAGGGCAGCAATGAACTTGCTGCCCTTGCTGAGACCAACAAACAAGCAGCTCTGCCCCCTGACTGATCCCCATATCGATCAGCTTGTACGACCTCAGCGCAGCACCCCTTAGGCCGCAGCTGATGCAGCCTTGGGATCGTCGGCCTTTTTATCGGCGCTAGCTGCAGCTGCATTGCCCTTGGCAGCCGCCGTGCGCGCAGCCGCTGCAAGAGGTCGCATCGAGTTGGAGGTCACTTCTGAGCCATCGGTGAGCTTCTGACGCACCAACACCTCGATCGTCTCCTTGGCTTCGGGGTTCTGCTCGAGCCAGCCGATGGTGTTGTCGCGACCCTGACCGATGTTGTCGCCTTCGTAGCTGTACCAGGCCCCTTTGCGGATCACCACACCGGTTTCTTCAGCGAGATCCAACAAGCAACCAAGGGTGCTGATGCCACGGCCGAACAGGATATCAAATTCTGCGATCCGGAACGGGGGCGCCACCTTGTTTTTGGCCACCTTGACCTTGGCCCGGATGCCGTATTCCTCGGTACCGCGCTTCAGGGTCTGAATGCGACGAATATCAAGCCGCACTGACGCATAGAACTTGAGAGCGTTACCACCAGTCGTGGTCTCCGGATTGCCATAGGTGACCCCAATCTTCAGGCGCAACTGATTGAGGAAAATCACCGTGCAACCAGACTTGCCAATGTTGCCAGTGATCTTGCGCATCGCCTGGCTCATTAAACGAGCCTGACTCCCCACAGCCAAATCACCCATTTCCCCTTCGATCTCAGCGCGGGGAGTCAGAGCTGCCACAGAGTCGACCACGACGATATCCACCGCGGCCGAACGCACCAGCTGATCCACGATCTCCAACGCCATCTCACCGGTGTCGGGCTGGGAGACGAGAAGATTCTCGATGTCGACACCTAGCGACGCGGCATACACCGGATCGAGGGCGTGCTCAGCATCCACAAAGGCAGCCACACCACCCCGACGCTGCACTTCAGCGATCGCATGCAACGTCAGCGTGGTCTTACCAGAACTCTCCGGGCCGTAAACCTCAACCACACGCCCTTTGGGATAACCGCCACCCAGAGCGAGATCGAGAGTGAGGGCACCAGTCGAGATGGTTTCAACCCGCATTCGGGAGGCATCCCCAAGGCGCATGATCGATCCCTTGCCAAAATTGCGCTCGATCTGACCAAGCACAAGGTTCAGGGCTTTATCGCGCTCACCGGGGCGAGCATCGGATCCGGAGGACTGGGCGGCTTTCACGTCAACTGGCATGGCAGAAAAAACTAAGGATTGGAAGGGCGTTACAGACCGCAGACCAGGACGGCGCAAAAAGCGCTGCAACTGAACCACTAGGCACTGAACAGACCATCCAGTGCCCAAGACGCAGTCGATCGTCCCATGTAGTACAGATGTACGTTAACGAATCAAGTCCAGTCCGCCAAGGGGGCAGCGAACTGCGTCAGTGCCAACAGCTGCACGCCTTGGGGCAGGGCCTGACGATCAGACGGACGCAAATAGCCCCACTCGGCAAGGAAACAGGGAAGAGACCTCAGCCCCGGAGTCGCCAGCACCGTCTCGAGCGTGGCCAGGCGATCCTCGACAAAACCACACAGCGATTGCTCAGCGATCAATCGCTGCAATACATCAGGTTTTGAACCGGCTTCATGGCCGAACAGCAGCGCAGGTTGGAGATCAAATGCGTCCAACAATTCGGCGGTAAAGGCCCGCCCCTTGGTAGTGAGAACAGCCCAGTCGACACCCTCAGAAGCGAGGGATCGCAACCGTTGGGGTACTCCCGCAAAGGGCCGATGACGATTGAGCCAGGTGGAACGATCCTCCGCCATAGCCGAGTGCCTGACATGCTCGAGAGCCTCCTGCAATTGCTGAGGCGACCAGTCCCTGGCCTCGAGAGCCTGACGACAGTGCTCCGAATAGGCAGCAACAAAAGCATCCACACCGATGCGCTGCAGCAGACCGTCGCGCTCCTGCAGCAGCGACGCCATCAGCACCATCTCCCAGCCATGGTGAATCCAGGGGCGAAGCTGTCGGAAGCCATCAGGCACCCGATTCGGGACCTGGTGCCGCATGCCGTCAGCAGCACTCAATCTCAGGCAGGCCAGACAAGCACTCCACCAGTACTCCTCCATACCGTCGACGATCACACCGTCGAAGTCGAAGACCAACAAAGGACGGTTGGACACCGAAAAGAACTGAAAACTGGGCCGCTAGGATTCGAACCTAGGAATGGCGAGACCAAAACCCGCTGCCTTACCACTTGGCGACGGCCCAACGCGCGCAATCTGCATTCCCGAAGGTCTGCTGACTGGTGCCTGAATAGTTACCCACATTGGAGTGGCCTTCGTCAATCCATTGTTCCGGAGGTCAACAGTGGCTCAGGGTGGGAACACTCGGAGCCGCCTCTGTTCCGCCTGACCGAAGACGTCGCTACGCAAGCGATAACGCTCCACTAAATCGGCCTGCATCCGGCGGACCTCCTCCGTACGGGGGAGAAGCTCCACGGGTCGACCCAAGGGCACCACCACCTGCTCGACAGCGAGACGGCATTCCTCAAGAGCAGCAAAGGCATCCGCACGATCATCACTGGAAGTAGGCAGAGCCTCTTCCGTTCGGCGTGCCAGCAGACGCTCCAGTGCACGCTCCACCTGCGGCAGGGTATCGGCCTTAATCACAAGAATGGGCACCCGAGCCTCGCGGGCCTGACGCCGCAAGCCGGGTTGCCGCCCTAACCCCTGTCGAATACTGAGCACCACATCGGCCTCGACGAGGTCCTCCACCAGCCGAACAGGCCAGTCGTGACGTCGCGTGGCCTCCTCGATCAGACGAGGATTCAACCCGCAACAGAGCACCTGCAGTCCGTCCCAGCCATCACTCGGCCCATTCTGAGGCCCCTCGGCCTGACCCTCGCCAACCGAACTGATGGGATCGGGCATCGGCACCACAGCCAGCGGTGGCTTCACCCCTGACCACCGCGAGGGCGGTCGCTGCGGATCGCGGGGGCGACGCGGCCCGTCGCCGACAGGCGCTCCCTCAACAAGCCGAACCGTGCCATCAGACTCCAGCTCCCGCAGCTGAGCCCTGGGTTGATGCCCCCTCAGCAGAAGATCCACCGTGGCGCCCACATCAGGATGTACCGCCCAGCGATGACGCTGATGCATTTCCACCGCCAACGGAAACGTTGGCTCAGCGGCACGTTCCAACACCGTTTTTTGGCTGCGCCGCCGCCGTGCCTCATCATCACCAAGCGTGACCGACTCAATACCACCAACCAGATCACAAAGGGTGGGGTTCTTGATCAGGTTGGCCAATGCGTTGCCATGCGCCGTAGCCACCAGCATCACGCCACGCTCAGCAATCGTGCGTGCCGCCTGGGCCTCGAGTTCTGTGCCGATCTCATCGATCACAATCACCTCGGGCATGTGGTTCTCCACCGCCTCGATCATCACCTGATGCTGAAGCTCGGGGCGGGCCACCTGCATGCGCCGAGCCCGGCCGATCGCCGGATGGGGGATGTCACCGTCGCCGGCAATCTCATTGCTGGTGTCGATCACCACCACCCGCTTACCGAATTCATCAGCAAGAACCCTGGCGATCTCACGCAGCGCTGTGGTCTTGCCCACCCCCGGGCGACCCATCAGCAGGAGCGACTCACCGCTATCGAGCAGATCGCGCACCATCGCGACAGTGCCGAACACAGCACGGCCGACGCGGCAAGTAAGGCCCACCACATCACCGCAACGGCTTCGGATCGCACTGATGCGATGGAGGGTTCGTTCAATACCAGCACGATTATCGGCACCGAACTGTCCCAGTCTTTCAACGGTGGCCTGAAGCGCATCTCGACTGAGACAACCATCGCCCAGGGGCATCGAACGGCCTGGGTAGCGGGCTTCCGGCACACGACCAAGATCCAAGACCACTTCCAGCAGCTCATCCCTGGACTCGGAGGACGCCAATGCTTGCTGCACATCTGCTGGCAACAGCATCAGCAAACGATCGAGGTCGTCAGTGATGTGCTCGGTGGTCATCTGCCAACCCTTCGACCCAGAGGCGTTGACCGCCTTCTAGCAGGGAGAACGGCCATAACGAGTCTGCAACCAGGGATTGACCAGTGTTTTGGCCTTACTGAGGGCCTGAGCCCAGCCCTCTGGCCAATCGACCAGATGCTGGCCCCGCTCCAACGCCGCCTGAAGCCAAGGCTGAACCAAAGCCCTGGCTTGGCCTCCGAACGCAACGCCAGCGGGACGAAAGGCCTGAGCTGACGAAGTCTCCAGCAACAGGTCCAACGTGCTGGCATTGGTTCCACCAGCCAGCTGAAGAGGGCCGGGAGGCGCAAGCGGACGTATGTGCTGCCAAAGCTGAATAGCGGCACGGGCAGTGCCCCTCCCCACATCACCACTCATCGGCCTGCCATCAAGCTGCCAAAGCGGACGCAGACCATGGCGACGCAACACGCCAAAACGCTGCCAGAGCTCCCTCGCAAGATCAGGCGCCGTCAGCCCGTGTCCCTCCAGTCCGCAACTCACTGCCAGACGCTGTAGAGGAACCTGGGCATTGACCAGCGCCTGGACGGCATCGGAAAAGGTCTTGCCTCGACCAGGTGCTGTATGCACCTCGACGGCATCGGGATGAAGCGCCCTTAAGAGCGGCACAAGATCCTCAAGACTCTGACGATGCTCAGAGGCTTGGATCAAGCCAAGTGGACAGGCCGGAAGGCAGCGACCACAGCCATAGCAGCGAGTCGCTTCGACCCCTCCACAACCAGCCTCCAAAAATTGTGGCGCAGCAGGGATGGCATCAGCGGGGCAGACGCGAGCACAGGGTCTAGGGCAGTCGCTCGGACAGAGCTTGGGGTCGAAGTGAGCCTTGCGGAAATGGGCGTCACTGCCGTCACTGATGCTCACCATCAACCAGACCGGTGGAGCGCCATGGTCGCGAGCCCAGGCCAGACCGGAACGGGCGGCGCGTACAACAGCTGTATCGGCCGCCACATCCACACAATGCACCCCTGCACAGGCATAAAGAGCGCAGAGGTCGGCGATACCAGGCAAATCCTGATTACTGGCACCGCAAATGAGCTTCACCCAATGCCCTGACATCAAGGCCGTTTCAGCGCGAGAGCGCGGCTGGGGGTGCACTGGAAAGGCTCAGGCCTCCAGATAGCTGGCCATGGACTGCCAACGCAGGCTGCGGGCCCCACCCATTTCGACAACGACCTTCAACCTGGGCTCACGACGGCAGAGCTCACAGAGCGATAGCAACTCTGATCGGCAGAGCACCTGCCCCTCGAGAAGCCACAAAGCCAAAGGTTTTGCCCCGAGAAGCCGTTCGCCAAGAATCGGCATCACCTCCTGCACCTCGCCAACGGCAGCACCTCGTCCGACGCTCTGATGGCCGAGGTGGGGAGGACGGATACCGTGCTTCTCAAACAGGAAGACTTCAACATCACCGAGACCGCGTGCGGAGGTCATATAGGTGTTGTATCCAGCCCCTCGTAGACGGCGAAGCAACCGTGTTTCCGCACCGCCTTCCAAAGGAACGTGAATGGCCATGCATCCTGCAGCCTCCAGCTCACGGCGGAAACCCCGTCCTGAGAGGAGCAGCGGCATGGAACGAACACGGCTGAAACGGAGTCTGGCAGTCGAAGGGCCCATTGGAGAGGGGGGTGGGCTGTGGTGTAGTGTTTTTGTTTGCTCCGTGACTCTGTGCCCGTCCGCTAGCCGGGCCTCCAGATCGCGAAGCAGATTCAGCGATTGCGCTGGATCTCTAGGCCAGAGCAGTGGAGGGTTTCACCCAAAGCTGCCGGGAAACTGACCGACCACGTCGGACAAGTCCCAGCCCGCTGATTCGCTCGCTAGCTCCATTCCGGATTCTTCGCCTCAACTTGAGGTGTCAAGGCATCCGGCCATGACTGCGTTATCACGATCAGCACCCAAACCCCCGTTCATTTCATGAATGGAGGGCGTCCACGCTGGCGTTCTTACCTCCCCATGTCCATCGGCATCCTTGGGAAGAAACTGGGTATGTCCCAGTTCTTCGACGAGCAAGGTAAATCCGTCCCGGTCACCCTGATCGAGGCTGGTCCTTGCCGCATCACCCAACTCAAATCATCTGAAACCGACGGCTATTCCGCCGTACAGATCGGCTTCGGCGACACTCGCGAGAAGTTGATCAACAGGCCAGAAAAAGGCCATCTCGCCAAATCTGGCGAGGGGCTTCTACGCCACCTCAGCGAATACCGCGTCGACGACTTAAGCGGTTTCGAACTGGGCAACAAAGTCACCGTTGGTGATTTTGAAGCCGGTCAGAAGGTGGACGTGAGCGGCGACACCATGGGTCGCGGCTTCTCTGGCTACCAGAAGCGACACGGCTTCAGCCGCGGTCCGATGACCCACGGTTCTAAGAACCACCGCGAACCCGGCTCAACCGGCGCAGGCACCACGCCCGGCCGCATTTATCCCGGCAAGCGCATGGCTGGTCGCTACGGCGGCAAGAAAATCACCACTCGCGGTCTCACCATCCTCAAGGTGGACAGCGACCGCAACCTTCTGGTGGTGAAGGGATCTGTTCCCGGAAAGCCGGGCTCCCTACTCAACATCCGCCCCGCGAACCGGGTGGGTGCCAAGCCTTCCAAAGGAGGTAAGTGATGGCTAACTGTGTAGTCCGCGACTGGCAGGGCAAAGAAGCTGGCAGTGCCAGCCTTGACCTGAAGGTGGCAAAGGAAGCCACGGCAAACGACCTGATGCATCGCGCTGTCCTGCGCCAGCAGGCCCACAGCCGTCAAGGCACCGCCAGCACCCTGACCCGAGCTGAGGTTCGCGGTGGTGGCCGCAAGCCCTACAAACAAAAAGGAACGGGTCGGGCCCGTCAGGGTTCGATTCGCACACCACTGCGTCCTGGTGGCGGCATCGTCTTCGGACCGAAGCCCCGCTCCTACAACCTGGCGATGAACCGCAAGGAGCGTCGTCTCGCCCTTCGCACAGCCCTCATGGCCCGTGTGGAAGATCTGGTTGTGGTGAAGGACTTCGGCACCAACCTCGAAGCTCCCAAGACCAGAGAAATCACCGATGCTCTGGGGCGCCTCGGCATCGCTGCCGACACCAAGATCCTGATCATCCTCACCAACCCCTCCGAGGTCGTGCGCCGTTCGGTACGCAATCTCGAGAAGGTGAAGCTGATCTCTGCTGATCAACTCAACGTCTTCGATCTGCTGAACGCCAACAGCCTCGTGGTCGGGGAGACCGCACTCGCAACGATTCAGGAGGTCTATAGCGATGACTGAGCGCTTCACTGGACGACTGGCCGATGTGATCCGTAGACCGTTGATCACTGAGAAAGCCACCCGTGCACTGGAACTGAACCAGTACACCTTTGAGGTCGATCACCGAGCTGCCAAACCCGACATCAAGGCCGCCATTGAGCAGCTGTTCGATGTCAAGGTCACCGGCATCAGCACCATGAACCCGCCCCGACGCTCCCGTCGCGTTGGTCGCTTCGCCGGCAAGCGTGCCCAGGTGAAGAAGGCAGTGGTGCGTCTTGCCGAAGGCAGCTCCATCCAACTCTTCCCTGAGTCCTGAGGGGTCTGAAACGTCATGGCAATCCGTACATTCCGCCCCTACACCCCCGGAACCCGCACCCGGGTGGTTACCGACTTCAGTGAAGTCACCGGCCGCAAGCCGGAACGCTCCCTGGTGGTGGCCAAACACCGCCGCAAGGGTCGCAACAACCGCGGTGTGATCACCTGCCGTCATCGCGGCGGTGGCCACAAGCGCCTCTATCGACTGGTGGATTTCCGCCGCAACAAACACGGCGTCACCGCCAAGGTTGCAGCAATCCACTACGACCCCCACCGCAACGCCCGTCTCGCTCTGCTGTTCTATGCAGACGGCGAAAAGCGCTACATCCTTGCGCCTGCTGGTATCACCGTTGGCCAGACCGTGGTCTCCGGCCCAGAGTCTCCGATTGAGACCGGCAATGCTCTGCCTCTGTCTTCGATCCCATTGGGCTCGAGCGTTCATTGCGTTGAGCTGTATGCCGGCCGGGGTGGCCAGATGGTGCGTACCGCTGGTGCGAGTGCCCAGGTGATGGCGAAGGAGGGTGACTATGTCGCTCTCAAGCTTCCCTCCACTGAGGTGCGTCTCATCCGCCGCGAGTGCTACGCCACCCTCGGTGAAGTCGGCAACTCCGAGATCCGCAACACCAGCCTGGGTAAAGCCGGCCGTCGCCGCTGGCTTGGACGTCGTCCTCAGGTTCGAGGCAGTGTGATGAACCCTTGTGATCACCCCCACGGTGGTGGTGAGGGTCGCGCACCGATCGGCCGATCAGGTCCTGTCACCCCATGGGGCAAACCCGCCCTCGGTCTGAAGACCCGTAAGCGGAACAAGCCCAGCAACAAGTTCGTCCTCCGCAAGCGTCGCAAGACCTCCAAGCGGAGCCGTGGCGGACGCGATTCCTGATGCAACTCACCGTTCTGCCGTTCGCTTAATCCGCCATGGGACGTTCACTCAAAAAAGGCCCGTTTATTGCAGACAGCCTGCTTCGCAAGGTTGAAAAGCAAAACGCCGCTGATGACAAATCCGTCATCAAGACCTGGTCAAGGGCCTCCACCATCCTGCCGATGATGATCGGCCACACCATTGCCGTTCACAACGGCAAAAGCCACGTGCCGGTCTTTGTGACCGAGCAAATGGTGGGTCACAAACTGGGCGAATTCGCCCCCACCCGCACCTTCAAGGGCCACATCAAAGACAAGAAAGGAGGCCGCTGAGACCATGACCACGTCATCCCCGACAGCCCCCATCGCCCAGGCCCACGGTCGCTTCATCCGCGGCTCAGTGTCCAAGGTGCGGCGGGTCCTCGATCAGATCAGAGGTCGCACCTATCGCGATGCCTTGATCATGCTCGAGTTCATGCCCTACCGCTCCACCGGCCCGATCACCAAAGTGCTCCGGTCTGCTGTCGCCAATGCTGAGCACAACCTGGGGATGGATCCATCCTCCCTGGTGATCACGAACGCCACAGCGGACATGGGTCCTTCCATGAAGCGGTATCGGCCCCGCGCCCAAGGTCGCGCCTTCGCGATCAAAAAACAGACCTGCCACATCAGCATTGCTGTGGCAGCCCAGACCGACTCCTGACCCCCGAGTACACCGACTGATGGGACACAAAATCCATCCAACCGGCTTACGCCTGGGGATCACCCAGGAGCACCGGTCCCGCTGGTATGCCTCCAGCAAGAACTATCCGTCTCTTCTTCAAGAAGATGACCGGATCCGCAAATTCATCCACAAGAAATACGGCTCCGCCGGCATCAGCGATGTGCTGATCGCCCGCAAAGCTGATCAACTTGAGGTTGAACTCAAAACAGCACGTCCCGGCGTGCTGGTTGGTCGCCAGGGCAGCGGCATTGAGGAGCTGCGCAGCGGCATCCAGAAAACCGTCGGAGATTCGAGCCGTCAGGTCAGGATCAATGTCGTTGAAGTCGAGCGGGTCGATGCCGATGCATTTCTGCTTGCTGAGTACATCGCTCAGCAATTGGAAAAGCGAGTGGCCTTCCGCCGCACGATCCGCATGGCCGTCCAACGGGCCCAGCGCGCTGGCGTGCTCGGCCTGAAGATCCAGGTAAGCGGCCGTCTCAACGGTGCTGAAATCGCCCGCACCGAGTGGACCCGTGAAGGTCGTGTTCCCTTGCATACCCTTCGCGCAGACATCGATTACGCCACCAAGGTGGCCAGCACCACCTACGGGGTGTTGGGCATCAAGGTCTGGGTGTTCAAAGGCGAAGTGCTGGGTGATGAAGCCCCGCAACAACTGCCAGTGGGGGCCACCCCACGGCGCCGGGCCGGTCGCAGGCCCCAACAGTTCGAAGACCGCTCCAACGAGGGTTGAACAGGAGGCCTGAACCATGCTGAGTCCAAAACGCGTCAAATTCCGCAAGCAGCAGCGCGGCCGCATGCGCGGCGTCGCTACCCGTGGCAACACCATTGCCTTCGGTCAATTCGCACTGCAAGCCCAGGAGTGCGGCTGGATCACCTCGCGTCAGATCGAGGCCAGCCGTCGTGCCATGACCCGCTATGTCAAGCGGGGCGGCAAAATCTGGATCCGGATCTTCCCAGACAAACCGGTCACCATGCGTCCTGCTGAAACCCGTATGGGTTCCGGTAAGGGCAACCCAGAATTCTGGGTGGCGGTGATCAAGCCGGGACGGGTTCTGTTCGAGATGGGCGGTGAGGAAATCACTCCCGAAATCGCACGGGAGGCCATGCGCCTTGCGCAGTACAAGCTTCCTGTGAAGACCAAGTTCATCACCCTGGAAGACCAGGAGACAGCCGCACAAGGCAGCGATGCCAAGGCTGCGTCCACCGCAACTGTGGAGGCCTGACCATGGCACGCCCCAATGCTTCCGAAATGCGTCAGCTCTCTGACGCAGAGATCAATGAACAGATCGACGGTCTCCGCCGCGAGCTGTTCGACCTGCGCTTCCAGCAGGCCACACGGCAACTCGCCAACACGCACCGCTTCAAGGAAAGCCGCATCAAGCTGGCCCAACTGCTGACGGTGCAATCGGAGCGTCAAAGCTCCACTGCTTCCTGATCCCCTAAGGAGAACCAACCATGGCACTCAAGGAAAGGGTCGGCACCGTCGTCAGCGACAAGATGGACAAAACGGTGGTTGTCGCGGTGGAGAACCGCTTCCCCCACCCCATCTATCAAAAGACGGTGAGCCGTACCACCCGTTACAAGGCTCACGATGAAGACAACAACTGCCGGGTCGGCGACCGCGTTCGCATCACCGAAACCCGGCCGATGAGCCGCCACAAGCGCTGGGCAATCGCCGAAGTGCTCAGCCACAGCCCTAAAGCTGACGAGGCCGCCAAATGATTCAGCAAGAATCTTTCCTCACCGTCGCTGACAACAGCGGCGCCAAGCGCATCCAGTGCATCCGTGTGCTGGGCAGCAATCGGCGCTACGCCCATGTGGGCGATGTCATCGTGGCCGCCGTCAAGGACGCCATGCCCAACATGGGCGTGAAAAAGTCCGATGTCGTGAAGGCCGTTGTGGTGCGCACGCGAGCAACTCTGCGTCGCGATACCGGCAACTCAATCCGCTTCGACGACAACGCAGCGGTGATCATCAACGACGACAAGAACCCCAAGGGCACCCGCGTCTTCGGTCCTGTGGCCCGTGAACTGCGCGACCGCAACTTCACCAAAATCGTCTCCCTCGCTCCGGAGGTGATCTGAGATGGCAACTGCAACTCCGAAATCCAACACCACTCAGCGCATCAAGATGCGTCTGCGCAAAGGTGACACCGTTCAGGTGATCACTGGTAAGGACAAGGGCAAGACCGGTGAAGTGCTTCGCACCCTGCCCAATGAGAACCGTGTGATCGTGCAGGGCATCAACCTGCGCACTCGACACGTCAAGCCCACCCAGGAAGGTGAATCTGGTCGGATCGTCACCGAGGAAGCATCACTGCATGCCTCCAACGTGATGCTCTATTCGACCTCAAAGAAGGTCGCCAGCCGCGTTGAGCTCGTCACTGAAAAGGACGGCACCAAGAAACGTCGCCTCAAGAAAACCGGCGAAGTGATCGATTGATCCTCGACCCTCTCTTCTGACCAAGTCCAGAAGTCCATTCCCCAGCTATGTCACTCAAACAGCGCTACAGGGAGACCATTCAGCCCAAATTGCTGAAAGACCTCAGTCTCTCCAATGTCCACGAAGTCCCCAAGGTGGTGAAAGTCACCGTCAACCGGGGCCTCGGTGAAGCAGCCCAGAACGCCAAGTCCCTAGAGGCCTCGGTGAATGAACTGGCACAGATCACCGGCCAGAAGGTGTTGGTCACCCGTGCCAAAAAGGCCATCGCCGGCTTCAAAATTCGCCAGGGCATGCCGATCGGCTGCGCAGTCACCCTTCGCGGCGACCGCATGTATGCCTTCCT
Organism: Synechococcus sp. UW105; assembly: GCF_900473935.1. Taxonomy (GTDB): domain Bacteria; phylum Cyanobacteriota; class Cyanobacteriia; order PCC-6307; family Cyanobiaceae; genus Synechococcus_C. The sequence continues at coordinate 60,627 of NZ_UCNN01000027.1, read as the reverse complement.
GGAGCGTCTGATCAACCTCGCACTGCCGCGCATCCGCGACTTCCGCGGCGTCAGCCCTAAAAGCTTCGACGGTCGAGGGAATTACACCCTGGGGGTGAGGGAACAGATCATCTTTCCTGAAATCTCGTTCGACCAGATCGACGCCATTAGGGGCATGGACATCACCATCGTGACCACTGCCCGCACGGATGAAGAGGGCCGGGCCCTCCTCAGCGAGATGGGAATGCCATTCCGCAGCAACTGAGCCCCCCTCGGAAACCACTATGGCCAACCACGACCCTATTTCCGACATGCTCACCCGCATTCGCAATGCGAGTGAGAAACGTCATCAGTCCACAAAAGTTCCCGCCTCGCGTATGTCGCGCAGCATCGCAAAGGTGCTGCAGCAGGAGGGTTTCATCGCTGAAATCAGCGAAGAAGGTGAAGGGATTCACACCAGCCTGGTCCTGGAACTGAAGTACAGCGGCAAGCACCGCCAGCCCACCATCCGCTCAATGCAGCGGGTCAGCAAACCGGGCTTGCGCATCTACAAAAACACCCGTGGCCTACCCAAAGTCCTCGGCGGATTGGGGGTGGCAATCATCTCCACCTCCAAGGGTGTGATGAGCGACCGCGATGCCCGAAAAGAGGGCGTCGGTGGTGAAGTGCTCTGCTACGTGTACTGACCAGGAGCCAGAACTATGTCTCGTATTGGTAAATCTCCAATCCCCATCCCCGAGAAGGTCAACATCACCCTCGACGGTCTTGCCGTGACGGTGAAGGGCCCCAAGGGTGAACTCAAACGAACCCTGCCTGATGGCGTCACCATCAGCCAGGTCGATAACACCATCGTTGTGGCCCCTAGCAACGACAAGCGGCGCTCTCGTGAGCGCCATGGTCTTTGCCGCACTCTGGTGGCAAACATGGTTGAGGGGGTCAGCAACGGCTACAGCAAGAAGCTTGAGATCGTTGGCGTGGGTAACCGCGCTCAGGTCAAAGGCAAAACCCTCGTCGTCAGCGCCGGCTACAGCCACCCAGTGGAAGTGGTTCCCCCAGAAGGCATCACCTTCGCAGTGGAGAACAACACCAACGTCACCGTCTCCGGCACCGACAAAGAACTGGTCGGCAACGAAGCCGCCAAGATCCGCGCCATCCGTCCGCCTGAGCCCTACAAAGGCAAAGGCATCAAATATGCGGGCGAGCGCATCCTGCGCAAGGCAGGCAAGTCGGGCAAAAAGTAATCCCCTGCCAGGCAACCCTCCGTTTCCCCCACCATGTCGACCCTTTCCCGCAAACAGCAGACCCAGAAGCGCCACCGGCGCCTGCGTCGCCATCTCAACGGTTCCGCCACGCGTCCGCGCCTGGCCGTGTTCCGTTCCAACAACCACATCTACGCCCAAGTCATCGACGACGATGCCCAGAGCACCCTCTGCTCAGCATCAACCGTTGACAAGGAACTGCGCACCAACCTCAAGGCTGACGGCAGCAGCTGTGATGCCTCCGTCGCGGTGGGCTCACTCCTAGCCAAGCGCGCCATCGCCAAGGGCATCCAACAGGTGGTCTTCGATCGCGGCGGCAACCTGTACCACGGCCGGGTGCAAGCCCTCGCCGATGCCGCCCGGGAAGCGGGCCTTCAATTCTGATCCTGCTCTCAACATGACCGAACCAAACACTCAGACCCCCGCCAACGACGTCCCGGCAGCGTCCGATGTTCCTGCAGCAGCTGAAGGCCAGCAGCAGGAACAGCGTCGTGGTGGACGCGACCGCGGCGACCGACGTGGTGGACGCCGCGGTGATCGCCGCGGCCAGGAGCGTGATTCCGAATGGCAGGAACGCGTCGTGCAAATCCGCCGTGTCTCCAAAACCGTCAAGGGAGGCAAAAAGATGAGCTTCCGGGCCATCGTCGTGGTCGGTAACGAGCGCGGCCAGGTCGGCGTCGGCGTCGGCAAGGCGGGCGATGTCATCGGTGCCGTGCGTAAAGGGGTTGCCGACGGCAAAAAGCACCTTGTGAAGGTGCCGCTGACGCGTCACAACTCCATCCCCACACTGTCCAATGGACGTGATGGTGCCGCCAGCGTTCTGATCCGTCCTGCCGCACCGGGTACCGGTGTGATCGCGGGTGGTTCCATCCGCACCGTGTTGGAACTAGCTGGCATCAAGAACGTGCTGGCGAAACGCCTCGGCAGCAAGACGCCTCTAAACAACGCCCGGGCTGCGATGGTGGCCCTGGCCGAGCTCCGCACCCACAAGGACACCGCCAAGGAACGGGGGATCTCCCTCGAGCAGATCTACTCCTGATTCCCCATGACCCTTCGTCTCGATTCCCTCAAACCCAACAAAGGCGCCCGTCGCCGCAAACTGCGTAAGGGCCGCGGCATCGCCGCAGGCCAAGGCGCCAGCTGTGGCTTCGGTATGCGTGGCCAAAAATCCCGCTCAGGCCGTCCAACCCGCCCCGGTTTCGAGGGTGGTCAAATGCCGCTGTACCGCCGGGTGCCCAAGCTCAAGCACTTCCCCCTGGTGAACCCCAAGTTCTTCACCGTCTTGAATGTGTCAGCTCTCAATGAGCTCAAGGCCGGCAGCACCGTCAATCTCGACTCCCTCGTCAAAGAAGGAGTGGTAACGAGCCCTAAGCACCCACTCAAAGTGCTGGGCAACGGTGAACTGAAGGTGAAACTCACCGTTCAGGCAGCAGCATTCACCGCCTCCGCCCGCAGCAAGATCGAAGCCGCAGGTGGAAGCTGCGAAGTGCTCGACTAGTCACCCCGATTGTCGCAGGCACTTCTAAGGTCTGAGCCGTCTGCATGACTTCGGTCATCAGACGGCTTTTTGGCATCACGCCCCACTTACCCCATCTCATTCATGCTCGTCAGTCGGGGACGAAACCCCAGCGCCGGAGAAGTAATCACCCAGGCGGTGAGCAATCCCGAACTGCGTGGTCGAATTCTGACCACCATCGGACTGCTTCTGCTGGTCCGCGTTGGCATCTACATCCCGATGCCGGGGATCGACCGTGTGGCCTTCCAACAGTTCCTCGAAGGTGGTGGACAGCTGATCGGATTCCTCGACATCTTCACCGGTGGTGGTGTGTCGAGCCTGGGCATCTTTGCCCTCGGGATCCTTCCCTTTATCAACGCTTCCATCATCCTGCAGCTCCTCACTGCAGCCCTGCCGCAGCTCGAGGATCTACAGAAGAACGAAGGCGAAGCAGGACGGCGAAAGATCGCTCAGATCACGCGCTATGTGGCCCTTGGCTGGGGTCTTGTGCAGAGCGTTGTGTTTTCGCTAATCCTGCGTCAATACGCAACTGAGGGCTTGAGCGATCTGGTCTTCGTTGTGCAGACATCGCTGGCACTGGTGACCGGATCGATGGTGGTGATGTGGCTCAGTGAAGTGATCACCGAGCGGGGGATCGGCCAGGGTGCCTCCCTTGTGATCTTCCTGAACATCGTGGCCACGCTGCCGCAGACAGTGGGTGGAGCAGTGACCCAGGCGCAGACAGGTGATCGGGGCACCGTGCTCGACCTGATCAAGATCACGCTTGTCTTTCTGGCCACGATTGTCGGGATCGTGTTCGTGCAGGAAGCCTCCAGACGCCTGCCGATCGTGAGTGCGAAACGCCAGGTGGGTGGAACAGGCACCCTGCCTAATCGCCAGAGCTACCTACCGATGAAGCTGAATGCAGGTGGGGTGATGCCCATCATCTTCGCTTCGGCCATGCTGTTTCTTCCTGTCACGCTGGCCCAGTTCGCCAAGCAGGAGTGGTTATCGAGGGCTGTCGGTGCGATTCAGCCCGGTAACTGGCCGTACTACTTGCTCTACTTCGCTCTAATCCTGGCCTTTGCCTACTTCTACGCGTCACTCACCCTCAATCCAACCGACATTGCCAGCAACCTCAAGCGAGGGGGCGTAGCCATCCCTGGCGTGCGCCCGGGAACGGCCACAGCCAACTACATCTCCGGAGTACAAGCGCGCCTCACCTTGCTGGGCGGCCTGTTCCTAGGGGCCGTTGTGATCATCCCGTCGCTGATCGAAACCACCAGCCAGGTGAAGCTGGGAGGGCTCGGCTCAACGTCTCTCCTGATTCTGGTGGGCGTCGCAATCGACACCGCCAAGCAGGTTCAGACCTACGTGGTCTCTCAACGCTATGAGGGCCTCGTACGCCAGTAGATCAACAGCAAAGCGCAGTCAACCTTCCATTGGCTCGCAATCGTGCCAATCACACCCCATTGCCATCGAAGCCATGAAAAAACGTCTCCTCTTTCTCGGCCCACCAGGTGCCGGGAAAGGCACCCAGGCGGCCCGATTGTGTAGTCAGCATGGGATGAAGCACCTCTCGACCGGCGACCTGCTGCGGGCCGAGGTATCAGCAGGAAGCGATCTCGGCAAAGAAGCCGAAGCCGTGATGAACCGCGGAGAACTGGTGAGTGATGCCCTGGTCCTGGCGATCGTGAAGGGGCAGCTCGGGGCACTGGGAGACGGGGGCTGGCTTCTGGATGGCTTCCCTCGCAATGTTGCTCAAGCTGAAGCCCTGGAACCGCTTTTGCAGGAGATCAGCCAGCCATTAGAAGCCGTTGTGCTGCTCGAACTCGACGACGCTGTCTTGATGGCACGCATGCTTGCCCGCGGTCGAGATGACGACAACGAAGAGGTCATCCGCCATCGTCTCGAGGTCTATCGCGAGCAAACAGCACCTCTGATTCACCATTACCGCCAACAAAACCTGTTGATTTCGGTAGAAGCGCAAGGCAGCATCGAATCGATCACTGAGCGGATCGAAGAAGCCTTGAGAAAGGGGTGACAACCGCCCTGTGGTAAGTTAGCTGTTTGGAATTTTGGAGAGCCACACCCCATGAAGGTGCGCGCCTCGGTCAAGAAAATGTGCGAAAAGTGCCGCGTGATTCGTCGTCACGGCCGGGTCATGGTGATCTGCACCAACCCAAAGCACAAGCAGCGCCAGGGTTGAGCCCTAGCTGCCGGTCAGCTGACCGCTGACCACCGCCTCAATTGCCACCGTTAGGTGGCGCCTGTCCCCCCTCGATTGTTTGCTCAGTGGCAAGGATTGCTGGTGTCGACATTCCCCGCGATAAGCGGGTTGAAGTCGCCCTCACCTACATCTACGGAATCGGTCCCACCCGGGCCCGCACCATCCTGTCCAAGACTGGTGTCAACCCCGACACCCGAGTCAAGGATCTGGAAGATGGCGATGTGCAAAAGCTGCGCGGAGCCACTGAAGCCTTCACCATCGAAGGTGACCTACGTCGTCAGGAGGGCATGGCCCTCAAGCGTCTGCAGGACATTGGTTGCCTGCGTGGTCGTCGGCACCGCATGAGCCTTCCAGTTCGCGGTCAACGCACCCGCACGAACGCCCGCACCCGTCGCGGCGCCCGCAAAACCGTGGCCGGCAAGAAGAAGTAAGGCCTGCCACATCGCCCTAAAGGGCGAGCCAGCGTCAGCTTCGATCGTCCCCTTTTCACTGCCTTCAGGCCCCCGTTCATGGCCAAGACCGCTAAAAAATCTGGCCCCAAAAAGGCCAAGCGCAACGTCCCCAACGGCGTTGCCCACATTCAGAGCACGTTCAACAACACGATCGTCTCAATCACCGATACCACTGGAGAAGTGATCTCCTGGTCGTCCGCCGGTGCTAGCGGATTCAAAGGTGCACGCAAAGGCACCCCCTTTGCTGCTCAAACAGCTGCAGAGGCAGCCGCCCGGCGTGCGCTTGAGCAAGGCATGCGCCAGATTGAGGTGCTTGTCCGTGGTCCGGGCTCCGGCCGTGAAACCGCAATCCGTGCTCTCCAAGTCGCAGGACTGGAAATCACCCTGATTCGCGACGTCACGCCACTGCCCCACAACGGCTGCCGCCGCTCCAAGCGCCGTCGCGTCTAATTCGCAACGGCCCACTGGATTCTCTCCCTTAACCCCGCTTCAGATCGTGCTGCAATACCAGATCGACCGTATCGAGCATCAGATCGCTGATGATCGCGCCCAAACCGGCGTGTTCCTCATCGGTCCGCTGGAGCGCGGTCAAGCCACCACGTTGGGGAACTCCTTACGTCGTGTGCTCATGGGTGGCCTTGAAGGCAGTGCCGTGACCGCCGTGCGAATCGCCGGCGTCAATCACGAGTACGCCACTGTGCCAGGAGTGCGTGAAGACGTTCTCGACATCCTGCTCAACTGCAAGCAGGTGAGTGTCAATAGCCGCTCAGCTGAACTCGAAATCGGACGCCTGGTCGTCGCTGGTCCCTCTGAGGTCAAGGCGCGCGATCTGCAGTTTTCCTCTCAAGTGCAGGTGGTTGATCCCGACCGCACCATCGCCACGGTGAGCGACGGCCATAGCCTTGAGCTTGAGGTTCATGTCGAGCGCGGCATCGGTTATCGCCCGGTTGATCGACACAGTGAAGACACCAGCGCCATTGATCTTCTTCAGATCGATGCTGTCTTCATGCCCGTGCATCGAGTGAATTTCACCATCGATGAAACGGCTGTTGCCGAGGGTGGCTCCGCTCGTGAACGCTTGCGCATGGAGGTGGTGACCGACGGCTCGATCACACCCGATGACGCCATCGCCGAGGCAGCGAATCAGCTGATTGAGCTCTTCCAGCCTCTTGCCACCGTCACGATGGTGGAAGAGCCCGGCCTGGAACCCGAGCCTTCGGCGGAAGCCCAGATTCCTCTTGAAGAGCTCAACCTTTCCGTTCGTGCCTACAACTGCCTGAAGCGCGCACAGGTCAATTCCGTCTCCGACCTGATGGGCTTCAGCTATGAGGACTTGCTGGAGATCAAGAACTTCGGTTCCAAGTCAGCCGATGAGGTGATCGAAGCCCTCGAGCGCATCGGCATCTCGATTCCCCAGAGCCGCACGAGCGCCTGATTTTTTCGTTCTTTACACCCCGCGTCTGCCAGAACCATGCGTCACCAATGTCGAGTTCCTCAGCTAGGCCGTCCGGCTGACCAACGCAAGGCCATGCTTCGCGGCCTGACGACCCAGTTGATCCGCGAAGGTCGTGTCACCACCACCAAAGCCCGTGCCAAGGCGCTGCGTGATGAAGCGGAGCGGATGATCACCCTCGCCAAGGACGGCAGCTTGGCCGCCCGGCGCCGGGCTATCGGCTACATCTACGACAAGCAGCTGGTTCACACGCTGTTTGACAAAGCTCAAGACCGCTACGGCGATCGCAAAGGTGGTTACACCCGCATCACACGCACGGTGCCCCGTCGTGGCGACAACGCCGAAATGGCCATTATTGAATTGGTCTGATCGGGCCTGAGTCCTGATCAGCATGGAGCCCTCGTCTGCTGCTGAGGGCAATCCGTCGAAGCGACGGATTGCCCTCAGCCTGCAGTACGAGGGCTCCGCATTTTGTGGGTGGCAGCGACAACGGCAGGGCAAAAGCGTGCAGGCCGTTTTGGAAGATGCCATCAGCCAATTAGACCCCCATCGTCCCGTGCAGACGTTTGCCGCCGGGCGCACCGACGCCGGCGTTCACGCAGCCGGGCAAGTGGTGCATTTTGACTGTTGCGGCCCAATTCCAGCCTGGCGTTGGGCACCAGCTCTGAATGGTCGTCTACCAGGAAGCATCCGGGTACGCGAGGCAGTGGAACGGCCTCTTTCCTGGCATGCCTGTTATTCAGCCACGTATAGGCGCTACCGCTACACCGTCTACAACGGCCGACGGCCAAATCTGTTCCTGGCCCCGTGGAGCTGGCATCGCTATCAGACGAAGCTGAACGATGGCTTAATGACCAAGGCGCTCGAGGGCCTGGTGGGGCTCCATGATTTCAGCGCCTTCATGCGCGCCGGCAGCCGACGAGCCCATGCACGCACCACCATTCAGGAGGTGAGCCTGGAGCGCCAAGGAGACCTCGTGAACGTTGAGATCCAGGCCAGTGGATTTCTCTACGGCATGGTGCGCCTGCTCATGGGGCAACTCGTGGCCTTAGGCGAGCAGCGGCTCACCTTGGAGACCTTCGAAAGGCGCTGGCGAGAGCGGCGGCGCAGTGAAGTGAAGGATGCCGCCCCTGCGCAAGGTCTCTGCCTTCTTCGAGCCGGTTATGGGGAGTCCATCTTTACGAAAGGCGGGTGGTACGATTGCCAGCCGCGGTATTTTCTGGCATCGCAGGATCCACCACCGGATCCGCCAGCGTTGCCGAAAACAGACTGACGCCATGCCGGAGCAGTCATGCGCCGGCCAGATTGGCCCGCTCCGCTTCCTCCAGAGTCTTATTTCCCACCAGAGTGAGACCCACGACGAGGTAAGCTCAACCATTGAGCTTTGATCAGGACGCACTCTGCGGCCGATCCTTTTTGCCCAGCTCCGCCAGCTCAGGTGGGGCATACCCGAACCGGCATGCCGGCGCGATGAACAAGACATCCGTTCCCTCAATCGATTCAATCGAACGCCAGTGGTATCTGGTGGACGCTGAGAATCAGACCCTTGGCCGTTTGGCCACTGAGGTCGCTTCCGTGTTGCGTGGCAAGAACAAGGCCAGCTTCACCCCCCACCTCGACACCGGCGATTTCGTCATCGTGGTGAACGCTGACAAGATTCGCGTCAGCGGCAACAAGCCCCAGCAAAAGCTGTACCGCCGCCATTCCGGTCGCCCGGGCGGCATGAAGGTGGAAACCTTCGAGCATCTGCAGGAGCGTCTGCCCGAGCGGATCGTGGAGAAAGCCATCAAAGGCATGCTTCCTCATAACGCCCTAGGACGCCAGCTGTTCCGCAAGCTCAAGGTCTACAAGGGCAGCGAGCATCCTCATGCCGCCCAGCAGCCCCAGCCCCTCCAGCTCGATCCCGCCGCTACCGCCGCTTCCACCAAATGAGCACCAACAATTCTGTCGTCTACTGGGGCACTGGTCGCCGTAAGACCTCTGTCGCGCGTGTTCGCCTCGTTCCGGGCAATGGCACGATCACCATCAACGGGCGCCCTGGTGACAATTACCTGAACTACAACCCCGCCTACATCGCAGCTGTCAAAGCTCCTCTTCAGACTCTGGGCCTGATTACCGAGTACGACGTCCTGGTCAATGTGCGTGGTGGCGGTCTCACCGGCCAGGCGGATGCCATCAAGCAGGGCGCAGCCCGTGCTCTTTGTGAGCTGTCTGCCGACAACCGCAAGCCCTTGAAAACCGAAGGCCACCTCAGCCGCGACCCCCGCGCCAAGGAACGCCGCAAGTACGGCCTCAAGAAAGCCCGCAAAGCTCCTCAGTTCTCCAAGCGCTGATCTTCTGTCATGCCTAAGCCCGACATTCACCCCACCTGGTATCCCGATGCCAAGGTCATTTGCAACGGAGAGGTGGTGATGACCACCGGCTCCACCCAGCCCGAGATCCATGTCGACGTCTGGAGCGGGAACCACCCCTTCTTCACCGGCACCCAGAAGATCCTCGACACCGAGGGACGGGTGGACCGTTTCATGCGCAAGTACGGTATGGGCGGTGCAGGTGAAGCCGCAGGCGAGAAGAAAGCCGCCAAGAGCGACGCTGCAAAAACCGAAGCCTGAAATTGCTCCAAGCAACGGTCTGACTCCCTTGTCTGACCCTCTTGCCCCCAGTCGCGGAGACTTCTCTGCGACTGGGGTTGTTTGTTGATCACTGCGTGCCGAAGGGGATGGAGATCGCAACCCTGATCAGCCGGCTGGAAGCAGCCACGACGAGTTTTCACACTCTGGAACGGCAACTGGCTGATCCAGACGTCGCCTCCGATCCCAAACGACTCCAGGCGATTGCCCGCGAACGCTCCAGATTGGAACCCCTCGTGCAGGACTACCAGAGCCTGCAGCAGGTGGACGAAGAGCTCCAACAGGCAGAAGCGTTGCTGAGAGAAAGCCGAGGGGATGAGGCCATGGAGGAGCTGGTCCGACAGGAGGTCCAGGAACTGACGCTGACGCAAGACGCCCTCGTTCGGAAAGTGACACTGGCACTGCTCCCTAGTGATCCCCGCGACGAACGCAGCGTCATGCTTGAGATCAGAGCCGGAGCCGGAGGTGATGAAGCCTGCCTTTGGGCCGGTCATCTGGCGCGCATGTATGAACGCTATGGCAGCCGCCAGGGATGGAACGTGCAGCCTGTCAGCGCCAGTGCGGCGGATCTAGGTGGTTACCGCGAACTGATTCTCTCCGTGAAGGGCGACGCGGTGTTCAGCCAATTGAAATTTGAAGCGGGCGTGCACCGCGTGCAGAGGGTACCGGCCACCGAATCCCAGGGCCGTGTTCACACCTCAACGGCCACCGTGGCCGTAATGCCAGAAGCGGACCCTGTTGAGGTCCAGATCGATCCCACTGATCTGGAGATCAGCACCGCCCGATCCGGTGGCGCAGGTGGCCAGAACGTCAACAAGGTGGAAACAGCCGTAGACCTGCTGCACAAACCCAGCGGCATCCGTGTGTTCTGTACCCAGCAGCGCTCTCAACTGCAAAACCGCGAGCGTGCCTTGGAGATTCTGCGCGCCAAGCTTTATGAAAGGCAGCTGGCGGAAGCCAACGCCAAGGAAAGTTCAGCCCGTCGCGCCCAGGTCGGCAGTGGTGACCGCAGTGAGAAGATCCGCACTTACAACGCCAAGGACAATCGGGTGACCGATCACCGACTCGGCCGCAACTTCAGCCTTGACCCCGTACTCGAGGGGCAAATGGAAGACGTGATTGGAGCCTGTATCGCCGAGGAACAGCGGGCAAAGCTCGAATCGCTCAGCGACGATGTCGACTGAGTCAGCCGTCGACTGAGGCAGCCAGGGTCATGCCCCAATCACATATTTGGCCCAGTCGGCCCGTTGGCCTGAATCAATCTGGCGTCTGGCTTCAAAGCTGAGGTGCCCCATGGGTCGATGCGGCTTGCGCCGCAGCGGCATGTTGGCCTCCTGTGGGGTGCGGTTGCCCTTGCGAACATTGCAGCGAAGGCAGGCAGTGGTCACGTTCTCCCAGAGGTCACCACCGCCGCGGCTGCGCGGCAGCACGTGGTCAATCGAGAGCTGACCACCTCGACAACCGCAGTACTGACAACAGTGATTGTCGCGGTGGAAGAGGTTCCGTCGAGTGAGAGCGAGCTGGCGGAAGGGCACATGCACGTACTGGCGGAGACGGATCACCGTTGGCACATGGAAATCTCCGCGGAGGCAATGGTTGGGGTCATGCTCGAGCCCCTCTGCCTTGCCCTTCAACATCATCACCGTGGCACGGCGCCAGGTGGTGATATTTAGCGGTTCATAGGACGCATTGAGAACGAGAACCTGGACCATGCCAGCCCGCTGATTCCAAGGCATGCTACGGGCAATCCACGGATTGTTCCGTGCCCAGCGCGACCTTCGCTCCATGCGTGATCTGATCAGCAGCGGTCAGGAGGCATCAGGCCTGAATGACCAGAGGCAGCTGGACCCGCGACAGCGAGCCTGGCTGGAGGTCTCCCCGGCTGCGATCGAGAGCAACGTGCGGGCGCTGCGGCGACTGCTTGCGCCCAAATGTGCGCTGATGGCCGTGGTGAAGGCGGACGGCTACGGCCATGGGGCCTCCACCGTGGCCAGAGCTGCGGTGAAGGGAGGTGCGGAGCAGTTCGGAGTGGCCACACTTCAGGAGGGCATCGAGCTGCGTCGAGCAGGGCTTGATCAACCCATCCTGGTGTTGGGCAATCTTCATCAGGCTGACGAGCTGAGGGCCTGCCTCCACTGGCAATTGATGCCCACCCTGAGCAACATGCGAGAAGCCCTGCTCTGCCAGAACCTCGCCGATGGCAGTGGTCGTCGCTTCCCCGTGCAACTCAAGCTCGATACGGGCATGAGCAGGCTGGGCTGTGACTGGGAGGATGCACCCCGTCTGACCGAGACGATCACCCAGCTAGACCAGCTGAAACTGAGCGGCATCTATAGCCACCTGGCCATGGCCGATGGTGGCAGCGATGGAGAGGGAGATCGGGTCACCCGCCTGCAGCAGCAACGTTTCGAGCAGGTGCTTCGGGCCCTGCCTACGTCAGGCGCCTTGCGTCATCTCGCCAATTCAGCTGGCACCCTGCGCGATCCGAGCCTGCATCACGATCTAGTACGCGTCGGTCTGGCCCTCTACGGCCACAGTCCCAGCGACCATTTTGAGTCAGTCGTGTCTCTTGAGCCGGCGATGGGAGTGAAAGCGCGCGTCACCTTGATCCGGGATGTTCAAGCAGGAGTTGGGGTGAGCTACGGGCATCGTTTCGTCACGGCAAGACCGAGCCGATTGGCCGTGGTGGGCATTGGGTACGCCGATGGGGTGAGTCGTTGCCTGTCTGGGAAGATCACCGCCCTGTACAACGGCAAGCCCTTGCCCCAAGTTGGGGCTATCACCATGGATCAACTGATCCTTGATGCCACCGATCAACCCAATCTGGAGGCCGGTGATGTGGTGACCCTGCTCGGTCGCGATGGTGATCAGTGCATCAGCCCCAGACTCTGGAGCAGCCTCAGCGATTCGATCCCCTGGGAAGTGCTGTGCAGCTTCAAGCATCGCCTGCCCAGGGTGACGGTCTGAGCGCAGGCCCTGTTTGGCCCAAGCCGCTGCCGAGAATGGGCCACTGCTTGGTAAGGTGTGCAGGCCGCTGGAGAGGTGGCTGAGTGGTTGAAAGCGGCTCCCTGCTAAGGAGTTACAGGAGGCAACTTCTGTCGAGGGTTCGAATCCCTCCCTCTCCGTTGCACTGAGGGTTGTGGAGGTCATCCGACCTCCAAATCCGTTGATGCCTTTCTCTCAGATCTGGCGCATCGTCACTGTCCAAACGTGTGGTGCCCCTGTCCCTCTGTTCCCTCTCGGGGATTCTCCAAATCCCGCAGATCGTTGTTCCAGTCTCCATCCCGCAAGCGTTTCAAGACTCTCTGCCGCGAGCAGGGATTGCAGTCGCGACAGGTTCTCGACCAGCTCGTTGACCTCTACGTGGCCAGCCAAGGTGCCGTGCTTCATGGGCCCGGACACTCGATTCCGCCATCCCCGGTTCCTCTGCCAGAGGAAACCACAAGCGAGCTGATCGAACGCATTGAGCGGCTCGAATGCGATGACCGGGAATTCGTGCATGCCTTTGAGGTGCTCATTCACCGGGTGGAAGCTCTTGAGAGCCGGATTGGGCCACCGAGCGACGCACCCAAACACAAGCCCAAGCCTTGAGATGAAGAAGGGGTGGTCGCAACCACCCCTTGCCCTTGAGACCTCTTTTTACGATCCGAAGGTGGCGGTCTCCTTGGGGATCTCTTTGTTCTAATCAACGTGCAGGTGCCTCCGCATGAGTGAGAGCACCTGTTCGGATGGCTTGGCTCGGCAAACGAGAGCAACGGTTGCTCAACCCTGAAACGCAGCCAGCTGTTGGGCCAGCTCCGGAAGCAGACCTTCATCACGGGCGCAATCAGCACCTTCGGTGAACACAACCAACAATGTGGGGGCACCTTCTGGAGGGATCCACCAAGCAGCATCATGGCGGGCCTGACTCATCCAACCGGCCTTACTCCACAAGCAACTGCCTTCTGGCAGCCCTGCCCCCAAAAAGCCATCCACCTGATTCTCAGGGTCACGAAACCGCTCCTGCAAGTCGAGAGAGCGCAGCAGCAGATCGCGCAGACGCTTACAAGCCGGAGGGGACAACACTGCATCGGTCATCACCGCCTCAAGCATTCTGGCGGTGACTGATGTGCTGAGGGCATTGCGATTATCGAGGGTCGGACCGTAAAAATCACGGTCCCGGCCGTAGGGTCCGTCGCCCCAAGTTTTCTGACAACAATTGACGTGTTCCAGTTCCGGCCAGCCGAGCTTCAGCAACCAGTCATTCACCAACCGGCGCTGATGTTGCCAGAGCCTCCAGGCCTCCCCATGCAGGGATGGACCACTGGTCGTGCCAGTGAGCAGATCCACCAGCAGTCCTGTGGCGTCATTGCTTGAGTCAGCAATCATGTTGCGCATCGCTCGGCGCAACTCCGGCTCTTCTGGCAACAGATCCTGCTGAAGCCAGGCCTCAACGGCCACGGCGTAAACCAGTTTGACCACACTGGCGGGATAGATCAGTCGTTGCTCTCCCCACGCAGCCCCGGAGCCACTCCCAGAACTTGGATCCGATCGGTCATAACGCACCCAGGTCAGAGAAAGGTGCTCCAGCAGGTCATCACACCCATGGGATGCCAAGCGCTTGAGCTGAGCCGCCAGGTACTCCTGCATGACCTGGTCGGGACGGTAGAACGCCATGGCACTGGCATCTGACAATGCCGACCCTAGGCACCCTTCTGGCTCCTGAACTTCTCCATCCCGGAAGTCTGTGGGTCCTCGACTCCGGCGTGAACGGCTATGCCCGTTTTGCCGGGTCAAACCTGACGACTCAAGCTGCAGCAGGCCGATGCTTCCAGGTCCTCAACTGGCCATGTCACGGTCGGGTGCGAGTGCGTCTTTGCGAAGACGGCTATCCCTGCTGGCTGGCAGTGGTCGACCTGATGGGGCAGGCCAAAGCCACCCGTGATTGGCGCCCGATTCTTTTCGACAATCCCACCATCGCAGCCCGACTTCCCGCAGTTCTGGACTGGGTCGCCATCGCTGCCGAGAGACACAACAGCTACCTCTGGGGGGGAACCCTGGGCCCAGACCTGGACTGTTCGGGGCTGGTGCAGAGCGCTTTCGCGAGCCAGGGAATCTGGTTGCCACGCGACGCTTATCAGCAAGAGCGCTTCTGCACCCCCATTGCCGTACAACCTGGACAAAGCCACCTCCTTCGTCCGGGGGATTTGCTCTTCTTTGGCACAGCCAAGCGCTGCACCCACGTGGGCATCCATCAGGAAAGCGGGCGCTACTGGCACAGCTCCGGGCGGGACCACGGTAGAAACGGCATCGGCAGAGACAGCATCGACCCCCGTGACGAACACCCCGTGGCCTCTCACTACCGCAACGAGCTAAGAGGTGCAGGCCGAGTGGACCGCTGCCATGACGGCAGCACGCTGCCATAGCGAACACACAGCAAGATGGTTGGCAGGACAAGCCGACGCACGATGGATCCGCTCTCCCTGATTGCAAGCAGCCTTCTCGCCCAGTCGAGCTTTAGCCCCCCAGGCAGATCTGCCCAGGGCGTCGATCTGGCAGGAAAGTACCTCCCTGGTGGCTTCCCAGCCCAGGGGCTGCCACCGGCTGGATATCCACCGACTGGCTATCCAGCTCAGAGCTATCCAAACAGTGGATCCGCTGCCAGCGGCCACTTTCTGCAGCACAGCCAGCCGATCCAGCAGTTGACTCTGGTGAGAACCATCTTTCAGGGGGATTGTCCTGGGGAAAGCGTGAATCCCGTCAAGGGAATCAGCTTCCTGGCCTCCACCCCCCCGGCAAGCAAGCAGCGGATCGTCATCCGCAACCGCCGCACCGGGGGATACACCGATCGTGAATACGACGGTGGTCGCAGCAAATCAGAGCGCTTTTGGATCAGCCTCGGCACCAAACAGCATGGCAGCTTCCTCTCAGTGCAACCCGGAGCGAACCAGTTCAGTTGGAGAGTGACTCGGGCAGCCAACGCAGCCCTCCCCAAAGAGGGTGCCGCGACGCTCTATGTGACGACTGAGGACCGCATGAGATATCGGGATTTCCGTTCGATCAATGAAGACGCCTATTGCCCAGGGGAGAAATACTCCAGTTCACGCACACCACTGAGTCAATGCAACCACGGGTACTACAAAGTTGAACGGGAAGGGGTTTGCCCTAACGGCACAAAGAGGATGCTGGGCACGCAAACCATCTACAGGCGCAATCGCACTTGGTGAGAGCCTCCGATGAGTGCTTGAGCTCTGCCCCGTGGGCCTAGGTTGCTGTGACTGATCCAACAATGGGATGGCCACCACCCCTGCGACCACACTCAATCTCTCTGTGGTGGTGCCTCTCTACAACGAGGAAGAGAGTCTGCCGGAACTGGTGGAACAGCTTCTGAAGGCTCTGCACCCAACCGGCGAAAGCTTTGAACTAGTGCTGGTGAACGATGGCTCCAGCGATCGAACTGCTGAGGTGCTTGAACGCCTCAGTGCTGAGGTACCTGAGCTCGTCGGCGTGCTTCTCCGCAAGAACTATGGACAGACAGCCGCCATGGCGGCTGGTTTTGACGTCGCCCGTGGCGAGGTCATCGTCAGCCTCGATGGCGATCTACAAAACGACCCTGCCGACATTCCCAAGTTGCTGGCCACCTTGCGTGAGGGCTACGACCTCGTGAGCGGCTGGCGCCATCAGCGCCAGGATGCAGCCCTGCAGCGGAAGCTTCCATCCAAGATCGCCAACCGTTTGATTGGCCGGGTGACGGGTGTGCGACTCCACGACTACGGCTGTTCGCTCAAGGCCTATCGACGTGAAGTGCTCTCCGATATGCGTCTGTATGGAGAGCTTCATCGTTTTCTACCTGCACTGGCCTTCATCGAAGGCGCCAGGATTACGGAGGTGAAGGTCAATCACCGTGCCCGTCAGTACGGAAGCAGCAAATACGGGATCGACCGCACATTCCGCGTGCTGATGGACCTCCTCACCGTTTGGTTCATGAAGAGATTCCTGACACGGCCGATGTACGTGTTCGGCTTCGCAGGTCTCGTGGCAATTGCCACAAGCCTGATCGCCAGCACCTATCTGCTCGTGATCAAGCTGATGGGAGCTGACATTGGCCATCGTCCACTGATGACCCTGGCAGTCGTTCTCGGCTTAGCCGGAATCCAACTGTTCTGCTTCGGACTGCTCGCGGAGCTGTTGATCCGCACCTATCACGAAAGTCAGGATCGGCCGATTTACCGCATCCGCGAAACATTGCGAGGCGCTGGGGGCAACTAAGCCAGCCTCCGGCCCCATGTACGAATGAATTGAGCGCGGCTGGAGTGCGAGAGCACTGCAACTGCGCTGAAATCGCGTGGTATCGCGTGACATCGACCACAAGCTGAAAAGCACAGCTTGAGCCACCCCGACTGAATGGCTCTTGATCGGACCAATGGAGGCCTCAGCCCTTCGGGATTGACCTAGCTGGTCTTTGAAGCATTGCGAGGAGGAGAGACAGGTGCAGAGGGGCGCACACGGGTGGCACCACGTTGATCAGCCAAGGCCGCAGCAGCTGCCTCCATGACACGACTGTCTGAATCCCTGAGGCCTCGCCTTAACAACGGGAGCATGGACTGATTACCCCAGCGACCCGCAAGGGTCACAGCCTCAAGGCGCTCATCAGGCCCACCATTCATCGCCTTGCGCAGACGTTGCTGCAATGCAAGGGACTCGCTTGTGGACCTTGGTGAGTGCCACGCCAGCTCAGCTGATGACGATGCAGCCTCGGCCTCGGCCACTGCCGCCTGAACAAGCTCGACTTGAGCGCGGTTGAGGGCAGCAACTCCAGACACATCTGTGCTGCGCAGAAAGGGTCTGCTCGGACGCCTCCCGAGGGAGTAGAGAACCAAAGCAAGAATGAAGGCAGCGCCACCAACGAAGAACTGAGACATCGCAACAAACGGGGAGCGGACAACCCCGACCAACGTGAAACGGGGATTGAACTTTTATGTCGCCGGGAAAGCCTCAGGGAGGCCCATTGACTCTAGGACTCTAAAATCGTATCGATGCTTTGGGCCTGATCATGACTGGAGACTTTGCAGCAGCGTGGCTGCCTGTGGTGTTCGTGCCAATCATCGGAATTGTTTTCCCAGCTGTTTTCATCGTCCTCGTCGGTCGCGTTATTACCGCAGCCGAATAAGGACTACTTGCCACAAGTGCCCTTACCAGCCATCAATCTCCAATGACCGTCACCCCCGCTGCCGATCCTTGCGTCGGCGACCTTTCAACACCTGTCAACAGCGGCTACTTCATGAAGTGGCTTATCAATAACCTGCCGCTTTATCGCCAAGGAATTACTCCCAATTTCCGCGGAATCGAAACGGGCGCAGCCTTCGGCTATTTGCTGTATGGCCCCTACACAATTTGCGGTCCCCTTCGCAATACCGACTACGCACAAACAGCAGGCCTCCTTGCTGCCATTGGTGCTGTTCACCTGCTGACCCTGCTGTTTCTTCTCTACAACCAGCCAGGCAAGCATCCCAACATTCCTCCTTCAGATGTCACGGTAGAGAATCCTCCTGCCGACCTTTTCACCAGAAATGGTTGGGCTGAATTCACCAGTGGCTTCTGGCTTGGCGGATGTGGCGGCGCAGTCTTCGCTTGGCTGCTGTGCGACACCTTGCATGTCCAAGATTTGGTGAAAATTGCAGCTGGCGTTTGGAGCGTCGGCTGAATCAGCCAACAAGAGGGGCAGACCGTCCCTACGATTTGATCAATCAATCAAAAGCCTGGGGCATTCTTTTGCTCCAGGCTTTTTCTTTGCAAGTATCCAATCAATTCAATCAACCAAGTCCGCCAAAACACGCAGACTGATCAATAACAACAGTCAAGACATCTCCAACTAAATCCAGCCAAGCCGTCTCGGAAACCCTCTCCATCGACACAGCTGCTCTGGCAGGATCTGGTCTTGTTTCTACCATTTGCCGGTCAACTTGAGATCCGTCTCCCAACCATTTCTCAAGAGACCTGTCCTGACGGTGGTGTGCACGCTTCTTGTGCTGCTCACTGGTCTGGTATCACTCGTCGGTCTTGGCCTGGAAGATCTGCCCGAACTCGCTCCCACCCAGGTGAGCGTGAGAGCGAGGTTTCCATCTGCCGCTCCAGAAGTGGTTGAACAGAGCGTCACCACCGTTCTGGAACAGCAGCTCAACGGTCTCGATGGACTCGACAGCATCCAGTCCACCAGCAGCCAAGGTCAGGCACGGATCAGCTTGCGCTTCAAAGAGGGCGATCCACAGCTCAACGCGATCAAAGTCCAAAACGAAGTCAATCTGGCGATGCGACGTTTACCTCAGGCGGTGACACGCCAGGGGCTGAGCGTGAACAGGTCCTCCAATGATCTACTGATGATCATTGGATTTAGCCACCCAGGCGATCAGTACGTCTCCACATTTCTACCCGGTTGGATTGAGAAATCCCTGCGTGAGTCGCTGCGCACGCTTCCTGGTATTGGAGAAGTGCGCGTGTTCGGGAGTAGCGAACTGGCCTATCGCCTCTGGCTTGATCCCCAGAAACTCGAGCAGGCCAATCTCACCGTGACCGACGTGAGTCGAGCTCTAGCGGAGCAAAACGTTCTGGCGGCCATTGGATCAATCGGCAGTGCACCGGCTCCAGCCGGTCAGCTGCTGTCTCTTCCCGTGGATGCCGATGGGCGACTGCGCAGCCAGTGGGAACTCGAAGAGATGGTGATTCAGAGATTGCCGAATGGGGGGCTGATGCGTCTCCGTGATGTCGGACGGGTCGCTCTGGGACAACGCAGCTATGGACGAGCGGCCATGAACCTCCAGGGAGAGCGTTCGATCGCCGTTGGCATCTGGCAACGTGATGGTGCCAATGCCTTGAAGCTCAGTCGCGCCATCCAGACGACTCTCGAACGCCTGGAAAAAGGGTTCCCACCAGGGATCACGATGCAGATGATCGTGGATCGAGCCGAAACGATTCAGGCCAATCTTGACCGCACAATTGGGACCCTCCGGGATGCAGTGATCCTGGTGTTGATCGTGCTGGTGCTGTTTCTCGGGCGATGGCGTCTGGCCATGGTCCCAGGGATCACCGTACCGATCTCCTTGGTGGGCAGCATTCTTCTGGTTCGACTAAGCGGGTCCAACATCAACAGCCTGATCTTGTTTGGCTTGGTTCTGGCCACAGGGATCGTGGTCGATGACGCGATCGTCGTGAGTGAAGAGATCGCCGATCGCATTGAGAAGGGCGATCCACCGCTCGAGGCAGCGGAACAAGCGATGGAGGAATTATCCGGTGCGGTTGTGGCCACATCGCTGGTGCTAGCAGCAGTGTTTGTCCCGGTTTTGCTCATACCTGGTTCGATCGGACGGCTTTATCAGCCAATCGCCATTGCCATCACCGGGGCGATCCTGTTCTCAACCCTGAACGCTCTGACCTTCACGCCGATGGCCTCGGCACGGGTGCTCAGTCCTGGACGCGGACGACTCCCCGAGCCGATCCGAAGCGTGAGCAATCGTCTGCGCACCTGGATGCAGAAGACCGAATTGCACTATTCCAGGAGTCTTCGTCGCGTACTGACTCAGCCCCAGGTGACGGGGGTGGTGCTGCTCGTTTGCTTAGTGATCACAGCGATCGGATTAACAACGATGCCTACGGCATTCATCCCGAATGAAGATCAAGGCCAGATTCGCGGTTATTTCACCCTGCCTGAGGGAGCAAGTCTGGAACGCAGTGTTTCCACAATGAACGAAATCCGAGCAGTGATTAGTAAAGAGCCCTTGATTCGTTCAGGCAATTTCTATGCCGGAAGTTCCTTTGGCCAGAGTGGTGAAGACAAAGGATCCTTTTTCCTAAGGCTGCGATCACTGGAGCAGAGGCGCGGTTCGAGCCAAAGCGATCAGGCCATCAAAAGACGGCTGCAATCAAGCCTGAATCAGAGCATCAAAGCGGCCAGGGTGGTGCTGTTCACACCACCAACGGTGGGAGGGTTCAGCGGAGATTCAGCACTGACGGTTCAATTGCTGGATCGCAGCGGAGGACAACTGAGCCTCTCCCAATTCGAACAAGTTGCTGATCAGTTCATCCGCATCGCAAGAGACAGTGGAAAGTTTGAGCGCGTCGGTACCCGTTTTGATGCGAGCTCCTCCCGCTGGATTCTCGAACTGGATCGGGACCAGATGGCGGCACTCAATCTTCCTTACAGAGAAACATTGAATGCGATCGGTACTGCCATCGGAGGGCGGTACCTCGACGATACGTTTGCCGATGGGGAAATCCGCAGCATTTGGCTGCAACTGGAAGGCCAAGACCGCCGTAGCCCTGAAGACATCCGGTCCCTGATGCTGCGCACGAATGACGGAAAGCTGATCAGCGCATCAAACGTTGCTTCTTTAAGACTCGGCGAAGCAACTGCCTCGATCGATCACTTTGCCTTGAATCGATCCATCTCTGTGAGTGCAGTTCCGGCCCGAGGAATCAGCAGTGGTCAGGCGATCACCCTGCTCGAAGAAGCAGGCGAACAGCTCGGCGGCGGCAACATTGGGCTGGCCTTCACGGGGCTGGCAGCAGAGGAGAGGAATGCCGAGGGGGTGACATGGGCCTTCTTCGGCCTCGGTGTGTTGGTGGTCTATTTGCTTCTCGCGGGCCTATACGAAAGTTTTCTTGATCCACTGGTGATTTTGCTCACGGTGCCAATCGCTTTGATGGGGGCCCTAGCCGGCCTCAGTGTGCGAGGCCTGCCTTTGGATGTATTCGCACAGATGGGGCTGCTTGTGCTGATCAGCCTTGCAGCCAAAAACGGCATCCTGATCGTTGAATTTGCCAATCAGAGGCTGCGCTCGGGACTGCCCCTCCTTGAAGCGATCACTGATGCCGCAGAGGAACGCATGCGTCCAATCCTGCTGACCGCAATCACCTCTCTTGCTGGCTTTGTGCCTTTGCTTCTGGCCAGCGGCAGTGGATCCGCCAGTCGTATCAGTATCGGTACGGTTGTCTTCAGTGGCTTGCTGGTGTCCACGCTGCTCTCGCTGTTTGTGGTGCCGTCGATGTATCTGCTCCTAAAGCAACGGGATTGCTTGGGCTTTCAGGGCTGGAATAGAGGAACAGGGAAAAGCTCTTGAAGAGTGGAATGGCGTCAAACCAGCCATTCCAGGCCAAAAGCATGAGCACCTCCAAGCTGGATCGGCAGGCATCGGCAATCGCCTGAGCCACCAGCGAGAGCAGCTGCCAAGGCTGCTGCGAAGTGTTTCGCAGGCATGCAGACCACAGGATGGTGATGCCCGCTGGGGGAGCAGCCCATGTTCCTGCTCATGGAGGTGCGTTGCAGGGGGCGTCCACTCATGCCATCGGCCTGTATGGGCAAGACGACAAACCAGCGAGGCCAGTGCCTCTAAGACAATCCAACAAGCAACGGTCAGCGCTTGGGAATGGAAGGCTCGTTCCACAACCAAGCGATCCATCGCCACTCCAATCAACCTGCTGATCAGCAAAAGCAGCTTGCATGAGTCAGACCGAGACCAAAAAGATTCGACGTATCACGACCAAGCCGAATAGATTCACGGGCCGTGTCCATAGAGGCACCAGTATTGAGGCGAGAACCGCTTGACGACCACTAGCTCGCATCCATCGATATCGACAGCTCCAAGGCGGATCGACTTCGATCTCAACCCCTTCATGGCGAGCGATGACCGCATTGCCCTCTGGCAAATTTTTAGCACCGTGGCACCAATCATCGCGGTAGCCATGGCACTTGGATCCGTCAGCCAGTCTTTCAACATGCAGGCATTGGTGCTGACACCAGTGCTTGTGATCCTTCTGGTTCTGCTATTGAGCAGAAGCTTTTCGCTCATGCATGACTGCGGCCATCAGAGCTTGTTTCGCTCTAAACAAGCCAACCGCATCGCCGCCTTTGGCCTGAGCCTGATTCACGGCATGCCACAACATCCCTGGTCACGAGGACACGCGTTTCACCACCAACACAATGGCAATTGGGATCGCTACCGCGGCCCATCGGCACTGATCACACGCCAAGAATACGAAGAAAAATCAAACCGAGCCAAATTCATCTACAGAATTCTCCGCCACCCTCTATTGCTATTTCCTGGTGGATTTTTCTATCTCATCATCAAACCAAGGATGGCACTTCTTCTCGGCTTTGCCGAGTTTGTGCTTCATTCAATTAAAAGCGTCTATGCGATGGCAAGAGGCGGCAGGTGGCTCTCCCCTGCTCAAATCATTAGGAATCATCAATCAAGCTTTTTCTATACGCGCGGGGAGGTAGTCGATACGATTGCAAATACAATATGCGTTGCACTTCTCTGGTGGTGGATCGGCAGCAGCATTGGCCATTGGCACTTTTGGGCTCTCTATGCCCCTGTGATGGCATGCAGCGCAGCACTGATGATTGCTGTATTCTTCATCCAGCATAATTTCCCCGGTTCATACACCAGTGGAGAAGAAAACTGGAGCTATTTTAAGGGCGCAATTGAAGGCTCTTCTTTTCTCCAACTCCCTGCTGTCTTGAATTGGTTCACTGCTGACATTGCCTACCATCATATTCACCACCTCTCTGAGCGGATACCAAACTATCGATTAAAGCAGTGCCATCTGGCCAACCTTCATTTATTGGACAACATCCGGTACCTGCACCTAGAAGAGATTGGAACGTGTTTTTCATTGATCCTTTGGGATCGCAACCAACTCGAACTCACTTCACCAACACACTGAACAGAGCCAGTTGGGTCATTCCTATTGGCTAAGGGTCAGCGTCAACACGACGAGGCGCGATCATCAGCCATAGGACTGCAGGCTGATGACATTCTTGTCATCAGCCTTTCAAGCGTGGCTGAGTGAATGCATCGCAGTTCATGGCTGAACAATCAACAAAATGCAGTGGTCAAGTCGGATGCAACCGTAATTGCATGCCTTCAACGCCTTGATGCACAGCCGAGCACTCAGGGCCTGAGAGCAGAGCAGCAACCCTCCCCGAGTGAACAAGCCAATCCAAGGCAGACATTGAGCATTTCCGCACGAGTCTCAGCGAAGAGAACGATTGCAGCGACAAGGAAAAGCTGCCCTGATGGACTGCAGGAGACCAGCCCTGAACTGCCGATGCAGACGCACAGACAGAACTGAGGGTGCGATCGAGGCTGCAGCTGATTCAGAAAGCTGCCAGTGTCCGACGTCCGACGCACCAAGCAAGGGGAACCAGACAGGCCAACTTGAAGCCTTGTCGAATCAGTGCTTACAGGATGAGCGCCAACCAACCAGACAGAGAAGTCACAGAGATGTCAATGAAAAACCCCGCCCGGAAAACCGGACGGGGCCAAGGAACGACTCTTGAAGAATCGAGCAGGTGGCTAACGAATTAGCCGAACTTGCCAGATGTTGAGGCGATCAGGAATGCGGCGTACGTGAGTACGTAGCCAACAGTGAAGTGGGAGAGTCCCACAACACGGGCCTGAACGATGGACAGAGCGACAGGCTTGTCGCGCCAGCCCATCATGTTGGCGATGGGGCTGCGCTGATGAGCCCAGACGATGGTCTCAATCAGCTCCTGCCAGTAACCACGCCAGGAGATCAGGAACATGAAGCCTGTCGCCCACACAAGGTGACCGAACAGGAACATCCAAGACCACACAGCGAGGTTGTTGCTGCCGAAGGGGTTGTAACCGTTGATCAGCTGTGAGCTGTTCAGCCACAGATAATCGCGGAACCAGCCCATCAGATAAGTGCTGGACTCATTGAACTGAGCAACGTTGCCCTGCCAAATGGCGAGGTGCTTCCAATGCCAGTAGAAGGTGAGCCAACCGGCTGTATTCAAGGCCCAGAAAACGGCCAGGTAGAAGGCGTCCCAGGCAGAGATGTCGCAGGTGCCGCCACGGCCAGGGCCGTCGCAAGGGAAAGAGTAACCGAAGTCCTTCTTATCAGGCATCAGCTTGGAGCCACGGGCATCAAGCGCGCCCTTCACCAGGATGAGGGTGGTGGTGTGCAGACCCAGTGCGATCGCATGATGCACCAGGAAGTCACCAGGACCGATCTGCAGGAACAGATCGTTCGCACCGCCATTGATGGCGTCCATCCAATAGTGCTCTCCAGGGATGTTCTGCGACGCCAGGGTTGCAGAGCTGGAGGCATTGGCGAGGAACACATCAAAGCCATAGATCATCTTGCCTGAAGCGGCTTGGACGAACTGGGCGAAGACGGGCTCCACAAGGATCTGCTTCTCAGGAGTACCGAAGGCAACAACCACGTCGTTATGGACGTAGAGGCCCAGGGTGTGGAAACCGAGGAACAGGGTGACCCAACTCAGATGGCTGATGATCGCTTCCTTGTGCTCGAGCATCCGAGCCAGGACGTTGTCCTTGTTGGCTTCGGGGTCGTAGTCACGGATGAAGAAGATCGCGCCGTGAGCGAAGGCACCGCACATCAGGAAGATGGCGATGTACTGGTGGTGGGTGTACAGCGCTGCCTGGGTTGTGTAGTCCTTCGCGATGAAGGCATACGAGGGCATCGAGTACATGTGCTGCGCCACCAAGCTGGTGACAACGCCAAGGGAGGCCAAGGCGAGGCCAAGCTGGAAGTGCAGGCTGTTGTTCAGGGTGTCGTACAGACCCTTGTGGCCAGCACCCAGGTCACCAGGGGTTCCCTTGGGTGGGTTGTGCGCTTCGTGGATTTCGCGGATGGAATGACCGATACCAAAATTGGTGCGGTACATGTGACCTGCGATCACGAAAATGCAACCGATGGCCAGATGGTGATGCGCGATGTCTGTGAGCCAGAGGGCTTCCGTCTGGGGGTGGAAACCACCCAGGAAGGTGAGAATCGCAGTTCCAGAACCTTCGGCGGTGCCGAAAATCTGACCTGTGGAGTCAGGGTTCTGGGCATACACACCCCAGTTGCCGGTGAAGAACGGCTGAAGACCTGCCGGGTGAGGCAGAACATTCAGGAAGTTGTCCCAACCAACGTGCTGACCGCGTGACTCAGGGATGGCCACGTGAACCAGGTGACCGGTCCAGGCAATCGAGCTGAAGCCGAAGAGAACGGCGAGGTGATGGTTGAGGCGTGATTCAGCGTTCTTGAACCAAGCCAGGGATGGACGGAACTTGGGCTGCAAATGCAACCAGCCGGCAAAGAGTGCCCATGCCGACAGGATCATCATGAAGATGGATCCCTGATACAACTCGGCATTGGTGGTCATGCCGATTGTGTAGAACCAGTGATACAGGCCTGAGTAGGCAATGTTCACTGGGGAGGAAGCACCCGCCTGAGTGAAGGCGTCAATGGCGCCTTGACCGAAGTGGGGATCCCAAATTGCGTGAGCGATGGGGCGCACGTGCAGAGGGTCGGCGACCCACTGCTCGAAGTTGCCCTGCCAGGCGATATGGAACAGGTTTCCCGAAACCCAGAGGCCAATGATGGCGAGATGCCCGAAATGGGTGGAGAAGAGCTTTTGGTAAAGCTTCTCCTCCGTCATTCCGTCATGGCTCTCGAAATCGTGAGCCGTGGCGATCCCGTACCAAATGCGGCGGGTTGTCGGGTCCTGTGCCAGACCCTGGCTAAACGAAGGAAATTTCGTTGCCATTAGAGGGAAAGGTCAGGAGAGGTCAGCCGACCACAAGGATGTGGGCGTGGAAGAAGGCCCACGTGGTCGCGATGCCGCCCAGAAGATAGTGAGCGACACCCACAGCACGGCCCTGGGTGATGGACAGCGCACGGGGCTGGATGGCCGGAGCCACTTTCAGCTTGTTGTGAGCCCAAACAATGGACTCAATGAGCTCTTGCCAGTAGCCGCGGCCGCTGAACAGGAACATCAGGCTGAAGGCCCAGACGAAGTGAGCTCCAAGGAACATCAGGCCATAGGCGCTGGTGTTGGAGCCATAGCTGTTGATCACCTGTGCGGCCTGAGCCCACAGGAAGTCACGCAGCCAGCCATTAATCGTGATGGCGCTGTTGGCAAAATTGCCGTTGGTGATGTGCTGGACAGAGCCATCAGCATTCACCGTGCCCCACACATCGCTTTGCATCTTCCAAGAGAAGTGGAAGATCACGACGGAGAGGGAGTTGTACATCCAGAACAGACCCAGGAACACGTGGTCCCAAGCAGACACCTGACAGGTGCCGCCACGACCAGGACCATCGCAAGGGAAGCGGAAGCCCAGGTTCGCCTTATCGGGAACCAGACGTGAATTACGGGCGTACAGGACACCCTTCAGCAGGATCAGAACCGTCACGTGAATCGTGAAGGCATGGATGTGGTGGACCATGAAGTCAGCGGTGCCCAGAGGAATCGGGGCAGCGGCGACCTTGCCACCAATGGCCACAACGGAACCGTTGAACACTTCGCTGACGCCAGCAAGAGCGTTAGGAGCGGTGCTTCCGGCTGCAGCGCCATGAAGGCCCTGGATCCATTGAGCAAAGACAGGCCTCAGCTGGATTGCGGAGTCACTGAACATGTCCTGGGGGCGACCCAGAGCACGCATGGTGTCGTTGTGCACATACAGGCCGAAGCTGTGAGCGCCGAGCCAGATGCACACCCAGTTGAGGTGGCTGATGATGGCATCGCGAGCCTTGAGCACCCGGTCAAGCACGTTGTCGACGTGCTGTGCGGGGTCGTAGTCACGAACCATGGCGATCGCAGCGTGCGCTGCACCACCAACGATCAGAAAGCCACCAATCCACATGTGATGGGTGAACAGACCGATCTGAGTCGGGTAATCGATACCGATGTACGGATACGGAGGCATCGCGTACATGTGCTGGGCAACAACGATGCAAACCGAGCCACCCATTGCAAGGTTCACAGCCAGCTGGGCATGCCAGGAGTTCGTCATGAACTCGTAGATGCCTTTATGGCCGTTGCTTGCAGGGAAGAGCAGAGGATCTCCCTGATGCGCTTCGTGGATCTCCTTAATTGAGTGCCCGATGCCGTAGTTGTTGCGGTACATGTGACCAGCAACGATGAACATCACGGCAATCGCCAAATGGTGATGCGCGATGTCGGTCATCCACAGGCTTCCAGTCACAGGGTTGAGACCACCCTTGAAGGTGAGGAAGTCGCTGTAAGCAGCCCAGTTACCGCTAAAGAAGGCACCGATGCCGGAGCCGATTCCTGGATAAAGCTGAGCCAGGAGATCCTGGTTGAAAAATTCGTGAGGCAGAGGGATGTCCGCCACAGACGCGATGGTCTTGCCATTCAGGACCAGCGGTTGGCCGGCATCGATGGCATCCATCAGCTTGGTGGTGGGAGCCGAGACATGGATCAGGTGACCCGCCCATGACAAGGAACCCAGACCGAACAGAACCGCCAGGTGGTGGTTCAGCATGGCCTCGGCATCTTGGAACCACTCCAGCTTTGGAGCTGCCTTGTGGTAGTGGAAGACGCCTGCATTGAGCATGAGGCCGGCCATCACCAGAGCGCCGATCGCCAGGGCCATCAACTGGGTTTCAGTCGTGATGCCCCAGGCACGCCACATTTGGAAGAGGCCTGAGGTGATCTGGATGCCTTGATGCCCGGCACCCATGTCACCGTTGAGAATTTCCTGACCGAACACCGGCCACACCACCTGAGCACTGGGCTTCACGTGAGTGGGGTCGGCAAGCCAGCCGGAATAGTTGGAGAAGCGGGCTCCATGGAAGAAGGCGCCGCTCAGCCAAATGAACACCACGGCCAGATGGCCGAAGTGAGCACTGAAGATTCTGCGAGAAACCTCTTGGAGGTCGCTCGTGTGTGAGTCGAAATCGTGAGCGTTGGCGTGGAGGTTCCAAACCCAGGTTGTGGTTTTGGGACCTTTCGCAAGAGATCTGTCGAAATGTCCGGGCTTACCGAACAGTTCAAAGGTCGCAGGGTTGTCGACCTTGACAAATTTGCTCTTGCGAGTGCTCCCACGCTCTGGTGGGCTTTTGGTCATCGAGTCGTTCCTCGAGGGACGGGATCGAGGTGGTGGGCCACCCCTCCGATAAACCGGAAGGCTCATCGGGGCCCCGGGCGCAGCTCGGCAAAGCCTCACAGCATCCGGGCGCCAGTGGTTTTCGGGAGAAAGGCCTCCCGACTCTCACTGGAGCATTGGGCCCCAAAGAGGGGACCGCTGGCGGAAGCATAGAGGCGAATGTCGACCCTCTGGCCAGGTGAGTTACAAAGGTTCAATCCGTCAGCGCCCCAGTGAGGACAGGGGGTCTGCCAGAGAGCGGCTAACAGCCCAGTGCAGACATTTTGGAGGAATCAATAACAATTAAGAACTAATTTTTTGAATCCCATTAACACAAAACTTGAGGCCCGCTGGGTCAGCGGATGGATTGTTCAGAATGCTTCTGAACTGCTGCAGCCTCCATGGGCACGTTGGCACGCCGCCATGCCATCGCAATCCTGATCACCGCGCTGATCGTTTTGATCGGTGTGGCACCTGCATCCGCCCTTGACATTCCAGCCATCGCCTGGGGAGATCGCACCGTCAACAATCGCCCCAGGCGAGTTGTGACACCTGAGGGACCCAAGGGCGGGCTCCAGGAAGTCACAGCGCCAGGTGGCGTCCAGCAGCTGCGCAGCCGTCTGGCCGATCATCACCCCAGGCTGACGCTCAAAAACCCGCAGGACGGTGCCGTTCTGAACGGGAAGGAACTGAAACTGGTTGTGGAAGTCGAAGACTGGCCACTGGTCAACGATCCTGACCTAGGCCTTGGCCCCCACGTGGCTCTCCAGATCGACAACGAGCCCCCGCTTCGTTTCAGCAGTGGTGAAAAAAGCTCCGGAGCAGGTCTCACGGTGAAGGCAACCCTGCCGGCACTCAGTCCTGGCAGCCATCGCCTGAGTGCATACGCCGCTTATCCATGGGGAGAAGCCGTCAAGGCGCCAGGGGCCAGCCTGAACTGGCGCCTGCATCAATTTCAGGCTCTCAAAGGCACCCAGCCAGATCCGAACGCTCCCTGGATGGTGATGGTTAGCCCCGCTGAGCTTGGTAACGGTGAGCCACTGCTATTGGACTGGCTGATTTGGAATGCACCTTTACAGAACCTGCGTGAAGGCGACGGGCGCTGGCGCCTGCGCCTCACCCTGAATGGAGACAGTTTCCTGGTAGACCGCCAAGACGCAATCTGGGTCCGTCAGAACGAAGCCAGCGAGATCGTGCAGATGGAACTGCTGGACGGTCTAGGAGATCCGATTGATCCAACCTTTAACAACCAACTGCGTTTCGTCCCACCGCGAACCAGGCAGAAACCGGCTTGGCTTCAGTCAAGACTGAGAGAAAGCGATGTTGCCCGCCTCGTGGGCGACCCCGCTCCTCAGCCTGAGCCAGAGCCTGCAGCGGCGCTGCCACAGGAAGAACCAAGCGCCAACACCCCCCGGGCCGACGCAACCGAGCCCAAGAAGGAGGACACCAAAACGCCATCGGTCGAACAGACAGACGTTCCCATTCCGGTTGAAGAAGGCAACGACAACCACTCCGGCACGAACGACAGCCTGGATGAGCAGTCAACGGCCATGACAGAGGTCATGCCCCCAATCAGCGAACGGTCGAATCGCAAGATCTCCGCCAGCGGGATCGTCGATCCAACCACCCCTCCACCGACAAAATCTGCTGAAAAGGAACAGTCACCCACCATCAGCCTGGGAGGATCAGATCGGGAGCCGTTGAACACTGACGAGCCCCAGCGCTGATTTCCGAGCCTGCTGTCCTGAACGCTGCAACGCCCCCTCTCTCCGAGGTTGACCCTGTCCTGCAACACCAAAGCGGTTTCGCGCTGGGGCTGTCGTGCAGTGCCCTGCCTCTGCTTCAACGACTTCAAAAGACTGGTTATGTGAAGCAGATCGCCCTAACAGTCAAGGCAGCGGAAGCGATCCAGACCCCTCCAGCGGATCTGATCCGCGGTAGCGGAGCTGCACTTCTGCAGCAGCATTGGCGGGGCACGGTGATCGTGATCGGGGCTTTAGGGGCCGTCACCCGTCTGATCGCCCCGCTGATTGCAGGCAAGTCCACAGATCCGGCCGTTCTTGTTTTGGATGCCGAAGCCCGAGTGGTGGTGCCACTGCTGGGCGGACATCAGGCCAGAGCGGAAGCCCTCGCCTACGAGCTCGCAGCGGTTCTTGGCGCTATTGCCGTCATCACAGGCGACTGCGTCAGCCAGAAACGACTTCCCCTCGATGCCTTTGGTCGCGACTGGGGCTGGCGTCCTGGAGGCGAGATCGGCGCCTGGCGTGCCCTCATGGTCGAGCAGGCCCAGGGGCATCCGATCAGATTCAGTCAGCAAAGCGGCAGCAAGCACTGGCGTCTTTGCAGCGCAGCGGCTGCTCTTGTGGACAGCTCGCCTGATGGTGACAGCGAAGAAAGCGCTGAGGCCTTGGCCACAATCCGTTTGCGAATCACAGCAGAGCGACGCTCCTCCTCCAGCTCAGGCGTCTGCCATTGGCATCCTCCCGTCCTCTGGATCGGGGTGGGGTGTGAGCGCAACACCAGTTTCAGCCTGGTCGAACGGGCGATTCACAGAGGCTTAGCGGAAGCAGGCCTGGCGCCGGAAGCAGTGGCGGGCCTGAGCACGATCGAGCGTAAGGGTGATGAACCTGCACTGCTAAAGCTCGCTGCAGCGCAGGGCTGGCCCCTGAGACTGAACAGCCCAGAAGCCCTCGCCTCCATTGACGTACCCACACCATCAGCGGTGGTCGCCGCCGAAATGGGAACAGCTTCGGTGGCAGAAGCAGCAGCGTTGCTTGCTGCTGGAGAGAGAGGCCATCTACGGCTCTCGAAACGGATCGAAAAGCCTCAGAACTCCAAAGAATGCGGAGCCGCCACCGTGGCCATCGCCGAAGCGATGGAGCCCTTCGCGCCCCAACGCGGCGAACTGCATCTGATTGGCAGCGGCCCCGGCGACCTGACTCTGCTCACTGCCGATGCGAAGCAAGCCCTCAGCCGCTGCGTGTCATGGGTTGGCTACGGCCTCTACCTCGACCTGCTGGAGCCCCTGCGTCGCCACGATCAAGTGCGTTTGGATGGCCAATTAACCCGCGAACGAGACCGGTGTCTCCAGGCCCTGGAGCTAGCGCGTCAGGGTGCCCGAGTCGCCTTGGTGTCTTCAGGCGACAGCGGCATCTATGGCATGGCAGGCCTGGCTCTAGAACTTTGGCTATCGATGCCTGAGCAGGAGCGCCCCCGCTTCGAGGTGCATCCGGGGATCTCCGCCCTTCAACTGGCTGCAGCCAGGGTCGGAGCCCCACTCATGCATGACTTCTGCACCATCAGCCTCAGTGATCGTCTCACTCCATGGGAGGTGATCGAGAAGCGACTTCAGGCAGCCGCTGACGGAGATTTTGTCGTGGCGCTGTATAACCCCCGTTCCAAAGGACGAGACTGGCAACTGGAACGCGCACGCCAGATCCTGCTCAGCGGCCGGGAGGTGACCACCCCCGTTGTTTTGGCCCGTCAACTCGGGCGCAGCGAAGAAGCCGTCGAGCTTCATGCGCTTGGAACACTGCCTGTCGACGCCGTCGACATGCTCACTCTGCTGGTGATCGGCAACAGCACCAGCCGGGAATCAGATGGACGACTGGTCACACCACGTGGTTACCCAGGGGCCGACCTGACTTGAGCAATCCTCATGACAGTGGAGTCGGGATGACAGGATTCGAACCTGCGGCCCCTTCGTCCCGAACGAAGTGCGCTACCAAGCTGCGCTACATCCCGATGACGGGACTTTAGAAGATGACCTCCCTGCAGAAACCAGACTGGTTGCGCGTCAAAGCACCACAACGGGAGCGCATCGGCGCCGTGGCCGACATGCTTGTCGACCTGAAGCTGAACACCGTTTGCCAGGAAGCAAGTTGTCCCAATATCGGCGAATGCTTTGCAGGGGGCACGGCCACCTTTCTGATCATGGGGCCAGGCTGCACCCGGGCCTGCCCCTACTGCGACATCGATTTCGATAAGAGCGTGCGCACGCTCGATCCCACAGAACCAGAACGACTCGGCGAAGCAGTGGCACGCCTTGGCCTCAAGCATGTCGTCATCACTTCGGTGAACCGAGATGACCTCGACGACGGCGGCGCATCCCAGTTCGTGGCGTGCATCCAGCAGGTGAAGAAGCGCTCACCGCTGACCACGATCGAACTGCTGATCCCCGACTTCTGCGGCAACTGGGAGGCCCTGGCCACTGTGATGAACGCAGCGCCTCATGTGCTGAACCACAACATCGAAACCGTGCCCAGGCTTTACCGCAAAGCAAGACCCCAGGGCCTCTATCAGCGCTCTCTCGAACTCCTGCAGCAGGTGCGAGACAACTGGCCACGGGCGTACACAAAATCAGGCCTGATGGTGGGCCTTGGCGAAAACGATGCGGAAGTCATCGAGGTGCTGCAAGACCTACGTGCCCACCAAGTGGACATCGTCACCATCGGCCAGTACCTCTCCCCTGGCCCCAAGCACTTGCCGGTGGACCGCTTCGTCACACCCGGGCAGTTCGAGCACTACCGCCAACACGGCGAGAAGGAACTCGGCTTTTTGCAGGTGGTGAGCACACCTCTAACTCGCAGCAGCTACCACGCCGGTGAGGTCCAACGCCTGATGCAAGCCCATCCCCGCTGAGCTGTCTCCGATCTACGCACCCCACCACTGCTAGGGATCGCGAACGTCACGCCTGCAGCTCCCCTGACACCGGGACCCATTCATGCAAGCTCCAGGTCACCAAATCGCGGCAAATCATCGGGTCCTGGCGAATCAGTTCCAGGGCAGAGGCATAGCTGGGGGCTTCAAACAACAACAGACCACCACCACCGGGTTTGTGCTCACCGTCCACCAGGAAACCACTGGCCATACGCACACCAGAGGAGCGCTGGGCCTCGACCCATTGACGATGATCGCTGAGGTGAACACGCCGCTCCTCAACCGGTAACGCCGTCAGTGCATCGGTAAAAATCTCCTGCTTGATGAACCAGGCCATGGGTCTGCGTGATCAGGCGGCCACTGCAGCCTGATCACGCAGACCCATGGCAGCGCGCTCACTCGGAGGAACCAACAGTTTGAAGCGCTCCTTGGCTGCTGACCAATCGGCCAACAGAGCCACGGCTTTCTCACTGCCCGTAGCAGCCACATAAGCCTCGAGTAACCCTTTCAGAGTGGCCTCCTGTTCACGCGTCGTTAGAGGGCAAACCTCAACGATCTCGTGGTTCACCCGGTCAGTGAGACCGCCATTGGTATCAAGGATGAAAGCCACACCGCCGGTCATCCCAGCACCCACATTGCGGCCCGTGCTGCCCAGCACCACCACCACCCCGCCAGTCATGTATTCACAACAGTGGTCACCCGTGCCCTCAACGACACACCGAGCACCGCTGTTGCGCACCGCGAAGCGTTCACCGGCGCGCCCATGCACAAACAGTTCCCCTCCGGTGGCACCGTAAAGACACGTGTTGCCGAGAATCACTTGTTCACCAGGGGATGCCGTCCCGGGATTTGGGACGAGAACGATGCGACCACTATTCATTCCCTTGCCGATGTAGTCATTGGCTTCGCCCTGAAGGCGAACATCCATTCCCTGCACCAGAAAAGCTCCAAAGCTCTGACCTGCCGCTCCGTGGAAATGAAGCTGCAACTCTCCCTGAAAACCACGGTTGCCGTGAAGGGCAGCAATTTCACCGGCCAATCGGGCACCGATGCTGCGATCGGTGTTGATGATCTCCAAGGTGCGAGAAATAGACCCATGGGTCTGAATTGCCGCCAGCACATCGGCATCAGCGAGCAACTGATCTTCAAGGGTCGGTCCATTGCCATGAGCCGAAGCCGCATGCGTCAGCCAGCTGCGACTGTTACTACCAACAACTGGCGCCAACAAGGTGGTGAGATCCACTGACTTGGTCTTGGCCAAGCTCACCGCACGAGGCTTCAGCAGATCATTACGACCGATCAGCTCCTCAAGGCTTGCCACGCCAAGCACGCTCATCAGCTGGCGCACCTCCTCGGCGACATACAAGAAGAAATTCACCACATGCTCGGGGAGTCCTGTGAAGCGCTTGCGCAGAGCTTCTTTCTGGGTCGCAACACCCACTGGACAATTATTGGTGTGGCAAACGCGGGCCATGATGCAGCCCTCCGCGATCATCGCCACCGAGCCGAAACCGAACTCCTCTGCGCCAAGGAGCGCAGCCATCACGACATCCCAACCGGTCTTGAGGCCTCCATCGGCACGAAGGAGGACGCGATCACGCAGACCGTTCTCCATCAGGCTGCGATGCACCTCGGTGAGGCCCAGTTCCCATGGTCCTCCCGCATGCTTGATGGAGCTCAACGGTGAGGCACCCGTGCCACCATCGTGACCGGAGATCTGGATCACGTCCGCATTGGCCTTGGCAACGCCTGCGGCGATGGTGCCAATACCGATCTCGGCCACGAGCTTGACCGACACCCTGGCACTGGGGTGCACCTGATGGAGATCGTGAATTAACTGCGCCAGATCCTCAATGGAATAGATGTCGTGATGGGGAGGCGGAGAAATCAGAGCCACACCTGGCTTGCTATTCCGCAGCCAGGCGATGTACTCATCCACCTTCGGTCCAGGCAGCTGGCCACCCTCTCCGGGTTTGGCACCCTGAGCCACCTTGATCTCGAGCTGTCGACCACTGCGCAGATATTCGGCCGTCACACCAAACCGCCCAGAAGCGATCTGCTTGATCGCCGAGCAGGCCGTATCACCGTTGCTGAGGCCCCGAATGGCAGGCAGGGTCTCTGATCGACCTTCACTGTCCACATCGGCAAGCACCTTGAAACGGGCCGGATCCTCTCCACCTTCACCACTATTGCTTTTGCCGCCGATGCGGTTCATGGCCACGGCTAAGACCTCGTGAGCCTCCCGCGACAGCGCCCCGAGACTCATGCCACCCGTGCAAAACCGTTCGCAGATGCTTTGCACACTCTCAACCTGGTCCAGGGGCAGTGGCGTGGCAGCAGTCCTGAACTCAAGCAGGTCGCGCAGAGCAGTGACCGGACGGTTCTCCAGCAGGGTGCGATAGGTCGAAAAGTGGTCGTAGCCAGGGCCGTCCTTGACAGCTTTGTGGAGAGCCTTGGACATCTCCGGGCTGTTGAGGTGGTACTCCCCACCAGTTCGGTACTGCACAAAGCCCATGAACTCGAGCTTGGTGCGGTTGAGCTCTGGGAAGGCCTTGGCGTGCAGGAGCAGGGTCTCGCGAGCTAATTCCTGAAGGGAGAGACCCGCGACTCGGCTCGTTGTGCCGGTGAAAGCGCGCGTGATCACATCGGCACCAAGACCGATCGCTTCGAAGATCTGGGCCCCGTGATAGCTCGCCAAAAGGGAGATGCCGATCTTGGAGAGAATCTTGCGAAGACCATTCTCAAGAGCGAGGCGGACATTGGCCTGAGCCTTGGCCGCAGTCAGGGCCTCAAGCTTGCCCTGCTCGATCCGCTTCTGGGTCTTGGGATGAACCAGCCAATGCCGGATGGTCTCCCAGGTGAGCCAAGGGCAGACGGCGCTGGCGCCATAGCCGATCAAGCAAGCCAAATGATGGGTGCTCCAGCACTGCGCTGTGTCAACCACCAAAGAACACTTCAGGCGTTGCCCCTCACGCAAGAGGTGATGGTGTACGGCACCAACAGCCAGCAGAGGCGGAAGGGCTGCGACTGTTGCCGCCAGGGGAGCGGGCTGACCTTGAGCAGCCACTCGGTCACTCAGCACAAGTATCTGTGCCCCCTGGTCCACAGCACTGCTAGCGGAAGCACAGAGTTGATCCAAAGCAACCTGCAAGGCCTCGGCCGAGAGGGTGGGATCAAACTGAGTCGAGAGATGTCGAGAGAGCAGTCCCTGATTGGCGATAGCGGCCAGTTCGGCTTCGTTCAGGACAGGTGAATCGAGGTGCACCAAGGCAGCGGCCTCAGGCTGCGGACAGAGAGCCGGCCGCCGTTCACCTAGATGCATCTCCAGGCTCATCACCAGCTTTTCGCGCAGAGGGTCGATCGGCGGATTGGTGACCTGAGCGAAGCGCTGCTTGAAGTAGTCGTAGAGAAGATGTGGCTTGTCAGAGAGCACTGCTAGGGGAATGTCATCGCCCATGCAGTAGGTGGGCTCCTTGGCAGCGCCTGCCATGTCTTCAATCACCAGCTCAAGGTCTTCAGCGGTGAAACCGGTTGCAGTCTGCAAACGCAACAGGTCGAGATCGGCCAGCTGGCTGTCGTCCGTCCAGGGCTGCGCGTCAAGATTGCGGCGATGCTCTTGTAGCCAGCTGCCATACGGATGGCGTGCGGCAGCATCTTCCTTCACGGCCCAATTGTCGAGCAGTTCACCCCGCTCAAGATCCACAGCAAGCATCTGACCAGGGCCGAGCCGACCACGACTGACCACGGTCTTGTCGCTCAGATCCACCACGCCGGTTTCCGAGCCCATGATCACAAAGCCGTCGCTGGTGGTGCACCAACGGGCTGGACGCAGACCGTTCCTATCCAGAGTGGCACCCACACGCTTGCCGTCTGCAAACACCAACAAGGCAGGACCGTCCCAGGGCTCCTGGATACCGGCATTGAACTCGTACATCGCCGTCACGTCTGGACGAGAATCGAGATCGGGCTGATTGCGAAAGGCCTCGGGGACCAACGTGATCAAGCTGTCGGTGATCGAACGCCCACTGCGCACCATCAACTCGAGGTTGGCGTCGAGATTGGCGGAATCACTGAAGGCAGGATTCACCACAGGGTTCAAATCAGCCGCGGCATCGCCCCACACTTGGCTGAGTTGGGACTCGGAAGCACGGGCCCAGTTGAGATTGCCCAAAAGGGTATTGATCTCTCCGTTATGGCCGAGCAGTCGCATCGGCTGAGCCAGCGGCCAGCGAGGAAGGGTATTGGTACTGAAACGGCGGTGATAAACCGCAAAGCTCACCGCGAAGCGAGCGTCGCGGAGGTCGGCATAGAAAGCCGCCAGCACCTCAGAGCGCACCATGCCTTTGTAAACAACGGTGCGACTGCTCAGCGAAGCGACATAAAGGTCTCTTGCACCTTCGGCACCGAAGGCTTTGCGGGCACGATCGCCCAGACGGCGCCGCAGGCGAAACAAGAGGGCCTCAAGGGCATCTCCGGCCTGCTCGCCCTCAACAAGCCACTGGTAAATGGAGGGAGCCGTCTCACGCGCGAGAGGACCGAGCACAGCTGAATCAACCGGCACTTCACGCCAGCCCTTGGATTGGAGACCCAGGGCTGCAGCCTCCTCAGCGGCAAACATCTGAGCCTGCTCACGACGACTGGGATCAGATGGAAGGAACAGCATTCCCAGGCCTCGGCCATCCCCAGAAGCAGCAGCCTCCGGCCAGACAGCCTTGAGATAGTCCCAGGGGATGCCACAGAGCACACCCGCGCCGTCACCAGAATCTCCATCCCCGCCACAGCCGCCGCGGTGCTCCATGCAGCCCAGGCCTCGCAGGGCTTGCTGAAGCAACCAATGGCTGGCCTCTCCCTGCAGCTGGGCCAGAAAGCCCACACCGCAGGCATCCTTCTCTCCGGCCACGGCTTCAGGAGCTGGGGTATCGCAGTGGGGCCAGGCTGAGTCGGAAAGTTGGGTCATGTCCTTCGGTCGAATCGAACGTCAGCCGCAGACGCAAAGACCCAGCGGCGGCGCTGACGCGATTGATGATCCTAAGGACGCGTGGTGCTGCACAAAAATCCGGCTAGCGTCCGAGCCATGGTTTCGCCGCCGCCGCCACCCGCACCGATCCCCGAAGTCCGTGCCGTTGGCCCCATCCAGGGCTCAAGCTTGCGCCTGGCCGGATCCGAGATCACAACGCCCTGGCTTTGGATCGGCACTGATCGTCAAAAGCCCGACCAGATCTGGCTGCCTCTGGATGTCCTCGTCGCCCGTTTCGGTTTCCAGCGAAACAACGCTAGAGAGGGTGAGGAGCTCGAATGGTATGGGCACAAGGCATCGCTTCGGAGCTTGACCCAGCGCTCGATTGATGACGAAGTCGCCATCGAGGTGAGTGGTTGGCTGAGCGCCGTAGGCGTGAAGCTCGAGCGAACCGGCGACACCCTCGCCATCAGACTTCCGGCTCCCAAGGTGATCCGCCTACGCAGAGGCAAAGGCAGCACCGCGAACCGGCTGGTGATGGATCTCAATGGACCGGCCTTGCTGCAAAGGGAGGGCAACGATCTCGTCCTTGGACTCCGTTCAACCCCAACGCAGGACGGGCAGCTGCGGGCGATGGGGTTACGTCCGAAGCGAAGTCGTAGCAGCCTGACCCTGAGCGGCCAGAGCACGACCCTGTCAACTCTGACCCTGGCCCGCCCATGGCGGATCGTTCTGGACGGTCTAAGCAGCGGGAACCGGGGTGCTGCGATCGGTCGCGACCCACTGGCGGCGCCCTTGCTCAACCCTGCGATTCAGAGCTTCGTGCGGCAAGGGCTGGTCCTGGACAAACGGGTGGTGAAGGTGGGAGTCAAGCCACTACTCATCTACCGAGTGGGAACCGATCCCAACAGTCAGGGGCTAGAGCTACGCCCACTCGCACCGAGGAGTGGTCAACAGGGGCTCCGCTTCCTGAACCAACTCGCCCAACCTGCTGGCGCCGTGTTCGCGATCAACGGAGGATTTTTCAACCGCATCCGCCAATTACCCCTTGGAGCGGTGAGAATCGACGGCAACTGGCTTTCCGGGCCGATTCTCAACCGCGGAGCGATCGGCTGGAACGGTACAAACCGTCTTTACTTTGGCCGTCTGCGCCTCAATCAAGAACTGATTGTTGAAGGCGGGCAGCGCTGGGGCCTCGGCCATCTGAACAGTGGCTATGTGCAGCGCGGACTGAGCCGCTATGACCACGCCTGGGGCCCTGTTTATCGAGCCTTGAGCGGGAGAGAGCAGGCGATCACCGTCATTGACGGAGACGTTCGTTCTCTGCACAACAACGCCGCACTGACAAGAGGGGTGCCAATCCCTCTCAAAGGAGACTTGGTCGTGGCCCGTGGTGGCGCACCGGTGCCGGCCCGCCCTGGCCAACGGGTCACGATCCGCACCAGCAGCTCAAATCCTGTGGGCGATCAGCCTCAGGTACTCGGAGGAGGCCCCCTCTTGCTGCAAAACGGTCGTGTGGTTCTCAACGGTCGCCAGGAAGGCTTCAGCGCCGGCTTCCTCGCCCTGTCAGCACCGCGGACGGTGGTTGCTCAGGACAAAGAGCGTCTCTGGCTCATGACACTGAAAGGAGCTGGCAGCAGCGATCCAACCCTGCTGGAGAGCAGCCTGGCTCTGCGCCAGCTGGGCATCACCGATGCCCTCAACCTGGATGGCGGCAGCTCCACTTCCCTATTGGTGGCCAACCGTCTGGTGATGACCGGTCGCGGTATGGCCCCCAGAGTGCAGAACGGCCTTGGGCTGGTGCCAAAATGACGCGGATGTCTGTCTGACACCAGTCCAATGGGCGCCACTCTGCAGATCACTCCATCCGCAGCAGCAGAGCTCGGCCGCCAGGCTGCTGTTGCTGGCACAGCCGGACAGATGCACCTCGATCTGGTGTCTGGGCACTGCGAACGTCATGTGATCCGACTTCAGCCGGGTTCTCTGGGGGGGGTGCCTGTGGCCCGCGGCGACGGGCTCACCCTGCATGCTCCCGCCGCGCAGGTGAGCGAGCTGGGAGGCCTCTGCCTCGACTACCGCAGCGATCTAAGTGGTGGTGGCTTCCTGATCACAGCCCGCAGCGGAATCCGCAACTGCGCCTGCGGCAGCGCCTTCACTCGCCTGTAAGGAAAGGGGCAGGCGACCCGGTATGGTGGTGGATTGTCGAATCAGGTCGGGACTCCGACCGCAAACCGACCGTCGATGCCAACCATCCAACAGCTGATCCGTAACGAACGCCAGAGCGTCAAGGCGAAGACCAAATCGCCCGCTCTTCGTTCCTGCCCTGAGCGCCGGGGGGTATGCACACGTGTGTACACCTCCACTCCGAAGAAACCCAACTCGGCCCTGCGCAAGGTGGCCCGTGTGCGCCTGACCTCAGGTTTTGAAGTCACGGCCTATATCGGCGGCATCGGCCACAACCTCCAGGAGCACTCTGTGGTTCTGATTCGCGGTGGCAGGGTCAAAGACCTTCCCGGTGTTCGGTACCACATCATTCGCGGCACCCTCGACACCGCCGGCGTCAAGGACCGACGTCAATCTCGCTCCAAGTACGGCGCCAAGACGCCCAAGGAATGATGCGTGAGGGCGTGCACCCCAAGCGCTCCCAATCCATCCATTTGCAGTATCCATTTCCCATCCACTGACAGTTCATGTCACGCCGTAACGCCGCCGTCAAGCGCCCGATCCTTCCCGATCCTCAGTTCAATAATCGCCTGGCCACAATGATGGTGGCCCGCCTGATGAAGCACGGGAAGAAGTCCACTGCGCAGCGGATTTTGTCTGATGCCTTTGGCCTAATCACCGAGCGCACCGGGGGCGATCCGGTCGAACTGTTCGAAACCGCAGTCAAGAATGCAACTCCCTTGGTTGAGGTCCGTGCCCGGCGAGTGGGCGGTGCGACCTACCAGGTGCCGATGGAAGTTCGCCAAGAGCGCGGCACGGCCATGGCCCTGCGCTGGCTGGTGAGCTTCTCCCGCTCCCGCAACGGCCGCAGCATGGCTCAGAAGCTGGCCGGCGAACTGATGGATGCCGCCAATGAGGCTGGCAATGCCGTTCGCAAGCGCGAAGAAACCCACAAGATGGCCGAAGCCAACAAGGCCTTCGCCCACTACCGCTACTGATCCCCAGTCGTCCCGGAAGCCACTGAGTTCAGGGACGGACCTGTAGGATCTCCACCGCCTTTTTACGCCCCACCCCGGAGTTTTTTGTGGCTCGCGCCTTTCCCCTGGAACGCGTCAGAAATATTGGTATCGCCGCCCACATTGACGCGGGCAAAACCACCACGACCGAACGGATTCTGTTCTATTCCGGTGTGGTGCACAAGATCGGCGAGGTGCACGACGGTGCAGCTGTCACCGATTGGATGGCCCAAGAGCGTGAGCGGGGCATCACCATCACCGCCGCTGCGATCTCCACCAGTTGGAACGACCATCGGATCAATATCATTGATACCCCTGGTCACGTGGACTTCACCATTGAGGTGGAGCGTTCCATGCGGGTTCTCGACGGTGTGATCGCCGTCTTCTGTGCAGTGGGTGGTGTTCAACCCCAGTCAGAGACTGTCTGGCGTCAAGCCGACCGTTACTCCGTGCCCCGCATGGTGTTCGTCAACAAGATGGACCGCACCGGCGCCGACTTCCTGAAGGTCCATGGCCAAATCAAGGATCGTCTCAAGGCCAACGCCGTACCGATCCAGCTTCCGATCGGTGCTGAAGGTGAGCTGAGTGGAATCATCGACCTGGTGGCCAACCAGGCGCATATCTACAAAGACGATCTCGGCCAAAACATCGAAGTCACCGATGTTCCTGCCTCCATGAAGGATGAGGTAGATGAGTGGCGCAACGTGTTGATGGAAACAGTTGCGGAAAACGATGAGACTCTGATCGAGAAATTCCTTGAAACCGGAGAGCTCAGTATTGAAGAGCTCAAGCGCGGCATCCGCGAAGGCGTCTTGAAGCATGGTTTGGTGCCTGTGCTCTGCGGCTCAGCCTTCAAGAACAAAGGAGTTCAGCTAGTTCTCGACGCCGTTGTTGATTACCTGCCGGCTCCTGTTGACGTTCCACCGATTCAAGGTTTGCTTCCCAACGGCAAAGAAGCCGTTCGACCTTCCGACGACAAAGCCCCTTTCAGCGCCCTCGCCTTCAAGGTGATGGCCGATCCCTACGGCAAGCTCACCTTTGTGCGGATGTACTCGGGTGTCCTTGAGAAGGGCAGTTACGTCCTGAACTCCACCAAAGACAGTAAAGAGCGCATCTCGCGCTTGGTGGTGCTCAAGGCGGACGACCGCGAAGAGGTTGATGCACTTCGAGCCGGAGATCTGGGAGCTGTGCTCGGCCTGAAGGCCACCACCACCGGCGACACACTCTGTGCTGTTGACGACCCGATCGTTCTCGAGACCCTGTTCGTTCCCGAACCGGTGATCTCCGTTGCGGTTGAACCGAAGACCAAGGGTGACATGGAGAAACTCTCCAAAGCCCTGGTGTCTCTGGCCGAGGAAGATCCAACCTTCCGCGTGCGCACCGACTCTGAAACAGGTCAGACCGTGATCGCTGGCATGGGCGAACTGCACCTGGAAATCCTTGTCGACCGGATGCTCCGTGAATTCAAGGTGGAGGCCAACATCGGCGCGCCTCAGGTGTCCTACCGCGAAACCATCCGTGCCTCGTCACGGGGCGAGGGCAAGTTCTCCCGCCAGACCGGCGGTAAGGGTCAGTACGGCCACGTGGTGATCGAAATGGAGCCGGGCGAGCCTGAATCCGGCTTCGAATTTGTCAACAAGATTGTTGGCGGCGTCGTTCCCAAGGAATTCATCAAGCCCTCCGAAATGGGCATGAAGGAAACATGCGAATCCGGCGTGATTGCAGGCTTCCCGATGATCGACGTGAAAGTCACCATGGTCGATGGTTCATATCACGATGTGGACTCATCGGAAATGGCGTTCAAAATCGCCGGTTCGATGGCTTTCAAAGATGCGGTCAAGAAGTGCAATCCTGTGCTGCTTGAACCGATGATGAAGGTCGAGGTTGAGGTCCCCGAGGATTTCCTTGGCTCGGTCATTGGCGACCTCTCCTCCCGTCGAGGCCAGGTCGAAGGTCAGGCGATTGACGATGGCACGTCAAAGGTCTCGGCCAAGGTACCCTTGGCTGAGATGTTCGGCTACGCCACCGAGCTCCGATCCATGACCCAGGGTCGGGGTATTTTCTCGATGGAATTCAGCCACTATGAGGATGTTCCTCGCAATGTGGCAGAGGCCATCATCTCCAAGAATCAGGGCAATTCCTGATCTCTACCCCCCCTTAAATCCACCCCCGATTCTTTAAACAAAATGGCTCGCGAGAAGTTCGAAAGGAACAAGCCCCACGTCAACATTGGCACCATTGGCCACGTTGACCACGGCAAAACCACCCTCACGGCTGCGATCACCAACGTGCTCGCCAAGAAGGGTCAAGCCGAAGTTCAAGACTATGCCGATATCGACGGTG
The DNA here is from genome assembly GCF_900473935.1 of Synechococcus sp. UW105. Classification (GTDB taxonomy): domain Bacteria; phylum Cyanobacteriota; class Cyanobacteriia; order PCC-6307; family Cyanobiaceae; genus Synechococcus_C. The sequence goes on along the minus strand of NZ_UCNN01000027.1, from coordinate 17,092 downwards.
CCCCCGAAGAGCGTGAGCGCGGCATCACCATCAACACCGCCCACGTCGAGTACGAAACCGATACCCGTCACTATGCCCACGTGGACTGCCCCGGCCACGCGGACTACGTCAAGAACATGATCACCGGTGCCGCCCAGATGGACGGCGCCATCCTGGTCTGCGCCGCCACAGACGGCCCGATGGCACAGACCAAGGAGCACATTCTTCTTGCCAAGCAGGTGGGCGTGCCTGCGCTGGTGGTGGCTCTGAACAAGTGCGACATGGTCGATGACGAAGAGATCATCGAACTGGTCGAAATGGAAATCCGTGAGCTGCTCTCCAGCTACGACTTCCCCGGTGACGACATCCCCGTCATCCAGGTCTCTGGCCTGAAGGCGATTGAAGGTGAAGCTGAGTGGGAAGCGAAGATTGAAGAGCTGATGGCTGCGGTGGATGCCAACATCCCCGAGCCTGAGCGCGAGGTCGACAAGCCCTTCCTGATGGCTGTCGAAGACGTGTTCTCCATCACTGGTCGCGGAACAGTCGCAACCGGTCGTATCGAGCGTGGCAAGGTCAAAGTTGGTGAGGAGATCGAAATCGTTGGCATTCGTGAACCTCGCAAAACCACCGTTACCGGTGTTGAGATGTTCAGGAAGCTCCTCGACGAAGGAATGGCTGGAGACAACTGCGGCCTTCTGCTCCGCGGTATCCAGAAAGAAGATATCGAACGCGGCATGGTGCTGGTGAAGCCCGGTTCGATCACGCCCCACACCAAATTCGAAGGTGAGGTCTACGTTCTAAAGAAGGAAGAAGGTGGCCGCCACACCCCCTTCTTTGCTGGCTACCGCCCGCAGTTCTACATTCGTACCACTGACGTGACCGGTCAGATCACTGCATTCACCGCCGATGACGGCAGTGCTGTTGAGATGGTGATGCCTGGTGATCGCATCAAGATGACCGGTGAGCTGATCTGCCCAGTGGCCATGGAAACCGGCATGCGCTTCGCTATCCGCGAGGGCGGTCGCACCATCGGCGCCGGCGTGGTCTCCAAAATCATCGAGTGATCACGATCGCTTGATTGAGGTGATGGGTGCGTCGTTCGCGACCCACCCATCCCTTACAGTTTTCAGCAACGGTGCTGCCCTCGTTGATGGCAGCGTCTGAACCTCGACAACTCACTCTCTCCGTTCCCTGCGGGAACCGTCTCTGCGCTTCCTATGTCCACCGCCATTGCTCAGCAGAAGATCCGCATCCGCCTGAAGGCGTTTGACCGCCGCATGCTGGATCTCTCCTGCGACAAAATCATTGAAACCGCCGACAACACGGCTGCAACCGCCATCGGTCCCATCCCCTTGCCGACAAAGCGCAAGATCTACTGCGTCCTGCGTTCTCCCCACGTGGATAAGGATTCTCGCGAGCACTTTGAGACCCGTACCCATCGCAGGATCATCGACATCTACAGCCCTTCGGCTAAAACGATCGACGCCCTGATGAAGTTGGATCTACCCAGTGGCGTTGACATCGAAGTCAAGCTCTGAGCTCTCCACGCCCTTTAGGCCAGCTGCCTAAAATCATCGTTCTCGGAATCCATCTCTAGTGGCTGACCTGTCCGTCAGAGAGTTACCCCTCTTCCCTCTGCCGGATATCGTCCTGTTCCCTAGGGACGTGTTGCCATTGCACATCTTCGAGTCTCGCTATCGAATGATGCTGCAGACCGTTTTGGAGGATGATCGCCGCTTCGGTGTGGTGCGCTGGAACCCGAACACTCAGACCATGGCATCGATTGGATGCTGCGCTGAGATCCTTCAGCATCAGACATCAGATGATGGCCGGAGCAATATTGTCACCCTCGGCCAGCAAAGGTTCCGCGTGCTTGACGTGGTCCGTGAGGCCCCCTACAGGACGGCAATGGTGAGTTGGATCGAAGACGATCCTGTCGAGGACCGCGACCAGCTCACAGAACTTGCCCAGAACGTCAGCCAAGCCCTCAGAGATGTTGTGGAACTGACTGGCAAACTCACCGACTCGCCAGCAGCACTGCCTGAAGACCTACCTGAACTGCCGCGAGAGTTGTCGTTCTGGATTGGGGCCCATCTCGGTGGACCAGTCGCTGAACAACAGCAAGAGCTACTCGAACTCACTGATACCAGCGAGCGCCTGAAGCTGGAATTCGAGATGCTCGATGAGACCCGGCGTCAGCTTGCCGCTCGCACCGTGCTGCGCGACACCCTGGCCAACGTCGACTGATGAATACCTCAGCTGTGCTCGGGGTCGCCGTAGCCCTGTCTGTTGCGATCGTTGCTGGCGTGGTCGTTTGGACCAAGCGCAATCGCGCCTATCACTCGAGCGACAGTGTGGCGGCGGCCTACGACGCCTGGACAAACGATCGCCTGCTGGAATCTCTTTGGGGTGAGCATGTGCACCTCGGTCACTATGGTGACCCGCCACGTCAACGCGATTTCCGAGACGCCAAGGCCGACTTCGTGCATGCCCTTGTGCACTGGAGTGGTCTCGACCAACTCCCCGCAGGCTCCAGCGTGCTCGACGTGGGGTGTGGGATCGGCGGCAGTGCACGGATCCTCGCCCGCGATTACGGCTTTAACGTGCTCGGGATCAGCATCAGCCCAGCACAGGTCGCCAGAGCCACAGCCTTGACCCCAGAGGCAAGCACCTGCCGCTTTGCCGTGATGGATGCGCTCGATCTGAAACTGGATGATCAGCAGTTCGATGCCGTCTGGAGCGTTGAGGCAGGGCCTCACATGCCTGACAAGCAGCGCTATGCCGATGAGCTGCTGAGGGTCTTGAAATCTGGCGGAACTCTGGCAGTCGCGGACTGGAACCGGCGAGACCCAAGCGATGGCGAGATGAACGCAATCGAACGCTCGGTGATGCACCATCTCCTCACCCAATGGGCCCATCCCGAGTTCTCCAGCATCAAGGGGTTTCACCACAACCTGGTGGCGAGCATCCACCAACGCGGAGCGATTCAGGTGGATGATTGGACCAAGGCCACCCTCCCCTCCTGGATCGATTCGATCGCCGAAGGGGTCCGCCGCCCTGGAGTGGTCCTGCGGCTAGGACCATCGGCCTTATTCCAAGGCTTGAGAGAGACTCCAACCTTGCTGCTGATGCATTGGGCCTTCGCGACCGGGCTGATGCAGTTCGGTGTCTTCCGCAGCTCTCGAGGCCAAACCTGATTCGATCGATACTCCGCAAAGCTGTGGTTAAACCTGTCGTTGAGAAACCTCTTAGGCCAGAGCCCATCTGCGATCCCAGTGATGGGGAACTGCGGGTGAGCTGGGCGCATTACCACCGTCTGATTGAACATCTCGCCCTGCAGCTGCTGCACTCCGGACACAGCTTTGATCAGGTCGTCGCCCTCTCTAGAGGGGGGCTACGGGTGGGAGACACGCTCTCCCGTCTGTTCAAGCGGCCCCTGGTGATCATGGCCGCCAGCAGCTATGGGGGAGGGAATGGCCGTGCGCAGGAAGAACTCAGGATTGGGAACCAGCTAGCCCACACCTGCGAGGCCCTCGGCCCGAAGCTGCTACTGGTGGACGACCTGGTCGACAGTGGTGACACCCTGCATGCATCCCGACACTGGCTTCAGGAGACTCTGCAACCGGAGTTGATCAAAACCGCAGTGCTTTGGCTCAAAACGAGCAGCCGGATAAAGCCCGACTTCTGGGCCATGGAACTGCCCGGCAATCCTTGGGTTGTACAACCGTTCGAACGATGGGAACACTTGCACCCAAGCCAACTGCAACCCCTTCCTGAGGGATCGGGCGACGCAAAATGAGCTCCAGTCAGCTTTCCTCCAATTCGCTACTGGGATAGGCACCAAAGTGGGCCAGATGCTCACAAAGGGGGAGAAGTCTTTGCGTGAGCTGATGCAGCAATGTCCCCCCCCCGTCGGGCAGCTCCACATCCACAAAGAACACATACTCACCGAGCTCACGCTTTGAGGGCCGCGATTCAATCCGACTCATATTCATGGCCAGGTCTGCCACTGCCGCAAGAGCCTCGAGAAGGGCTCCAGGTGCATTGCGATGCAGGGAGAAGGCCAGGCTGGCAACGTCTCCATCCTGACGTCGCTCCCCTCGCTGTAAGAACAGAAAACGAGTGCAGTTACCGGGTGCATCATTGATCGGAAACGCCAGCTCCGACAGCTCGCCCTGCTGATGGAGCGAATGACTGGCAATCGCGGCGCGGAAGCGACTTCCCTGCACCATCCGAGCCGCCTCAGCGGTGGAGGTGGTCGCTAGCTGCAGGGCATCGGGCAGGTGTTTGGCAAGCCAACCACTGCACTGAGCGAGGGCCTGGGGATGGGACAACACCTCTGAGATCTCTTCAAGCCGGCCGCTGCTCAGCAACGCATGGCGGATTGGCAGCACTAGGGCACGACGGATGCAGAGATCGGGATTGGACCAGAGCGCATCAAGGCTGGCGGTGACGCCGCCCTCAACGGAGTTCTCAACCGGCACGACAGCCGCATCACAGCGCCCATCCGCCACATGCTCCACAACGGAACGCAAACCAACACAGGGCACAAGCTGGGCATGCTCCAATCCTTCCAGCCTCAGCAACGCAAGGGCCGCACGCTCTCCGTAGGTGCCCTCGGGGCCAAGGAATGCCACTGAGTTCGGCATCGGTAGGCGCACAAACACTCGATAGGATCATGCCGCGTCAGCCAACGCCCATGCCTCTGGCCTTCAGCGCCAGCCAGCAGCTTGATCTGCCGGTACAAGCCGAGATTGATCGCCTGCCGGACTATCTGCAGGAAGAGGATCGGGTGGTGAAGGCTTTGCTCGATCCCAGCCAGCTCTCCCTGATCCAACCGGGTCATTACCGCTACACGGTGACCACCATTCAGGTTTTCCAGTTGCAGGTCAAACCTGTGGTGTCTCTGGAAGTGCTCCGGGAGGGACAGACCCTGATCATGCGAGCGGTCGATGCCCAGCTTGAAGGGCTCGGTTTGGTCGACGATTTTCAACTCAGCCTGGAATCTGTTCTGGAAGCCAGCAGCACGGGCCTCAAAGGCGTTGCCACTCTCGGAGTCGCGGTCAGCCAGCCACCGCTGCTGCGCCTGATCCCGCGCAAGGTGCTGGAAAGTACTGGGGAATCAATCCTCAATGGAATCCTGCTCACCATCAAAGGAAGAGTTGGTCGCCAGCTTGTCTGTGATTTCAAGCAATGGTGCGCCTCCACCAGCGTCGACTGAACGCGCGGTTCAGCCGAGCGGCGGCAACACCTTCTTCAGAAACGAACGCCGATGCATCGCTGTTGGGCCTTGAGAGAGCAGGGCTTGGCGATGAATGGCCGTTCCATATCCGGCATGGCGTTCCAGCCCATACGAGGGGAATCGTTCCGCCAAGCGTCGGATCAGTGCATCCCGGGCCTCCTTCGCCAGCACGCTTGCGGCCGCAATGGCCGCGTTGCTGCTATCACCGCGAACGATCGTCTGCTGCGGATGGGGCCAGAGTCGCAGAGGCAACACCCCATCGACCAGCACGAGTGCAGGCTGCAAGGGCAAACGCTGCAGGGCACGCAGCATGGCGAGCTCCGTGGCTGTGCGAATGCCATGGCCATCCACCTCTAGGGCAGAGGCCTGACCAAGCGCCCAGGCAGTCGCAGCACTTTCGATCAAAGGCACGAGCCGCGCCCGCTTTCGTGGAGTGAGCGCTTTGCTATCGGTGAGGCCCAACTGACGCAGTTCGATCGCTGCCTGGGTCGACAACACGACGGCTCCCGCGAAGACGGGGCCGAACCAGCAACCGCGACCCACCTCATCGACTCCTGCCTCCCAGGCCGTCATCAGTGGATCGCCCTTAATCAGCGACTGCAGCCGAGGAGCGACGACGACGACGACGCGGCTCCTGCTCTCCACTATCGGCTTCCGCCGGTTCTGCCTCAGGAGGAGATACTGCTGCTGTCGATTCAACGGCGGCAGTGGACAGGGTGGACTGAGGCGCAGGGCTCGGATCCACTGCAGGAATTGTGGCTTCTAGAGGTGTGATCTCAACCAGCAATGGGGCGGATGACTCGTCAGGCAGCGAAGCCTTGCCATTCGCATCGGAGGCAGCACTGGAACGGCCATTGCCACGACTCACTCCACGACCACCCCGGCGGCGACGGCGGCCGGAGCTGGTTGCCAGTTGCTGACGAGCCTGTTCCAGCACCGCTTCCTCGCTATCGCCTGGACGAACCACACGCACCATCAGGTTCTCGGTTTCTGGCGGATTCTCGAGAAGCAGAGCAGGGCTGAGGCCAAGCCAACCAAACACCTGCTCCTGGTCATCACTCATCGGAACGGCAACCAATTCAGGTTCCGGGCGACGCGTCGGTGCTTCGACTGCAGGGCTGACAGCGGGAACAGCCGCCTCGTCGATCGCTGTGTTGGACGGTTCAGCCGTTCCCTCCGACACCGCAGCCACTTGGGGGGCAGAGCGGCCACGACCACCCCGGCGGCGGCGGCTGCCACCTTCGCCAGCGGGGACGACTTCAGCGCGAGCCGATGCAGCCGAACGCACCATTCCGGAGGCGGTGGCTAAAGGCTGTAGGAGATCTTTCCCTGGCAAAACGGCGACATGGCCGAGTCCTCCGCAGCTGGGACAAGCCCGGCCAAACAGTTCATAGATGTTCTGCCCTTGGCGCTTGCGGGTGAGCTCCACCAGGCCGAGTTCGGAAAGCTGGGCGATCTGAGGGCGTGCAGCATCGTCACGGATGGCGGCGGTGAAGTGCTCCAGCAACTGCAACTGATCACGCCGTGAATCCATGTCGATGAAATCGACGATGATCACTCCACCGATGTTGCGCAGTTTGAGCTGACGAGCGATCTCAACAGCCGCCTCACAGTTGGTCCAGAGCACCGTCTCTCGAGCATTGGCGGAACGGGTGAACGAACCGGAGTTGACGTCGATCACCGTGAGCGCCTCCGTGGGCTCGATGATCACGTAGCCACCAGAAGGCAGATCAACTCGGGGCTTGAGGGCATCACGGATGGCCGCGTTGACCTTGAAGTGCTCCAGCAGCTCTGAGGGTTCGCTGTGGGCTTCCACCAACACATTGCTGTCGTCCTGTCCGAGGAACTCCTGCACCCGATCAACAGCCGCTGAATCATCGAGCACCACCCGCATCAGCTCAGGGGAGGCATGGTCCCGCAGGATGCGATGAATAAAATCCTCGTCACGATTCAGCAGCACAGGCGGAACAGCCGACTCGGCGGCCTTCTGAATCGCCTCCCACTGGCGAAGAAGAGCCTCAAGGTCATCGATCAGCAGTTCTTCACTGATCCCTTCGGCTTCGGTGCGGATCAGCAAGCCGGCCCCTGGCGGCTTGACCAGCACCCCAAGGGCCCGCAAACGGTTGCGTTCCCCTTCAGCGGCAATGCGGCGGGAGATATTCACACCCTGGCCACTCGGCTGCAGCACGAGATAACGGCCAGGCAAAGCAAGGTTGCCCGTCAACCGCGGCCCTTTGGTACCGGTGGGTTCCTTCATCACCTGCACCAGCACCTTCTGGCGGGGCTCAAGCAACTCGGTGATGCCTGCCGAGCCTTTTTTCAGGCGCAGGGGGCCGAGATCGGTGACATGAATGAAACCATTTTTCTCACTCTCACCAATGTTGACGAAAGCTGCATCAATTCCCGGCAGGACGTTCTCAACAGTGCCGAGATAAACGTCGCCGATCTGATACCGACCTTGGGCAACAATGAGTTCATCAACCCGTTCATCAGAGAGCAACGCTGCGATGCGCAGCTGCTCGGCGATGACAATCTGCTGAGGCATGGAAACGTTCAGGGATCGCCCACAGGGGCGTAAGTCCAGCCCATGACCAATTGGTCCAAGGGTTGGGTGAAAGGAAAGATTTGGGCCGAAGCCTTGGAATGAAGCGGAGCTAAAACTCCTCTGATTGGCACTCGGCTTCGACGCTGACGGGTCGAAGTACCGGAGGCGATGGGCCTCTCGTTCCTCAGGATCTGGGAAGTGAAAGGTCGGGACGTGGCAATGGCGATAACGCCCAAAGCCTTTCGTCTTGAAGTCAACTTAGCACCGGGCCCTTCCTGTTACTGCAGCAGCAGAGCGCTTCGTTGCACCTGCTCCAGTTGCAGCTCCATCCCCAGCTCCTCACTTAGCCAAGACTGAATCTGCAGCGGCTTGAGGCTGCGTCCCATTGGATCAATTGCGGCATGCAACTGCAACTCCACAGCATCAACGCCAGTGGGAGCAGGTTGCTCATGCTGATCGGGATGCAGCTGAAGATTGAGCAGAAATGGTCGGCAGTCCCGTTCACGCGGCCTTCCCTTCTTGTCGGTGTCCTTCCAGATCAACTGTTGCCCAGCCATTAAGGCCGTGCACCCCTTCTGAACCGCAGCCGCGAATCGAACCTCCGAAGCAGAATCCGAACCACTGAGCCGAGACAGCCTGAAGCCCCAAACAGCAGACTCCAGGCGTTGGGACAGGCTTGATTCCGACACCGGAACCACTTTGGCCGACAGCAATCGGAACTCGTTGGGCAGAGCCCTTTGCCAGAGCGTCATCACCTGCTCGGGATCGACCACGTCTAGAAACTCCAGATCCATCCATTCCCCATGGGCTTCCACACCAAGGGGGAGGGCCAGGGCCAGCTGCAGACGGGGCAGCGGATGGAAGCCTCCGGTGAAACTCACCGGCAAGCCTGTCCGACGCAGGGATCGCTCAAGCATGCGCACCACATCGAGATGACTGAGGAGAGCCATGGAGCCTGTCTTACTGAACTGAAAACGGATCCGGCAGACCCTTGCACTGCCGGGTGCCTGACTGGGCCGCTGGACTGGAATGCTCGGAGGGGGCACAACCACGTTGTGCCCCAAGTCAGGTCCGCAGACACCACAGCTGCTACAGCCATCAAAAGAACAGTCCGGCACCACTGCAGCTGCCAGTGCGCGCTGAAGGTCCTCCGCTAGCCAGGTCTTCTCAATGCCTGAATCGATGTGATCCCAGGGCAGTGGCTGGGAGCAAAAGCTCTCGAGATCGGCGGCACTCAAGGCATTGGCCGCTCCCCAGCCTCCAAGTTCCAGATCGCGATATCGCCCTTCCAGACCAGCAGCAGCAATGGCCTCCGTCCAAGCGGTGTAGGTGCGATCAAGCGCCTCAAACCAGGCATCCATGCCAGCTCCCGCCCGCCAGGCGGCTTCGATCACCGCTGCGAGACGTCGATCACCCCGACCAACAAAGTCTTCCATCGCCGACAACCGCACATCAGTGAAGTTGAAGCGCACGCCACGGAGGCGTCGCGCCGCATCCCGCAACAGCCTCTGACGGCGTTCGAACTCCGCCGTCGAAACGCTGTGCCACTGAAAGGGGGTGTGTGGCTTAGGGGTGAAATTACTGATGGTGATGTTGAGGGAGAGGCGACCCAGATCACGACAGCTCTGTTGAAGCATCACGCAGGTGTCGACGATGCCGAGCACATCGTCATCCGTCTCGCCTGGTAAGCCGATCATGAAGTAGAGCTTCACCTTGCGATAGCCGTTCTGCATCGCTGTGCGGATGCCGTTGAGCAAGTCATCGTCTGTCAGTCCCTTGTTGACGATGTCGCGCAGACGTTGGGTGCCCGCCTCGGGCGCGAAGGTCAGGCCAGCCTGACGCCCTCCTCCAAGGATGTGGGCAATGTCATCGTCGAAACGATCGACCCGCTGACTGGGCAATTGAAGGGTGACGTTCTGATCCGCTAAGCGGTTGCGCAGCTCCACACCAACGGCTGGGAGAGCCAGATAATCGCTGCAGCTGAGCGAAAGCAGGGAGAAATCGCTGTATCCGGTGCGCTTCATCCCGGTCTCCACTGCTTCGATCACGGCCTCCGGCTCCACATCCCGGGCTGGCCGGGTCAACATGCCGGGCTGACAAAAGCGGCAGCCCCGGGTGCAACCGCGCCTGATCTCAACGGTGAGCCGGTCATGCACCGTCTCCACATGGGGCACAAGGCCCATCGCGTAATGGGGCATCGGCGTGGCCACCCGCCGCAACGGACGACGAGGGAGATCCGGATGCAGTGGCTCGACCGTCACCCCATCCTTTCCTGGGGCATACAGAGACGGCACATAGACACCAGGCACCTGGGCCAAGTCATGGAGCAGGCGTGAGCGCTTCCAATTTTCAGCCTTGGCCTCGGCCACCACCAGACCGATCTCAGGCAGAAGCTCTTCACCATCTCCCAGGGCAAAGAAATCGAAAAAGGCCGCATAGGGCTCGGGGTTGCTGGTCGCAGTGGGACCACCCGCAAAGATCAGAGGAGGAGCCTGAGGATCACCAAGAGGCAGGTCTCCACGATCACAGGCCCGCTGCGGAACCCATGCCAAATCAAGCATCTCCAGGATGTTGGTGGCGCCGAGTTCGTAGCTGAGACTGAAACCAAGAATGTCAAAGGCCGGCAGCGGTCGACGGCTCTCGACGGCGAACAACGCCTGCTGCCGCTCCCGCAGACGTGTCGCCAGGTCAGCTGCTGGCAAATAAGCGCGATCACAAAGCTGCCCCGGCACAGCATTGAGAATCGAATAAAGGATGATGTGGCCCAGATTGCTGGAGCCCACCTCATAGATCTCTGGATAGGTGAGAGCCCAGCGAACTCTTGCCGCAAACCAATCGCGGGGCTCCACCCCTAGTTCATGCCCCATATAGCGGGCAGGACGATTAATGCCTGAATCAACCAGACTGCTGAAATCGACTGGCTCCAGGCTCGGAGACGCGACGGTCATGGCCAGCGGGGCAGTGACTCCATCGTAAGAAGCCAAGGGAAGCCGACGTCAAGCCACGTCGCATAGCAGGATGCCCGGCAAGACACCAAGTGATTCCGTGGTTCAGGTCAACAGCAACTACCTCAAACTCAAGGCTGGTTATCTCTTCCCAGAGATCGCCCGTCGCGTCAAAAGCTTCAGCGAGGCCAATCCCAATTCGGGCCTCATTCGCCTGGGCATCGGCGATGTAACCGAACCCCTGCCGCTCGCCTGCCGCGAAGCGATGAAGGCCGCCATCGATGAGATGGGCACCAATGCAGGCTTCCACGGTTACGGCCCCGAACAGGGGTACGGCTGGCTGCGTGACGCAATCGCCAAACACGATTTTCAGGCTCGCGGTTGCCAGATCAGCCCTGAGGAAATCTTTGTCTCTGACGGCTCGAAGTGTGACAGCAGCAACATCCTCGACATCCTTGGCAGTGGTAACCGCATCGCCGTCACCGATCCGGTGTACCCCGTCTATGTCGACAGCAATGTGATGGCCGGCCGCACTGGTGAAGCAGGTGATAACGGGCGTTACGGAGGCCTGAGCTATCTACCCATCAGCGCCGACAACGGCTTCGCAGCCCAGATCCCTAACGAACCGGTTGACCTGATCTATCTCTGCTTTCCAAACAACCCCACCGGTGCCGTCGCCACCAAGGAGCAGCTCAAAGCTTGGGTGGACTTCGCCCTCGCCAACGGCTCCCTGATCCTGTTTGATGCGGCCTACGAGGCCTTCATCCAGGACCCTGGTCTGCCGCATTCGATTTATGAGATCGAAGGAGCACGGGACTGTGCAATCGAATTCCGTTCGTTCTCCAAGAATGCAGGCTTCACAGGAACACGCTGCGCCTACACGGTGGTCCCCAAGGGACTGAAGGGCAAAGCAGACGATGGCTCGGAGGTTGAACTCTGGGGACTGTGGAACCGGCGCCAGAGCACCAAATTCAATGGTGTGAGCTACATCATCCAGCGCGGTGCCGAAGCTGTGTACTCCGACCAGGGCCAGCAGGAGATCAAGGCCCTGGTGAATTTCTACATGGAGAATGCGGCGATCATCCGCCGTGAACTCAGCGCAGCAGGCATCGAGGTTCACGGTGGTGAACATGCTCCTTACGTGTGGCTGAAGACTCCCTCAGGAATCGATTCCTGGGGTTTCTTCGATCATTTGCTCCAAAAGGCCAACGTGGTGGGAACCCCCGGCAGTGGCTTTGGTGCAGCCGGCGAAGGCTATTTCCGCCTCTCGGCCTTCAACAGCCGCGCCAATGTGGATGAGGCCATGCGCCGGATCCGTGCCCTTTGATCCCGTCTAAGGCGCAGAAGAGCAAGATCAGCAAAAACCACACACCGCCTGCCTTATCGAGGTGGGCGATGATCCACTGCAGACCAAGGACCAGTCCACGTCAGTGATCGGCCATGACGGCCGACAGAAGGATGTTTTTCACAGCGATCCCGAGACCCCCCATTTACATTGGGTTCCGTCCAAGCATCGTGGCCATGGCGGTGAATAGCACAAGCCCAGGCCCCGGCGGAGCTGCCGTTCTCGATAAGCAGACCGAGCGGGTGCGCAAGCGATCACCCCTCTACAAGGTGCTGCTGCATAACGATCCGCTCAACACCATGGAATATGTGGTCACCACCCTGCAGCAGGTGGTGCCTCAACTCAGCGAGCAAGATGCCATGGCCGTCATGCTCGAAGCCCACAACACCGGAGTTGGCTTGGTGATCGTGTGTGACCTCGAACCCGCAGAGTTCTATTGCGAGACCCTTAAAGCCAAAGGTCTCACCAGCACCCTCGAGCCGGAAAGCTGAGTGGGGAGACGCCCAGGGATGCCTGAACAGCCAGCCAACAACGCTGAGAACAACGAGCTGAGCCAGCACAGAGCTGAGATCGAGGCTGGCCTCGAGAGCAGCGAAGCTCCCAGCGGGGGCGGCACACGCAACGCAGGACCGCAACGAGCCAGACAACGGTTCCATCCAGGCTGGACGGCATGGCTGAAGCAACCCTCGAGCTGGATCCCCACCGTCACCCTGATCCCGATTCTGTATGGGCTGGGCTGGCTGGTGATGCAACCGGTCGCCCAACTACTTCCGGCACTGCCAACAGTGACCAGGGACCTGATGGGCACAGGGGTCAGCTTCGCGCTCTTACTACTGGTGCTGCCGAGCTGGGTGCGCATCCGCTGGGGCACGCGCCACCCCTGGCGAGAGCTGGGTTTGAGCGGCAGCAGAAAAGGTCCGCAGGGGAGTCGCGCCCTGCTCAATGGCCTGGGCTTGGCTGCGGCCCTGCTGCTTCTGATCAGCCTGATCAGCCTCGGAGGTCACTGGGGCTACTGGCTCGGCGATCTCACCCTGCCTGAACTGATCAACGCCGTATTGCTCGGCTTCGGGGTGGGATTCGTGGAAGAACTGCTATTCCGCGGTTGGCTTTGGGGAGAGCTGACGCTGCTGATCGGCTCGAGACGAGCGATGCCGATCCAAGCCCTTATTTTCAGCCTGGCGCACACCCGCTTCAACCTCGGGTTCTGGCCCATGCTTGGGCTCCTGCTGGGATTATTTCTGATGGGGATGGCCCTGGCGATGAGCCGCCGATTGCACCAGGGATCCCTTTGGGGATGCATCGGCTTACATGGCGGCCTGGTTGGAGGCTGGTTCGCCCTTCAGGCGGGCCTGATCCAATGGTCGCCTCAATCTCCGCTTTGGCTCACCGGCCCCGAGGCGAATCCCCTAGGAGGACTGGTCGGCATTCTGGCCATGATGGTGGTGCTGGCCTTTCAGCTCACAGCATTGGCCAAAGCAGCACGCCCCTGAACAGGAGCTCGCAGGGCTTGCTCCAAGGGAGCCTGACCGTAATCTCGCTCCAACAGATCCATCACAGTGCGGCCAAAGTTGCTGGGATCGCGATCAAAGGCCTCGAGACAGACCCGTCCGAAAACACTGCCCATTGGCTCGGGATTCCAGAGCAGCTTGCGAGCCGTCCAGGGCATCATGCTCATCGGGTTGTAACCAGGCTTGATCAGTCCCTGATCGAAGCCGTACTGCTCGAGATGGGTGTGGGGCTGAAGCCCGATGAAAAAGATTGCAGGCTCGACACGCTCTGCCCCAAAGATGCTCTCCATCGCCCGGTGGTAGGCGATCGTCTGGCGGATCGTTTCCGGACGTTCATCAATCACATTGAAGGAGTAATTCACCGAAACGTGATCTCGAAACCCTGCATCAGCGAGCATCTGGCAGCTTTCCAGCACGGTGCGCAGGTTGTACCCCATGCGCATCTTGCGCACGAGCTCCTGAGAACCAGAGGTGATGCCGATCTCGAAATAACTCATGCCGGTCTCCACCATCAGCTGGGCGAGCTCCGGATCAAGATTGTCGGCACGGATGTAGGCCGCCCAGCGAATGTCGGTCAATCCCTCCGCCTTAATCGCGCGTAGCAACTGCTTGGCATCCTCGATATAACGCCGAGCTGGAATAAATTGAGCATCGGTAAACCAAAACCCGCGCACGCCTCGGTCGTAGAGCTGACGCATCTCTTTCACGACTTCTTGCACCGGATTGAGGCGCACCTGCTTGCCCTCCACCACGGTGTAAACGCAGTAACAGCAATTGTGCGGACAACCACGCTTGGTTTGCACGCCAACGTAGAAGTCACCCCCCTCCAGATACCAGTCAAGCTGGGGCCAAATCGAAGCGATGTAGTCGTAATCGCAGGCGGTTTTCGGACGACTTTCAGGCTGTTCGTGAATCAAGCCAGGCCGTGGTCGATCGCCAACCACGAAGCAACGCTCGTGGTCCAGAGAGCCACCCGCAAGAAGCTTCTCGAGCAGGGGCTCACCTTCCCCCAGTGACACGATCGTGCCCTTGGGCAACGAACGTCCCAACTGCTCATAAAACACGCTGACTGCACCACCCCCGAGCACGGCCCGGGCCGCGGGGTGATGACGGCGGGCCCTGCCCAAACCCAACCGCACTAAGCGCTGGTTTCGCCACAGCTCACCGTAATGGCTAGTCATCAAGCGAAGTCCGCCCAAAGCCCCCCGCACACGCTTGAAGGGATTGCGGGCGTAAAACACCTCAAAGGAGTTCTGCAATGGATTGCCTCCGCGACCATCCACGGGCGCATAAATCTGAATATCGCGCCAAGAGAAAACCAGAAGAGTGGGACGAAACTGGTCCACAACCGTTGCCAACACTCGTGCCACATCGAGTACTGGTAGGGCCGCCAGATCGAGGATGCGCTGCGGGAGCCCCGGAAAACACTTGTGCAGATGATCGGCCAAATAGATCGGACCGATCGGAAAAATTGGATTGCAGGGAAGACGCACGAGGAGGACCCGCTCAGCGGCAGCCGCTCCGGATGATTCAGCTGAAGACGACGGTTCGAAAGCCATGCAGAGGGTCGCGGCGTCTCAGCAGCGGCTCAAACGTGAATTGACGCTAACAATCGTTCGACCAGATCAGCGTGCCGAGTCGACCCAGTGCCCTTGGCCAGCTGCCAGAGCATTCAGCAACGCCTCGACGGACGTCTGTTTCTGCTGACGACACTGCAATTGATTCATTTGTTGGATGGAACGAGACGCAGAAGGGCACAACAGCCCAATCTGGTTTCAACCACCACTGAGCGCCATGGGATTCTTCACGGCACTCACCGAGGCGATGACCAGTAGGCAGTCCCTACTGATCACCGGACTGGATCCCAACCCGGAGATGCTGCGCAACTGGGCGACCCCCCGAGGCCTGGGTGGGAGCTCACTACTGAGTCAAGCGCGGGCATGGTGCAAATTCGTGATTGAGGCCACCTCAGATCACGTTTGCGCCTACAAACCCAGCCTTGGCTTCTACCAAGCGATGGGATCAGCCGGCGTTGACCTGCTGATGGAGGTGCGCGAACTGTTACCTCCTGATCTGCCCCTGATCATCGACATCAAACACGGCGATCTCAACAGCTCAAGCGCCATCGCCGCCTATTTATTCCAAACCCTGCAGGCTGACGCAGTCACGCTCAATCCCTTTGCAGGACAAGACATTGCCGCTCCGTTCTTGCTCTATCCAGGCAAGGCTGTGGTGATCAATTGCCACAGTTCCAATCCGGCGGCCAGAAGCCTGCAGCACTACCCCGATGAGGAGCGGCCTCTGTATCTGATGGTGGTAGGCGAAAGTCAGCGATGGGGGACACCGGATCAACTTCTTCTCGAAGTCGGCACGAGCGATCCGACCATCCTCGGACGTGTTCGCAAGGCCGCCCCAGAGCGATTCGTGATGCTGCGATCTCTCTGGGGAGAAGAAGGCAATCTTGAGCGACTACTGGCCAGTGGGCTCAATGAGGCCGGGGATGGTCTCCTGCTGCCTCTGCCTCAGAGTCTTCTGAACGACAGCAACATCAGCGACCAGACAACCGCCCTGAAGCAACGGATCAATCGCATCCGCTCCGAGCATCTCGAGGCTCGAGTGGAACAAAGCCAGCTGCAATCTGTGCAATGCAGGATCTGGCCCCACGCCGATCAACCTTCAGCGCAGAGCGACACAGCAAATGGGGAGCCTTCAGCTCAAACAGGCACCGATCCGGAACTAAGGGATCTGATCATTGACCTGTTTGATATTCGCTGCCTGTTGTTTGGTGAATTCAAACAAGCCAGTGGAGCAATCCTCAATTACTACGTGGATCTGCGTCAGATCATCTCGGACCCAGCCCTCTTTCATCGCGTACTCGACTGCTATTCCCGGGTACTGCGAACGCTCAACTTCGACCGAATCGCAGGCATTCCCTACGGCTCCCTACCCACCGCCACCGGCCTCTCTCTCCAACTGCACAAGCCCCTGATCTATCCGCGCAAGGAGGTGAAAGCCCATGGCACCAGACGGCTCGTGGAAGGGGAATTCAACGCAGGGGACACAGTCGTGGTGGTCGACGACATCCTGATCTCAGGAGGCAGCGTGCTGGAGGGCATTGCCAAGCTCACATCCTCCGAGCTGAAGGTGAGCGATGTGGTCGTTTTCCTCGACCATGGTGGCCGGCATGACCCCCGCGCTAAGCAACGACTTCAGTCCGAAGGACTGCGGCTGCACGCGGTGCTCACGCTTGAAACGATCAGCACAGTGCTGGTCGAGACAGGACGCATCAGCACGTCCCAAGCGCAAGAGCTCAACGCCTGCAACAACTGATCAGCTCAGCTAATCAAAGCCATCAGAGCCGCTGAGGCTGAGCGCACCATGAATCAAGTTCACATTGCGCAAAAGTCCTTTACATTGACCAGGTCGGGAAACCGACTTTCTTTACAAGCCATTGGGCCCTGGCCCACCGGCGTTTTCCGTTCTCATGACCACCACCATCCAACAGCGCTCCGGCGCGACTGGCTGGCA
>NZ_UCNN01000028.1 GCF_900473935.1 Synechococcus sp. UW105 | reverse complement strand
CGACCCCCACAACTACCCCCACAGAGCAGCGTCTAAGTCCAGTGTTGAAGCTATTACTGGGTTTCCGGGAGGTTTTTATAGACCAAACAGGTCCCTCTCGGAGACACCCATGACTGCAACCACATTCAACGCACCCACCGGCCTGGTCACCCATGATGCTGAAGGGCATGAGAATGTTTATGCCAAAGAGCCCCCTATCCAAATTGCTGAAGCGGAGGCTGGCTGGGGCTTCCACCAGCGAGCCGAACAGCTGAACGGCAGATGCGCCATGCTTGGATTCATGGCCGCAATCGTGACAGAGCTGGCAACAGGCGAAGGACTACTTCACCTGATCGGACTGTAATCCCAAGCAGACCATTCTAGGTGGTGGCCACTCCACCACCTCCGCCGAAGCCGAGAGCTCAAGCTGAATTGATATCTGTCTCTAATCTGCCAAAACCACGTACTCACCCTCCCAGCCAAAAGCCCGCCCAGCCAACCGAGCTGAGCGGGCTTGTCAGACTTAGACAAACTTACGGGGATAGGGAGTATTACCTGCGAGTTCCACGTTAATTTCCCGGCAAATATTCATGAAGGCACCGAGGCCAAAATCGGGGCCATGAGGTCCATCAATGAAATCCTGAAACTGCTCATCAGTGATTCCCTCCTGCACTTCCCAGATACAAAAAGCGGGGCCTTCCGGAGCAATGGGATTGAATGAATGATTAAAAAAACCAGCCTGCAGATTCTTCGATACGGCTTCATCCCAACCTCCACCTGGAGCCATCGCTTTCTGAGCAGCATCCCACCACTGCTGACTCTTACCAGCTCGAAACTCGTGCTGGACATGAAAGAAGCGGGAGGCCATGGAAAAGAAGCAAAGAAACACCAGAGCGAACTTAGCTCTAATTTCTTCACTGAGCACACACAACAGCTCCACTCCACTGCAAAACAACAAGACACTGTTTGCCTTCGATTCCTTAGGGATTTCACTCCGTCCCTTACCAAGTGGAAACAGCAGTGTTTGAGCTGATCCTGTACAATCAAAAAATCGTTGGCCTGCAATGTGCAGGTGCAGTTCGATTCAGGCCAAGCAACGGGGGCCTGAACGCTGTGGAGACGACTGATGTCCCCCCTCTCATTGATCCAGAAGCAGCTGCAACGTGAGCAATTACGTGATGCAGCGAAGCGGCACAACGCCATGCAGCCTGTCTCGGCCGACTACACCTCGGCCCACCAGGCGCCTCGCATCGGCTCGCCCACAAGGTCTTGCACCTACCGCGGAGTGACCTACACCCGCTAACGCGCTTGATCCAGCACCCTCCAAGATCTGGCCCCAATCCGGGGCGTTTGTCTTAGGTGGAACACCCATTGACCTCGCCACCATCCGGCGAGGTCATCGACACACCATTCCAGGCATCACCCGTCACAGACGCAGCGTTCATCGATCAGCGAGCAAACAATCATTGCTGTAGCTTTTCTCTCCGCGTCGAACGACAGTGTTTTCAGCTCAAGGGGGGCGCCTCTTGGGTCTCTTCGGGAGTACAGGGAGAGGGGCTGCCAGCGTCTTCTCTCTGTACCTCTCCATCGGTGTTGGGCTGGTGAGGGCTTGGAAAGTGATTCACCAGCACAACCACTGAACAGAATTCCCCAACAGATCAATCAAGATCGAGGCCAAAGGCAATAAGGACGGCCCTGAAGCAAATAATCAAGCTCTACCAATCCGGCTGAACCCGAACTCGCCCAGAGGAATTGGGCGTTGCATCAACTGAATCAAGGGCAGCAGCATCCGTAACATGCGGACAGCAGCTCTCGGCACCCGGCTGCGGATCATTCTCTTAAGAGCACCGCCACACAATCGATGAAAGTAATGGGGACTCGGAAGAGACGCTGAGTCGATCCGGTCAGCAGAGAAGGGTTCCGTTTCTCCCTTTTCTGCTTTCCCCGGGCAATGGGGTTGTCCTGGTGCTCCACGGGAGGAGTCACCAGCGCAACTTCCAGATGTGCACCTTGCCGCAAAGAGCCTCCTCGGCTTGAGGGAATGTGTGTTATCGGCACAACCTTGACCTGTTCAACACGAGGGGACGAAAGGCCTGAACAAGTTGAGTGAATGGAGTGAGTACTCAACCCGAAGGCGGCACAAGGCTTCGGCATCTCCAACGCCAATCGGTAGCAAGCTGACCCATCGATTCCATGAACACCTCAATCCAAAGACTGTCGCTTTGGCTTCAGACGTTCGGCTTGCAGCCTGAAGAGCGGTGCTCAAAATCATTTGCCACACAGCAGCCTGGCCTCGTGGGTTATGCCTGTGCGGTGTAGTGCAGTAAGAGGCACCCGTGACAGAGCCAAAAATTCTCAAGAGGTTGCAACTTTTGGATTACATCAATAGCTCCGGAGATGAGCTAGTTGGTCTTTCTGTGGAAATGGCCGAAGACCCCAAAGGCGGGGTGCAAGTACGAGTCCTGATGGATGCCAATGTCGTCAGTGGCGTCAGCGTGTTCCCGCTGCAACAGGGTGACAACTGTGCTTGACCAGATCACATCCCGGCGACCTTAAGGGGGCGCAGGGATGCAAAATCTCTGCACGAGAAGGGCTCAGAGGTGTTCCGTCAGACCCGATCACATTGATCTCTCAAACCCATCCAGGCTTCAAGCCAGCATTTCAGCTGTGGCTTGCCGAAAATCAAATCCAGGATTGGGGATGGGTGATGACTTTCGGGGTGAAATAGCTGTGAATTCAAGCAAAGAGAAAACAACATCACGAGCCAGCCGCCCACTCCCATCAGCCAATGCATAAGCCACACCGATCACACAGGTCGGCTCTCCTGATCTTGCTTGCCAAAGGCCACCATTCCTGAATAGTTTAATTTCAGGAAAATGCTTCGAGCTGTCACGAGGGGTGATGGCTCTTTTTTTTGAGAGTTCTTCCCAGCTCAGGCTGGCCACAGACACTGCAGCTCCGATCGGAAGCGACAGCCTGGCTTGGATGAACAACCATCCATTCAGAGCCCATCAAACACGAGCAAGCTTGAGATCAGGTGGTTGTGCTGGTGAAATCCATCCCTAGTCCTCACCAGCTCAACCCCGTTACCCGGGGAAAGTAGAGAAGGGGCGCGGTTCCCCTCCTCTACTCACCGGATCAACTCAAATGCCGTCAGCCACCTGAGTCGACCTCACTCTCAGGCTTAGACCGCTGCCAGTACCTGAGGAATGATGCTCTGCCATGTGCTGAGAGATGCCACTCCCATGTTTCAGATGCTGCGCACAAATCAGGCCATCAGCGCGAGCTCATGCGGGGAGAGGTCCATTGAGCATGCATCGAGGACACGAGCTGCGACCCAGGCAACAGGCACGACTCAGCGCACTCATCAGTGCCCAGGCATGGCCACGATCGAAATGCAAGCCTGCGCTGCCGAGCAGCGGAATCAATCCCTGAAAGCGCTGAAACATAAACTGCCGACACCCGATCTGGCGCAGTGGGAAGCGATCACCTCGAAGGTTTGCAAACAAGCTTTCACACCATCTAAAAATGGTTCGATCTACTCCCAGCTAGTAGTTGTCTGCACAGATCAATTCAATCGATCCTCACTCGATCAGTTCACGCCACTGGGAGATTCATCGCCAACACCCCCCTGATTAGGAAGAAGGTGATCGCCTCCCATCACCACAACCAAGTTTCAGATTTTGCACGATCAAGACCTACGCTGACACAACCATGCTGCCAGCAGCATCAAGCAACAAAAAACCTGAATGAATGTGTGCTAATAGGACACAAGGAATAAATGCATCAAAACTTGCCAATACAAGAGTGTGGCTGACAGATTTCTTCGTTAATCAAGGGGTTCGCCTGGATCAAAGCCCTGGCTCCAGAGCAAAATGGGGGCTAATACCTATCGCGCAAAGCAAGGTGGACTTCTTAGAACAACAGTGATCCAGGCATCCCAATGAAACTCGACAGTTCCAACGCGCAACCGATGGGAAGCCTTGTCCATGATGGGAGTCATGCCCCCTTCCATGCCTTGGCTTGTCCACTGAATCCACGAACCATTCGCATCGGCAAGAAAAAGTAAGTGTCTCCACAAACACCCGCAGCGCCTTGATCCAAGCAGGAGTCACTGGGATGACTGAAGTGTTACGACCCACAGACGGGATGACTCTCCAGTGACTCTCCACAGGCCGACAGCCCTGGACAGGAAGACGGGGAGCCTGCCAACAACTCCGCGTCCATCGAGAACTGAAACAGGCTGCTAGCTGATCAAAGCTTCTCCTCGCCCCCGCGAAGTCTCCGCGAAGATGCTGAGCCAAGACCGATTACCGCCAAAGGAGCATGGATCATTGGGACCCCGAACCGCGATGGGTGGTGATGGCACCAACGGACACGGAAGGGATCTACCGAGAAGTGGCGATGTTTGCCTCTGAGGAGGATGCAATCGAGTTCTGCGATCAGGAAGGTGAGCCTGAGTGGCAGGTCTTGGATGCAAGCGACATGGATGTTGAGTAGCTGCAGAGTGACACGGTTTCAATTGGCCTGAAGAGGAAATCGATCAACCCTCCACTTCACTGACTGGCCTATTTTTCCCTAAGGGATTTTGCATGGCTTTCAGAGATTAAGAATCAAGCTCCCCGGCATTCGCTCAATGTCAGATCATCCCAATGAACTGCATTGAATAGCAGCTATCACGACCTTGGAGTCATCTCGACCAAGGCATGAGGTCGATGAAAGCAATGAGTCCGCCAGGAAGCTGAGTGGCTTGTTGCGCGCGTTGCCCCCTCACTCCGATGCACACACCATCTACCGCATTCGATGTGCGACCTGATGGCTTGGCTCAAGCGTGCCTGTGGCCTTGTTCGCAAGCACCAAAACTCTTGTGAACCCTATTGCCAACAAGCTGGATCTAGAAACACAACCCTTCCAGAGCGGACAAGAGACGTTCAGACGTTGCAGCACTCAATCCCAGCGGACAGCGGGCTCGAACGCTGCTATGACGATTCAAATCAAGCCTGAAGAAAGCGCGGCCACGATGTCTTCGAATAAAATCTCCCAGCTGATTGCGCTCATGGTTTTGTTCATGGCCGCGACGGGCCCAGGCTTCGCCAACATCAAGGATGAGTTTGAAAGATCTCAAGCTTGCTCGTATTTCGATGCAGAGTTTGTGAGCGATGTCGGAGTCTTCGACGATATCAAGGTTCGATTCTGCATCAGTGATGACAAAACCGAAGTCATCTATGTTTTAGACAATGGCACATCTTGGGTTGTGCCATTCGAGCGAGAATATAGAGAAAATGGTGTACTTAGCCTGAACACTCTGGAAGATGGGGAGCTGATCCGGTATCAAAAGAGCAAAGGCGTCGTGAAGCGCAAAGTGCTCGGCCGAAAACGTTCATTCCAGGCCGATCAAACGATCGAGGATTTCACCCGAAATTGATCAAGTTTTGACATCGCCTCTCCCTGCCCCCATCCAGAACCCCGATCAAGTGGGTTCGGTGGGGAACAACTTCCATTCACTATCTTCTGGGATCACGGGTGGTTGATTGAGATCCTGAGGCTCCTCAAACACCACACGCCAATCCGGACAGCGACAAGGCACGTAATCACTGTGCTCAATCCTGATTCCACCGAGAACAGAGGGAGCTCCATACCAGCCCCCCCGCCAATGGGACGGCTCATTCAAGCCTCCCTTGAACCAAACCCAGCAACGGGCATTCGGTTGCGTTGTGGACTTAGCAGCCATGGATCAGTTGTTCAGGCTCCGTTTGTAGCACCACAGCTAGCGGGGAGAGAACCGTGCTTGCCCTAGGCAATGTTTCCACGACCGTTGATCCAGACCATGATCTTGACCAAAGACAGCCGGCAGCAACGGCTTCGGATTAGGCGTTGTGTTCAGCTTCGTCGTAACCGTCATCGACCACATCATTGAAACGGGCAACACCAGCCTCCTTAAACGTGAAGACTCGATGGGGCTTCTCCGCTCTCTCCTTGGTGTCGCACCAGCCCTCGCGATAGTCCTGATCATCGTTCCAATCGACCACAATGACCCATCGATCCTCAGAGACAACCTAACGCTGGTACATCGAAGGGCGTTGAGACCATCGATAGCGGAGATGGAGATCAATCGCTGCTGCCCCAACAGTGACGATCACTTGATCAGATTCATACCCAAGAATCCCTTGCCAAGCCCCCAACTAGGCCGTTTGTCCTGGAGGAAGGTGATGGCCACCTCCACATCCAACAGTCCCGCTTGATCCAACACCTCAAGAGGTACTTTTCCCACACTGCTGCGTTCGTAATTGCAGTGGATATCGTCTTTGCGAGCCCCAAGGAAACTCACCACTTCCTGGAGCAAGAAATCCCTCCACTCATCCTTCTGCAGCTGCGAAACAGCCATCATTCCCATCTCCAAGGAGCCTGGTCAACGCTAATGGGGCTCGAGCAATCCTCTGAAACTCAGTTCCAGAGTTCACGTCTGGTTGCCCCCCAGCATGTCTTCATATCCCTCATAAGGATCGTATTCAGCCCAACCTGGACTGGCCTGATCCATCAGACCGTATTCCCCATCAATCATGTTCATACGGGTGTTGCCATAGGGAACGGTGTTGCAGGTGATGCCGCCGCCAGAAATCGGCTGACAATCATCGAAACGAACCTGGGCCCTAACCGGACCGATCCCCCCGACCAACGCGATCAGCACACCAGCCGTCCAAGGAAGGACAGGGGACGTCTTTACTGCTCCCATGCTGCTGCTCCTGACCGTGAGATGCCTCGCGCTCAAGCTAGAGACCTCTGCAGCGTTGACGCACCGCATTGAGAGTTTCATAAGCAAGCTTGCCCCTCCCGGCCTGCAGCTGCACCATCACCACCTCGGCCTGCACTCCCAGCACCATGCTCTGGCAGGGGTAGCGATCTTGGTCAGCGGCTCGCTGCTGCAGAGCCTCAGATTGCAAGAGCGCTTGCTCACAGGCGCTCGGCCTCTGGGTTGAGAAGCAGTCCTGAACCAGGGGAATCAGACGCCCAACGCTACTGGCCAAAACAGGGGCTAGCGGCACGAAAGCAGCCATGGGCAAAAACAGAGCAACGGCAGAACTCACTGCTGCCAAACGCATGACTCAGGATCAAAGAACAACATGGTCATCACCAACCCAAGCATCGTGCTTGAAAGCCGATCAGAAAAGCGACAATTCGACGCGACAGAGAACCTGAGCAATCGCGTCCGCGGCCGAAATGAGCTGGTCCACTGTTGACAATCTCCGTCAAGTGGAGTGGTGAGAGACCAACATCAGCGCTCAGCTGAGATGATGCACTTGCTTTGTTTGTTTGCGGATGTACACCGACTGGACCGCTGTCGCCTTACTGCTGTTCACCACCGTGCCCCTGCTGGCGGTGGTTGTCACCGCAGTCTTTTTCATCTGGCAGCAAAGGAAGAAGCAGCTGCGCTGACCTGAACGGCCCGATCCGGATCGGATCTTGGCGTTTCCGGCTCTGGACTCACAGAGCCGGAAACAAGAATCACACCCTGTCCCAGACAGTCCTGACAGGTGCGGAAACGTTGATCAGCAACCCGCTGAATACCGCTCCCGCCGCAACGTGGACAGATCATCGGCCCTCCCTCAAACTCCCCATCGCCAGTGTGGGGCGTCTAAACGGCAGCAATCCCGAAGTTTTTACAAAGAATCAGGCCTCGAGCACAGCCTCGAGGCCTTCTGGATTGCTTCGCACACTCTCCAAAAGCTCCTGAAGCGACAGCACTGTGGATTGAGGAACAAGATCCAGTTGCTCTGCGAGGAGACCAATCACCTGCTCTGCGCGAGCCCCTCTCTCCCGCCATGCCGCAAGGCCTTCACTGGCTTCTCGCTTCGACAGTTTCTCGCCTGAGCCATCCAAAAGCAGGGGAACATGGCAATAGCGCGGTGCCCCCTGATCCAAGGCGGCCATCACCGCCATCTGGGCCGCTCGGGCTGGAGCCAGATCGGCCCCTCGCACCACCTCAGTGATCCCGCAGACCAATTCATCCACAGCCGTCGCGAGGTGATAAGCGATGAATCCATCTGCTCGGCGCACCACCACATCCCCGCAGGTCTGAGAGGCAGCAGCCGCAACTCGCAATCTCCACGCAGGTAATCGCTGCTGTTCCCAGCCCCAACCATGGGTCTTGTCGCGGCAGGTGCCTGGATAAATCCGACTCGCAGCGAGCTCACGCCGGCTGCAGCGACAAGGGAAGAGGTCTCCTTGACGACGCAAGTGGGATAGCACTCCGCTATAGATCCCTCGCCGATGGCTCTGAAACAGCACTGGTCCATCCCAGTCGAGACCCAACCAGCGCAGATCTTCCAAAACAGAGGCGATGGAACCTGATCGAATCCGTGGAGTATCGAGATCATCGATTCGCAACAGCCAGCGACCGCCAGCCCGCCTGGCCACCAACCAAGACATCAAGGCTGTGCGCAGATTGCCAAGATGCAGTGGCCCGGAAGGAGTGGGTGCAAAACGGCCCCTGTAGCCCTGCCGCCGAAGATCATCACCCAGAGCAAATCGCTTCTGGAGATGATCAGGCAAGCCGTTAGGAGCTAAGAAGCGGCGCATGAGCCTGGCAAAAGAAAAGGTGGCCCAAACGGACCACCCAGTAGCTACCGCCGTTGAGAGGCGGAGCAATGATCATCTGAATCAGCCCTGGACGCGATCCTTGAACATCTTGCCGGCTGTGAAAGCAGGCACGCGTTTCGCGGGGATCTTGATCTTTTCGCCGGTCTTGGGGTTCAGGCCCTGACGAGCAGAGCGCTCGCGAGGCTCAAACGAACCGAAGCCGAGGATCGACACCTTTTTGCCTTCAACGACGGAATCGATGATGGTCTCAATGGCGGCATCCACCACTAGGGAGACATCGGTCTTGGTGAGCTCAGTGCGAGCAGCGACGAGATTGACGAGGTCAGCTTTGTTCATGGAAAGGGAGTGAGTTGCGGAAGCGGCTGATTGACGATGCGGAGGTCGACATCCGCTAGGGCTTCCCTGAGCGCGCCAATCGTATGGAGGCTGAGCCGTTGGGGCAAGCGAAATGTCTGATGCAGCAATGCTTTACGTCGGAGTCTCCTGATGGGGCGCTTGATGAAAGCCATCAGCCCATGCGCTCCAAGGCGCCAAGCGCTCACCACGAAGCGCGCCAAGCCCTGCGCCAGAAGCCAGTGATGGCAATGGATCTGAGCCAACCCAATCACGTAGACGTTCCAGGCTGCGCTGCTGGCGAGGCCAGTGAAATGTGCGTCGATGCTGCAATCCGGCCAGAACCCCTACTGCCACAGGCACCAGCAGACGTCCGCAGAACAACACGTTCCAAGGGGCCGGTGCATGCACCACACAGCTGCCCGGAGTGGGCCCTGGCGTCCAGAGCAGACGAAGGCCCGAGGCCGTGCGGTGGGTCTGTGCAAATGTTTCCAAGGGATCAACCCCAGGCAGCAAATAGGCCTCCTGCTCCTGCACCAGCACTGGCCAGCCCAGGCGTTCCTGCAAGCGCCGCACCCGGCCATGCCCTTCCCTGTTCGTGAGCAACAGCCTGGGGATCCTTCCAGCGGCAAGCCTCTCCAGCGCTTGAAGCGTCGCCTCAGTCAGGGGAGGGCAATCGATCAGAACCGGTTCCGGTACACAGTCAAGCCACCAAGAGGACCCTCCAAGGCAGTCGCGGTTTGGCGGAAACAGCCAAAGATCCTCTCGAATCTGTTGAGGCGGTCGGCCTTGTTCCAAAGAAGAAGTCAGTGTCATGACATGGTCACTGGGGCCGCAACCTTCAGTGTGGGCACCCCTCTAGCTTGTGGACAGTTCGTCCTGCGTTCCGCGGGCAGGATCATTGGCCACGATCCACCGCGGTACCCCCTGGCCGATGGGCAGTTCGATCACGCCAAGGGGCGTGAACTTCTCACTGGCCGCACCGACCGCCAACCGGGTGGAGCTGCTGCTCTTCACCGATGCTGATGCTGCTCAAGCTGAGCGGATTATCGAGCTTGACAGCAACCATCGTTCTGGTGACTACTGGCACGTGGAGGTGGAAGGACTCGAAGCCGGATGTTGCTATGGCTATCGCGTGTTTGGCCCCCTACAGCCAGGGGGGCATGGATTTCTGCCCGCAAAGGTCCTGCTCGACCCCTGTGCCCGAGCGATCGCCGGATGGAACGTGTACCGGCGTGGTGCAGCCACAGGCGCCTCCCCTAATACGGATGCCTGCCTAAAGGCTGTGGTGTGCGAACGCGACAGGTTCGATTTTGACGCCCACCCCCGGCCCCGCCACAGCTGGACCAGCAGCGTCATCTACGAGCTGCATGTGGGAAGCTTCACGCGCCGGGACGACTCAGGCGTTGAGCCCTCACAGAGGGGCACCCTGCGCGGGCTGATCACCAAGCTCCCCTACCTAGCGAATCTGGGGGTCACAGCGATCGAACTCCTGCCGATCCAGGCCTTTGATCTCCAGGACGCGCCACCAGGCCGAGACAACGTTTGGGGATATAGCCCCCTGAGCTGGTTTGCACCACATCAAGGTTTCATCGAAGGCGATGATCCGCTCTCGGCCCGGCTCCAGGTACGCGAACTGGTAGCCGCCTGCCATGACGCCGGCATTGAAGTGCTACTTGACGTCGTCTACAACCACACCACCGAAGGCAACCATCAAGGCCCGACCTTGAGCTGGCGCGGAATTGCCGACAAGCTCTACTACCACCAAAGTGCCAAAGGCGACTATCAGGATGTCAGCGGCTGTGGCAACAGCATTGCCGCCAATCGCCCCTTGGTGCGACAGCTCATCCTGGAATCAATGCGTTGCTGGGCCCTTGAGCTAGGCATCGATGGATTCCGATTCGATCTGGGCATTGCCCTCAGCCGCGGCGAGAACCTCAAACCACTCGACCGTCCGCCTCTGTTTGAAGCCATTGATGCCGATCCGCACCTGAGCGACTTGAAGCTCGTGAGCGAACCCTGGGACTGCGGCGGGCTTTATCGCCTCAGTGATTTTCCTGCCAAGCGGATCGGAGCCTGGAACGGCCGTTTTCGAGACGACCTGCGCGGCTTCTGGAAAGGCGATGAGAACAGCACTTGGAAGCTGGGTCAGCGCCTGCGCGGCAGCCCAGATCTCAACGACGGTAAGCCGCTCAAACTTGATCGCTCTGTGAATTTCATCACCGCCCACGACGGCTTCACCCTGGCAGACCTGGTCAGCTTCAACCGAAAACACAACCTGGCCAATGGCGAAGACAACCGCGACGGAGAGAACCACAACAGCAGCTGGAACCATGGAGTAGAGGGGCCCTGCACCGACCTGGCCGTTCAGGCCCTGCGCCGTCGGCAGCAACGCAACCTGCTCACAAGCCTGCTGCTCAGCCGTGGCGTCCCGATGCTCCTGATGGGCGACGAAGTGGGACGCAGCCAAGGCGGCAACAACAACACCTGGTGCCAGGACAGCCCACTGAGTTGGATGACCTGGCGGCAGGATCAATGTGATCAAGACCTGTTCTGCTTCCTTCAGCGGCTGCTGCACGCGAGACGGGAACTGACAGACCTCCTCAACTCAGAAACAGCCATCAGCGAAATTGCGCCGAAGTGCGGAGAGGAACCAGATCGACTCTGGCGCCAGTGGCATGGGGTGGAACTGCAAAAACCCGACTGGGCCAGCTGGTCACACTGCCTGGCCACCAGCCTTCATCAAGGCGAACGGGGTGCGGTGCTGTGGGTGGGCTTCAACAGCTATTTCAAGGCCATGCATTTCGACCTGCCACCAGCCGCCTCAGCCTGGCATCGCCTGATCGACACTGCCCTTCCCCCAGGTCAAGACCTACCCGAACACCCTGAACCTTGGAGCCCGAACAGCGTGCCCCTCGAAAGCCGCAGCATGGTGGTGATGGTGGCAAAGGAATGGCTGCCCAACTGATCGGCATTGGGCCAGATGCCAGTGTTCATTTCCAATCAGGCAGTTCGGCACCCGATCCAAGGCGCAATCTTTAAAAGGAGCCTTTGGAAGCGGGCGGCGGGAATCGAACCCGCATCATCAGCTTGGAAGGCTGAGGTTTTACCACTAAACTACGCCCGCACTGGTACAAACCAACTGGTCAGAAGTTGACCCAGTTGACTGAGTACCAAAGCATTATGACCATGCGCCGTCCACTGTTCGCCGCTTGACCCGCTCTGACACGCTTCCCGGAGGCAGTCGCCGCCGTCTGATGGTGGCCTACGGCCTCGGCGATGCCGGCACAGGGCTTGCCGCCACCGTGCTTGGCTTCTATCTCTTTCCGTTCTTCACTTGTGCTGCTGGGCTACCAGCCTTGATCGCTGGCTCTCTGTTCACGGTGATCAAGGTCTGGGATGCGATCAACGATCCTCTGATTGGCTGGATGAGTGATCACACCCGCAGCCGTTGGGGTCCTCGTTTGCCCTGGATGCTCGGAGCAGCATTGCCGCTCGGCATCAGCCTTGCAGCGATGTGGTGGGTACCGGAAGGAAGCGTCAGCGAGCGCACCATCTACTACGTGGTGATGGCCATCCTGCTCATGACCACTTACACCAGTGTCAACCTGCCCTATGCAGCGCTGTCCACTGAGTTAACACCCGATACAGCGATCCGCACCCGGCTCAATGCAGCCCGTTTCACCGGCTCGATTATTGCCGGCCTCAGCGGGCTCATAGTCGGTGCCATGGTACTCAGCAACGGCTCTGAGGGTTACCTGGTCATGGGGCGCATCACCGGATCAGTAGCCGCCACCGCCACCCTGGCCTGCTGCTGGGGCCTTGCCCCCTTCGCCAAACGAGCCCAGCGACCAAGCGGCGATAGCGAACCAGTCCTGCAACAACTGGGGCGAATTCGCTCCAATCCACGCTTCCTGATGGTGCTCGGGCTCTACCTACTGCTCTGGTTTGCCCTTCAACTGATGCAAGTGGTGGCCCTGATGTGGCTGGTACAGGTGATTCACGTACCCTCCGGAATCGCCACCTGGATTTTGCTTCCCTTCCAGATCAGTGCCCTAGTAGGTCTTCAGGTCTGGAGCCTGGTCTCGAACCGGCGCGGCCGCTTGGTCGCCCTGCGATGGGGAGGGGGGATCTGGATTGCCGCCTGTCTGCTTTCGATGCTGTTTTCGCCTTTGGCCGCCGGCATCAGCGGCCTTGGTCTGGCCCCACTGATCGGATTGATCATGCTGGTGGGCTTCGGCGCCTCGACGGCCTACCTGATCCCCTGGTCGCTTCTGCCCGACGCCATCGATGCCGACCCTTCACACCCTGCCGGCATGTACACCGCTTGGATGGTGCTGGTCCAAAAGCTGATCATCGGTCTAAGCATGTCGTTGTTCGGCGGACTTCTCGCCCTGACTGGCTACATCTCCAGCCAGGAATGCAACAGTGCCCTCACGTTCATCGAACAACCAGAGACAGCCCTGCTTGCCATCCGTCTCTGCATGGGCTTGATTCCAGCTGTAATGGTGGCTCTTGGCCTCGTCCTGATGCGACGCTGGCCTGACAGAGGCGCCCACCTCCAGTACCCGTGACACGCGGCCACCACCGATGAGAGCCCCCCGCTGGTTACGACGCTTGGGCAGCAGCTTGCTGATCGGTGGTCAGGCCGTTTCCGCCACCGCTCGCGGCCGGATCAACACAATCGACCTGTTTGATCAGCTGATGGAGGCCGGTCCTGGCAGCTTTTTAATCGTGCTGATCACTGGAGTAGCCGCAGGCTCGGTCTTCAATATTCAGGTCGCCGCCGAACTCAGCAGCATGGGGGCAGGCTCGACCGTGGGTGGTGTGCTGGCGATCGGCCTGGCGCGGGAGATCGCACCCCTGCTCACCGCCACGCTGCTCACCGGAAAAGTAGCCACCGCCTACGCAGCCCAGCTCGGCACGATGAAGGTGACCGAACAGATCGATGCGATCACCATGTTGCGGACCGACCCAGTGGAATACCTGGTGGTTCCCCGCTTGATCGCCATGGTGGTGATGGCCCCCGTGCAGTGCCTGCTGTTCTTCGCGGTTGCTGTCTGGAGCGGCCAAGTCACCAGCACAGAGTTTTACAGCATTCCTCCGGAAGTGTTCTGGAACTCGGTGCGCACTTGGCTGCAGCCAGATGACCTCCCTTTCATGCTGATCAAAGCTGTTGTATTCGGCCTGCAAATCGCTGTGCTGTCTTGTGGCTGGGGCCTCACGACGTCTGGTGGACCGAAGGAAGTCGGCACCAGCACCACTGGCTCAGTGGTGATGATCCTCGTCACGGTGGCCCTGATGGATGTGCTGCTCACCCAACTCCTTTTCGGTTGACGCGAACGCGTCATTTGTCTGATCCATGCCCAACCCAAGCCCCGACCAAACCAGCGGCGTGAGCATTGCTCCGAGCCCGCGTCTACCGCTAGTCATTCTGCTGCTCGGTCCAGGCCTACTACCCCTGCCGCTCCACCCCTGGCCCACCCTGATCAACAGCCTGATTGGCCTGGCCCTGCTTGTGCAGAGCTACAGCCTGCGCCTGGATTTTCAAGACAGTGCTCTGATCGTGTGGCGGGGTGAACAGCAACTTCGCAACTTCCCATATGAAGACTGGATCAGCTGGCGAGTGTTCTGGCCGGGATTCCCCACCGTTCTTTATTTCCGGGAATCCAAAAGCCCACATCTGATCCCAGTGATCTTTAACGCCGAGCAACTACAGGAGCAATTACGCACGCGAGTTGGCAATCTGGAACACAACGCCCCCCCAAGCAGCGATCCGTCCTGAACCGTTCCATGGCTGACGAACTCCAGAGCAAGGGCATCGGCGACAGCAACGACGCCGCGCCGGGCAACACCTCCGAAACAGCTGCAGCTGAGAGCACTGCAGCGGAAAACACCGCCGATGAAAGCACTGCCGCTGAATCTGCTCGATCCGAGAGCAACAAAGACGCCGGTTCCAATCCAGCATCCCCTGCCTCGGGAGGGTCGAGTCAGACGGTTCCAGGACCCGAATCCCCTAGTTGGCAGACGCTCGCCACCGCAGAGCTCGTCGAGCGACGCGACACGCTCCAGAAAGAGATCCAGGAATTAAGCCAACGCAAGCAGCAGTTAGAGCAAGACCTGCGCCAGTCCTTCGCTGGACAGTCGGATGCAATCGCACGACGGGTGAAAGGGTTCCAGGAGTATCTGGGCGGTGCCCTTCAGGACTTGGCCCAATCGGTGGAAAGTCTGGAGCTGGTCGTGCAACCGATGGTGGTACAGCCGTCCCCTCTCGATCATCAGAACAGCAACAGCAATGAACCATCTGTTGAGAACGTTCCAACCCCAGCCATTGCCGACACGTTCAAACCCGATGAAGAGCTGATCCGTGCAAGCCTGCAGGGCTTCCTTGAGCAGCCTGACTTCTACGCAGGTCCCTGGAAACTTCGGCGCAGCCTCGATAGCAGCGATGTGGCCCTACTCGAAGACTGGTTCTTCAACCAGGGAGGTCGAGGTGCCCAAGCCAGCAGAGGCAGTCGTCCCCGCAATGTTCTTTTGGCCTCCGGTCTGATCGCGATCATCGGTGAGCTCTATGGCGATCAGTTTCAGACCCTGGTCCTGGCTGGACAGCCAGAACGACTCGGGGACTGGCGACGTGGTCTGCAGGATTGCCTCGGGCTCGGCCGCGAGGACTTCGGTCCTAACAGTGGCATCGTGCTGTTCGATCGCGCTGATGCCCTGGTGGAACGGGCCGATCGCCTGGAAGAACGCGGTGAGGTGCCCCTGATCCTGATCGATGCCGCAGAACGCGCTGTGGACATCCCTGTGCTTCAGTTCCCCCTCTGGCTGGCCTTCGCTGCCCAGCCAGAGGAATTACTCATCGACGACGACCTGCTCTGATGGCCCTCCTCTCCCTGCTTCTGGGCTACCTGCTTGGCTCGATTCCCAGCGGCTATCTGGCCGGACGCTGGTGCAAGGGTCTGGACCTACGTGAACTCGGCTCCGGCTCCACGGGTGCCACCAATGTGCTTCGCCAGGTCGGTAAAGGTCCTGCCCTGGTGGTGTTTGTGATTGATGTGGGCAAAGGCGCCGCCGCTGTGGTTCTGGCCAGCGCGATCACCCAAGGCCATACGTTTGGCGACTGGGTGGAGGTGATGGCGGGGCTGACGGCACTAACAGGTCATATCTGGCCGGTGTGGCTTGGCTTCAAAGGTGGCAAAGCAGTGGCCACAGGCTTCGGGATGTTCCTTGGACTGGCCTGGCCAGTGGGCCTGGCCTGTTTCGGGGTCTTCCTTGCGACCTTGTCGCTTTCCAGGATGGTGTCGCTCTCCAGTGTGGTCGGAGCCATCAGTCTGCCGCTACTGATGGCA
The DNA here is from genome assembly GCF_900473935.1 of Synechococcus sp. UW105. Lineage (GTDB taxonomy): Bacteria > Cyanobacteriota > Cyanobacteriia > PCC-6307 > Cyanobiaceae > Synechococcus_C. The sequence goes on along the minus strand of NZ_UCNN01000028.1, from coordinate 26,441 downwards.
GCCGGTGATGGCAGCAACGCTGATCTAACGGTGGCACTTCTGGCGATGGCCCTGGTGATCTGGCGTCACCGCAGCAACCTGCAGCGAATCATGGCTGGCACCGAGCCACGCCTGGGCCAGAAAGACTGACGCCTCGAGAAGAGGGCCTGCTGCGCGCAAACCGCAGCAGCGATACCGCCGGTCCACGCGGTTGACAGCCAAGATCTTGGGATTGCCGTCCTCACCAATGCGCGTGACAACCCCGTGATTGATCCTGAGATCTCGCAAGCTCCAGAGAGTTTGACCAGGTCACGGATCGGCAGCGAACACCACTGGCTAACGGCTCGGCTGCCGAGGGAAGGCTCAGGCCGCCAGTTCCTGGCAGCAATGCGCGAATGCTGCGTTGGGATCGGCCGCCTTGGTGATTGGCCGGCCAATCACCAGCTGGGAGGATCCCGCAGCCATTGCCTCGGCAGGCCCCATCACCCGGGCCTGATCACCGGAGACGCTGCCCGCTGGACGGATCCCAGGCGTGACCAACGCAAATGGCTCAGCGTGCGCGGCACGCAAGCTGGCCACCTCCAGAGGGGAGCACACACAACCGCCGATACCGGCTGCCTCTGCGAGCTGAGCCAAGGACGACACTCGCTCATCCATGCACTGGGTCAGAGCGAGTTCTCGTTGCATTCGCCACTCCTCCCAACTGGTGAGCACCGTCACTGCAAGCAGCGTTGGCTTTCGCCGACCGGCACTTTCAGCACCCTCTGACACCGCATCCTGCGCGGCTTGCAAGGCCACACTGCCAGCGCAGGCATGCACAGTGATCAACTCCGCTCCAAGCGCGGAGGCGCGTCGACAGGCACCGGCCATCGTTGCCGGGATGTCGTGGAACTTCAGATCCAAGAACACCCGCAGCCCCTGGTCGCACAACTGTGTCACCACCTCCGGCCCCGCCTGTACAAACAGCTCCAGACCTACCTTCACCCAGCGCAGCCCTTTCACCTGCCGACTCAAGGCGGTGGCCTGCTCGAGGCTCATGCCATCAAGGGCAACAATGATCCGATCGGCAGGATCAGCGGAGAGCAACGGGGCCAAGGCAACGCAGCGATCTCTCCCCATCCTGAAGGGTTCCCGTCAGACCACTAGTGCCCTGCCTTCGTTGATCGCAAGTGCCCCAGAGAATGCGACAGAACCTCGACCGCTCCAGGACTCTGCAGCAACCCTCACTCCAACAGGTGAACAGATGGAACATCGATCGACTCGCGATCCCATCACTCACAGGCCAAAGCCAGCATTAACCATGGGCCGCAAGACCCAAGAACAAAGGGTCTTGGTATCCGGCAACTGTGCCGGGAAATGTTCAATCAGTCACCCCATCATTCGAGGATAAAGTGTTCGAACCGGTGGTGAGTCTGAGACGAGATCAGAGCGAAGAACAGGCAGCCACCCTGTCAAGCGAGAGTCGCTTTGGCCTCGGCGCAGCCATCGTCACAGCGAACATTCGCAAGGCTCGCAACCTTGCAGAACAGAGAATTAAACCGGATCAAGGGCAATCAATACTTTCGTGAGAAGGAATCCACCTATTCCCTTCGATGGCTGAGAAGAGAGTGGCTTCAGCCGTGAACTTGGCGCACTAGGCATTCACGAATCACAAAAGCATTGTGTTTCCAACTTAAGCCTCGTTACCCAACCAAACGCCGGAACGTTTTCTTGCCGAGCTGCAACACCTTTCCTTCCAGCTCAGCGGCAGAAGCGAATTCTTGATTGGGGTCAGTGAGCTTCTCGCCCTCCAGGCGCGCGGCACCGCCTTTGATCTGGCGTCGGGCCTCGCTGCTACTGGCACAAATGCCCACAGCACTCAGCAAATAAAATGCTTTAGCGGGGAAATTCACCTCCGCCAACGACGCCTCAGGGACATCAGCACCGGCATCGCCGCCGCCACCCACCAGAGTGGCTGCATCCGCCTGAGCCTTCAGGGCAACCGCTTGGCCATAGCGACTGGCAGTCACGGCCAGAGCCATCACCTTTTGCTTCTCGCGCGGATTCTCCGGCAACGTCTCCAGATCCAGGTCCGTCAACAAGGTCACGTAGTCGTTGATGGCGGCATCGCCAACCTTCTCAAGCTTGGAATACATCGAGAGCGGGTCTTCTTCAAGACCGACGGTGTTGGCGAGGCTCTTGCTCATCTTCTGCACCCCATCAAGGCCGACGAGAATCGGAAGCAACATTCCGAACTGAGTGCGCTGATCGAAATGGCGCTGCAGATCACGCCCCATCGCCACATTGAATTTCTGATCGGTTCCTCCCAGCTCCACATCGGCATCAACCGCCACTGAGTCGTAACCCTGCAACAACGGATAGAGGAACTCATGCAGCGCAATCGGTGACCCGCTGCCATAGCGCTTCGAGAAGTCGTCTTTCGCCAACATCTGACCCACGGTGGCCGTACCCAGAAGAGCAATCACCTGAGGGAGGTCCAGCTCCTCCAGCCATTCACTGTTCCGACGGACTTCCAACCGTCCAGGGGTTTCAAAATCCAAGAGTGCACTGTCCTTGGGCTGCCCCTGACCAAGCTGCTTGAGATAGGTGGTGGCGTTCGCTTCCACCTGCTCCTTGGTGAGCTGAACTCGAGTGGTGCTTTTGCCGGTGGGATCTCCGATCCGCGCCGTGAAATCGCCGATGATCAGAACTGCCGTATGACCAGCATCCTGGAAGGCCCTCAACTTGCGGAACAGGATGCTGTGGCCGAGATGAATGTCGCTACCTGTGGGATCGATGCCCAACTTGATGCGCAACGGCCGATTGTGCTGCTCAGCATCCGCCAACCTGGCGGCTAAAGCCTGATCGGCATCAGCAGGGTCGCCTGCAGGGAACAGATCCGCCATGCCGCGGACCAGCCAGCTCGGCAGGGAATGCGGCGAAGACGACATAGGGGCCGGATCAGCGACGTGCAGTGCGGATCGTACGGGGGCCGCCGTCAGTCTTGGTTCAGGAAGGCGTTTGATCCAGCTGGCTCTTCATGCGCTCCAGCGTCTGATTCATCTGCTCAAACATCTGTTCAGGCGTGATCCCGAACTGGCCCAGCTGAGTGCGTAATTGCTCAACAGTGAGCTTGGCCTGGAAATCTTCCGACAGTTCGAAGCGCTTCATGAACACGCGGTAACGACTCATGAGCTCCTCCATGGTGTGGATGAACTTCTTTTTGCCCTCACGATCGAACTTGCCGTAGTCGGACCCGAGCTGCATCAGCTGCTGATAGTCGCTGAACAAGCGCTTGGCTTCCTCCTGGACGATTTCAGACTCAAAGAAAGCCATCGGTGCTCATGCGGCTTGAACAAATTCTGACCAATTCGACCGATCCTTAACAGTGCGGATCCACGCCCTCCCATCGCAGCCAAGATGCAGGGGGCCGTTCAATTGCTTGCGGTGCCGTGGACTTCACCAGCCAAATCCCACTGCTGCAGGAACGTCGTCGTCAAGGCCATGGTCTGCTGCGCAGAAGCCGCACCCTGATCGGCAGTCGAGATCGCGTCTTGCTGGCGTCTCTAGTGGGATGGATGGAGGGGGTGTCTCCCTTGGTGGGAGCAGCCACCACTGAAACTGAACTGCTGCTTCACGTCCGCCAGCACCATCCAGACCTTCTCATCTGCACCGACGGCCTGGAACAGGGTTCAGGTGTCAGCCTTCTGCGTCAAGCGCGTCATGAGCACCCCGCGATCAAGACCCTGCTGCTGGTGCAACGACCTCTCGTCCGCACGATCCTTGATGCCATTGACAGCGGCTGCGACGGTATCTGCGCCGCCGAACTCACCGGCAATGGTTCAGTGCACGCAGCACTCAACGCCATGGAAAGCGACAACCAATACATCGACCGTGTGGCAGCAGGCGTCCTCAGTCATGGCCGACTACGACGGAGCGCCAGCGGAGCCCCCCCAGGCTCCGCCACAGAACAGGCCACCGCAACCGGGCTGGCGCCCCTCAGCCTGCGTGAGGAAGACGTGCTCCATGGCCTCTGCAAGGGAATGACCAATCAAGACATTGCTGACGCGCTCACGGTCTCAATCGACACCGTGAAAAGCCATGTGAGCAGCGTGCTGCGCAAGTTGGATGTGAACGATCGCACCCAGGCCGTCGTGATGGCATTCCAGACAGGCCTGGTTGATCTACCCAGCAGTCCTCCTGCCTGGACCAACTGAGAGAGTGGCGCCTACGCGGGGGTTCGGCAATCAATGGTGGCTTTCGCAAGGGTGATGCAGAGCAGGCTCCCAGTGATGCTCGCTTCCCTGATCGTGATCAGCAGCGGCCCCAGCACAGCCCAGGGCGATCCCGATCCCAGCACGGTGCTGGTCACCGTGGCCCAAGCCAATGCCATCTGCCTAATCGAAACCGAGACCCTCCCCGCCGAGCAAGCCATGGCGATCGCCAAAGCCTTTCTCACCCAGCAAGGGATCACAGCCACCCGCAGCAATGCAGTGCAGCGCAACGAAGACTTCAACACCTTGATGCTGACTTATATCCAGCAGCGCGGCGGCTGCGAGCAGCTGGTCCAAGAGCTCAAACAGTGACGCCTGCCGGCTGCAGTCGTTAATGTCAGCCCACCCACATGAGCGTGATGGCCCGCGGTCACTGGTTGGATCCACTGGCCCGGAAAGTCCTCCAGGCAGTCGGAGAGTTACCACCCGACCCTCCGAATCAGGGGGCGAGCCCCAGCCCGGCACCGGTGACGCCATCGGTTCCGAGCTGGGTGATTGATGTGAATCGAGCCACCGCGGAGCATTGGCGGCAGCTACCTGGATGCAGTGAGGAGATGATCGATCTCTTGCTACGGCTCCAGCGGGGCGGCGTTCAGTTCAGCCAAGCCGACGATCTCTTTCAGTTGCTCGACCTGCCCGCCCATAAGGCTGAAGAGTGGCGACCCCATCTGATTTTTCACTGGTATGGCGATGCACCACCCCTCCCAGAGACCACCAACCTCGATCTGAATGCTGCCTCCGCCCAGGAACTCGAACAAAGCCTCGATTGGCCTGAACAACGCCTCACCCTGTTACTGAAGGAACGCATTCGCCGGCCTTTTCACAACCTGGCCGATCTACAAGAGCGGCTTTGCCTTCCCCCAGAAACCGTTGAACAACTGCTAGGCAAAGTACGGTTTGGCGACCGCCGCCCGGGTCCAAGCTTGCCTCCACGGCACTAAGCATGTCCGCACGCCAAGGTGATCTCTTTAGCGGAAGCGACGCCGCTGATCCGACGAATGATGGACACGGCCGTAAGGCGCAGCTCCCAGATCAACTGATCATCAGTGCCGTGGTTCTGCGCGACTGGCAGACGCGAATCCATCGACATCAGGCCCCCCTATTTGAACCCGGTCAAGCCAGAGCCGAGCAAGCGAGGCTTGTAGGGCTTTCGCACAAGACCAGCCGCGAACACAGCGCCTCTGATGACCCGCTCAGGCGCTTGAAGCCCCTGGTTTTGCGGCCCTTGCCCCTGAGCTTCTGGCGCTGGCCCAATAGCCCCCATCAGGGGGCGGCGATCTATTTAGTGATGGACCGACCCGCTCACCTATCGACGCCGATCCTGCTTTATGTGGGGGAGACCATCGCCGCTGACCGTCGATGGAAAGGCGAACACGACTGCAAGGCCTACCTGTCCGCCTATGGCGAAGCTCTCAGCAACGCCGGCCTCAGCTCCAGCCCCAGTATTCGCTTCTGGGGGGATGTCCCCAAGGCCACCATGGCCAGGCGAAGACTGGAACAGCAACTGATCCAGACGTGGCTGCCACCCTTCAACAAGGAGACCCGCGAACGTTGGGCTACGCCCTTCAATGCCGACTGACTTGAATGCCGACTGATGCGTTGTTCGCTCCGTAGCATCAGGGCCAAGACAATCCGATGTGATGAAGTTTTCCCATTCGCCAGCAACGTTGCAGACGTGGACAGGAAGCGTGTTGGCCGTGGGCGTGTTGGAAGGCGATCCCCAGGGTGTCGTGGCCCAGCTAGAAACCCGCTTTGAACGGAAGATCACCCCCTGGCTGGAGCAACGCAAATTCAGGGGTAAGACCGGTGAGGTCGCCAGCCTTCAGCTGCTCACCTCAGGCCTCTCAAGCCTTGTGATCGTGGGGGTAGGAGCCGCTGATGGCGTGAGCCTGCCTGTTCTGCGCCTTGCAGCCGCTAGTGCCACCAAGGCAAGCCTTGGCAATGGGGACAGCCTTGGCATGATCCTGCCCTGGGGTGAGCTTGGAGTCGCGGGTGCCACCGCCGTGGCAGAGGCCGTACGCCTTGCCTCGTTCAAAGATCAGCGCTTCCGCAGTGAACAGGAATCCCAAGAACTGCCCGAACGTGTGGAGCTGCTTGGCGCACTGCCGGCCGAGACCAACTCGGCATTAGCCACCGTGGCACCCGTCTGCGCTGGCGTGGAACTCGCCAGGGAGCTCGTGGCCGCCCCACCCAACAAGCTGACGCCAGAAGTGATGGCGGCCACTGCATCAACCATGGCCCAAGAGCATGGTCTTGAACTCCAGGTGCTGGAGCGCAGTGACTGCGAAGCTCTCAACATGGGTGCGTATCTGGCCGTCAGCCAGGGCTCGGACCTCGCCCCCAAGTTCATCCATCTCACCTACCGCGGAGAAGGGCCAATCCAGCGGCGGCTGGTCCTGGTAGGCAAGGGGCTCACCTTCGATTCAGGCGGCTACAACCTCAAGGTGGGTGCTGCCCAGATCCACATGATGAAGTACGACATGGGAGGCAGCGCCGCCGTGTTGGGGGCCATGCGCAGCATTGCCGAGCTGAAGCCCAAGGGCGTGGAGGTGCACATGATTGTGGCCTCCTGCGAAAACATGGTGAATGGATCCGCCGTTCACCCCGGAGACATTGTCACCGCCTCCAACGGCACCACAATCGAGATCAACAACACCGACGCGGAAGGGCGCTTAACCCTGGCTGATGCCCTCGTCTACGCCAGCAAACTCAAACCAGACGCAATCGTCGATCTCGCCACTCTCACCGGTGCCTGTGTGATCGCGCTCGGCGAGGAAATCGCGGGTTTATGGAGCCCTGACGACCAGCTGGCAACAGACCTCTGCAACGCTGCCGAACAGGCTGGAGAAGGCCTCTGGCGGATGCCCCTACAGAGCAGTTATCGCGAAGGGCTCAAATCGCTGCTGGCGGATCTCAAGAACACAGGGCCACGCCCCGGAGGCTCGATCACCGCTGCGCTGTTCTTAAAGGAGTTCGTCGATGCAGGCCTCCCCTGGGCCCATCTCGACATCGCGGGCACAGTCTGGAGCGACAAGGGACGTGGCTTTGACCCAGCCGGTGCAACTGGTTACGGGGTGCGGACGCTGGTGAATTGGATTGTGAGCAACGCCACAACCACCGCCAACTAAATTTCAGCAACAACGAAGCAAGCCCCCATGTCATCCAGCCCCTTCCGCTGGTACGTGAGAGCCCAACTAGGCATTCTTCTTCTTCCTGCTGGGCTGTGCCTGTTTGGAGAGGCTGTGAGCCGCCGGACTCTGCAGCTTGTAGGTGGCGATGGCGGCCCTTGGTGGTGGTACGGCACGCTCAGCCTGATCTTGATCAACGCCGGGGTAGGCCTGATGATCGAGAGTGGGCTTCTACGTGGCTATCCAAGCCGAAGACTGGATCAAGACCGGCCCTGAAATCAAGACGCAGCGGCCGTCATTGAACGTTGATCCGATTCGAGCCCCTGGGCAAAACGAAGATCACCAGGGCATTCCAACGAATGAATCTGCCAGCGTGCACGGTCAGTACAGGACGCGAGCACCCGATCGAGATCATCGGAAGCTTGCTTTGGAGATGGGTATGGCCCAACGTGCCGTGTCACCAGACCATCTCGAATGGTCAGCAGATACATACATCTCTCCCTCAATTCACATCATGATGGTAATAAACACCTCTGAGGGCAAAAAAGGGGGGAAACCCGCATCTTCACTGAGAAGTCACTGAGCAGGAGCCCATCGAGCCCTTCAGGTTTTCCTCATATTCTCCAATAAGAGCCCTGCATCAGTAGGTGATCGCTCACCTCCAGGGACTCCCCTGCCGGGCATTGTCGTTCCAAACCGCATCCAATCTGCGATCGCGGCCGCAGGCCCAGCGGTAGTAGTTGTACTGAATCGGATTGCGATCAGCGTAATTCTGGTGATAAGGCTCGGCGGACCAGAAACGCACAGCAGGACGGATCTGGACCTTGACCTTTTCGATCGAAACACCCAATTCCTTTGCGGCAGCCAAAGCGCTGACCTTGGCCTCCTCCTCCTGCGCTGGCCCAGCCGTGAAGATCACCGGTCGATAGGAATCACCCCGATCGCAAAACTGCCCTTCACCATCGAGAGGGTCGATATTGCGCCAGTACTGCCGCAAAAGCGTGGCATACGTGATCTGTCCGGGATCGAAGCGCACACGCACTGTCTCCTGGTGACCTGTGGTCTCGCCACTGACCTGCTGATAGGTGGGGTTGTTGACATGACCGCCGCTGTAACCGCTTTCAGCGGAGATCACACCGGGGAGCGTCTCCAAGTCATGCTCCAAACACCAAAAGCACCCGCCTGAAAGCACAGCCTCCTGTGTGGATCCGGCCCAGGCAGCAGGCACCGGCGCCAACAGGCCCACAAGCAGCAGAGCTCCTATCAGCACTCGCGACAGGAACACAGCAAACACTCTGGTCATTGCTGAATCGAATCGAGGATGGCCGATGCAGCCCGATCCGTCACTCCAGGGGTACCAAGCGTCTGCCTCAGCCGCCGATACCCATCAAGCATGCACTGACGGCACTGGTGATCTTCCAGCAAGGGCACGGCCTGAGCCATGAACTCGTCCACCGTGAACGAATCCTGCAGCAGCTCCGGGACTAGCCGTTCATCGAGCAGCAGATTCACGGGGGAGATGTGATCCACCTGAAAGCTCAGCAGATGGCGAGCCACCCAAGCCGTTAGGCGACTGACCTTGTAGCCCACCACTTGGGGCACCCCGTGCAAAGCCAACTCAATATTGACCGTGCCGGACTTACCGAGAGCCAGATCCGCGGCAGCAAACAGAGAGGGTTTCAGACCATCCGCCTCGGCCGCTGGAATCACACGCCCGCGCACTCCAGCGGCCTGCAGGGCATCAGCAAGGGGTTGCTCAAAGCGCTGAAGACCTGCCGGCACCATCACCGAAAGGGATGGATCCCTGGCCTGCAAGCGCGCAGCCACTTGAGCCAGGACCGGCATCAGGTAGCGAAGCTCCTGCGGCCGCGAGGCGGGCAGCAGCAACAGCAGACGTCCATCAGGATCCAACCCCAGGTGTCGACAAGCCTCGGTGCGATCAGGACGGGAAGCTGTCAGATCCAGCAGAGGGTGGCCAACCCACGTGACATCAGCGCCATGGGAGGCATAGAAGGACGCCTCCTCAGGGAAGATCGCCAAAATACGATCAGTGAACTGAAGCAGGCTGCTGGTGCCGTCGTCGTTCATGCGCCAGGCCCATTCCTGGGGGGCGATGTAATACGTGATCGGCACCTGGGGCAGCTTCCTACGCAGACGCTGTCCCAGGCGCACATTGGCCCCCATGTAATCAATCAGCACAACCGCATCTGGTGGACGTTCAAGCAGCTCACGGTTCACCCTGGCCTGCAGCTTCAGCGTCGGGATCACCAAAGGCAACGCTTCCCAAAGCCCGATAGCGCCCATCGGTGCAGTGTCCGCTAAAAGCTCCGCACCAGCAGCACGCATGCGTGGCCCTCCAAGGGCCAAGACCTCCAGCGATAGTCCTCGCAGAGCGGCCTGTCGGTGCAGAGCCTCTACGAGCAAGCCGCCCTGTAAATCACCGGAGACCTCGCCGGTGCTGATCAGCAGGCGCACCATCAGCGGCCTGCTGGTGGCATCGGGCCCCTGCGACCTTTGGAGATCGAACCCTCAAGGAACGTGCAGAGGTGGTCAGAAGCGGGCAACAGCTCATGGGCCTGAGCCAACCTCAATCCCTCTGAAATCACATGGTCAGAGCGATAGATCAACGACCAGATCTCCTGCAGCTGCTGCAGCTCACGGCCCTCATGCTGCTCTGCAAGTCCACTACGACGCAGGCCGACCCGGTTCAAACCCCTCACTCTGCCGGGATGGCCCTCCACCAGACAGTAAGGAGGCACATCGCGATCCACTCTGGTCATGCCGCCCACCATGGCCATGCGCCCGATATGCACGAACTGGTGAATGCCAAGGCAGCCACCGATCACTGCCCGGTCTTCAATCACCACATGGCCAGCCACCTGAATTGCATTCGACATCACAATCCCATTCCCAAGAATGCAGTGATGGCCAAGATGGCAATAGGCCATCAAAAGATTGCCATTACCAATCCTTGTCACCTCCCCCTCATCGGTTCCACGGTTGATGGTGACGCACTCCCGGATGGTGTTGTTGTCGCCGATGGCCACCTCCGTGAGGGCCCCTTTGTATTTGAGATCCTGAGGTTCCTGACCCAGGCAAGCGCCGGGGAAAATGCGGTTATGCCGTCCGATGGTCACCTTGCCGTCCAGCACGACATTCGGACCAATCCAGGTATGGGCACCAATGCATACCTGCGGACCCACCACCGCACCTGGACTGATGACCACTCCCTCAGCCAGCTCAGCCTTGGGGTCGACACAAGCAAGGGGATGGATCTGCACAGATCGGTCGTTAATGGTCGCTGGTGCTGCGTTCTCACTCATGGCCCTCAGTCCATCATCGAGAACATCAGGTCACCGGAACAGACCAGCTGACCATCCACCGTTGCTTCAGCCTTCACCTTGCCGAAACGCTTCCTCTTAATGCTCACCAACTCGCAGCTGATCCTTAACTGATCACCGGGAACCACCGGCCGGCGAAATCGCACACCATCGATGCCGGCAAACACGAAGAGCCCCTTGGGGAGATCAGGCATCTGTTTCACGATTAGACCACCCACCTGGGCCATCGCTTCAACGATCAGGACCCCAGGCATCAATGGCCGCTCCGGGAAATGTCCCTGGAACTGGGGCTCATTCAGGGTGATGTTCTTGATCGCCACCGCGCGCAACCCTGGCTCGTGCTCTAGCACGCGATCCACCAAGGCAAAGGGATAACGGTGCGGAAGCAGGCCCATGATCTGCTCACTGTTGAGCATCGGTTCCGCGGGGGCAGTGGAGTCCAGGGTCAAGGGAGGTTCAGCTTGGGGAGTGAGGGGAGTCGACAAGGGCCGAGGCCAGATCGGTATGAAGCCCATGGGAGCCTCGATAGACCAGCACCTGCGCCGTAGGGAAACCAACCAAAGCCAGATCCCCAATCAGGTCCAAGAGCTTATGGCGCACCGGTTCATCATCAAACCTCAGGGGCGGATTCAGCCAGTGATCCCCATCACAGACCAGAGCGTTGTCGAGGGCACCGCCCTGGATCAGCCCTGCTTCGCGCAGCTGTTCCACCTGATCACGGAAACCGAAGGTTCGAGCCGGAGCAATCTCCTTGACGAACAGCTCGGGAGTAAGCGTGAGAGACAGTTGCTGACGACCGATCGCACCCTGGGGAAAATCAATCACACCGACCAGACTGAAATGCTCTGCAGGAACGGCAGTAATCACGCTGCTGCCTCGATGCCTGACCAAGGGCTGATCCAAGTGCGGGCGTGGGGGACGAGCAGTCGACGCAGGGGAGAGACCGACTTCGCCGATCGCCTCAACCCATCCTTGGGCAGACCCATCGAGAAGCGGTACTTCGACACCACTGGCTCGGATTTCAGCATGGGTGATCCCTGTACCAGCAAGAGCTGCCAACAGATGTTCCACGGTCTTGAGACGACGCCCAGCACCAAACTCCAGGGTGGTGCAGAGCGGACTGTCACGAACCTGACTGGGATGCAGCTCCACTAGCTCTGAATCAGCAGAGCAGTCGTGCCACGACACCCAGAAGCCGGCTCGATCGCATGGAAGAAGGGTGACGGAGACGGACTCACCGCTGTGAAGGCCCACACCGGAACGTGTCACGGGCCCGGCAAGAGTCCAAGCCCCCTCATAATCCGCCGGCCAGGACGTCATCAGAACTTCCAGCCCACACCCAGATTGAAACGCCAGTCACCAGTGAAGTCTTGGCTTGCCACCTCCAGGCGAAGGGGACCGACGGGAGTGGTAACAATCACACCAGTACCCACCGAGAAACCGGAGCCCGGCTTGTCCAGCAGCTGACCAGGTTTACCGGGCACATTCGCCTGAGATCCAAAGTCGGTGCCGGCATCAGCAAAGATTTCACCCGCGAAGATGCTGATGATCGGGAAGCGATATTCGATCGTGGCTTCACCAAAGCTCCGTCCGACTGCAAGATCACAGTCGTACCAGCCACGCACGGAATTGGAGCCCCCCAGGCAGAACGCTTCATAGGGAGGGAGCTGACCAAGCACAGTGCCGGCCTTGAGCTGAATACCAATGGCCTGAGGGCAATTGGCCTTTTCTCCGGGCTTAGGGCGGCAGCCCTTAGCCAGCTTGAGGAAATTGACAGGAATGAAGTGGGTATAACTCGCTCTCACCCGGTTGAAGGTCGGAGAGTTCTCACCAACGGAGACGAACTGCTCGGTTCCAAAACTGAAGAAGTTGCCTGATGTGGGATTGCGAGGATCGTTGAGATTGCTGTAAGTAGCAGCAAAGCGCAGGCCAGCAAGATTGTTCTCGGTGGCGCAGTTAAAGGCGATGCAGATGACGTCGTCATTCGGAATCCGGTGATCCTTAATCCGGTCATTCGGCAAGGCATAGGAACGGGTGTCGCCAGCGAAGTTGATCGGCCGAACATTTTGAACATTGAGACCAACAAGCACGTTCCACGGAACGAACTTGTAAGGATCACCACCATTGAGAGGTCGGGCGAAAATGACGTTGCCGCCAACGCGCTGCAAGGCCACCGAATCACCTTCGTATTCAAACCAACTGGTGTTTGGGAACTCCTTGCTGGCCTGGCCGACACTCTTGAAATTGTCTGTATTAAACGAGCTGGGGGGATTGTTGATCGAATAGGCGTAGCCACCGCCGTTGTCGTCGTAATCACTCAGCGTCAGGATGTTGCCATTGTTCTGGCTCTGGAACACCTGGGGCACTTCCCGACTGAGGAAGAGCGAGGTACGGAAGGAGGTGCGGTGCTTGTCACCCTTGATCCAAGGGTCTGTGAAGGTGAAATTAGCCAGTCCGCCGTACTGGCCATAGGTGAGGTTCAGAGCAAGATTCCAAGCCCGTCCAAACAGGTTGCTGTCGGAGAGCTGCACCTGACCGAAAACACCCTGACTCTGGCTGTAGCCCAGACCACCGGAGAGGGAACCGGTGGACTGTTCGACGATGCCCAGGATGATGGTGACGTTGCCGGGTTCCCCAGCCACCGGCTTCAGCGTGACCTTGACATCACTGAAGAGAGAAGTGCCATAAAGCCTCTTGAGATCTCCCTCGAGCTGGGTCCGATTGAAAGGCTCTCCTGCCTGGATTGAAATCTCTCGGGTCACCACCCAGGGACGGGTCTTGCCTTTGATGGGTTCGCCCTTGTCGTTTGTCGTTTCACCATCCTTATTGAGGAACTGAACCTCAACGCCGGCGACGGTGCCGATCACCACCTTGAGTTGCACCACACCGTCGGGACTCACCCGGCTTGGCCCTGAGACCCGCGCCAGGGAATAACCCTCCTTGCTGTACCAGCCCTGCAACTCCTTCATGCGCAGCTGCAGCTCGCTGAGATTCAGCGTGCGGCCGTAATCGGAGCTGAAGGTGTCGGCGATCACACTGTCAGGGATCTTGGAGTCCGAAGGCTCAAGCTCCACCTTGGTGAGCACGGGGTTGGGCACCACCTGCACCACAAGCTGCACACCCAGGGGGCCGTTGACCGGCTCGATGCGCACATCTGAGAACCATCCAGATGCATAAATCGCATCCAGATCCAGCTTGAGTTCATCGCGGGTGACGCGACTCCCTGGCCTCACCGCCATCGCGTCATAGGCGGCCAGTTCAAGCCGCTCCTGTTCGGGATGACCGGCAATCCCTTCGATCACCACCTCGCTGATCAAAACCCGAGGCTGTTGAGGCTGCTGGTCCTCAATCGGTTGGCTGATAGGCACTGGATTGGTTGCTGGTGCCTGCTCAACGTCAATCGTCTCCACCTCAGAGGCTTCAACCTCCAACTCCTCGACCTCACCCGTCTCTGTCGTGCCTTCCAGCACATCCACGGTGACAGCCTCGGTCTCTGAGACAGTCTCCGTCTGCGCTCTTGCAGGAACAGTGGTGAGAAGCGGGAGGGCCAGTGCAAGGCCTAGCGCCCCCTGCCGAACGGCGTCCTTGGTCCGGCTGGAGGTGAAGTTGACCATGGAGGGGCAGCAATCGGCCCAATGGCCGCAGAATCACCGAGACCTTACCGGTAGTTGCGGGGGTTCGGGCAGGCCCCTTGGACCCGTTTGCAGACCTCCCCGTAGGCCTCGATCAAACCGCCGAGGTCCTGACGGAACCGATCCTTGTCGAGAATGCGCTGCTTGGGATCAGTGGTACGCAGATCCCAGAGCCTGCAAGTGTCAGGGCTGATCTCATCAGCCACCAGCAATTCTCCGGATGGATTACATCCCAACTCCAGCTTGAAATCCACCAGCTGCAGATCTAGACCGCGGAAAAAAGGCACCAAAACGGCGTTCACACGTCGGGCAAGAACTTCAATGGCCTGACGCTGCTCAGCACTCACCAGCTGAAGCAATTCCAAGCGTGATTCGGTGAGGAGCGGATCACCAAAAGCATCATCCTTGTAATAGAGGTCAAGCAGTGCTGGCTCCAGGCTGGTGCCCTGAACGATCGGAGTCTGTTTGCAAAGCGAGCCCGTGGCCACATTGCGCAGCACGACCTCCAAGGGAATGACCTGCACTTTCTGAACCGCCATCCAGGTCTCATCCACCAGACCGAGGAAATGAGTCGGAATGCCCTCCTGTTCAAGGAGCTCAAACAACCGCGCTGAGATCTGACAATTCAAACGTCCCTTATCGGCGATCTGTTCGCGTTTGAGGGCATTGAACGCCGTGGCATCGTTTTTGTACTCGACCAAGACCCAGTCGTCCTGATCAGCGGCATAAACACGCTTGGCCTTGCCTTCATACAGCAGGGGACCGTGGGAATTGGTCATGAAATCGCAATCGAGACGAGGGCGAACGGCCCTTCCTAATCCGATTCTCCCAGGGAGGAGCTCCCCCCAAGTCCCCGAGGAGATCTGAGTTGTCGTTCCAGCTCCAAGCGCCTTTCCTCAATCGCCGTTCTGTCTGAATCCTCCCGAATCAGTTGCCAGAGGGTGTAGCGATCATCCAGACGAGTGGCCAGACGCTCAAGCCTGGCTCGAGGCCTGGCGCCATCACCCCCCGCTTTCCGTTCCAGCCTCAGCTGGATCTTGAGCAAATCCTCCGCCAACGACCAGGCCTCGGCCGCCGCTGCTTGATCGAGGGCTGTTTCCAAGAGGTTGGTCGCGTCGTTCTGACCCAACTCCTCAAGCCAGAGCGCGGCCCGAGCAAGACGAGCGGCCCCCTCACGACCAAAACTTGGGGCCGACAGTGCCACTGCTGCAGCACGGTCAATCCGTCCGGCCGCCGCCTCGTGTTCCGCCAACTGATCCAGAGCGAGACGGGTGATGGTTAAACCGGTAGCTGTTTCAACCAGCGGTAACTGCACCCTCTCCAGTCGCGAGAGATCACCCTCTGCCAGACGTCGAAGGGCAAGAATCGCGCGCTGGTGATCGAGAGCCGCGGCCGCCGCACGCCATGACAGCACCAGCCACTCCTGGCGCTCCAGAGCCGAGCCAGGTCCATACCGACTGAGCACCCTCTGAGCACTCTCTGGTGCCTTACAAGCCAAAAGGGCGCTGGTATTGGCGGTCACCACAGCAAAGGGCTGGGGCGCTGGTGCGACCAGCATCAGGCGATCGCGCAAGTCCTGCAGCCGTTGCTTCAACCCAAAGCGAGCCGCATCACGACAAGCCTGCTGCAACTGGGCAAGGTCATCGCTTTGCAGCATCCGTAGGTAGTGAACCTCGGCGATCGGCTCGGCATCGACAGGGGAAGAGACCGGTTGCACCGCCAAGGGAGTGGCCGCCAGCAGCAGGGAGAGAGAGAGGGAGGAAATCCCCATGGGGCAGCCGTTCAACAAAAATGGACGCAGATCGACCGTGGCGATCCGCCTCACGATCCGTTCAAACCTAAGGGCCCTGCCCCGCAAGTTCCGCTGCCATGGCCAACTCAGCTTCCGGTCTTCAGTCGCTTCCCCCTCTGCAGAGAGTGCTTGTGGTGGGGAGTGGCGGGCGGGAACATTCTCTCGGTTGGGCCCTCAGCCGTTGCCCTGGGATCGAGCAGGTCTGGGTTAGTCCAGGGAACGGTGGCATTCCAGAACGGACGGAAGGACAAACGCAGACCTTCAGCAAACTGCCTCTGAGTGAAGGAGATCGAGACGGTCTGCTCCAGCATTGCCGCAGCGCATCGGTGGACCTTGTGGTGGTCGGTCCGGAGGCACCTCTCGCTGCAGGGCTGGCGGATCACCTTCGGGCCGCCGGGCTCGCCGTGTTTGGCCCCGGTGCCGATGGCGCCCAACTTGAAGCCAGCAAAGCCTGGGCCAAACAGCTGATGGATGAGGCAGGTATCCCGACTGCAGGTCACTGGGCAATCAGCAGTGCAAACGAGGGGCTGGCCCTGCTTGAGCAACTGCAGCGGCCGCTTGTGGTGAAAGCCGATGGACTGGCCGCTGGCAAGGGCGTCACCGTTGCCACCAGCGTTACGGACACTGCAAGCGCGATCCGTGAGGCCTTCGGGGGGCGCTTCGGCAGCGCTGGTGATCGGGTGGTTCTAGAGGAATGTCTGCAGGGGCCCGAGGTCTCAATCTTCGCCCTCTCTGATGGCGAACGGATGGTGATCCTTCCCCCGGCTCAGGATCACAAACGGCTGCTAGAGGGTGACGCAGGGCCGAACACGGGTGGCATGGGTGCCTATGCCCCCGCTCCCCTACTGGATGCCGAAGGACTTGAAACCGTTCGTCGGCAGATCCTTGAGCCGACACTCCAGGCACTACGAGACAGGGAGATCGACTACCGCGGCGTGATCTATGCCGGACTCATGCTGACGGCGAATGGTCCACAAGTGATCGAATTCAACTGCCGGTTCGGAGATCCGGAATGTCAGACCCTGATGCCCCTGATGGGGCCCCAGCTCGCCCAGGTGCTGCAGGCCTGTGCCATCGGGCGGCTTGATTTAGCACCGGCGTTGACCATCCGCTCAGACTGCAGTGTCTGTGTGGTGGTAGCCGCGGCAGGGTATCCGGATGCTCCCCGCAAGGGAGATCCGATTACGAGCCAGCTCGAGGCTGGAGCCAGCCATCAACTCTTCCATGCCGGAACCCGATTGAACGAGCAGGGCATCCTGGTGAGCTCTGGCGGTCGTGTGCTCACCATGAGCGCTCAAGGATCCGATTTCGACCAGGCCTTCGCTGCCGCCTATGAAGCTCTTGCGAAGGTGACCTTTGAAGGGATGCAGTATCGCCGCGACATCGGACATCAAGTGCGACGGGCCTAGGCTCATCGTCACGCTGTTCGGCGCGATGGCCACCAGCACCCCTACCGCTCCAGACCCGGCGTCCTCGGACACCGCTGCAACCTGGTGGCAACAGCTCACAAGCTGGTGGGCGGAATTCAGCCTTCAGACCAAGCTGCTGGCGATCGCCACGCTGGTGGTGAGCCTGATGATGACAGGCATCACATTCTTTGCACTCAACGGAATTCAGCGCGACGCCGTCATGAATGACACGCGCTATGCCCGGGATCTTGGCCTGTTGCTGGCCGGCAATGTCAGCGAGTTGGTGGAGAAGGGCCATGACAGGGAACTCGCCAACGTGGCTGAAAAATTCTGGCGCTCCAGCACCAGCCTCCGCTACATCTTTTTTGCCGATCCTGAGGGAGTCGTCTACCTGGGAATTCCCATCAGCGGCACTGCAGCAAATGGGAGTACTGACCTGCGCCTGAGCCGTCGGCTTGAATTACCTGCCGAACTGCAGACGCGACCGCAGAATCCCCTGGTGCGTCAGCACCTCACCCCCCAGGGCAAAGTCACCGATGTGTTTGTGCCACTGGTGCGCAATGGTCGCTATCTGGGTGTTCTTGCCCTTGGGGTAAACCCAAGCGAAACCGGACTGGCCAGCGCCGCCCTCACCCGTGAGGTCACGGTGGCGGTGTTCATCTCCATCTGGGTGCTGGTGATTCTCGGCGCAGTGTTCAACGCACTGACCATTACGCGACCGGTGAAGGAACTGCTGCGGGGGGTGCGCCGGATCGCCACCGGTGATTTCCAGGCCAGGATCGGCCTACCCGTGGGCGGTGAACTCGGGGAACTGCTGGATGGCTTCAATGCCATGGCCTCCCAACTCCAGGCCTATGACGCCGCCAACATTGAGGAGTTAACCGCTGCTCAGGTGAAGCAGGCCTCCTTGATCGCCACGATGGCTGATGGCGCCGTGCTGCTTGATGAACGGGGCCGGATCGTGCTGGCGAACCCAACGGCACGACGCTTGTTCCGCTGGGAAGGCCGCAAACTGGAAGGACAGGATTTTCTTGGAGAACTGCCCGAACTCCTGGCCATTGAGCTCCACAATCCCCTGGATGCTGTACTGAGCAATGTCTCCGACAGCAATGAGCTAAGACGCAGTGTCGGCGAACCACCCCGAACTTTGCGGGTTGTATTTCAGGCGGTGCGAGATGCCAGTGGAGAAAGCCTGAAGGGCATCGCCGTGACCATTCAGGACCTCAGCCGAGAGGTGGAACTGAATGCAGCCCAGAGCCGGTTTATCAGCAATGTCTCCCACGAGCTGCGCACACCGCTGTTCAACATCAAGAGCTACGTGGAAACTCTCTATGACATGGGGGATCAACTGACTGACGAAGAGAAACAAGAATTTCTCGGAGTTGCCAACGCTGAAACCGATCGCCTCACACGTTTGGTGAATGACGTGCTCGACCTATCGAGGCTGGAATCGGAACGAACAGTGCAATTCAGTCCAATCGAACTGAGACCGGCCATGGAGCAAACGTTGCGCAGCTACCAGCTCAATGCCACCGATAAGGATGTGACGCTGGAACTCGATGCAGCACTTGAAACGCCAGAGGTCTTGGGCAACTGGGATCTGCTGCTGCAAGTGCTCGACAATCTGGTGGGCAATGCTCTCAAATTCAGCCGCCCAGGTGGAGTGCTCCGAATCACTGCCTACACCTGGCCTGACCTCTGCGCGATGACATCGCCCGCGGACGGCCCCCCAGCAGCCAACAACGCCCCCTTCTGTGAAATGGTTTCACCCATGCCTCGGCTACGGGTGGAAGTTGCCGATACCGGATGTGGCATCAGCGAAGCCGATCAGCAGCGCATCTTCGATCGGTTCTACCGGGTGGAAAACGCGGTTCATACCGAGGTGGGAACTGGCCTCGGGCTATCGATCGTGCGAGGCATCATTGAAAAACACGGGAGCACGATCAGGATGAGCAGCGAGCTAGACGTGGGGACCACCTTCTGGTTCGACCTGCCTCTAGCTGCAGCTGATCAGGACGAACTGGAACTGCAGGCCGAGCGACAGAGCCGCCAGCAGCAACTCGAGCTAGCAGAGGAACTGAGCGTCTGAGTCGAGAGCGCTAAGCCTTCTCGTGCCCTAAAACTCAATCTTCAGGTGAGACACCGCGGACAATCCGTGAGAGCTCACTGCGCTCATCGGTGGTCACGCGATGGGGAACACCACTGATGATTCTTTCGAAATTGGAGAAGGAATCTTTGATCTCCGGACCATTGCCTGTGATCACAAACTCGCGAATGCCCTTGTCATGCCATGAACCACGCATCTTGAAGACATTGAGCGCGCGGGCCATCTCGCCATGAATTTCCACATACTGCAGCAGCAGAATCGTGTCAGTAATCGTGGAGATATGGGAATCAGTGATCGAGTGACTTCCCATGAACTCTTCAGAAGTGTTCGTAAAGAAGCCCGCAATTTCTTCCTGCTTGGCGTAACCGGTCACACCAATCACAAACTGGCGGAAGGCGTTGTGACTGACGCCTCTGGCAAGGGCCGATAAGGAATCGATCGCCATCCGCGACGGCTTGAACTGACTGATCTCTGTCTTAATGATCTGCAGGTGGTCTTCGAGACCAGTAGATTCGGGGTAGGCACAGATGATCTTGAGTACTCCATCCTGCTCCATTTGCTCAAAATCAATTCCCCAGCTGGTGGCATTGCGCAGCAACTGGGCGCGTGATTCCTCGTAGGCGAACAAGATTGCTCTTTCCTTGTTGCGGCATGCATCCTCAATAAACTTCGACACCAACAGGGTCTTACCCGTTCCAGTAGCGCCGGTCGCAAGGATGATCGAGTCCTTAAAGAAGCCGCCACCGCACATCTCATCGAGACGCGGCACACCAGAACTAATGCGCACATTGGACGAGCGCTGAGTGAGGCGCATCGCTCCCAAAGGAAAGATGCTGATGCCGTGCGCACCCATCGTGAACGGGAACTCCCCCTTCATATGGGTGGTGCCGCGCAACTTGAGAATCTCAACGGTGCGGCGTCGGCGCTCACCCTCAAGAACATTTCTGAGAATAACTACATTATCGGAGACAAATTCTTCAACCCCGTAACGAGCAATTGGGCCATATTCATCAATGCGCTCTGTGGTCATGACCGTAGTAACGCCAATCTCTTTCAAGCGCGCAATCAGACGAAAGATCTCCCGACGCACCACAAAAACAGCATCGTACTGTTGGAAAACAGCAGTGATCGAATCGATCGCAACTCGCTTGGCCTTGTATTTGCGGATCGCATAATTGATCCGCTCAATCAGACCAGAGAGATCAAAACTGCCAGCTACATCCTGACCATCTGGATCTGGGGATGCATCCAAAATGAAGAGCTTATCTTGCTCCACCATCTCCTGAAGATTCCAGCCAAAACTGGCTGCATTGCGAAGAATATCGAGTGGCGACTCTTCAAAGGTGACAAAAATCCCGGGCTCGTCGAAGTGAGCAATGCCGTTGTGCAGAAAATGCAGTGAAAACACAGTCTTACCTGTGCCCGAGGTGCCGCTGATCAGGGTGCTGCGGCCAATCGGGAGACCGCCATGACAGACATCATCAAAGCCCTCAATCCCCGTTGGGAGCTTCTGGACCTGCATCTGAGGTGAGCCCGTGGAACCTGAGATCTGCATGACAAATGAGGGTTATTCAGACGCTAATCACGAATGGAGGCAAAGGCGATAGATCAGGGCCCTGCTTAAGGTTCTGTGGGCACTTCGTCAGCATCCTCCAATGCGTCCATCAAGGATGAGCCCAGGCCAGCATCAGTGAGCTCGTCATAGAGGAGATCGAGACCGATCAGCACCCGCTCTCGATCCGAAAGATCCCCGATAATGCGTCTCACCGGAGGCGGAAGAATCTTGGAGAGCGTTGGGGTCGCCAAGATCTTGTCCTCTTCTGCCAACTGAGGATTCTTGAGCACATCAATCACCTTCAGGGCGTAAACCCCCTTAAATTCAGTCTCAAGAATGTTGCGGAGCGTTTTCAGGGCCCGCATTGAGTTGGGGGTGTTCCCCGCCACATAGAGCTTGAGGATGTAAGTCTTGCGAGGACTCATGAGGACAGCTCCCGACGCGCTTCAGACGATGCAGCCACGGATAACGATCCTGGCGAAGCGCCGGTTCCCGCCAGCGGCGCTTCGGTTGGGATCGAGCGGCGATACATCTCACAGAGATGGGCCATCACATCAAGAAGAGCCAAGCGGTAGTCCTGCAGGAAATCGTTCTTGTGCCCTTCAAGTCTGAGCTTCTTCCAGAAGTCGTCAATCAAGTTCATGTGGATTTCAACAGCACGGGTGATCGGAAGATCTGCAAAAAATGCCGTATTCACAAAGCTTTCCAGGGCCTGATTTGCCGCTGCCGGATCGCGGAAATAACTCAAAAGCAAGTCTCGGTAGGTCCGCTCCAAAGACTTCAGCAGCTCCTCCTGCTCATCAGGAGGAAGATTGCTGAGCGAACGCGATGGATCGCGCTTGTAGAAGACGCCGAGGTAACCAAGACGTTCCTGAAGCCGGCTGGTGAGACGCCAAGCACTGCTCTCGACCGCGACTCCCCCCTGCACGTTCAGGGCCTGGCCTTCTTCCTGACGCTCCTCCTTCTGGCCTTGACGCAGAAATCGCGAAATCGCAGCATCAACGTTGTATCCCAGCTGCTCAATTTGATCGACAGGCAGGTGGACCTCTTCAGGGTGGTAGTCCACCCGACCCATCACCTCCCCCACCACCACAGCAGGGAAGAGGAGGCCGGCATCGAGCAGCGACTGCCGCAATTCGGGTTCGAGCAGTGATTGCTCAATCACCACAGCATCAACCGCTTCACGTTTCTGCTCGAGAGCCGCCTGAAAATCCTTGACGTCGGCTGTCAATCCCAAATCCACAGTCGTGTAGCGGTTGCTGGGCAACCATGAACGGCACGCCGTCACCAGGTCCTGCGTCTTCACAAGCAGTGCGATGGAGAGGGCCGGACCATTCATCCTTCGCAGGATTGCTCTGACTTGATCTTGACGAAAGGGGAACCAAAGGTGGAGGATCTTTGTTTGTCTTTCGATTGCGGTTCAGGCCGAATCGAAGCCGAGGGCCTCGGAGCTTTGCTCCGACATGTCATTGCTTCGAGCCTGTCCGCGTCGCCTTCTCTCCATGGCAGACCCAAGTACCGAGACCTACGCGATCGTGGAGGCTTCAGGCCAGCAGTTCTGGCTGCAGCCCAACCGTTATTACGACCTGGACCGCCTCCAGGCCGGAGTTGACGAAACCATCACCCTGGACAACGTGCTTCTGGTGAAGGACGGCAAGGGCACCACGCTCGGCCAGCCATATATCAAAGACGCCACCGTTGAGCTCAAGGTGATGGATCACCGCCGTGGACCGAAGGTGATCGTCTACAAGATGCGCCCTAAGAAGAAGACACGTCGCAAGAATGGACATCGCCAGGAGCTGACCCGTGTGATGGTTCAGGCCATCAAGGTCGGCGGCACGGCCATCAGCTGACACTCTCCACACCACCCCCTCACTTTTCAGGCATCACTCATGGCACATAAGAAAGGCACAGGCTCCACACGTAACGGACGCGACTCAAATTCCAAGCGCCTTGGGGTGAAGGCGTACGGCGGAGAAAGCGTCACGGCCGGTTCGATCCTCATCCGCCAACGCGGCACCTCTGTGCTCCCAGGCCTGAATGTGGGTCATGGCAAGGACGACACCTTGTTCGCGCTCACAGACGGCATCGTGACCTTTGAGAGTATTCGCAGGGGCCTGCGCAACCGCAAGCGCATCAGCGTGAAGGCCGCCGGCTAAGCCTCACCCCTTTTTAAGCTGACGCAGGGTCAAGACGAACCCCAGCATGGCTGAGCCCCAGCAGCACAACATTGTTGGGGCTTTTTAATGCCTTAATGCCGAGCGATCCGCTCGAGGAACAGGCTTGCTTGCGCTTCACCCATCTCAGCGCCTGCTCTGCCGCTCAAGACGAAGCGATCAACACTTCAGAGCTCGTTCTCAAAGGGGTCGGTAGGCACGAGTGGTGATCAAAAAGGGATGGAACAGCTCAAGGAAACGACTCTGCAAGGTGCGAAAGAAACGCTCCACAAGTGCCGGATCATCGAAATGGAAGGGGTACTCACCGTTGTCCCCCTTGAAGAAATACCAGTTGAGCAGAGCGGTGCCACCGGGGGCCATGGCCGCATGAAAGAGGTCCAGCTGGGCAGAGGGATCTGGCAAATGTTCCAGGACATCGAGGCAGACCACAGCATCGAAGCGCTGATCAGAGCAGCTCTGCAAATCACGATGCACCGACAGCTTGTGACCAAGCCCAAGGGAAGCCGACCTCTGGGTCACAAAGTCGCGGTTATGCGGATTGAGATCCACAAACCACACATGCTCCACCTGCGGCAAAGCCGCCGCCGCCAAAGCATGGGTTCCAATGCCACCGCCAAAGTCGAGCACCTGGCCTTTGGCGAACTGCTGCTGCAGCCGCAAGGTATCAGCGATGTAGTCAGAACTGGTCAGATGCCAGGCCGCAAGCTCCAGTAAATGTCCTGTACCGACGGTGTCTTCGTAGAAACCAGTGGCATCGTCAGGTTGAAAAGCCCCTGGATGGAGAGCAGCAAGGTCGTCTGTGGCACGTTTCAGCCGCAGCTCCACCTCATCCAGAGGCAGGTTCAGATAAGCACTGAGATGGGCTTTCACCGCCAGGCCGTCTTTAAGAAAAGCCGCCACGTCCACAGTGCGGTCCCGGAGCTCTTGCATGGGCCGATCTCACGCCGCGGCCAACCTACCGGGCCACTTGAACTGCCACAGTCCTCTCAGGTTTGTGCATCTGGCGGTCGTGGGTCCCTTTGGCTTTGTGGTAATCGACAAGCCCGCAGGCCTCACCTCCCACAGTTGTGTCAGTCGCCTGAGACGCTGCTTTGGACTGAAAAGGGTCGGCCATGGCGGCACCCTGGATCCTGCTGTCACTGGCGTGCTTCCGATCGCACTCGGTGCCGCGACGCGTCTGCTGCCTTATCTGCCTGGGGACAAGACCTACCGCGGCAGCATTCAACTCGGCAGAACCACCAACAGCGATGACCTCGAAGGCGAGGTCCTGACGAATCAGAGCTGGCCAGCTCTCTCAGCCAACGACCTCGAAGCAGCCCTGCACACCTTCCGTGGACCGATTCAACAACGACCGCCCCAGGTCTCCGCAGTGCACGTGGACGGAGTACGCGCCCACGAAAGGGCTCGACGCGGCGAACACATGCATCTACCGCCGCGACCCGTCACCATCCACCGCCTGGAGATGCAGGGCTGGGATCCCAACAACGGCAGACTGGATTTAGAGGTGCACTGCTCCGCTGGCACCTATATCCGATCACTGGCCCGCGACCTTGGGGAACAGATTGGCTGCGGCGGATGTCTCGCAAGCCTGCGGCGTATTCAAGCCCTCGGATTCCAGATCGAGCAGGCTTCCCCCCTGCCTGAGTGGCCGGATGAGAGCGACGCAACGAGCCAGCGCCTTCCCCCGGTTCTGCCACCCCAACAGGCCCTGAAGCATCTGGCCGCACACGAGGCGTCCGATACCGACAGGGAGAACTGGCGTTGTGGACGACGACTGCACATTGCCAACGGACTGGGGTCCGTCGGAGAGACCCTGATGGTGGTGCACCACTCTGGCCAGATGCTGGGTCTTGGCTTGATCGAGGCCGACAGCCAGCTGCGACCCAAGGTCGTGTTCGATGCTCGCGGCTGAATCCTGGCCAGCAGCCAACCGGTAGCCTGCCCTGAAGCGGAAGGGCGCTCGCGATTCGATGGCTGGCCACAGCAAATGGGCCCAGATCAAACGCACGAAGGCGGTGGTCGACGCCAGGCGAGGTGCCGTGTTCACCCGGATCGGTCGCGAGATCACGGTGGCTGCTCGGTGTGGTGGCGATCCAACCGGGAACTTTCAACTGCGCACCGCCATCGCCAAAGCCAAAGCCGCTGGCGTTCCTGCCGCCAATATCGAGCGGGCGATCGCCAAAGGGTCCGGTCAGGGCGGCGACGGAATCAATCAACTGGAAATGATCCGCTATGAAGGCTATGCCCCAGGTGGGGTGGCGGTTCTTGTGGATGCCCTCACGGACAACCGCAATCGCACAGCGGCCGATATTCGCCTGGCCTTCAGCAAGAACGGCGGCAACCTGGGCGAAAGCGGCTGCGTCAGCTATTTGTTTGAACACCGAAGTGAGGTGCGCATCCGTCACGGCGCAGCGGGGCAGCGGGGCACCACAGCAGCTGACAGCGTCCAAGAGGAGGCACTTTTAGAAACCCTGCTGGATCTTGATGCCGACAGCTATGAGCTGGGCGACGACGGCTCTGCCCTCGTGCATGGCCGCTTCGAGGCCCTGGAACAGTTGCAGAGTGGACTGAGGGACAGTGGCTGGTCCGTGCAGGAGTGGGGACACTGCTGGCATCCGCTCACCAGCGTCACCCTCACCGATCCGGCCACCGCTAGCGAGTGCCTCAAACTTCTCGAGGTGCTCGATGAACTGGACGATGTCAGCAGCGTCAGCGCCAACCTCGATCTCGCCGAAGGGCTACAGATCGACTGACATGACTGGTTTTTAGAGCGAAAGTGACTGCCTTCAAATCGGCAATGGATCGAATCATGCTTCGACATCTGGTAGCGAGAGGGTGGGTGCGGTGTCAGCCAAGGTGGTGACTGAGATCTGAGCCGTTCACCAGAGTTTCACCAGATGTTGGCTTGATTCGCACTAGAGGCATGCACTGGGGGGCACCAGAAGGACTGTGACCTTGAAGGAGTCGAGGGGGCAACACCCCCCCATCTGAAATCACCCCTCCAAGTCAATGGCCAACACCACTCGCTCCACATTCACGCCTTCCGCTCAGTTCATCGAAGCCGGAGA
>NZ_UCNN01000030.1 GCF_900473935.1 Synechococcus sp. UW105 | reverse complement strand
GTTGGTGTGAAGGTGGCGGAGTAGGAGGTTGCCGATGCCGCATTCCAGTTGGAGAGGGTTCCACCGGAGACAGTGACGTCGGATTGAACGAAGTTGGAGGAGGCTTCTGAGAGCGTGAAAGTGAGGGTTGCCGTTTCGCCAGCTTTTAGGGAGGAGACATCAGAGCTGATGGCAATGGTGGGCCTGACAGTGTCGACGGAGAGGGTGACGGAGTTGTTGTTATCGGAACCGTCGCTGTTGGTATTGCCTGCGGAGTCAGAGAACTTGGAACTGGCAACAGAAATCACACCGTTGCTGGTGCTGTCAGCTGTTGGTGTGAAGGTGGCGGAGTAGGAGGTTGCCGATGCCGCATTCCAGTTGGAGAGGGTTCCACCGGAGACAGTGACGTCGGATTGAACGAAGTTGGAGGAGGCTTCTGAGAGCGTGAAAGTGAGGGTTGCCGTTTCGCCAGCTTTTAGGGAGGAGACATCAGAGCTGATGGCGATGGTGGGAGGAGTGATGTCGAGGCTGAACACCCGCACATGGCCGGCCTCGTTGCCATTGCCGTCGTTCAATCGGGCACCAATGGCAACGGTGCTGCCGTCCCTGGAGAGGGAGACAAAATCACCGCTTTCGTCACCCTCGGCTTCTCCATCGACATCAGTGCCGATTTGCACCCAGGCACTGCCACTCCACTGGTAAATACGCGTGTGGCCGGAATGGGTGCCATTGCCGTCGTTTCTAAGGGCACCAATGGCAACGACGGTTCCATCGCTCGATAGGGCTACGGAATAGCCACTACGGTCACCAGCGGCTTCTCCATCAATGTCGCTGCCGAGCTGGTTCCAGGAGGAAGAGCCTGCATCCCACTGGTAAAGGCGCGTATGGCCTGACTGCTCGCCATTTCCGTCGGCGCCATAAGCGCCAACGGCAACGATGGTGCCATCTCCAGAGAGCGAGACGGAATAGCCGCTGACGTCACTTGCGGCTTCTCCATCTATATCGCTGCCGCGCTGAACCCAGCTGCTGCCATTCCAGGCGAAAAGACGGGTTCGGCCTGAAGAAAAGCCATTTCCGCTTTGGAAGCTTCCATGCTCACCAACGGCAATGACGGTGCCATCGCTGGAGAGGGAGACAGATCGACCGCTACGGTCCGAGTGGGCTCCCGTGATTTCGCCGAGCTGGTTCCAGGAGGATGAACCTGCATCCCATTGGAAGATGCGTGTGTGGCCATTCAGTCCGTTGTGATGGTAGGCACCAATGGCAACGACGGAGCCATCGCTGGAGAGCGAGACAGTGCCGTTGTAGTCACCATAATTTCGTCCATCGATAGCGCTGCCGCGTTGAACCCAGGCATCGCCATTCCAGGTGAATATGCGTGTGCGGCCTTTCGAACCTGCGCCCCAGCGGCTGTTTACACCCGGTTCACTGATGGCAATGGTGTGGCCATCGCTGGAGAGCGAGACAGAATCGCCGCTTTGATGACCAACATCTCCATCGATGTCGCTGCCGAGCTGGTTCCACGAGGAAGAGCCTGCATCCCACTGGTAGATGCGCGTATGGCCTGAATCCTCACCATTGCCATCGTTCTTAGAAGTACCAATGGCAATGATGCTGCCGTTGCTGGAAAGCGAGATGGAGCTGCCGCTTCGGTCATTTGCGGCTTCTCCGTCGAAGTCTGGGCCGAGTTGGGTGAACGAAGACATCGCTACGCTTCATCCGGATGAGCGTGCTGATCTCTCAAATTGAGCAAATAAACAGAGTCGACGGAGGTTGCCGCGACGCCAGCATCCCACTCCCTTCTCCAAGGGGGATCCCCTATCAGTGCGCGCGAGGGAATAACCAAGAGCAGTCTTGATCTTTCAGCGATTTTCGTCGAACTGACCTATGTCGCCAACGGCCATTGGTCCGATTCGTGCACGATTTGCTCAGCACTTCGCTCGGTTTCGTTGAGAGGCGTCAAGAGGGGGCTGAGGCTTGGTTCCGGCTTTAGAGGTCTGTTCGATTCCACTGGCTGCTGGGCGGTTTCAAATCGACTGCTGCACGCACCGCCTCTAGGCAGAATCGTGGGCAGGGAACCTCAGCTGAGTGGCGTTAAACAGCATCCAACCTGAGGATCAGCATTGGCCCTGGTGGCCGCTGCTGCCACCATTCAGTACGTAATTACAGTGTGTTTTAGGGGCTTGTCCCTGATTTGTCCCTGGGATTTTGTGCAAGTGGAGCGGATGGTGTGCAACTGGGATAGGCCAGAAGGGTGCTGGTGCTTAGGGAAGAGCGCGCGAGTTTCGATGCCAAGCCGATCGCCTTGCTTGGTTTCAGTTGTGAGTGATCAGAGACTCGAACTCAGTGCCCATGCCTCAACGATCCGAGCTCAGGTGGTGAGGGCTTTGAAATTAAAGCCGAGGATGAAGTCGTCGTAGTCGCGGTCACCACCACCGAGGGAGTCTTCTAGGCCAAAGAGGTTTTCGCCTAAGGCTTGGAAGTGGGGGAGTTGATCGGGATTGGCGCCGGCAAAGGCAAAGAAGGTATTGGTCTTGTTCGTTTCTGTGTTTGTGACTTTCGCGTAGGGAGCGAGATAACTGAATTCGGTGAGGGAGAAAGAGGTGTCTTTGGTTTTGTTGTCGGCAACGGAGAGATTGTCTAGTGCAGTAACGCGATTGGAGTCGAGTAAGGCGGCATCTGCATAGCCGTCTTGCCCTGGAGCAATGAGGGAGCCATCAGCAGCAAGAACCGTGCCTGCGGCGTCAACGGAGCGATAGAAGCCAATGACGGAATCGAAGTCAGCTTCTCTGGCGGTGTGAATGGTGCCTGAGAGTGTTTGTCCTGCCGTGAATGCAGTGAAGTCAAGGAGTGGAGCGATGTCCTGCTTCTGAGCGATGAGGCTTGCTAAGCCTGGATCGTTGTCTTGCTGTGAGAGCGAGACGCCGATGTTGTTCTTGCCGCGAATGGAGAGGCTGCCATCGGAGTTGATGGTGTGATCGAGCCAAGAGAAGCGTGAATCACTTAGGTTCGTCAGATCACTGAGGCGTGCATCTGCCGTTGAGAAGAAGCGAATGGATTGACCGTTGAGCAGCTGCAGTGATTTGTGGAAGTGAAAAGAGTCGTGGAGGGTGACATCGGAGGCTTCCAGGGTGGAGAAGAGACTCACGGCACGTTGCTTGAGCTCATCAAGGTCCGTGAGGATGGTGTCTGCGTCTTTGGTTTCCGCAGCGGAGAGGATGATGTAGCCGATGGACTGAACGGCTTTACTGCGGGATGTGAGTGTGGCTTTGAAATTCACTGCAGCGGCAGTGGCGCTGTCGGCTGCATCAGCAAGTTTGAGCAAGGTGCTGTCTGCTCCAGAGAAGACAGGATTGAGGTCAATGGTTGCAGCGGTGGTTTTCAGGCTGAGGGAACCATTGGTCTGAGCGTCGTTATCACCTGTGTTGCCATCGCGGTAGGCGATCGAGAGGAAATCACCGATGCCATCGCCATTGGTGTCGTAGAGACCAGCACCTGTTCTGGTGATGGGGTTGTAGAGCAAGGAAGAAAGAGCGCCTTGATCGTTGATGTTGTAGAAGAGGAATTTCTTGCTTGAACTGCGTTTGCCATTGCTGCCGGCAAGGTTGAGGTTGGGTGCGATGGTTGCGAGTTTGAGGTTGAGGTTGGTTTCTGTTTGTTTCTCGGGAAGGCTGTGGGTGAGTTGAACAACTTTGCTAGCGAGACTGATGCCTTTGCTGTTGAGGTTTGAGCGTATGGATTGGGAGAGGGAATCAGCAGCGAGGGTGAGAGAGGCAGTGACCTGCGTTTTTTTGAGTTTGGATTGGAGATAGAGAATGAGCGCGGTTGAGCTGTTGGTAACGGCTGTGCTGCTTAGGGAGGAGGCATCATTGCCTGCGCCGTCTTGGATGGCGTTGGCGTCATCACCAGCGGTTGGGTCTGTGTAAGCAACAGTGACGGCTTCTCCTGTGTAGATGGTGTTGGAGAGAGTGAGCTCAACGGTGGAGCCGGAGATGGCAACAGCGGTGACGGTATTGGCTACTCCTCCTGAGGTGACCGAGAAGGCAGATTTGGCGGCTGTTGTTGAGGAGAGAGTTTCGTCGTAGGTGAGGATGACTTTGGTGCCGTCTGTTGATGTTGCTGCTGAGGCGTAGATGGGGCCTGGGAAGTAAATGTCGTTGGTGAATGGATTAGCGAAGCCAACAACACCAGAGGCGAGCGATGAGGCGACAGCGGAAGAATCACCACCCTCGGAGGCATATCCCCAGGTGATGACGGATCCGTCGGTTTTGAGTGCCGCGAAGGCCATTGAATTGGAGAAGATTTTGCTAACGCCAGAAGAGAGTGAGGAGGAAACGGATGATGAATCACCGCCGTAACCGGAGTCCCCCCAAGTGATGACCGATCCGTCGGTTTTCAGTGCTACAAAAGCACGATCACTGGAGAAGATTTGGCTAACGCCAGAGGTTAGGGAGTCGGCAACAGCGGATGAATTACCCCCCCTATCTGAGTGCCCCCAGGTGATGACCGATCCGTCGGTTTTCAGTGCTGCAAAAGCATGATCATTGGAGAAAATTTGGCTAATGCCAGAGGTTAGGGAGTCGGCAACAGCGGATGAATTACCGCCCCAATCTGAGTGCCCCCAGGTGATGACCGATCCGTCGGTTTTGAGTGCCGCCAAGGCTCCGCTAGTGGAGAAGACTTGGCTAACGCCAGAGGAGAGGTCAACGGAGGATGAGTTGCCGCCGTAATCTGAGTGCCCCCAGGTGATGACCGATCCGTCGGTTTTGAGTGCCGCGAAGGCGATTGTATTGGAGAAGATTTTGCTAACGCCTGAGGACAGCGAGGAGGAGACGGAGGATGAATCACCGCCCCAATCTGAGTGCCCCCAGGTGATGACCGATCCGTCGGTCTTCAGTGCCGAGAAGGCTTTGCTAGTGGAGAGGATTTGGCTAACGCCAGAGGTTAGGGAGTCGGCAACCGCGGATGAATTACCGCCCCAGTTAGAGGCGCCCCAGGTGATCACGGAGCCGTCATTTTTCAGTGCTGCAAAAGCATGACTACTGGAGACGATTTGGCTAACGCCAGAGGAGAGTGAGGAGGAAACGGAGGATGAATCACCGCCGGAAGTGTAGCCCCCCCATGTAATGACGGAGCCGTCGGTTTTCAGAGCCGCGAAGGCAGTGGCAGCGGAGAAGATTTGGCTAACCCCTGAGGTCAGCGATGAGGAAACGGAGGATGAATCACCGCCCCTGGATATGTCCCCCCAGGTGATAACGGAGCCGTCGGTCTTCAGTGCCGCGAAGGCGAAGTTAGCGGAGAAGATTTGGCTAACGCCTGAGGTCAGCGATGAGGAAACGGAGGATGAATCACCGCCGTACCAGGAGGACCCCCAGGTGATGACGGAGCCGTCATCTTTGAGTGCCGCAAAGGCGAGACGATTACGATATTCATGAGGTGTGAAGCCGGGTTTGGATCCCGCGATTGGCGTGTTTTTTGTAAAGCCACCAAGTTGGTGGTTCCAGGCCAGTGGTTGGCTGGCATTGATTGGCAAATCGGGAGCTGTATTTGGTGCTTTTGTTCGCCTGGAACTTTTGAGCTGCCAAGACCTGCTGCCGTCTTTCATTCGGCCGAGCAGTTGATTGCTCGCCCACACGGTCGATCCAGTGAGTTCCTCTAAAACAGTGATGAAGTCATGATCTGCACCCGTTGAGCAACTCCAAAGGGCGATTGTGTTGAGTTGCCAGGAGGCGAGCTGCTGCTGGGCATGGAGCAGGGCCTTGGTGTTGATCGTTGTCTTGCCAACAAAAAGAGTTCCTGGTGCACCGTGGCTGACCCAATGCAGGGTTTGAACTGGTGATCCGTTGGCTTTGCTCTTCTCTAAGGCTTGGCTGACTGCGATGAGGGGTTCTTTGTGGCTGTCAAGCCAAAGGACCGGCACTTGGCTCGTTGCCAGCAGTTCGCGGATCTTGGGGCAAGTTCCATCGGCGACAAGCAGCTCACTGAGAGCAACGCCGGTGGAGTTGAGCATGCCCTGTCACTGATTTATTGCACATAGGTTCGATTGGATTGACTGTTTTTGCACGGATGGACAAGCCAACGGTGCAAGTGTCTGCAAGCAGACGAGCTGCCCTTTGCTTGCAAGGCGCTTGTATGTAGGTATTGATTCGTAAGGGAATATTCCTAGGTAGTTTATTTCCCGACACAATGAAATTGACTTCCTGTAACGTCTCTCTTATAGATCACACACTTGGGAGATGGTCATGTATGAACTGAAAAAAGAATCCATTCAAGGCTCAATTGCTGAGCGTTGGGACGCGCTTGAAGGCTACTTTGCCTGTATCACCGAATGTGATTTGAATGATGAAAACTGCATCACAATCTGCCTTGTGACTCATTTGAAGATTGATGATGGCACTGAGTCCGTTGTTGCTGCATAGGAATTTATCCTGCTTGGCAGCTTTGTATGCCTGATTGCCTGATTAAGTCGGCGGGACATATCTGAACCAACGTTTCGACTAGCTCGCTAGGCAATCTTCTGAGTCTGCTCCTCGGAGTTCTGATTGTTTTGGTGATTCGGCGGCCTTGAATGACATCAGCACTGGGTGGTAATCAAAAAAGAAGCCAAATCGCTTCTCTTTTGATGGGACTATGCCAAGTTATTCAGATGTTTTTGCTTATCAGCTGATCAATTCATGTATTAACGCCAAGAGACATTCAGGAGTGAGATCCAATGAAAGAAAAAATTGTCGTTCTCGATACGAATGTGCTTCTCCACGATCCTGAGGCTCCACACCGCTTTGGGGATCTGAGAGTTGTCATCCCAATGCAAGTGGTCGAAGAAATCGATCGATTCAAAAAGGATCACTCTGAGAAAGGAAGGAATGCCCGAAGGATTTCGAGACTCTTGGACTCCTATCGACAGCGAGGAAGCCTTGCCGATGGCGTTCTACTTGAAGGCACTGAACAGGGAAAGCTCCAAGTGATTTTCTGTCAGGCTCAAGCTCTCAAAGAATTACCTGTAGAGTTGCAGGGTGGCGGTGGTGATAACAACATTCTCGCGGTAGCTCTGGAGCAGATGCGATGCAGTGGTCTCAAAGAGGCCCCTGAGGTTGTCCTGATCAGTAAAGACATCAATTTGAGAATCAAGGCAGATGCGGTGGGGCTCCAAGCCGAGGATTACATCAACGACAACGTCTCGATCGACGACCTCTACACGGGGTTCCGTCAACTCGGCACAGATGCTGAGACGATGAAGACACTGCATGATGAGGATCATCTCTCGCTCTCGGCTGTAACAGATGCCGAGTGGCAGCATCTCCTCGCTAATGAGGGCGTCGTGATGGTGGATCAGCAAAATGACAGCCACACACTGCTTGCCCGTCATCAAGGCAACAGCAAAACAATCAAACCCCTGCACTGGGTGAATCGAGCCCATTTAGGACGCATCAAGGCCAGAAATCGAGAGCAAAGTTTTGCGCTTGATTTGCTGCTCGATCCATCCATCGCCCTGGTGACCTTGGTGGGTAAGGCAGGCACAGGCAAAACACTGTTGGCCCTGGCTGCTGGTTTGCATCAGGTGGCCGATACCCATCAATACGCACGCCTTCTGGTGACGCGGCCGCCGATCTCACTCGGAAAAGACATTGGCTATCTGCCCGGCACGCTTGAGGAGAAGCTTGGCCCCTGGATGAAGCCGATCATTGACAACATCGACTTCATTACCGGTGCTTCGCCTGGTGATGCTGCTGAGCAGACGAAGAAATCAAGGCACCGCGAACCACGCAACGCCTGGGCTGACCTTCAAGGCATGGGCTTATTGGAGGTTGAAGCCATCAACACGATTCGCGGGCGATCGATCCCTCATCAGTTTCTGGTTGTGGATGAGGCTCAAAACCTGACTCCCCTGGAAGTGAAGACGATCGTCACTCGGGTGGGCGAAGGAACAAAGGTTGTCTTCACCGGTGATCCCTACCAAATCGACAACCCCTATGTCGACGCTGAAAGTAACGGGCTCACCTGGCTTGTCGAAAAGCTCAAAGGTCAGCCCCTGGTCGGTCACATGACTCTCACCAAGGGAGAGCGAAGCGAACTCGCTGAACTGGCCGCCAACATCCTCTGATTCATGAAGAGATAACCAAGCATTCATGACACTGACTCAATGTGCTGATGATTTTCTTTCTGTCTTCTGTTCAGTCATTGTTCGAGGTCTCGTTGGCGCTGCGAGGCGTTTAGAGGTCTGTTCGATGCCACTGGCTGCTGGGCAGTTGCAAATCGTCTGCTGCACGCACCGCATCTAGGCAGAATCGTGGGCAGGGAACCTCAGCTGAGTGGCATCAAACGGCATCCAACCTGCTGATCAGCGCTGGCCTTGGTGGCCGCTGCTGCCGTTGTATCCGTACGGCCGCCGTGCCACTCACTTTGAAGAGCTGATCCCCGGACAGATCTGGAGCCTCGAGCAGCTTCAGGGGGTGTATTACGTGGCGGTACCGATCCGGCTCACAGTGGTGAAGGTTCCCGGCGGTTTGATGCTGGTGAATCCCCTGCCACCTACGGGTGAGTTGCGAACGGCCATTGCTGAACTCGAGCAGCTGCATGGGCGGGTGCAAACGATCGTGTTGCCGACGGCTTCTGGCCTCGAGCACAAGCTGCCGCTCGCTCCATTGGCACGCGCTTTTCCTGATGCCGAAGTGTGGCTGAGCCCAGGTCAGTGGAGCTTCCCCGTGCAGCTTCCCCTTGGTTGGCTAGGCATTCCCTCCAGGCGCACAAGGGTCCTGCTCGACGATGGCGTGCCTCACGCTGACGTTTGTGCATGGATTTCGCTTGGCCCCCTTGATCTCGGTGTTGGTCGTTTCCAAGAAATCAGCTGCTTCCATCGGCTGTCTGGGGCCTTGCTTGTCACCGATGCCCTTGTCGGGATTGCCGTTGAACCGCCGCTTGTGTTCAACAGCGACCCTGCACCGTTGTTGTTCCATGCCCGTGAGCGGGGCGATCAAGCTCTGGACGACACCCCTGCCAATCGCCGTCGAGGCTGGGCTCGGCTTGTGCTCTTTGCCTCCTATCTGCGGCCTGAACCGCTGGAGGTTCCCGGCACGTTAGAGGTGCTTCGCCATGCGCTTCGGCCTGGATGTCGTTCGCCGCGTAGTCATTTCGGCATTTATCCCTTTGCTTGGAAACATGGATGGGAGGAGGCTGCTGCTGCGCTGATGGGTGACCAGCTCCCCCGGCTGCAGGTGGCCCCGGTGCTGGAGAGGCTGGTCTTGCCTCGGGCTCGTCAGACCCTTATGGAGTGGCTGACCCGAGTGGAGCAGCAGGTTGGTTTGCGTTGGTTGGTTCCTGCTCACTATTCCGCCCCTCTGCATTTCAGTCCGGACGTTGTGGCGGAGCTGAAACAGCAACTGGAACAACGCCAGTGGGCTCCCAGTGCTGGCAACTGGCAGTTCCTCGGCAGCATCGACAAACGCCTACTTGAGCTTGGCGTAGTGCCTGAAAACCCCTGTTCAAGCCCTCAGCCCTGACTCAGGCGTTGAAGTCGTCATCGGGGTTGACTGCCATCTGATCATCAGCAAACAGGGTTTCCTCGAGTTCCTTGCGCTGCTCCATCTGGCGCAAGAAATACCCTGTCATCATCGCTGACGCCAACAGATTGGCGAGGTTGTCGCGGTTGGCCGTGACCTTCACATCGAAATGCTCACCAGGGAGCATGCCCAGCAAACCCTGCACGTTGTGGCGAATGATGTCCTGAATATCGTTACTTGCTGATTTGGCGACCCGCTGAAGAACGTCTGGTGATTGATCCTGCAGGTACTGAATCAGTCCGTTGACGGGTTGGCCGTCTTGGCTGTCGGTGGTTAGGAACTCTGGATTAAACATTCCGCCCGCTCGCCGTCAAGACACTGACCCTAACGCAGCTTCCGGCGCAGGCCCCGCCTGCGCTTGGGGTGGGAACCGTATCGGACCGAACCGATTCAGGGGCCAATAACGCCATACCGCAGTGCCGATCACCCGATCCTGCGGCAGCGGTCCCCAGAGGTGGGAATCGAGGCTTGCATTGCGGTTGTCCCCTAGCACCCAAAGGTCACCGTCTGGCACTGTCTGGGCGGGCATTGCATAGCCGATCGGTTCACTCAGCCAGGCCTCATGTACGCCAATCCCATTGCGGAACAGCACGCCATCGCGCACCTCCACCTGATCGCCAGGGCCAGCCACGACCCGTTTGATCAGGGCTGAGTTGGGGTCGTACCCCGCATCAATCAACGGGTCGGGTACGGCAAACACCACGACACGGCCAATGGACAGCGCCTGATGCCTCTGGTGCGCCAGTTTGGGCCGGATCTTCTCCACCAGGATTCGATCCTGCAGTTCCAGCGTGGGCAGCATCGAACCGGAGGGGATCCATCGGGGCTCGATCACCAGCCAACGCAACATCAGTGCCAGAAGCACCCACAGCAGCACATCCCGCCAACCCTGCCTTTGGCTGGTCTTGCCTTCGCTTGCCATGGCCTCATGCTTGTACAACGAGGATCGCATCAGTGCTGTTCTCTTGCCCTGCTCCCAGGCGCTGCTTCTGCCGTGACCCGTCCTCTTGCCAATCTGCAGGCCGCCGTCGTGTTGCTGCAAGGCCTGCATCGCCAGGGGCTGGAACGGGTTGTGCTCTGTCCTGGCAGTCGTTCCGGTCCATTGGCCCTGGCGGCCGGTGGTCTCGCCCGCGCGGGTCTCCTCAAGCTCACGACAGCCCTGGACGAGCGGTCTGCTGCTTTTCTGGCTGTTGGCTCAGCCACCGCCAGCGGGCGGGCTACAGCGGTGATCACCACCTCAGGAACGGCGGTGGCCAACCTCTTGCCAGCCGCTGTGGAAGCCGATCGTTCCTCTCAGCCACTGCTGCTCTTAACCGCCGATCGCCCCATCCGCCTCAAGCACTGCGGTGCCAATCAGACGGTGAATCAGGAGCAGTTCCTCCAGCCCGTCTGCCGTTGGTGTGCGAGTGGCCCAGACGTCGGCCTGGATGCGGCATCCCCTCCGCAGTTGCTGCAGCTTGCCAAGCAGGCCTGGCACCAAGCGCACCACTGGCCTGGGCCCGTGCATCTCAACCTTCCATTTGAAGAGCCACTGCATCCCTCCGCCGAGCAGCAGGCTGCGTTTTGGAGCAACTGGTCCCCCGTGCAGGAGTCGATTGATTGCCTGGAGTCCCCACCGGCCGGCTCGGCATCCATGGCCGTCGCATCGCTGCCAGGGCCCCTCGCTCCTGAGCTTGAGCTGGACCCGGATCGTCCCGGTGTTGTTGTGGCCGGCCCTTGGCGCGGACTCGCGGATCAGCGGCCTGCGTTTGAAGCTGCGCTGCACCGCTGGCAGCAACGCAGCGGTTGGCCCGTGCTTGTCGATCCGCTGGCGGCGGTGCCCGCCACGTTGGCTGGACAGGTGCGCTGCTGGGATCTGTTGCTTCCTGAGCAACTGCCACTCCCCGCTGGGGTTGCAGTCAATGAGCTGCAGCTGTTGCGGCTTGGCCCAATGCCAGCCAGCCGGCGCTTGGAGACCTGGTTGCAACGCTGCACCGGCCCCCACCTGTTGATTACTGAGGGCGAGGAGCGATCCCTTGATCCTCTCCAGTGCGCTTGCCAGTGGAGTGGTGGCTTGGCGCGTTGGCCGCAGATCCAGTTGCAGGCCAACGAAGCCTGTTTGCCTCTCCCGCCTGTGGAGCCACAGCCCGAGGCTGACAACGCCTGGTCTGCCCTTTGGCAGCAACGTGACCGCCGCATCGCGGCTTGGCTTGAGCAACGCCTTCCCGTCCGCGGCGGCATGAGCGAACCAGCCCTGATGTTTGCGTTGTCTCGCCTGTTGCCGCCTGGGCTGCCGTTGATGCTCGCCGCCAGCAGTCCCGTGCGGGATTGGCAGGCCTTCGCCGTTGCAGATCGAGGTCTTCGTCCCTGC
This sequence comes from Synechococcus sp. UW105, assembly GCF_900473935.1. GTDB lineage: Bacteria > Cyanobacteriota > Cyanobacteriia > PCC-6307 > Cyanobiaceae > Synechococcus_C. The sequence continues at coordinate 366,279 of NZ_UCNN01000030.1, read as the reverse complement.
TTCAGTTTCCGGGGTGCATCCGGCATTGATGGCACCCTTTCGCTCGGTTTGGGCTTGGCGGCGGTGCTCGGCCGCAGCCTCTTGATCACGGGTGATCTCGCCTTGCTGCATGACAGCAATGGTTGGTTGCAGGCTGGTCATGCTTCCGGTTCTGGCCCGCTGCTGATCCTGCTGATCGACAATGCTGGCGGTGGCATCTTTCAGCAGTTGCCCGTGCCAGCTGCACCGGCTGAAGCCTTTGAGCAGCTGTTTGCCATGCCGCAGAAGACCGATCCCCTTGCCCTCGCCGCCGCCCACGGCATTGCCACCAGGCAGATTGCCTGCCTGGATGACCTCGCCTCGGCCTTGGAATGGGGGTTGTCCCAATCGGGCCCTGCGCTGCTGAGGGTCTGCACCGATCGGCAGGGCGACGCTGCTTTGCGGACCGAGCTCCGCCGGGAGGTGCTGGAGATCACAATGGCTCCAGCATTGGAGTCCTCTTGATGAGCGCCCCTCAGCCCCGCCAGGTTTTGCCCGGTGACTCAGGCACGTTGTGGCAGCCCTGGGGTGACTACCAAGACATTCTTGTGGATCGCAGCGGCGATGGCATTGCCCGCGTGGCGATTAATCGACCCTTCCGCCGCAATGCCTTCCGACCCCGCACCGTGGTGGAACTGTGCGATGCCTTCACCCGCATTCGCGATGACAGCAGCATCGGTGTGGTGCTGTTCACCGGTGTTGGCCCGGCCGAGGATGGGGGCTATGCCTTCTGCGCTGGCGGCGATCAGAGCGTGCGCGGGGATGGGGGTTATGTCGATGAGGCGGGCATGCCGCGCCTGAATGTGCTTGATCTGCAGCGTCTGATCCGCAGCTTGCCCAAGGTGGTGATCGCGTTGGTGGCTGGCTACGCCATCGGCGGCGGCCAGGTGTTGCATCTGCTTTGTGATCTCAGCCTCGCTGCAGACAATGCCGTGTTTGGTCAGACCGGCCCACGGGTCGGCAGTTTTGATGGCGGTTTTGGTGCTGGTTACCTCGCCCGCGTGGTGGGCCAGCGCAAAGCTCGAGAAATCTGGTTTCTTTGCCGTCGTTACGGTGCCCAGGAAGCGCTGTCGATGGGCCTGGTGAACGCAGTGGTGCCCTTGTCGGCGCTGGAGCGAGAAGGTGTGCGCTGGGCGCGGGAGGTGCTGCAGCACAGTCCTACGGCGATTCGTTGCCTCAAGGCGGCGTTCAATGCCGAAACCGATGGCATGGCGGGTCTGCAGGAATTGGCCGGACAAGCCACCCACCTCTTCTATCGAACCGAGGAGGGGCAGGAGGGCCGCAATGCATTTTTGGAGAAGCGTGATCCTGACTTTTCTGACTCTCCTTGGCTGCCGTAGCTAGTACTGGGGCAGCTTGTTCCCTCCTTCGGATTCGTTGTGATGCTCCTACGCCTCACTGCCGCCGTCGCTGCTGTTGCACTCCTGGCTGGTCCGGCCGGCGCCACCAATACGTCTCGCCCCAAGCGGCCTGCGGATCCGATTCCGCCGATGGCAGAACCCATTTCCCTGGAGGCGTCCTTGGCGCGGGTGCCGACCGACCTTCGTCAGCGCCTTGGCCTGCAGCTGGTGCTCGATCGCACCCATCGTCAGCTGCTGGTGCTTCGCGATGGTGAAATCCGTAGCCGCTATCCAGCGGCTGTGGGCACCGAAGGATGGGAGACGCCAGCTGGTCAGCATCGGGTTCTGGAGAAGGTGCGTCAACCGGTCTGGACCCATCCTGTGAATGGCAAGAAAATCGCCCCAGGGGAGAAGAACCCCTTGGGCTCCCGCTGGATTGGCTTCTATCGCGACTGCAAGGGCAGAAATGGCTGGGACGGTGAGCAATACCTTGATATCGATGGCTGCACCGTGGCCGGCTTCCATGGCACGCCTCACCGCTGGACGGTCGGTCGAGCCGTCTCCCACGGTTGCGTTCGTCTGTATGAAGAGAACGTTCAGGAAGTGTTTGAGCTTGTGCGGGTCGGTACGCCGGTGACGGTGCTGCCCTGAGCCGGACCCGGCCGGCCATTTCGGTTTCGGGTTTTTGGTGATGACAACCTAAAGTCGCGGCGCCTTCTTGAGCTCCCACGACCATGCGCGTGCTTTTTGCTGCCGCCGAGTGCGCACCGATGGTCAAGGTGGGTGGCATGGGTGATGTGGTCGGTTCCCTGCCTCCGGCCTTGAGCGAGCTGGGCCATGACGTTCGCTTGATCATGCCCGGCTACAGCCGCCTCTGGAGCAAGCTCGAGATTCCGGCAGAACCCATCTGGCGAGCCCAGACGATGGGCACGGAGTTCGCTGTTTATGAAACCCGCCATCCCAGCAACGGCCTAATCATTTATCTGGTTGGCCATCCCGTGTTTGATCCGGAGCGCATTTATGGCGGCGAGGACGAAGATTGGCGCTTCACCTTCTTTGCCAGTGCCACGGCTGAATTTGCCTGGAACATGTGGAAGCCCCAGGTGCTGCATTGCCATGACTGGCACACCGGGATGATTCCGGTATGGATGCATCAGGACCCCGAAATCAGCACGGTGTTCACCATCCACAACCTCAAGTACCAGGGGCCTTGGCGCTGGAAGCTCGATCGCATCACCTGGTGCCCTTGGTACATGCAAGGGGATCACACCATGGCGGCGGCGCTGCTGTATGCCGATCGGGTCAACGCCGTTTCGCCCACCTATGCCCAGGAGATTCGAACCGCTGAATATGGCGAGCAGCTTGATGGTTTGCTCAACTACATCTCCGGCAAGCTCTGGGGCATCCTCAATGGCCTGGATCTAGAGGCCTGGGACCCAGCTACCGATCAGGCCCTGGCCGGTAATTTCAGTGCTGACGATCTCTCCGGGCGTGCCGCGAACAAGCGCGAGCTGCAGGAGCGCATGGGTCTGGATGTCAATCCAGACACCTTCCTGCTTGGCATGGTCAGTCGGCTGGTGGATCAGAAGGGCGTTGATCTGCTGCTCCAAGTGGCCGACCGTTTGCTCGCGTACACTGACACGCAGATCGTGGTGCTCGGCACCGGTGATCGAGGTCTGGAGTCGGGCCTGTGGCAACTGGCATCGCGTTACCCCGGCCGGGTGGCCGTCTTCCTGACCTACGACGATGCCTTGTCGCGGTTGATCTATGCAGGCAGCGACGCTTTCCTGATGCCCAGCCGTTTCGAGCCCTGCGGGATCAGTCAACTCATGGCCATGCGTTATGGCTGCGTTCCGGTAGTGCGCAAGGTTGGTGGCTTGGTTGATACCGTGCCGCCCCACGATCCAGGCCGAAATAGTGGCACTGGTTTCTGCTTCGATCGCTTTGATCCGGTTGATTTTTATACCGCCTTGGTGCGCGCCTGGGAGGCCTATCGCCATAAGGACAGCTGGAAGGATCTCCAGTTGCGTGGCATGAAGCAGGACTACAGCTGGTCCCGGTCTGCGCTCGAGTACGACCGGATGTACCGCGAGGTGTGTGGCATCAAGGAGCCCGGCCCGGATGCCTCGGAAGTGGAGCGTTTCTCCCAGGGCCAAGATGCCGACCCTTCCCGTTGGCGTGAGGGTGAACATGCCCCCACAGTGCAGGCTGCGCCCATGGACAGTGAGCCGGCTCCGCGCAATCCGATCTCCCGCTTACTGGGACGTCATCGCAACGAGCGCTAACCAAGCGCATCAGACTGGGGCCATCTGACCCTTGCTGCTGAATGCCTGATCAGGCGCCCGCGCCGAATCGGGAGAACTCCTCCCTGCCGGTTCCTTACACCAATCCATGGACCGCCCTGGGTGAGGACCTGAGCTCGGTGATCGCTGATCTGCGGCTTCGCTGCCAGGAGGTGTGGCGCCGCAACCGTGAGGGTGATCTCTACCGGCCGGAGATCTGGCCGCAAGATCTGGCGCCGTTGTTTTGGCCGTTACTGCTCGCTCTTGCTCTGGCGGTGATCAGTGGGGCTGCGGTGGCCCTTGGTCGCTGGCTGCCCTCGCCGCCGGTGGGGGAGGCACAGGCTGAGTTTGCCCAGCCGCTAGAGCCCGTGCCTTCGCCCGCGCCCTCGCCTTTGCCAACGGAGGCCCCACGGCAAGAACCCCAGCCCCGTCTCAGTGCGGATGGAACTCCTGATCAGCTTGATCCCCGCTCAGCAACGCGTGCTCCGGTCGACAGCTCCCAGGAGGAGACGGCCGTTGCGGCACAGGATCCTCTGCTCACGTTGCTACTGGAGTCCACCGATCCGCTCACCCCGGCAGAGGATCAAGCGCCCCTGTTAACGGCGGCCCTCCCCCTGCCTGCACGGAATGCGCTGGCCCTCACCATCAGTGATGCTTGGCTCGATCTATCCCAGCAACGCCGTCAGCAGCTGGCTGAGCTGTGGTGGGAACGGCTGGGATCAGAGGGCTATGCCGAATTGACGCTCGTCTCCACCCAGGGCGTTCAGCTTGGCCGCAACGCCCGAGTCGGCCAGGGGATGGTGGTCAACCAGCCATTCGGGCCGCCTCCGTCTGGTTGAAGACTTGAGTGGCTCACTCTCTTTCGCCACCTCAACGCAGGATCAGAAGATGCCGAGGGTCTTCTTCTTGCAGTAGCCAGCACCGATGTTCATCCAGCCTGAAGGACAGGCTTCGCCATGGGTGGGCGTCACTTCGTAATAGATCGGTGACACGCAGGTCGTGCCCAGAGTGTTCACATAGCCGAGAGGGCACTGGTCATGGCCGGGGGCCTTGGGGATTTCCTTCTGGGCTTGGGCCGCACCTGCCGTCAGCAAGGGAAGCGCGATGCAGCTGATCCAAACCAAGGGGCGATGCAGAGGCATGGTCGAGAGCGTTGCTGAAATAGCTGTGCCGAACCTAGGCCGTTTTGGCGGCGCGATCAGTCCAACCGCATGCATGGCTGGGTTGCCTCGTCGGGGCTTGGTGTGGATGGTGCGCAGCCATCCGATTGCCAGTCGCCTTGGTGGCAACCTCTCCATCCGCTGTGCAGGGGCAACGGCATGATCGGGGCAGTGCCGCAGCTCTGTTGTTGTGTTGAACCTTGGCCAGTTGGTGCCGCTCTGGGGGCATCCAGTGGGGGTGACCCCGGAAGGTTTGGCCGCTGTGCTCGCCCAAGCGTTGGGGCCTGTCTGTACCGACAGCCGGCGCTTGGAAGCCGGTGCACTGTTCGTTCCCTTGGTGGGGGAGCAGTTTGATGGGCATGCTTTTTTGGCCAATGCGGCTGAGCTCGGTGCCCAGGCGGCGCTGGTGGCGGCCGATGCCTCCTATCCCGTGCCTGCAGGTCTGTTGCACTGGCGTGTCGATGACACAACGCTTGCCTACCAGCAACTCGCAACCTTGCATCGACGTCAGCTCAGGGCTGCTGTCGTGGCAGTCACCGGTTCAGCGGGAAAAACCACAACCCGCGAACTCATTCGTGCTGCTTTGGCCCCGCTCGGCTCAGTCCAGGCCAGTGCAAGCAACAACAACAACGACATCGGCGTGCCGCTCACCTTGTTAGGCACCGATCCTGGCCACGCGGCAGTTGTGGTTGAGATGGGCATGCGTGGCCCTGGTGAAATCGAGCGGCTGTCCCGCTGCGCCGAACCTGACATTGCCGTGATTACCAACATCGGCACGGCGCACATTGGTCGGCTTGGTAGTCGTGAGGCGATTGCAGCCGCTAAATGCGAGATCACTGCATCGCTCAAGCCGGATGGCTTGGTGGTCATTCCTGCAGGAGACCCTCTACTCGAGGCTGCACTGGCAGCTGTTTGGAGCGGACGCGTGCATCGTGTTGGCCTGGCAGGAGAAACATCTGCCACCGGAGTTGACGACCTGGCTGTTCTGGATGAAACCAGCGAGTTTCTCACCCTGGATCGGCATCGATATCGGATGCCTCTGGCTGGTCGCCATAACGCCCGTAACTGGTTGCTTGCCCGTGCAGTCGCCGATTCTCTTGGAGTTGATGCCGCCAAGCTTGCCGATCTGGTTGTTGAGGTTCCCGGTGGGCGCAACCGTCGTCTCAGCCTTGGTGGCTTGACGGTGTTGGATGAGACCTACAACGCCTCTCCCGAGGCCGTGCTCGCCGCTCTCGATTTGCTTGCTGAGCAACCCGGTCGGCGTTTTGCCGTGCTCGGCACCATGCTTGAACTCGGCAGTGAGAGTGTGCCCCTTCACCGTGCCGTGGTGGAGCGTGCTCGCTTGCTTGGATTGGATGGACTCGTGGCGGTGGCCAGCGGTGCGGAGGCTGCAGCGATGGTTGAGGCTGCTGCTGGGATGGAGAACTTCGCCATTGTGGAGGCGCCTGAACAGGCCGCCGTGCCACTCGGTACTTGGCTTCGCTCAGGCGATTGCTTGTTGCTCAAGGCCAGTCGCGGGGTGGCTCTGGAGCGGTTGCTGCCAGCTCTGGAGTCACTCGCGCTTTGATGTGAGCGAGCACACTGTGGGCCCAGCCGGCGGCATGGGCTGCCGGTGCAAGCACGAATCGACCCTCGTTCACCCAAGACTGGAGTCGAGGATGGGGCCCGTGTTCACCAGGTACCACCACACTGTGGTCGCCCGCTTCGAGCAAGGGCAGATCATTGGGGGAGTCGCCCAGGGCGAGCACATGCACGTCGGCTTGGTTGAGTCGCTGTTTCAGTGCTGCCAGCGCCGCTCCCTTGCTGGTTCCGGCCTGGAGCAGATGACTCATCCGGTTGCCTTGCACCACGGTGAGTCCGAGTTGGATCGCTTCATGTTCGACCGTCTCCCGCAGTGGCGCTGGGGGGTTGAGAAAGGGAACACTCCAGCGACGCCGTTGAGCCATTAGCACCGCCTCACCGCGCAGTCCTGTGAGCTCAGTCACCTGGTCTGAGCTCAGATCCTCCAGAGCCGCTAAGGGGTGGCCCACCTGATGGGAAAGGGCATGGAGCTTGTGGCGCAGTTCTGCATGCGGCCGTCCCAGGCCCTGCTCCCAAGCTTCAGCGCCGATTCCTCCATGGATGGCTCCTCCGTTTTCGACGATGAAGGGGCCATCCAAGTTCGCGTCAATTCGAAAGCGCTCCACCTCTTCCGCGGTTTTACTGGTGCAGGGGATCACGACGATGCCCACTTGCTTCAGCCAGGCAAGGGTCGGTTTAGCGGCGTCCCAGCAATAGTGGTGATCGAGCAGGGTGCCGTCGAGATCTGTCACCACCCAGACCGGCCCTTCATTCACAACTTCATTCACAACAGCCTTGTTCAGCATGGTTGGAGCCAGTGCACAGAGAAGGGGGCGATGGTGAGGCGGGTCGGCACTGCGGCCGAATCCTGGAGACGATCGCACCATTGCTCGTGATTGGCGAGGGTGCGGAGGTTGATGTCAATGCGGTTGCGGCTGAGATTGTGCACCGCCCAAAGGGTCTCATCGCCTGCGCCACGACGGATGATGACGCGATCGGGGGAAGCACCACTGAGGCATTGCAGTGCTGCTTCCGGGTGAAAGGCCCGCAGCCTCGACCGAACCGTCATACAGCGTTTCAAGGCGTTGAGGTTGTGGTTGGCATCACTATCGGGATCGTTCAATCGCCGTTCCAAAGCCTCGGCGTTGAAGCGTTCACGATTGAGGTCGCGGCGATGGCCGCTTTTGCGGAAGCTGGCCTCGTCGTTGCCTGAAGCCAGCAGGGTGGGCAGATAAAAGGCCGGCACCCCTGGTAGGGCCATCACCAGCAGTTGACTGAGCAGGAAGCGTTCGCGTTGGTGCCGCGTTGGATCTCGCCCGGCATCGGCCATGGCGGCCCACCAGCTGATGTTCACTTCATAGGGTTGCTCGTGCCCATCACTGAGCCTGCGGTGACTGATCAGGCCGCCCCGCCGTTCGCACTGTTCCAGCATCCGCTCCAGCCGTTCCTGATCCATCAACCCCTCCAGCGGCCGCAGGCCAATGCCGTCATGGCTGGCGCTGAAGTTCAGCAGTGTCGTTTGCGGGGGCAAGCACGGCCAGCGATTGAGCCAGACGTTGAGGAGATCGCTGCGCTCGCGCAGGATGGCGTCGAGCAGAAGTGGTGGTAGGGGGAAGTTGTAGGCGAGATGCGCTTCATCGCCGGGGGTGAGGTAGGAGAGATTCTCCTTTTCGGGCACATTCGTTTCGGTCACCACCACACCCTCTGGATGCATGGTGTCCAACAGGGCACGCAGCAGCTTCACCAGCAGGTGGGCTTGGGGGTGGTGAATGCAGCTGCTGCCCGCTTCCTTCCACACGTAGCCAACCGCGTCTAACCGCAGCCAACCCACTCCATGGGCCACCATCTTGGCCAGTAGTGCCGTGAACCCCAGCAGCACCACCTCGCTGCTCCAATCCACATCCACTTGGTCGGGGCCAAATGTGGTCCACACCGGCCGCATGCCGTCCTCGGTTTGCAGGGGTGTGAATAGAGCAGAACTGCGAGGACGGACGACCTGCTCCCAGCCGGCTTGGGGATCAGGTGCCAACACGCAGCTCAACCCTGGTTCCCGCCGTTGCCGGAATTGCTGGACCCATGGATGCGCTGCTGACACATGGTTGAGAACAAGGTCGGCCATCAGCGTTCGCCCTTGGGCCAGGGCTTGCAGATCGTCCCAGTCGCCGAGATGGTCGGCCATGCGCTCATGGCTGGCGACGGCAAAACCGCCGTCGCTACTCGACTGCAGGAATGGGAGCACATGCACCAGCTTGGCGAGCAGTCCCAGATGGCTGTTCAGCAAGTGAGTCAGGCTCACCAGCGCCGGTTCGTCGCCCTTGCGCACGGCATCGCCGTAGGTGATCAGCACCGAGGTGGCGCTATCCCAGCGTGAGCCGTCCCTGTTGCTGTCTGTGCCGGTCTGCGCAAATTGCAGCAATTGCGACGCCAGGAATTCGATTTGCTCCCGATTCTCTGCAGGTCGCCACCGCCCGAGCAGTGCAGCCACCCGCTCCTGCCCCTCTTTCTGCAATGCCTCTGCTCCCACGGATGAAACGCCAGGGTGCGCGGTGTCGATCCAGTCATGTTGTCGCACTGATCACGGAATGGATTTTCAACAGGGCCTGATCACCACCGTTCACGACTACAACCTTGCTCTGGAGGACCCCGTCCTGCTGCGACAGGGCCTGCTCCAGCGTCCAACGACCATCCTGATTCCCTGTCTGATGGAGGAATTCAGGCGTCCAGCCCTGGCCTTGATCCGATCGGTGCTGCGCGAGCTGGAGGGCTTGCATCAACTCGTGATTGCTTTATCGGCGAGTACGGCGGAGGAGGTGAAAGAAGCGGAATCGTTTTTCTCACAGATGCCCTTTCCTGTGCATGTGCACTGGACCAATGCCCCGGCGGTCATGGAGTTGCTGCAGGGCTTCACCAACCAAGGCCTCGATTTGCTCGGCACTCCCGGTAAGGGCTGGGCGGTGTGGCAGGGTCTCGGTGTGGCCACGCGCAGCGCCGAGGTGGTGGCCCTCTTTGACGCCGACATTCGCACCTTCACCCCGGCCTATCCGCGGCGGATGCTGCTGCCGCTTTTGTTCCCCTCCAGTGGGGTGGCTTACGTCAAAGCCTTTTACAGCCGACTTTCGCTCGAGAGCCATGCTCTCCAGGGGCGTGGCACGCGCCTGTTTGTTGGCCCTCTTTTATCCGCACTGTCGCAGTTGCTTGGAGACAGCCCTTTTCTTCGCTATCTGCAGGCGTTTCGTTATCCGCTCGCTGGCGAATTCGCCTTTACGCGCGATCTTGCTGTCAATCTGCGCATTCCCTGTGATTGGGGATTGGAAATTGGTCTGCTCTCGGAAGTGCACCGCCATGTGGCTCTGAGTCGCATTGCCCAGGTGGATCTGGGCCTGTTTGATCACAAACATAAGAGCCTTGGCAGTTCACCACACGAGGGATTGCAGCGTATGTGCTCGGAAATTCTCACCAGTGTTCTCCGTGGTCTGATGGAGCATCAAGGCCGCACAATTCCTGCTGAGCAGGTGGCCACCCTTGAGGTGTTGTTCCGTCGTGTTGGAGAAGACAGAATTCGTCAGTTTGCCCTCGATTCTGCGGTCAATAACCTCCCATACAACCGCCATTATGAAGAGCTTGCTGTTCAGGATTTTGCCAAATTGATTCGTCCTGGGGTCGAGCGATTTCAGAAGGATCCACTCACCATTCAATTGCCCAGTTGGTCGCGATTGCTCAGTTGCGCATCCAGCCTGCAAGACGATCTGGCAGCGGCTGGTCTTGACCGCTGCGGCACTGGTGGTGGATCGTCAAGTCTCGACCTTTCCGCTCTTGGTTCAGGTGCGTCAGCAGACACACTGCTTCAGGCGGCCCGTTGATGAAGCGGGTAGCTCTCGCAGCGAATCAGGTCGATGGCGTGGGGATGGTCGTGGATATGACGCACTGATTCCATCGCCAAGACTCTGGCTTCATAGGCGTCACTGGCGTAATAGCAGCGCTCGAGTGGGGTGCTGTCGGCGTCGCGATAGCGCACCGTGTAACGCTTGTGTGGAGTCATGGCCTTGGCTGCGACGCCCTTACGCTCACACATGCCTGGATCATTGCCATCCAAGCGTGTGTGAAAACAATCTGATAATTGATGGTGTTGATCTTGGCTGCTTTCTGGAAGCGATGATTTAGCTCCAGTTCTCCTTGATCAATTGCTTGGCTCGGCCTAACGCCAAAGAATTGTCTGGAACGTTTTTGGTAATGGTGGAGCCGGCACCGATCGTCACGTTGGACCCGATGGTGACCGGGGCAACGAGTACAGAATTAGCTCCGGTTTTACTGCCATCGCCAACGACGGTCTGATGTTTATTCACGCCGTCATAGTTGGCTGTGATGGTGCCTGCTCCCACATTCACACCGCTGCCGAGTTGGGCATCACCGATATAGCTGAGATGGTTCACTTTGCTGCCTGAATTCAAGCGGCTCTTCTTCACTTCAACGAAATTGCCGATGCGGCAGTTGTCGCCGATGTCCGAACCGGGACGGAGATGGGCATAGGGGCCGACGGCCACGTCATCTCCCACCTGCGTGTCGCGCACCACCGACATCAGCACGCTGACTTGGTTCCCGAGGGTGGTGTTCTCCAGTAGGGATCCCGGCCCGATCCTGCAGCCCGCTCCGATCGTGCAGCGTCCGCGCAGGTGGGTCTGCGGTTCGATCACCACGTCGGTTCCGAAGCTGCAGTGCTCACTCAGGGTGCAGCTGCTCGGATCGGTGAAGGTCACTCCCTCGCTCATCCAATACTCCCGAAGCCGTTCCTGCAGCACGGCTTCGCACTGGGCCAACTGCTTGCGGTTGTTGATGCCGTTCACCTCATCGGGATCCGCCACTTCCACGTGCATGGCGGTGTCGAGCATGGCCACCGTGTCGGTGAGGTAGAGCTCTCCTTGATCGTTGTCGGTGCTCAGTTTGGGCAGCATCGCCGCCAGGGTTTTCCAGTTGAAGCAGTAGATCCCTGCATTGGTGAGGTTGTTGGCTTGCTGCTCTTCGCTGCAGTCGCGATGTTCGATGATTCCACTGACACGCCCAGAGGCATCCGCAAACACGCGTCCGTAGCCAGTGGGGTCGTCCAGGCGGGCGGTGAGCAGGGTCACATCGGCGCCACTTGTGCGATGGGTGTTGACCAACTGATCGATCGTTTCGGCGCGCAGAAGGGGTACGTCTCCATTGAGGACGAGCAGCTCGCCGTTGAAGTCCTTAAGAGCCGGCAACAGCTGTTGCACGGCATGGCCGGTTCCATTCTGTGGTTGCTGCAACACGAATTCCAACCCGTCCAGTTGGCTCAGTTGCTCTTCTACGCGCTCGGCCTGATGGCCAACGATGAGCAGTTTCCGGTCTGGGCTGAGGTTGCGAGCACTGGCCAGGACCCGCTCCACCAACGTCGCACCCGCGAGTGGTTGGAGCACTTTCGGCAGGGCGCTCTTCATGCGGGTGCCTTTTCCGGCGGCCAGAACGGCGACGGCGAGCATGCTGGGCAGGGGAATCGGTGGCCGGAATCTACCGGGATTGCCGCTCAAGAAACGATTCGGTGGTTCAGCGGCTGATCAGGCTGCAGCTCGGGTGGCGAATGACGTCATGGGCCCATGTTCGGGTGCAGTCCATTGGATTGAGCACAGTGCTCAGCCGTTGGTCGTCGCGCAGCGCTTCCAGCACCAGCAAACTTCCATAAAAAACGATCTGGAAGGTCCAGGAATCGAAGCCGGAGAGTGTGAAGGTCATGGCCAGGCTTGGGTGGTTGATGGTTTCACCGTCGCCTCGGCTTGCTCAAGCTTTGTTGTTCAAGGTCCTGCCCGGGTGTGATCCTGCACACAGCGCTGATTTGATCGTGTGCATGGCGTCGATCTGCCCTGATCACTTGCGCGCCTTTGCTGCGCCACTGGACGTTGAGTCGCTGAAGTCTTGGTGGCGGATGTCTAGTAGCTAAACGTCTTGCTTAGGCCCTCTTGGTTGTCAGTTCCTAGCCAGAGGTTGTCTGCTTGTTCTTGCCGACATGCCCTTACCGCTTGTTGTTTCGCCCACATCTCACAGGCTTCTTGGGCGTGTCTCCAGTTTGAATATTTTGTCTTGTCCATCTCTTCTGAACTGCAGCTTGTCAGCACGAGGAGGGCCACTGCCAGGGATGGATTGAGCCTGTTCAAGGTGCATTGCCCCCCTTGGTCACAAGTTAGTCAAGCTCTTGTTTGATCGGGCGCGTCTCTCGCGAGAGAGCTCAGTAGCCACAGATCGCAGCGGGGCGCTTAGGGGTGTCGACATGCAGCGAGCCTCACGTTGCGCTGATCCAGGCAGCTCAGGCAGCAGAAATAATAATTGTGCACGTCCTGCGCCTCGATCGCGGGTTGCCCTTCGCGTCGCTGAAGCCAGTCAAGGCTGGGAGGCTTTGCTCAAACCCTTTGTGGGCTAAAGCCACGGAGCTCTCTTCTGTGTTTGCATTGAGAATTATTCTCAATGTTGTGCTGTTGCTTTGATTTAGTTGACTTCTGCAGACAGCGGCTGCATTAATAGAAATGTTGGGGATTTAATTTCATGCTGACTGGTGCAGACCTTCTGGCGAAGGTGAAAGATCTGGGCGATGTCTCCAAGAGTGACTTGGCAACGGCTTGTGGTTACGTCTCTGAGAAAAAGGGGGGTGGTCAGCGAGTCAACTTCACTGCGTTCTACGAAGCGCTGCTCAACGCCAAAGGCATTGATCTTGGTGGTGGCACTGCTGGTGTGGGCAAAGGTGGCCGCAAGCTCTCTTACAAAGCAACCGTTCAAGGCAATGGCAACCTGCTGATCGGCAAGGCCTACACGGCCATGCTCGACCTGCAAGTTGGCGACGAGTTTGAAATCAAGCTGGGCCGTAAGCAGATTCGTCTCGTTCCTGTCGGCGGTGCTGACGAAGACGAAGAGTGATGCGTCGCGTTGCTTAAGCAGTGAGCGGGGGGCTGATCAAGCTCCCCGCTTTTTTATTGCCTTCTCCTATCAAGATGGGTCGTGGTTGCCTTGAGGTTGGGCGAAACACCAACCGGCTAGAGGGCACACTCACACCGGTTGCCAGCAAAGGTTCTGTTGAAATTGACGACTTCCAGGTTGAAGCCCCTTCCGAAGGCTTTGTCTTGGCAGGTTGGCTGATATTGAAACCACTGCTGTAGCCACTGCAGAGACTTGCTGAGGGTCTCGCTGCCCTGGCGAACCCAGAGATTCCCCTTGATTGCAAGCTTTCCTGGGGCATTCAGCGATGTCAATCAACTGATTTGAGGGTGTCGTAAGGCTGTGGTGTTGCTTGCAACGGCACCATTGCGAACCAGCCTTCGCCTGGGATGGGTCATGAACCCTTTCAAGTTCAAGGCGCACTGTCGACTGCTCACTCTTGACTTCTCACTGTTCTTCTGATCGATCAGCCGATCACAGGGGGGCTGATCGATTGCCTCAAACGCCTGTAGGTGACAACACAACGGCACTGGCGATCAATCCGAGGTAGGTGCCAAACAGATACCCAAGCAGCCCAATCGCCACCGCTGGTAAAGCCAGCTCCGATCGCTTCAGGGATGTGGCTAGAGCCAAAGCTGTGCTGGGTCCCCCAATCGCCGCTTGGGAGGCCACCAAGGTCTCCCCGAGGGGCCAACGCCGCCATCGGCGCAGCAGCAATAAAGCCACTGCTTGCAAGGTCACGATCCAGGCGGCATAGACCAAGACAGGCAGCCCCTCTCCAAGTAGCCCTGCCACGGGGGAACTCAATCCGACCACGGTGAAGAACGGTTGGATGAGTAGTAATCCCTGCTCGTAGCATCCGCGGCGGCTGCTCCCTCCTGGCAACTGCGCCGCGAGAAGCGCCAGGGTGGTGAGCACCAGAATTGAGGGCACTGCTGCGAGCACCACACTCACAGCTTGGGCCGCCAGCAAGACAGCCAGCCCCCACAGCAGGGCCAGGCCAACTGCGCCGGCAGGTTGTGGCTTGTCACTGTTGGGCTCAATAGAGCCGGCCGCTTCTGCGCGGCTCCAGCGTTGACCGATCCACAAGCTGATCGCAAACCAGATCGCAAACACGACGTGATCAGCCGCCGTTGTTACCAGCAGCAGCGAGTCTGGCGGTTGCAACGTCCTCGCCACGGAGACGAAATTAAGGCTGCCGCCGGTGAATGTGGCCGTGAACACCCCCGCCAGCACACTGCGCTGTTCTCCAAGTAGTGGCCCTAGCACCAGAGCCCCGAGCAACACCGCCAGCACGGTGAGCACAACGGAGACAAGAAAGGGTGTGAGGAGGCGACGCGCATCAGGCCATAGCCGCCGCAGATCAACTGCCAGCAACAATTGGGCAATGGCCAACGATGTGAGCGGACCATTGATCCAGCTGGCCGCCTTCTGATCCGGTTGCCAGCCCGTGACATTGGTCACCACGAGACCCAACAAGAGCACGACCATGGTCATGCCGAGTTGGCGCCCCCAGGCTGTGGCATGGCTCAGCCACCAGCCCAAGCTTGTCAACAGCAGGATCGCCACGAGCGCGACCACCATGAGCTTTCTTCTCGAGCTGTTCTCTATCTACGGCAGAGAGAATCCAGCTTGTTTCGCCACAACATCACCAAGATGACAACCCACACGCTGGAGGCTGGGTCGATGTGACGCAGGCCAAGGTTTTAATCGAAGGCCTTGATTGTTCTTTGCTGTGGGTGCATCAGCGAGCCACAGATGCATCACGAAAGCCGTGGTGTTGAGCCTGAATGTCTGCTCGACCATGGCTTGACCTCCAGGTTGTGAATTGGATCTAAGTCCCCGCTTGCGGTCGAGTGAAGGGCGCCCAGCGTCTCTGCCAGCTGCTGGTGCTTTCCCAAGGGCACGCCTGCTGTTCAGCCTGGCGTCGTTGATGGATCATCAGGGCGGTTTCTTGGCCGGTGGGATCGCGATAAGCAATCGCAGCACGAGTGCTTAGGTGTTCTTCCTCCATCAGGCTCAGCGGTTGCCAACCTGGCCCATGGTTGGCCAGAGGACTGGACGCTGCGTGACGTTCCGCCAAGGTGCCGGAGCTCCATTCCTGGCGTTGCCCTGGTGCCGGTAGAAGCGAGCGGAGCTCCAGTCCGGCTCGGCGCAGGCTGGCGCGCACAGCGGCGGCCCTGGAATAGGTGAGCAATCGCCCTCCCGGCGCCAGTTGTGCCGCTAGTGCTGCCAGAAACTCTTCGCTCCAGAGTTCCGGACAGCGACCTGGAGAGAACGCATCCATCAAAATCAGATCCACTGCCCACCCCTTTGGCAGTTGCTTCAGCTGCGTTCTTGCATCACCCCAGAGCATGCGGCCACCGCCACCGCCACCTCCACCTCCACCGCCACTGGCATCAGTCCAGTGCCCGTGATCCCGCAAAGCCTGTAAACGCTCGAGCACGTGGGCTGGCCAAAGCGTTGAGAACCCGTGGTGCTGCAAGGCCAGGGTCAGGGGCCTTGGATCCAGCTCGAGTCCCCACCACTGCAGATCGGGTGCGCCCTGTAGGGGGAGTTCTGCCATCAGGGCCGCGCTGTTGTATCCCAGGCCGACACACACATCCAGCACCCGCAGGGGTGTGCCCGATCGAAATCTCGTGATCTGTGCCGGGGCCACAAATTTTGCTTTCGCTTCGGCGAGCGCTCCAGCTGAGCTGTGGAAGGCTTCGTCAAAGCAGCTGCTGTGAAGGCTGAGGCTTCCATCCCCTGTGCAGAGGCTGGTCAGCTCTCCAAGCGGATGCTGCCTTTCACCGGGGTCAGCGACGTAACCGCTCAAGTTCATCCCAAAAGGTGGGGTAGCTGACGGCGGCGGCTTCACTGCGGGCCAAGCTGGAATCACCCTCGGCCATCATCGCGGCGATGGCCAGACTCATCGCCACGCGGTGGTCGGTCTCGCTGTCCAGCTCTGCTCCATGCAGGCTCTTGCCGCCCCGGATGGTCAGACCGTCGTCGTGCTCTTCGATATCGGCTCCCATCAGTTTGAGCTGACGTGCCATCACCGCCAGCCGGTCCGTTTCTTTCACTCGCAGTTCAGCGGCGCCGCTGATTCGACTCTCGCCATCGCAGAAACAGGCTGCAACGCTGAGGATCGGCACTTCATCCACCAGGCGGGGCATGATCTCTTCCCCAAAGCTGAACGGTTTGAGCGGACCATGACTCACCCGTAGGTCGCCCACCGGTTCGCCTGCAACATCGCGGCGGTTGAGCACATCGATGCAGGCTCCCATCTGTGCCAGCACTTCAAGGATGCCGGTTCGGGTGGGATTCAGTCCCACATTTTCAACCGTGAGGTCAGCGCCGGGTACGAGCGCTCCTGCCACCAGCCAGAACGCCGCCGAGCTGATATCTCCGGGGACGACCACCTGCTGACCGCTCAGGGATGCACCGGGTCTGACGCTGATGTGGCGACCCATTTCGCCACCCACCTCGAGGTTGGCACCGAAGGCCTTCAACATTCTTTCGCTGTGGTCACGGGAGTGGGCTGGCTCGATCACGGTGGTTGGCCCATCGGCTGTCAACGCTGCCAACAGCAAGGCTGACTTGACCTGGGCACTGGCCACGGGTGTGCCCACCACGGCGCCGCGAAGTTTGCGCCCCTGCACCGCCAGGGGCGCCAGGTTGCCACCATCGCGGCCTCGCACCTCTGCTCCCATCAGCGCCAGCGGTTGCCCAACCCGCTGCATCGGGCGTCTGCGCAGGGAATCATCACCGCTGAGCACGAAATGGCGTCCGTCACGTCCCGCCAGCAGCCCCAGCATCAGTCGCATCGTGGTTCCGGAGTTGCCACAGTCGAGCACCGAATCAGGCTCCTGCAGGCCATCAAGGCCCACGCCTTGCACGGTGATCACTTGTCCGTTTGCGATCGGGCTGATCTCTGCACCCATGGCACGCAGACAGGCTGCTGTGCTGATCGGATCCTCCGCCGGCAACAGACCATCGATGGTGGTCGTGCCCTCGGCGATGGCGCCGAACAGCAGGGCTCGGTGGGAGATCGATTTGTCACCAGGCACGCGTACCTGTCCGCTCAGACCGCCTCCCGCTTTCAGTTCCCGCGGAGCGCCACTCGTTCCGGACACGTTCAATTAGTCGCCTTTGAATGCCGTCGATCCTATGGGCCAGGTCTTCTGTTCAGCGCTCAAACCTGGTGCTCACAATGTTCATCGTCACGAGCACCACGCCCACCCCGGTGAACACGATGCCGCGCAGTGTCATGTCGGCTCGACGCATATCCCATCCCACCAAGCGCACCAGGCAAAGACCCAACATCACAAGCGCCGTCAGCCTTAAGGGCCGATCTCGGAACAGCAGACTGAGTCCGTACAGGATCAATGCTTCGACAGACCAGAGCAAGGTGAGCCAGTTCAGGCTCGTTTGCATCTGAGCCAGCATCACCACAATCGCGATGCTGAGTGGAGCGGCGATCAGTCTCTGGGGATGGTTGGCGGCGAGGCCGGCCAGTGCGTCGATCCAGCGGAAGCACCAGGGGGTGACCTCCAGGCTTGTGGCCTTCCCTTGGCTGGAGGTCCAACCTGTTGTTGAGACAGTGGCCGCGGCGAGCACCATCAGGCAGGGGCCGCCGACTGTCATCACTGAGAGTGCAGGTTGCAGGCCCGCCAGGGGGATCAGCGCGGAAAGGAATAGAACAACCCCGTGCGCTTTCTGGCGGGGCCAGTGTTGTGAAGGGGGGCAGCGCCAGGCGGCGAGGGTCAGCAATGCCAGCACACACACCTGGGCAGCAGCGTCCAGGCGGATGCTGACCAGCACAACGGTGCCCAGTACGGCCAAATCGCCAGCGCTCTGCCGGAGACTTCTCCACAGTCGCCATGCATCCAGGCCGATGCGGTGTCCGCTTTGGCGGATGAGGATGAGTGCACCAATAAAGCTGCTGTCAATCGCGACCGGTAGCCATGGATTGAACGGCTGCCCTGCCAAGCGGGACAAGACGAAGCAGATCAGAGCGGCCCAGCTCAGACCCAGAAACACTCCGACTTCACCGCGAAAGCCGCGGCTGGCCATAGTCTTTGCTGCGCCGAGACAGCTCACAGCCAGCAGCAGCCACCACAGCGAGGCAAGACCGGTGGCAGGCCATCCCAGTGCTTCGCGCATCACCACCACTGTGAGCACCAGGCTGAGGCTGCTGAGCACCAGTCCGATGCTGCGCGTGCCAATCAGCCTGCCTTGCAGGCGCTGGCCTCCTATGGCCATCCCACCGCTCAAAATCAGTAGAGGCAGTGCGGTCGTTCCCAGAGCATTCGTCGTCCAGGGTTCGGAGAGGAGCACATTGGCTGAGTAGATCCAGCTCAGTACGGCCACGCTCACCACGCTCACGCGCAGGGCGCGAAGCGGTTGTGCCTGTCCGGAAAGGCGGAGTGACGCCAGCAGAAATGCTGTCAGCACCCAGATGCCAACCTGGGTTGGGAGCAGAAGGGTGATGCTCACTGCTGGAATGACGACGGCCACAACCGCCAGAATTCGCTTCAACCAGAGCGACGTGTTGCCTTGACTGAGCCGGTGCACCAGCCTTTGTTGCCAGAGACCAAGTAGCAGGATCAGAGGAAGATCTGCAACGGTCGCACGATCAGCTTCCAGAGGCAGTAGCAACGCCAGTGCGCTGCTGAGCAGCAGCAGGCCATAGCCTCCGTTTCGGATCAAGATCCGATCCCCTCGTCGACAGGCATCCCAGACAAAGCCAGTGCAGACGATGGTGATCAGGCAGATCAGGAACAGATCGGTGTTGAGCGGAGCCAAGATCTGACCAAGACCTGAGATCGCCAGCACCAGTGCAGCGCACCAGTTCAGGCGCATGAGATCCACCTCCTCCCTCCTGCCGCAGAGCACGACCAAGGCCACGGCGCCGAAGGCACTGAGCACCATCCCTACTCCGGGCAAAAGACCAGGAATCGGTGCTTGGCCGAGGAGGAGCGCCAGTCCCAGCCAGGTGATCAGCACACTTGCAGCTCGCCAAGCTGGATGACGCTTGAGGTGGTCGGGGGGGGCAAGATGCAACACCGGCAGTTCGACACCCGCCAGCAACAGGGCGATGCCACCAGCCAGGGAGGGAGTGACCTGGCGCTGTAGCCATAGTTCCCCGGCGATGAAGCTCACGGAGATCAATACACGGCTTGGACCATGACGCCCTGCACGACTCCAGATGCCGAATGCACTAATCACAGCCACGAGACCCATGGTTGTGATGGAGGGTGCGGCCACGATGCTCGGCACCATGGCGATGACCACATGCGCCGCGGCCATCCAGGGCGAGGCTGTGATTGCCGCAAGCAGCAGATTGGCGCCGATCGCCGCACCCATCAGGCTGATCGCCACCAGGATTGATTCGTTCCAGGCCAGTCCCAGTGCTGGCCAGCTGCTTGATGCTGCAGCTGCAAACAGCTGCAGACCACCGGCACCGCTCCGCAGCCACACGGCGAGGGGATGGAATCGTTGACCGCGTTGGATGACAAACGAGGGTGCGGCCATCACCACGCAGACCAGTTCCAGCAATAGAAACCGTTGAAACGGTTGCAGCACCAACAGGCTGCTGATGCCCACGAAGGAGACACCGGAAACGATGGCCAGAACGCCGATCAGCCCTGTCCAATTCTTGAGCAGATTTCTCTCAATGCTTTGCCAGCGCTTGCGGCTCTCGACGCCTCGATCAGAGGTTGTGTTGCTTGGTAATGGTTGGCTAGCCGATGGCCTTGGCTTGGCTGCTGGTCGCGAGGCCTGCGTTGTCAGTGCAGCGGCTGGCTGGCTGACCTGGCTCGGGGCATGGGCGCGAGTCGTTGGCGGCGGTTGGATGGATGCCGAGAGGATGGTCGTCGCCTCCACCCCTTCTTTCGATGCCAGAGGTGAGGCTGGGGGCTTTTCAGCCTGCTTCAACGGCGTCTCTAAGGCCTCAAGACGCCTCTGGAGAGTGGTCAGACGCCTGGATTGATTCCAAATCAGGCCGCTGAGGATGAGGAGCAGAATGCTGAAAAACACCTCCTTTGCACCGAGAAGGCCGACCAGAGCAATAACAAGACCGATCACTTCCATGGCCTCTCCCTGGTGCAATGCAGATGGCAATGATCATTTTCTAGCCGTTTCTTCTTGTTGTCGCGTCCTTAATAAGTTTTGCACGTGTTTGCTGAACCTTCTTGATTGCTGCTGTGGCGGAGATCGCGACTTCTTGCCGCCATTCTTGTGAAATGACCAGCCATTTCTTGATCATCCTTCTTTTGCTGTGATTGGAAATAACGCGTATCAAATAAATATATTGTCGTCGTAAGTCCCTTCAATTGACTTGAGAAATGCTTGCCCATCAAGGCGCAGCACTTGGTTGATTTATCTTCTCTAATCATTGATTAGAGAAGATAAAAGAGATGGCTTCTTCGAAGCATCGCTGCTGTATCTTGATCGATCAAGAGGTGGGTATTTTGTAGATGATGGATGGTGATTGGGCTTTCCACCTCCTGGATCAAAATCAACTTGATCGAAATGAATTGGTTTCAACAGTTCGATCATCCTGTTTCGCTGTGCTGGGCAAGATTGAGATGCTGCAAAGTGTAGAGATTGGGCAGTTAACTTAGAAGATCGCTTGACAGGAAGGCCAGATCTTTTGCCATCCAATCGCTTGGTTTTGGCGATGTAAGAAATGACCCTCTTACTTGTGCTTGTTATGCCAAGAGTGGGTAGCAGTGATTGACCGCTCACCGACAAACAATGCAAGAATCGGATTCGATTAAAGGCCTTGCATGGACTTTACGGATTGCCCAAAAATAAAACGCATACAGCAGATCACACGACTCACCGACTGGTGTATTCACCGTGTCAGCAATCTCAGCCTAGACGAGAATAATCAAGGTGCACAAGCGCTTACGGATGAATTCTATGAGTTATTGACCGAGCAGCATCAAGCCTCTCAGGTGCTTTGGATGAAAATCGAAAAACTCTAACCTTGTATCATTGATCACGCCTGCCATGATCAAATGATTCTTCGTAGTTGATTTGAGTCTGCTGAAATATATATAGCAAGCTAGGCCTTTTGATACGTTCGCTCACTGTTAAACGAGCTCAAACACTCAGGCTCGAGGAAATTGAGCCCGGTGTTGCCAATAAAGACTATTTGCTCTTGATCAACAAAGGGATTGTTCGCTTAGCTCTTCACAATAAATTTACGGACGAGTCGAGCACTGTTGGTTTTTACGCAGAAAATAAATTAAGGATATCAGCCCTTTTTTATGAGGAGTTCGACGTAAGGATTGAGGCCCTAACGTATTCCGAGCTGGCTTTGTGTCTCTCGGATCAGGAGCGTGAACTTGATCCGAATTGCAATTGTCACCTAAATACATTCGGAAACTGGCCTTTGATTATGAATATGATTGTGACCTCGAAATCGACTTCTTTGAGGATTGAGCGTTTGATTTGTACTCTTACATCACGCTTTGGCTTTAGGAGAAAAGAGGAGTATTTCTTACCATTTTTGTTAAGTCACGAAAAAATCTCTAATTTATTGGGCTGCACCCGTTCAACCGTTACTCGCTACATGCTCGCGCTCAGAGAACATGGAATTTTAGATCTATCTGCGAATGGCGAAGGACTGATTGTGTCTGAAGAGCTGATGAATCGGCATAACCGATTCTGTGGTCAATTGATCGATTAATCAGTTACTCACGACCACATTTGCATTTGCTTCCCTTCCATTTGGAACATTTGGATCGTTTGCATCCCTTTTTTTTATGGCTTGACGGTTGAAGGTTGGTTCTTTTTGCGCCCTGGCTTGTCGTTGTTGGGTCTGTCTGCGCGATACCAAGCCCATCAGAAATCGGCACGAGTCGCTTCGCTTTGCTATTGACTCTCATTATAGATGGTCGATATCGCACAAGAGTGCGCTTTGTTACTTGACGCCTCACTTATCGGCCATCATTATTGATGTAGTATCAAATGATTCGCGCTGAAGTTGCTTATGACAGACATTGCCTTCCCATCCACCGCTGGTCAGCAATTGATCACGGGTCCAAATGGACGGTATGCTGCTGAGCCAATGAGTGAGAGCCTTGTTTCTGCTCTACAACAGCATCTGAATCTTGAGCTCCAAGCCTCAATGGCTTATTTTGCCATGTCGATTTGGTGTGCTGAACATGAGCTTTCGGGTTTCTACAAGTTTTTTGCTGCAGAGTCAGTCGATGAAAAGTTGCATGCCGTGCAATTTTCCGAATATTTGATTGCGCGTGGACAGTCTACTGCCCTTGATTCCCTCGACAGGCCAAGGCAGGCATGGGACTCTCTGGAGGAATTGGTTAATAATGCATTTAAAATTGAATCGGACACCACAAGTTCGATTCAACATGTGTATGAAATCGCAGAAAGGGAAAGCGATACACGTACAACTGTGTTCCTCGACCCCCTAGTTGAAAAGCAAACTCAGTCTGAAGACCAATACGCCTATATCTCTGGACGCGTTCGTTTTGCCAAGAATGATCCGACTGGCCTGTTGATTATCGACGGAGAGATTCGCGCTGGCCAAACCCAGAGAACAGCCTAAGACTGCTACGTTTTTGCTTCTCGTTTTCAAACAGTTTCTCTAGGCTGATTTTGCTGCTGTCCTCAACAAGACAGTTGCCAAGAATCTCTTGGTTGATTTTAAGCAACTCATTCGCCAGTCTGGATCTTAGTTTGTTGTTGTCGCATAAGCTATGCCTTGTGGCTAGCTTTTCCTGATACCAAATCAGGTGATTATAGTTGTTTTTGTGCATTGTCTGAATAGCAATATTTTGAGTGAGAGATATCGTTCACTTTTAGAATGAAATAGGGCTTGAGTCGATCAACTGGGGCGAGAGCTTGATCTCCTGTTTGCTCGCGCTGGTCACGATCATGTCGCCATTGCGTAATTTCGACATCAGGCGAGTCGATGTCACTCGTGTTGAGCCGATTAATTCACCGATTCGTTCATGGGTTAACCGGAAAGGGAGATTGCACCATTCGCCATAGCGTTTGCCAAGTCTGTTGACAAGCAAGCTCAGCAAGGCATGCAGACGATGTTCGGCTTGGCCGAGATGCCTGATCCGCAACAGTTGCAGGGTCCATTCATTCACAGAGTCGTAACCCGTGTTGGATGGAACGTTTGACTTGGTTTCAAAGCGCAGGTCTGTCAACGCTTCGACGCAGACACCTTCGCTGCAGAGGCAGTCTGTTCTGAGTTGGTCCCCAGTTTGCAGGAAGGCCAGGGTCATGCCCTCGGTTTCCTCGCATGGGCAATAAACCCTGGCGATCCCTTCCAGCACATTCAGCTTCATGCAGTCTGAATGGTCATCACTATTGATCAGGACCGTTTGGCCAGAGGGGATCCTGATCGATGAACTGGGGTCGTCAGGTAAGAAGCGGAAGCTCACGTCGAGAAACCGTTAAAGCTATTGAGAATCCATTGCAATATACATGAACCAGGCTGTTCTCGCGAGCGATTCTCAATATCAATGCCTTGTTGCGGCTGCCTCTGTGCTCAATGGGCGGCCTTGGTGGGCTTTATGCGACACCTTTTCGTGCCAAAACCCCTCTGCGACTAGGGACTTTGCTGCGAGACTGGAAGTCTGGGGTTTTGTGTGGGTTGTCTCACAAGCATCAGCCCAACCAGCACCTGCACTCCGAGGAGCACCAAGCAGGCTTTGATCAATCGGTGCATAGGAGCTTTGGCGCATCCAGCCCCATCGAAACGCTGCCCATCCCTGGCTTCGTATCAAATGCTCCTTTAGGGGCGGTCAATTGAGGCGAGGTGTTGTTAAGCCTTGGGACCCACGTTGTTGTTTTTGTTCTAACCAGGGCCCGGGCCAATGATTATCTTCTGCGCAGCGCTTAATGCGCTTTTGTGTGAGGACCTTCATGAAACTCTTCCAGCAATTGCTGGTTGCTCCTGCTGCCTTGGGCCTTTTGGCTCCTGTGGCTGCAAACGCCAGCGACCTGAACATCAACGGTGTGTCTGACTACGCCGCTTCTGGCGAGCAGGTCACCAGCATCACCCAGTTCTCGGATGTCTATCCGACCGACTGGGCCTACCAAGCTCTGTCCAACTTGGTCGAGCGCTACGGCTGCGTCGCCGGCTACCCGAACGGCACCTACCGCGGCAACCGTGCGATGACCCGCTTTGAAGCGGCCGCACTGCTGAACGCTTGCCTCGACCGGATCACTGAAGTGACCGACGAGCTGAAGCGCCTGATGAAAGAGTTCGAGCGTGAACTCGCCATCCTCAAGGGCCGCGTTGACGGTCTGGAAGCTCGCGTTGGCGAACTGGAAGCCACCCAGTTCTCTACCACCACCAAGCTCACCGGTAAGGTCGAAATGACCATGGGCGCCACCTCTTACGGTGGTGATGAGACCGACAATCTCTTTGCCTATCAAACGGATAAGGACGGCAAGACCCCCTACAAAGATGGTAAGCCTCTCTACACCAATGACTACCTAGGTGACACGGCGTTCACCTTCTCCTACCGCGCAACCCTGAACCTGAATACCAGCTTCACGGGTAAGGATTTGCTCTACACCCGCCTCAGAACGGGTAATTTCAATACGAACGCTTTCTCTGGTAGTGGCTACACCAAGAAGCAAACCCAGATTGAAGCTTCCAAGAGCAGCGCCAACTATCTGAAGATTGACAAGCTCTGGTATGAGTTCCCCATCGGTAGTGATTTCAGGGCCTACGTTGGTCCCCTGATCGAAAACTACTACATGCTTGCCGCTACACCTAGCGTCTACAGGCATGTGCTGAAGCAGTTCAAGCTGGGCGGCTATTACGGCGCCTATGGTGCAAGCACTTCACCCGGTGCTGGTATCAACTGGATCAGCAATCGTAACTCCAACTTCAGTGATCCCAAGCTGAAGATCAGTGCCAACTATGTCGCCAAAAACGGCATGAAGGCCAATGCTCGTGACGGTGGCGGCATCATGACCGACACCAGCAAAGGTAAGTTCCTCAGCCAGATTGCCTACGGCAACGCTCAGTGGCAAGTTTCTGCTGCCTATGCCTACTCACAAAGGGGCATGACCGTTGGTGGCGCCGGCACACCTCTTGGTGCGTCTTCGGGTGGTTTTGATGACGCTAATCAGTTCAACCTGAATGCGTTCTGGCAGCCTTCTGAAAGTGGTTGGATCCCCAGCATCAGTGCTGGTTGGAGCATCACTGCCTTCAACAATCCAGACTTTGTCTGCAAAGGCAAGTATGCCAAGGCGTCTCAGAATTGCGTCTACACCAAAGCCGCATTTGACGCCCTGACAAAGGCTAATAAGAAGGACACCCGTCGCACCCAATCCCAGGGTTGGCTCGTTGGTCTGAACTGGAAGGATGCCTTCATCCAAGGCAACCGTCTTGGCTTCGCTGTTGGCGAGCCTCAGTGGAAAACCGCTCAGAAAGACGGTACTCCTGATGACGGAAACATGGCTTTTGAACTCTATTACGACTTCAAAGTCACTGATAACGTTTCCATCACACCAGCTCTCTTCTACCTCAGCCGTCCCTTTGGTGAAAAGACCGGTACTAGCAACAAGTACGGTGGTCATGGTGCCGACACCTTCAGCACCTTTGGTGGCCTGGTGCAAACCACCTTCAAGTTCTGATCGTTCGATCTGAATTTCGATTGGAGGAGAGGCTATGCCTCTCCTTTTTTTTGTGCTGAAATTTGGCATTAAAAGAGGGGGGCTAACGCCCCCCTCTTCTGCTTGAAATCGTCGGCTTACCAGCAGTTTTCGCCTTCTCCGATTGGGATGCAGACTCCTTCATCTTCAGCCGCGGCTTCCGTCTTCTTGAGCTTTGCATCTTTCGTTGCTTCCGCATCGAGATCTTGATCAGTGGTCCACTCCTGGTAACCACCTTCGAGTTCGCCACTGGGTAAATCTGCGTTTGCAGGGGCGCCAGTTGCCATCAATGCAGAGGCTGCAATCAATAGACCGAGCGCAGTTTTGTTTGGCATCAGAACCAAAGTTTAAAATTCAATTCTAAGTGATCTTCTGCCTGGCGTCTGTCTACGAATGCTGCTTTTAACTCATCCTCCAAGTGTTCGAAGAATGTTGGCATGTGCCAGGAAGATTCTGTCTAGAGCCTCCGAGCGCCCTCTTTCCGCCAGAAGATAACGTGCTCCTGATTCGAGGTTAAATAGATTCATGCGCATCTCATGGCTTGCCATGTAACTTTCGATCCAGCCAACGCAGGCGTAGCGTGTACCCGCACGCACTTGTCTGACACTGTGCAAGTAGCAACTTGGGTAAATGAAAACGTGGCCTTCCTTTAACTTGTAGGTATTCGTTTCGGTGGTGTCGAGGATCTCGAGTTCGCCACCCTCGTACTCTTTCTCGTTGCTTAGGCTCACCGTATAGGAAATATCCGCCCTACCAGTTGTCATGAATGCATTGTCTACGTGTTGGCCGTAGCCACCATCTCTGGTTGTTTTGCTGATCAGTGTGTGATGTAATTTTTTCGGTAAGCAAAAGCTTTTGATCGCCATCTGTTTTTTTAATCTGCTGTGGACCTCAGCAACGATCGACTCCGTCAGTGGATCTGATGGCTTCAGCTGTAGGTTTTTTTTGATGTCCTTGGCATGGCTCCCAGCGGTTTGCTTGCCATCGACCCATTGGCCTTCCTCCAGATGTTCAAGCTTGTGGCGAATGGCTTCGCATTCCTTGGCAGTGAAGATCTCAATTTGTAGACTGTCCACTTATGGTTCGTGCTTTTTGTACGCTTGAAATGTGCCTAATGATTCGTTTTTTGCTCGGATCGTGGCTTTGATGGTAACATCCTCCCCCGATTTTTCGATGAATCGCTGCCTGACGGGTTTTTTCGCATTGCTGATGCCGGCTTCGCTCGCAATCCCCGCTGCCTCCGCTGAAGAAGTTCGTGTTTATTCCGGTCGTCACTACAACACTGATCGCCAGGTCTTCAAGGCTTTTTCCGATCAGACTGGCATCAAAGTTCGTTTGTTGGAGAGTAAGGGAGCATCCCTTGTTGAGCGTTTGCGCCGTGAGGGATCTAATTCCAAGGCTGATGTGATCCTTCTGGTGGATGCAGCTCGCATTAATAATGCGGCCAAGGCTGGTTTATTTGCGCCGATTAATTCTGCTGCCTTGAAGCGAGACGTTCCTGCTCGTTATCGCGATCCCAGCGGACGTTGGTTCGGAGTGTCAAGGCGACTGCGCGTGATGGTGGTTAACTCCAAGATCGTGCCAATGTCCAAGCTCAAGACTTATGCAGACTTGTCAAAACCTTTTTTAAAGAACAAGGTTTGTTTGCGTAATCGCCAGAATGTATACAACCAGTCTCTCGTGGCGGACCAGATTGCGCTGCGTGGTGTAGATGCTACCAAGGCCTGGTTGAAAGGCATGATCTCGAATGTTTCCCAGCCCTACTTCCCTGGTGATATCTCATTGGTCCGTGCGGTTGCTCAGGGTCAATGTGGGATTGGGATTGTTAATCACTATTACGTCTCCCGTATGCTGGCCGGCGTCAATGGCAACAAGGATCAGAAATTAGCGAATAGCGTTAGAGTTTTTATCCCTGATCCTGCCCACGTTAATATTAGCGCTGCTGCCGTAGCTAAGTACTCAAAAAATAAGAATAATGCGATCCGATTGGTTGAATTTTTAGCCTCGCCAAAGGGTAGTGCCTTGTTGGCTTTGCCAACGTTTGAGCACCCAGTATCTGTTAACAATACCTCTGGGTATGTCACCCGTTTCGGTGCTTTTACCCCGGACTCGGTCACCATCTCGCAATTGAGCCAATATCAGCCGATGGCGATCCGGATGATGGCAGAAGCGGGCTGGAAATGATTCCCTCCCTCTAGTTATTGATGTTGACCTTTTTGAACAGGGTTTCCATCACATAGCCAAACAGCTCTGGGTCTGGTTCTTGGCCGTCTAGGTCACCCAGACCCAATTCTTCCAGCCTCTCACTCACACGGTTCTCGAGCTCTTGTGGCCTGTGCAGAGGCTCTCCCCATTCATGGTTTTTTTCCGGTCCAATCTTGGTGGTCGCATCGATCGCCATACGACCACCAAGCCCGAGTTGCTCACTGGCGAAGTCAAGGCTGTCAAACGGTGTGTTTTCCAGTACGAATAAATCTCGCTGCGGATCAACCTGACCTGCGATTGCCCAGACCACTTGGCGTGGATCTCGCACGTTGATTTGGCGATCGACGACCACCACAAATTTGGTGTAAGTAAATTGTGGCAGTGCACTCCAGAAGGCCATGGCGGCCCTTTTGGCCTGTCCGGGATAGGCCTTGTCGATGGAGATCACTGCCAGCTTGTAGCTCAATGCCTCCATCGGCAGAAAGAAGTCTTTGATTTCTGGAATCTGTTGGCGCAAGATCGGTGTGTAAATCCGATTTAGGGCGATGGCCAGCATCGCTTCCTCCTTCGGCGGTCGGCCGCTGAAGGTGGTGAGCATGATTGGATCCCTTCGTTGCGTGATGCAGTGGAAGCGCACCAAGGGTGAATCTTCGACATTGCCGTAGAAGCCCATGTGGTCACCGAACGGTCCATCCGGCATCACTTCCCCTGGCGTGATCGTTCCCTCCAACACAATTTCGCTGTGGCTGGGCACGGATAGATCCAGGGTTTTGCAGCGTGCTAATCGCACGCCTTCACCGGCATAAAGGCCTGCAAACAACCATTCGCTCAATTGCACCGGAATCGGTGTGGCTGCGGCCATCACCAAGAGTGGATGCACGCCAATCGCCACCGCGACTTCGAGCTTTTTGCCCATTGCAGCGGCTTTGCGCAGGTGACGCGCGCCACCTCGCACGCTTAACCAGTGCACCGTCATCGTTGTGGCGGACTGCTTTTGCAGCCGGTAAACCCCCACATTTGGCACCCCGGTTTCTGGATCTTTGGTGATCACCAGTCCGAGGGTGACGACACCACCAGCGTCGCCAGGCCACGGACGAATGAGGGGTAACGCATCGAGATTGACGTCGTCTCCTTTCCACACCTGTTGGTGGCAGGGAGGCGTGAGATCGCGATCCGGTACAGCCTTGATCAGATCCCAGAACACCTTGGCAAAGGCTTTTGTTTCCTGAATCCCCTTCGGAGGTTTGGGTTGCTGTAACAGGGCGAGACGGCTGCCTAGTTCCTCCAGCTGTTCGGCCCGCTCAAGACCCATGCTCCATACGACCCGTTCCACCGTGCCCAACAGATTGACGGCGACTGGCATCGAGGAGCCGATCACGTTTTCAAACAGCAGAGCCGGTCCGCCCATCCCCAGCACCCGATCAGCGATGGCGGCGAGCTCGAGATCGGGATCCACCGGCGCGCTCACTCTGCGCAGCTGACCTTTGGCTTCCAGCAGCTTCAGGAAGCCCCGCAGATCACGGGTCGCCGGACCGGAGCGAAACAAGGCCATAGAGCGAATCGTTGCTGGACTGGCGATCTGATTACTGTGACGCACGCCGACCCTCCAACGTGGCCATGAAGCTCAGCTATTTCCATGTCGCCGCGGACGTGCCGGACTGCGACCCCTCGGTGCAAGCCTCCGACAAGGCTGATGCTGCGGTGGTCATTGATGTGCTCCGGGCCACCACCACGATCGCCTGGGCTCTTCACAACGGTGCTGAGGCCGTTCAGACCTTCAGTGATCTCGATGAGCTGCGGTCTACGGCGCAGCGCTGGCCTGAACCACAACGGCTTCTTGTTGGCGAACGGGGAGGTAAGACCCTGGAAGGTTTCGATCTTGGCAATTCCCCTGTTGCGGTGATTCCCGATGTTGTGCAAGGCAAACGGCTGTTCATGAGCACCACCAACGGCACCCGCTCTCTCCAGAAGGTGCGTGATCTGGCCAGGGTGTTCACGGCAGCTTTGCCCAATCGTCGTGCTGTTGCAGAGCGTTTACTCCAGGAGTCTCTTGATCAGGTTTGGATCGTTGGTAGTGGCTGGGAGGGCGCTTATTCGCTTGAGGATTCCCTTGCGGCTGGCGCGCTTGCTTCGGCCTTGATCGAGCAGGGAGCCGTTACTGCAAACGATGAGATGCAGGCCGCCATTGTGCTCTGGGAGCGTTGGCAGTCGCAGCCTGAAACTTGTCTGCGCCAGGCCACGCATGGACAGCGGTTGATTCGCATTGGCAATCATGATGCCGACTTTCGCTGTTGTTCCGGCTTGGATCAGTTGAGTGTGGTGCCCACCCAGGTGGAGCGCGGCGTGTTGCGAGCCATCGATCTTGCTGATTCAGCCCCTTGATCCCCCTAAAGTTTGTTCTTTTAAAGCCCTCCCGTGAGTGACTTTCTGGCCGCCGCCGTGCAACTCACAAGCACCTCGGATCCGGAGAGCAATTTCACCGCTGCCGAGGAGCAGATTGAACTGGCTGCCCGCCGTGGTGCGGAATTGGTGGGCCTGCCTGAGAACTTCGCCTTTATGGGCGATGACGCCGCTCGGCTTGAACTGGCTCCTGCCCTGGCCGAACAGAGCAGCCGCTTCCTGGTCACCATGGCCAGGCGCTATCAGGTGGTGATCCTCGGAGGTGGCTTTCCCGTTCCCACTGGCGATGGAACCCACACCCTCAACAGGGCGGAGCTCGTTGGGCGTGATGGCCAGCTTCTGGCCCGCTACGACAAGATTCACCTCTTTGACGTTGATTTACCTGATGGCATCACCTACAGGGAGTCGACCACGGTCACCCCTGGACGCGAGCTTCCTCCTGTGGTGGATGTTCCGGGTTTGTGCAAGGTGGGGGTGTCCATTTGCTACGACGTGCGCTTCCCTGAGCTCTATCGCCATCTGATTGGTGCAGGAGCTGAGGTGTTGATGATCCCCGCTGCATTCACGGCCTATACCGGCAAGGATCATTGGCAAGTTTTGCTCCAGGCCAGGGCGATCGAGAACACGGCCTTTGTGGTCGCACCCGCCCAGACAGGCATTCATTACGGCCGTCGCCAGACCCATGGCCATGCCATGGTCATCGACCCCTGGGGCACTGTTCTCGCTGATGCCGGTGGCGTGCCTGGAGCGGCGATCGCCCCTGTGGATACTGGCCATCTGCAGCACATCCGCGGCCAGATGCCAAGCCTTCAGCATCGCCAGCCCGCCCTGTTCTGAACCCCCATGGTTTCGGCGCAGTCTCGACGTCTTGCTCTGCTGGCTGCCGTGTGCCTGCAGCTCGGTGCATTGCTGTCAGCCCTGCCGGCTCGAGCGGCCAGCGCCCTGGCGGCTTGGGCGCTGACCAGTGAAGGCGTCCTTCAGCTGCGCACCGCTACCGGAGCACGATTAGAGGCGTTCTTTGAAGCGGGAGATCGCCAACGCGGCCCGCGCGTTTGGATTGATTTTCCAGGGGAGCTCAGTCGGCCCAGAAAGCTACGCGGTAGTGGACCGGTTCGGCAGATCCGCTTGGGCAAGCCCAATCCAGGCGCGACGCGTCTGGTGCTCGAATTTCAACCTGGCACCGAGCTCGATCCCGGCCGCCTCAAGCTTGTCGGCACGGCGAAGGATCGTTGGACCATGACCTTTGAGGGGCTGGCCACGCGTGGTTTGCGTCCGATTGGGGAGGGAGATCTCACCCGTAGCAGTGGACAGTGGAGTCCTGGTATCAGGATTCAACCCACGAAAACCCCCGTGGATCCTTCTGGTCTGCCGAATGTGCCCCGCGGTCGTTATCGCGTCGTGATCGATCCAGGCCATGGGGGGCCCGATCCCGGTGCCGTTGGTATCAGGGGTCTGAGAGAGACCGATGTGGTGCTGGATGTGTCGCTGCAGGTCGCCCAGTTGCTTGAGGCCAAGGGTGTGCAAGTGGTGATGACCCGAACAGCCGAAGTGGATGTTGACCTCCCTCCCAGGGTTGCCCTGGCCAACCGTGTTGGTGCTTCAGCGTTTGTCAGTATTCACGCCAATGCCATCAGCATGTCGCGGCCTGAGGTGAACGGGATTGAAACCTTCTATTTCTCCGATCCCCGTTCGGCACGGCTTGCTGCACACGTGCAACAGCAGGTGCTGAATGTGTCTCCTGGCAGTCCCAACCGTGGCGTGCGTCGTGGTCGCTTTTTTGTGATCCGCCGCACCACCATGCCTTCAATACTTGTTGAAACCGGTTTTGTCACCGGACGATTGGATTCTCCCCGGCTTGCCAATCAGGGCCACCGTCGTCGTTTGTCCCTGGCGATCGCCACAGGAATTCTTGAGTATCTGCGGGGGCTGCGATGAGCGTTTGTCTTGGCCTTTTTGATAGTGGAGTGGGCGGTCTGACCGTGCTGCGCAGCATCCTTCTCCGCCATGGCCCTTTGCCCACGGTCTATCTCGGTGATACGGCCCGTGTTCCGTACGGCAGTCGTTCTCCTTCTGAGATTCGCTCGATTGCCGCCGAAGTGGTGGCGTGGTTGAAAGTGCAGAAGGTGTCGACGGTTGTGATGGCATGCAACACCACCAATGCTCTTGCTCGTGATGTGGCTGAAGGACAGGCCGGCGTGCCGGTGGTGGGCCTGATCGGTGCCGCTGCTGCCATGGTTCGCGAGTCTCGGGTTGGGGTGTTGGCGACGCCAGCCACCGTTGCTTCGGGTGCATACCGAGAAAGCATCGAGGCCCTCAACCCAGGAACAATGGTGGTGCAACAGGCCTGCCCACGTTTCGTTCCCTTGATCGAGGCTGGAGATCTATCGAGTCCGGAGCTGCGCCAGTCGGCGATCCACTACCTCGCTCCGCTACTGGAGGCCTCGGTTGAGTCGGTGATTCTCGGCTGCACCCACTACCCCTTATTGGAGCCGCTGTTGCGCAGCCTGCTGCCCCCAGAGGTGCGGCTGATTGATCCAGCCGAGGCTGTTGCTCGCCAACTCGATGCCCTGCTAGGGGCCCCCGCTCCGGGCCGTCCGGATTTCCCCTTGTCGCTGGGCCACACGCGTCTCTGTGTGACAGCCGATCCGGACGGTTTCGCCCTTCGTGCCACCCCTTGGCTGGGGGGGCGGCCTCGGGTTGAGGCTGTCACGCTGCGATGAGCGGCCTGCGCCTTCTAGGATCGCCACACCGAGGGGATCCATGGCCACCGTCACTGAGCTTTTGCAGCCGGTCGAGCTCGATCTCGAAACTCTGCTCAGTGACCTGCGCAGCCTGATCGGGGCTGGTCACCCAATCCTGCAGGCGGCTGCAGAGCATCTTTTCAGTGCAGGTGGAAAGAAGATCCGCCCCGGGATTGTTCTGCTGATTTCCCGGGCACTGTCGCCGGAAGGTGATCTCACCGCTCGGCATCGTCGGCTGGCCGAGATCACTGAAATGATCCATACGGCCTCCCTCGTTCACGATGATGTGGTGGACGAAGCGGCGACGCGGCGTGGTGTGGCCACTGTGCACAGCCGCTTCAACCATCGTGTGGCCGTGCTTGCAGGCGACTTCCTGTTTGCACAGGCCAGTTGGCATCTCGCCAATCTCGACGATCTCGAGGTGGTGAAGTTGCTCAGCCGCGTGATCATGGACCTTGCCGACGGCGAGGTGAAGCAGGGCCTGTTCCGTTATGACACCGGCCAATCCTTCGAGACCTACCTCGAGAAGAGCTATTGCAAGACGGCTTCTCTGATTGCGAACAGTGCTCGTGCCTCTGGGGTCCTCAGTGATCAGACCCCCCAGCAACTCGATCAGCTGTATCGCTTTGGCCGCCAGCTCGGTCTCGCCTTCCAGGTTGTTGATGACATCCTCGATTTCACTGGCAGCGAGCAGCAGCTCGGCAAGCCCGCCGCCAGTGATTTAGCCAGCGGCCTCCTCACGGCTCCAGCTCTCTATGCCTTGGAAGAGCAACCCGTCCTGGCTGGACTGATTGAACGTGAGTTCAGTGGTGAGGGTGACCTCGAACAGGCCCTCGACTTGGTGCGGGCTTCTGATGCCATTCCCCGCAGCCGTGCCCTCGCGGAAACCTTCGCCCGCGAGGCCCGTGAATCGCTGCAATGGCTCCCTGATTCACCCTCTCGCCGCGCCTTGCTGGAGCTGCCTGAGTTTGTGCTCAGTCGCCTTTACTGAGTCTTCAAAGCCGTTAGTACATCGTTCAGGCTTGCGATCGTCTGCCAGGCCCCATCCCTCGGAAGGTTGTCGCAATCCAGGTTGTTGCCGTCTGGGTTCAGCACCCAGACATGGCACCCAGCGGCTAATGCTGCATGCGTGCCAGCCGCAGAATCCTCGAAAGCCCAGCAGCTGGAGGCATCAACGTTTAGCCGTTGGGCTGCCAGTAGAAAAGGATCAGGCGCAGGTTTACCGGCCTCCAGGTTGGGGTCGTCGCCGAGCACCCGGGTGGTGATTTGATTGATCCAGGGATGGCCAGCGGTCTTGTAGGCGACCGACTCTTGGGCACTGCTTGTCACGAGTGCCATCGGCATGGTGTGTTGGGCACACCAGCTCACAAGCTGTTGTGCACCGGCGTTTGGCTTCGCTGTCGGCAGCAGCCTTCGGGCGATGGGCTGCTGAATCGCGAGCAGTTCGTCGCTGCCAATCGACGCATCCAACCAACGCACCACCTGGTCGGCGCAGTCGCGACGGCGGCGTCCGCGCAGCGCCAGCAGTTGGGCTTGCCTTAGCTGGGTGCCGAAATGGGCGGCAGCGGCTTCCCAAGCTTGGCCATGCAGAGGTTCGGTGTTGAGCAAGAGCCCATCGAGATCAAACAGGCATGCCTGGGGCAGCGTCTTCAATCCAGGCTTGTGTTGAGTGCTGTTCACGTGGGCTGTTGCAACCAGCTGCAGGTGGCGCAGAAGCCGCCGATCGCGGCCTCGGCTGAGAGGGACATCAGATCAGCTCCTTCCTGGCCGCTCCGTCTCCGCAGGCCTTTGTTCGCCAAGTTTGTTGGTGACCTCCAGTTCAGACAACAAAGTCGGTCGCCTCTGGCAACGCTTGGCAACGACAGCACTTCCATCCTTGGGAGCTCTGGATAACCTTCCCGAGTGAGTGCTTGCAGGCCACGGGCGATGAGTGAAGCTTCCACGATCGAATCAGTGCTGCATGAACAGCGCGTGTTTGCCCCTCCTGCCGATCTTGCCTCCAAGGCCAGTATCGGCAGCATGGAGGCCTATCGGGCTCTGGCAGACGCTGCTGCGCAGGATCCCGATCGCTTCTGGGGAGATGCGGCAAGGAAAGAGCTGCACTGGTTTGAGCCTTTTCACACCGTGCTCGATTGGAGTGATGCCCCGTTTGCCAAGTGGTTCGATGGTGGCAAGACCAACCTCTCCTACAACTGTCTCGATCGGCATCTCGATGGCCCCAAGGCCGACAAGACGGCGTTGATCTGGGAGGGGGAGCCGGGTGATGTACGCCGATTTACCTATCGCGAGCTGCACGCTGAGGTCTGTCGTGCCGCCAATGCCTTGAAAGGGATGGGCCTTGGCAAGGGTGATCTTGTGGCTCTCTATATGCCCATGATCCCCGAGGCTGCCATCGCTATGTTGGCCTGCGCCCGGATCGGAGCCCCCCAC
Source organism: Synechococcus sp. UW105 (assembly GCF_900473935.1). Lineage (GTDB taxonomy): Bacteria > Cyanobacteriota > Cyanobacteriia > PCC-6307 > Cyanobiaceae > Synechococcus_C. Next base: position 330,562 of record NZ_UCNN01000030.1, on the reverse strand, counting down.
TCGGTGGTCTTCGGAGGCTTTTCCGCCGAAGCCCTTCGTGATCGTCTCATCGATGGAGAGGCCAAAGCGGTGATCACTGCAGATGGTGGATTCCGCAAAGACAAAGCCGTTGCGCTCAAGCCAGCGGTGGATGCGGCCTTGGCCGATGGTGCCTGTCCAAGCGTGCAGTCTGTGCTTGTGGTGCAGCGCACCAAGGATTCAGTGACGATGGCTGAGGGCCGTGATGTTTGGTGGCATGACGTCGTTCCTGGTCAGGCCAGTGATTGCCCGGCCGAACCGATGGAGAGCGAAGACCGTCTGTTTGTGCTCTACACCTCTGGCTCCACAGGAAAACCAAAGGGAGTGGTGCACACCACTGCCGGCTACAACCTCTGGGCTCACCTCACTTTCCAGTGGATCTTCGACATCAAGGACGACGACGTCTTTTGGTGCACAGCGGATGTGGGCTGGATCACCGGCCACAGTTACATCGTCTACGGCCCTCTCTCCAATGGCGCCACCAGCGTGATGTATGAGGGCGCTCCGCGTCCTTCCAAGCCTGGAGCCTTCTGGGAGCTGATTCAGAAGCACGGCATCACCATCTTCTACACGGCACCAACGGCGATCCGTGCCTTCATGAAGAGTGGCCGTGACGTGCCTGACCAGTACGACATGCGCAGTCTGCGCTTGCTTGGCACCGTCGGCGAGCCGATCAATCCCGAGGCCTGGATGTGGTATCGCGACGTGATTGGCGGCCATCGCTGTCCAATCGTTGACACCTGGTGGCAGACCGAAACCGGCGGCGTGATGATTAGTCCACTTCCTGGAGCCACTCCCACCAAGCCGGGATCGGCCACCCTTCCTTTGCCTGGCATTCAGGCCGATGTGGTGGATGCCGAAGGCAACAGTGTTGGTGCTGATCAAGGTGGTTACCTGGTCGTTCGTCAGCCCTGGCCAGGGATGATGCGCACTGTGCATGGCAATCCGAAGCGCTTCCGCGAGAGCTACTGGGAGCATCTCAGCCTTGCCGACGGCAGTCGCATCTATTTCGCCGGTGATGGCGCCCGTCGCGACAGTGATGGCTACTTCTGGGTCATGGGCCGGGTGGATGACGTGATCAATGTCTCTGGTCATCGCCTGGGCACGATGGAGATTGAGTCCGCTCTGGTTAGCCACCCTGCCGTTGCTGAAGCCGCTGTGGTCGGAAGACCTGATGATCTCAAGGGCGAGGCCATCGTGGCCTTCGTCACCCTTGAGCTGGGGCGTGAAGGATCCGACGCGCTTGTGGCTGAGCTGAGGGCCCATGTGGGCCAGGAGATCGGTCCGATCGCCAGGCCCGATGAGATCCGCTGCAGTGATGCTCTCCCCAAAACCCGCAGCGGAAAGATCATGCGACGGATTCTTCGGGCTCTTGCCGCCGGTGAAGAAGTGAGTGGAGACACCAGCACCCTGGAAGATCGCTCGGTTCTCGATCGTCTCCGGGCCTGAAGCCTGCAGAGAACAACGTCTGGGATCAGAGGCCGGGAATCTCTGGTCCCATCAGGGCCGGATCGGGCCATCCTCCTTCGCCGAGCAGGGCATCGCCAATCAACTGCAGAAGGCTTTTGCCTTGCTTCAGCTCTGTTTTCGCAGACCACTCAATTTCATTGAGCTCCTCGTGCGTTAAGCCCAGGGCGGCCACCAGTTCTCGGTAAGCCGTTCGTTCGTCTGCGTTGATGTCTTGTGTGTCTTCGGGGTTGCGTGACACGCCTGCCACCAGGCAGGCAATACGGGCCGCTAGGCAGCGTTCCGCCTCGCTGTTGAGCTGTTCCGCCAGGTTGGCCAGTGTCGGTAGGGATGTTTGACCGGTCTGTGTGGCTGCTTGAAGCCCAAGGCGTTGGGGAAGCTCCTCAATCATCTGGGCTTCGTCATCGGAGATGGCCCCGTCACTCAGGGCAATCACCTGGGCGATCTGAAGCAGGGCGATGTCACTTTTGCTCGCCATCAGGGCATGTCTGCGATCTCTCAGTCAGCTTATGCGGGTTGAATTGGTTGGATTGCGTGGTTCAACCGAAGCTTCTTTTGGGTTTCACCAGACCTTCACCTGTCAGCCCGTCATGGTGATCCCATCAGCCGTCATCAACCATGAAGCGAAAGTCTCACGTCAGCTATCGCTATCACCACCTGGGCATCCCGACGACGGCTTGCCGCCCTGGCGAGCACGACAGCTCCACCTTTCGGATGTACAGCTCCGGTGGGGAGGATCCGGCTGGATTTCGGATTCAGTATCACCGCTTCGAGCCAGGGAGCAGCCTTCACCCTTTGATTCAGACCGTTCCGCACGTTGCCTTCAAGGTCGACAATCTCGATGCTGCGATTGAAGGTGAGCTCTTGCTGCTCGATCCTTATGAGCCATTTGAGGGGTTCAAGGTGGCCATGATCGAAGACGATGGTGCCCCAATCGAGCTGATTGAAACCGACCTGAGCGAGGACGAGATCTGGGGCGAACCAAAGGCCAATTCGGTGATCTATCCGGAAGCGGTGGTGCCCATCTGCGCCCAGGACGCAATCAGCTGCTGAAGCTGTTCCACCTGTTGTTGCCGTTGCTGGCCCTCAGCCCAGTCTCCAAGGAGCTGTCGCCGCAGCCCTGCGCTGGCCGGTGTGAGGTGATCGCCGGCTAGCTGGAGTGTTTCGCTTGCATCATGCGGACGTGTCTGCAGCGCTGTCAGCAAACTGCTGCTCTGATCGAGTTCGTCATCCCTGAACCGCACCACCAGATTGGTGGGTTGGTGATAGTGGCGCTCGATCAGTCGCAGCGTTTCCTGTGGACTGGGGCTGAATTCCGTTTTCAGGCCAAGCCTGGTTTCTACGGCGCCGAGCAGGGGAATGGACTGATCGGCGGTGAAATTGTTGAAGCTCAGCGCCACCATGGCCTTGCTGCTCCGGCCGCCATCAGGGGCGAGCAAGTGCAGTTTGCAGCCCAGGCTGTGACCGAGCCGAAGCGATGGATCCAGGCGAGTGCCAAGCCTGTTCAGCAACTGCCGCCGACATTGACGCAGGCTGTCCCAGGCCTGTCTGGCCTGAAGTTGATGGTCGAGCCCAGGCACATAGCTCCAGGCATGAACGGCCAGATTGCGTGAGGCCAGCCCTTCCAGCAACCGGCGATAACTGATCTGCGGTGTGGCGGCCAGATAACTCCCCCCAATGAAATCCACGACGGCGGTGGGTCGGGAGGGCCACAGGCACCAGCAGTCATCCAGCCGGCGCCAAGTGCTCATGCCTTGGTCTGCAGCGATTGCACAATCTGCTGGGCCTGGCGCACATGGGCGGGACCATCGAGCAGGTTGTTGAACACATGGCGGATCACGCCCTCCCCATCGATCACATAGGTGACGCGAGAGGGCAGCAGTCCTAGGGTCTTGGGCACTCCAAAGGCGCGGCGCAGGCTTTGATCAGCGTCGCTCAGAAGCGGGAAAGGCAGCTGGTGGCGCTCGGCGAAACGACGATGGCTGATGGCATCGTCGCCACTGACACCCCACACCTGCGCACCGAGTGTCTGCAGCTCGCCATGGGAATCCCGGAAGCCGCAAGCCTCTGCGGTGCAACCAGGGGTGTCGTCTTTCGGATAGAAAAACAGCACCAAGATGGTTCCGTTGCGGTCCCCGATGTTGCAGATGTTGCCGTCTTGATCCTCACGGCTGATCGAGGGGGCGCGGTCACCAACAGTGAGAGGCATCTCTTGGGCCTAAACATCGAGACCGCACCCTAGGAATTGGTTGCGAAGGACGGAGAATGGCAGCAGCTGGGCGATGGATGCGCATGGAGAATCAGTCGGTTCCTGGTCAACTCGACCTGCTGGCCTTCACGGCCGATTCATCATCCGCTCAGTCCTTGCCAGATCCGCAGCCCGAGACGGTGTCAGCTCCGTTGGCTGAAGGGCAGCCAGAGGCGACTGTGGGGCGGGATCAGGATTCAACACCCGAAACGTTGCCTGCAACTGAACACGATCCGGCGCAGGGCCAAAGCCAAACCACAACAGTGCCCGGCACTCTGCTGATCCTCGACACGGAAACCACGGGTCTCAACCCAGACAGCGATCACTGTCTTGAAGTGGGCGCCATCCTTTTTGACGTCTCAAGCCGGCAGGTGTTGGCACAGCTCTCGTTTTTGTTGCCGGTGCAGGCCAATGCTGCGGAGCCGATCAACCGCATTCCCGCGTCTGTCACCAGCGTGGCTCAGCCCTGGGCAGCGGCACTCCAGTACTTCCAGACTCTGGTTGATGCAGCGGATGTTCTCGTGGCTCACAACGCAGCCTTCGACCGTCAGTGGTTCGGTCGCGGCCACCTACCGCCGGTTTCGAAGCCCTGGTTATGCAGCATGGAGGAAATGCGATGGCCTGCAGACCGTCAGCTTCGCCCCCGGCCATCCGTGCGCGATCTGGCCCTGGCGTATGACATTCCTGTGTGGGCAGCCCATCGGGCACTCACCGATTGCATCTATCTCGCTGACGTCTTTCGACGCTGTGACGATCTTGAACAACGCTTGGCCCACGGCCTGGAGCCTCGCAGTTTGTTCAAAGCTCAGGTGAGCTACGACGAGCGCCATCTCGCCCGAGATGCTGGTTTCCGCTGGAATGACCCCGTGGCGGGTGCTTGGACGCGTCGACTTAGTGCCAGGGAAGCTGAGGCTCTGAGCTTTGCAGTACAGAAACTCGACACGTCGCTAACGATGGCCTCCTGATCACAGGATTTGCTTTATCAGTTGGAAACCTCCCCGCAGGTTTCGTGCACTTGTCCATCCAGTCTTCAGGCTGGTGCTATGGCTGCGCTTCCACGCAAAATCCATCGGCTTCGCAAGCCTGCTCAGCATCAAGCTGTGCAGATTGATCTGCCCCGTATGCGCCTGCAGGCATGGCAGCGCGTTCGCACCTGGGCGCGCCTCATCCGTGAAGCCGAGCAGCTTTGGCATGTTGATGTCAAGGAACTGAAGCGTCTTGGTGCTTTGGAGTTATCTCAGCTCCTCGGTGAAATTCCACCATCGCAACGCCTGCGTGTGAATCGATGGTTGAAAGGTTATGCCGCATCCACACGACTTCATTGCAGTGATGAGGAGTCGTCAGGGGCTGAAACGCATCGAGGCGGGTAAAGGCACGGTTAATGTCTGGCGCTAAATAATAGCCATCTCTTAAATTGTTCCTAACGACTGTCGTTCTTTAGTTTCGCTATTCATTGGTGGCCTATTTCTCTTAAGGCCTGCTATGAGCTTCGCTAAGAAGACTCTGATTTTTTCTTCCCTGCTTGCTCTGGGTGCCGGTATGGCTGCTTCGGCGGCTCCCCGCCTGAATGGTGCCGGTGCATCATTTCCCGCCAAAATGTATCAGCGCTGGTTCGCTGAGCTGGCCAAGTCTGGTGGCCCTAAGGTCAACTACCAGGCGGTAGGTTCCGGTTCCGGGCGCAAAGCATTCATCGATCAGACTGTCAATTTCGGTGCATCTGATGACCCGATGAAGGTCACCGATATGGCGAAAGTCAAGCGCGGTGTGGTTCAGATCCCGATGGTTGGCGGCACGATCGCTTTTGGTTACAACTATCCCGGCTGCAATCTCAAGCTCACTCAGGAGCAGGCCGTCAAAGTTGCCATGGGGCAAATCAATAACTGGAAGCAGGTGGGATGTAAGCCCGGGAAAATGGTTTGGGTGCACCGTTCCGATGGCTCCGGTACCACCAAGGCTTTCACGAACTCCATGCAGGCCTTCTCTAAGACCTGGACCCTCGGCACTGGTAAGTCGGTGAAGTGGCCCTCGGGTGTTGGTGCCAAGGGCAACTCGGGCGTTGCCGGTGTGATCAAGAACACCAAGGGCGCGATCGGTTACGTCAACCAGTCGTACATCAAAGGCAATGTGGTTGCTGCATCTGTCCAGAACAAGTCTGGTGAATACGTCAAGCCCAGTTTTGCTTCCGGTGCCAAGGCTTTGAATGGCATCAGGCTTGATGCCAATCTCGCCGGTAAGAACCCAAATCCGACGGCCAAGGGTGCTTACCCGATCGCCACTCTGACCTGGGTGCTGGCTTACAAGACCGGCAATGGCTCGAATACCGCCGCGATCAGGAAGGCCTTCAACTTCATGTTGAGCGACCAAGCTCAAGCGAAGGCTGACGACCTTGGTTTTGTCCCTCTCAAGGGCGCCATCCTCAGCAAGGCCCGTGCTGCTGTGAACAAAATCAGCAAGTGATCTTGGCCTGGGTCCGTCTTACGAGGCGGACCTGCATCCATGATCCTTTGGCCTCATTGTTCACTCCCTTTGATGTTTCATCGCTGGGGAGGGCATGAGGCCTTTTGCTTGAAGGCATCATCTTAATCAGCTGTTAAGGAGATACTCTTCATTCCTTTGCTTAAAAGGTTCAAGGGGGTGATTAACTTCAGTTGAAGTTGAATTCAACGACGTGGTTGCAACACCTACACGACCCGGCGTTCTCTCCCAGCAGACAATGCCTCAGATGTTGCAATCTGGAGTTTCGAAAAAAAATCAGGTTCATCTAACTGCCGGCAGCTCGATTCCTTTGTTGAGGAACAGCCTCTGGATCGTTGCCAATGGCATGGTCAAACTTGGTGCCGTGACTGAGCAGGGCGATGAGTTGCTCCTGGGTCTTGTGGGTCCGAACGAACCGTTTGGTGAACCGCTGAGCATGGTGGAAGCCTATGAAGCCATCACACTCACCGATTGCGATCTGATTTGCCTCACGCTCGAGGAGATTTCTCAGTCTTCAGATCTGTCGATGCTGATGGTGAATGCGGTGGCTGCACGTGTGCGTCAGACAGAGTTCATGCTTTCACTTCTCGGCTTGAGGCGGGTGGAAGATCGCGTGCGTGCCTTCCTCGAGCTGATGGCCCAGGACTACGGGCAGCCTTGCGATCAAGGCCTACGCGTTGGTCTGCGACTCACCCATCAGGAGATCGCAAGTGCCCTCAGTACGACACGAGTGACCGTGACGCGCGTGGTTGGTCAGCTCCGTGATCAGGGCTGGTTGACGCTTGATGCGCAGCGTCATCTGGTGATCACCCATTTGCCCCAGCGCTGATCAACCGTCAGTTGTCAGACGCCTGCTTGGGCTGAACCGCTGTTGGCGGTTCAGCCCCCGTTTTGTTTGCTCAGAAATCGGTCATTCTCAAAAAAAAACGCCCCTCAAACGAGGAGCGCTTGCCAGATGAGATTGGAACCGAATCGGAGCGGCGGGATTTGAACCCACGACCCCCACTACCCCAAAGTGGTGCGCTACCAAGCTGCGCTACGCCCCGGCAGAACGAAGTTATCACAAGGCATGTCGCCCTCTGTTCCTTCGGCGAATCCGCCGCAGCAAACGTTGGGTGAGAAGGTCGCGAGGGTCGCTGCTGTAACCCCACAGGCGCAGCTGTCGTGCCAGCTGACGTAGCTCCCGAACGCTCATCGAGGCGAGTTGGAGCTCGGGAAGTGTTCGCCAGGCTCGTGTGGTCATCGGCATGGCAGTCCCGCCTTTGCGGATGTCGATCGACAAAGTCCCTTCGGCGAGCCACTCCGGTATCAGCACCATCAGAACGGCAATGAGCCCATACAGCTCAACCAGGCCCTTCGGAAGGGGATGCAGCTGACGTCGCTGTCGGGGGTCTGATGGAGCCGACACGGACTGTGTAAACAGCAGGAGAGGCGCTTCACCATGGCAGTAACAGAGCTGCTTGCGGTGCTGTGGTGGTCAGATCTGAAGGGAGTCTCCGCTGTCGACGCTTGGGCTCCGCCATAGAAGGGGTGGCGCATCGGAGCGACTGGGGCGGAGGCTGAAGGCCAGGCCGATCACCACCAGAAGGGTCAGCAGGATTGCGGTCAGCACCGCCCAGTCAGGCCAAGCGGGTTTCATGCCAGCGCGATCGGACTGTTGTCCCCACGCAGCACGCAGTGACTGATCGACCAGTCGTAGTACTTCCAGACGCTGGCAGGCAGTTTGTAGGCGCAACCATCGAACTGCTCCAGAAGAACGCCGCTCGGCATGGCGGAGCAATAAGGACGACTGCCTGGTTTGGCCAGGTATTGCTGGTGATACGACTCTGCAGCGAAGAAGGGCTGATCGGCCTTGATCTCCGTTGTGATTGCTCCGAGTCCCCTGTCGCTCAGGCCCTTTTGGTAAGCAGCCTGACTGGCCAGGGCCAGTTGCTGCTGTCGCTCTGTTGTCGTGTAGATCGCCGAGCGGTACTGACTGCCACGGTCGTTGCCTTGTCGGTCCCCTTGGGTGGGGTCGTGGCATTCCCAGAACAGTTTGAGCAGATCACTGAAATCGAGAGCAGGCGTGCTCCAGACCACCCGCACCACCTCGGTGTGGCCGCTACGGCCGCTGCACACCTGTTCGTAGCTGGGGTTGGGGCTGTGGCCTCCTGCGTATCCAACAGAGGTCGTCACCACGCCAGGAAGGCGCCAAAAGCCTTTTTCCGCTCCCCAGAAACAGCCGCATCCGAAGACCACTTCCTCCTGGTCGTCCATCAACGGGGCATTCAACGACGTGCTCAGTACGGCATGTCGCAGCGGTTCTGCGTTGGGACGCTGAGCAGCTTCGCCGGTCAACCAAGAAGGCAGCATCGAGGCATCGTGAACTGACTCAAGGTTAGGAATCCTGAGCAGGCTGCAGCTGAATGTGATTCAGCAGAGTGGTGACAAAGGCGAAGAGCAGAAAAGGAAGGCTCAGCACCAGAATCAGACCAACGCCAACCAGGGCAAAGATGGGGCGACTGGAACCCATCAAGCCAAGCCCCGCAGCAAGGCTGACGAAAATAACCGCCATCCATGCCAGAACCTGAGCGTAGATGTCACCGAAGGTGAGGGTGCAACGCACCGCGTATTGGTTGGCGGTGGACATGGTGATGCAACCCTGAAACGGCCACTTCAGCTAAGCCAGAAATCTGCTATTAGGCCACCGCTTCGAGACGTTCCGAAGCCTGTTCTCTTTCCCAGAGACGTTTATAAAGCCCCTCTTCTTGGACCAAGTCGCGGTGATGCCCCTGCTGGACCAGGGTTCCTTGTTCGATCACGAGAATCCGATCGCAGGCAGCAGCAGCAGAGAGTTGATGGCTGATCATCACGATCGTTCGTTCACGCTGATTGCGGATCGATGCCAGGATCGCTGCTGCAGTGTTGTTGTCCACGCTGGCGAGGGCGTCATCGAGGACCAGCACAGGCGATGTCATCAGCAGGGCTCTTCCCAATGCGGTGCGTTGGCGCTGTCCACCACTCAACGTGATTCCACGTTCGCCCACCAGCGTGTCAAAGCCATCAGGGAAGCCGCGGACATCATCCAGTAGGCGAGCCTGCTCGGCAGCCGCCTCCACTCGTGCAGTGTCGGCTTCCGGATCGCCATATCGGAGGTTGTCCGCAAGGCTGCTGGTGAAGAGATACCCCTCCTGGGGCACCAGGGCGATCTGATGGCGGAGATCGCTGAGTCGCATTGTTGTTAGGTCACAGCCATCAAGAAACAGCTGGCCGCCGCTCACGTTGACCATGCGACCCAGGGCCCGGGCCAGGGTTGTTTTGCCGCAGCCAACAGGCCCCACCACAGCCACCAACTCACCTGGCTCAATCACGAAGGAGAGCTTGGAGAGAGTGTCGCGATCGCTGTCCTCGTAGCGAATGGAAAGTTCTCGGGCTTCGATCCTGCCGAGCACAGGAGTCGAGAGGGTTTGAGGTGCTTCTGGGTCTGCAATCACCGGTGCGCGCTGGAGGAGTTCCTCAACACGCTCAAGACTCACTTGGCCTGTTTGGAAGGTGTTGAGGGTGAATCCGAGCAGAGCTGTGGGAAAGACCAGGCGCTCTACATAAAGGATGAGTGCCACCAGGCCACCGATGCTGAGCGTGCCCGCTTCCAGTTGTCCGCTCCCCAGGGCCAGCAGCAAGAGCAGAGAGATGGATGAGATGCCCTCTAAGAGTGGGAACAGCGTGCTTCGCGTACGGGCCAGCCGAATCGCAGCATCGCGGTAGTTGTCGTTTCGAGCTTCGAAGGCTTGTTGCTCTTGGGCTTCCTGGCCGTAGATCTTGATGGCGGCGATGCCAGAGAGGTCTTCTTGGATCAGCTCGCTCAGGCCGGCCAGTTGTTCCTGCTGACGGCGCTGCTGGCGCATCATTCGCCCTCCAAACAGGCGCACAGTGCCAAGCATCACTGGGTAGAGCGCGATCGCCGCCACGGTGAGTCCAGGGTCGATCGCCAGCATCGCCGGTAGGGTGAATGCATAAGCCAAGCCGGTGTTCGTCAGGCTCAGCACGGCAAAGCCCAAAAGTCGACGCACGTTTTCCACGTCGCTTGTTGCTCGGCTGATCACCTCTCCGCTGCCTGTTTCCTGCACCCAGCCAGGGTCCTGCCGAAGCATGTGGTCGAACAACCGCTGGCGAAGTTCCACTTCCACCTGTCGACCGACGCCGAACACCAGTTGCCTGGAGATCAGACGCACCACCCCCATCGAGCTCGCCAGCACGACAATCCAGCCGGCCTGACGAAGCACATCAGTAATGGCAAAGCCGTCCTGTAGGTCGTCGATCACCCTCCTTACCTCAAGGGGGATGGTGACGCTCAGCATGTTGACGACCACCAAGGCCACGGCCCCGAGCAGAACCGTGCGCCGATGCGGGCGTAGGTAGCGACCGATCAGGTCGAGACGGAAGGCTGCCATCCGTGGGTGAGCGCAGGCAACAACCTAGGCACCGACCCCTGTGGCAAGTGTGGGGCCTTGGCCGTTGGCCTGAGGGGTTCGCGTTGGGACCGCTGGAGAGGGCCTGAATCGAGATTTGATGCGCTTCTGGCCAGACGCCATCTTTTAAGGGATATTGGATGTGTCCCCATCACCCGGCCCGGCGTGCTCAGCACCCGGGTTTTTTTCTGTCCACTCATGCCGAATCCATCCGTGTCCTGGCCGCAACTGTTGGAACATCTCCTGCAGGGGGGCTCGCTTCGTGATGACGAGGCCACAGCCTTGATGGAGGCCTGGCTATCGGAAGCGCTCACACCGGTTCAGACCGGTGCCTTCCTTGTGGCGCTTCGAGCACGGCCTGTGAACGGCACAGAACTTGCTGCCATGGCCCGCGTCTTGCGTCAGGCCTGCCCGTTGCCCTGTGCGAGGCCCAATCTGTTGATGGTGGATACCTGCGGCACCGGTGGTGATGGCGCAGACACCTTCAATATTTCGACTGCGGTGGCTTTGACCGCGGCGGCCTGTGGTGCGGTGGTGGCCAAGCACGGCAATCGCAGTGCCAGCGGCAAGGTGGGATCAGCCGATGTGCTTGAGGGGTTGGGGCTCGACCTGAAGGCTTCTGCCGCCCAGGTGGTGGATGTTCTCCCTAAGGCTGGGGTCACCTTTTTGTTCGCTCCTGCCTGGCACCCCGCCCTGGTAAATCTGGCTCCGCTTCGGCGCAGTCTTGGCGTGCGCACAGTGTTCAACCTGCTGGGGCCCCTGGTGAATCCGCTCCAGCCCGATGGCCAGGTTCTGGGCGTTGCCCGCCCCGATCTGCTGGATCCGATGGCGGAAGCTCTTCAGCGGCTGGGTCAGCAGCGAGCCGTTGTGGTGCATGGTGCCGGCGGCCTGGATGAGGCTTCCTTGGCGGGCCCGAATGATCTGCGCATCATCGAGGCCGGCCAGCTCCGTTCCGAGTCGATCATCCCCGCCGATCTGGGCTTGGAAGAGGCGCCGCTGTCCGCCCTGAGGGGGGGTGATCTTGAGATGAACAAAACGATCCTCCGTGATCTGCTCCAGGGTCGTGGCACTGCAGCGCAGCGGGATGTGGTGGCCTTCAACACTGCTTTAGTGCTCTGGGTTGCTGGCGTTCAAACCGATCTCCGTGCTGGTGCCCAGCAAGCTTTGGCCTGCCTAGAGGAAGGTCGTGCTTGGCAGCGGCTTGAGACTCTCAGCCAGGGGTTGCGCGGCGGCGAGGAACAATAAGAAGACGAACTGTTGTTCCCAGGGTCTGCTTGCCCATGACTTTTGCCACCTCCAAGGCCCCGGCAGTGCTTGTGCTGGCGGATGGCACGGTGTTCCAGGGGCTGGCGTGTGGTCGGCGCGGCAGCGTCGTCGGTGAGGTGGTGTTCAACACCGGCATGACCGGTTATCAAGAAGTGATGACAGATCCCAGTTACTCCGGTCAGCTGGTCACGTTCACCTATCCGGAGCTCGGCAACACGGGGGTGAATGATCAGGATCAGGAGGCTGACCAACCCCATGCCCTGGGGCTGATTGCTCGTCAGCTGGCTCCCCTCGCTAGCAATTGGCGCTGTAGTCAGAGCCTGCCCGATTGGCTTGATCATCATGGTGTGATCGGTATCCATGGCATCGACACCCGTGCCTTGGTCCGTCACCTGCGCGATGCAGGCGCGATGAATGGGGTGATCAGTTCGGATGGACGTTCGCCTCAGGCTCTGCTCGAAGACCTCAGATCGGCCCCATCCATGCAGGGCCTAAATCTGGCCGATCGTGTCAGCACAACAGAGGCCTACACCTGGACCAGTCGTTGTGCCGCTGCGTTCGACCAGCGACTCCAGCCTCGCCCCGAGCGTCCTTTTCGCGTTGTGGCAATTGATTTTGGTATTAAACGCGCCATCCTTGATCGCCTCGTGGGCCACGGTTGCGAGGTGATCGTTCTGCCTGCATCCACGACCCTGGATGAGGTGATCCGCCATCAGCCCGAGGGTGTGTTTCTCTCCAATGGACCGGGTGACCCCTCTGCTGTGACCGGAGGTATCGCCCTGGCCAAAGGATTGCTGCAGCAGAAGAACCTGCCGTTATTCGGGATCTGCCTCGGCCATCAAATTCTCGGTCTGGCGCTGGGGGGGACCACCTTCAAGCTCGCGTTTGGTCATCGCGGGCTTAATCACCCCTGCGGCACCACGGGGCAAGTGGAGATCACGAGTCAGAACCATGGTTTTGCCCTTGATGCCCAGTCATTGCCTGCCGACACCGTTGTGGTGACCCACCTCAATCTCAACGATCAGACCGTGGCCGCCATGGCCCATGCGCATCAGCCGGTGTTCGGCGTGCAGTACCACCCTGAGGCCAGTCCTGGTCCCCACGATGCGGACCATCATTTCGCGCGTTTTGTTGAGCTGATGGCAGAACGTCGCTGACGGTGGTCCTCCCGCTGCAAGCTCCCTACACTTCGGCACAACGCGCCTGAGGGGGACTGTTTCCATTACTGAACTGCAGCGACTCACCGTTTCTCTCCGCGGTGGCTTCGAGCAGCGTGACAACTGCCTGTTGTTTCACTTCACCGGCCAGTTGGATGCGTATTCCGAGAAGCAATTTCTGACCTACGTCAGTGATGTGCTCAAGGCCAATGCCTCTTCATTGGTGATTGATCTCAGCAAGATCGATTTTCTTGATTCCTCCGGACTCGGAGCGATGGTGCAACTGGCGAAGCAGTGCAATGACGCCAAGCGCAGCTTTCTTGTCGTGGGCAATGCCCGGGTGGCCCAGACCGTCAAGCTGGTTCGCCTGGAGGAGTTCCTCCATCTCGTTCCCGATCTGGATAGTGCTCTCAGCAAGTTGGCGGCTTGACCGATTGGATTCGATCACAGCAGGGCCGTGGTGGTGCTGCTGAGCTTGGACCTTTACAACTTGCTTGGTTAGGAGATGCTGTTTGGGAGCTGCATCAACGTCTGCGCCATTGCCGCCATCCCGGTCGCTCAGATGATTTGCACCGGGCCGTCGTGGCGGAGGTGAAAGCAGACGCCCAGGCTTCGGTTTTAGACACTCTCGATCCTTTTCTCTCCGATCAGGAAAGGGATCTTGTCCGTCGTGGCCGCAATCGGGCTGGTCGTGGCCCTCGCCGGGGAGAAGGATCTGTGTATGGACGGGCCACGGGATTTGAGACAATGGTTGGCTGGCTCTTTTTGCAGAATCCGGCCCGGCTTGCCGAGCTGTTTGATCAACTGGAGGAGACCGAAAACGACCTGTCATAGCCCTCTGTTTCGTTCATGAGTTTCCGTTCTGATCGCCGTTCTTCCGGCGATGGCCGTCCCTTTAGTGGCGGTCGTTCTTCCGGTGCAGGACGTCCAGGGGGTGCATCTCGCTCCTCTGCTGGAGGTAGGCCATTTCGTGGGCGTTCCGATCGCGATCGCCGTGTCGACCGCGATGGCGGTGCTGACCGTGATGGCCGATCTCCACGCGGGGATCGCTTTGAACGTGGCAATCGCTTTGATCAAGGAGAACGACCCCAGAGAGAGGGACGCTTTAACAGGGATGGCCGCTTCAATCAGGAGGCCCGCTCGGAGCGCAGTTCTGACGTCGGTGGTCGCTCTCGATTTGATCGTTTTGACCGCAAAGCAGCTCCTGGCCGGCCTGGTCGCGTCGAGCGAAACGGACGCTTTGATCGCAAGGATCGCTTTGAAGGCAAGGAGCGTTTCGATCGCCGCGACCGTGGCCCCGCTGACCGTGGCCCAGTTGACCGTGGCCCCGCTGAGCGTTCTTCATCTGACCGCTTTCCCCACGACCGTCCCTCCCGCGACCGGTTTTCAGGCGATCGTGGTCCCCGCGACCGTTACCCGAGCCATCGTTCCGAGCGTTCCAACCAACGCTTCTCCTCCAGGCCTGAGCGTGGATCGTCTTCGAGTTCGGATCGATTCAGGGGGCGCCAAGGGTTCAGGAGTGGCTCCCGTCGTGGTGGCTGGGCCCGAGACACCTCCCCAGATCAGTTTGATCAGGCCCAGCGGCAGGGTGAGGAGCTAGCCCATTCCCCCGATGCCCAGGCTGATGACATGCTCTGGGGACGCCATGCCACCCAGGCAGCCCTTGAGGCCGGGCGTCCGATTCACCGGATTTGGTGCACCGCTGAGCTGCGTAGCTCACCGAAATTCCTTCAATTGCTCAGGGATGCCAAGGCCTCCGGTGTGTTGGTTGAGGAGGTCACTTGGGCGCGACTCGGTCAGCTCAGCGGCGGTGCTGTGCATCAAGGCATTGCTCTGCAGACCGCTTCTGCGGAAACGCTTGATCTGCATACCTTGGTGGAGGGTTGCGCTGCGCTGGGTGAGCCGCCTCTGCTGTTGGCCCTGGATGGCCTCACCGATCCCCATAATCTCGGCGCCATTGTGCGTTCCGCTGAAGCCCTCGGTGCCCACGGCGTTGTTTTGCCTCAGCGGCGTAGTGCTGGGCTCACCGGCTCTGTGGCCAAGGTTGCCGCCGGTGCTTTGGAGCATCTACCGGTGGCAAGAGTCGTCAATCTCAACCGCTCTCTGGAAAGCCTTAAAGACGCTGGTTATCGCGTGGTTGGCTTGGCGGAAGAAGGTGATGTGACCTTGCCGGAAGCCGATCTGGAGGGGCCGCTTGTGGTGGTCACCGGTTCAGAGGGCAACGGTTTGTCGTTGCTCACACGCCGCCACTGCGACCAGTTGATCCGGATCCCATTGCGGGGCATCACGCCAAGCCTGAATGCCTCTGTGGCGACCGCCATGTGTCTGTATGAAGTCGCTAGACGCGGCTGGATGAAGGATCTCAAGGGTCAGGCACCGTCTCCTCCGATCATTCGGCCGCGCTGCGCTGGTTTGGATTCAGACCCGATCGCCAGCCTCAAGACAGACGAGGCCGCTGGAGCGGACGAGGCGCTTGAGACTGCTGCTGGATCTGAGACTGTTGGAGTTTCTGAGAGCGCTTTAGAGCCTGAGGCGATTGCTGCTGCTGAAGCTTCGCCTCAGCCTCCCCACGAGGATGCACCTGTTGGATCACCTGAGGTCGCGCTAAATCCTGACGACATCGCACCGGCTCTCGAGGCTGGGTCGCAGCATCCTTCGGAGGTTGAACTCGAACTCGAGCGAGACCAACAGAGTGCACCACAGGTGGATGCGGTGCCCTTCCAGGACAGCGTTGAACTTTGATCCTCTGCTCGACTCCCCTGATCAAGTGCAGCCACGCGTTAGGAAGCAGTGCAGAATGGAACTGTTCTGCTTCCTTCGTTGATGGGCCTCCTGAATAGGCCGCTGCGCAGTTTTGCCAACGGTCTTGGATTGGCTTGGTGGGCTCGGGTTGAGACCCAGGGCCCTGATGTCTCTTACTGGTTCGGACCGTTCGTCACCCGCGCCAGCCTCCAGAAGCAGCTGCCTGCTTTCCTCGAGGATGTGGCCTCTGAGTCACCATCTGATATCAGCCATACCATTCTGCGCTGTCGTCGTGGTGAGCCATTCACCATCAGCGCTGACGACGGCTGATAGCGTCGCAGCTGTGTAGCAGTCCATGACGATGGCGATCGCCGAGTGGCGTCAGCAACTGGTGAGCGGTGAGGTGTCGGCCCGTGAACTCACGGACCAACATCTTGCGCGTATCGCCGCCGTTGAACCAAGCCTCAACGCCTATCTCGAGGTGACGGCTGAGCGTGCCAGGGCCGATGCCGATCGCATCGACCAGGCACGCAGTGCCGGCGATGACTTGCCTCCATTGGCGGGCGTTCCTCTCGCAATTAAGGACAACCTCTGTACCAAAGGTGTTCCCACCACTTGTGCCAGTCGCATGCTTGCTGGCTTCGTGCCCCCTTACGAGTCCACGGTCACTGGCCGACTCTGGGATGCAGGAGCAGTGTTGCTGGGCAAGACCAACCTCGATGAATTCGCCATGGGCGGCTCCACCGAGACCTCAGCGTTCGGCCCCACGGCCAATCCATGGAACGTTGACCACGTGCCGGGCGGCAGTTCAGGCGGGAGTGCCGCTGCCCTTGCTGCGGGTGCGTGCATGGCCTCACTAGGTTCCGATACGGGTGGCTCGATTCGTCAACCCGCCTCCTTCTGTGGCGTCGTCGGTCTCAAGCCCACGTATGGGCGCATTAGTCGTTACGGCCTGGTGGCCTTTGCCAGCTCCCTCGACCAGGTTGGACCATTCAGCTCCAACGTCGCCGATACAGCCGCGTTACTGCAGGTGATGGCGGGTTACGACCCTCGTGATTCCACCTCCCTGAAGGTGCCTGTTCCTGATTACAGCGCTGATCTGGAGAAGCCGATTAAGGGCCTGAGGGTTGGCCTTGTGCGTGAGTGTTTCGAGCAAGACGGACTCTCTGCTGAGGTCAAGGCCTCTGTTCTCGCTGCAGCTGAACAGCTTCAGGCCCTCGGTGCCGAATTGGTGGATGTCAGCTGCCCACGCTTTACCGACGGCATCGCCACCTATTACGTCATCGCGCCGTCGGAGGCTTCCGCCAATCTGGCCCGCTACGACGGCGTGAAGTATGGCTTCCGGGCCGAAGACGCAGACAGTCTTGCTGCCATGACATCCCGCAGCCGGGCTGAGGGTTTTGGCAGTGAGGTGCAGCGTCGCATCCTGATTGGCACCTATGCCCTCTCGGCTGGATATGTCGACGCCTATTACAAAAAGGCTCAACAGGTGCGCACCTTGATTCGCCGTGACTTCGATGCTGCCTACCAGACGGTGGACGTTCTGCTGACGCCAACAGCGCCGACCACCTCCTTCCGCAATGGCGCCCATGCTGATGATCCCCTGGCGATGTACCTGGCGGACCTGCTCACCATCCCTGCCAATTTGGCTGGCCTGCCAGCGATCAGCGTGCCCTGTGGTTTTGACAGTGCAGGCCTTCCCATCGGCCTGCAGCTGATCGGGAATGTTCTGGAGGAGTCCCGCCTGCTTCAGGTGGCCCATCAGTACGAGCAGTCAGCCCAGGTGATGGCGGCATCACCGCAGGGAGCTCTGATTCCTGCCTGACCCTGATCACGCCCCATGGCCCCTAGATCTGGGGTCATGTGTTCGGGTGGCACCCTCCATCTTGCGTTGCCTCTTAGGCTGGGGGCATGGCATTCGTCCCTCTTCACAACCACAGTGATTACAGCCTCCTGGATGGGGCATCACAGTTGCCGCAGATGGTGGAGCGGGCCAAGGCCTTGGGGATGCCCGCCTTAGCGCTCACCGATCATGGGGTGATGTATGGCGCTGTGGAGCTGTTGAAGCTCTGCAAGGGGGCTGGTATCAAGCCGATCATCGGCAATGAGATGTATGTGGTGAACGGATCGATCGATGATCCGCAGCAGAAGAAGGAGCGTCGCTATCACCTGGTCGTTCTCGCGAAGAACGCCACCGGCTACCGCAATCTGGTCAAGCTCACCAGCATCAGTCACCTACGTGGCATGCGGGGCCGCGGCATCTTTTCCAGGGCTTGCATTGATAAGCACCTGTTGCAGCAATACAGCGAAGGGTTGATCATCGCCACTGCCTGTCTCGGCGGCGAAATCCCTCAGGCAATTCTGCGCGGTCGTCCGGAAGTGGCCCGGGATGTGGCTCGTTGGTATCAGAGCGTGTTTGGCGACGATTTTTATCTGGAGATTCAGGACCACGGCTCTCAGGAAGACCGGATCGTCAATGTGGAGATCGCTCGGATTGCCAAGGAACTGGGAATCGGTCTGATCGCCACCAACGACGCCCACTACCTCACACGTCATGACGTGGAGGCGCACGATGCCCTGTTGTGCGTGCTTACCGGCAAGCTGATCTCCGACGAGAAACGGCTGCGATACACCGGCACGGAGTTCATTCGCAGCGAAGAGGAGATGGGGCGGTTGTTCGCCGATCATCTCGAACCCGAGATCGTTCAAGAAGCGATTGCCACCACATCCCTCGTGGCCGACAAGGTTGAGGACTATGACATCCTTGGCCGCTATCAAATGCCCCGTTTCCCGATACCGGAGGGGCATAGTCCGGTGAGCTACCTCAAAGAGGTGACCGATCAGGGGCTTCGGGATCGTCTGGGTCTTGCTGCCGATGCATCGATCGATGCCGACTACGGCGAACGCCTGACCTACGAGCTCGGAATCATGGAGCAGATGGGCTTCCCCACCTACTTCCTCGTGGTTTGGGACTACATCCGCTTTGCGAGAGAACAGGGGATTCCTGTGGGGCCAGGGCGTGGCTCGGCAGCGGGCTCCTTAGTGGCCTATGCCCTCGGAATCACCAATATCGATCCAGTCAGCAACGGTTTGCTCTTTGAGCGTTTTCTCAATCCAGAGCGCAAGTCGATGCCTGATATCGACACCGACTTCTGCATCGAGCGCCGCGGTGAGGTGATCGATTACGTCACCCGTCGCTACGGCGAAGACAAGGTGGCCCAGATCATCACCTTCAACCGCATGACCTCAAAGGCGGTTCTCAAGGATGTGGCACGCGTTTTGGATATTCCCTATGGCGATGCCGATCGTCTGGCCAAGCTGATCCCTGTGGCCCGCGGCAAGCCAGCCAAGCTGGCGGCGATGATCGGCGATGAATCGCCCAATCCCGATTTCCGCGAGAAGTATCAGAAGGATCCGGTTGTGAAACGATGGGTTGACATGGCGATGCGGATCGAGGGCACCAACAAGACCTTCGGTGTGCATGCCGCAGGTGTGGTGATCGCAGCCGATCCCCTCGACGAATTGGTGCCGTTACAGCGCAACAACGACGGTCAGGTGATCACTCAATACTTCATGGAAGACGTTGAGTCGATGGGCCTGCTCAAGATGGACTTCCTGGGGTTGAAGAACCTCACGATGATCGACAAGACCCTGGAACTGGTGGAGTCGAATTTTGGTGAGCGCATCGATCCCGACAAGCTTCCTCCCCAGGATCCAGACACGTTTGCTCTTCTCGCCCGTGGCGACCTGGAGGGCATCTTCCAGCTTGAATCCAGCGGCATGCGCCAGATCGTGCGCGACCTAAGGCCTTCGTCCCTGGAGGACATTTCCTCGATTCTTGCCCTCTATCGACCGGGGCCCCTGGATGCCGGCTTAATCCCCAAGTTCATCAACCGGAAGCACGGGCGTGAGGCGATTGATTTTGCTCATCAGGCCTTGGAGCCGATTCTCCAGGAGACCTACGGGATCATGGTGTATCAGGAGCAGATCATGAAGATCGCTCAGGATCTGGCGGGTTATTCCCTTGGTGAAGCCGACCTGCTCCGCCGTGCGATGGGCAAGAAAAAGGTGTCCGAGATGCAGAAGCATCGCGGCATCTTTGTGAAGGGTGCCAGTGAACGTGGGGTTGCCGAGAAGGTTGCCGACGAACTCTTCGATCAGATGGTTCTGTTTGCTGAGTATTGCTTCAACAAGAGCCATTCCACCGCCTATGGCGCGGTCACTTATCAAACCGCTTTCCTCAAGGCCCACTACCCGGTGGCGTACATGGCGGCTCTGCTCACGGTGAATGCCGGAGCGAGTGACAAGGTGCAGCGCTACATCTCCAATTGCAATGCCATGGGGATTGAAGTGATGCCTCCCGATGTGAATGCTTCAGGCATCGACTTCACCCCAACGGGGCAGCGCATCCTGTTTGGACTTTCCGCTGTTCGGAATCTTGGCGATGGCGCCATCCGTCATCTGATTGCGAGCCGGGAGGCCGACGGTCCGTTCCAATCGCTGCCTGATCTGTGTGATCGCCTGCCCTCCTCGGTACTCAATCGTCGCAGCCTCGAATCGCTCATTCACTGCGGAGCTCTTGATGCTCTTGAGCTCAATGCCAACCGTGCGCAATTGATGGCGGATCTTGATCTGCTTCTCGATTGGGCCTCCTCCAGGGCAAAGGATCGGCAGAGCGGCCAGGGCAATCTGTTTGATCTGATGGCTGCCGCCACCTCGACTGAAGGCGAGACGGCCAATGATCTGAGCATGGCTCCGAAGGCCTCCCCTGTGCCTGATTACCACCCCACTGAGAAGCTCAGACTTGAGAAGGAACTGGTTGGTTTTTATCTCTCCGATCACCCCCTCAAGCAACTCACAGCCCCGGCCAAGCTGCTAGCACCGATCGGTTTAGGCAGCCTTGAGGAGCAGGCCGACAAGGCCAAGGTGAGTGCGATCGCCATGGTGAGTGAATATCGCCAGGTGACGACGCGAAAGGGAGACCGTATGGCGGTTCTCACCCTGGAAGATCTCACCGGCAGCTGCGAAGCCGTTGTGTTTCCCAAGAGCTACGCCCGTCTTTCAGATCATCTGATGGCGGAAGCACGCTTGCTGGTGTGGGCAGTCGTTGATCGCAGGGATGAACGCGTGCAACTGATCGTCGATGACTGTCGGGCGATCGATGATCTGCATCTTCTCTTGGTTGAGCTCCAACCCGATCAGGCCAGTGATGTGGCTGTGCAGCACAAACTCCGGGAATGCCTGCATGCCCACCGTCCGGAACAGGACGAACTTGGCGTGCGTGTTCCCGTGGTTGCCGCAGTGCGCAACGGGGCCGACGTGCGTTATGTGCGCTTGGGATCCCAGTTCTGTGTCAAAAATGCCCAGCTGGCGGCCAGTCACCTCAAGGAGCAGGCCTTTGAAGCCAGCACCAAAGCCCTGTTTAGTGGGGCCCCATCTGCCCAATCACCCTGACCTGGCAAGCCTTCACGAGTTGGACGATCAGGTCTTGCTGTTCTGTGCCTTCATTGACGACCGCAGTCGTTGCATGTTGGGCTTGATGTGCTCAATGCCCAGCAGACTTCCAGGCTGCGGTTCCCAGCTTGCAGACAGCACTCCATAACTCAAGCCCAGGAGGCCCAAGAGGAAGCATGCGCCTGAGCTGATCAGGGTGACGCCTGGTGGAATATCGAGGATCTGACGACTCACCAGCAGATAGCTGATCACAAACACCGCCATGCCCATCACGGAGGGCACACCCGTAGCAATGGCGACACGACGCGCCATCCGATTCGCCACCGCTTTGGGGATGGGTTCGGACGACGCTTTTGCCGATGCGCGGCCTGTGCTGCCGCTGTTCTCCTCGGCTGACCTGCGGGGTTCAAACGGCAAGGGTTTGCGCTGGTCGACCATGGCAGAAAGCTTGCTGGTGCGGCGAATCAGCCGCGGATGCCCAGTTTGCCAATCAGATTGCTGTAGCGCTGCTCGCTCTGGTTACGCACATAGGTCAGCAGTCGCTTGCGGCGACCGATCATCTTGAGCAGACCCTGACGGGAGGAGAAGTCGTGGATGTTCTGCTGCAGATGGCTGCTGAGCTTCGAGATGCGCTCGGTCAGCATGGCCACCTGAACCTCAGCCGAACCGGTATCGGTGGCGTGGGTCTGGTGCGTGTTGATCAGTTGCTGCTTCTGAGTGGTATCGAGCGACATGCGCGGCGTCTGGCCCTGACAGTGCAAACAACCAATTTACCCCCTCGCCTGCCCCTATGCCGATGATCGGCTGAGCCAACGCAGGCTTTCGCGCAGCCAGCCATCGGTGTCAGTTGTTGCTGGTGGTTCAGCCCCTGATGCAACGGCGCGCATCGCCCGGCGGATTTCCAAGTCTTCGTAGCCGAGTGTCTCTAGGGTCTGCTGCAGCTCCTGGAGGGGGTCCCCCTGAATCGGTAGCGCTTTGAGATCGCTGCGATCTACCAACGACAAGCTGTCTGCGTCTGGTGTCTTCCATTCGCTGAGGCGATCGCGCAATTCCACGGCCAGTCGTTCAGCTGTGCGTTTCCCCACACCTTGGGCCTGGCTGAGACGGCGTAGATCCCCATCCACAATCGCCTCCACTAGAGCCTCGGCACCACAGCATTCGAGCAGGGCCAGAGCCATCTGGGGTCCGACACCATTGACGCTGATCAATGTTCGGAACAGATCCCGCTCGCGTCGCTCAATAAATCCAAACAGACTGCATCCGTCCTCGCGCTGCACCTGATGGATCCATGCCGTGCAGCGACGTTCACCTTCCAGTTTGATGCGATGTCCAGATGTGAACTGAACCTCGTAACCCACGCCACCGCAAGCGATGACGAGTCCCTGACGCCCACCTTGAGACCAGGTGTCGATCCGATCCCCTTGCAGCCAGCCGATCATGGGGTTGCTCCTGATCTGCCCATGCTGCCTGACCTGTCGAGTCTTTCACCCCTTGTTCTCCGTCTGAGACGGTGGATGCAAAGAGGTCTTGCCTTGATTTGCGTGGTTGTGCTCGGCTTGGGCATGACGGCTTGTACGGGTGTGAATCAGCCTCCTCGCTCCGTTCTGCTGAAAGCTCTGGGTTTGCAGATCGAACTCACCCAGTCCGCCATCGCCACCTCCCTCGACCTCGATGCAGCTGGTGCCCCTGAGGTCAGTCGAGTCAGGGTGGAGTCACAGGAAGCGATCACATTGGCTGACCATCGTGGTTTGCATCTCACCGGGCGCTTCGATTGGCGTCTGCCTGGTGACAGGGTGAGAGTCGATAGTCCGTTCGAATTGTTTTTGGAGCGTGGAGAGCGGGGCGAGAGCTGGCGTCTGGCTCAACCGGCTGGCAGCAGTGACGGTGGATCCCAGGACTGGCTCACCTTCCCCCTGCCGATTGATGCTGGCTGAGCGCATGACTGCTCAGCGTGGCTGACGGGCGCTGAGGCTGATCAGTGTTGCTCCAAGCACGCAAGCCGCACCGACCACCATGGTGCTCGTGATCGGCTCAGCAAAAAACATCACACCCCAGAGGGCCGCGAAGACCACCTGCACGTAATTGATCGAGGTGGCTCGCGCCGCCGGTAGCGTTGCCAATCCTTCCGTGAGCCACACCTGGCCGAGCTGGGTGAACACTCCCACACCCACAAGCCAAAACCATTGCACGCTGCTGGGCCAGATCGCGTCTCCCCAGAGGAACGGAAGCGTGGCCGGTACCGACACCAATGGGAAATAGAACACGATCACCAGCGGGTGTTCGCGCACCGACAATTGTCGGACGCTCACGTAGGCCAGAGCGGTGAGTAAGGCGCCAGCCAAGCCGATCACCACCGCTATGGCCGGCAAGGCTGCCGTCGATGGGGCCAAGCTCGTAGTGCTTGAGCCTGTCAGTGAGCCCAACACGGGGCTTCCGATCCATTCAGGCTGGACCACGAGCATGACACCCGCCAAGCCGAGCAACACCGCGAGGCCGATCCGTCGCCTGATCGGTTCCCCTAGCCAAACCCAGGCGCTGAGAGCCGTCAGAGTGGGGTAGGTGTATTGCAGCAGGGTGGCAGCTGCCAGGGGCAGACGGGCCAGGGCTTCAAAAAAACAGAGCAGTGCCGTGGTGCCAAGGACGCCACGAAGCAGCAACAGGCTTCGCTGCTGACCCCAGGGGGAGACCTGGGCTTGTTTCAGCATCACCAGGGTGATCAGGATGCTGATCAATGAGCGAACCAGCACGATCTCTGCGACAGGCAGCTCACCACCGAGTTGCTTCACGCAAACGGTCATCACACTGAACGCCAGCGCGCAGAGAATCAGCAGTGCGCAGGCGCGCCATTCCTTCGGCGACTGACTGCCTCGGATTGCATTCAGCAGAGGGTGCATCCGTGGCCGTTGTTGATCACGGGCCAACCTTCGCACCGCACGCTGCCTCACCGATGTGCGCAAGGTCTCGCAGAATGGGGCCATGGCGATGCCCCGTCTTCACCCCCGCACCATCGACGCCGTCAAGGAACGGGCCGACATTGTTGATGTGGTCGGTGAGCACGTCGTTCTCAAGAAGAAGGGGCGTGAGTTCGTCGGCATCTGTCCGTTCCATGACGACAGCAAGCCGTCGATGACGGTGTCGCCCGCCAAGCAGTTCTATTACTGCTTTTCTTGCGGTGCAGGCGGGAACTCCATCAAGTTTCTGATGGAACTGCAGCGGCAGAGCTTCAGCGACGTTGTGCTGGAGCTGGCACGCAAATATCAGTTGCCTGTGGAGACCGTCGACGGTCCGCAGCAGGAACGTCTCCGCCAGCAGCTCTCACGGCGAGAGAAATTGCATCGCGCACTGGCTTTGGCTTCGGGCTGGTTCCGCACTCAGTTGCGCAGTGAGGCTGGCCAGGGTGCTCTGCAGTATCTGCGCGAGAGCCGGGGGCTCAGTGAGGCCACTCTTGATGCCTTTGAACTCGGTTATGCCCCGGAACAGTGGGATGGCCTGCTGAAGCACCTTCAGGAGGTGGAAGGCTTGGCCCCGGAACTCCTCGAGGCGGCCGGTCTTGTGGTGCCCCGTAAGGGTGGCAATGGTTTTTATGACCGTTTCCGCCATCGGGTGATGGTGCCGATCCGAGACCGTCAAGGTCGGGTGATCGGTTTCGGTGGTCGCAGTCTGGATGGAGGCGAGCCCAAATACCTCAACTCCCCAGAAACGGAGGTGTTCGAGAAAGGCAAGCATCTGTTTGGTCTCGATCGAGCTGCCAACGCCATTCGCAAAGACGACCGGGCTGTTGTCGTGGAGGGCTATTTCGATGTGATTGCTCTTCATGCCGCCGGCATCACCAATGCTGTGGCAGCCCTTGGCACAGCCCTGAGTGGGCAACAGATCACTCAGCTCTGCCGTTGTAGTGACGGTAAGCGCATCGTGCTCAATTTCGATGCCGATGGTGCCGGGGTTCGGGCCGCCAACCGTGCCATTGGTGAGGTGGAACAGTTGGCTCTTCAGGGCCAGCTTGAGTTGCGGGTGCTCCACTTGCCTTCCGGCAAGGATCCCGATGACTACCTCAAGGAGCACGGCTCCGGTGATTACCGCGCCCTCTTAGATCAGGCGCCGCTCTGGCTCGATTGGCAGATTGAGCAGGTGCTTGAAGGCCGCGATCTGGCGAAAGCGGATCAGTTCCAGCAGGGTGTTAGTGCCTTGGTGGCCCTGCTGGGCAAGCTGCCCCAATCAGCGATTCGCACCCATTACCTCCAACGGGTCGCGGAACGACTCAGTGGTGGGCAGGGACGACTGGCATTGCAGCTTGAGGAGGATCTGCGACAGCAGGTGAAGGGTCAGCGCTGGCATGGTCGATCGGCCCGGTTCGAACAACCTGGCGAATCCAGCCAACGGGAGCGTTCTGAGGCCGAGATCCTGCGCCTGTATCTCCACTGCCCCTCCTATCGCAGTGCGATTCGGCGGGAACTGCGTCAGCGCGAATTAGAAGATTTCGCGCTGCAACATCACCGGCTGCTCTGGGCAACTCTCACCGATCTGGAGGAAACAAACATCGGCTCCGGCCGGCTGGAGGCCGTCAGTCGCGGTCAGGACAGTGGCGAGGACCTGGCAGACCTTGATTTGCCACGTCTGCTCACTGATCAGCTTCTGCTTGAGAACAGTGCGTTGGTGTCGCGGCTCACCCCATTGCTCGAACCGGGTGAACTTCAGCGACTTGCCTTGAGTAACCCTCTGCAGCAGCTGCGCGGCACAGCTGCCGTTCTCGAACGTCAGAAAAGTCTGAAGCGTTGTCGCCATCTGCTTGAAGCCTGGGGTGGGCAACGCCTGCAGACGCTTGAACGTTGCATCGCATCGCTGATCGCCCAGGAGCAGGATCAGCCGCAGGCACTGGCCAACATCGATATGGAGCAGCGCATCCACGCCCTGTTTGAAGACCTCAATGCCGACGCTCTTCGCTTCCAGGAGCTCTACTACTGCGAGCGGAAACACATCGCCCACCTCGATGAGCAGCGTTGCGCCGGTTATGCCAATCCCAATGAGGTCGTCACAGACGACGTTCCTCCTGCGGCTTGAGTGCAGCTTCGTGTTGTGTGTTGCTTGGTCAGCTCAGGCCCACTAGTGCCTGATTGAGCGCCTGATCATCCATCCGTTCCAGAGCCAGGGCGTGCCAGTCCTGCCGCCAGATCTCAATCCAGGTGTGTAGACGATCTTGAAAATGTTCGGTCAATTCTTGCGGGCCCAGTCCTGCAGAAATCCCATTGCGAAGCACCTCAGCGGCAAGGGCACCGCTTTCCATGGCTCGGTCGATGCCGTGGCCTTGGTGAGGATCGACCAATGATGCAGCATCTCCGGTGAGCAGTACCCCCGCAGGTGGCTGCAGTTGAGCAATGGGATGCAACACCGGAATTGCCATGGTTCTGATCTCCCTTTGGGAGGAGGCCGTCGCATCGTGCCTTTTGATCGGTCTCTGACCATCCAGTTGGCAAAGCAGATGGTCGATCCAGAGGCGTGTGCGCTTGATCAGCTCCTTTCCCCGCAATCCATGGCCACCTTCGGGTGTCGGCATCGCCGCCACGCCGCAGTTGTAGCCGCCCGGCACAGCAAAGGCCCAGGCATAGGTGGCTTCTCCAGGCCAGCGGTAGTCAATGCGGGAGATTGGCTCGCCTGAACCACGATCTGAGCGTGCCATGGCCTCGTCTCCCAGATAACAGCGACTGGCCAAGGCAAGCAGAGGTCGCCCCTGCGACAGATGGCAGTGTCGTTGGATCATCGACCCGGCGCCATCGCAGCCCACCACGAACTCTGCCTTGATCGCAAACTGACCCGTTCGTTGTCCGGCTGGATCGTGAATGCTGCCGCTCACCTTCCAACGCTGCTCATTGGCGTCCCAGTGCAGCCTCTCCGCCTGCCATCCGAATTGCATCACGAGCTGGTGATCTTTGCAGCGCTGCATCAGCCAGTGGTCAAGCTCGCGGCGACGAACGGTTTGCATGCATGGTGTTCCGGACAGAATTCCATTGCCGTTCCTATGCCAGCCCCCATGACTGTTTCTGTTGCTGTACTGCCTGGCTCTCACACTGCCCTGCTCCGCCAGGAAGCTCCGTTTCTGCAGCTGTGGTGATTGGTCGTTCAGTCCCAGCCTCTCAATCAGGGTCTGGCTATTGAGCGGCAGGGCATCACCGCAGATCTTGTCGCGGGGGAAATGGGCTCGGTCGATGGCCAGCACATCAAGCTCGCTGTCAGCAAGCCCCATGCCACAGGCGGAACCTGCAGGCCCGAGGCCCACGATCAACACCCTGACCTGACGGTGTTGGCAATCTCCTCGCGATTGCTCCTCGGTCATGGACATCGCGTTAGTGGTTGATCCAAACGGTTGTGCGTCAGCACGTGCAGCAGCTGCATCGTGTTCTTTGGCAGTTCCTTGCGCTGCAGCATGGCTTCCAGTTCCCGAGCCCGTTGCATCACCATCCTGCAGGCGTCGCGATGGTGATCTGTTGCCAGCTCCTGGAGATAGACATGGGCACGGGCATCGTCACGCAAGTCACCTGCGTCACTGCAACCGAGCCCGAGGCGAAACAGCTCAGCGTTAAACCAGCCCATTGCTGCGAGCATCCCCAGGGCATCGGCGATCAGTTCATCAAACAGGTTGATGCGCATCTCCCCGACCAGGCGCTTGCAGGCGATGTGGGTGAGTTCATGTTCCAAACGCCAGCACCTCGACCGTTCGATCCATTCCTCTTCACTGAGTTGCCCCGGCACAACACTGCTGGAGAGGGAGCTGTAGGGCGCCCGGTGCAGGATCAGCAACTGGGCACGTTGATCTCTCCCGAGCTCACGAATCAATCCCCAGTGGATTAGGCCTGCCACCGCCTGGGCATGGACGGTGGGCTGGATCGTGGAGCTCGCACACCGATGTGCAAGACAGCGCACGACCAGAACGAAGTCATCGTGATGACGGAACTCGAGCACCGGTATCGATCCACAAGGATGGGCGGCCAGGCTGATCGTCAGTCCTTCTGGATCCTGCAAGCTTGGGGCCATCGCCTGATCGCTGGCGTTTGGGGACTCCCCCCGCAGCACAAGCCGTTTGTAGGCCTCACTGTTGGCGGCGTCCGGATGGGGCGTTATCCAGAGCTGGGGCAGCCCCTTGCGCAGGGTCGACCAAGACTGATCGGCCGTTGTATTGGCCAGCCATTCGGCCCACCAACGCTCCTGGGCAGAGGGCTTCAAAGGCAGAGCTGGCCAGGGCTGATCGAACCCCTGAAAGACCTTGCAGTACTCCTCGATTGACTGCATCACCCTCGCGTTAGCGACTGTTGTTGGCTCTCTAGCCATGGTTACCGGATCAGGTTCAGCGGCCGGAGCCCGATGATGGCTGAAACAGCGGCATCGTTCGCTGGCCTGCTCTATTCGGTGTTGTGCGATGACGGCATTTCTCGAAGCGTTCTGGCATGGGGAGGGCATCGGCGATGGCGGTGACCTCGAGGAGGCGCTGCAGGCCTATGTGTCCGTCAAGCCCGAAGACGGCGACTGGGAAGCCGCCTGCGCAGCAGAGGGAGCCGAGCCCAGGATTGAACGCTTTTCATCCTTTGAGGCCTATCTCGACAATGAGGATCCGTTGGAGACGATTGCTCTCAGCGCATCCATGATCAGCGAAGCCCTTGTGCAGCAGTTGCCCTGATGGTTGAGTCGTCCTTCGATTTCGCGGCATTTACGGCCGTTAACCATCTCTGGCCCTCCTTTGTGGAGCGTTTGGGGACAACGCGGTCTCAGCAGGCCGTGCGTCAGGCCCTCGATCTACAGAGCATGCACGGCAAAGAAGGCACCGTGCCAGTGCTGTTCATTGAGACCTGTGGAATTGCTCTGGCCAGTTCGGTGCTGCTCCGGGAACAGACCGGCCTGAATGCTCATGGCAATGGCATGGTGCTCATCCTGTCTAAGCGAGCCCAGGAGCTGCAGTTGATCTGGGGCTGACCTTCATCCCTCTGAGGGGTCTGTGGTGGCGTCAGTCGCGCTCCCATGTCTGATCTGGTCGGCAAGGACCATGAAAGAAGGTGTCTTTGAGGCAACCGGGCTGACAGTTGGTCAGGACGTTTGCCTCCACCCAGCCCGGCAGCATCTCATTGGCCATGAACACCTTCGCCCACCGTCTGCCTGAGCTGGTGTTCGCGTAGCCGACCACCTCCACCTGTGTGGAGTCGCTGATGATGATGTTGGTCCTGATTCCTTCTCCAGGAGCCCAATACACAGGCACGACTGTCGTGGCTGTTTCGAGCCGACAGAGCCGTGGCTTGGCGGCTGTGAATCCTGACGCGCCAATGCCGATCAAGCTGATGCAGACCAAGGCTCTCCAGCTTCTGAATTCCATGTCTTGTGATCTCTAGTGGGTGTGCTGGCAGGTTGTTCTTGTTGATGATCCACCATCACGAACTGCGCTCACGAACTGCGCTCACGAACTGCGCTCATGATCTGCTCTCAATCTTTCCTCTCAGTTGATTGAGATGGCATCTTTTCCAACCCCACCTTGCGTTCAGTCCCGCATCCTTTAGGGGTGTGATTGTGCTGCTGCTATGGCATCGTCAACCCTTGCCGTGAACAAGGTGGCAATCATCGGCGGTGGCATCGCCGGTTTGACTCTCGCGATCGCCCTGAAGCGACAGGGAATCGAGGTGTCGGTACACGAAAAATACAGCCACTATCAGAGTCACCCCACCGGGTTTCTGATTTGGAGTTACGCCATCAAGATCCTTCAGGATCTTGGAGTCCCCGTGGACGCGTTTGGCGCTCCGCTGGAGGTCTTCCGCATGCACGGTCGTCAAGGTCGGTTTGTGGTTGATATGCCGATCGGTGAGATCTCCCGTCTCAATGGGGCGGATAGTTATGAGGTCAACCGTTTACGTCTCTCCCAGACGCTTGCGGAGATGGTGGGTGATGACCTCAGGCTTGGCGATGAATGCGTCTCTGTGGACAGCACTCCGCAACAAGCGATGGTGACCTTCGCCGATGGTCGTCGTTTGCAGGCTGATGTGGTGATCGCCTGTGATGGCGCCAATAGCGTTGTGCGCCAGTTCCTCCATCCCGATGTGGCGCTGAACATGCTGGGGTCTGGAGGTTGGATCGCGGTGATCGATCAGATCCCTCCTGGCCTCCCCCTCGGCTATCAGATGGATTTCTGGTTACCTGGTTGCAAGGCCGGTGTCGCCCAGCTTGGCCATGGTGAAACTCGATGGTACGCCGCATTCACGGAGATGCAGGCCAGTGCCACCGTGTCGAAGAAACAGCAGATCTTGAGTCGACTGAACCCCATTCCCGATCTGATTCAGCACTGTTTGGATCTCACCAATGAAGATCAGATGGTTTACACCCAGGCGGGTGATCTTCTTGCTCTTTCCTCTTGGTATCGCGATCGAGTCTTGATGATCGGTGATGCGGCCCATGCCACCAGTCCCTATGCCGGAATGGGGGCCTGTGCAGCGATTGCCGATGCTGCGGCTTTGGCGGAACTGATTGGATCGGGCCGGCCGGTTCCAGAGATTTTTGAGTGTTTTCAGCAGGCACGAAAGCCAGTGGCCGATGCGGTGATCCAAGATTCCCGCCAGAGTCTTGACCGTTCCACCTCCGCCGGTGTCCGGGCCTGGATCAGGGATCTCATCTTCAAGAACATTCCTGAGCCCAAAATGCAGGAGATCGTGCAGGCGATGGTGAGCGGGCATTGATCCATTCAGGCCCGCACCACCGGCACATCGCTCAGTCGTGTTGTGGCGGCGCGCCCTAGTCGCTGACGCCGCATCATCCAGCTCGGTGCCATCCCGCAGGCGGCCCAGCCGACCGTGCCGTTTCCGTAGCGTTGATTCAGTCGGTCGATGGTGTGCATCAACGCCTCCCGTCGTTGTTGCTCCTTGGGGCTGCAGGGGACCAGCAGGTGGTGCTGTAGTTGGTTGGCTGCTTGGAGGTGCTGCATCAGGACGCCGGCTTTCGCCAGCGGCCGATGCGGTTGAAAAATGCGTGTGACCAGGGGAAGTGCTGCCTTCAGTAAAACGGTGGTGTCATTGCTGGGTAAGTCGAGCCTGGTGCTGGCTGCTTTGCTGTAAAACCCCGGACTGAAAGCGCTGGTACGGGTGTAGATCGTGAGGGCAGCGGTGTGTTGTCTCTGTTGGCGTAGTTTTTCAGCCGCGCGCACCACATAGGAGGCGATCGCTTCCCGTAGTTCTTCGATGTTGGTGATCGGTCGGCTGAAGCTTCGACTCACGCAGGTTTCCTGCTTCGGAGCTGGTGCCAGTGCAAGGGGCAGGCACGCTTGGCCTTGCAGTTCTCGCTGCAATCGACAACCCACCACGCCTGCTTTCGACCGGAGTACGCCGGTGGGCATATCGCGCAATTCCCTTGCATTGGTGATGCCGCGGCTTCGGCACCAATGGGCCAGCTTCCGGCCGATCCCCCAGACGTCTTCGATCGGGATCGCCTCCAGCCAGGGATCGGGATCGGCGCAGTGCCCCAGATCAAACACGCCGGCATGGGAGGACATGCCTTTGGCGAGATGGTTGGCGAGCTTGGCCTGGCCTTTGCTGCTTCCCAGGCCGATGGCAATCGGTAGCCCCAGGTTGCGTTTGATCTGGGCGCGCAGCAGCCGGGCCCATGCGTTCAGATCGCCGTTGGCGGGCCTGGTGAGATGGGCGAAGGCTTCATCGATCGAATAGATCTCGAGCTCTTCCACCTGGACCTCCAGCAAGCTCATGAGACGCTGGCTCATGTCGGCGTAGAGGGCGTAATTAGAGCTGCGCACCACCACATTCAGGCGTTGCAGCTCCCGTTGGGCTTGAAAGAAGGGTGTTCCCATCGCGATACCCAGGGCCCGTGCTTCAGCACTGCGGGCCACGATGCAGCCATCGTTGTTGGAGAGCACCACCACCGGCTTCCCCTGTAGAGCTGGATCGAGGCTCTGCTCGCAGGAGGCATAGAAGTTGTTGGCGTCGATCAATGCGATGGCCTGGGGCATCAGAGTGGGTGGATCACGTGTATGGCTACGCCCCAGATCTGCACATCGATGCAGCGCTGAAGCTCCAGGTTTGGATAGTCCGGATGGGCGGCCTCCAGGTGCAGACCATGCCCATCACGCATCAGGCGCTTGAGCGTGAAGGCGCCATCCAGCACGGCTACAACCACTCGGCCCGGCCTGGGCTCGAGGCTGCGGTCGATCACCAGCAGGTCGCCGTCATGGATGCCGGCACCGATCATCGAGTCGCCGCTGACGCGTAAGAAGAACGTGCTGCTGGGGTGGTGAATCAGCTGCTCATTGAGGTCAATCCCGACGTCCACATAGTCGTCGGCTGGGGAGGGGAACCCTGCTGCTACACGTGCTTCGGCGAGGGGGAGTGCAAGTAGACGGCGCCGGGACCGGAGCGGCAGCGGCGTGTTCGGGAGCTCCAACGCGCGAACCATGCATCTGCCTTTAATGGTACAGGTGTTCTATTGAGGAGTGGTGTGGTTGTGGCCCGGTGGCGGAGGATGCTTGCTCAACAAGGCTTTTCGCGATGGCTGACGCCCCTTATCTCGTTGCTCTGGCGTTGATGGAGCAGAACGGGCGCCGTGCCCTGCCGCTGGGAGGACGATCTCTGCCGGCCGATGCCGCTTCTGATTTGACCGGTGACAATCCCCATGCGATCGCCCGTGAGCTGGCTCTCGAGTTGCTGCTGCGGGTTTGGCAGCGCAGCGATGAGGGTTCTCTGCAGCGGGCGGCGGGCCCCGCCAGTTTTCTGTTGGTGGAGTTGCCGATGGAGCGTCTCCCGGAGGATCTGCCGGCGCTCAAAGCGGCTTGGCTCAACACAGGTGACACCGAGGCTTTTCAGGAGGGACTGCAGGCGATCGTTGGGAGGGCCTGGACGGTTGCAATCGAGAAGTTTCAGCCACTCACCTTCACGCCTTGGCCGCGATGAGCTCGGCAAGAGCGTCAGCGATCAATGCCTGGTTGCTGCAGTCGAAGTGAACGCCGTCGACCTGGGATGGGCTCGCGACGGTCTGCACGTTGAAATAGATCACTCCCATCTCCGCCGCTAGTTGGCGATAGAGCTCGGCCAGGGCAATCGACTTCTCGTCGGCGCCTTCAAATCCCCAAGCCAAGGACTGGGGAGTGATCTGGATAGCAGGAGGCGTCATCAGAATGATCGCCGGAGATTGCTTTGGCATGGCTCTGGGGCCACAGTCATGGGCTCTGCGGATGTCGTGAATGAGAATCTGCGCCCCTGTGGTGATCTGTTCAGCCGCAAGGTTGAGATAGGCCTTGCAGTCATTGCATCCGAGGGCCAGAACCACCGTATCGAGAGGTTTGTGGCTGTGGAGAGATGTCATCAACGTGCTCCGGCCGCTGCAGCTGTAATCCGCTCCATAGCGCGCTGCTCCGATGGGATCGTCCAACAGCCATGTGCGGGAATTCAGCCCTTCTTCAATGACATGCCATTGCATGGCAGGTCGACGCTCGTGGAGATTCTCTGCCAGTTGCTGTGGCCAGCGCAGACCATCGGCAATTCGACCACTGCCATTGGGATTGAATCCCCAGGTGTTGGAATCACCGAAACAGAGGATGCGTCGGTGGTCAGGCAACGGCGGCTCAGCGTCCGTCACGTTCGGCGATGGCTGCATCCAGGGAGATGCCCCGTGTTTCTGCAGTCGTGACAAGGCGGTAGGCCGTGAGGCGATCGTTCACGACATGGCAGTGATCGCCGGCGTCGCAGATGCGGAAGCGACCGCCTTGGATGAAGTCAGCGGTGAATCCGGAGGAGGTTCTGAGCATGCGCATGATTGGCTGTCTCCGGTTGGAGTCATCCTCGGACTGACTGGGCCTGCGCGCTTGAGGAGGAATACCTAAAGCAGGCGACGAATTAAGCGATTGCTCTCATTCATCCCTGCGTCACCTTGTTTAGACCGGACGTACCCCTGGAGGTGGAAGTGATGCATTCGTCAGCCATGTCAACGACACCCAGCAGTGGAGAGTCTTCTCCGGCGTGTCGTTGGCCTCCCAGGCCTCGGGTCATTCAGTCGCTCCTGAGCCTGGCCTGGAGACATCCTCGCTCTGAACGCCCCGCCTGGTTGCGGGCTGAGGTAGGCGAGCCTTTAGGTGCTGATGCTCAGCCATTTGGCGAATAATCAAGCATCGTCATGCTTCAGCCGGTCAAGAGCTGCTCGGCTCTGGTGGGTTGTGAAACCCCTTCTTCGCTTGACTTCAGCTGCCACTGAAGGGTGGTGGTGCAGGGGTCAGCTGAGATTGACGAGAGCTGGATCCTGGAGGAGGACGGGGCGAGGGGAGTGATTGGCTCGGCCGTGTTGAGGGTGAAGGCAGAGGTGAGAGCCAGCAAGGCTCCGATCAGACCAGATTCAAACGACATCATTGATTCAGGCTGGTGGAGGTTCTGACCTCCGGATGCCATCAACGTCGCTGTTCTGGTCAACCGATTCGATAATTCAGCTCACAAACTGCTGTGATGCTGGTCACAACCCAGACCCATGGCTGTGGAAGCAAGGCGGAGATTGGCCCGTTCAAGCTGACGTTTTTTACTGTCTACAAGGTGGTGACTGGAGACCACACAGCATGATTCAAAACCATCTTGCTGGAGGCACACCCTCAGACAGCCATCCTCCAGCGTGGTGACATGCATGACGATTCCTGCTGAATGATGGGGTCATCGTGCGAGCTCTGCAGCGATGCGACCAGGGGCATTTTTGCCTAAAGCTGTCTGGCTTTGCAATCGAGATGTCAGCAACCAAGGCGATGACAAGTGCTGAGACTGGTTGAATGATGAAGGCTATTTTGGTCAGGAATTAAGAGTCAATCCCTAAACTCACCGCTAAGCTTGCGAGGGAATTAACTCTGTCATGGCTGATCACAACTCAAAGCACTTCCAGCTCATCAAGTTGGAAGACTCATGGATGCTGAAGACATCTCATGTGATCAAAGATCAAGATGGTGATTGGCTGCTAAGCAGAACAGAGCTTCAAGAATTGATGGCTTTACTGGAATCGGCCAGTGATGATATTTAGAGATGCCTCATGGCGCAGTGTTTGATCACTGCGCTGCTTGAAAGCCATCCAGAGACTCGAGAATGAATGGATTGAGTCGGGATTGAGTATTCCATTCTGGCCTAATGACAGAGGCTTTAGCCTCGAATCGCTTAAAGGATCAGGAGGCAAGCGAATTGATGGTCAAGAGGGAGGTCTTCAAGTCTTGAACGTTGCAATAAACTCACTCGCCTCCTCTCATCAGAGTGCACACCAGCAGAAGCAGCTTCGGATCGATAGGTCACGTTCAAGGCAGGGAGCTTGGTTGATGGCTGATCCCCTATGCCGTGGTTAAAAGCAGTAGCAGGTTGATACTCAAGATCAAACTAGGGATTGATCCGGCTCGATCATGGACTCTCAGCTAGGCCTGAATCAAGAGGATTGCGGCAAGACGCCAACGGATTTGGATCGACTCATTTGCTACAGGTATGGCGTGGGTATGAGGCCGGCCAGGAGGTCAACGTATACAGGCAAAGCGAGTCTTAGGATTAAGGTTGCCGAACAGCTGTGAAATTAAACTCAGATGAGTCTCAGTCAATTTGAAGTGGCCGTTGGTGGTATTAGCTCTATCCCAGTACTATCAGCAATTATATTTGGCCTCTACAAAGGCATGGGTGAGAAAAATCTAGTCAGTACGCAGACAAAGAAGAAAACCACTGCGACGACCACTGTGAAAACCTCTGCGAAAAGCACAAAGGGAGATCAAAAGCCGACAGACAAGCCAGATAAGGTATCAACTCAAAAAGCAGAGAATACTGCTCAGGCTGAAAAGTCAAAAGTCAAGCAGCCTAATTGAACTGAGAGGCCAAGCCAGCGTAGCCTGATCATTTCTATTAAAACGGAATGGGAAGTAAAACAGTCCACAGATGATCAGTTGGTTGAGTTTGATCTGATATTCACTCTTCTCCGTCAGAAAAGTATTGCCGAATGAACATTTGTAGGCAAACAGCTTTATCGAACCAATGGATATGGTTTGACTGAATCGATTTATTGTTGTTAATACGAGCGTGGAAGGCCTAAGTGTTGGCCGAGTAAAGCTTTTGATAGTAACACTTAATGTCTCTCATGATTCCTTTTGGTGAGATGCATAAATGTTGGGAGATCTTTGAATAAGGCCAGTTTTGTGCACGAAGAGCAATAGCCATGGCGAGCCGCTTCTCTCGCCATTCATACATTGATCCCAAGGAGTATGAAAATCGCATTTGAGTTCTGAGTCATGGATCACTTTTATACCCTGCATGCATAAGTGACAAAGAACAAACCGTACGGAGCGAGGTTCAGGTGATACAGGGAAGATGCACAAGAAGGGTGCCGGAACGACGTCTTAGACCCGTTACAGAAGTGCTTTGGTCTTTGTCGATAAACGCTCAAAAGATACAGAGTCCAAAAGATGTGCGCCCATGTAAAATACGTACAGACTTAAATGTGCTGTATTTGACAATGCTTAGTACTGGATAATACGACGGCAAAAAGCTATGTAAACACCAACAGTATTGGATTGTTGATGAGGACTAGCTTCGAGAAGCCATCTCATTCAAATCATGCAGTCCTATGGGAATCCATCAGTCACATACGACTGGTGGGCAGGTAATTCTGGTGTAGCGAAACGATCAGGGTCATTTATTGCGGCACACGCTGCCCATGCCGGCCTCATCATGTTTTGGGCAGGTGCATTTACTCTGTTTGAGCTAGCTCACTACGACCCATCGATTGCTCTTGGTGAGCAAGGTCTCATTTTGCTGCCCCATCTGGCGGGATTAGGTTTTGGCTACGACGGGGTTGGAACACAGCTAGATCAACAGCCCTACATCGCGATTGCAGCCTTTCACCTGGTTTCATCTGCAGTGTTGGGAGCTGCAGGCCTATGGCACACGCTTCGCGCACCCAAAGACTTGGGTGAAGCAGAGGGACGAGCCAAGAAGTTTGACTTTGCCTGGGACGACCCGAAGAAACTCAGCTTCATTCTTGGCCATCACCTAATCTTTCTCGGTTTAGGTGCCATTGCCTTCGTGGAATGGGCCAAGCATCATGGAATTTATGATGCTGCTCTGGGAGCAGTAAGAACTGTTGAACCAAACATTGATTTGGGGATGGTTTGGGGTTATCAGACCAACTTCCTTTCAATTTCCAGTCTTGAAGATGTGATGGGTGGCCATGCGGTATTGGCCTTTGCTTTGACCATCGGTGGTGTATGGCACATCATCAGTTCTCCTTTTGGGCCATTTAAAAAGGTTCTGATTTTCAATGGGGAGTCAATTCTTTCCTATTCATTGGCCGGTCTAGCACTGATGGGTTTTGTGACTGCCATTTGGTGTGCACAGAATACAACTATTTATCCGGTTGAGCTGTATGGGGAACCTCTGAAACTTCAGTTTGCCTTTTCACCCTATTTTTCTGATACTGCTCAGCTAACAGGGGATGCACATACTGCGCGTGCATGGTTGGCGAATACCCATTTCTACCTAGGCTTCTTCTTCCTTCAAGGCCATTTTTGGCATGCTCTACGTGGGATGGGCTTTGACTTCAAAAAAGTTGGTCAAGCACTCGACAACCTTGGGGAAAGTAAAGTTAGCTAATCGCGCCATCGATCCTCTGCCTCGAGATGTGATCACACTCAGGCGTCATACTCTGAAGTCCCCCTAGCAGAAGGGGGATTTTTTTTGGGTAGCCATAGGATTAAATATCACACAATAACGTGTCGAAAATCATCTCTCTTCGTATCGCATCAAAGCGAATGTTAGCTGTGTCTGGATAAATTAACTTGAAATAGATAGCACGATGAAGCTTAAGCAACTGATTTCGATGGGAGCCCTGGGTTTGCTTATCGGGGGATGTTCCTTGAACAATCATGCTGATACACAGACAGAGCTCTCTAGCGAGCAGTTAATTGATTTGATCCAGGATGGTGGATACATTCTTTATATTCGCCATGCTCAAACAACTGAGGACTGGGCTGATCAAGCATCACCACAGTTAGATATTGATGATTGTTCCACTCAGAGGAAGTTAAGTTCACAAGGAATCAATCAGGCAAAACAGATCGGAGAAGGAATCAAATTCCATGCAATCCCAGTAGAGTCTGTACAAACAAGTGAATACTGTAGAGCATGGAAAACCGCTGAGCTTGCATTTGGTCAATATCAGAAAACAGATCAACTTAATTTCCTGCCTTGTGAGATATGTAATCAAGATCAAATATCTCAATATAAGCAACGAGTCGACCCCCTACTGAATCAAGCGCCAAGTGTTGGAAAGAATATTGTTTTAGTCGGACATGATGATCCTTTTGAAGCCTCAACTGGAATCTATCCTGAGCCAATGGGAGTGACCTATGTCATTAAGCCGATTCCCAATCAAACCCCTCAAATCATAGGCA
This sequence comes from Synechococcus sp. UW105, assembly GCF_900473935.1. Lineage (GTDB taxonomy): Bacteria > Cyanobacteriota > Cyanobacteriia > PCC-6307 > Cyanobiaceae > Synechococcus_C. Next base: position 291,877 of record NZ_UCNN01000030.1, on the reverse strand, counting down.
AACTTACAGCTGAAGAATGGGTTATTCAATGAATTATAAGCGCTCTACTACCATTCCAAATAAACCACAAATCGTTGATGTGTACCTTTCTTCAGTTACAGCACAAGTGATCAACGAAACTGATCTTCATTGGTTAGAAAGCAACCAATGGGAAGACAGTTCAGACAAGAAACTTGTCGACAAGCTCTTGTCAGAGGTTCGTTCTGGCTTGATCAAAGTTACCACAAGAACCAAGGCCAAGGACTATTCAAACTTTTACCAATGAATTCCTATAGTCAACTCAAGGCAAAATTACTTCAAAAACCCATAGAACTGCTATGGATTGATCTACAGCCAAGTCTTAAACCTTTTAGCAAACGTTTATCTTGCGAACTGGCCACTATTAATCATATTGTCAGACGCTGGGAGTTTCATCAAGAGCCTGACGAATATTGCACTACGCAACTGATCGAATCCTATCTACTTGAAGAACTGCGCAAAAACAAGGATGAAAAGCCAGTTTTGATCGGCCATGGCATCAGTGGCCTCTTTGCTAGCAATTTTGCTGCTAAACATCCTGACCTTGTTGATGGATTGATTCTTATTTCAGTTGACACAAAGACCTCTAACTATTGGTTTTCTCATTATTATCAAATGAGAAATCTATACGAAAACCTTGAGCGCCAACAGGTTATTAATCATTTGGTGCCAATGTTGCTTGGTAGTGACAATCGAGTGGATCATCAAAAAATAAGTGGTTTATTCCTCAATACACTCGATAAGGAATACTGCAAAGGCTCAGTCCTTAAGCCTATTAATATGGAATCGATTCAGATCCCCCAAAACCTACCTGTTCTGGTACTAGTTGGTGATAAAGACTTTGTCGTTGACCGACAGTCAGAGCAGCGCTGGCAAAATTTACTCAAAAGTGGAGACAGATTTGCTTTTATTGAAGACGGATATCACTTCCCTCAGCTTTTCAAATCGAGACAATGTGCATCAGAAATTGAACGATTTCTGATGATGACATGCAATTTATCAATCCCTAACACACTCACTCTTTTGGCAGGCTAATGATGGATTCATTTGATTACGATGTCATCATTATTGGTGGAGGGCCAGCGGGTTGTAGTTGTGCATTGTACACATCCCGATCATCACTGAAAACACTGATTCTCGATAAAAATCCTGGTGCTGGAGCATTGGCAATTACACATAAAATTGCAAACTATCCAGGTGTTAAAACTAGTATTTCAGGTTTAAATCTGCTTGAGATGATGCGTGAGCAGGCTATTCAATATGGAGCAGAGTACAAAGTTGCTCAGGTCTATGGAGTTCAACTAGATGAAGACTATAAATCAGTCTTCACTCCTGATGGTGTCTATCGGGGTAAGGTTCTTGTTTTGGCGACTGGAGCGATGGCTCGGGAGAAGACCTTTGAGGGAGAGGAAGCCTACCTTGGTAGAGGCATCAGCTACTGCGCAACATGTGATGCTGCCTTTTTCAAGCAACAGGATGTGGCTGTGTATGGTTCAAACCAAGAGTCGATTGATGAATCTCTCGTGTTGGCGAAGCTTGTTAAGCAACTGTACTGGATTCAACCTTCTAAACCCTCAAATAAATTAAATAATATCGATACTTTGACTGACAAGGCTAATGTTTCTGTTTTAAAACGTACCAGCCTCGTCTCTATTCAAGGCAATTCAGAGGGAATACAGTCGTTAATGTTATACGAGAAATCAAACTCACGCAAATTCGAGCTCAGTATTGATGGTGCTTTTATTTATGCTGACGGAACAAAACCGATTATCGATTTTTTGCATGGCCAAATTCCATTGGATCAATTTGGTGGAGTAAAAACAGATGCAGAATTGAAAACAGAGATGGATGGGGTTTGGGCAATTGGTGATATCCGTAATACACCTTTCAAGCAAGCTGTAGTGGCCAGTTCTGATGGCTGTATAGCGGCTATGTCGATTGATAAATACCTCAATACCCGAACCGATTTCAAGGTCGACTGGGTTCACCGATAATAGAGGTGGGCAGGAAATATTGTTCCTGCCCTGCTCTATCACAAGGATGATTTTATTTGTCCGACCCAGTTCTGTAGTCTTTCATCTGATAGATCAGGCTCATTGTCCTCGTCAATAGGAAGACCACAAAACTTCCCATCAACCACACTTTTAGAGGCATTATATGTATAACCATCAATATCTACTTTGCCGACTATATTTGCCCCAGCGGCTAAAAATGCTGTATACAGCTCTTCCATAGCATCGCAGAAAAAGTCGGAATACGAAGAGGAGTCTCCTAGGCCTACGATGGCTACTGTTTTACCAGCAAAGTCCATATTTGGAATTTCGGTAACATGTTCATCCCATGATGTGCCGGAACGACCTTCATCTGCACCCGTATTCCATGTTGGTACGCAGCAGATTAATGATTCAGCATTCACAAGTTCGTCTGCGGACCCGAGATCATCCACATCTTTGGCTTCCGAACCGGGTAGTAGTTCTTTTAGACGGTCAGCGATATCTTCTGTTTTACCAGTGGACGTTGCGAAGAAAATTGTGGGGCTCATGAAAAAGCAATCTGAACACTTTTATATTGAACCGTCATGCGCTTCAGCGCCTTGATCAATGAGCGTCAAGAGGGTGATTTTTTATTCACGCTTCGAACTCATAATTGCTCACTCGTATTGGCAATACCATTACTTGAAGGACGGAAAAATGACAACGTTTCTTCGAGGCCAATAGTCCGGATTAACTGAAGCCAATTGTTGCGTTCCTTTGTATTTGACTCGATATGGTCTATGAATTCCTCGAGCTGTGAATTCGACCATCGTGGCATAGGGATCACCTTTTCGGCTCTCATGGAATTAACCCTGCACATCGCCATTCAAATGGATTTGGTCTCAATACTGTTGTAGTGAATGATTCGATGCTTTGTAGCGTGTGCACGTGAGTGCCCTCTGCAATTGTGCGTCTGTTTCGGTTTTGGTTGTTGATCGAATATTGATCGACTTGCTGACTATTTTTGAGATTGAATGCTTATTGAGGCTTCTAATATGTTTGGCTCTGGATTAATTTAATCGCTGCGATTCCTTATAACCGCTAAGTACGCCTGAAATGGCTGATGGTTATTGCAGTTTCTGCTGCTCTATCAATCTTCCCGGGATCTGATCTCGTTGGTTCCCTATTTTTCCTTTCTTGAGTAATCGCTACTGATTGATGTTCCACGGGCCACTTTCATCGTACCTATTGTTTCAAGTGCAATAGGTTGAAACTCGTTGAACCAACGATCAACGGCTTCTCGTTCTTCTTCTTCGCATCGTGCCAGGAATTCTATAAGGCGTAGATCCATCGTGTTTATGGGGTCTCTCAATAGGATGCCTTGCCCTGTCGGAACTTGATGTCAGCTCCATACCAAAGCTTGTTTTATTTGATCCTCACATGCGTAGCCAAGTGATTCTATTACCGCGTCTATACGATCGAAAGAAATTATTCACTCTGTCAAACCATTGATTCTTTTGATGATTGGCAAAATGCAGGCTGTTTATTGGCTCTATTTTTGATTTGTAAGATTTTGACCAGAAAGACTCTCGCTGATCCAATCCTTGTCTCTGAATTGATTGTGATTGTTGACACCAGAGACTCATTTTTCGGGTTGTACTCATTCCAATGATCTTCCTTAGTCACTTATGTTGTTAGTGATAAGTTTGCCGGCCTTTTTGTGCGATATCACTGTATCCCAGGTGGCAGAGAGGAAGCCATCACCTCTCTGACCCGGGTGAATCAAGGTGTCGACCACCCCAGAGTCTTGATGACTTTATCGGTGATGGAGTCATTGGGTGGAGGATAGGATCTTCTTCTTCTGCTTATTTTTTTATTTTGTTTGTGATCAATGATGCTCCCCGTTCGTGCTAATGGTGCTTCATCGTTGCTCCTTATTTGTCGGATTGTATTGCCGCTGATGTTCGTCGCCGCGTTGGTGATGCAATGTAGTTCATCTGTTTGCTTGTTTGTTGAATTGGTGTGCCGTTGATCCTCTCTCTGTCATCAGTTCACCTCACTCGAGCTGTTTAGACCACTGTTGATCCTTTTCTTTTTCTTTAAGCATGTGCTTGGCCGCTGATCAGGCGATGCATCGAGAGAATACTGTGATTGGCAGGCAAGCTCTACGCCAATCCAACATAATCGTCTCTCTGCTTACCCGTCATCAGCAGCCTAAATGTTCCTCTCTCTCGCTCTCGTTATCTGCGCATTCATCGGAGCGACTGAAATCTCAGCAGAACAGACTGTGTCAGGTTTCATTCTTTTCATTGCGTCTTGTTCTTGTGATCACGCCTCCCATTGTAAAGGTGGCTGGCATCATACTTGTTATTTCCTGCTTACCTCGTCACCCCCCTATTGGATCGATCATTCTTGTGGCCTTGGCTGCTTTTTTGTCTCGTCAACCATCAAGTCATTGTCTCGCAGCATTTTTGACATCGTGGCCTGTTGTTTGGTTGCTCTCCGTCGCATCATTTTGTGTTCATCACCCCTTTATCCGATGAACAATCATTCGGGTTCAGGGCGAGCATCTCTGAGCCTGTCTTGGTGAGTAGAGAAGAGTTGCTCGTGCTCTTCTCTGCTTTCCTTGCTGCAGTGATTCGACTGGATTGTTCGCTGCATTCTTTCCTGGTCACGCAAGTTGTCGTCGTCATCTGCTTCTGCTCTTTGATGTTCTGTTGGATCCACGCAGCTTGGGCATGATCTGTTTCACCCATTCAGCCATCAGGTTCTGGGTTGTGCTGGTGGAAATTTCCAAGCCCCCACCAGCCCAACAACCGTCCACCCGAGGAGCCTGAGGGGAAGCCATCACCCCTCAGTCCCGGATCAACCCAAAGGGACGACCTCCCTTGAGTCACCTCTACTTTCTTCGGTCAATGATGCGTTTCGCTCCGCAATGAGTCGGCCTGTGGTGATCAGTGGCTCATTCTTGTTGTCACCAATGCTTCTGATCGGATTGTTTCTCTCCTTTGGGCCCTGTTGGCCTACACCTGATCAGCAATGTTGTTAGAGAGACTCGAGCATGATGTTCTCCTGTTTCGCTTGATAGTCGATTTGTTCGCTCTTCTACTTGCTTGCCATCTTCCGATTGGTTTGAATACTATTGTTGCTTGTCTTTGCTCATCATTATCTTCTTCTTCTTGCTTTTGAATTAAGTATGGATCTAACGTGTCGCTAGGAGAGTATTTTGATGCTCCTGCTGGCCCTGTCTGTTGCCTTTATCCGCGGTGATAGGGGCTTCCTGATTGGATTGCTTTGGCTCTGAACAGCTGTTCCAGTAAGAGCAATCGGGCCAGGTCGTGTGGAAAAGTCATGGGTGATAAGGACAGCCTCCATGTGGCCGACTGCTTGAGCTGTTGTGTGAGCCCATCCGCACCACCAATCACAAAGGCAAGTCGTTCCGATCCGTACCGCTCAAGTTGTGCGGCGAAATTCACAGAATCAAACCTATCTCCTTCTTCCGCCAGCATCACTGTGGTCTCATCGGGTTTCAGGGCTTGGCGTATGCACTCAGCCTCCTTCTCTGGGGTGCTGTCCCGTAGTTCGGTCACAGTCAGGCCCGGAAGCCGTTTGAGGTAGATCGAGATCCCCTCCTGAACCCATGCCTTGCGAACCTTCCCCACGGCCAGGATTCGGCATCGGCTTGGGTTCAAGACTCGTCCTCGTCGTCTTCCAATAAGAGTTGTCCGAACGTCACATACAGGCTTTCCTCTTCGCTGCCTGGAGGCGCTGTTAACTGGCGGGGCCGTGTATTTTTACCCTTTTTGTTCTCTCCTCTGGAGCCTTTCGTGAGCTCTTCCATTGCTTGAGATGGATCTTGACCACCACTTTCATTACCGTGTTGTGCTGACGATCGATCCTTGCGTCGACGCTCTTCATCCTTCTTTTGTTCGGCCTTTTTTAGCCGTGCCATTAGATGTTCAGGAACGTTTCCGTCATTGCTGACCTTCATTAGCTCATGAAAGAGCAGTTCGGGATCGTCTTCCGTCTCGACACGATGCCGTTTGGGGTTTGATTTGGAATCTGGCGCAGTCTTTTGCTGTGGTGCGTCAAGTGGCTGTGGCAACTCTCGACCGAGTTGCCGTAATCGTTCCAAGCTACGGGGGTCAAAGCTCATCAGCAGCCAAGCGTGTCGCGTGTCTCGCGCCCAGTGACGGGATTTGTTCCCTCTGCTGCTGCGCAGAGGGATTTCAGCACATCCCCACGCACAGGCACGTTGGTGAAATCAGCACCGCTGATTTTGACGTTGATAAACCTTGTATTGAAGGCAAAGGCGTCTTCGAGCACAGCATTGGTGAGGTCAGTGCCTTCCAGTACTGCTGAATCGAGAGTGGCGTCTCGTAGGTTGCTGTTGCTGAAGTCGGCATCCTGCAACTTGGCTCCGTAGAGGCTGGCCCCTTGCAAATTGCTTCCAGACAAGTTTGCCTCCCTCAGATTGGTGAGGTTAAAGGTCACTCCCTGCATGTCACGATCGGCAAAGTCAGCCCCGATCAAGACCTGTTTGGCATAGTCCATCGCGGCTTCAGCAGGAGCCAGCGGCAGGGTGATCACCAGGACTAGTGCGATCAAGGCGTTCAGCAGCTGTCGACACATCGGGGGATGGTATGCACCCGTCAAGCCTAGGCCGCTTCCGCATTCAGGCGGGCAGGTTTTGGTTCGGTCCATCAGCGGTTGTTGGTGATCAGGCCATTGGCTTCTTGATTGCTTGTACGAGTTTGTCGAGATGTTCCTCCCTGGCATCCCAAAGTTCGATGAAGGCTGGTGCGATGCAATCGTTCATCACAACTACCCGTTGCTCTCGACAAATCTGCTTCAAGATCGCATCGACGTCATCACGACCTGGCAGATCAATGGTTCTGATGCCGTCATCTTCCATCTCGACAGGCCATGCATTGGTGATGGGAAGCCAGACCAGTAGATCTAAGTGCTGGATTGATTCTCTTGCATGCGGCAACATATCTGTCACAAAGTTGTTGCTGATGTCACTTGTTTTGCAGTTTGCAGTGTATTGAGAGTATGCAATCTCATCAACTGGCCACCGATCAAGCATGACGCAATCCGTGCGGTTTTGTTTGGTATTGATTCGACCAGTTCTGTAATACAACTGGGCGCCGTTGTCTAGTTTGCTGCATTGATCGCGACATCCAATCTTGTAGCCCTCGTGATCTCGTGCACGGTAAGGCTCTTCTTTTCTGGCGTTATGGGCATGACGGTTGACCTAGTCACGCACAAAGGTCACTTCGTTCTGGGAATGAGTACCACTGATTGCAATATGCATCCTGTTTCATTCCTATCATTTCTTTCTAGTGGATCATTCGTGTGATCAATCGATCGAATCCATTGATTGGGATTTGTCGTCAAGCGGTTTCTAGTTGCTCGTCCCAGCAATCAACTGATCTTCGTCTCTTTTGCTCTTCGTGCTTGTGGTCTGAGTTGGTGGCTGTCGTCCTCGCGTTCTCTTGGCACTGTTTTGCTTGTCACCATGGATTCTGGTTGGTCAGTGTCGATCTCTTGAAGAGGGCTTGGCCCTGATCAACATTTTCTCGATTGAACGTGTTCTGGCATCGGCGATGGGGAATGGTTCTGATCAGCGATGACCTGTCTGCCATGTGCTATCCCCGTTTGAGCTTGGATCCTGGCCTTTGGGCTGAACGACACACCCGCGATCTGTTGCTTGCAAGTGGCTGGTGTTGTTTGGATCAGCGCTGGCGTTGTCATTACGGAGAAATCGATCTCCTCATGGTCAAATCCTCAGGTCTGAAACAGCGCTTGTTAGTGGTCGAAGTCAAAGGTCGAAGTCGCTGTGGTCGTGATGCTTGGGGTCTGTCTTCGTTGACTGCCAACAAGCGTCGGAGACTGATTCGGGCTGTTGACTGTTGGCGACAGGCTCATCCCTGGAGTGATGACTTCTTGCTCGAGCTGATCTTGGCCTTGGTTCCCCTTCCGCCTGCTCATGGTCCCGTTCGCTGGATCCCTGTAATGGACATGACGCCTGTCCATCCTTCCCCTTGATCCTTCAGGCTGGGGTGATGAGTTTCTCTGGTCACACCGCTCGAAAACGCTTCGGTCAGCACTGGCTTCGTGATGCACGCGTGCTCGATCACATCCTTGAGGCCTCTGACCTCAGCGCTGAGGACCGGGTGTTGGAGGTCGGGCCTGGTCGGGGCGCTCTCAGTGAACGCTTGCTCAGTTCCCCTGCTGCTGCGGTCCATGCAGTGGAGCTTGATCGTGATCTTGTCGCAGGCCTGCGTGAGCGCTTTGGCGAGCATTCTCGGTTTTCGCTTTGTCAGGGGGATGTGCTCAACGTCCCGCTCACCTTTCCCGACGGACGGGCTGCCACCAAGGTGGTCGCCAATATTCCCTACAACATCACTGGGCCGTTGCTGGAGCGTCTCGTCGGTCGCCTCGATCGTCCCCTGAAAAGTCCTTACAAACGTCTGGTCCTGCTGATCCAGAAGGAAGTGGCCGAACGCATCCGGGCTCGTCCTGGCGATCGCAATTTCAGTGCATTGAGTGTGCGCATGCAATTGCTTGCGCGTTGTACGACGGTTTGCCCTGTCCCCCCGCGCTGTTTCCAGCCACCCCCGAAGGTTCAGTCGGAGGTGATTCAGATCGATCCGTTGCCGGCGGATCAACAACCCGAACCTGCTTTGGCGATCCGTGTGGATCGCTTGTTGAAGCAGGCCTTCCTTTCCCGTCGCAAGATGCTTCGCAACACCTTGACTGGGATCTGTCCTCCTGATCAACTCCAGGACCTCGCCAGCGCAGCTGGCTTCAATTTGCAGCAGCGGCCCCAGGAGCTGGCACCGTCTGTTTGGATCGAACTGGCGAGGGGTTTGAATCAGGCCCACTCCCCAGCTTGATCGGATGACGGCCACCGTTCGCGTTACCGCTCCCGCCAAGATCAACTTGCACCTTGAGGTGCTTGGTTTGCGAGACGACGGCTTTCATGAGTTGGCGATGGTGATGCAAACCATCGACCTGGTTGATCAACTCACCTGCCACAACACTTCTGATGGTCTGATTCACCTCAGTTGCGATGTGGACGGTCTCAGTACGGGGAACGACAACCTGATTGTTCGAGCTGCGGAGCTTCTGCGCAGTCGTTCAGGTTTTAACGAACTTGGTGCAACGATCCATCTGACCAAGCGCATCCCAATTGGTGCGGGTTTGGCTGGTGGATCCAGCGATGGTGCCGCTGCCCTGGTTGCCCTCAATACCCTCTGGGGTTTGGGTCACAGCCGCCAGAGCCTGGAATCCTTGGCCGCTGAGCTGGGCTCCGATATGCCCTTTTGCATCGCCGGCGGGACCCAGCTCTGCTTCGGCCGAGGCGAGGTGTTGGAAGCCTGCACGTCGTCTGTTGCCCCGATGGGTGTCGTGTTGGTGAAGGATCCGAGTGTCAGTGTCTCGACCCCTTGGGCTTACGGCGAATGCAAGCGACAGCGTGGCGACGCCTATCTCCAAAGTGAGAGCGCTTTTGAACAACGACGTCAGCGATTGAGACATGCAGATTGGCTCAGGCCATTGCGGCCTGATCTGCCGCCGCCGCTCCAGAACGATCTCCAGATGGTGGTGGCACCCCAAACCACTTCCGTTCGCACAGCTCTTGATCTGCTCTCCTCCCTCCCAGGCCAATTGCGGGTGGCGATGAGCGGTTCCGGACCCAGTTGTTTTGCCCTCTTCGTCGACCGTGAAGCCGCTGACAGGGCCCTCGAACACCACCGTCAAGCCTTGGCTGATGCTGGTTTAGAGGTTTGGAGTTGTTCGTTGCAGGCTGGGGGAGTCAAGCTGGCCCCATGAGTAGTCAAGACACCCCAGCACAGGAGACCAAGCCCCTCAGCGACGCTTCAACTTCGTCTGCCACGGAAGCGACGACCCAACGGCGAAAGGGCCCCCTCAGCTTTCTCTCCGGTTCCATCACCAGCCTTCTGTTGGCCTGGCTTTGTTTTGGCCTCAGCAAGAACATGGTGCTCTATTTCGCTGCCCACTCCCCCCATCTGAGTTCACCGATTGGTCAGAACATTGCCACTGCTCTGAAGACTCTGCTCACAGGAATGTCTTTCCTGGCAACGTTCAGCTTTGCGTTCATCGGTTTAGGACTGTTTCTCGTGTTTCTTCGCAGTCTTTTCACAGGTGAGCAGGCAGATGGTGCCTAGGGTTTGCCCATTGAGCTGTCTGGGCTGTTCCAGGCGTTGATTGGATGACACCCCACGACCTTGGACTTCTGGTGCTTTTGCTCTCGCCTGGGTTGTTGCTCTCGGTGTTGTTGCTCACCACCTTTGCCGCTGGCGGCTGATCCAGCACGGGCTGAGATAGCTTGGCGGCTGACGCCGGCATGGCCGGGATATCCGTAACGCTGTGGCAGGCACGCTTCTCTTCAACGCACTCCGTGAAGCCATCGATGAGGAGATGGCCCTCGATCCTCATGTTTGTGTGATGGGCGAGGACGTTGGTCATTACGGAGGCTCCTACAAGGTCACCAAAGACCTCTGTGAGAAATACGGCGAGTTGCGCGTACTCGACACACCCATTGCTGAGAACAGCTTCACCGGCATGGCTGTTGGTGCTGCGATGACCGGTCTGCGACCGATCGTCGAAGGCATGAACATGGGCTTCCTGCTGCTGGCGTTCAACCAGATCTCCAACAACATGGGGATGCTGCGTTACACCAGTGGGGGGAACTACACGATTCCGACGGTGGTTCGCGGTCCTGGTGGAGTGGGTCGTCAGCTTGGCGCCGAACACAGCCAACGGCTTGAGGCTTATTTCCACGCCGTGCCAGGGATCAAGATCGTGGCCTGTAGTACCCCGACGAATGCCAAGGGCCTGATGAAGGCCGCGATTCGTGACAACAATCCGGTGCTCTTCTTTGAGCATGTGCTGCTTTACAACCTCACCGAGGAACTCCCCGAAGGTGACTACATCTGTGCCCTTGATCAGGCCGATCTGGTGAAGGAAGGCACCGACGTGACGATCCTCACTTATTCACGCATGCGCCACCACTGCCTCAAGGCAGTGGAGCAGCTTGAGGCCGATGGCATCAGTGTGGAACTGATTGATCTGATCAGTCTCAAGCCTTTCGATATGGAGACGATCGCCCGTTCGATCCGCAAGACCCACAAGGTGATTGTGGTGGAGGAGTGCATGAAGACAGGAGGCATCGGAGCCGAATTGATCGCTCTGATCACGGAGCAGTGCTTCGACGAACTCGATGCTCGCCCGGTGCGTTTATCGAGCCAGGACATTCCAACCCCTTACAACGGAAACCTGGAAAACCTCACGATCATTCAGCCTCACCAGATCGTTGAGGCGGCTCAGACAATCGTGCGCGAGGGGCTCTGATCGATGGCACGTCAGCAGGGCTGGTTCGCCCTCATCCTCGCCCTGGCGATCGCTGCAGGATCCGTTCTGCTCTCCTTCCCGATGGAGCTTGGTCTCGATCTGCGGGGAGGAAGCCAGCTCTTGCTTGAGGTGCAGCCAGCAGGGGAGATCACCAAGATCACGCCTAAGGAACTCGAGTTGGTCAAAGCCGTTCTCGATCTGCGTGTGAACGGACTCGGCGTGGCTGAGTCCACGCTTCAGACCGTTGGAGATGACCAGTTGGTGCTCCAACTTCCTGGTGAAACCGATCCCTCTAGAGCCGCGAAGACACTTGGTGAAACAGCCCTGCTGGAATTCAGGGCCCAGACTCCCGATACCCAAGAAGAGATGGAGGGGCTGCTTCGCCTGCGCGCACAGGTGCGCAGCATCCTCGAGCTCAAACAGCAGCGTGAAGAGAGTGATCCTGAATCAGCCCTAACGGCGGATGAACTCGCCAGGGCTCAGAAGGCACTCGGATTGGATGCCTCGGCCGGCAACGAGCAGGAGCAACTTGAGCAGTTGCTCAACAAGGTGAACCAGCAGATTGCAGCTCGCTTCGAACCTGCCGCATTCAACGGCAAGTTGCTTGAACGCGCGGGGCGCAGGCTGAACGATCAGACGTCCAATTGGGCCGTCACCTTGTCCTTCGATGCTGAGGGCTCTCAAGCCTTCGCGGATCTGACCCAATCGATCGCGGGCACTGGTCGGCTCCTGGGAATCTTCCTTGATGGTCGGCCGATCAGTGAGGCCAATGTTGGGCCCAAGTACGAAGTTGCTGGCATCACTGGTGGTAATGCTGAGATCACCGGTAATTTCAGCGCCGAAGAAGCGAGGGATCTTGAGGTGAAACTCAATGGTGGTGCTCTGCCACTGCCTGTGAAGATCCTTCAGGTGCGCACCATTGGTCCGAGCCTTGGTGCTGAAAATGTGCAGCGCAGTTTGTTCGCAGCCCTGTCCGGCCTGGCACTTGTGGCCGTGTTCATGCTGCTGATTTATCGCCTGGCAGGCCTTGTGGCCGTGGTCGCTCTCAGCCTCTATGCCTTATTCAACCTGGCGGTGTATGCGCTGATTCCTGTCACCCTCACGCTCCCTGGTATTGCTGGTTTTATTCTCAGCATCGGCATGGCGGTGGATGCCAACGTGTTGATCTTTGAGCGGATCAAAGACGAGCTTCGCCGTGGCAACACCTTGATTCGTTCGATTGAAACAGGCTTCTCCCAAGCCTTCTCATCGATCATTGATGGCCACCTCACCACCCTGATCAGCTGTGTTGCCCTCTTCACGCTCGGGACAGGGTTGGTCAAAGGCTTCGCGGCGACTCTTGGTATTGGTGTTGTGCTCAGCCTCTTCACCGCTCTCACCTGCACGCGCACACTCTTGCGCTTCCTGATGAGTTATCAGGGTCTGCGACGACCCACGAACTTTCTGCCCCAGCGGCAGCTGCCCACCCAATCCGTCTGAATCACACGCGTCATGATCGCCCTCAATCTCAGTCGATCCCGTCGCCGTGTTTGGTGGATCTCCCTCCTTCTGGTGGGCTTCAGCATTGCGGGACTGGCGCTCTGCTGGACAAACCCTGCCATTAAGGCACCACTGCGACCGGGTTTGGATTTCACCGGTGGCACACAGATTCAACTCGAACGCAGTTGTGAGCAAGCCTGCAGTGCATTGCAGGCCAGCGTTGTGGAGAAGGCTCTCATCGCTTCTCCCCTTGATGCTGATGGTGAGACTCCGTCTCCCAATCTCGATAGCGCTCGCGTGCAGCTGCTCGATGGTGGTAAATCGGTCGTCCTGCGTCTTCCCACGCTCACGGCTGGTCAGAGTCAAGCCGTGATCGAGGCCGTTGCCCCTGTTGCCGGTCCCTTCCTTGAGGGCGGTCAGTCCGTTGACACGATTGGTCCCAGTCTCGGCAGTCAGTTGCTGATCAGCAGTCTCACCTCACTGGGTGTTGCCTTTGCCGGGATCGCTCTCTATATCAGCTTTCGCTATGACGGGCGCTATGCAGTTTTAGCCCTGCTAGCTCTTGCCCATGACGTGGTGATCGTCTCCGGCGTCTTTGCTTGGTTGGGGCTTGCAATCGGTTTGGAGGTGAACAGTTTGTTTGCTGTCGCCTTGCTCACCATCGCCGGCTATTCGGTGAATGACACGGTTGTGGTCTTTGACCGCATCCGTGAAAAACAACGTGAGAACGCCGATCTGCCCATCACAGATCAGGTTGATCGTGCTGTGAGTGCCACGCTCACTCGCACTCTGTACACCAGCGGCACCACGCTTCTCCCCCTTGTGGCCTTGATTTTGTTCGGTGGTTCCACTCTCTATTGGTTCGCCATTGCATTGGCTCTGGGTGTGATTGTGGGCAGTTGGTCCAGCATTGCTCTGGCCCCTTCACTGCTCACCATCTGGTCCAGGCGTTCGCCCTCAACTGCCAGTGCCTGAGCCCAGCACTCGCCTACGACAGCAGGGTGAACGCTGGTTCCCTCTGCTGCTGCTCTGCCTGGCCTTGTTTGACCTCCGCACGGAATTGCTGTTATTGCGGGATCACGTCACATTCACCAGCATCAGTTTCGCTGTTCGACACCATCTGTTGGCTGTTGTTGTGATTGGTGCGCTGCCTTCGCTTTGGCATCGTTATGGGCCTTCAGCAAAGCGTTGAAGGCTTCCCATCAGCGTTTATGTCCACCGGTCCATGATTTGACGCACCACGACTAATTCCATGCCCACCTGCAGCACAACGACCAGGGGAAGGGCCAACAGAACCCCTGGCAGTCCAAGCAAGGCTCCAAGACTGAGCTGGGCCATCAAGGCCACAGTGGGCAATAAATTGACAGTGCGACGCAACAGGATCGGCGTGAGGACAAACGCTTCGAGGTTCTGAAGAACAAGGCGCAGCAACAGCACCTGCAGCATCAGCCCTGGTGACACCAGCAAGGCCATCGAGAGCGGCAGCAACGTTGCCGCTGTTGGGCCGATGGTGGGTACAAAGGTGAGAAGGCCGCAGACCAGAGCGCTCAACAGGGCCAGGGGGGCCTTCAACAGGGTGAGCCCTAACCAGGTGAGCAGAAAAACGCTGGTGGCGGAGAGGGTCATGCCAGCCAGCCAGCCGCCCAGTGCCGTTCGGCATTGATCAAGCACCCGTTTCATCATCGCCCGCCCCGGACGGGGCGTGGCAGCGATCAGCATGCGTCGATGCGAGCCGGGATCCAGCACCATCAACACGGCTAGCAGGCTCATCAGCAGCAACTGGACCAGGCCATTGGCTGCTCCACCTGCCACACCAAGGATCTGGCTTCCAAGGGGCTGGATCCGATCCCAGCTGAACTGGGTTGGCAGTCTCTGTTCAAAACTCTGCAGTCGTGGATCGTTGGCCACGATCGATTTGAGCTTGCTGATCACACTCGGTACCAGTGCTCCCAGTTCTTGAACCTGGACAAACAGTTCCGGCACGAGCAGTTGAAGGACCAGGCTGCCGCCCAGGACCAGCAGCAGCAAGACCACCGCTAAGGCCACAGGGCGAGGCAGACCGAAGCGCTGCAGCTTCTGGATTGGAACGTCCAGCGCCACCGCCAGCACCACGGCACCAAATAAGACCAGCAACACCCAGCGCAGTTCCCAGATCAGCAGCGTCAGCACCACGAGGGTGAGAAGGATGAGGAGGTTTCTGGCGTTCATGGCGGCCCCTTATGTCATTGGGCTGAACGCGCGCCGTTCAGTTTTCCAACGATCAAGCATGTCGTGAATCAGCACCTCTCGGATCAACACCTGAAGCACCACGGTCAGAGGTAAAGCCAGAAGCAGCCCAAGCGGACCGAAGATCACGGTGAATAGAAATTGGGCCGTCAGGGTTAGTCCAGGCAGCAGCTTGACTTGGTGATGCATCACTGATGGGGTGATCACATAGCTCTCGAGGTTTTGGATCACCACATAAAGGCAGAGCACAGCCAGTGATTTCCATGGAGCATCCAGCAGGGCCACAGCCATCGGAAAGATGGTGCTCATCGTTGGCCCCAGGTTGGGAATCACATTCAGCAATCCAGCTAGCAGTGCATTCGCCATCACGAGCTTTACGCCAAGCAGTGATAAACCGATGCCTGCCAGCACTGCAACACAGAGAGAACTAATCAGCAGTCCCACCATCCAACTGCTGAGGGCATCACCACACTGAAGCAGGATCTCTCTGAACCGTCTTCGATAGAAGGAAGGGATCAAAAGAATGGAGGCTTCTCGGTAGGCGGTGGGCTGGACCGCCACCATCAAACTCACTGCAATGACAAACAGAATTTGGATCAATCCGTTGCCAAGATTTCCTGCCAGTCCGAGTAACTGTTTCAGTCCGCCCCCGAGTCCTGAGGCAAGGGTGGCGCCATCTGGCAGCGCTGTGCCATTGGCCAGGAGGCTGGCGCTCCAGTCACTAGCTCCCTGCAGCCCATAGACCATTCCTGAGATGGTGCTGATCGTGGCAATCGCCAGTTGTTTGAGCTCAAGGGCTGCAGCAGGAAGCTGAAGTAACAACTGTTGGAACTGACTGATAAACGGTGGCACCAAAATGGCAATGCCAATGCCGAGCACCAGCAACAGACCCAGCAGGCAAATCACCAGGGCAAGGTTTCTTGCCATTGGCCAACGTTCGCGAAGGCTGCCCACAAGAGTGCAGAGGGCCATGGCCAGCACGATGCCGGCGAACAAATGGATGAGCACATCCCTCAGGCTCCAAAGCAGCAAACAGGCTGCCGTCAGGGCCGCAAGGCCGATCCATTGAGGGAGTTTCACCCGTTTTCGTTGTCACCTTCAGCATTGTCGCCGGAGTTTTCGGCGTAGCCCAGACCATTGGCGGCGGCGTAACGCTGAGCAAAGCGCATAAAACGCTCGAAATCTGCTTCGTTTTTCCAGGTGTAGGTGGCTTCTAGGGCGAAGGGCTTGCCGTTGACGAAGCGTCCATTTACCTCACGCGTCACCAGCGATCCCTCCTCATCCACCATCCACATGCCGGCAATGTCGCCGAGGGTCTCAGGTGCAAGCGCCTGGGGTTCCTCAAACACGAATTTGGCCTGACCGGTGCGGCCATCACGGCTTCGGGTCATGCGGATATCTGGCACGACCGGTTCATTCACACCGCGGAAGAACTGAATGGCTGCATTGGTTTCATCTGCCATGGAGGGATCCGCTCAGGCCAAACGGGGAGTTTAGGGAGCAATGCTGCCCGATTGCTTTGGCTTCGGTACGACCCGCATCAGGCACTCGTTCAAGAGGTGGTCAGCGGCTGCTTCAGCGCCCATGCCAGCGATATCGACACTGCGTCGTTCATCTGCACGTTCCAGTTCCCGGTCATAACAGCGGTCGTAATAGTCGAGCATGGCTCTGCAGGCACCGTGCCAGTCGCGACAGGCGATGGCGCCGAGTGCTTGCTCGGTGCGTTGGGGGCCAAGACGGCGACTGATGCGCTGAGTCGCGGCTGCAAGGGCTTCGCTGCCCTGATCTCCATAGACCGCAACAAGCTGATTCACCCGTTCTTCGGCTGGGCGTCGGATCTCCAGCACAACGGCGCTCTTCATCTGTGAGACGAGGTCGTGAGGAATACGACAACGACCCACCTGGGCACTCTCAGCTTCCAGCCAGATTTCTTCGGCGCCATTGCGGCGATGGTGATCCAAGGCTTCTGCAAGGCGGTTCTCGTACTGCTCCGTCGTCGGTTGATCTGGCAGTCCAAGCCCACCAAAGCTGCTGCCACGGTGATGGGCCAGCCCCTCCAAATCCACCACTGCCACGTTGCGCTCAGCTAGGGCTAAGAGCAGGTCCGTTTTGCCGCTGCCGGTGCGTCCTCCCAGCAGTTTTACCGGCCAACTCTGTCCGAATTGTTCAAGAACCCAACGGCGATAGGTCTTGTACCCCCCTTCTAGAACGAGAGCTTCTTGATCCACTAAGCCGGCCAGCCAGGCCACGCTGCTGGAGCGCATCCCACCGCGCCAGCAATAAATTCGTAAGCGCTTCTCTGCTCCAGCCGCTTGTCCGAGAGCTTGCGCCAAGGATGAAAGCGATGGCCCCACCAGTTCCAGGCCGAGCTCAATCGCCTGATCCCGACCCTGTTGCTTGTAGGTCGTGCCGACCTTCGCCCTCTGTTCATCAGTGAAGAGAGGGATGTTGATCGACCCTGGCCAGTGTCCCTGAAGGAATTCCGCAGGACTGCGAACATCCACCAGTTGGCCTTGTGCCTGCCTGAAGCTGTCGAAATCTCTTGTGGTGTCGGCGCCCATGCCTGACATAGTGGGCCAACGCCGTGTCTGTGAGAGCCGGCCTTGATCCATGCTGTCCGGACTGTCCTCCACCACCAATCTCAGTGTTGAGCAATTGCTGGAGCGATTCTCCAGTGGTTCTCTGCGACAGCGTCGCTCTCTGATCCCCACGATTGAGAACAGAGCCGACGAACTCGCGGCTTTGGGTACGGCCGTGATGGACGGTTTTGATCCTGAGGGAGATGACTGGGCCGCAGGCTGGCTTCTGCAGGTCTTCCAGCGTCAACAGCCCCAGGCACTGCTGCCCCTTTTGGGCTCTTCTAGTGGTTGGTTTTCTGCACCTTCAGCTGTGGGGATCGATTACAGCCCTCTGCAGAGAGATCTTCTCGCTGAGCAGTTTGAAGATGCTGACCGGTTCACCAGTCGAATCCTGAGGCAACTGGCTGGCGAGGAGGCCGAGAGACGTGGATATGTGTATTTCAGTGAAGTACCTCCGATGCAGGCGCAGGATCTGATCAGCCTCGATCGGCTTTGGACCGCCTACTCCCAGGGACGCTTCGGCTTTACCGCCCAGGCCCGACTACTGGCTGCTCTTAATGGTCGTTATGACCGTCTTTGGCCCCGAATCGGTTGGAAACAAGAGGGTGTGTGGACCCGTTACCCCGGATCCTTCAATTGGACCATAAGTGCACCTGAAGGCCATATGCCGCTGGTGAATCAGCTGCGAGGTGTGCGCCTCATGGATTCACTGCTGAACCATCCGGCATTGGTGTCGCGTCGTTAACACGTCCAGGTAGTGGCGGCGGGCTGAGCTGCCGTTATGGTCAAAACAGAGAACAGCTCTGCCGATGACGTCGGGCTCCCAGACCGTTGTGTCGTTGACCGACAGGCTGCGCTCCATCGCTGTCGTGCCCACGTTCCGCTGGGCTGACTTCATCCTGCCTTCCACGCTTCAACTCAGCCCCCTGCTTGAGCTCCTGCTGGAGCCCGTTGGTTGTGAGCAGACCGCATGCCGGCTTGAGCTTGGATTGCAGGAAGCCCTCGTGAATGCCGTCCGCCACGGCAATGCGGGAGATACGGGTAAGTGTTTACGGGTGCGTCGCATCCTCACCCCTAACTGGCTGGTCTGGCAGATTCAGGATGAAGGCTCGGGAGTGCCTTTCACCGCCCGGCAAGGGCACCTCCCTTCCCGTCTGGATGCGCCCAAGGGTCGCGGTCTCTTTCTGATTCACCAATGCTTCGACGATGTGCGTTGGAGCCGTCGCGGCAATCGACTTCAACTGGCCTGTCGTCGTCCAGGACGCTCTGCTGCACAGATCAACGATGGGGACAGCCAGGATCCTTCAGTTCCCGCTTGAGCCAGAGCAAACCCTGGGATGTCAGAGCACAGGCATCCGCGTTCGTGCCGCCATTGAGGAGCTGCACCAGTGCCCCTGCTAGCAGTTCAGCTGCTCGCCTGTCCGAGTCTCCCTTGAGCTGATGCCAGTTTCGATCGGTGAGCCTGAGCTGCTCGTGCAGCTCCTGGGCCAGTGGAGCGGCCTGAGGGGGCCATGCGGCTTGGCGTGAAGGCATTGCTGAGGTGATCAACATTCCTATCCTGGAGGCTGATCCGCACGGATGAGACCTTGATGGGGATCAGATCGACTCGAGATCAGCCGAAACGAGTGGCGCGGCATCGCTCTGATTCCATTCGGTTATTGCACGTCTTGTCTGGGTTGGTGCGTCTCAACCAGCAGTTGCAGCGAACATCTCCGCCTCGTGGTGGTTCCTTGCATGAGCGACGTCGACGTCAGCGCTCTGAGCTGGTGAAGCAGTTGGTTCAGGCCGGTGACATCTTCCGCAACTTCAAGCCTATTCACTCAGGTTGGTGGCTCTGGAAGGGATTGCGCTGGGGAGGACCAGGCGTCTTGATCGGATGGTGGTTGGCTCAAGCTGCAACTGGCTGAGGTCCCACCACCACGAGCGACTTTGGATTTAAACCTGTGTTGTCAGTCAGTCCTGTAGTGCGCAGCAACGCATCTCCGCTCGCTGTCTTGTCCCGGATCCAGGCCTGATACAAAGCCCTACGACGTTGGTCTTCCGCCATCACAAGCCTGTCAGCAGCAACCTGAGGGCTTTCGCCTGGATAGAGGGGAGTGCGCAAACAGATTCCGAAGCCGCGGGCCTCGACCTGCACGTTCCCTTCCATCAGCACAACTTCAAACGACCAGCCCTGAAGCCAGCGCAGCTGGAATGGGTTGGTCATTGGATCTTTGGCCCATCTAGGGGAACCTTATGGGCGTGCCAGGCATCCGGTGATTGACATGTCAGCAAATCCCTATGTCGCGGCAGGTTTGAGAGCGGTCCAGACCCTCGTCATGAAATACGAATCGGCCGCGATCCCGATGAAGCCTGCTTGGTTGAGACGGTCATTGATGTTGTCGCTGACGTAGTCCCGGTAGTACGGCTCATGAAAGGCTTTGCGGAAATTGTCCATGGCCAGTTCGAACTGGGGTGAATCCGCGAGTTGGATCGAATCTGCCAGCACGAGCACACCACCTGGTTCGAGCACTCGGAAGCATTGATCGATCACGGCTTGCCTGGCTTCAGAGGGCAGTTCATGCATCAGAAACACACAGGTCACGGCTTGAACACTCCCGTCTGCCAGCGGAATTGCCTCTCCATTGCCCTGTAGGAGCTGAACCAGGTTGCTTCCTCCTTGGTTGAGCCATCGGTTGGCCTGGCGCAGGTAGGCCTGTGAGAGGTCCAGGCCCACTAGAGAAACCTCGGGCAGAGCACCGCGGATCTGATGCAGGGTTCTGCCAGTGCCAGTGCCCACATCCAGGATTTTGAGACTGGCGTTGGGACGGTCGTGAAACGAACGCATGCCTCTCTTGAGGGGACCAATCACGCGCCTGCGCATTGCATCAGCTGCCCCGTTGAAGAGAATGTCCACTTGCAGGTCGTAGAGCTCTGCTGAGTGGTCGCTCAGGTAGCCATCGGTTTGATGGTGGAAGTTTTGGAGGTAGTAATCGGGATAGATCTCTGCATCGTTGAGGTCTGGGAGGTCGCGCACGTTGCGTTCTCGGCGTCGCATCCAGGTGGAAGGCAGATCGAGCCACAGGCGTGGGTAGCGCCTGGCCCAGTCGATCCATGGCAAATCAAAGAGTTGACTCTTTGGATAGAGGCCCTCTTCGGCTTCGCGCCAGTCAAGGTCTTCAAGCTCAGCCATCGCTTGGCGCAGTTGCATGAGCATGTCTGGAGGCACAGGCTCGGTCTGGGGTGTGACGTCTGGTGCGACCAGTTCCATCAACTTTGTGCTGATTTCTTTGTGCGCCAGGCCTGCGAGGCTTCTGGTCTGCTGCAGTGTGCGATAGGCGATCTCGGTGAGGGTGGGCGTCGCCATCGCTTCAGATTGAAGATGTAGAACCGCCATTCCAGCGGATGGATGGCCTTCGTGGTGGATTTTGGTGCCGGCCTCTTTTGGCTCTCGCTCATCGAGCCTTGGACGCCATCGCAGCGACCGGCAACCAAAGCCTTGAAATTCTGTAGTCGTTGATACAAAATTAGAGCAAGACTCTTGAGGGGTTCTCGCGATGACTGTTCAAACGTCCCAGCACTCAGACGGTGGCTTGATCCAGCGAGATACGTCTGCTGGTGTTGAGTTTTTGGCTTGGTCACACCAGCACGCCCATGACGTGCATCGGCGTGAGGTGGCCCTCGGGCAAATCCAGGCCCATCCAGATCAGCAGGACGGGGCTAACGCAATGGCACAGCAGCGGGCTTGGGCGCTGCGCCAGGGACATCAACGTCGCCTGCATGACAGTGCGATCACACAGTTACGGAATGACGCCTGAGTTGCAGTGACGTTCTGGCGAGCCTCGTCAGCGACAAGTAGGGCTTGTCCCGTCAGACTTTGTAGGAGTTGTGGAAGGTTCAGACATAATTTCTCTTGGGATGGGAAATAGATTTTTCTCAGCATCATTGAAAACAATGCTGACCTTCTATTTTCTCTCCCTCTGCATCACAACCTACTTAGTGCTCGGGGCTGAACCATGAAGCACTCTGTTGATAGAGCGTGGTGTTCCAAGCTCAATCCATCTCGAATGTCTTGATGGTGACAGCTCAGCCTGTGAAAGGAATGATCAGCTGCGATGACTCCCTCGTTGCCAAACTGGAGACGGTCAAGGTCTTGGAAGGCCTGTTTAAGAGAGTCAAACGCCCTCACTCCGCAGAGGAAAGGTGCGATGGTCTCATCACCACTTCCATGCCGAGGTCTTCAGGGCTCACAAGGGGTGTCTCGCACAGGGGAAGCGCAGAATCTTGCAGAGCATCGAACTGTTGGTCGGTTAACCCCCCAACAGCGCATCGGCACCAGTCGCCACAGTTTGTGCACCGCAGACCATTGACCAATGGCCAAAATCACCTTGTCGACGGAGCAGAAGTTTCGGATTGAGGCGGCTTGCCGAGAACTTGATCGGTGCGACGACATCGATCAAATCAGGGATTTGACCAAGCAACTGTTGATTGAAAACGCGAAGGTGCGCACAGCTGTTCGTCAGGCTCTTGTGCATCGGCAGATCTACACGTCCGCTAAGCCCCGATCTTTGTAAGGGCTGTCAGCCCCCAGAGGATTAGCAGGGTTGGGAAGATGACGGGGTCGACCATGAATGTGCTGATGACGCTGCAGACAGCTTTGGTCGGTGTGTCAGCGCTGTCTTCTTTTCTTCACGAAGCAGAACCGCCTGTTGACTGGAACCTCTCGGTCGCTTCTCGACAGCAGGCCAACGTCAAGCTCATCTTGGACTTGATGCCCAATCCAATTGGCCTGTCACGACACGGCTAAAGCCATCGAAGGTCTAGGTACGAAGGACCCCGGGAAATGCAGTGCCTGCCGGAGTAAAACTGCTGAGGCTCTTCTGTAAGCAGCTGAGCTGAGCACTCCCGCTCTCGGTCACAGAGGTGCAGTGGCTACAACAGACCACCACGCATTGAGGGAGATGCAACCTGACTTCGCGGCCCTACTTATCGCAGCTGCCTTCTCCATCGTTGGCTACGCGATTGTGAAAATGGTTCCAGAGGCCTCCCTTTTGGCCGCATTTTTTCTTGTTGGGCTCCTCTCGCTCAATGTCGCGCTTTCCTTTGCCTGAATCTCAGCAAAGCCAATAAGAGGTGTGTTCCAATCCCTACAGGCCAGTCGATCCGCAGGATTGAGGATGCTTGGCTGTCTACAGCTCAGGCAATATAAAACCCCGCCTTTGGCGGGGCTTTTGTTGTTGTGCCGGGGGATGGATCAGCCACATTCATCGAAGACCGCCCTGCTTTCCCACTCGTTGGTGTTGTATTGCTTTCAGCTCATCGCGTGAGCATCAGGCCCCCCGGCAACTGGATCAGAAGACGTCTTGAACGGTGAAGACGGTGTCAACAACGTTGGCGGTGGTGGAGGTGTAGTTGTCACCCCAGTTGGTGGCGGGAGCTTTGAGGCTGATCTCGCCAACATTCATTTCGATAGCACCTATGGAGTTGTTGTAGTTTTCATCGCCCCAGTTGGTTGCAGGGTCTTTTGCATTGCGCAGATCAGACTCCATCTCTTTGAGTTCGGTTGCAGTCAGAACGCCGCCACCTTGGTTTTCGTTGTAAGGGTTAGTGATGGGATCTTTGGCATTTTTGAGGCCATTGGAGAGTTGATCTTGCAGCTTCCAGGTCATGAAACCGCCTTCGCCGCCTCCGTTGTCGTCAGGAGCAGGGCGTCCACCATTGCTTGCAGGGGCTGGGTTGTCTCCGCCAGTACATTTTGGCGGCAGTGGTTTAGTTGGTCTCCCGTTGGCTTCGTTAAGTTGATTCTCGGTATCTTTCGCAAGGCATTCCATTTGATCCTTGGCATGTGTGTTGCAAGCCTCTGGATTCTCTTCGCATTTTCTATCAAGAGCATTGTAGTTTGCTACAGCGTACCCATTCCCTGAGAAAGCATCCTCAAGGGAGCGTCCGCCATATTTATCCTCATTGCCAGCCATACCTTTCCCAAATTTACCAGCAGAACGAAGACCTTCTTCGCCGAATTGTGTCTCGTTTTGCTTGCCTGCATCGCCAAGAATTGAGTCACGGCCGGCAAGTTGATCACCGAAGGAAGTTTCAAGAATGGAGTGACCGCGAGTCAGGCCTGATTCTTTGAGGATGGAGTGACCGTGATCCTCAAAGTTGGCTTCAGCGA
The DNA here is from genome assembly GCF_900473935.1 of Synechococcus sp. UW105. Taxonomy (GTDB): domain Bacteria; phylum Cyanobacteriota; class Cyanobacteriia; order PCC-6307; family Cyanobiaceae; genus Synechococcus_C. The sequence continues at coordinate 268,070 of NZ_UCNN01000030.1, read as the reverse complement.
GGTGCTTCTCAATGCTGTGGTTGGAGAGGATGTCAGTAGCGTCGATCAGATCAGCGAGACGCTCTGCGGAAGCGGTGTTTTTGTAAGCGGGAGCCTTTTGCGTGGTGGTGACTTTGCGGAGTGTGGGGCGGAAGTACTTGAAGGACATTGGTTTGAGTGGGGTGATGAGTGTGGTGGGATCTCTCCCTCCGATGCACACACCATCTCCGGAATCACCCGCTGACCTGCTGATCTGACTCAAGGGGGGCTGTGATCTTGGTCACAGGGGGGTGAAAGTCAGCCTTTACCGGGGCTGACATTGCCTTAGGCAGCCCAGGAGCCTCTGGCCCCACTCCCATCCGTCTGCCATTTCGGTGGGCACTGGAGGCTCCTTATCTGCGATGTTCGCCCTGCGAACTCTGCCTCTGGCGCAGGTTGCAGCCCGCCAGTGAGTCGACGTTCATCCATTTGCGCAATCTCTTGATGACCGTCGCGCTAATGGGCCCAACTGCTCAGCTTGTAAGGATTGAACGTGAATCTTCTGTGGTTATTAGCCATGCACTGAATCGGGCCCTGCAGTTCGGTTGAGACCTGGCCCAAGCAGCTCTGAATTGGCTGTTAATCGATGTCTATTCCCAAAAAAAAAATGGCCCCCGTGTTGGGAGCCATTGAGAGACACTCAAGTCTCCTGGTTCTACTAATCCTGTTTGATCAGGCGTCGTAGTACATGGTGAACTCGTGGGGATGGGGACGCTGACGCAGCTGTTGCACTTCCTCGTACTTGATGTCAATCCAGTTGTCGATGAAGTCTTGCGTGAAGACGCCACCTTCAAGCAGATAGTGGTGATCTGCACGAAGTGCTTCCAGTGCACCGTTCAGTGAAGCGGGAACCGTATCGATCTTGGCCAGTTCTTCCGCAGGCATCTCGAACAGATCCTTGTCGAGGCCATCGCCTGGGTCGAGTTGGTTCTTAATCCCGTCGAGTCCAGCCATCATCATGGCGCTGAAGGCCAGGTAAGGGTTGGCTAGAGCATCGCCGGAGCGGAACTCAAGGCGCTTGGCTTTGGGGCTAGGACCTGTGAGCGGGATGCGCACGGCTGCGGATCGGTTGCCCTCGGAGTACACCAGATTCACCGGTGCTTCAAAGCCAGGCACAAGCCGCTTGTAGCTATTGGTTGTGGGGTTGGTGAAGGCCAGGAAGGAAGGCGCGTGCTTGAGGATGCCGCCGATGTACCAGCGCGCTGTATCCGACAGGTCGGCGTATGTGCCTGGGGCGAAGAACAACGGTTGGCCTGCTTTCCAAAGGCTTTGGTGCACATGCATGCCACTGCCGTTATCAGCGAAGATCGGCTTCGGCATGAACGTGGCCGTTTTGCCGTACTTCTTGGCCACATTGCGCACGACGTACTTGTACGTCATCACGTTGTCTGCAGCCTGGATGAGCTCAGCGAACTTCATGCCGAGTTCGTGCTGAGCTGTGGCGACTTCGTGGTGCTGTTTTTCGATGGGAACACCGAGGGACCCCATGGTCAGCAGCATTTCGCTGCGGATGTCTTGGGAGGTGTCGTTCGGCGAAACGGGAAAGTAACCCTCTTTCAGCTGAATCTTGTTGGCGAGGTTGCCGCCTTCCTCAACCCGGTTGGTATTCCAGGGAGCCTCGATCGAGTCGACGCTGTAGGAGCTTGAGCCGTTGGCACTTTCGTAGCGAACGTCGTCGAAGATGAAAAACTCAGGCTCGGGACCAAAGAAGGCGGTGTCTGCCAGGCCGGTGCTGGCCATGTAATTCAGAGCCTTCTGCGCCAGGGCTCGGGGGCATCGATCGTATGGCTTCCCGGTGCGTGGATCTTGAATTGAGCAGATCATGCTCAACGTCTTGTGGCGATAGAAGGGATCCACCCAGGCGGTGCTGGGGTCTGGAACCATCGACATGTCGGATTTGTTGATGGCCTTCCACCCGCGGATGGAAGAGCCATCAAACGCGAGGCCATCTCGGAAGGCGTCCTCATCCACCAGATCGGCGCAGACTGTGAGGTGCTGCCACTTGCCGTGCAGGTCAGTGAACTTCAGGTCAATCAGTTCAATGCCTTCGTTCTTGATTGCGTTGAGAACGTCCTGTGCGGTCTTGCCCATGGGATCCAGTGAGGCTCACCTTTATGTGACCAAACGACCGTAAGCAGCCATTCGGGGGCTTTTTGTATCAAGGGGCACACTTTTTCTGTTGGACGCTTGCGCTTGTCGATTCAGGCAGGATTGGTAACCGTTTCTGTCAACTTGGTGACATCGCAGCGCGCATCGGGGTTCTGCGCCGATTGATGGTGTTACGTTTCATCCTGATACCGTCAAAGCCTTCGCCATGCGTGATGCCATCACCGGGTTGATCGGTCGTTACGACCAGTTAGGTCGTTATCTCGATCGCAACGCCATGGACAGCATCGATGGCTATCTCGGTGAATCGAGCTTGCGCTTGCAAGCCGTAGAGCTCATCAATCGCGAAGCCACCGAAATCGTTCGCGAAGCCAGCCAAAGACTCTTCAAGGGTGATCCAGAGCTTCTCTTGCCTGGTGGCAATGCCTACACCACCCGTCGCCTGGCTGCTTGCCTTCGCGACATGGACTATTTCCTGCGCTACGCCAGCTATGCGCTGGTGGCCGGTGACAGCACGATTCTCAACGAACGTGTCCTCAATGGTCTTGATGACACCTACAAGAGCCTGGGAGTGCCCACCGGTCCCACAGTGCGCAGCATTGTCCTTCTTGCAGACGTTGTCTGCGAGATGCTCATTGCCGACGGTCTCGCGATTGAACGCTGCCCTCTGGTGCGTCAGCCTTTTGAGCACATGGCTGAGGGATTGGCGGCGACCGACGTTCGCAAGCGCTGATCGCGTTGCAATCCAACATTTATTTCAGGGTGGGTGAGCTGACTGCGTAGGCTGCTTCGCACGATTTGCTTCTTGGGCTTTGGCGACATCGCACTCTCACCCCTCGGTTGATCCGTGCCATCGCCGGTCTCTGAGCCCTATAGCTACGCCTGATCGGCTGTTGCTGGGCCCAGGGCCATCTAATGCCGACCCCACGGTGCTTCGGGCCTTGTCCCGCACACCGATTGGCCACCTCGACCCCCTTTATGTCGAGTTGATGGCTGAGGTTCAGGAACTCCTCCGCTACGCCTGGCAGACCGACAATCGCCTCACCCTGCCCATGAGTGGCACGGGCAGTTCCGCCATGGAGGCGACCCTCGCGAACACCATCGAGCCCGGAGACAGGGTGTTGGTGGCCGTGAAGGGCTACTTCGGCAATCGTCTGGTTGATATGGCCGGCCGATACCGAGCTGATGTGCGTGTGGTCGAGAAGCCCTGGGGTGAAGCCTTCGCGTTTGAGGACATCGAAGCCGCTCTGATAGAGCACAAGCCGGCGATCCTCGCCATGGTGCATGCCGAGACATCGACTGGTATTTGCCAGCCGATGGATGGGATCGGAGATCTCTGTCGCAAGCACAATTGTTTGCTCTTGCTTGATACGGTCACGTCCCTGGGAGGAGTCCCCGTCTTCCTCGACGACTGGAAGGTGGATCTGGCCTATAGCTGCAGCCAGAAAGGTCTTAGCTGCCCTCCAGGGCTTGGCCCGTTCACCATGGGGCCGCGCGCGGAGGAGAAGCTGGCTGCCCGTAAAGACAAGGTGCCTAACTGGTATCTCGATGTCTCTCTGCTCAACCAGTACTGGGGCAGTGACAGGGTTTATCACCACACCGCCCCTGTCAACATGAACTTCGGGATGCGTGAAGCACTGCGTTTGCTCGCTGAAGAGGGCCTGGAACAGGCCTGGGCACGTCACCGCACCAATGCTGAAGCCCTCTGGGCGGGTCTTGAGAGTCAGGGCCTTGTGATGCATGCCCCTGAGCATTTGCGTCTGCCTACGCTCACTACGGTTCGCATTCCTGACGGCGTCGACGGCAAGGCATTCACCCAACACCTCCTCAATGAGCACGGCATTGAAGTCGGCGGCGGCCTCGGCACCCTGGCAGGCAAGATCTGGCGCATCGGCCTGATGGGTTACAACTCCAAGCCCGAAAACGTGAATCGACTTCTCAACTTGTTCGAGACCGAGCTTCCACGCTTCCGTCAGGACGCCGTCGCCGCTGCCTGAACCACGTGGCCAGCATGGCGCTGGCCTGCTCCTCCAAAACACCGCCTGTCACTTGCATGACGTGATGGGCGCTGCAGTGTTCTGCCAGGTTGATCGTGCTGCCCATCGCTCCCCGTTTCGGATCTGTGGCCGCATAGATCAGATGACCCATCCGGGCCTGCACCAGGGCACCGGCGCACATCGGGCAGGGTTCCAGCGTGACTAGCAGGGTGCAGTCATTAAAACGCCAGTCGCCTCTCAGACGGCTGGCTTGGCGCATCGCCACGAGTTCAGCATGGCCGAGGGGATCTTGCTCCCGCTCACGGGTGTTTCCTCCGAATCCGACGCAGCGTCCGCGCCTGTCGAGAACCACTGCACTCACTGGTACTTCTCCTTCTCGACCGTTCGCTTCGGCCCGTCTGAGCAGCAGTCCCATCCAAAACTTCTGTTGCTCCTCATTCAGGGTCACCGGTCCGTTCAATCCTTCGAATTCAGGTTTCGCTTTGGTCAATGTGCCATCACGGTGGAGAATGAATGCTGTTGATCGCGAGCCCTTGGTCGGCAATCTCCAGCCCTCAACGACCGAGCCCCTCGCTCCTTTCGCCTCGCCGTTGGGTTTGGATCCCGATCTGGAGCGGTTCCTCCATCAGGCGTCCTCTCAGCTCTGCCGCTGGCTCGGCGATGCCCACTGCCGCGGCCCCTTGCCCATGTTGTCGGTGCTCCCCGACGTGGTGCCTGAACAGGAGGGCCTGTCCAGCAGCCGTTTACTGGACGATCTTCAATGGGTGATGGACGGAGCCTTCCAGCCCTCCCATCCTGGTGCTCTCGCCCATCTCGATCCGCCTCCACTCACAGCATCCATTGCCGCTGATTTGATCTGTGCTGGGCTGAACAACAATCTTCTCGCTGAAGAATTGTCTCCCAGCCTCACCAGGCTGGAGCGGCATCTCTGCAACTGGTTCGCCAGTCGCCTTGGTTTGCCAGCCTCCGCTGGAGGTGTCCCGGCCAGCGGAGGCAGCCTCAGCAATCTGAATGCTTTGGTCGTGGCCCGCCATCATCTCGGCCTCGCACACAATCCTGAGGCGGTCGTGCTCGCCAGTGCTGATTCCCATGTCTCCCTCGCCAAGGCGGTCCGGGTGATGGGATTGCGACCCGATGCGCTTCAGACCATTCCTGTGGATGACGATGGCTGTCTGGATATGGATCTGCTCCAGACGCGATTGAAGACCCTTCGATCCCAGCAGCGCCCGTGTCTGGCGGTTGTTGCGACTGCGGGAACCACCGTGCGTGGTGCAATCGATCCGCTGCGCGATCTGGCCAATTTCTGCCGCCGTGAGCAACTTTGGTTGCATGTGGATGGCGCGATCGGGGCGATTTTCGCGTTGTCAGCCACCACCGCCCCCCTGCTGGAGGGGCTGGGTCTGGCGGATTCGATCACCGTCAATCCCCAGAAATTGCTTGGGATCACCAAAACCTCCTCACTGCTGCTTGTGGCGGATCGCTCAACCCTCGCGGAAGCGTTTGCAACGGGTTTGCCCTACATGGAGCCCGCCTGGGGCGATGGCCATGGCGGCGAGCAAGGGCTCCAAGGCACGCGGCCGGCCGAAGTGCTCAAGCTCTGGCTGGGGCTCCGCCAATTGGGGGAGAACGGCATTGCCTCGCTGCTCACCTCTGCTGTGGAACGACGTCAAAGTCTTGAGACTTCCCTGGATGCGAGCCAGCTTCAGGTGTGTAGTGGTCCGCTCCATTTGCTTGCTTGTCGTCCGTTGCAGGGCACTGCTTCAGAGATTGAGGCTTGGTCGCTGAAAACCCGTCAGCGCCTGCTGAATCAACAACTGATGCTTTCACGACCCATCTACGCCGGTTTTCACTATCTCAAGGCTGTGCTTGGCAATCCCCATACGCAAAGCTGCCACTTGCGCCAGTTGGCGGAGATCCTGAACGCATCGGCGAGGGAGTTTGCTTGATGGCAGCACCGGCATCACCACGAGGACGATGGGTCGCGATTGTGACTGGAGCGCTGTCTGTGGCGATCGGAGTGTTCTATTTGCTCCTGATTACAGTCCTGGATTCCCGTGGTCCGATGCTTCCACCTCCGCCCGAGGCCCTGGGCGCGGTGGAAGCTTCCTCTGTACTTGGCGTTGCAGTGGTTCCACAACCCTCTTCACAGCGGTCTGAAGAAAGCGCTCCAGAGCAGACTCCCTCCGGTTGAGGTCGTAGTGGTGTTGGACCACATCTTGTACCCCACCGTCCCCCCAGTCCTGGTCCTGTTGGAAGTAGGTGATGAAGCTCGCTCCAGCGATGCGTGTGAGCCAGGCGGCTGCCACACCCTGCACAGCTCTCCCAAGCAACAGTGTTGGCAGGTTCAAGCTGAGGGCTGTGCCCATCAGAGAGATTCCTCCTTTCACCACCCCCACACCAGCCAGTGTCCTGCCAACGGATACGGCGAGTTCTTGAGCACGGCTGCGATTCAGGGTGACGCCATAGACCCCCGCCACCTCGATCACCATCTGGGCATTGACAGCAGCGGTGCCGAGAAGGTCCACTCCGGGCAGTGGGGTTGCAGCCACAAGGCCGCCGCTGATCCAGCTGTAGCGGTCCACGCAGCGTCGTGCCTCCATTTGGCGTTGCTGATCGAGTAGATGACGTCCCGTTTCACCGAGATGTCGGCACTGAAGAAGGATGTTGTCCGCTAGAAGCTCCTCACCATCGGCATGGAGAACGCTGGCAAGACGACGCAGCAGAGCCTCGACTTCTGGAGGCGGTTGCCATGGCTGTTGACCAGGTCTTGGCACCGACTGTGGGGCGGCACTTGCGGCGATCACGTCGGCAGGACTGAGCAGATCGGCACAACGTTGCTGGAGCAGCGCCAGCAATCGGCGTTCCTCCTCCTCCCCGCGCAGATCACATTTGTTCAGCACGAGCAACAGGCGTTTGCCGAGGCTGGCGAGATGACGTGTCACCGCAAGCTCAGCGGCGCGCAGGTCACCATCGACGACAACCAACATCAGATCAGCCCTGCTGGCCCGACGTCGCGCTTCCTGCTCCCGGTCGCGGCCATCCGTTCCACTCTCAAGAATTCCTGGTGTATCCAGCAGCAGCAGACCACGCCGGATCCCCTTCAGGCGCAAGCGATAAGTACGAGTTTCTGTTGTGGTGCCCATGGCGGCACCGACATCTCCAACAATTTCATTGAGCAGTGCCCGGATCAGGGATGTTTTGCCGCTCGATCCGGTGCCGAAGACCACGACGGTGAGATCTCCGCGCTTCAGTTCTTGGGCGACCCGTTCCCTTTCCTGACGGAGGCCCTCGCGACTGACTGCATCATCCAGCTTGTCCAGGAGGCGGTCGATGCTCTCGAGGCTTTGTTCGGCTGCCTGACGACGTGTGTCGGGCGGTGCAGGCAACTGGGTGGTCGGGTCATTGCGCCCGTCAAGCTCCCGTTTCCATGCCTTGTACCAGGGCCATCCGATCTGGCTGATCAGTGCCACGATCAGCCCGGCGGCGAGCAGCAGCACCGGGCCCACCATCCAGGGGGGGAGCCAGTAGCTCAAGTCCCAGAGGAGATTGCGAACGGCTTGCAGCACCATTCCAAGCACCACAAGGGCGACAAGGGCACCGCCTCCCCAGAACAGCCAGCGTGTGTTCGACTTCACGGTGTGGTGTTAGTTCCCCGATCTGCCGCTCGCATGATGTCGCTCCAAAGGGATGCTGCCAAGGCACTGGATGCTGCTGTGGGTGTGTTGTCATCGTTGCCGAGCCAGATGCCGAGTACCCAGTGGCGTTTGGGTTCATAACCGATGAACAGCAGGTCACGCCCGTCGTTGGTCGTTCCGGTTTTCCCGCCTTCCTGGCCGCCGAGTTGGGCCCCACCACCAGTCCCTGATCGCACAACACTGCGCAGCATCCCCTGCATCGCCCGAGCGATCGGCTGCCGTACCGCCTGCCGGGCTCCGGCGATGGTGGTGGTGCTTCCTCCCAGGCTTCCGCAGTCTTTGAGCTGTTGCACCCGACAGGTTTCGGCATCCACCAGGCGCCTGATCGTGCTGGGTTGATGCCAGAGACCATCGTTGGCAACGGCCGCGTAGGCCGCCGACAGCTCGATCAAGCGCACTTCACTCTGTCCAAGGGCAAGACCCGGCACTGGATCCAGGGGGGTGCTGATACCAAGACGCCTGGCTTGTTGCACCACTTGCTCCAGGCCGACGCGTTGTGCAAGGCGAAGCGTTGCTGTGTTGCTGCTGGAGGCGAAGGCCTGGTTGAGGCTGATCTTGCCTTTGCAAGAGCTATTGAAGCTCTGTCCTCTCCAGCGCATCGGGCTGCAGTCAATTCTGTCTGCGGCTTGGATCCCCTGTTCCAGGGCGGCCAGGAATGTGATCAGTTTGAAGGTGCTGCCTGGCTGCCGCTCTGCCATGGAGGCACGGTTGAATTGGCTGCTGCGGTAATCCTTGCCACCGGCAATCGCCAAGACACCTCCTGACCGACTGTCGAGTAGCACCGCAGCTCCCTCACTCACTCCAACCTCCTGGGATGCCATGAGTCGCTGAGCGAGTTGCCTTTGCACCACGTCCTGCAGCATCGGGTCGAGATAGGTCTCGATCAGAAAATTGCCCTCAGCCGCCACATCGGGGCCCACCAGCGCGCTCAGATCTCGACGGACCTGATCGGTATAGAAGGGAGCGGACCTGCGGCTGGCTTGATCGCTGCACGCCGAACTGGTTAATTGCACCGGCCGGCGTCGAGCCAGCCTGGCTTGTTCGAGCGAGAGCCGCCCAGAGTCGGCCATCTTGTTCAGCACCCGATTGCGGGCCTTGAGTGCCCGCTGTGGGTATCGGCAGGGATCATGCCCGTTTGGTGACGGGAGTAGACCCACAAGTAGGGCTGCCTGTTCAAGGCTGAGATCAGCGGCGGATCGTCCGAAATAGGCCTGGGAGGCGTCCTCAAACCCCCAACCAACTCCGAGATACACCCTGTTGAGATAACTCAGCAGCAGTTGTCCTTTGCTGAAGCGTGTTTCCAACTGGATGGCGACAAGCAGTTCACGCCACTTGCGCCCGAGGCTGTCACCCTGGCCAACCTGATCGGGGTAAAGACTGCGCGCTAGTTGTTGGGTGATGCTGCTGCCACCTTCCTTGATCGTGCCGCCGCTGTAGTTGGTGAGGAAGGCGCGCAAGGTGCCGATCGGATCAACACCCGGATGCCACCAGAAGCGATTGTCTTCGCTACTGAGCAGCGCCTTGATCAGGTAGGGAGAAAAACTGTTAAGGCTTGGCAGTTCACGGTGCCGACTCGAATCCACCGACAGCAGGGGTGCGTCATGGCGGTCATAGATGGCGATCGGCCCCTGCACGGTCGCCAGCCTGCCTCTCACTGGCACGGTCACTGCTGCCAGTAGAAGCAGCAGGAAGCCGCTTCCCAGGCCGGCAAGCACACCGATGCCTAAAGCTTTCTCCAGGCTGCGGTGCAGGCGATCCCTTCGATTCAGGAAGCAGAGCACCGGAGCACCGGTATCGGCTGCGGGGGCAAGGCTGACGCGATCACCGTCTCGTAACACCAGCTCGTGGATACGCCTGCCCTGCCACCACAGGCCATTGGTTGAGTTGAGATCTCGGAGGCGCCAGTGATTTCGGTCGCGCTCAAGCACTGCATGATTGCGGCTCACAGCAGGGTGGTTGAGGGCAATCTCCAGCTCGGAATCCCTACCGATTCGATAGGCCTCTCCGTGCAGGATGATCTCTCGGTCTGCTTCCCCCTCCTGCTGGAGCACCAATTGCCAGGTCCCGGATTGAATCGGGTTGCTTGCAGCTGCTTTCGCCTCAGTGGGGACGGTGCTCATGGCGGCGGGTTAGGGCATCGATGGCAAAGCAGGCGACTGCAAGGTTGATGGCGATATCCGCTGCATTGAAGATCGGAAACGACACTGGCACCAGTTCTAGAAAGTCGGTGACATGGTTGAGTCTCCACCGATCGATGCCGTTGCCGATCGTGCCTCCCAATAGGAAGGCGAGGGCTAGGCCCTGCCACAAGGGTTGTTGCTGGCTGCGCCAGATCCAGAACACCACGGTCACCCCGACCAACAGGCTCAGAACTCCCAGCAACGTGGTGGAATCGCTGAAGAGGCTGAAGGCCGCTCCGGTGTTGCGCACCCAGCGGAGCTGGATCAGCCCAGGCAGAAATTCAGAGGGAATGCCTGGCTCAAGACTGTGTCTTACCCAGGCTTTGCTCACCTGATCCACGATCACGATGATCAAACCGAGCAGGAGCAACGGTCCGCGCCCGAGGTGATTGGGCAGGAACTTGCGTCGAACAGAACGCATCATTCGATCAACAACAGGCGACGCAAGGGAAGGGCTAGCAGGCCTGCTGCAACACAGAGGGCCAGCTGCGAGGGAAGGGGGCCTACCCCATAACTGAACAACAGTTCGGGAAGGGGATCGGCCCAGCGGCCGAGCAGGCCACCAACAAGAAGATTGAGCAGGCCGCAAATTTGAATCATGACCAGGCCTGCAATGGCAGCGAGGGTCAGACGCGCCAAATCATTCATCCCTTCCTGTTGCGACAGGCGTCCGCACAGCCAGGCAGCCGGTACAAAACCAGCCAAATAACCGAAACCTGGATTGAGCAGATAGCCGGGGCCGCCTCCGTCGTGGAAAACAGGAAGATCCACAAGGCCGATTGTGAGATAGGCCACTGAGGCGATCACACCCGCACGAGGCCCACAAACCAGAGCACAGATCAAAAGCGCCGGCACTTGCCAGGTGCTGGGTAAGGGCAGCACCTCCAAAGGAACCCCTGGCCACAGCATTGCAGCAGGAATCAGGCTGCCAACAAGGGTCAGCATCAGACCGGCAAATGCGCCGCTCCAGGTGGCCAGTGCCCGCACCAGCTGCATTCAGCTGGCCCCATCCTGCAGTAGGAGAGGGTGATTGCCCATGGTGCATGGACGTTTCGATCGGTGATCAGGTGCGGCTGGTGCGGCCGTTGCCCTATCTGAAGACAGCGGATCCAATGCCGATGTTGCGACCGCCCGACCTTGTCTCCACTGATGAATTAGGCGAAGTGGTGGGTCTGAAGCCCTTGGAAACCGTTGCGGTCCGTTTCCGTCGTGGCACTTTTCTAGTGCCGAACGACCACCTCAGCGTTGCCGAGCTTCCCCTTGCCGAGCCTCCCACTGAGACTCCAGAACCCTGAGCGAGGCTTGCGGGCCACAGAGGCTGAGCAGTGGTCGACTGAGGTGCTCGGCTGCGATTCGTTGAATCGAGACTGGATCAAGCGCATCCATGATCTCTAAACAACGTTGGTCGTGGTCATCGGGTAAGCCCAGACCTCTCAGTTGGGCTCGACGCTCCGCCCGTTGTCCGGTGGTTTGGGAGGCGTGAGCAAGCTGGCCGCGAACTTTCACCTTCGCCAGCTGCAGATCATCGGGGTCGAGAGGTTTGGAACACATCTCATTCCAGCTTTCTAAAAGCAGCTGAAGAGAGAGCTTGGAGCGATCGGTGCTGGTTGCAGCATGCATCACGAACGGTGCTGCTCCAGCCCGTGCCGGATGGTGCACGCCGACGTCATAAGCAACGCCGTGGTCTTCGCGTAACCGGCGGAATAAGAGGCTGGACATGCCTTGGCCGAGGTGGGCTTGAAGTAGGCGAAGGCCTGGATCATCAGGGTGGCCGTGGGCAAGGGAGGGTTGCCCGAGCATTAGCACCACCTGTTCAGTGGTCTGCTCTCTGATGCTTAGGGTCCCCTGTTCCGTTCCCAGACTTGTGCCACGAGGCGTTGATGCAGCGAGAGTGATCGCCTGCGCTCCACCCTCCTGGAAGGCTTCGTGGCTCTCCATCAACTTGAGCAGCTTGGTCGGGATGGTGCCGGAGAGCGCCAACACCGAGCCATGGTCTTCGAGTTGAGCTGCCAGGCATCGGAGTTGGTCGGGGCTGATCTCTTTCAGTTCCTCAGCCACACCAAGGGGATCGTGGGCATAGGAGCCGGACCCGTAGGCCAGAGATCGCCAACCGTCATAGGCAAGGTGGAACGCGTCCTCCTTCTGGCGCAATAGTGCTTGGAGGCTGAGCTCTTTCTCCAGTTCCACTTGATCCGGCCTCAGGTGTGGCTGTCTGAGCATCCAGCCGATCACCGGCAACAACCTCTCGGCATCAACATCACGGCATTTGAGGCTGATCAGCAGGCCATCTTCATGGGTGTCGCAGCGCAGTCCGGCTCCGCATCCCTCCACCAGGTCTGCAAGCTGGATCGGTCCGTAGGGCCCGCAGCCTCGGCTCAGGACAGAGCCCAGCAACTGATGAGCGCCCCTCAGTCCCTCTGGATCCGATGCGCTGCCGTGGCGGATTAAGGCTTTTGCCGCCAGCACTCCTGGAGTGGCGAGAGGGTCGAGGATCAGATCAGGCAGTGCCATCAGCCCTCCTCCTCTGGCAGGGCTACCAACGTGAAGGCCTTGGACGCCTGCAGCTGTCCGAAAACGTCGGATTGCAAGCCAGCCGCAGTCCAGTTCTGCAGATCTTGCAGTGGCCTCAAGGGATCCTGCGGTTCTCGCCAAAGCGCCTGTGGTCCTGCGATGCCAGCCACAGAACCGGGAGCCTCCAAGCTGAAGCGAAGACCGTTCCCGACCAGCTGTCGACCCCGCTCCATTTCAGCGGCCTGAACGGGTGTGGATGCGCACTCTTGAAGCACGCGGTCGACCTCCGCTTCCACTTCCTTGATGTGCTCAGCAGGGCAGCAGGCTTCCAGCATCACCAGACTTCCCTGCTCGAGTGTGGTCAGGTCCATATCGATCGATTCCACGATCTGTAGTTCTTCGCGTAGGCGCTCCACCAGACGACTGCGTCGACCTTCGGCCAGAAGTGTTGTGGCCAGATCAATCCCCATCACCTGATGTTGTTGATCCGCGGCGGCGGCAGGCCAGGCCATCAGCAACCTCGCTGCTTCCAAGCGCTCGACCTGGATCGTGTCCCGTCCACGTTGGAAGCTCAGTGTCTGGTCGATCCCGTTTGGGTGATCCTCTGATTGGGTCGCAAGCGAGGCCAGGCGACTGGCGCTGATGGTTTGCTCCAGCCCCTTGGGGATTGCTCCCGCCACCATCAGGCAGCAGTTCGTTCCTCGATAGCGACGTTGGTGAAAGGCAGCCATCGTGTCCGGTGAGCTGGCCAGCAGACTCTCCTCCCAACCAAGAATTGGACGTCCGTAGGGATGGTTCGCGCAACTTGAGGCCAGCAAGTGCTGGACGACCTGTTCATCGGGTTGATCGCGATATTGGGCAATTTCCTCAAGGACAACGTCGCGTTCCATCCCATAGGCATCAGCGCGCAACGCTGGTTCGAGGACGAGATCAAGCAGAAGTTCCAAGGCTTCGCATGCACCTTCTGGTGGAACGAGCACATGGAAATGAACGTCATCGAAACCTGTGGCTGCATTGCTACTGCCACCAAGGGCTTCGATCCGTCGATCGAAATCTCCAGCTCCAAGCTGCCGGCTTCCCTTGAACACCATGTGTTCAAGGAAATGGGCCAGACCCTCCTCACCCTTGTGTTCGAAGGCACTGCCGGCACGACACCAGAAATCAAGGCAAGTCAGCCCCGCATCCGGCATGGGGGCGAAGACGCACCGACTTCCGTTTCCAAACGTTTGGTGCGTCAGTTCTGGACCGTGGGATGGGTGGCTCAGGATCCCGTGGCAAAGTCCCATTCTGTGCTGAACCGCACCGGTGCCGTCGCCTCCTTCCTCGTCAACATCCCTTGAGCTTCATCCTCTGGTGGATGCCCTTGCCGAGCGCATCCGGACATGTAGGGGGGCCATGACAGGCCTTCAGCCTCTCGTCGTCGACCCAGAACTTGAGGCGGTCACAGCCACTTTGGATGGTGATTCGCTGTCCATCAGCAATGAACTGCATCAATGTCGAGGTCTGCGCAAGCTTCATTTAGAGACGGCTCGGCTCGGTTTAGGACTGCAGATTCTCCACTGCGTGTTCTTTCCCGATCCCCGTTACGACCTACCCATTTTCGGAGCAGACATCGTTGCCAGTCCCGCAGGGATCTCAGCGGCCATCGTTGACCTTTCACCTGTGCGGGACACACTCCCAGACAGCATCCGTCAACCGTTGGAGGCGTTGACTTTTCCACCTTTTGAACAGGTGCGAGAGCTACCGGCTTGGGGAACGATTTTTTCTCCCTTTGTGCGATTCATTCGTCCTGTGAACAGTGTTGAGGAGGGTTGGTTCCTCGAGCAGGTTGGGCACTTTTTGGAGGTGATGCGTCAGGCCGTTGAGACCACAGCCGCCGATGCCCCGGACGCCCCTTCTACGATCGATCGTCATCAGGGTCAGCTCTCCTATTGCCTCCAACAGAAGCGCAACGACAAAACCCGGCGTGTCCTGGAGAAGGCCTTCAGCGTGGAGTGGGCAGATCGTTACATCGAGGAAATGCTCTTCGACGATCCACCGGAGCCTTGAGACGTCGACCGACGCTGCTGCTTCTCAGTGGTGGTCTTGGTCTGACAGTGATCGTTGGGCTGTTGTTTTGGAATCGACCTCAGCAAGCCGCTCGCTCTCCCGTGCCGGCTGTGGTGACTCGCGCCCCTGAAGCTGTTGCAGCTCTTGGCCAACTCGAGCCTGCTGGCGACATTCGTCGTCTTGCTGCCCCAGTGAGTGGTTTTGGTGGAACCCCCAGAGTGGCTGAATTGCTGGTCAATGAAGGGGATCCGGTCAAGGTTGGCCAGGTGCTTGCTCGCTTTGATAATCGTCTCCAGATCCAGGCAGATGTCGCGGCTGTGGATGCACGAATTCGCATGCTGCAGGCCGAGATCCGTTTGCAGCGCAAGGAGGTTGATCGTTATCGCCTTGCGGCCTCAGTTGGAGCGGCTGCCTTGGTGGTCCTTGATGACAAGCGGGATGAACTGCTTCGTTTTCAAGGGCAACTCCAGCAGGCTCGCGCGGAGCGACGCAAACTCGAGGCTGATCTCGCCGATAGCGAGCTGCGAGCACCCATCGAGGGCTTGGTGTTGCGGATTCACACTCGCGCCGGGGAACGTCCAGGTGCTGATGGCGTGATCGAGGTCGGTGCGAGTCAGTCGATGCAAGCTTTGATCGAGGTGTACGAGTCGGATATCAATCGAGTTGAGCTTGGTCAGAGAGTCACGCTCACAAGCGAAAATGGAGGTTTCAAACAAAACCTCGCCGGCAAGGTCATCGGCATTAGTCCTCAAGTGAGGCAGCGGCAGGTGCTTTCGACCGACCCCACGGGTGATGCCGACGCTCGGATTGTGGAAGTGCGCGTCACATTGGATCCGGCTTCCGCTGAAAGGGTCAGAACGCTGGCTGGGATGAAAGTGATCGCTCGTTTTCAACCCCAGTGAATTTGGGCTTCTGGAACCGCAGGCGGATACCGCTGGCGTCATTGATGCTGATCCGCCAGCCAGTGCGCCTGTTTGTTGCTTTGGCTGGCATTAGTTTTGCCGGCATCTTGATGTTCATGCAGCTCGGTTTTCGTGACGGGTTGTTTGATGCGAGCGTCACAGTGCATCGCCGCTTTGATGCAGATCTCGTCCTGATTAGTCCGCGTTCCACCAGTTCGGTGCGCATGGCCGGTTTCCCCAAACGGCGTTTGATCCAAACGATGGCGGATCCCCAAGTCGAAGGAATTACACCGGTCCACTGGAGTTTGATGCTTTGGCGTAATCCTGAAAACCTCTCTACCCGCTCCATTCTTGGTCTGGGATTCGACCCAGAGGATCCATTCTTTGTGAATCCTGAGTTGTCTCAGGATTCACAACAGCTTTCCTTGAAAGGTCGTGTTCTTTTTGATCAACTATCCCGCCCTGAATTCGGACCTGTTGCCGAATGGTTTCGTCAGGGACGCACAGTTGAGAGTGAGATCGGTGGAAACCGCGTCAGGGTGGCAGGTCTGGTTTCCCTTGGCACCAGTTTTGGTGCTGATGGCAATTTGCTCACGAGTTCTGAGACATTCTTGGATCTGATGCCCAACAAAGCTCCGGGCAGCATTGAGTTGGGATTGATTCGGCTCAAGCCAACGGCGGATCCATTGGCTGTGCAGGAGCGACTGACTGCACTTCTGCCTAACGACGTTCGTGTGCTCACCAAGCAGGGCTTTATCGATTTTGAACAGAACTACTGGCGCAGCAGTACTTCGATCGGTTTCATCTTCACCCTCGGTGCTGCCATGGGGTTTGTGGTGGGATGCGTGATCGTTTATCAGGTGCTTTACACCGATGTCAGTGATCATTTACCTGAATACGCCACCTTGATGGCGATGGGCTATCAGCTAAAAACGCTTGTTGGTGTTGTCGTTCGTGAAGGGTTGATTCTCGCCTTGGTTGGCTATATCCCTGCATATTTGGCTGGCCAGGCTCTCTATTGGTTTGTGCGAGATGCCACCCGTCTTCCGGTTGGCATGGACCTCAGCCGCGCCACCACGGTGTTCACCATGATTTTGGTGATGTGCATGCTGTCGGCCGGATTGGCAATGCGCCGGCTTGTGGATGCCGATCCAGCCGAGATCTTCTGATGGCGAGCACTGTTGCGATTGAGGGACTGAACCATTGGTATGGCAGAGGTGCCAATCGTCGCCAAGTACTGCAGTCGGTGGGGTTGACGATCGAGCCAGGGGAGGTTGTGCTCCTGACCGGTCCTTCGGGTTGCGGAAAAACAACCCTGCTCACATTGATCGGTGCCTTGCGCAAGGTGCAGGAGGGGCAGGTATGCGTGCTTGGTCAGCCGCTTAACGCTGCCGGTCGCGGTGCCCGTCAGCGCCTACGAAGACGCATCGGCATGATCTTCCAAGGCCACAATCTGCTGCGTTGTCTGACAGCCGAACAGAATGTTCAGATGGGTGCAGATCTGTTGAAGGATCGTTCCTATCTCGCCCGGCGTGACCTCTCGAGGCAATGGTTGCGGGAGGTTGGCCTTGGTGATCACCTCAACAAGTTGCCTCACGATCTCTCCGGTGGGCAGAAGCAAAGAGTGGCGATTGCGCGGGCTTTAGCGGCTCATCCCCAGCTTCTGCTTGCGGATGAACCGACTGCTGCTCTTGACAGCACCACTGGGCGGGAAGTGGTGGATTTGCTCAAACGCCTGGCTCGTGAGCAGGCCTGTTCCGTTCTGATGGTGACCCACGACCCTCGCATTTTGGATGTGGCGGATCGACTGGTTCGCATGGAAGACGGTCGATTGTTCTGCTCGGTTGGGTAAGTTGGTGGCACCCAAAATCGTTTATCAACTCCGCGATGGCCAAGCGCAGGAACCTCAAGAAGGAAAAGCAGGAGCGCAACCGCGCCTACGCCCGCAAATTCAAGAAGCGCAAAATGCGTAACGATGGCCGTGGTGAAGGTGCAGGCAACGGTGTAACCGGTACTGCCAACAACGGTGGAGCAGCAGACTGATCTACGCCCTTGTGGCACTGAGGGGGGGCTTGCGCCCCCCCTTTTTTGATGTCCTTAGGCTGGACCTTCACTCGCTCCGGTTGCACGCGGATGTTTATCAGCGTCGTCATCCCCACTTACAACCGCTGGCCGATCCTTGAAAAGTGTTTGGTCGCTTTGGAAGCTCAGAGTCCTTCCGGTGAGATCGACGATTATGAGGTCGTCCTCGTTGACGATGGTTCGACCGACGGCACCCCTTCTCGTTTAAGGGAACAGGCTGCGCGCTTCCCCCATGTCCGTCTGGTGGAACAGGCCCATGGCGGACCTGCAGAAGGGCGCAACCGTGGCGTTGACCATGCACGCGGCGATGTGATCGTTTTCATCGACAGTGACCTCGTGGTCACACCGCAGTTCCTATCCAGCCATGCCCGCGCTCTTCAGCGCTATTGGCATCAGAGCGGCAATCGGCTCTGTTTTACCTACGGAGCTGTGATCAACACGGCCAATTTCGATCAGCCAACAACGGAACGCCACAAACTGCGGGATTTGTCTTGGGCCTATTTCGCCACGGGAAATGTGGCGATTGATCGCACGGTGTTGCAGCGGTCAGGCCTTTTTGACACTGGCTTTCGCCTTTATGGCTGGGAAGACCTCGAGTTGGGTGAACGGCTGCGTCAGATGGGGGTGGCGTTGGTCAAGTGCCCGGAAGCGGTTGGCTACCACTGGCATCCAGCCTTGAGCCTTGCTCAGGTTCCAGATCTGATCAGGGTCGAGCAGGAACGGGCCAAAATGGGCTTGGTGTTCTTTCGCAAGCATCCGACCCGCAGGGTCCGTTTCATCATTCAGTTCACGTGGCTCCACCTGATCCTGTGGGAGCTATTGACCCTCGGCGGATTGCTCAACGAACGGTCGTTGCGTCCTTTGCTGAAATGGCTGATTAGCCATGGCCATGCTGCCGTGGCAATGGAAGTGCTGCGCCTTCCCCTGAATCGTATCGGTGTGCGTGCGATGTTCCGTGAAGCGAAGGCAATCGGGCTGCGCTGACCGGTCTTTTGATAAATTCATTGAGTTCTTTCACACCGCACACCTGTCTGTTTCGGGTGCTGGTCCTTGACCATCCCTGACAGGTGGAGGCGAACCCGAAACCCTAAACACCATGGCTGTTGTCACTCTCGCCGAGATGATGGAGGCTGGCGCCCACTTTGGGCACCAGACTCGTCGCTGGAACCCAAAGATGTCGCGCTACATCTATTGCGCGCGCAATGGGGTTCACATCATCGATCTCGTGCAGACCGCTGTCTGCATGAACAATGCCTACAAGTGGGTCCGCTCTGCCGCTCGCAGTGGCAAGCGGTTCCTTTTTGTTGGTACCAAGAAGCAAGCCTCGGAAGTGATTGCTCTTGAGGCGGCCCGTTGTGGTGGTTCCTATGTGAACCAACGTTGGCTGGGCGGCATGCTCACCAACTGGACCACGATGAAAGCCCGGATTGATCGTCTTAAGGATCTGGAACGGATGGAGTCCAGTGGTGCGATCGCCATGCGCCCCAAAAAGGAAGCCGCCGTTCTGCGCCGCGAACTGGAGCGTCTTCAGAAATACCTGGGAGGTCTCAAGAACATGCGTCGTCTTCCCGATGTTGTGATCCTTGTGGACCAACGTCGCGAGACCAATGCAGTTCTGGAGGCACGCAAGCTCGACATCCCCCTGGTGTCGATGCTGGATACCAATTGTGATCCCGATCTCTGTGAGGTTCCGATCCCTTGCAACGACGATGCCGTGCGCTCCGTTCAGTTGGTGTTGAGCCGTTTGGCTGACGCGATCAACGAAGGTCGCCATGGCGCCAATGATCAGCGCGGTGGTGACGACGGCCAGGGCTAAGTCTCACCTCCCTCTTTGTTCACGCCGCCCTCCCTCATTTGTGGGAAGGCGGCTCTTCTTGTTCCTATTTTCCCCCTCTACCGATGGCCGCCGTATCCGCCAAGCTTGTCAAGGATCTGCGCGATAAGACTGGCGCAGGAATGATGGATTGCAAAAAAGCCCTGGGGGAAACCGAGGGCGATATGACCAAAGCGGTTGAGTGGCTGCGTCAGAAGGGCATTGCAAGCGCCGAGAAGAAATCGAGCCGTGCCGCTGCTGAGGGGGCCATCGGCAGCTACATCCACACCGGTGCGCGCGTTGGTGTTCTTGTGGAGATCAACTGTGAAACGGATTTCGTTGCACGTGGCGATCTTTTCCAGGGTCTACTGCGCGATGTCTCCATGCAGATTGCAGCCTGCCCAAGTGTTGAGTACGTCAGCACCGATGACATCCCTCAAGAAATTGTCGACCGTGAGAAGTCGATCGAAATGGGTCGTGATGACCTCGAGGGCAAGCCAGATCAGATGAAGGCCAGAATTGTTGAGGGTCGGATTGGCAAGCGACTCAAGGAAATGGCTTTGTTGGATCAGCCTTTTATCCGCGATAGCTCTCTTTCTTTGGCCGAACTGGTGAAGCAAGTGGCCGGAAAGATCGGCGAAAACGTCCAGGTGCGCCGTTTCACCCGTTACACCCTGGGTGAAGGGATCGAGATCGAACAAGTCGATTTCGCCACTGAAGTGGCATCAATGACCAAAGGCTGATCTTGGCGTCCGACCAGGAAAGCGCTTTGCCATATAACCCTGACGAGCAGCTTGCTCGTCTTCAGAGCTGGTGTCGTGATACGGCACCAGCTTTTTATGCGGATCAATCTGATTATTTAAGACTCCTGCGTGAGCGCTTGCCCTCAGCGGTGCATCGCGCCCTTGGGCATCTCCTCTGCAGCGTTGATCACGCTCGCTTGAATCAGCTTTCTGATCCCTCTCGTCACTCTCTCCAGCAGCGGATCGATGAGCTCATCCAACGCTGTAGTTCCTTGCTCACGATTGAACAACTCCAATTACTTGCTAAGGAGCTCAATCGGGAGAAGCGGACTCGAAGACGTCAGGCTCAACAATCCATGATGGAGAGCTTGCAGCGGTCTTCGGACCAGGCGCATCAGACGGACCAACAGGGTTCGGCGTCTGACAGCTTCTCTGATGATGGGATGTCCGGATCAGTTCAGCTCAGCCTTGCTCCGCCTGTTGATCAACCCGCCCTTCTTGATGGTCTCTTGCCTCCTGTGAATGGAGAGCAGAAAGAGGAGGCTTCGTTCACACCCTCTGACGAGGATGTGGCGCTTGAATCAGAGCTGGATCTGAGTTTCGAAGACCCTCCGCCAACCACAGACCAGGACGAGGATGGTGATCTTGGCGTTGCGGACCAGGCCAGCAGTGATCTGGATGTGTTGCGCTCGCTGTTTCTGATGGCCGGTCAGGCCATGGATGCGTCTGAGGATTCATCCCTGTCTGATCCCAGCGATGAGGAAGCAGCTGGCTCAGATTCCGATCAGCTCAGTTCCGAGTTCATGCCCACGATGCCCTTGGAGCTGATGCGCTGGCTCGACGGCCTTGATCTTGCCGTCGTGCGTCGTCTGCGCAACCTGTCTCACGCGATCAATGTTGAGCTCTTGCGTGCAGGTCTCACCACAAGCCTCCTGCCCATCAGCCTGCTTGACGCCGTGCATGCGGGCCAGGTCGACACCCTTCCCACGGCCTCCAATCTCCTCCGTCTGAGGGTCCCTTTGCCGATGACCGGGTCTGGTGACCAGTTGATCGATCTCTGCTGTGTTCTTCTTCGCCCGTCTGAACTGGAATTCGACCTCGTGCCATTGCGTCGTTGTCGCAGCAGGCTCCGACAACGGAAGCAGAGCTTGCTCACAATGGTTCGACAGCAACGCCACTGGCAGCGGCGTGCTCAGACCCAACACGTGCAGCATCAGTGGTGGCCCAGCCCTCCAACCAGCCCTCCAACCCATCCTCCCCAGAGCTGACTCCGGCTTGCTCTGCAGCAGAGCTCAATCGTCTTCAGGCCTGGCTTCACCCTCTTCAGACATCTCTGACGTTGGAGGCTGATCGCGGCTTCATTGATCTGCAGGGACGACAGGAACGGTTTCACCACTTTCTGACCCGTCAGCTCGCGACACCACCACCGATCCCCATCCCTGCGGATAGCAGTGATCGCTTGGCCTCCTTAGCGGCTTCTTATCGCAGTTACCCGACGCTGTCTGAATCGGCTCGCCGCCGACTGGTGACCTCCACTCGGCAATGGCTTCATCAATTCCGCCAGCGGATGGAACCGTCGCAACCGATGGCACCCCCGCGATTAAGGGTGAAGGACCAAGTCGACAACCAGCAACCCAACCGGACGGCACCAGCCTCACTCTCTCTCGACTTGCCGCTGTCTGGTGTCAAGGGCATTGGACCAAAGCTGGCTGAACGTTTGGCGTCCCTCGGCCTTCTGCTGGTCAGAGATTTGCTCCTGTATTACCCGAGGGATTACGTCGACTATTCGGCGATGCGACGCATCGTCGCCCTTGAGGCCGGGCAAACAGCAACGATCGTGGCCACGGTGCGCCGCTGTCACGGATTCACGAGTCCGCGTAACCCCAATCTGTCGATCCTGGAGCTGCAAGTGCAGGATCCCACTGGTCGTTTGAAGGTGACTCGATTCCTCGCTGGCAAACGCTTCAGCAACCCAGCGGCGTTGCACGCCCAGAGCCGACAGTATCCCGTAGGAGCCACAGTGGCGATTAGCGGCCTGGTCAAGACCGGCCCCTATGGGATCAGCTTTCAGGATCCTTTGATTGAGGTGATGGAGACGGTTCACTCTCCGTTGCGATCACGTCAGATCGGCCGATTGCTTCCGGTTTATGCCCTCACCGATGGGCTCACAGCCGACCGATTGCGTGGTCTGGTGGAGCTTGTGCTTCCGGCTGCTGAGCATTGGCCCGAACCCCTCAGTCCTGAACGACGTGCAGTCCTGCATCTGATCTCCCGCACTGAAGGCCTGCAAGGGATTCATCGGCCTGTGGATCGCGAACGTCTTCAACAGGCAAGGCGGAGGCTTGTGTTTGACGAATTTCTTTTGCTTCAGCTGGGCCTGATGCAGCGTCGCGCCGATTTACGTCAGCGCCAGGCTCCGAGCCTTGAGGGTATTGGCCAGAGAGACGGTCTTGTTGGTCGTTTCCTCGATTTGTTGCCCTTTCAGCTCACAGGAGCGCAGCAGCGCGTTTTGGCGGAAATCGAGAGCGACTTAGGCAAGAGCGAACCGATGGCACGCCTTGTCCAGGGGGATGTGGGCAGCGGTAAAACCGTGGTGGCGGTCGCCTCCCTGCTGAATGCAGTCGATGCCGGTTGGCAGGGAGCCCTGATGGCACCGACTGAAGTGCTGGCGGAACAGCACTATCGCAGTCTCTGTCAGTGGTTGATGCCACTTCACGTCAGCGTGGAGTTGCTGACTGGTTCGACTTCAAAACCCAACCGCAGGCGCATTCTCACTGATCTGGCCAATGGAACACTGCGCATTTTGGTTGGCACCCACGCGTTGATCGAAGACCCTGTTGACTTCTCGCGCCTTGGTCTGGTGGTGGTGGATGAGCAGCATCGCTTCGGGGTTCGCCAGCGCAATCGCCTTCTCAGTAAGGGATTGCAACCTCACCTTTTGACGATGACGGCGACACCGATTCCCCGCACCCTTGCCCTCTCCCTGCATGGCGATCTGGATGTGAGTCAAATTGATGAGTTGCCACCAGGGCGGACACCGATCCAAACCCGTCAAATTGCCGGATCAGAGCGTCACGATGCCCATGAGTTGATCCGAAAGGAGGTTGAGGCCGGTCAGCGAGCATATGTGGTGCTGCCCCTGGTGGAAGAGTCGGAGAAATTGGATTTACGTTCCGCCGTCGATGTGCATCGAGAACTGGCAGAAGAGGTCTTTCCCGATCTTTCGGTTGGGTTGCTACACGGACGCCTCAGCAGTGCAGACAAGCAGTCTGTGATCCAGTCGTTTTCGTCTGGAGATTGTCAGGTTCTTGTTTCCACCACCGTCGTTGAGGTGGGTGTGGATGTACCTGAGGCCAGCGTGATGGTGATTGATCATGCCGATCGCTTCGGCCTGGCCCAGTTGCACCAGCTTCGTGGTCGTGTTGGTCGTGGAGCAGCTGCTTCTCACTGTCTGCTCGTGAATGACAGCCGCAATGCTTTGGCACGCCAACGGCTCGATGTTCTCGTTCATTCCACCGATGGCTTTGAAATAGCAGAAATGGATTTACGCCTTCGCGGCCCTGGACAAGTGCTCGGAACCCGCCAGTCCGGGTTGCCTGATTTGGCTCTCGCAAGTCTTGCCGATGATGGCGCTGTTCTGGAGGAGGCACGCCAGGAGGCCAGCAGGCTGATTGATCTGGATCCTGGTCTCAATCGTCACCCCGTTCTGCGCCAGTTGCTGGAAAATCAACGTCTTCGGATGACCGCTTCAGGTCAATTGAATTAATGCACGTTTATTTCCACAGGCTTGAGTCTCGGTTGAGTCTCACTATTCCCTTTTTGCTGCTTTTTTGAGGTCTCGCTGACAAATGTCGCTTTTTGGCTTGTTTTTCTCTGGCGCTGCTGCTCTTATTTCGATTGAGATTGAATCGCTGGCTTCCCTTCTGGTGCAGGGTTCTTGGTCGGATGTCTGAGCCTTTGCTCTGAAAGCTCAAGATTGTCTTTATGGTTTGTTGTCACATGTATCGCTACGAGCATCTCTCCTGCGTCACAACCTGCTCGCGACGTGTGAAATGAGACCCACCCTGGGGAAAAATTGTGTCCACTTGTGGAAACGGCTTCCTGCTGTCGACTTCTGTCAGCCTTGAACGCAGTTGAAGTGGTCCGGTGCTGCGTCCCTGGAGCGATCGTCTAATCGACGACTGCGGCGAGCCGCTGAAGCGGTTACGCCCAGAGCTGTTGTGCCTCCAGCCACACCCTTACCAGCGCTTAGGCGCGCCCTACGGACCGGGAGCAGATCCTTTTGTGCTGCGGGCGGGAGTGGTGAGGCGTTTGATCGCGGCCGAGCAGCAGCTTCAAGCGCATGACCAGGAGCTCCGCTTTGTCATCTTCGATGCTTGGCGTCCAGTCTCAGTGCAGGCCTTCATGGTTGACCATGCCGTGGCTGAAGAGTGTGCTCGCTTGGGCATCAACCTCAAGACCGCTGGATCCGCTGCGGCCATCGATCGAGCGATTGCCGAGGTTCGGCATGCCGTTGGTCGTTTCTGGGCACCCCCTAGCCTCGACCCAACCACGCCGCCGCCGCACAGCACAGGAGCTGCTGTTGATCTGACGCTGGCGGGACGTGATGGTGATCTGCTCGAAATGGGTGGTGAGATTGATGCGATTGGCCCCGTTTCCGAGCCGGATCACTACGCCAACACTGCATTGGCTGGTCGGGACGCATTCGCCGTTTGCGTCCATCAACGCCGTTGTCTGCTCGATCGTGTGCTCAGTGGGCAGGGGTTTGTGCGCCATCCCAATGAGTGGTGGCATTTCAGTTTTGGAGATCAGCTCTGGGCTTGGCGTTCGGGGGCACAGGAAGCTATCTACGGACGCTGTGATCAAGCATTGAGCAGCTCGGATACTGCCTGATCGCCCAGTTTTTGAACATGGTCTCCAAGGGTGCGGCGTCCACCTGCTTCCTTCCAACTCAACAGCAGAGGTTCAATCGCGGCCTCCAGCTGATCCAGGGGTAGCTTCTGGATATAGGGCTTGGCGAGGCGTTGCAAATTGGCGCTGCCGCCTAACCAAAGCTGGTACTGGTTGACTCCGCTCCCCACGAGCGCCAGTTCAGCCATGTAAGGGCGGGCGCAGCCATTCGGGCAGCCAGTCATACGGATCAACACCGGTTTGTCGATCTCCAAGCGTTGGAGTTGGCTGTCAAGTCGCTCCAGAACAGAAGGGAGGGTCCGTTCCGATTCGGTGATGGCGAGTCCGCACGTTGGTAGGGCTGGGCAGGCGATGGCGTGTCGGGCTAACGGTGCTGGCATGTCAGGGGTGTTAATCCCGAGTTCTTCCAGGGCAGCGCGGATTGAAGCCCTTTGTGGGGTCCCGATGTTGCAGAGCAGCAAATCTTGATTGGGAGTGAGACGGATTTCCAGTTGATAGGTCTCGACGATCTTGCTCAGGCCTTGCTTGAAAGCACCTTCCAGCCGACCGCAGAGCAGCGGAATGCCTACAAACCACATGCCGGCGCGATGGCGATGCCAGCCCAGGTAATCATTCAGTTTTGGCTTGGGCTCGCTGCGCAATGGCTTCAGGTCTCCGCTGAAGTAGGCGCGCATTAATTCCTGACGGAACCACTGGATGCCTCTGTCATGGAGCAGATACTTCATGCGGGCATGACGCCTCAGCCTGCGATCGCCATGGTCGCGCTGAAGGGCCAGGATGCTTTGCACCAAATCCAACACCTGATCCGCGGCCACATAGCCAAGCGGTTCAGCGATCCGAGCGAATGTCTCTTCCTTGTTGTGGGTACGGCCCATGCCGCCCCCTACATACACGTTGCATCCACGGAGACCACCGTTGCTGTCTGTGAACACCACCAGGCCGATGTCCTGGGTCAGCAGATCGACTGAATTGTCTCCAGGCACGGTCACCGCCACTTTGAATTTGCGTGGCAGATAGGTGTCTCCATACAGAGGTTCTTGCTGATCGCCTGAGAACACCGCTCCCTCAAACTGGCGCTTTCGCACCGCATTCACCTTTCGGCCAGCCTTGATTCGATAGCTCAGGTCTCCATCGACCCAGAGATCCAAATACGAGCCTTCGGCGCATTCGGGACTCAGCAGATCAGCAATCTCATCGGCGAGCTGTCTTGCTGCCGGGTAACCCCCTTTGTCAAAAGGCGCCGCCGGTGCCATCACATTGCGGTTGATGTCTCCACAGGCAGCAAGCGTGGAACCAAGGTTTCGAACAATCGTGCCAATCACCTCCTTGAGGTCGGCTTTGGGCACACCGTGCATCTGGAACGCCTGACGGGTTGTGGCACGTAGCGTTCCGTCGCCAAGGCGATCGGCCAGATCGTTCATGGCCAAAAACAGGGCGGTGGGGATGCGGCCTCCCGGACTGCGCAGGCGCAGCATCATCTGCCATTGCTTGTCCTTGCCTTTCTCGCGTTTGTCCCTGTCGTCCTGCTGATAACTGCCGTGGAACTTGAGAATCTGTAGAGCGTCTTCGCTGAAATTGGGCAGGTCGTTTCCCAGCTCTGTTAGTAGAGGCTCTTTGAGGAAGAGGCTGTCTCGTTTTCGTTGCTCTGCCTTCGGTAGCGGAATTCCTTCCATGTCGAGCTTGCCGCTGCCTGCGCCCTGAGAACTCTTGGTGGCGTCGACGCTGGGCTGGCTCACTGGCGCACTGATCGCTGTATCTCGAAGCTAGCGAAGCGGCTTCCAATAAAGTCATTGGCTTCTCGAGCCGACTGGTGTGGCCTCAACCTTCCTGCTCGAAATCGGTACTGAAGAACTGCCTGCTGACTTTGCCCGTTTGGCTCTGGCCCAGCTTCGGGAGCGGGTTCAGCGTGACCTGGCCGAGTTGAGACTGGCGCATGGTGAAGTACAGGTCACCAGCACCCCAAGACGCCTTGTTGTTTTGGTCGATTCGTTGGCCGAAGTTCAGGAGGATCTCCGCGAAGAACGGAAGGGTCCCCCCGTGGCTCAGGCTTTTGTGGATGGCCAGCCAGGTCCTGCCGCGATTGGATTTGCCAAACGCTGCGGAGTTGAACCCACCTCCCTAGAGGTCCGTCCCACCCCAAAGGGCGACTGTGTCTTTGCGACGGTGTTGATCGAGGGCCAGGGGGCGCTCCAGATCTTGGCGGAGCGGATTCCTGCCTGGATCGATTGCTTGCAAGGGCGCCGTTTTATGCGTTGGGGTGATGGGGATCAACGCTTCAGTCGTCCAGTGCGCTGGTTGGTGGCTTTGCTTGGTCCCGAGGTGGTGCCAGTCACCCTTGCTGCTAGTGAGCCTGTAGTCCACAGCGGTCGAACATCCCGTTCTCACCGTTTGCATCCCGGCAGCGTTGAACTTTCCGAGGCCGATGACTATCTCAAGGCCCTTGCTGACGCTGGTGTTCAGGCTGATCGCAAGGCAAGATCTGCCCTGATCCGTAGCAGGCTTGACGATCGCGCCGCTGCCTTGAAGGGGGAGCTGGACTGCCCAGATGATCTCTTTCAAGAGTTGGTGGATCTGGTGGAAGATCCACGCATCCTTCAGGGTGAAATCGCGGATCGCTTTCTTGATCTGCCCCCCGAGGTGATCGTGACGGTGATGCAGTCGCATCAGCGTTATGTGCCCCTGCGCCGCTCTCAGGTTCCAGCAGATCCCTTGAGGTTGGAGTCTCGTGATGTTCTTCTGCCTGAATTTTTACTGGTCGGGAACGGTCTTTCTGCCGCGGATGCACGGATCTGCCGTGGCAATGAACGGGTCTTGAGCGCCCGCTTGGCGGATGCAGAATTTTTCCTCAATGTCGATCGCAAGCAAAGCAGTGGCGACCGTCGTGCGTCGCTGTCCAGGGTGACCTTCGCCGCCGGGTTGGGCAGCCTTCTGGATCGCTCGGAACGGATTGAGCAGCTCACCGACACCCTTCTTCAGACCCTCGAGTTACCGATCGATACCGCTGAAGCGGCAAGACGCGCTGCTCACCTCTGCAAACACGATTTAGTCAGTCAGATGGTGGGCGAATTTCCTGAGCTTCAAGGGCTGATGGGCGCGAAGTATCTGCTTGAGGAAGGGGAAAGCCGCGAGGTCGCTCAAGCTGTGTTTGAGCACTATTTACCCCGTGGCGCTGGGGATGTGCTTCCTCAGAGCGATGCCGGTGCTGTGGTTGCTCTGGCAGAACGCTTGGAATTGCTGCTCAGCATCTTTGCCAAGGGCGAACGCCCCAGTGGTTCTTCCGATCCTTATGCGTTGCGACGTGCGGGAAATGGCCTGCTTCAGATTCTGTGGGAGAGGGGTTGGCGGCTCGATCTGTTTAGGCTTGTCTCTGAGGCCGCGGAAGCCTGGCAACAGCGTTTCCCAGCTTTCAAGGTGAAGGCGCAAGCTCTCGCGGATGACCTGCTGTTGCTGTTAAGGCAGCGTATTCAGTCGCAACTTGAAGACGATGGTCAAGCGCCTGACCTGGTGCAGGCGGTTGCCGGTGATGGTCTCAGCTGCCAACGCTTGCTGGGCGACCCTCTTGATGTCTTGGATCGTCTTGGCTTGCTCAGCCGTCTGCGCCAAGAGAACCGTCTCGGGGCGCTGCAGGCCGTGGTTCAACGTGCTTCACGCCTTGCTGAGAAGGGGGACCTTGCGAGTTCCGTGCTGGCAGCTGGGGATGTTGTGGATGTCAGTCGCTTCGCTTCTCCCAGCGAAACAGCCATGCATGCTGTGGTCACCCACTTGGAGCCCCTGGCTGTTGGGGGTGCTTATCAGGCCCTTGCCGACGCGCTTGTGGAGGCCACACCAGCACTGGAGGCCTTCTTTGATGGTCCAGACAGCGTGATGGTGATGTCTGATGACCTGGACTTGCGTCGCAATCGACTCAATCTTCTTGGAGTGCTGCGTAATCAGGCATCTGTTCTGGCCCGTTTCGATCTGATTCAAAGCTGACGCTTGGCAGTCGCAGAAGCTCGGGCTAAGTCATGGAGAGAACATGGTCTTGCCTATGGCATCGTCGGATCCCTCTGAGCGCTCTGCCGGGGAACCCTCCCCAGTGGTCACACAACCAGTTGTGATCCGCCAGGGAGGCAACGGAGTTGGTGTCGTTCTCGCTGCCTTAATCCTGGCCGGTGCTGCCATCTATGCAGTCAATACCCTCAAGAATCGTCCCGAGCAGGTCAAACCAGGAGTGACGCCAGAGCAGATTCAACAGGGCCTTGAACGGGTGAAGGGTGTCGCCGGTCAAGCCCTGGAAGGGCGCAACTAGTTCACTCCAGCCGTTTCAGTTTCCTTGCCTTTGGATTGGGCCCTGATCGCTTGGGCTGCTTCCTCGGCAAGGAAATCACCGTCAGAACGTCCTACGGCTGATGGGACGGGACCGTATTCAGACGGGGCCAGTGCTTCACCGCGCACGAGACTGCCGAGGGTTCGAAGAGTCAGCTTGATTTGCTGCCAAGGGTTCATCATCACCACTCGTTTGTAGAGGTAACTATCGAAGGTGAGCTTTTGCACGTCGAGGTCATCGCACATTTCGACGAAGGCTTCGCGAGCAGCGTCGTTGCGATAGAAGATGCGCTGCAGAATGTCGAGCACTGCATAGGTGGCACCGTATTTTTTGTCCCAACGCTTGAGGTAGGTCGACTTGATCTCCTTCTCGGTGGGGATGCGCTGTCCACTGTTGGAGATTTCCACAATGGCTTCAGCGGCCATCCGTCCGCTTTTCGCTGCGAAATAGATCCCCTCTCCTGAGCTCTTGGTGACATAACCAGCAGCATCACCCACCAGTGCCATGCGACCAACCACGCGACGGGGACGGGGATGTTCTGGGATTGGGTGAGCTTCCACCTTGATGACTTCGCCCTTGAACAGACGCTTGCTGGCACGCTCACGAATCCCTCTCTGCAGCCCCTTAATCAGCGATTGGTTCTGCTGCATGGTGCCGGTTCCGACGGCCACGTGGTCGTACTTGGGGAAGACCCAGGCATAGAAATCTGGGGACACATCAGTGCCCACATACATCTCTGCGAGGTCCTCGTAGTAAGTCATCTCCTCTGGGGGGAGCTTGATGCGTTCTTGGAATGCGATCGCAACGTTGTAGTCCCCAGCGTCCATGGCCTTGGCCACGCGGGAGTTGGCTCCGTCAGCACCAATGATCAAGTCGACTTCCAGAGATTTTTGCTCCCCAGTTGGACCACCCCCGCTGTAGTCGGCGTAATGCAGGGTGTAGGGGCCTTGACGGTTGTTGCCTGTATCGATTTTTTGCACCAGGCCATTCACCAGGGTGGTGCCAAGGTCTGCAGCACGGTTGCGCATGAAGGCATCAAACACTTCACGGCGACACATGCCGATATAGGCGTTGTCGTCGTAGCCGAGTGGATCCAGCTTGATATCCACCTCCCGGTTGGAGGGAGAGATCATCTTCATGTTTCGCACCTTGCGGTCGATGATCTCGTCAGGCAGGTCGAATTCTTCGACCATGCAGAGCGGGATCGCGCCACCACAAGGTTTGGCGTTATCCAGCTTGCGCTCGAACAACCAGGTCTGAATGCCGGCCTTGGCAAGAATTTCGGCGGCACAGGATCCACTCGGACCACCCCCGACGACGGCAACTCGCAGCATCTCAGCCCTACTCCGCTGGATTATTAATTCGAAACTACCACCGCTGACCCTCAGTCGGTGGAAGCCCCCTGGCGCCCCCCCTTACGATCGTCACAACACTGCATCATCGATTTGGTTCGTGCCGTCGCCCCTCGCCGCACCAGCAGGGACGACATTCCTGTGGCACGGCGTTCCCGCCCTCCTCAACGCTCACGGCGCCGTGGCTCTGGCCTTTGGATTGCCTGTTTGCTTGTGTTCAGTAGTTGCCTCGGCGTTGTTTTGTTGGGGCCGGCACTTTTGACCCGGTTCTCACCCCAGCCACAAGTGGTCGATGGCATTGCAGAAGCTCCCAGCGTTGACGGCCGCTTGCTGGGCCATTTCCCTTATGCAGAAGCATCTGCGATCAACCTGGTTCTCGTCGGTCCCGGATTGGAACTGCATATCGACGCCGCTGAAGCCCTGCGTTCGATGCAACGAGCTGCAGCGTCTGATGGCGTTGACCTCAGGCTGTTGAGTGGTTACCGCTCTCATGCGTTGCAAAAGGGCATCTTTTTTGATGTGAAATCAGAGCGCAATCAAACGGCGAGTGAGCGTGCAAAGGTCAGCGCTCCTCCCGGTTACTCCGAGCACAGCACTGGTTTAGCCGTTGATCTCGGCGATGGTGACGCACCTGCCACCAACCTTTCAGAGTCGTTTGAAACGACGTCGGCGTTCCGCTGGCTCCAGGACCATGCTGCGTCGTACCACTTCACGCTTTCATTCCCCGAGGGCAACAATCAGGGTGTGAGTTACGAGCCCTGGCATTGGCGTTTTGAGGGGTCTGCTGATGCTCTTCGACAATTTGAACCGGCTCGCCGTCTGGCTCTGACCCGTTGAGACCGCATCACTTTCCTGAGCTGTTGTCCCCAGCCGGTGACTGGGCTTCCCTCAAGGCGGCAGTGGCTCAGGGGGCGGATGCCGTCTATTTCGGCGTCGAGGCGTTCAACGCCAGATTGCGAGCAGAAAATTTTCAACTGGATCAACTCGCCGAGATCATGGCCTGGCTTCATGCCAGGGGTGTCCGTGGCTTCCTCACCTTCAACGTCCTTGTCTTCAGCGATGAGCTCAGCCGAGCAGCCCAGTTGCTGGTTGCGGCTGAGCGCGCCGGAGTCGATGCTCTGATTGTTCAGGATCTTGGCCTCTGTCTCTTGGCCAGGGAGCTTGTGCCTGGTCTGGCTTTGCACGCTTCTACCCAGATGTCGATTACCAGTGCAGCCGGTGTGGCTCAGGCCGCAGATGCTGGCTGTGATCGAGTTGTTTTGGCCCGTGAACTCGCCCTCAAGGATCTGCGTCGCTTGCAGCGACAACTTGAGCAGCGTCAGTTGGCGATGCCTCTCGAAGTGTTTGTGCATGGTGCTCTGTGTGTTGCCTACTCAGGCCAGTGTTTAACCAGTGAATCCCTCGGACAGCGCAGCGCCAATCGAGGGGAATGCGCCCAGGCCTGTCGGCTTCCTTACCAGTTGGTGGTGGATGGCGAAGAGCTTGATCTGGCTGATCAGCGTTATCTGCTTTCCCCTCAGGATCTTGCGGCCTGGATGCAGATCCCCGAACTGATTGAGATCGGTATCAGCAGTTTCAAGATCGAAGGTCGCCTGAAAGACCCCACTTATGTAGCTGCCGTCACCCAGGCCTACCGGCAGCAGATTGATGGGCTCGCGACCAATGCCACTGCCGTGCGGCGTCAGTTGGAGATGGGCTTCTCTCGCGGGCTTTCGACGGGTTGGCTTGAGGGTGTGAACCACAGGCGTCTGGTTCATGGCCGATGGAGCAAGAAGCGCGGACCTGTGGTGGGTTGCCTTGAGCGATGTGATGACCAAGGTCGGCTCACGCTTCGTCTTGAAGAACCACTGGAGTGCGGTCAGGGTGTGGTTCTCGAAGTGCAACCGGCTCCAGGTACTGATCCCCTCAAGCCACCGCAGGAGATCGGCGGAAGGATCATGCAGCTTGACGACCTTGGTCACCGTCGTTGTCGCATCCGTTTGGGCCCAGGCCGAATCAACCTGAGGGGCTTGAAGCCTGGAGCTCCGGTCTGGCTCACAGGTGATCCCAGATGGCAGAGCACATGGAGCCGACAGGCGCGGCAGTCGGTCGATCCGATCCTGCAGCCGCTCCGGGTGCGCGTGTCTGGTGGTCTTGGTGTTCCGCTTCAGCTTCAGCTTTTGCATCCCCTAGGAACCACTGCTGAGAGCCTCCGTGTGAGCAGCACGGTGTCTCTTGAGCAGGCCCGCGATCGGGGCTTGGACCGTGAACGACTGGAGACTCAGTTGGGCCGACTTGGTGGCAGTGGATGGCGCCTTGATCAGCTCGAGATCGATCTGCCAGCCGGCCTCTTCCTTCCCGTCGCAGAGCTCAATCGGATGCGGCGCTGCCTGCTGGATCGCATGGACTCAGCCGGTCTTCGCCCTCTCGCACTCCCCTCTCCACAGGAGATGGGTGCCATGTCGGGGGGCGAAAGGGTCGAAGCCACCTTGCGTCAGTGCCTGAACCCAGCCCAGCCTTCGTCAATAGTCTCCGCACCCAATCCCCGTCCAACGCTGCAGGTCTTGGTGCGGAGCTTGGCTCAGTTAGAGGCCCTGATTGCTCTGGACCGCCCGGACTGGGTCTCAGGGGTCATTGCTGATCTCGAGCATCCGAGTGAGCTCAAGCAAGCTGTCCTGGTTGGACGCGGTCACTGGCGGGACGGCATTGTTCTGGCAGGCCCTCGCATCAACCGACCGGATGAAGCGTGGACGCTGGAGCCTTTGATTCGGGCTGAACCTGATGGCTATTTGGTTCGGAATGCTGATCAGCTGGAACGGTTGACTCCACTCGCACCCTGCAGCGGTGATTTCTCGCTGAATACCGCCAATCCACTCACGGTGCGTTGGTATCGGGAGCGCTGGGGTCTACAGCGCCTCACCGCCAGTTATGACCTCAATCTCAACCAGCTGCTGGATCTGGCTCAGTCCACCGACCCTGACTGGCTGGAGGTGACGTTGCATCAGCACATGCCCCTTTTCCATATGGAGCACTGTCTCTTCTGCGCGTTCCTCTCTGACGGCCACGATCACACCGATTGCGGCCGCCCCTGCGAACAGCATCAGGTGCGTCTGCGCGATCGAAGCGGTGTCGAGCATCCCCTGATCGCCGATCTCGGTTGCCGCAATACTCTTTTCAACGGTCGGGCGCAGAGCGGTGTTGAAGCCTTGCCTGAGCTTCTGCGGGTCGGTCTGCGCCGTTTTCGCCTCGAGCTTCTTGATGAGGATCCAGCCTCTTGCCAGAGGAGGGTGCAGCTTTATGCCAAGGCTCTCGAAGGCTCGATCCCCTCGTCTGATGTCTGGCGGCGGGAGCGCATCGATCACCGCCTCGGTGTGACCCGTGGCAGCCTTCGCTCCGATGGACCAGAACGGACCAGTCGGATCCTTTCCTGAGCCATCTCACGTTGAGATAGCCTTACCTTGCTACGCCCCCGGGCGTTCAGGCTTCATTCACAGAACGTCACGGAAATCATGAGCGCCCAGAACAAGGCGATACGCAACATCGCGATCATCGCCCACGTCGACCATGGCAAAACCACCTTGGTTGATGCGTTGTTGGCGCAGTCCGGCATCTTCCGTGACAACGAAGCGGTGCCCACCTGTGTTTTGGACTCCAACGATCTGGAGCGTGAAAGAGGCATCACAATCCTCTCCAAAAACACCGCGGTCACTTACAACGACACGCGTATCAATATTGTCGATACTCCAGGTCACGCTGACTTCGGCGGTGAAGTGGAGCGGGTCCTCGGCATGGTGGACGGCTGCTTGCTGATCGTGGATGCCAATGAGGGACCCATGCCTCAGACCCGCTTCGTGCTGAAGAAAGCGCTCGAGCAGGGATTGCGTCCCATTGTCTTCGTTAACAAAATTGATCGTGCTCGTGTCGATCCAGAGACTGCGGTCGACAAGGTTCTAGATCTCTTCCTCGAGCTCGGTGCTGACGACGATCAGTGTGATTTTCCTTATCTATTTGGCAGCGGCTTAGGAGGCTTTGCTAAGCCTGATATGAAAACAGAGAGCGACAATATGCGTCCGCTCTTTGATGCGATTCTCCGTCACGTTCCACCTCCGGTAGGGGATCCAGAGAAGCCATTGCAGTTGCAGATCACCACTCTCGATTATTCCGATTTTCTTGGCAGAATTATTATTGGCAGGGTGCACAATGGAGTGATCAAGCAAGGTCAGAATGCAGCTCTAATTAAAGACGACGGCAAGGTTAAGAAAGGTCGTATTAGCAAACTTCTTGGCTTCGAAGGGCTTCAACGTGTTGAGATCGAGAACGCAACTGCGGGTGATCTTGTTGCTGTTGCCGGTTTCGATGATGTCAATATCGGCGAAACGATTGCTTGCCCTGATGAGCCACGGGCACTACCGCTGATCAAGGTGGATGAGCCCACCTTGCAGATGACTTTTGTGGTCAACGATTCTCCTTTTGCAGGCAAGGAAGGCAAGTTTGTCACCAGCCGTCAGGTGCGTGATCGACTCCAGCGTGAGCTACTCACCAATGTTGCTCTTCGGGTGGAAGATACAGATTCCCCTGATCGCTTCGCAGTCAGCGGTCGAGGTGAACTGCATTTGGGCATTTTGATTGAAACCATGCGCCGGGAAGGGTATGAGTTCCAGGTGTCTCAACCGCAGGTGATTTTCCGCACCATTGATGGCACCCCATGCGAGCCCGTGGAAACGTTGGTGATGGATGTACCTGAAGCCGCTGTTGGCGCCTGTATCGAGAAGCTCGGCACCCGCAAAGGTGAGATGCAGAACATGGAAACCAGTTCCGATGGGCGAACCCAACTTGAGTTCATTGTTCCCTCGCGTGGACTGATCGGCTTCCGTGGCGAATTCATCCGTGCCACCCGCGGTGAAGGGATCATGAGTCACTCCTTCTTTGAATATCGGCCGATGCTTGGCGACTTTGACACCCGTCGTAATGGTGTACTGATCGCTTTTGAAGAGGGCACTGCCACCTTCTATTCCCTCAAGAATGCTGAGGATCGCGGTCAGTTCTTTATTACCCCAGGCACGAAGGTCTACAAAGGCATGATCATCGGCGAGAACAATCGTCCTCAGGATCTCGAGATCAATATTTGCAAGGCCAAGCAACTCACAAACATGCGTTCCGCTGGTGCGGATGAACTGGATACTCTTCAGTCCCCTGTGCAGATGACCCTTGAGCGTGCTCTGGAGTACATCGGCCCTGACGAGATGCTTGAAGTCACCCCTGAGTCGATTCGTCTGCGCAAGTTGCCGGCGAAGAAGATGGCGAAGCGTTGAACGCGACTAGCCCCTCATCCTCTTCTGACCAGCTCCGTTCGGACCCCCGTTTTGATGAGGGGGTCCAACTGTTCAATTCAGAGCAGTGGTATGCCGCTCATGACGTCTTTGAAGATCTCTGGCATGAAACGGCAGACCCTGAGCGACGCGTCCTCCAAGGTTTGATCCAAGTGGCCGTGGCGCATGTCCATCTTGAGAGAGGCAACACCAAGGGCGCCACGATTCTTCTTGGCGAAGGCTTGGGTCGCCTCAAGGGCACATCCCTTCCTGACTTCGGTCTTGACCTCGACCATCTCCGCTCCACACTCCACTCCCGACTCACTGCCTTACAGCAGGGGCTTGATCCCGCTTCGTATCCCGTCCCTGTTCTGCTCGATCAGCAATGAGGTTGTCGGTAGATTGCCGTCAGTTCAACGTTGATGCGAAGTTGCTTGCCTCAGTGCCCCCAAGGGAAGTGTTTCGTCCACTTGGAATGGGCATGGCGGCCCTGCTGATCACCTTGATGCCTTTGCATGGTGCCCATGCTGAGCAGCTCTCCCAAACGCCAGATCGTTCTGGTGAGACCACTGCATCGGCCTCCACGGGTGCGGCACCTGGTGGCCTGATCACAATCGAGTCCGACAGCCAGAGTGCCGACAACCTCACTGGTGTGGTCACAGCCGCTGGCAATGTTCGAATCGTTTATCCCTCCAGGGGAATGGTGGCCACCGCCAGACAAGCCCAGTATTTCAGTCGTGAAGGCAGGCTTGTGCTGAGTGGAGATGTTGATGTCACGCAGGACGGAGGCAATGCTTTGAGAGCAGAGCGGGTGGTTTACCTGCTGGAGGAGGAACGAGCTGAAGCAGAGCCCACTCCTGGTCAGCAGGTGTTCACGCAGATGGTGATCCGCTCGGACAGCACCCTTCAGACTCCTCTGACGCCATGAGCCTCACCCTTGAGCGCGTGGCCCTGACCCTTGGTGGGCGTCCTCTTGTCAGTGATGTGTCGATGACGCTCGCTCCTGGCGAGGTCATTGGGTTGCTTGGTCCGAATGGTGCGGGAAAAACAACCACCTTCAATCTTGTGATCGGTCTGTTGAGACCTGATCAGGGTCAGATCCTGATGGACGGCCATCCGGTGGCAGGGCTTTCGATGCCTGAACGAGCCAGGCTTGGCATTGGTTATCTCCCTCAGGAGCCAAGTGTGTTTCGCACTCTGTCTGTACGGGAGAATCTCCAACTTGTTTTGGCTCAAAGCGGTCTTTCGACTGCCCAGAGCCGCGATCGATTACATCAGTTGATCGATGAGTTTCATCTCAATCCCTTCCTTGAGCGAAAGGGCTATCAGCTTTCCGGAGGTGAGCGCCGACGCACTGAAGTGGCCCGGGCCTTGGCCGTTGGCCTGGAAGGACCCCGATATCTGCTTCTGGATGAACCCTTTGCTGGAGTGGATCCTCTGGCAGTGGCAGATCTACAAGCCCTGATTCACTCGCTTCGGGAGCGCGGCATGGGGATTTTGATCACGGATCACAATGTGCGTGAAACCCTTGCGATTACAGATCGGGCTTACATCCTCACGGATGGATCAATTCTGGCGGCGGGCCGTTCCGAAGAGGTGGCTCACGATCCCCTCGTGCGTCGTCACTATCTCGGGGAAGGCTTCCAGTTGTGATTGATTCTTTCCAACAGAGGCTGTCTCGAGCCATACGCCGCATCCCTCTCATGGATCGGTGGCTGATTTCCGAATTGATCGGTCCGCTCCTGTTTGCCATTGCGGCCTTCACCGTCGTCTCCCTCTCGGTGGGAGTGATGCTTGATCTCGTGCGCAAGATCGTCGAGTCGGGTCTGCCAGTCTTGATCGCTATTCAAGTGTTGTTGCTGCGCTTGCCCAGCTTTCTGGTCATTTCTTTCCCGATGGCCACTTTGATGGCCACGTTGTTGGCTTACAGCAGGTTGTCGGCCAACAGTGAATTGACGGCTCTGCGCAGTGTTGGTGTCACCGCTCAACGGATGGTGGCACCGGCTTTGGCATTGGCGCTAGCGATGAGCACCCTCACCTTCGTGTTCAACGATGTGATCGTGCCTCGTTCCAATCGTTCGGCTGAGATCACTCTTCAGCGCGCTCTTGGCAAGGCAATCTCTACTGAAAAAGGAGAAGATATTGTCTATTCGAGATTTGGTCGGCTGGCTGGCGGGGATGACGCTGACCGTTCCCGCGGCCTTGCTCAGCTGTTTTATGCCCGTGAATTCCGAAAGGGACGAATGCAGGGTGTAACGGTGCTTGATTTTTCACGCGTTGGCTATACCCAAATGCTTGTGGCTGATGAAGCCAAATGGAATGACCGTGAAGGCAAATGGGAATTTCTTGATGGTCAGAGCGTCACCCTCACTCCAGAAGGAGGAACGATCGATGCCCAGTTCGATCGTTATCTCTATCCGTTGAGCGCAGCACCTATACGGATCGCAAAGTTACCCAAAGATGCCAACAACATGACGGTGTTAGAGGCCTTTGAAGCAGAACAGTTGCTCCGAGATGCCGGAGATCGAAAACAGGCACGCAAGCTCAGGGTTCGTATTCAGGAAAAATTCACTCTGCCGATGGCTTGTCTTGTCTTTGGGCTGATCGGTAGCAGCCTTGGTGCGAGGCCCAATAACCGCACCAGCCGCAGTCAGGGCTTTGGGATCAGTGTGGTTCTGATCTTGGTCTATTACGTGCTCAGTTTTAGTTTCAGTTCCCTCGGGGTCAAAGGCACCTTGTCTCCCCTTCTCGCTGCGTGGTCGCCTGTTCTGATTTCCTTTGCTGGTGGTTGGTATCTGCTGCGTCAGGCCAGTCGCTGACCCTTCCCTTCAAACTGTCCATCAAGCCATCCCATGTTTCCGATGTCCGTTGTTGGTGACGATCCCGTCCTGCTATTGGGCCTTTTGGCATTCGCTCTGTTGCTGCTGGCTCTCCCCTGGGGGTTCTGGGCTCTCTCCAGCGGCAAAACGTCCTCCGGTGTACGGGTGTTGATCGCGCTGGCGAATCTGTCGCTCACCTCTCAGTTGGTCCTGCGCTGGTGGCAATCGGGACATTTCCCAATCAGCAACCTCTACGAATCTCTCTGTTTTCTCGCCTGGGCCTGCACCCTCACCCAGCTTCTGGTTGAGCGCAGTTGGCCATCGCCTCTCGTAGCAGCAGCTGCCACTCCCATGGGCCTCGGCTGCGTTGCCTTTGCCAGCTTCGCTTTACCGGATCGACTCCAGGAAGCTTCTCCATTAGTTCCTGCCCTCCGCTCAAGCTGGCTGGTCATGCATGTCAGCGTGATAATGGTCAGTTATGCAGCTTTGCTGGTTGGATCACTGCTGTCGATCGCAGTGCTCTTGATTGATCGTGATAACGCTCTGGAGTTACGCAGTAGTTCGATTGGCAGTGGGGGCTTTCGAAAAGCAGCACTGGCGGGGGCAACAGGCTCTGCTGATCTAGAGCTGGAGTCGGTCGCGTTCAGTCGGAGTGAACAGCTCGACAGCCTGAGCTACCGCACTATCACCGTGGGGTTTCTTTTGCTCACCATTGGCATCATTAGTGGTGCAGTTTGGGCCAACGAAGCCTGGGGAAGTTGGTGGAGCTGGGACCCAAAGGAAACCTGGGCCCTGATCTGCTGGCTTGTGTATGCCGCTTATTTGCATACGCGCCTTAGTCGTGGTTGGCAGGGAAGGAAACCTGCCCTGGTTGCCGCATTTGGCTTGGTTGTGATTGTGGTCTGTTATATCGGCGTGAACCTGCTTGGAATTGGTCTGCACAGCTATGGCTGGTTCTTTGGATGACCGGTCAATACGTTCTTCCTCTGTTTCGACTTTGTTGTTGAACCACTCGTTGAGTTTGAGAAACTCCTCTGTGTTTACATTGCAACTGGTCAATCATCTGTTTTTAGAAGAAGTCCCTAATTGATTTCACGGCACCTTTGAGAGTCTTGTACTGCCTGGAACCAATTCCTTGTCTGTAATAGGAATAGACTGTCTCAAAGGCACGGTTTCGTTCCCAGAGTTGAAAGTAGTCGCCATTGGAGAGGGTGAAATTCCAAATCTCGACCTTGCCAAGCTTGTGATGATGCTTTGTGGTTGTCGGGCGTCCTTCTTCAGCCATGGTATCGATAAACACTTTGGTCTCGTCGATCGAAAGGCAAGTCAGAGTTGTCATTTGTATCCCCGTCCATGCATTCAATGTTCATCAAGGTGGCTTCAAGTGCATGAGCAACGGTCCTGGGCTTGGTGAGAAGGTTCTGAGTCTTCTCACGACTCATGTTGACGTTAATGATTACTTTGTTTTGAAGTGGATGGCAGCGCTTAGTTCAGCATCCAGATCATCTGTTGTCTTGTTGCCACTGCCCAGCTAGAACGATAAAGAATGCTTGTTTCGCTGTGCCTCGAACACCTGCCTTTCTCTCAGCTTTTCAATCCTTCATCAGCAAGGGAAATGTTGTTGATCTTGCGATAGCAGTGATTATGGCCGGCGCGTTTGGCAAGGTTGTTAATTCTGTCGTCACACTGTTGATGACGAATATCTTGGAACCGGCGCTGAAAGATGCCAATGTTGCCTCACTCTCGCAATTGCCGGCAGGAGAGGTTCTTGTCGCTCTGATTAATTTTATTGTGATTGCTTTTGTTTGTTTTGTGATTGTCAAAACAGTAGAGGCGACCAAACGAAAGCGTGAGGCTGTCGAGGCCTCTAAACCAGACCCGCAGGCTCAATTGGCATCTGCGATGACCCGTCTGACTGAGGTTTTAGAGGCTCAGTCTTCATCGCGTAACAGTTAAAACGAATCGGGTCACGTGACTGTCTGCATTCAGGTGTGATTTTGCGATTTCAGCTTGGCAACGCAGCTGTTCGTGCGTCCGTGCCGGTTGCTGATTCAACAAGTTCATTTTCGAGCAGCATATTGAAAGTGAGCAGTTGTTCATCACTCAGTGCTTGACGGCTATTTGCACCAAGTTGGTTTTGAAGGAATGTGCGTGCCTGCTCTCCACTCCATTCCAGCTTTTCCAACATTTGATCCCCTTGTGTGATCAGATCGCCTCTGCGTAGCGGGACCGGTGCCACGTCGACAGGTGTTCCTGGTTCTAAGGCGTTCAACCGTTTCAAATAGGCAATCAGATCGCTGTAGCGCGTCAGTTTGTGGCGGCTGCTGTGTCCGAAGGCGCGTTCCAAATAACTTCGTTCCTGTTCACGGTCCCAGCCGATGCGCTGGATTTCGAGATCCACGGCGGCTAATTCGTCACTCCAGTCGTCTGGATCAGTAGGCGCTTCACTCGGCGCAGCTTCGGCCTGGACGACAGCCATGGTCGGTGTGTCTGTCGCCGTCAAGTGGGCTTGATCGATTGAATCCCCTGCCATCGTCGTCCGTCTGAGGCTGCTCGGTTTCGGTGACGAGGGTCTTAATGGTGGTGTCTGTTCCTTCCTCCCTTCAGGTCGAGGCGCGGGTCGCGTGGGTTGATCTGATCGTTGGATTGGTGGTGTGCTGGTGTCTGAACCAGCAATGACCTCGGATTGCAGTTCCGCTTGGAATCGACTTCGCAGTCTCTCCAGGGCTCGATCCTCTGCTGCCTCTGCGCTGGCTCCTTCCCCCAAAGCGCTGCCTAGGGCCTTCTGTTGTTCGAAGGCAGTCACAAGCACCACGCAGCGTTCGTGATCGATGTGGCAGAGCTGGGCCTGGGTGTTCATTCCGCATCCATGAGCTTCCTATTTCTAGGCTGACCAGCATGGATTCAGCAGCTCTCCCCTCCCTGATCCCGTTGCTTGATGGTGTCGACCGTTGGGGAGAGCTGTTGCCCTTGCTTCCGGTGTTGGTTTCGCTGGAACTGATCCTGTCCGCCGACAATGCCATTGCTTTGGCGGCCATCGCCCGCTCCCAGAAGGATCCAGAGCGTGAACGTCAGGCCCTCAACTTGGGTATCGCCATGGCGTTTGTATTACGCATTGGTCTGATCCTGATGGCGCAATGGGTGCTGGCCTTTCGTCCGATCCAGCTGTTGGCCTCTGCCTATCTGCTTTGGCTCGTCTATCAGCACCTTCATGAGAAATGGCTGGGAGGTGGAATTGAACTGCAAGATCAAGGCGCTGATGATTCTGCGGGTGGATCCTTCCTGCGCACGGTGATGGCTCTTGCCTTCACCGATCTTGCTTTCTCAATCGACAGTGTTGCCGCCGCAGTCGCGATCAGCGATCAGCTCATCCTTGTGGTGACTGGTGCACTCATTGGGGTCATCGCTCTTCGCTTCACATCAGGGCTGTTTGTTCGCTGGCTAGCGATTTTTCCTCGACTTGAAACAGCAGGATTTCTCGCCGTTGCTTTTGTCGGCATCAAGCTTTTGGTCACTCTGATCTGGTTAGGCCTTCGAGTGCCTGAGTGG
Source organism: Synechococcus sp. UW105 (assembly GCF_900473935.1). GTDB lineage: Bacteria > Cyanobacteriota > Cyanobacteriia > PCC-6307 > Cyanobiaceae > Synechococcus_C. Next base: position 225,749 of record NZ_UCNN01000030.1, on the reverse strand, counting down.
TTCACCCTTGCAACAGTGATTGTGTTGCTCATCTGGGGGTTTTCTGAAAAGTCTTTCCCCACTGCAGAGGAGACTTAATCATGCTTGTTGAGTTACGGCAGTCAGGCAGCGAGAGATTGATTGATCGGCTTGACCTTGTTGATTCTCCCCATCCTGGACGGTGGTTTGAGCACAATGCTCATAGCTATCTAATCTTGCAGCGTCGACATCGCTACGCCTTGCGTTTGGGCCGCTATCAGCTCGTTTCCGTGGTGTTGCTTGTGAAGCAACAACGGCAACCTGTTGATGCACAGCGTTATCGCCATGGTTGGGTCATCGGAGATCCCAGCTGTCGTTTCAATGCTCTTAGTCCGCTTTTGCGTTGTGCTGTGCTGCCCGATGGCCCTTGTCAGGCTTGCTCGCATCATCAACCACGCAACTGATGACACCACTTCCCTCAATGACCTGGCATTGGTGCCGACTTCTCTCTGGTCATGGAGTGGCGTCTGGTGAAGCCAACATCGATCCCCGTCGCGAAGCTTCACCTTATCCACGGGGCACGATCGCAATGCAAACTCCCTTCTTTGCCAAAGCTGGTCTTGATTTAAAAGGAATGTGGCCTGGCACTCTCAACCTCTCAGTAGAGCCGTTAAAGCTTTCATTAAAGAGCCCGGACTTTCATTTCCCTTTACTCTATTGGACGGATCTTCATCCACCAGAAACGTTTTCATTCTGGTGCATCATGTTGCGCTGTTCTCCTCAATCTTTTTCCTATCCTGCTTTTGTATATTTCCCTCACCCTGAAACGAAGGCCATGCACTGGCAACCATCTGGAGTGGTTGAGGTGTTGGCGCCCTGGATTGATGGTCTTGTGCCTAATGCACCGTTGCAAATCGGTGTAGATCCAGAGCGGATCTCAGTGTTTGCTGATCAAGGGGGGTGTATCAACTGACAGATGACTCTCTGGTCTTTGTTTTGATCACTCCTTTGCGGTCAGTCAGCTGATGGTTTCTGTATGATCGAACCATTACCCACTAACGATTCTTCGATTCAGGTATCTCCGTCAATTCCACGCTGCTCGATTGCTCTTAATCGCAAATCACTGGATTGGTTGTTTTTGGTCTTGGCCATGTCTCTCCAGGCTCGAGGTGTGGCCAGCATCGAGCCCAGTTGATGCGAAGTGCTCCAGCATGATCTTCCTCAAATGAGCGGTTTTAAACCATGCCTGCTATTGGATGGTGCTTTGGTCCGAGCTCAGCCATTCTTCTGCATACTTTCTTATGTGCTGATCTCCCGAGAAGCCCGGTCCATCTTGTCGGGCTATGTTTTGAGCTTCAGCCGCCAAGAGTTGTTCCAAAGCATGGTTGATCGACTTGAAGGTGCCGAGCTGATCAGGCTGAGAGCCGCGTTACTTGAGTTCCTCAAGTTCCGAGTCTTAGCAGCTGAAGAGTCTTTTTTTGAACACTCCTCTGCTGATGAGCGTCGTCGTTGGTTGAAGGCTCTCTTCCCGCGAGCACTTTTGCTCAGCGATAGCGTTCTGGAACAGGTGTGGAAGCAGGCTTATGACCTCTATGGATGTCACTAGAGACAGGGACTAACATCTCAGTGGCATAAAGGTATGTTGTTGGTATAGGTGTTGGTAATGATGCCTTTCAACAAGCTACATACATACTCAGAGGCGGAGCCAGCTACCACCTTCAGAGGTTGTCTCCTAGGTCCGGAGGGTGAAACTCAGCGCTTCAGCTCGAGAACCAGGCGCCTGATCTCAACAGAACCGGAAAGAACGGGCACCGCGGTGACCTGCAGCCGTTGATCTTCAACGACAGGACCGTACCCACAGCTCATTCGAGCCAGTTTCCAGGATTGATTGACACGATTTTGCAGCTGCGTCTTCGATGACATCAACATCATCGACGGGTTGAGCGCATCACACTCCACCTCTGTGGAACTGGACGCATCCTGCGGCTGGATGGAGACCCTGAACGTCACTGAACTGCCTAGCTCATAACTGAGATCAAGACTGTTCCAGAAGCTCAGCTCGCCCCCTGCAGGCACATTCACCGTGGTCAGTTGAGAGTCCAACGCGTCGGACTTGAACTCAAAACGCTTCAGAGCTTCTCCACCCGTGCAGGAACCGAGCAGAATCATTGCCCCCAGAGCTAATGCATCCGACAACGCTCGAATACCCAGTCGCTGCATCACAAAACTAGGCATGTCATCTTCACTCTCGAGGCAGCCACCTAATTCAGGCAATGCGCCTTCATGCTCATTAACGATGTCGGCAACTCCTAACTGGCGGATCTAGAGCAACTGGAGGGACGCTGTCTATAGGTGCTGAGTCTGTCGCCATGACTCACGACAGAACTATCGCCAGCCTCGTCAAGTGCGGGGTTTTTTGATGCGTTGCTGTGGTTCAACCAAGCGGGGGTGGCAAGTGTCTGAAAGAACACAGCAGTCACATCAGACATAACGAAGAAATTAACCTTTGATTCGCCTTTAACTTATACTTATACCAATGAAATCCCTACCGCTCCTTGGAGCTCTACTTCTCTCGGCATCACCTGCCATCACTGATGACTTTGCTTATGTGTCATGTGATACTGCAGTGACTTTCACTTTTGAGCAGTCCAGTACGAATGAGTCAGAGGTGAAAGAGATGACCCATGTCTTTCACTTCAAGATTGATCAAGCAAATAGTCGAATGATGAGCTCAGATAAGGATGCATGGGTGGATATCGATTTTGTCGATGGCTTTGTTGTGCGAAAGTTCGATGGCATTGAAGGTCAAAGTACCAGTCAAGGTCAATTGTCACTGGTGTTCCCTCCTCCGGGAAAGATCAATCTTGATATGCTTTTGCTGTATGAGAGTGGATCAATGAAAATGGTTGCTAAGGGTGTCTGTCAAGATGCAAATGCTTCAGTATTTGAGAATGCTTTGAGTCAATGAGGCTTCTAATTTTCCTTGGCTCTTAGCTTCTTGTTAGTCCTCACCACCGAAGGCTATGCAAAACCCACAAGGGAAAAGCAGTGGCGGGTGTGTTATCGCTATCAACCTGCCGACACAAAATTTTCTGAGTCCTTGCCGTCCTGATCAACACAGAGCAGGTCAAGGTCTGCCTCCTGGCAGAGGAAGAAGGCCTCTAGGAAGCGTAGACGAGTAACTTGATTGGGTTGATGAGCTCATGCCAAAGCTGCAGCCAAGTAACTGCTGTTGTCTGAGCAGATCACGAACTATCAAAGTAAAGGTGACGAATTGATGGAAGAATCAGAAGCCACATTCACGCAGCGAGTCATCGCGTTTGTTGTGTGCTTCACCTTCCTGGCAACTGTCTTATCCATTGGCTTTATACGCTCACATTCATCAAGCCCGCCAGATACGGGTGAGGCAACTGTCAACCGAATTCGCGATAGGTTCAGAAATCTCCGCTAGCTCATGGCAAGCAAGACATACAGTGAAGCCTCAGCTCGTACAGAATCGCCCATAAGTCTCATTAAAAGCCTTCAACGCTGTTGTGAGCACCGCTTCGATCCCGAATGATGGTCGGAATGAAGAACTGAGCCTTGATCAGCTCAACGAACTTGCCGGTGGGAATCCAAAGGGACCAGACACCAAGATCTATGGAGGTCCTGCAGGCACTCAACCCTCCAGCAAACAAGGGCCAACCAACGTGCCTCTCCCAATGGCAATCTAACGGATACCGGTGGATTCCAATTAGAAGGAACCGTCATGTAGGTTTTGGCTGAAATTTCTAATGTGGAATCGATATACAGACCACTTCTCTTGTCTCCCGGTACCCATCCCGATTCAAAAATGAAGGTGGTCGGTATCTCTCCTGACTGTGCGCTAATTCTGCAAGAAGGCTCTGCATGGGCTTGAATCAGCAAGGTTTAACTATGACTATTTCCCTTAGGGTCCCTCGCAGGCGTTGCTGAGAGCCGTTGATGCTGCGAATAGGCGAGCTTCCATTCTTAAGCGGACTGCTAACGCTCTGATCTTGAGAGGATCCCTTTCGCAGAAGTCGATCTCATCAGTTGCTTTATCTACTGGGCGTCAGGCCTAACTCTGACGAGGGCATTATTAAAACGAGAATCAGTCTTAACTGGATGGGTTTGCAGCTGGTAGCCAACTCCGGCGTGAGCTCTTGTACCTGCGCCTGGCTCAATTGTTTCCTGGCTCATCAGTTGTGAGCTAGCTGCGACCAGGGTGGGTATAGCCGTTAGTTTAGGCCTTGTTCAGTCTTCAGTCCCTTGGGTGGAAGCGACTGTCATACCAGCGGTTTCATTAGAGAGATGCATCCCTAGACCATATGCACTCTATGGATGCCACTAAGCCTTATTGGAAACTCCCATTGCTTCGGAGAAAACACTGCTAGAGCTTGATGAGCTGGATCGCATCGGATGAGTCAAGAGCAGCTGCAAGCCCTCATGGACAGGATGGATCAAGAGCCTTGCCTGCAAAAGGATTTCCTTGGATCGGGTCTTGATCCGATTCAGTGGTCAGTTGAGCAGGGATATGTGATCAACCGTGAGGATATTGAGCTGGAGGATTACCGCCGGAAACGCCTTGGCGGACAAAACCCCTTGCCCTGGCGACTGTTCTCGCAGTTCTGCTGGTGATTTTGGTCCTCCCCATTGGGAGAGCCCATTGCCCGGTCCTCCCTAGGTCTTGCTTCTAGGGTGATGAATCATCGCTTGCAGGTCATCACCGCTACTGCCGCCCCTTCGTCAGCGTCCTCATCAAATTTTGATGACCTGGGTCTCAGTGCACCCCTTTTGAAGGCACTGAGCGAGAAGGGTTACAGCACACCATCGCCGATTCAGGAGCAGGCCATTCCGGCTGTGCTCAGCGGCCGTGACTTGATGGCGGCGGCTCAGACAGGCACGGGCAAAACTGCTGGATTCACCCTGCCCATGTTGGAGAGGCTCAGCCACGGAGCCCGTTCTGGACGTTGCCAGATCCGTGCTTTGGTGCTCACCCCTACCCGAGAACTTGCCGCGCAGATTCTTGACAATGTGCGGGTTTACAGCCGCCACTTACGCCTTCGCAGTGATGTGGTGTTTGGTGGGGTCAAGGTCAATCCCCAGATTCAAAGGCTGCAACAGGGAGTGGATTTACTGGTCGCCACTCCTGGACGTTTGCTCGATTTGTATCAGCAGGGCGCCATACGCTTTGAGCGAGTTGAATTTCTTGTGCTTGATGAAGCCGATCGCATGCTTGATATGGGCTTCATTCATGACATTCGACGCATACTCTCAAAGTTACCGGAGCGACGTCAAAACCTATTGTTTTCAGCCACCTTCAATCCATCGATTCGCAAGTTGGCTACAGGGCTGCTCCATGATCCGTTGCAGATTCAAATCACTCCGCCGAATCAAACGGCCCGTACCGTTCAGCAGTTGGTTCATCCCTGTGATATGAAGCGCAAGCCTGAACTGCTCAGTCATCTGATTCGAACCAATAATTGGCAGCAAGTTCTAGTGTTCTCTCGTACAAAACATGGGGCCAATCGCGTTGCTGAGCGCCTGAGCAAGGAAGGGCTTTCAGCCGCTGCGATTCACGGCAATAAGAGTCAGGGGGCACGTACCCGAGCTCTTCAGGGCTTTAAGGATGGATCGGTGCGAGTGCTGGTGGCCACCGATATCGCAGCACGTGGGATCGATATCCAGCAGTTGCCGCACGTGGTCAATCTCGATCTACCCAACGTGGCGGAGGACTATGTCCATCGCATTGGTCGTACAGGGCGAGCCGGCGAATGTGGTCATGCGATTTCTCTCGTCGCGGCGGAGGAATCCCTTCTTCTCAAGGCGATTGAGCGCACAACTCGTGAATCGTTAGAGAAGGTCTTGATCCCTGGTTTTGAGCCCACCGTTCTGGAAGCCCCACCAATCGACCTCAGCGGAGGCCGTGGTCGCCGGCCCTCTCGGTCAGGAAGTGGATCAGGGACGCGCCATGATCGTGGCCGGGCCGATAAACCTCGTTCCAAATCATCCGCGCGCCCAAGACGTACCGGACGGACGTCGCAGCGCTGAGCTGAGCGACCCCTATGGGCTTCGATCCACGACGCAGGTCAGCTGATCCTCGTGCTCGACAAGTCACCAGCAATGTGGATGCTTTGTTGGCTGAGAATGAAGCGCTGAGAGTGCAGTTGCGTCAGCTTCAACACCGCCTAGAGCTTCTTGAACAGAGGTCTGACCCATCTCCACGCCATAACCAACAGTCAAAACAAGCACCCTCTGGGGGACGCGTTCATGTGACCACCGCGCAAGTGGATTCCTGGGGGCAGGCTCTCGCTCAGCAGCCTGGCTGGAGCACACTGCGCGCCCAGGGGCTTGAGACTCTGGTGGACAGCCTGAATCGTCAGAGTTTTCACCCATACCTGACCTTGCAGCAACGTCTTGACCGTTTATTGCCAGGCCTCGGCCAGGACCTTCTCCAGGCCCTCGATGGAGGGATGAACAAGAAACGATGGGCCGTGCTTGCTGCCTTCGCCTTGTATGGGGTCCGCACGCGTGAGTGGCTCGATGAAGACCCTCGTCGCGTTGTCCAAGACTTATGCCAAAAAATGGCGCGTACCACCAGTGGGCGACGAACGCGTACCGATCAGAGGCACTCTGACCGTGCCAGTCATCGTGCAAGTTCTTACCAGGGGGCCAAACAAGCCAACGGCAAGGCCCGACACGCAAGCCGCGACACCAACAACCCAACTGGAGCACCACGTTGGGCTGATCCTCGGCTAGTGGAGTGTTTACAGGTGCTCGGACTGCGTTGGGGAGCATCGCGTGATCAGATCAAACAGGCACACCGTCGCTTAGTCAAAAAGCATCATCCCGATGTGGGCGGATCTGCCTCGGACTTTCATCGGGTCAATGCCGCCTATCAACACCTAGTGGCCTAGTTGGTCTCCCGTTTCTGCCTGAAGTTGTTGCAGTAACTGAGCACCAGAACTTTTCTTCTTTCCCTCTAACTGGGCCTCTCTGATCAGTAGAGGACATCCTTTCGAAGCCACCACCAAGCCATGCTCGGGCACCACTTCCAACACTGTTCCAGGTGCAATCGTCTCAGTCGAAGGGATCCCAGCTTCTAGTCCCCAGCGCTCTGTGAGGGTGGTCGCCGCTGTCGACAGTTGATCACTCAGCCGTCTGATTAACGGTTCTGTCCTAAAGATTTTGAGGCGCTTCCCGTTCCATCGGGTTGAGGCGGCTGGGTACAAGCCCATCACCTTGCGATGAATGGTTAGGGCGGATTGATTCCAGTCGATCTGGAAGTCGTCTTTCTGAAGCATGCGGGCATAACAGCTGCCATCGCCCTGGTGTCTGACGCCCAGCCTTTGCAACCGTTCTGGTTCATGGCCACGTCCGGCGGCCTCGATCAGTGGCATCGATGTCACCATCAACTCGGCGGTGAGCTGGCTGAGGCGCTCACTCAGAACGGAGGCGTTGTCGTGTAGACCAATCGCCACCTTCTCCTCAAGCAGAACAGGTCCAGTATCGAGACCTTCCTCCATCGCCATGATGCCGACACCGGTTTCGCCGTCTCCTTCGAGCAGTGCCCATTGAATCGGACCGGCCCCACGCCATCTGGGTAGGAGAGAGCCGTGGCCATTCCAGCTGCCAAGCGGCGTCATCTCCAGCACATTCTTAGGAAGGATCTGCCCGAAAGCGACGACGACAGAGACATCGGCACCAAGGGATGCCAGTTGGTCGACACAGGCCGCATCCTGTTTGATCTTTTCCGGTGTGTACACGGGCAGATCGAGAGCCAAGGCTGCGTCTTTGACGGCCGAGGGCATCAGTTGTTTGCCGCGTCCGCGCCTGCGGTCGGGCTGGCTAACCACGCCAACGACAGTGTGGCCTGCCTTGATTAGGGCCTGCAGAGTGGGAACCGCGTAGGCAGGTGTGCCCCAGAAGAGGATCTTCACGACAGTCGATCTCTCAGTAACTCAGGCTTCGCCAGTGATCGCGAGACCATCCACCCAGACGTGAGGAGAAACTCCCTGATGGGTCACCTTGGCGTCAGGTTCAAGATGCACGATGCCGCTAAGGACCTGGCGGATATCACCAGCCACCGTTGCTGACTCGACCGATATTTTTTCACCATCACGCACCAGCCAGCCATCAAAGGGCAGCGAAAAGGAACCCTGACTTGCCTTCACTCCTGCATGAAGGGCATTGAGGCTCTCGATCAGAACAAAGGTGTCAAGGCTGCTCGAATGATGGAGATGGGTTGTGCCACTCGTTGTTCCCTCGCTCGTACTCACTTCAAACCAGTCAGGACCAACCGAGACCTTGGCACCCAGTCCGGCATGGCCGGTTGGCTCCACGCCGAAATGACGCGCTGTTGCTTCCGAATGCAGGAAACTTTCCAACAGGCCGTTGTGGATCAGGCGCAGGCGTTGTGTCGGTGTCCCCTCCCCATCGAAGGGTGCTGCTCCCACATGGCCAGGATGCAGACCATTGTCGTGGAGAGACAAAAACGGCACAGCCAGGCGCGAGCCGATCGAATCAGCGTCACTGAGGCTGACCCCATCAAGAATGGCCCGGGCATTCATCAAGCTGCTGAACGCACCAAGAAGATCGAGGAAAGCTTCCGGAGTGAAACAGACCAGATAACGACCGGTATCGATCGGTTGGTAATTGAGATGACTCATCGTGCGTTGGGCTGCCTCATCAACGCAGCCCTGTACATCAAGCCCCTCACTTCCGAGTGCGACACGTATCGCGCCGCCACTGCGGGGCTTGCGGCCCATCTCTTCGGCTCTGGCGTAGAGATAAAGACTGGCTTGTGTGCGTTGCACCTGCCTCACAGCACCGTCGCTATTCAGGTAGATCCGCTCGCTGCTGCCTTCACTGAGGCCGTTGTAGGGCACGGTTTCAATCGCTTGATGCTGGCCAAGCAGATCCTTCTCAGCATGTTTAAGGGTGCTGAGCAGTTTCTGAATCCCCAAGGCAGGTTGCAAGGGCCGGTTCAGTTCCGGTGTCGGTGCCATGGCAAGCGGTGAGAACCCGGGAATATCGTTGGCATTCCCAAATTGACTGGCGTCTCTCGCCCCGATGAGTGCTCGCTCAAGGCCTGATGGCGAGAGATCGGTTGTACTTGTGATCCCCACCAAGCCTGCAGCGTTCCAAACACGCACGGTGATGGAACTGCGCTGGGAGGCTTTCAGCTGCTTGGCTTCACCGCGGTCCACCTGAACGGTGGCATTGCTACTGCGGCTTGCCCCTAGATCCCATTTGTGGATCCCTTCACGATGGGCCATCCCATCGAGCTGGTCCCGAAGGTCTGAAACGTTGAGCGCTTGAGGTGCAGTGCTATTGGTGCCTGACATGTTCAGCGGCCTCCCACGGTGATGGAATCGACCTTGATGTGAGGTTGCCCCACGGTGACAAAAATGCTGCCGCTGACAGAACCGCAGTATCCGGCTGCAAGATCTAGGTCATCAGCACACATCGAGATGCGGGGCATCACCTCCTTGGCTTCGCCGATCAAGGTGGCTCCTTTCACGGCCTGACCCAATTGACCGTTCTCAATCAGATAGGCCTCCTCAACTGAGAAGTTGAACTGGCCTGTCGCTCCAACACTTCCACCCCCCATCGATTTGCAATAAAGCCCTCGGTCAATTGAGCTGATCAGCTCTTCTGGTCGATGGGGACCGGCAGCGATGTAGGTGTTGCGCATGCGACTGGCTGCTGCGAAACCGTGGTTTTGTCGCCTGCCACTGCCTGTGCGCTGATGGCCTGTTCGCATCTCACCTGCCCGATCACTGAGGAATCGTTTCAGCACTCCGTTCTCAATCAAAACGGTTCTTTGCGACTCCATTCCTTCATCATCCATGGCAATTGAGCCAAACGCACCGGCACTGAGGCCTTCATCAATGGCCGTGACCGCAGGATTGGCAATGGTCTGGTCAACCATGCCGGCGAAGGGCGATGTCCCTCGTTCCAGTTGGGTGGTTTCCAACAAATGGCCACAGGCTTCGTGGAAGATCACACCACCGAATCGATTGGCCAACACCACGGGCATCTGGCCTCCATCCACATAGTCGGCGTAGAGCATGGTGGCTGCGCTCGCACAGACCTCTGCCGCCGAGGCGTCCACATCCCAAGTCTTGAGGTCGTCAGGCCTGTCTGTGGAGCCATAGCGCCGTCCGATACTGGCCCGGTGCTGACCATCGGCAGCGAGCACACTCAAACCACTGGATTGGTGCAAACGGATATCGCGAGCAAAAGTCCCATCACTTGCGGCGACAAGCACCTCCTGCCAGTCACGTGAATAGCTACCGCGTCTGACGTCGAGGTGTTGTCCATGCCGCTGCAACAGATCGGTTCCCTGAAGCAACAAGGCCGTGCTTGAGGAAAGGTCTGGGGCCTGAACGAGCCATCCCTGTTTCTCTAATCCAAAATCGCGCAAAGGCCGTAGGCCCTCGAAGCTGCCCAAACTTGCTGCAGCGTGGCGTTCCAGATTGAGCATGCCAAGCGCCTGATCGAGGGCCCTGAGAAGCCCGGCGTCGCTGAGATCGTTTGTGCTGACGAAGCCATCGCGTTGGTTGCTGAAAACACGAATTCCGGCCCCCATCGCAAATGCTGGACTGACGCTCGTGATCGTGTCCTGTTCAGCCAGGACACCGATGTGGTCCGTGCGTTCGAGAAAGACCTCCACGAGGTCTGCCCCGGCCCGACATCCTTCTCCGAGCAAGGCTTCGAGCCGCTGCTGCCAAGCCGTCTGGGCCGGATCTAGCCCATGGTCTTGGCGTTCCGTTGGATGGGATGCAACCAAACCGCCCGAATGCGTCAAGCTCTGATTATGGAGAACTGAACAGAACAATGCCCGGCTTGCGCCAGGCATTGACAGATGCACGTTGTGAGATCTGGCCGACGGTGAGTCGTTTGCGATTGGCTAGCGCACGGCTGGCTGGTATTGGTCACTGCGCACAGGCGACATCAGGAAGAGGGATGCCATCTGCACTCCGTTGGCCAGCCAGTGGGGCAATTTGCGCACCAGCTTCAGGGGAGCAGGTGCGCTGCTGGCATCGGCTGCAGCCAGGGCAGCATTGTTGTTCACAAGGTTTTCAAGCCCATCCCAGAACTTGGGATTCTTGACATCGAGCACAACTGGGAAGACTCGTGCCGATGTCTCGTTGGTCTTGTCGATGACCATCCGGTCGTACTCGCGAGCGTCGAGACCCAGGGATTCATAAAACTCCTTACGAGCCACATCACGCACATACATGGTCGCGAAAACGGCCAGAAGAAAGAAGCGACAGAACAAACGAGCGCGAAAGCCGCGAACGGTGTCTGGCTGCGCTTTCATCAGGGCATCAAAGAAGTCGCCGTGACGGTTCTCGTCCTGACACCAGTTCTCGAAGAAGTTGAAGATTGGAAAGATCTTGCTGTCTGGGTTTTTCTCTAAGTGACGGAAGATGGCGATATAGCGCCAATAGCCAATCTTTTCGGAGAGATAAGTGGCGTAGAAGATGTATTTAGGCTTGAAAAATGTATACTTTTTGTTGGCAGTCAAAAAACCTAAGTCAAGCTGCAAGCCGAAGTCACTCATTGATTTATTGAGGAATCCAGCGTGGCGTGCCTCGTCTCGGGCCATATGGGCGAAACACTCAGCCAGGAGAGGATTACGCGTCTTGATCCGGCGACTCAGTTCTTTGTAAAGCAGAAAACCTGAGAATTCTGAGGTGCAGCTCTGCTCTAGAAATTCAACAAAAACTTCTCGTGTTTTGGGGTCGAGCTTCTCGGCGGCGCCGTCGAATTCACCATTACGGACAAAATGGTGGCGGTTGTAATCCTTTCGGAACTCTTCGCAAATGGCTTCTAGTTCCGCCTCGTTGGGGCGGAGGTCCATCGCCGCCATCTCATCGAAGTCGGTCGTATAGAAGCGGGGCGTCAGGATCGTGTCCTTGACCGGGTCCTTGATGGAAACGGCTGAATCCGCTGCTGCGGCTTCACTGACGGCGGTTGGGGGCACCATCGAATCTGAGCTTCAGTGGCAACCAATGTAGGCGGAGCACCGCTGATCAAGGTTGATCGTGTTAAGCCTCAGTTGCCACCCAACCATTTCTGGCCGTTGAGCCTTTGCAACAGACGGGATTGCAGCAGGGCCAGAGTCATTCGCTTCTCGTCGATCAGAAACGACTCGAGCAGGCTCGCATCCGTGCCCGGATCTGCAAGTGCAATGGTTTTGGAGGAGGTGATGGAAGCCTCTGAGAAACACAGCCAGAAACGGCGGCCAGGGGGCAGTTCGCCATGCACCATCCAGCATGTGCCACCGACAACAGGCCGTTCGCCTTGCCTGAGATCAAGGACGGCAGGGGTGATGTTGTGATCTTGCAATCCCTTCCGCAGGGCGGGAATCAGCTCTTCATGGATGAACGCCTCGAACGGCTTGTCTTCCGGCTTCGGCGGCTTAGCGACTTTATCTGCCTTCTTTGGCTTGTCAGAAGGTGCAGGAGTTGCTGCAGCTGGAGTTTCGCTCACCATGATGGCCTTCACTGGCGGAACTTTAGTCAGCGCAGGCAAGCAGTCACCAGCCCTCACCAGTCATCCGGCAGCGGACGATCCCAGTCGTCATCGAGGCTTGTCATGTCCGCAGTGGTCGTTTGTGGTTGTGTCGTTGTTGCCGCTGCAGTTCCTGCCCTTGAAACGTTCTGGGCTTGTGCAGGCTCTGGGTATCCCTTGTTTCCCCACTGGATAACCCTGAACGGAACAGCGACGGTTGGAGCGGGATCACGCACATCCCGTTCAGGCCATTGCACCGTGGCTTGTTGGTTGATCTCTGTTGTCTGTTGATGCGGTGTGAAAGGTTCTTGCTCCACAGAGGGGGGCCAGAACTGATCCTCAGGCTTGTCCCAGCCCAAGGGACGATGCACTTGTCTGCGCAGAGGAGCACTGGCAGCGGATGCCCCATAAGCAGCCAAAAAACTAAACAGACCAGCTCCTCCTGCTGCGACAGCCACCCAGGCTCCGATCGGAACTGCTGGGCTGCGCCAAGTGAGCAGTTTTAAGGACGTGGGTTGGCGCAGATTGAGGCTGGCCACGATCATGGCTGCCACTAGGGGGCTGAGGCTGGGCAGTAAGAGAAGCTTCTGGAGTCTGGTCATCCCTCTTCGTCTCGCCAGCGTTGAATCGGTGTGAGTGATTCACCAAGCCCATCGAACAGGCGCACCACCAGAAAATCGACCATCTCTTCGAGACTTCTCGGTTGGGTGTACCAGGCTGGGATCGGTGGAGCAATCCTTGCTCCAGCTTCAGCCAAGCTGGTCAAGTTGCGCAGGTGTATGAGGTTCCAGGGCATTTCCCTGGGCGCTAACACCAGAGGGCGACCTTCCTTGAGGTGAACATCAGCACAACGTTCAACCAGGTCGGTGGCGACACCTGCAGCGATTCTGCCAACGCTGCCCATGCTGCAGGGCACAATCACCATGGCGCGGGTGCGAATACTGCCGCTGGCAATCGTTGCCGCCTGATCATTCCAGCGGTGGCAGTGGAGGATTCCTTGATCGCAGCGGAGTCGCTCTCTCCAGAAGCCTTCCTGTGTTTGAGGATCGACAGGAACATTGACCCCCATTTCCGCTTTCCAGACCTCATGGGCACCCCTGCTGAGAACGAGGTGAACATGGCGATTGTTTTGCAAAAGCAGCTCAAGCGATCGCTCGGCCAGCTGTTGGGCTGAGGCTCCAGTGACCGCCAGGACGTAGGGCAGCAATGCTTGATCGTTCTGATTTGAATAAGTCACAGTGGCGGCGCTTGGCTTACTGGTCGCTCACTGCGACGGGAAGCGACTCCTTCCCCTGGCTCGATTCAGGCTCAGTTCCAACGATTTCGAGATCGATTTGATTACGGAGCACGTCCACCTTGGTGACTTTGACGACGACTTCGTCACCCAGCTGATAGATGCGACGGTTACGCCTGCCAACGAGGCGGTTCTGGCGTGATCGGTATTCGTACCAATCATCGTTCAAGGAGCTGACGTGCACCATCCCTTCCACCCCTGAAGGCGGGAGTTCGACAAAGAAGCCATAGCTCTGTACACCGCTGATACGGCCTTTGTGCTCCTGTCCAACCATGGGTTCCGCACTGCGAGCCTGGGCCATCGCGATCAGATCCTTTTCCAGCTCGGTCTGCTGTCTGCGTCGGCTATTCAGACGCACCAGCTGACGTGGTTGGAACCCTTCGAGCAGTTTCTGTTCCTGACTGGCTGTCAGCAGAGGCCAACGGACGGCACCACCTGCGCCGCTTCGGCCAAGGTTCACCTTTTCCTTATGACGCACGCTGGGGCGATCTTTGCCTTCGTTGAGCAATGCAGCAAGAACATGCTGGTTAATCAGGTCTGTCGCATGCAGGGTTGGACAACACCATGGAGCTCCAGGTTGGAGGGATGGGATGGATTCGGTGTTGGGCAGAGGCGGTTCTCCATCCTCTTTCTCGGCATCAACATCGCTGAGAGCTCTTGCTCTGATCGCTCGCACCATTGGGTCAGGGAGCGCCTGACGCATCTGCAGATCGAGCATTCTCCGCAAAGGGCTGTCCTTAAAGGCTCGAGCCAGATCTGCCGCTGAGGGAGTTCCTTCATCATCCAGTTCCAAGGGCAGATCAAGACCCAAGGCAGTTTTGGCTACATCATTGAGCGTTGATGGTTCAGCTTCCGCGGCTTCAAGCACCAGGAATGGAAGATTGAGATCCGAGGCGTGTTGGGCCCAGCACTGGTCGGCTGCTCTGATCAGAACAGCGAGGATTGCATTGGGATCTTCTTCATTCAGGGGTGCCAGCCATTGATGGCGACACGAATCTGGCGATGCACAGCGCAGATCCCCAAGATTTTCTAGGGCTGGAGCAGGCAGGTCCAGTTCAATCCCCCCACGACTGCAGGCCTGCGCATGCAGACTTCGGGCACAGAAGATCAAGGTCTCGATCTGACCGAGCTGGTCCTTGAGAGGCTTAAGCGCCACCGGTACGGTGCGTGCCTTGGGCTTGCGGGTCGCCAAGGCGGCCAGGGCTTTAGCAGTCACGGTGGCGACCGGTCGCACCGTGCTGAGTTGAAACTCCCACTCGCCAATTGTGCCGTCGGCGCTGATATCAAGACGCAGCGAGATGGCGTCTTGGCTTGCATTCTCTTCGAAGCGGCTCGCTTGCGTCAGTGTCGTGTTCAGTAAAGGCTGCCAGGTCTCTCCTAAACAGAGAGCTTCTCCCTGATCTTGCAGCCAATGATCCATGCTGCTAGCCGGGTTAATCCTCTCAGCAATCGATGGGGCATGCAGCCAGAGACGGCTGCCGCCTTCATGGGGTTCCACATGAACTGCTGGCAGGCATGGAGCCTGAAGGCCAGCCCATGAACGGAGTAACAGCGAGGGTTGATCGGTGAGATCGACTCTTTTTTTGGTTGAAGGGGTCTTACTACTGGCTCGAGGAGCTGGTGGCCTTTTGTGCAGGTGGGCTTTGGTGAGAAGAAGCTCACGATCACCGGTAGGCCCTGCATCGAGGGGCAACGGTCGTGCGACGTGGCCACGAGCAGAAAACTGAGCCACCGGATATCGGTCGACCTCCACTTCGACAACTGAGGGTTCGTCGATTTCAGTCAGATGACAGACATCCGCTTCGGGCAGTTCGATGGTCGCGAGCACGCGATCATCGAGTGGTAAGGCCATCAGGCGTTCGTCCTGCTTTTCGAGCTGGGCGAGAAGGCTGGTGGTATTGCGTTCAAGAATGCATTGCACGCCCCCTTCGGGTGATCGACGACGACCACCCTCCCGTGTAATTCGTACAAGTACACGGTCACCGTTCCAGGCGTGATTGAGCTGGTGATCTCGCACGTAGATATCTTCACCGCCGTCTTCGCGGATGGCAAAGCAGAAGCCTTTGCTGCTGCAACGCAACCGCGCCTCAATCAGGCTTTCGTCTTGGCAACGGCTGACCTCGTCTTCTCCAGCGAGCTCGAGCACTCCAAGTTTCGCCAGGCTTTGCAGCGCCAGAGTTAGATGCTGCTTTTCAGCGCGGTTACTGAGCCGCAAAATCTTTTCGAGTTTTCCCGTTTCCAGAGATCCGGTTAGGGGGAGATGGTCGAGGAGATCGGCGACCGAGAACTTCATCGTTGGGTGTGAGCTGGCCGGCCTACAGGGCCGGGGGCGGTGATCACCTTGGACAGGCCCTTGAACCGGAGCTCAAGAACCACGCAGAGGATGTCCAGGTGTTGATGGATTTTAGGTGCAGACCGGAATCAGTCTTCTCCTGAGCTTTTCAACGCTTTTGAGGACGACAACATCGGCCAGAGCAAACGGATGCCGATCAAAAGGAAGCCAGCAGAGGCCAGAAGCTGGAGCAGGTCAGCGGGCACAACGCTGGCCATGGATCCTCCTGCGAGTGCCCCGATCAGGCTGGCCAGTACAAGAGCGCTCGACGAGCCAATGAACACAGCCAGTGGTCGGTTGGATGTGCCGCTGATCGCCACGGTTGCTAGCTGAGTCTTGTCACCCAGTTCGGCAAGAAACACAGTGACGAAAGTGGAGGCAAGCAGTGGGAAATCCATCTGATCTGAGCCTTCAAAGTGAAAATTGAGTGATGGATTGCAGGGCTTGAAATCCAAGCCAGAGACCCAATCCCACCATCAGCACTCCCGCCATCTGTTCCAAACGCTCTGGGGGGAGAATTGTGGAGAGCCAACGCCCTACCAGCACGCCAACCAAGCTGGAACAGATCAGGGCGAACGCTGCCCCAACAAACACCAACCATGGTTCACCCGACTGGGCGGACAGGAGAAGGGTGGCGAGCTGGGTTTTGTCACCTAGCTCTGCCACGAAGACAGTGGTGAAGGTGCTGAGCAAAACCGCCGTGAAGCCCATCCCCGGCTTCGATTGATCGTCCTCAGCTGGTACTGGATTCACGACACCAGTGTTGGAGGTTTCGATCTCAGGCATCTCGTTTCCTTGATCCCGAAACAATCTGATTGAACCTACGCAGTTCCCGACTCCGGCCTCCGTACACAGACCGGATCTGTTGATGACAGCAGGAGATCGCAAAGCTGTCGGCTTGCTCTGGCGGAACTTCAAATAAGCTCGCGAGGCTGGTCACCCGACAAAAATCAGGCCGATCGTCATAAATCCGACAGCGCCTTCCACCACTGTCGTAATGCCTACACCAACCGTCGACACCGACCAAGTCAAGATAGATCTCGCGTTGTTCATCGTTAAGCACTTCGAGTGCCTCCGGTCGCTCGTCAGGAGCTAGACGACAGCATGCACCGCATTGACTGATACAGCTCCAAGAGGGTTTTCCCCTTGCCATGGCCTCTCTGCTGTGACGCTGTATCACAGTGGCAGGGAATGGTGCCTGGAATCGAGTGACATGTTCCGTAGCCTAATGAGATCATTGCGTCGGATCACCGCACAATCTCCATGGGTATTGACTTCCATCTGATTTCCAACTTCGCGGCACTCGCGCTGATTGCTCTTGCTGGGCCGGCAGTGATCTTCATCTTGTTTTACCGTCGCGGCGCTCTTTGAAGCAGGCTTAAGGCGTGATACACAGGCTTTCTTGCAATTAGACGGCCTGTGTACGCGGCTATCACAGCGGCCATCACCACTCCGGCAAATAACTGCTGATCTCCAGCCAGGCGCCAGGCAAAAACGATGGAGACGAGGGGCAGTTGTGTCGCCCCCGATAAGCCTGCAGAAAGTCCTAGAGCGATCCCAAGGTGTTGGCTCACCCCCATCACAGCGCAGATGGTGTATCCAAGCAGTGCCCCAAAGGTGAGGGATGGATCGATCAATCCTCCGGGCACCCCTGGGGCAAGGGCGAGCATCGGACCGATCACCCTGACCAGCGTGATCCACAAACTTGTCAGGCCTGCAGACAGATTTCCCCCATTCGGATCAGCGTTGGGCATGCCCTCTCTGATCAATTGTCGGATGAGGGCCTCACCATCAGATGTGCTGGTGCCCCAGCTCGCAAGCGCCAGAATTGTGAGTGCACCGCCTAGACAGAGGCCGGTTCGAATTGGGAAGCGCTGAACAAAAGGGGCGATCCAACCACTGCTCCAGACCAGTCCTCTGTTGAACAATCCACCCACGACTCCACCGGCAAGACCGATGGGGATCGCCAACAGCAGTTGCTCAGATTCAGGCGTCATCACATTGATGACGCCGAGACCGAACAGAGGCACTCCACCAAAGTTGCTAAAACCGGCTGCGGCAACACTGACGACAAGGGCCGGCCAGATCGTTGTGATGGCGTAATCGGTGGTGAGCTCCTCGAGCATGAACACCGCGCCTAGCACTGGAGTATTGAATCCGCCTGCCAGGCCTGCTCCACCACCGATCGCCACCAGTTGTCGTTCATTCAGGCTGGGTAGCCACTCTCCGCAGCGTCGTTGCAGAGCTCTGGCCACAGCGGCTCCTACTTGGACAACTGGACCCTCCCTTCCGAGGGGAAGCATTGCCGTTGTGGCAATGGACCAGAGCACACCACGTTGAATCGTTCCCGGTGCCGCCATTGCACCCGCCATCAGCGCCGGATCCTCTAGCGCATTCATGGTGGAGGGGATGCCTGAGCCTGCGCCGGCTTTCCAGGGACCACGCTGAAGCAACAGCAGGATTGGCATCACCGCTAACGGCATCAAACAGACCAGCAGGCCTGGGGCTGACCATTCACCGGCTTCGGTTGGAAGCAAGTCGAACAGTTTGTCTTGTAAACGATCGACAATGTTCAGAGGCCAACAGGCCAATCCAATGGCGATACCGACCACCAACAGGCCGATGAAATGACGCACCAGGCTGCGCAGTGATGAGTATTTGAGGTCAAGTAGTTCTGGGAAGAGGTGATGGCGGTGCCTCGGATCCAAACTCATGGCTGCAGTCCGAGGCCGATCGCGGCCTCTTCGATCAGGGCTGCAACGTAGGGGTGCGAGGCCCTGTTGTCGTCGCACTGATGTAGGCCGTCATCGCGGTAATCAATCACGAGCTTCTGGCCGGAAGCATTGGCGAGGACGATCGTTCCAGGCTTCACTTGTTCGCACTGATACTCCTGGCCATGACGTTGCAGCACGATGGTTGGGTGATGGGCACGAATGGCCTGGATCTCCAGCTGCAGTCGTTCCTCTCCTTGCCATCGATTCAGAGAGAGCCTGAAGGCGAGGTCAATCCGTTCTGGAGTGGAGGCTCCTCCTTTCCATCGCCAGGCGATGCCGTCATGCAGTGTTTCTCCCTGCCTCAGGCGTACGCGGAGATGACCTCCCCGCAGCTGACGCTGATCAATCACCTCACAATCACGTGCCCAGAACAATGGAGTTGGATTGCCGATTCCAAAAGGTTCGAGTTTCTGCAACGACGACCAAAGGCCTCTGTCGATCTGATCGAATCGCAGTAGAGCCTCTGGCTGCAAAACAACTCCCTGATGGCGCGACGTCATCCATTCAGCGGCGACGTCATTCAGCTGCTCATGCAGTGCCGCAACCCGCTCTGGCTTCACGGTGAAACCACCAGCGGCAGGGTGTCCTCCAAAACGCTCAAGGTGCTTGGCACAGGCGTGCAGGGCTTGGTCGACAGCAAAGCCTTCTGGTGCGCGGACTGAGGCCCGCATCAGTCCATTGCCTTCTGCTGCCAGCAACGCGGCTGGACGTTGGTAATGATCCATCAGTCTTGCCGCGACGATGCCAATCACCCCGTGGTGCCAATGCCCTTGAGCTAGGAGCAGAAATGGAGGCAGAGGTTGCGCGTCTGCCTCGACAAGGGCCATCGCTTCCGCCTCGATCGCATCACACAGTTCGCGTCTCTGGCGATTCAATCCATCACATTGTCGTGCGAGTTGCACTGCTGTGTCGGCGTTGTCTTCAGTAAGCAGATCCACCACCAGTCGTGGCTCACCAAGTCGACCCACCGCATTGATCCGTGGCGCGATTTGAAAGCCAATATCGTCAGCTCTCAAAGGTCGTTCTTCGAGTCCACTGAGCTGCTGCAAGGCCTTTAATCCAGCGCACTTTGTTCTGTGAAGACTGCGAAGTCCTTCCTGCAACCAAACTCGATTCGCCCCGGTGAGGGGTGCCATGTCTGCGATCGTACCGATACAAAACAGGTCCCTTGCACTGGTGATCGCGTCAGGTTGATTCAGAGCCTCGGCGAGACAGCGTGCCAGCACGAAGGCCAGTCCCACCCCCGCCAATCCTCGATACGGAGAATGTTCAGGTGTGGTGGCAGGGTGCACCAAGGCCAGAACCTGCGGTGGTGGGTCCGGAATGGTGTGGTGATCGGTGATGATCACTTCCACTCCAAGAGCTCTGGCGGTACAGAGTGCTTCTGCTGCTGCCACACCGTTATCGACGGTCACAAGCAGATTGACTCCGTCAGCGTGGAGCTCCTCAACCATGCGTGAGTTGAGTCCATACCCATCGTCCATGCGACTGGGGATCGCGGCAATTGGCTGGGCCTGAAGGGCTTGAAGCGCTCGGATCAACAACGCTGTGCTGGTCATGCCATCAGCGTCGTAATCACCGCAGATCGCGACCCGTTCCTGTTGCTCACAGGCGATGACAAGACGAGCTAGAGCAATCTTGAGATCGGGGAAGTGGCCGTCGGCAGGGGGCAGATCCGGAGGCTGAATCCAGGCTTCAGCGCTCTCAACTGTTTCGGTGCCTCTCCTTGCCAGCACAGCACGCAGCGCAATCGGCAGGGCGACACCGGAGAGTGGATTTCTCCCTGCGGGACGGGGCAGTTGCCAGAGCTGTGGGAGAACGGCTGTGGGCAAAGAGATGAAGCATCAAGTCTCTGCATTGTGGGGCTGATCCAAGCTGGGTGAACCCTTGGCAGTGAGGATTCATGCCCCGATTGCAAGCGGTCTTCTGGGACGTGGATGGAACCCTTGCCGATACGGAGATGGATGGCCATCGTCCGGCCTTCAACCAGGCCTTTGCTGATTTGGGATGGGGCTGGCAGTGGAATCGGGCTGAGTACCAACGTTTGTTGGCCATACCGGGAGGGACCCAAAGGGTTGCCCAATACGCCATCGAACGGGGAGAGGTACTCGACGCCACCCAGCTCGAGGACTTGCGTCGTTGCAAACAGCTTCACTATCTCAATCGCATCCGTGGCGGCGCTGTGAGCTTGCGGCCTGGAGTGAGTCGGCTGCTCAATCAGCTCGTCCACGCAGGACTTCAGCAGTGGATTGTCACCAGCAGTGGTCGCGCCTCGGTCGAAGCACTTCTGGAAGGACTTTTTGCCAATGCAGACGTTCCCTTCGATGGCGTGGTGAGTGCCAACGATGTGGAACGTCACAAGCCCTATCCCGACCCTTATCTCTGTGCGCTGGAGCGCAGTGGTGCAGACCTTGATGGATCAGTTGCGATCGAGGATTCTGCGGCCGGTCTGATTGCTGCTCATGAGGCTTCTCTGTCTTGTTTGGTCACGCCTTCTCTCTGGGATCAGCAGTTACCAAAGCAGTTACATCGCGCTTGCGCCGTCTTCAATCACCTTGGCGAGGCGACCCTCCCACATCTCCAAACGTCAGGCCCCCCTTGTGCCAAAGGCATGGTCACGCTGGAGTATCTGCAATCTCTTGTTGATTCAACCTGCTGATGGCGCTCCAGCTCACCCGCTATGCACGTCTTCAGCGCCAACTTGGCCAGCAGCTTCGGCCTGCCTTCACCGGACCATGGAAGCGTCGCAGCATCGGGGTTTTGGCCCTGTTGATCGGCTTTTTTCTGGGCAGCAATTTCACCAGTTATTACCTCGAGAAGATTGGTCAGCGCCCCGTTGTGGTGTTGGTGTTGGTGTTGCTCGTTGAATTGATGATCCGGTTGCGCACCAAAGTCGTTGCGGATCCTTGGCCGATGTCGTGGTTGGCTCTCGACAACCTCAGGATCGGGGTTGTGTATGCCGTCGTTCTTGAGGCCTACAAACTTGGTTCCTGAGCATCGTTTGGACCTGTCTGCTTCCGTTCCAGGCCATACCGATCTGCTCGAGCGGCTTGGATGGTCGGAACCCCAGGCCTGGGTTGAGCACTGGCAACAACGAGGCGGAACCGCACTGGCCTTGGCAGCCTGGCCATTTCCAGTGGCAGCAGATTGGTTGTGGTGTGTTGGTTTTCCTCTGCTGACAAGACTTGAAAGCTGTTGCGGATGCTTGCCACGCCAGTTGATCGGTCTCAGCGGTTTGCCTGGCTGCGGAAAAAGCAGTCTTGCCAAATGGATTGACATGGCTGCATCTGAGCTGGGCCTGTCCGTTTCGGTGGTGTCTCTCGATGATTTCTACTGGCCCGCATCGGAGATGGACCAGGCGATGAGGGGCAATCCCTGGTCAGTTCCCCGCGCTCTGCCTGGAAGTCATGATCTGGTTCTGATCCAGGAATGTTTGGCCAGATGGCGCCAAACCGGCGAGTTGCGCACCCCTCAATTTGATAAATCTCTTCGCGGTGGCCGAGGCGATCGTTGTGGTTGGCAGCACTCCAGTGCAGATGTTCTGTTATTGGAGGGTTGGTTCTTGGGGGCGTCACCGCAAGCGAATCGAAGCCTTGACCCTGAGCTGACGGCCCAAGAGCTGAGCTACCGCCAGCAGGCGTTGACCAAGCTGGAGGATTACCAATGGCTGTGGCAATCACTCGATCAGCTCTGGCATCTGCGGGCACCCGGTGTGTTTGCCAGCCGACTCTGGAAACAGCAACAGGAACAAAGCATGGAGTCCAGAACGGGTGTGCGTCTGTCGACTCAAGAGCTAGAAGGTTTTATTCGCATGATTGAAACGGCTCTTCCGCAAGAGTCTCTTCAGTCGATCAATCAAGCTGATGTTGTGGTCGAGCTCACGGATGAGCGCGTCATCCGTGAGCTGCGCTAACGCTCAGCTTTCGCTGTCGTCAACCTCGGAGACCGGATAGACAAATCCCTGGGCACGACCGCTCAGCACTGATTTTCCAAGTGACATGGCGCGTTGCGCCGCTGTGGCCGCCTTGGCCTTCCATACAGCATGGCGCTGATTGCGCTTTCCCTTGGAGGTTTTCTTCTTGGGTACAGCCATTGCCGGCGAACTTCAGCCAAACGATGATCTTCCCCTGTCGAGAGTCCTCTCGTCAAATCGCTAGGCTTTTATCAACGCTGAAACGCTGTGAGTTCAGGCCCTTCGGACCGCCCCCAGAGCCCTGACACCCTGGCTCGTCCCAAGTCGGAATCCAAACCGATCTACAGCGAATTACTCCGCGAGATCCGATCGGGCGACGTCAAGGAATTGACGTTGATTCCACAGCGTCGTGAGGTCTTGGTGGAGTATTCGGACGGTCGCAAGGCAACCGTCTCGATCCTTGCCAACGATCAACAGGTTTTACGTACAGCTGAATCTGCCGGGGTTCCTCTCACGGTTAAGGACTTACGCCAGGAACAGGCTCTTGCGGGGGTCGTGGGCAACTTTGGCCTGATTCTGTTGATTGTTGTTGGTCTTTCTTTCCTGCTGCGACGTTCTGCACAGGTTGCTAATCGTGCGATGGGTTTCGGCCGAAGCCAGCCGAGGGTGAAACCACAGGACGATCTCAACGTTCGCTTTGAAGATGTCGCTGGCATCAGCGAAGCCAAGGATGAACTGCAAGAGGTGGTCACCTTCTTGAGAGAACCTGAGAGTTTCATTCGGCTTGGAGCCAAGATCCCACGTGGTGTTTTGCTTGTTGGCCCCCCTGGAACAGGAAAAACCCTTCTTGCTAAGGCGATTGCTGGCGAGGCCGGTGTTCCTTTTTTCTCAATGGCGGCCTCAGAATTTGTCGAGTTATTTGTGGGTGTCGGTGCCTCTCGTGTGCGAGATCTGTTTCGGCAGGCCAAGGAAAAGTCTCCCTGTATTGTTTTCATTGACGAGATTGATGCGGTTGGTCGTCAGCGCGGAGCAGGAATTGGTGGTGGAAACGATGAACGTGAGCAGACCCTGAATCAACTGCTCACCGAAATGGATGGCTTCGCTGATAACTCGGGTGTGATTTTGTTGGCGGCTACGAATCGCGTTGATGTGTTGGATACCGCCTTGATGCGGCCGGGTCGTTTTGATCGCCGTATCCATGTGGATTTGCCCGACCGTCGAGGTCGTGAGGCCATCCTTGCGGTCCATGCCCGCACGCGCCCTCTCGATGACCGTGTGGATCTGGCTGAATGGGCGAAACGAACACCCGGTTTCTCAGGTGCTGATCTGGCCAATCTCCTCAATGAGGCGGCCATCCTCACGGCACGTCAAAACGCCAATGCCATCGGTGACGAGCAGGTTGAGTGCGCGCTCGAACGAATCACGATGGGGTTGACAGCAGCTCCTCTCCAAGACAACGCCAAAAAACGACTGATTGCCTATCACGAAATCGGCCATGCATTGGTGGCAGCGCTGACGCCTCAGGCTGGGACGGTCGACAAGGTCACGCTCTTGCCTCGAAGTGGAGGGGTTGGTGGTTTCACCAGGTTTTGGCCAGATGATGAGGTGATTGATTCCGGTCTGATCACCCGGGCAGCGCTGCGGGCCAGGTTGGTTGTGGCTTTAGGTGGTCGAGCCGCGGAAATCGTCGTCTTTGGCTCTGGAGAGGTGACCCAAGGTGCAAGCGGTGATTTGCAAATGGTGAGTCAGCTTGCAAGGGAAATGGTGACCCGCTTTGGTTTTTCGCAGTTGGGCCCGGTGGCTCTCGAGGCCGCTGGCAATGAGGTCTTTCTTGGCCGTGACCTGATGCATGCGCGCCCCACCTATGCCGAAAGCACAGGTCGCGAGATCGATGCTCAAATCCGCTCCCTTGCAAAGGACTCCCTGAATGAGGCCATTGCCCTGCTTGAGCCGCGTCGCGAGATTATGGATCGCCTTGTCGAATCACTGATCGCTGAAGAAACTCTGCATACGGAGCGTTTCATGCAACTCGCCGGCCTTTCGAGCAGTAGCCACTAATTTGGGTTAGCTGATCGCCAGGGATTGAGTCGTCCCAATCGAGGTAGGAGTCATCGCCAGCCGGAATGTCGACCGTGGCGACGGCGTCAATTCTGGCTTGTTTCGGCCATTCTTATCCTGGCCTTTGTCTTGCTCTGCCGTCTTCAGGTTGAGTGGCTCTGGTTCGAGCAGTTCTCTCTCCAGACGGTGCTTGTTAAGCGCTGGACTTTTCAGATTATCGCTGGCTTTTTAGCCTTCACGGTCGCTTCGCTTGGAGCCTTTTGGCGAAGTTCTTGGCTGCAGCTCTCTGACGATCATTCCTCAGTTTCATCGGACGATTCCCATCGCTTTGCTCTGAGCGGATGGCGTTATGGCTTGATGCTGTTGATCACTGCGGGGGCGGTCGTTGTTGCTCTGGCGGTGTTGATGCGTTTGGCCTGGCTGGCTTGCACCAACCCGTTCAGCCTTGGCCATTGGTGGGAACAACCAATGACTGGTCACCCATCGATTGCTTGCACCCTTCTTCTCTTGATCGCTGTTGCACTCATTGCGCGATCGCGGCGGATTCGAACGGCACCATTGTTCATTTTTGGCAGCTTATGCACCTGTTTCACTGCTGCTCGGGCTTGGGGATTGTGGGCACTGGCCCTGAATATTCCTGCAACCGGTGAGCTTGAGCCTCTTTTCGGTGCCGATGTGAGCTTCGGCTTAGGTCGTTTCTCTGCGATCGCACTGCTGTTGCAGTTGCTGCTCGCACAGCTTGTTCTGACAGTCGCTACAGCACTACTGCGTCGCTTTAGCCGTCCTGCCGATGTTTCTAACTGGTCATTCCCCGGGCTCCAACCGATTGAACGGCAGCGACTTCGCCCATTCCTGGCGCTGATTCTTGCTTTGCTTGCCGCATTGCTCTGGTTGTCTCGTCATCAATTGCTGTGGACCCAGGACGGCGTTGTGGCAGGCGCTGGATGGCTTGATGTGCATTTGGTTTTGCCATTGCGCCAGATCGAGTCGTTGTCGATGTTGGCGCTGGCTGTACTGGTGCTGCCTTTGCCGTGGGCGATCCATCGCCGCCAATGGCGCGCCTGGGCCACAACACTCTTGTTCGCTGCACTGTTGGCTGAACTGCTGCTCACACCATCACTCGATTGGCTGGTGGTTCGGCCCCGTGAACTCAAGCTTGAACGTCCATATCTCACCCATGCGATAGCGGCCACTAGACGAGCATTTCAACTCGATGCGATCACGACCAGGTCGCTCAATCCAGCCTCCAGGGTCCGTCCAGAGGATCTCGTTGAAGGTGCCAGCACTTTGGACAATGTTCGACTCTGGGATAGTCAGCCGTTGCTGGCCACAAATCGGCAATTGCAGCAGCTGCGCGTTTACTACCGCTTTTCCAGTGCTGCCGTTGACCGATATCAAATCACTGCCGATCCAGGTCAGCGACAGCAAGTCATCATCACGGCAAGGGAACTGGATCAGGCCGCACTCCCCGATCGCTCTCGTACGTGGCTCAATCGTCACTTTGTCTTTACCCATGGTTACGGTTTTACTCTGAGCCCTGTGAATACACGGGCCGTTGATGGATTGCCTGAATACTTCATTAGCGACTTGGGTAAAGCCACCCGTATTCAAGGAAATGAATCGTTGAGTATCACTCAGGAAGATGTAGAAAAGCGGGTGCCAATTGGTCGTGCAGCCTTGTATTTCGGCATGTTGCCATCCCCTTATGCCATTGCTCCTACAAGCGTGCAGGAGTTTGACTTTCCTGAAGGCGATGAGAATACTTATAACCACTATTCCGGCAATGCAGGAGTTCCTTTGTCAAACCCCTGGCAACGGCTTACAGCAGCGGTTTACCTCAAGGAGCCACGCTTGCTGAATACGGGATCACTGAAGACAAGCTCCAAGCTTCTTCTGCGCCGAGATGTACGTAAGAGAGTGAAAGCACTGGCTCCATTTCTCTCATTTGAAGGTGATCCCTACCTTGTCTCAGTGCCGATCGAAGGTGAACAATCAGATTATGACAGTGCACAGAATCAGTATTGGATCGTTGATGGCTATACCAGCTCAAGTACCTATCCCTACGCAGCCGATCTGCCAGACGGCACTTCGATGCGCTACGTGCGGAATTCCGTGAAAGCTGTTGTTGATGCTTACAACGGAAATGTTCATCTCTATGTGAGTGAGCCGGATGATCCGATGATTGGTGGATGGATGAAGCTCTTCCCGGAGCTTTTTCAGCCGTTAGATGCGATGCCAACACAGTTGCGCGATCATCTAATGGTTCCCAGTCATATGTTTCAACTCCAGGTTCAACAATTACTCCGATACCACGTCACCGACCCGCGTACCTTCTATAGCGGTGATGATGTTTGGCAGGTCCCCTTAGAGCTTTACGGTCAACGCCAAATTCCAGTCGCTCCATATCACATCACTGCACAGCTCACGCCCGCGCAGCGTTCAGAGTTTCTATTGCTTCAACCACTCACCCCGTTGGCCCGTCCCAATCTTTCAGCCTGGCTGGCCGCACGTAGCGATAGTCCTCATTATGGAGAACTGGTGTTAATTCGTTTCCCTCCCGATCTACCCATTTTCGGTCCGGAGCAAATCCAAGCCTTGATCAATCAGAACCCTGTCATTAGTCAGCAATTCGGACTCTGGGACCGAGCAGGCTCTGAAGTGGTTCAGGGAAATCTATTGGTTCTTCCTCTAGGTAAAGCTCTTTTGTACGTGGAACCTGTGTACCTACGTGCAAGGCAAGGTGGATTGCCAACCCTGACACGCGTGGTTGTTAGTGATGGAAGTCGAGTCGCGATGGATGTGAATCTGATGGATGCATTAAAAGCGTTGCTTGGTAAGCATTCCGCCACAGCTGTTGTTCAGGATCTTCATGCCACTCAGGACCCTCCACAATCAGCGTTGCCATAAAAAAGCCGCCCTTAGGGGCGGCACAATACGATCAATGAAATGATCAGTTGACTGCAGCAAAGAATTCTTTGCTGCCCACTGGATCAGGCTTCATGGTCTTTTCGCCTGGGGTCCAGTTAGCAGGACAGACTTCATCGGGATGGGACTGTACGTACTGGAAGGCTTGGAGAACGCGAAGTGTTTCATCAACGTTCCTACCGACTGGCAGGTTGTTAATTGTCGCGTGCATGATCACGCCATCGGGATCGATGATGAACAGGCCGCGAAGAGCCACCCCTGCATCCTCGTCAAGCACGTTGTAGGCAGATGCGATCTCTTTCTTGAGATCAGCAACGAGGGGATAGGCAATATCGCCAAGTCCGCCTTGATTGCGGGGACTCTGGATCCAGGCAAGGTGGCTGAACTGGCTGTCAACAGAGACGCCCAGAACTTCGGTGTTCTTGCTGGAGAAGTCCGCATAGCGATCGCTAAATGCGGTGATCTCCGTGGGGCACACGAAGGTGAAACCTAGTGGGTAGAAAAACAGCACCACGTACTTGCCGCGATACTGAGACAGCGAGATCTCTTTGAATTCCTGGTCAACCACTGCGGTGGCGGTGAAATCAGGGGCCTGTTGACCCACTCGCAGACAGCCGGTGGCAGTCATGATGGAAGAGCGATGGTTCAGCTGTGGTGGTCAATCGATCGCTAAGGCGAAGTCGATCCCACTACCACTTGCTTTTGACAATTTATCACGGTTGTTGCGTCAACGGATCCCTTGTCGGGTCACTTTGAGCTGCAACAGGTGCGGCTCTAAGATGGGGCCATGATCAAACGTTCCATGGCCTGGGATCAGGCTCTTCTTAGGAAATTCAGTAGTACCGGTCATTTTCGACTTCTCAATCAGGTCCGTAGTGAGCTCAGGGCTCAACCACTTGTTCGTGACCCTCAGACCCGTGCTCTCACGCTTCAGGTGAAACCGAGGAAAGGCCAGTCTGTTCGCGCCCAGCGTCGCCCCAATGCTCTGGAGAACCATAGCGGCGACAGCCTTCTACCTGAACAAGCTGCAATGGCACCTCAGTCATTCCGAGATCGCCTTAATGCCATCGAGATGCGTTAAAAACACCCATTAGCATTGACAGTTAAGGCATTAAAAAAGCTCACTAGATGTTAGTGAGCTTTTTGCTTAAATGACAAGGGGGAGACTTGAACTCCCGACCTGCGGGTTATGAATCCGCCGCTCTAACCAGCTGAGCTACCCTGTCGTGACCCAAATAGTTTAAACGATCGTCCGACGCGGATCAGGCGCGACGACTTGGCAACATCGCCATTGGATCAACGGCTGCACCACCGGCTTTACGGATCTCAAAGTGGAGATGGGGTCCTGTGCTGCGACCAGTGCTACCCATCAACGAGATTGTTTGGCCCTGAGGCACTATCTGACCTTTGCGGACTAACAGTCTGCTGTTGTGGGCATAGCGTGTGGATGAACCATCTCCATGACTAAGTTCCACTAGATAGCCGTAGCCACTGCTCCAGCCTGAATAAGCAACAATGCCGTCCTTGGCAGCGATAATCGGTGTGCCAACGTTGTTGGCGATGTCAATACCTTTGTGCATCCGACCCCAACGCCATCCATAGCCCGAGGTGAAGACTCCCTTGGCAGGCCATAGAAAACTCTGAATCCGAGCCGGATCTAGGCCTCCAGGTAAGGAAGGAAGATTCGGCCAACTGGCGCCGCCGGAAACACCTGGCCGGATTGCCAAGAGTGAACCTTGTGCAGCATTGGCGACCCGTACATCGGATCCGATCACAAGTTTGGCGAGATTGAGGCCTGGGTTCAGCTGGCGAATTTCTGCAAGAGTGAGGCCATGATCAGTGGCGATGGAGACAATTGAATCGCCAGTGGAGACCCTGACAACGTCGGACGGCGTAGGCGGTGCGGTTAGAGGAGCTGAATCGCGAATTTCACTTGAATTGAGATGACTCGAGAGAGCAATTAGACGCTGATTGGTCTCTGGGAGAACAACCCAAGCTCCTTTCTTGAGGATTGCCTCATCGGTCTGCTCATTGAGTTCGACCAATGTGTCCACATTCAGGTCGAGATCGTCGGCAAGAGTGGAGAGAGACACATCAGAGATCAAACGAACCCAGAGACGTGTTTCTTGGACCGGAGGTGGTGCTGTTGCGAGCAGAAAGTTCTGTGCGGTGACGTTGTGCTGTCCATCTGCGACACCTGGCAAACTGCCAATGGCTGCAATTCCCACAACTGGTAGTGCGGAGGTTAAAGCCAGAGTCAGCAGGGGCTTCATCAAAGCGAGCAAGCAGAACAGCTGCGGATGGACCGCGAAAAGCCTTAGACCGGCTGAAAGTAGCGGCCAGAACACGACCCCGCAAGGGGGCATGGCCCAGGTTGTCGATCACCACAAACCCAGCTGCATCCCTGCCTGGAAGCTCACCAGGGCACACGAGACCGAAAGGTTGAGGCTTCGCACATTCTCATGCCCGCGCATTGGGATTGTGCAGATCTGATCACATTGATCGCGTACATCCGCTGGAAGGCCGGTGTCTTCGCGACCAAAAAGCAGGACATCGCCTGCAAGAAACTGGAACTCACTCAATGAGCGACCTCCATGTCGGCTGCAGCCAATCAGTCGGTATGGCTTCGGCAGAGCCTCCAGAAAGCTCATGAAATTCTCGTGTGCCGTTACGTCGACATGAGGCCAGTAATCCAGTCCAGCCCTTTTAAGCGCCCGATCATCGATGCTGAAGCCGAGGGGCTCAATCAGTGACAGCGGCAGTTGAAAAGCTGCACAACTTCTGGCGATGTTGCCTGTATTTGGTGGGATTCGAGGTTCGAAGAGGGCAATCCTGAGAGGAGATGTCGCCAGGGTCATACCGGTTCTCCGATCGCATGCAAATCAATGGCTCGTCCCTGAAGCACAAGCCAACTGCGGTCGCTTCTTGTCTCGAGCTGTTGAGCCAGTAGTCCTAAGCGATCACGGAAGAGGCCGCCGATGGGGGTTGCCGGAACGACCCCCCATCCCGTCTCTTCGATGACCATCACGACCATTCGATCTGGCTGTTCCACTGCCCTTACCAGCTGATTTGAACGCTGCTCCCACTGCTCCTGGTCGAGGTCGAGGCACCAAGCCACGAATCCACCGACGGAATCAACCAGAAGGGCTTCATCCTTGGGACATCTGGTGATGGTCTCTGGCAGGTCTGAGGTCGTTTCGATCAGTCCCCATCGCTGAGGACGCCGTTCACGATGCAACCTCAGTCTTGATTGCCAGGAGGGGTCGTCAGGTCGGTTGGCAGATGTGGCCAGATAGGTGACCTTGGCCTGCTGTTTCAGTAATGACTCCGCCCAACGACTTTTGCCGCCACGGCTTGGACCGCTGACCAAGACAAGACCTGGCTTAGCCACCACCGTTCATCCCACGCAGAGTTGCAACGGAGGAAGGACTGACCCGATTCAGATACCGGAAGATCCAGTATTTGAAAATGGTGGCAAGAATCACCGGGAATGTGGCGATGAATAGCAGGATAAAATTTTCTCGGGCTGGAAATCCAAAATGATTGGCAATCCCATCAAGTAATACCGTCCAGCCTTCTGGGCTGTGAAACCCAACGAAAATATCGGTGAAGAGAATAATGGCAAAGGCCTTGGCCGAGTCACTAAGGCCATAGACGGCTTCATCGAAAAAGCCACGGAGAACGCGAAGTTCCTCGCGGCTGAAGAGACAGACCATCACGAACGCCATTAAGGCAGCGAGATCTGAAAGAACATTCTTGATGGCATGAGTGCTGGCAGCGTCTGCCTCCTCTTTCAGTTCCTCTGCTTTAGTCGAAAGCGCCTGTTGCAATTCCTGCTGGCTTGGAATCGCCTTGCCCTTGAGAAGAGCATCAAATTCAATTTCAGCTTTAAAGACGCGTAGCTTCTCAACCGCCTCTTCTTCTAGTTGGGTTTTTGGGTAGCTGAGGAATGGCAGGTCTGGAGCAAACCGATCCACCATCGGGCTAATCAGATAGGTCCGGCTTGTCTGCTGAATCAGGAGGGGCACAAGAATCAGCAGGAGGAGCACTTTGAGCGAAATCAAAGTGGAGTCCCTTCGCCTGCGGAATCCAGCCACAAGAGTGGCTTCAGCAGTGGGATCGAGCTGCCGTCTGACGGAGTCCAAGACACCGAGAAAAGAGCGCGGCAACGGATCCGGTTCCCGGCTCATGGTGGGCGCTGAGGCCGTTCGTCTCGGTGAATACCGGCTGACCACAGCTTCGATCAGCTGCAATTGACGCAGTTCCTGAGTGTCTAGCTGTCCACGAATGGGTTCGAGATGGTCAAGGCTGGTGCGGCAGATGTTCAGAGCCGCACGGAATTTGCGCAGAACCGTGGCCTGCACGGACGTTGGTACTGACAGCTCAAGGTCTGGCCTGATCGGTCGATCGCCGTAGTACTCAAGTTCGAGGCTCTGGATCAACAGGGCCGATTCATAGCCACGATCAAGGTCGCTGTTCAGATCGCGAGATTTGGCCTGACCGAA
Organism: Synechococcus sp. UW105; assembly: GCF_900473935.1. Classification (GTDB taxonomy): domain Bacteria; phylum Cyanobacteriota; class Cyanobacteriia; order PCC-6307; family Cyanobiaceae; genus Synechococcus_C. Next base: position 193,465 of record NZ_UCNN01000030.1, on the reverse strand, counting down.
GGTGTTGATCCAGTTGCGGATTGGCATGACCGAGTAGAGCGTGGATCAGCGTGAAAAGACCCACCAGGTGGCCATTGGGATGATGGTGCCAACTACCAGCAGAACGACAACCCAAACAAAAGCATTGCTCTCCTTCGTTTCCTCGGCGGTGGGGACATTGGTGGGGAGTGTGGTGCGCTCCAGCTCAACTGGGGGACCAGGATCAGCGCCCCCAGCGAGCACGACTTCAAGCCGAGTGATTGCATCCAGACTGGCCTGCCGGTAACGATCACCGTCCCTGAGGGGCTGGGTCATCGTGGTTCGGGCTGTGCTGCGGAGGAGATCGGTTGGGATCCGATCAGACAGCAATGGATCGGCCACAACTGCTGCCTGCTTATTGTTCGCTTCAATCAGAAACAAGAGACGAGGGACTGCATTGCGGTCGTCGGACCACCGCGTGATCAGGTCTTCTCCGAATTGATTGAGGCTCAAGCCGTAGTCGAGACGGCGGAGTGTCACCAGGCGGGCATCGAGCCGCTGAGCGTTGAGTTGCTCAAGGCGGGCAGCAATATCGGAGCGGCTTGAGCGGCTGAGTACATCAGCGCTATCAATCACGCTTTCATTCGGAGCTGTGGCTGAGAAGTCGAGCGGCGAGACTGCAACCGCGGCTGGCACAAGCAGTATCAGGCTGAGGCAAGTTGCCATCAAACCGGCAACGATCGATCGAATCCGCAGCATCGTTTTTGGTAAGCGTTATGAGCAGTCTGCCTTTAGCCGGCAAGGCTGTCGCGGTTGAGAGCCATGATGGCCTCAACGATCGAAGAAGCGCGACCGGAAGGGAGCGTCATCATCGTGCAAAGCAACTCAAGAAACGTGCTTTCTTCCTCTGCAACGACCTTGTCGGCATGCACCAGTTGAGCTGCTAGTGCCAAGGCTGTTTCCTGCTGGCTCGTGGACAGCGCCGGTAGAGCCGTATTGACCAACTGATTCAATCCCTCCTGACGCAACAGCGTCAACAAACGGTCAAAAAGGTCTCCCATCTCCGCCTCGGAGCGGGTGCAGTAAGGCGTGCGGAACTCGAGCTGACGTCGCAGCGCATGCGCTTCGTCCTTGCCCAGCACTCCATCACAGGCAACAGCACCCAGAGCGACGGCGGCAAACGCTTCGGCGGAGTCCATGGTCCCTGGTGCATTCACCACTATTTGAGCAAGAGTGACTCGATCTGCCACCCCCAACCTTCTCCATGCCCTTTGGTGCCAGTGTCAGCCTTTCGTCGGGCGTGCTTTTACTTCTGCTCGCCATTGGCAATGGCCTGAGCGCACCTTCGATCAATCCCAGTCTGCAGAGGGCGGAGGTGTTGGCTGCGATGGCAGCCGTTGGCTTAATGCTGGTCGCGGTGCTCTGGACCAGGGCCCAACCTCTTGCACCTGATGCGGTTGACCTTGGCGGAACTCAAGGTTTGCGGATGGAGCTGGGATTGAATGATGCGACCCGCACCGAGCTCGCCTGGGGCAGTCACCTACTGCTGACTGCCACCTCCGCGGCCACAATTTTGGTGGCCTGGGATGAACGTGTAGTGCTCCGACGTGGTTTGGTGCCGCCCTTGCCAGAAGGGGATTCCTCCTCGTCGTCCCCACCCAGCGAAACGTTCTCACCTGGAGCCATCTGTGAACGCTCCCGCAACCAGGGACAACTGGTTTCCCTTGTCAAAACTGCCCTCTACCCCGGAAGCAGCGAATTCGATCCGGTTCTGCCTGGACTACCTGCGGTCATGGTGCATCCCCTAGGGGAGCGGGGTTGGGTTGTGCTTGGGGGTTGGTCGGAACGTTGTTTCAGTCGTTCCGATGAACGCTGGTTTTCCGGTTGGTGTGAACGACTCAGAATGACACTGGAGACGAACGACGTTTTGCCTGTCCAAGCGGACGCTCCTGCTCCTCCTGGATGTTGAGCTCGGATTGCACTGTGCCGCCGGGTGAGCTGAAGATCACAGTGCCTTTGTCTCCAACAGTGCCGTCCAGACGATCACTTCGCGTGATCTGTTGATTGGATGGGCGCTCGACCACCACATTGCCTCGTGCGGAGACGCGGTTTGAGGTCCAGTCCCAACTGCATTGGTTTGCTTTCAGCGTCTCTCCAGGCTGGTTCATTTGGCAGGCGCTAAGCACAGTCACAGTTGTTTGGCCCATATCGATGCGGAAGCCATCTCCTTGGAGCCGAGACTCCTTCATGGTTGCGTTGAATGGTTTTCGACTGATCAGGGCGTCCTTGGCGAAGTCCCAGGTTGTAGTGGCGGCCTCCAGTTGGCCTTCACGGTCGGGCGCCAACACGCGAACCGGTCCGATCAGATCGATTAATCCTTCAACCGTATTGCCTTTCAAACGTTCAGCATGCAGCTGCTGGAGAGTCTTGTGCCCTTCGCCGCGGCGTTGACCGAGCACGGGTCCACGGGCCTGGAGATCCCCATCCGCCAGGTTCCACTCAGCTTCTCCACTCCGAACCACAACATCGGCATGGCGACCTGCTCTCTGGCCCTGTGGCTCTGTCCAGCGTTCGAGTTGGACGTTGCCGAGCAGTGTGAGGTCTTCCGTTAGCTGATGCAAGCGAGCTTTGCTGGCCTTGATCCGAGACATTGGATCAATCGCTTCAGGACGTTGCTCCATGACCAGTAACGAAGCAGCGGGAGTCCAGCGCAAGCGATCCCCTTTGATCAGCACTTTCTGGCCTTGTAATTGCTGGAGATTCACATTGCCTTCAAGCAGCACGAGCTCGCCGTCATTGACGACGGTGGCGCGGTTAGCGCTGATTCGGAAGGTTTCCTGTCCATCGCGGTAGAGAGTCCCCTCTGGACGGCTGGCTCGCACGAGTCTTCTGCTGAATTCGTAACGGGCCTCAGGACTAGTCAAATCCCAGTCACGTTGGCCATTGGGACGTTTCTGACGTAACTCGAGCGATCGAAAGACAAAGGGCGGTGCGTCAGGTAATGAGGCGCGATCTGCTCCTTCGCAACCGAAAAGGACAGTGGCAAGGCATAGGGCGCCGAGCGTGAACCGTTTGTTCCGGCGGTGCGTCAAAGGGGAGTCTCCAGTTCGAGGCGCTGCATCACCGGGTTTGGTTTAGGAAGGGACTGATGGCTCGCAAGCTTCCCCCAAACAAGGGAATCATTCCAATTCTCGGGCATGCCATCCTGGCCGAGCTGTTCCAGAATTCGAAGACTCAGGTCAGGCACTAAAGGGTTTAGCAGCAGTCCTACGATCCGGCAGCATTCCAATACGGCATACAGATCTGAACCGACGACCGATTCATTGCCGTCCTGCTTCATCAGACTCCAAGGAGCACGTTCATTCAGATAGCCATTGGCCTGAATCGCAAGCTGAAGAACTGATTCAGAAGCATGCTGGAAAGCCATTAATGGCATGGCAGCACGTGTCTCTGAAATTGCTTTTTCGGCCTGGAGTCGCAAGGGATGATCAGCGGTTGTAGCGCTGCCTGAAGGTGGAACGGCGTCGTTGAACCACTTTCGAGCCATTGATGCAGTGCGATTGAGAAGATTGCCGATTGTGTTGGCTAAATCGTTATTGACTAAATCGGTGAATCGCTGTTGTTGAAAATCGCCATCATCACCGAACTGAATATCTCGCAAGAGGTACCAACGCACAGCATCGGAACCACAGCGTTCCAAGAGCAGCTCGGGATCAAGAACGTTTCCTAGAGATTTGCCCATCTTCTGGCCTTCTCGGGTGAGAAAACCATGGCCAAATACTTTCTTGGGTAATGGCAACCCTGCCGACATCAGCATCGCTGGCCAGTAGACAGCGTGAAAACGAAGGATGTCTTTTCCGATCACCTGCATCTGTGCAGGCCAGCCAACATCGGTAAGGCGATCCAGGTTGATGTCACCACCGTCGTCGAGAAGAGCCGTGAGATAGCCGAGCAATGCATCAAACCAGACGTAGAAGGTATGTCCGGAATGTCCAGGCACCGGCAGTCCCCATGACACGTTCACGCGCGATATGGAGAAATCACGCAGGCCGCCAGCCACAAAATTCTGAATCTCTTTGCGGCGGTTGGCCGGAGCAATGAAGTCTGGTTCGTTGATGAGTTGTTCGATCCGTTCTTGAAAATTGGAGAGACGGAAAAACAGGTTTTCCTCATCACGCCACTCCAGAGGTTTCTGGTGAATTGGGCAGATCGGATCATTGGCTTCAGCGGGATCATCTTTGAACTCTTCGCATCCCACGCAGTACCAGCCGGTCTGGCGGCCGATTCGAATATCACCGTTGGCTTCGCAACGCCGGAAAAAATCTTGCACTAAGGGCAAGTGTCTGTCAGCGGTTGTGCGAACGAATCGATCGTTGCTGATGCCCCAGCGATGCCACAAAGACCGATAGCTTTGCGTGATTCGATCACAGTGTTCCTGTGGGCTGACATCGCGATCTGCAGCTGTGCGCTGAATCTTCTGGCCATGCTCATCAACGCCAGTGATAAAGATCACATCGCGCCCTTCAAGGCGTTGGAAACGGGCCAGCGCATCGCAAGCGAGCGTTGTGTAGGCGCTACCGAGATGAGGTTTGTCGTTGACGTAATAGAGAGGGGTCGTGAGGCTGTAAGTCATCTCTCCGACGTCTGCTCCTGACAATGCCTCTCCACTCTGGGGGTCGGGCTGGTGGCGATGGATCCTAACGACCTCCGCTGACGCGTATCCGTCAGCGCAATGCCTTGTCGTTGAGTTCTGCCTCCAAGCTCGCGTCTTGGATTGCGATTGGATCGGTTGCCCACCCGCTGCTTTCAGGGTCGTTGGGATGGTGACAGAGGGGACGTCGTTCTCGTCTGATTGGAACCAGGGGAATGGATCTGGTGCTTTTCCGTTTTGGTGATCGCTCTGAGGGGGAACGATCGTTAGGTCGATCAATGCCTCCAACGATGGATGCTTGCATTCGTGGCGTCCCACGCCATCCGCTCAACGGTCGTAGAGCAAGCGTGAGGGGCGTGCACAAGCAGAACAGCTCATCAACGGCTTGAAGGCCATGTCGGCCTCAGAAACGGATGATGCGCTAGCAGCGCGTTGAGCGTTCTCTGCTTGGTTCCCAGCGTCTGATTAAGCCCAATCCGCTTGACGTTGATCCAAGCAGTGCGAGATCGATTAGACGGTTTGCTTGTTTCGCTTTTGACCGTCAACTGGCTTGTTGTTGTAGGCCTGGGCTTGCGTTTCCTGCTCTCAGCTCCTGTACTGAGCTCGAGAAACAACCCATCACAAGCAAGGACGTTCTCGCATCGTGGCTGCTGCCGATCAGAATTTTGATGTTGTCGTTTGGGGTGGCGGCACCGGTGGAGTGGCTGCAGCAATCCAGGCATCCCGTTCTGGTGCGAGCACCCTGCTGCTGACACCTGGATCCTGGTTGGGAGGCATGGTCAGTGCTGCAGGGGTCTGCTGCCCAGATGGCAACGAACTTTCCCCATGGCAAACAGGGCTCTGGGGTGCGTTCCTTCGAGCATTAGAACAGTCCGAGCCTGATGGCTTGGACCACAACTGGGTGAGCTGTTTCGGTTATCGCCCCACAACAGCTGAAGCGATCCTGCAGGAGTGGGTACGGGCTGAGACCAATCTTGAGTGGTGGTGGCGCAGTCGAGTCTCTGAGCTCGAACGAGAGGGGACTGTGCTGACAGCTGTGCGCGTGGAGCACGGAGGTGAACATCGCAGGGTGGGCTGCCGTGTGGTGATCGATGGCAGTGATCGCGGAGATCTCTTGCCGTTGGCGGATGTGCCCTTTCGATTCGGATGGGAAGCGCAGGAGACGTGGGGTGAGCCCAGTGCCCCTGCACGGGTGCGACTGGAAAGCGAAGCCTTCTTTGCTGAGCAGCCGGTGCAGTCACCCACATGGGTGGTCATCGGTCAGTTGCAGAGCGACGCATTGCAAAAGGGTCGGGCCGGGACAATTCAACCAACTACCCAACCTGATATCAGCGCCCCCTTCCGGAAGGCCTGTGATTCATTCGGGTTGGAACGGACACTGACTTATGGCCGCTTGCCATCTGGCTTGGTGATGCTGAATTGGCCGTTACACGGCAATGATTGGCACGACGATCTTGAGCGTGCATTCAGGCGTGGGGAAGAGGCCGAGAAAGAGCTCTATGCGGACATGCAGGCCCATAGCCTCAGATTTGCTGCCTCGATGCAAGAAGCCAGTGAAGGTTGGATGAGGCTGGGCAAGGCGTTCCCAAAAGCCGCTGGCAGCCCTGCTCCCTGGTTAGCGGCGATGCCGTACTGGCGTGAGGGCCGTCGGATGATCGGTCGTCATACGTTGATTGAGCAGGAGCTTTTGCCCATGGCCGAAGGGGTTTCGCTAGCGGCGTTGCCCTTGAATGATGCTGGAGAACTGCAGTCAATTGCAGTTGGCAATTATGCGAATGATCACCATTACCCCGGCCAGGATTGGCCATTGGCAGTGAAAAGTTGTCGTTGGGGAGGCCGATGGACTGGTACACCGTTTTGCATTCCCTATGGCGCCCTGCTGAGCCTGGAGGTCGACAATCTCCTGGCAGCCGATAAACAGTTCAGCACCAGCCATATAGCTAACGGTGCCACTCGGCTTCAACCTCTGATTCTGAATCTTGGTCAGGCGGCTGGAGCCGCTGCAGCTCTGTCCGTAGAACTGAATTGTTCGCCAGCAGATCTACCTGTCCGCGTTCTGCAGGATGCTTTGATCCATGACCGGAAGGCTCCTGCTGCGGTGGTCCCGCTCTGGGATACCCCTTGGCATCACCCTCAGTGGAGCGAACGCCAGGCCGCTGTCGTTGCAGATCCTCAACGGATGCTGGAAGGTGATCGATGGCCTAGCGATTCAGATGCATCAGGGTTCGATAGGAATAAGAGACCTTTGCACCATCCCAGAGCAACGCGTTGGTCTGGGCGACTCGTTCCCGATCAAACCGGTGGCTTCACTCTGCACCAATCCGATGGCAACAGCTGGCCAGTGATCACCCTTGAGCCGTCTGTTCATGACTGGCTGTCAACGCTGGACCAGCCTGTTGATACTTGCCTGATTGGAACGGCGAATCCTTGGGGACCTTGGTTGAGGATTAGCCAACGTTTTTAATTCGGTGCCGGTCTGGTGGAGTCAGCGTCCCCTCAACTTGAGTTGATCACAGGCCGAATCGGCCGCAATTACCTCAACTGTTAGGTCGTCACCTGGCGAACAGCCAGCTGGGCACTCGGCTGGAAGGTCAATCGCCAGTGCATCAATCCGAATCAGGCCAAGTCGGTCTTGTGGCCTCAACCAACGCAGAAAATCGGCCTGCCAATGGTCTTCAGAGTGGGATTCAAACCACACCTGCTGCCAGTGGCGCTGGTCTTCTCGGCTGATTCCAATGCCTTCTCGGGTGGAATGATCCACTTGATTAACAAGGTCTTGGAGATCGTCTTCGCTTAAAGGCAGGTCATTGTTCAAGGTGGCAAGTATCTGACGTTGCACGATCAAATCCCCATACCGACGAATTGGAGAGGTGGCTTGTACATAGGCCGGCAGGCCAAGGCTGAAATGAGCAGCTGGCTTCGTTCCCATCAGACCTCTGCTTAAGCATCGTTTGATGGCGGCAAAGCGCACAGCACCCTCTGGTAACTCGTCCAATTCGCCTGGCGAGGGCAACTCCGCAGGCAGTTGGCTACGGAAGGGCATAGCAACTGAATGGTCGATGCCAAACTGAGCGGCTGCAGCACCCGCCAGGATCATGGCTTCCGCAACCATCAAACGGGAGGGGGAGGGCTCCGTAATCTCTAGTGATGCTTTGTTGTCGCGACAGCGAAATCGACCTTCAGGAAGTTCCATCATTAGAGCTCCATTTGTTTCACGCCAGTGCTTTCGACGTTTGAGAAGATGATCGAGATCTGCGAGATCCGCTTCTTCTGGTGGAGCTAAATCAATCAGTTCATCCGCATCGTCATAACTTAGTTTGTAAAGAGGTTTCACCCAGCTTCGAATGATTCCGTAAGCCTCAATCGCACCATCTGGATTCAGTTCAACCCAGGTACTCCAGGCTGGGTTTCTTCGTCCACTGCGGAGGCTAAAAGGACCTGTTGCCAGACATGACGGGAACATGGATTGGATTCCCTGTGCCAGATACAGACTGCTGCCACGGGCCATGGCTTCCTGATCGAGCGCTGAACCGGCTTCGATCAGACGCCCAGGATCAGCAACATGGATCCAAATCCGGGCGCTGCCTCCGTCTTTCCTCTCAAGTGAAAGACCGTCGTCGATGTCACGTGTGTCGACATCATCGATGGTGACGCAGTGCAAATGACACAGATCCAGGCGTTTCTCATCACCTGGTTTGGTTGTCTCACTGTCGGCGACTAATTGCCTTGCTAATGCTTCGAGCTCTGGACTAAATCCCGAAGACCATCGACTGGCCTGCATGGCGGGCAACTGATGGGGATCAATTTGTCCAAGCTTGATCAACATTCGATAGAGATCTATCGTGTCCTCATTGAGATGAAGTTCCTTCAGTATTATTTTGACTTCGTCTTCTAGTTTTCGGAAATCAAGGCGTCCTGTCGCCATCTCCTTGATCTGCTCCATCCACAGGGCCTGCTGATGATCAAGGCGATCAGGTTGTATTGCTTCACCCTGACGAAACAGGTCAATACAGGCTTGACGACGGGCTTGATTAAGCCTTTGCCGGCGTTCTTCCTGACGAAGATGTTTTAGCTCGTCGCTACTTCGCGCTTCAATCACACCTTGCTTGAAGCGAAACATCCATTGGGAATGATGCAAGGCCAACCAGCAGGCAACGCGGTGGATAGGTCGATCCGCTGCGCAGACAAGATCAGCGAACGCATCAAGCGCAAGCGTCTCATCTGATTCCGAGAGCAGGACCCAAGCTGAGGCCCATTCGCGTCTACTGGGACGAGCGTGATCTAGCTCTGGTTCAGAGAATGACCAAGGTGGAACGCCCAGGCGACTGGGTGGATCATCGCCATTGGGCAAGCTGTAGATGAGTTCGAGGTGACGCCTAGCGACAACTTGCTGTTTAGCGGTGAAGCCAACACGAATGCGATATTTGCTGCCTTGTACTGATTCGACAACAGCTAGCTTCGGCTCACGTGTTTCAAGCAGGCCGACGAGGTCGCCAGCATGAAACACGTGAGCAGTCAGGGATCAGCCCTCTGGATTGACAAACGGCAGCATTGCCACAATGCGAGCTCGCTTCACAGCGTTGGTGAGGTCACGTTGCTGCTTGGCAGTCAAGCCTGTGAGTCGACGGGGAAGGATCTTGCCACGCTCGGTTATGAATTTCTTGAGCAGATCAACATCCTTGTAATCAATGGGATCACCAGGCTTGATCGGTGAAAGACGCTTCTTGAAGAATGAGCTCGACATGAATTAGGAACGGGGAAAGGAACTGCGAATCTGCGAACTCATTTGATCTCTCGATGGAGAGTCATCCTGTTGAGTTGAGGGCAGAACTTCATGAGCTCCAGCCGTTCAGTTGTATTCCGGCGATTCTTCTCAGTTGTGTAACGAGACACGCCTGGAGAACGCTTGTCGGTGGCGGACCGGCATTCGGTGCACTCGAGAGTGACCACAATCCGGACGCCCTTGTTCTTAGCCATAAGGACGTTGCACCGCAGGTGCGAGGCGAAGTGACAGCCTCCAAGCTTACCTTCTTGACGGTCCGCCTTTCGACCATGCCCACGGTTCTCTCAGCAGGATGGGGGCTTCGTAGGATTCCCAGCCCACTTCGTCGGCTCGATGCGAGTTTCTCTCTCCTGGCTTCAGGATCTCGTTCAGGTGGAGGAGCCCGCTGATCAATTGGCAGAACGCCTGTCGATGGCTGGTTTTGAGGTGGAAGAGATTGAGGATCTCTCCCTCCTGGCTCAGGGTGTCGTCGTTGGACGGGTGTTGGAACGGGTCAAACATCCGGATGCTGACAAGTTGAGTGTGTGTCAGGTTGATGTCGGTCGCGAAGCGACTCTGCAGATTGTCTGTGGCGCAGCCAATGTTCGTGATGGCATCCATGTGCCGGTGGCCACCGTTGGAGCGGTGTTGCCTGCTGTCAACCTCAAGATCAAGTCCGGGGAATTGAGGGGCGTCGCCAGTGAGGGAATGATCTGTTCCCTTAAGGAACTGGGGCAGTCCAGCGACGTTGATGGCATCGCCATTCTTGAGGATCTGCTGGACTCGGTCCCCGTTCCAGGAACTCCAGTCGCTGCACTGTTGGGACTGGACGACACAGTGCTCGACCTGGCGATTACGGCCAATCGGCCGGATGGGCTGTCGATGACGGGGATCGCCCGTGAAGTGTCGGCTCTCACTGGTGCAGCTCTCAATCTCCCCGAGCTTCAACCGCCTCAATCCATCGCCTCTCTCAAGACCGATCCCGTCAGTACGGAAGCGATGCGTGCTGGAGGCCTGTATGGCGTCACAGAGCTATGCAAGGTCGACGCAGCAAAACCCTCGCCAACCTGGCTTCGCCAGCGTCTGGAACGAGCTGGCATGAACAGCGTCAACATTGTGGTGGATCTCACCAACTTGGTGATGCTTGAACAGGGGCAACCCCTGCATGCCTTCGATGCAGATGCTCTTGACCGACTTTGTGGTGGTCCAGTCAGTGCTGCCGATTTCGGACTTCGTCAGGCCCAAGAAGCTGAATTGTTCACCGGCCTGGATGGACGGGAACTCAGCCTTGACGCAAGAGCACAGCTCGTGACCTGTCGCAATCTTCCCGTGGCCTTGGCCGGTGTCATGGGAAGTGAAGCAAGCGGTGTCACTGTCGGCACAACCCGTATTTGGTTGGAGTCCGCACTCTTCAGCCCTACCGCTGTCCGAAATAGCAGCCGCTCTGGCGGACTGCGTACCGAAGCCAGCAGTCGTTACGAGAAAGGATTACCGCGGGAGGTCACCCTCGCCGCTGCGCAACGAGCAATTCTTCTGATCACTGACCATCTTGGAGCCACCGCTGGCAGCACGTTCGTCTGCTCCGAGCCGGCCAGAGCAGAGCCCCCTCTCATGCTGCGACGTGCAGCGGTGCATCAGTTGTTAGGAGCCTTGGCCGGCGAGGCGGGCCCCGAAACACTGGACGATGTGGTGATTGAACGTTGTCTGACGGCACTCGGATGTGACCTCACAGCCACTGAGACGGGGTGGAGCGTCAAGGTTCCTCCCTCCCGTAGCTGCGACCTCTTACGGGAGGTCGACCTGATTGAGGAGGTGGCCAGATTGGTGGGATTTGACCGCTTCGAATCACTGTTGCCTGACCCCCTAGAGCCCGGACATCTGACCCCGGCGCAACAGGCGGAGCGACGGTTAAGGATGCTCTTCTGCGCCTCTGGTCTTCAAGAGGTCACAGCATTGTCACTGACCTCTCCTGATCCGGAGGCCCGACCGGTGGGCGCTGACAGCGATGAGATTCGCATTCCAATCAGTAATCCCCTACTCGCCGAAACCAGTCATCTACGAGCCAACCTTTGGGAAGAACACCTAAGGATCTGCCAACGCAATCTTCAAAGTTCCCAGCCAGGATGTTGGATGTTTGAAATTGGCAACGTCTTTGCTCTGGAGGCAGACTCGATTCAACAGAGCGCTCGTCTTGGTGGAGTCATCTGCGCCGAACGACGTCTAGAACGTTGGACCAGCAGTGGCAAACCTGTACCACTGACTTATTTCACAGCGCGGGGCTTGCTCACACGCATTTTCCAGGCCCTAAAGCTGGAGGTTGTCGATCGTCCATTCAAAGATGACGGGCGTCTTCACCCTGGTCGTGCTGCCCAATTGGTCTTGGAAGGGCGAGCGCTTGGCAACTTCGGCCAACTCCATCCCCTGCTGTGTGAACAGTTCGACCTTCCAGATCACACGTTCTTATTTGATCTTGAACTGAGTCGCTTACTTGAAGCCGCGACCCGTACAAACCGGTGGTCTCCAGCCTTCAAGCCATTCAGCACAGTGCCGGCAATGGAGCGAGACCTGGCAGTGGTGGTGGAGCGTGATCAACACTGTGCCGATCTACTACAAGCAATCCGCAAGGCCGGTAAGCCATTGCTGGAAAGCGTCGAACTGATTGATCGTTTTGAGGGTGAACAGCTTGGTGAGAACGAATGCAGTCAAGCATTCCGTATTCGCTATAGAGGTAAAGACAGCACCCTCACTGATGACCAGTTGCAACCTGTGCACGAGAAAGTTCGCCAGGCTCTCGTAAAACAATTTAACGCTGAATTACGCAGCTGAGGGTTGTCCAACCGAAAAGCTTGGCGACATACTTAGCCAGCTTATTTTGCGAGTCTTAATAGTGCCAAGCACTCCAGATGCGTTGTCTGGGGGAAGAAATCAACGGGATGAAGTGCTTCCACCGCATAGGGCCCTTCAGGACCAGCGAGTTGCTTGAGATCGCGAGATAACGTGGCAGGATCGCAACTGAGATAGGCGAACCACGCTGGCGGAGACGAGAGAATCTGATCAACCACCTCGGAGTCAAGCCCTTTCCTGGGTGGATCCACCACCAGTGCCTTGTGGTGAGGCAAGGCTTCTGCCAACAACGATTTCACGTCACCAGCCTTGAAATCCACGTTCTCGAGATGGTTACGGGCTGCATTCAGTCGTGCCTGATCGACTGACTCACGATGAAGTTCAAGACCAAGCACGCTGTGACCCTGTGACGCAAGCGGTAGGGCGATGGTGCCAATGCCGCAGTACGCGTCGATCACACTCGTGATGCCGGCTCTCTGTTTCAGCCACTCACAAAGCCGATTCACGGCTGCCTCGGCCTGAAGGGTATTGACTTGAAAGAACGTTGTCGTTCCCAGCATCAATGAGATGCCGCAGAACGTTTCTTCGATCTGAGCCGATCCACACAGCAACTGGGTGTCTTCACCCAGCACACGGTTGCTTCGTTTCGGTTGGAGATTCAAGGTGACACCACGAACTTGTGGCCATCGACGACACCATGACTGGGCCATCTCCCTCAGGCCATTGAGAGCATTGGTGCTGCTCACGAGAGTGATCAGAATGTCATCGGTACGACTGCCAAGTCTTAGGCCGAGATGCCTTAGTGCAGGACCGTTTTGCAGGTCTGAATCAGCTGGCCAGCCTGAATCCTGCAAGTCTTGCTTAATTGGCTTGAGCAGTTCATCCAGACGCGGATCAAGCACAGGGCAGTGATTCAGATTGACGATTCTGTGAGAACCACGCCGGTAGTAACCCATGCGCAACCGACCTTCAACATCACGATGTAGCGGAAGAAGAGCCCTGTTGCGGTACCCCAGGCAGGAGGCATCGCTCGTGAGCAGAGCATCTGTTGCATGACTGATCGATCCCAGTCGTAACAACGCCTTTTCCAACTGGCGTTGCTTCCATGCTGCTTGGCTGGCGTCTTCAAGATGTTGCAAGGTGCATCCACCACAATCGCTCGCAAGGATGCATGGAGGTTTTCTTGCATCGCTTGCCGCCAGTAAGGATTCAGTGCGGCGACCAATCCAATGAGACCGTTTGCGTTGCTGAAGCTGAACACGGGCAACTTCACCGGGCAAGAGGGAAGGCACCACGATCACCCAGTTCTGCCATCGGGCAATGCCATTGCCGCGCAGGTCAAGATCTTCGCCGGTGATGGTGATCACCAGGCCTGGCAGAGGATTGGAGCTGATGTTGGCCATTGCAAAGGCGTTACACCCAAGCCGCCATCGGCGGTTTCAGGGCTTGGGAGCACTAAACTCACTTCAGCATGCCAGCTGTCATGAGCGTTGTTCGGGATCTGATTCTCCAGGCTGATGACGATCTCCGCTATCCAACAAGCGGTGAATTGCGCTCCATGGTCGATTTCCTCGACCAAGGTGCCGTCCGTCTCGCCGTTGTCCGTACCCTGACGGACAACGAAAAGAAGATCGTTGATGAGTCGGCTAAACAACTGTTCAGCCGAAAGCCTGAATATGTGGCACCAGGTGGCAATGCCTATGGTCAGAAGCAACGTGCCCAGTGCCTGCGTGATTACAGCTGGTACCTGCGCTTAGTGACGTATGGCGTTCTTGCTGGCAGCACTGAGATGATCCAGAACATCGGCTTGGTCGGTGCGCGTGAGATGTACAACAGCCTTGGCGTTCCGATGCCTGGCATGGTTGAAGCCATGAAAGCGATGCGGGCTGCTGCACTTGCACTTCTCTCTGATGATCAGCAAACACTCGCTTCCCCATACTTCGATTTCCTCATTTTGGGAATGCAGACCCCAACCTGATCAGGCCTTGTTCCCCTGAATCTCCAAGCAAAGCCGGTGACACCACCGGCTTTTTCATGACCAGAGAATCGTCGCATCGGGCTTGAATGAGACGTGGCACGAGACTAGTCGTAAGACCCAGAAGATTCTCGTGAGACTAGTTTTTTTGCCCTCAGAGCTCAACGCTTGCCCTGTGCAGCCTGAGGCTCTGGGCTCCAACCGGAATCTGCTCTCTTACCTCTCTTCTCAATATCGAATTAGACGTAAAACAAGACTCGCATTGAGTCTTGTTTTGGATTGGCAATACCAAGATGCCGCGCCTCCTTTGGGCTAGGTCCCTTCGCTCAGCCTTTGCTGCTTCCCGTTGACCATGAAGCTCATCGGCAGGCGCTAGATCAATGGTTCAACCCTGCGTACCTGTGTCTACAGCAGGTACGCAGGGTTGAAAAAGCCAGTTGTGCCAGTCTTTTCCCCCAATCAAAGGACCGCTGGACCGTTGTCACGAACGCTCTGGACATCAGTCTCTGCATCGATCGACCATATTTGTTGTTGGAGCACTTGTTTCTGTCCAGCTCTTGGCGACCAGTGTTCCTGTAGTGGCATCAATTGGAATGATTGAAAAAAGACTTCTTGATGGTTAGGCGCGGTCGACATTCCTGTTGGTCTCCAGCAGGTGCAGTGACCAATGGCAAGCAGAGCAACCGTGATCTTGTGATCACTGCCGTGATCGCGATTGTGCCTTCCTCCCTGATGATTTCCCGTGTTAATGAATGGCATTGCCGAGACGCAACGCAGTGGCTTCGTACTTGACGCACCTTCCACCAGCGCCTCTCCAGTCAACGTTGCGAGTTCTCCCCGTCCGCCAAGGAGCGAATGGCCTGTCTGGCTTGTCGCACTTGTGACGCAATCTAGGTCCAGCCTTTAGACGCAGAAGAGACAGGCAAGCCTAGCTTTTTTGGCGATAGAGCTCGCGAAGCATCTGGTACGCCTCGTTCAGGCGACGCATCGCTTCAGTCGACCCGCCAGCGTCTGGATGCACATCCATCGCCTGCTTTTTGTACGCTTCGCGAATCACTTTCAGCGTCAGTGATGCCCCTGCTTGGGTTGGCAATGCGAGCAGTTTGAGTGCTCCATGCACGGTCATGGTTGATTCGAGTGTCTGAAAGGAGGTCACTTTTCGGCTTCTCTTGAAACGGTTTACGAATCGCCGAATCAGGGTTGGAATTCTGTGTACGAGCTCCGAGGTTGCGAAGGGATCTTCCAATAGGCCTGCAACCACCATCACCTGCTCGAATCGCGGCGTGGGTTCCAACCAGCCTGGACACATGTTGTTGATCACATCGGTCGCCTGCGACCAAGTAAACGTTCGGCCTTCACTGACTTCCGCATTGGGCCAGATATCTCTGCCAAGCCAAGTCATCGCTGCTTCCAACACGGTTTCTCCAGCTGCAGTTCCGTAAAGATTGAGCCAGTGCTCGCCAGCAGCACTGGCACTGGCGAGTAAATCCTGTTCGTTGGCTGCAGGCATCAAAGGTGCATCTCCAGACGGCTCCACTCCGGGGCGGGGATGCAGGCTCTCTCTGATCTGAGTGGTGCGTTTGCGGACGAAACCGGGTAAATCAATCCCTCCTGGGCTCGATGGCCCACTGTTTCCGCTTGGGCGCTTTGGTGGTGGGAGCTCGTCGTCGTCTTGGTTTCCCAGTTCAATGCTGCTTCTACCGATCAGGACCAACGCACGTTCTTCGTTGTAACTGGGTTGACGAGTCGAAACGCCAACCGTTTCAACTCCAGTGTCGGATTGATGACGATGTTGGTCAGGGTTCAGTTCAGTGCTGTCGTTGACCGCGTGATCCGTGTCGGCTTCGTCGTCAGTATTGAAGATCTCCTCCAGCAAGCGACTGAGGCAATCACCTCTTGCACGAAGTCCCCATTCACTCTTCAGCTCATCCAGACGTCGAACGAGGGAGTCTGGAAGCTCAACACTGATTCTGCGTCGATCGTTGGACTCAGACTCAGTCACTCAACTCCTACCTTGCAGGCCAAGCCTATCGGCCTTGCATGCGCTCAAGCCACTGTTGTTGAGCATGTATGGCGTCGCGATAGCGCTGTTCCAGACTTGGACTCAGTTGCTGAGGCAAAATCATGGCTGGTGGCATCGCACTACTTCCTCGCCTTGGAGAAACGTACGAAGGGGCTGGGCTGTTGGGCTGGATCGGTACCGTCGTTGAGGTTGCGCGAGTTGCCGGCCGAGGTTTGTGATGCACCTGTTCTGGCACGACTGGCTTAACCGTCGGCGATGGTGGGGCAACACTCGGTGTGACCTTCCGTTCTTTTGACGTGGCTAGAGCACGTTGTGCGGCTTCCTGCATCTCCTGCCGACGCCTCATCATGGCAAGTTGCTGCACTGGTACAACACTGAGTAAATGCCCTGGTGTTGCATCAGCGGGATAGACAAGGCTTACTTTCACAGCATTATTCTGCCCAGGTTTGAGCTGCAGCTCGCTGATTGGCAGACTTTGACCTGAGCGCAAGCCAACATGCACTTCTCGAAAACCATCTTCAGTTTCAATACGAATTGATCCACGAAATGCAGTGAATGACGATCGGCCAGATGCAACAGGATGACTCAGAACTAGATCATGAGCACCGGCACCAGCCAAATTCAAGTCAACGTCATATCGAACACCGTATGTCCCGACATTATTGACAGCAGAGTCAATCATTCTTGTGCTTAGAGGATTGATCTGTATCTCTCTTGTTCCAAAATGATGTTTATGAGTACTTGTCAGTGGGACGTGTAGGGAGCCTTGTTCCAGGTCATGGCGAATGGAAGCTTGATAGTGATCGCCTAAGGCAACACCTGCAACCCTTGAAAAGACTTGACCAGTCTCAATTTCTCTGATCCGATTCAAATAGATCCGCCCTGGTGCTAATTGGCCACGATCAAGCACAGCTAGGAGATCAGATTCTTGTTGGGTTTCCTCTGCAGCAACCACGGCTAGCTGAAACTGCCCATCGCTTCTTCCCCTCAGTAGACCATTCGCGATTCCTCGAGCAGGAAGCACTGTGCTGATGATCACTTTCCTGCTGTGAGCTGGGATCGTGACTTGATTGGGGAGTTTCCTATCGAGCTCCCCTCGCAGCATTTGAACTGCAGTCGCGTCTCCTGGTCCGGTATTCCATGGTCTGCGACCAAGCGGTTTAACCCCCATCAATCTGTTTGGGTGGTAAGGAGCTTCAAAGCTGTTTTTGACGGATCCACGCTTGAACGTCAACGTCACAGGCTTGCTGCCTGGATTGATGGCGATGGCCGCGATTGTCAACAGTCCCCGCTGTCTTGCCCCTCCCATTCGACTGGCATCACTGGGGTAATACTTATGATGCATATGCAATCCAAATTCACCATTAAATGTGAAGGCAGCATTGCGCAGTGGTTGGTTTGTCTCGCTGGCGACGGCCGTACCTGGCTGGGTATTAACGAGGATCCCAGCCCCCTTGACGATTTCTGGTTGATTGGAATGCAAGACCGGTACGTTGTTGAACGTTCCGTTCAAAGCGCGAGCACGTTGACCGGCCATCAACGGCACATATGCAGCGGCAGGACGCGTTAAGCAAATCTCGGCTGTCGCAATCGAGACGCCTAGCAGGACTAGAAGTGGGATTCGCTGAGACAAGGGAGCCCCCCTGCGCGGTTTTGAATGACTTGTTCCGTGGAACAAACTGCGCAGCCCTCAAACTTAAACACTCTCCAGACAGAAGCCAAGTGTCTTCGCGAAACTGATTTCGATACGCCAGTATTGACGGGGTTTCCTGGGTTTCATGCTTCCTCCCTTCCTGTGCTCACCTTCTCCCGGCAGGGAGTGGCGCCAGCATCATCAGGCGCGCAAGATGGACATGTTGCGATTTTGGCGAGACGGTCTTGAGCGCCAACTGGCTGCGATCAATGCAGTCATCACCACCCTTGAGACTCAAATGGATCGCGACAGCAGCAACCAGGTCTGACGTGGTCTAGGCGCTGAGCCCTTGGACAGCACACAGTTCAGCCAGTCGCATAAGACCCCGCCTCACGCGACGTTGCGCGGTCATTGCGCTCGTGCCGAGTTGGCCTGCTGTCACGCGCAGGCTTTGTCCTTCCAGAATCACCAACTGCACACACTGACGTTCCTGCTTCGATAAGGCCTGCAGACACCGAGTGAGCTTGTCTTGTCGCTCGCGTCTGTTGACACACTGCCAGCTCTCATCTCGAGCATGGCATCGAGCTCCCAGCGGCTCGTCGTCAATTGACAGCCATTGGCGTTGTTGTCGGTAAGCAGCAAGAATCCATTCATCTTCTTGTGTGCGCTTGTTCTGATTCGCCCTACTGCTTTGTTCCGCCGATTCTCTGATCAGCCGTTGTGCTCGTTCCTGAATGCGTCTCGGAAGTTTCACAACGCCACTGTTATCCCGTAAATAGTGGGGTATCGCGCCACGAATATGAACACGAGCGAAGGCAGTGAATGGATTCCCCTCACTCTCAATGAAGAGTTTTGATGCTCTGATCAGGCCTAGTCGACCAACCTGAATGAGATCGTCTTGGTCCTGCCCAGTTGATCTTGCGTAGTGAGCAGCGATTGGTTTCACCAACGAGAGTTGATTAATGACCCTCTCTGCTGTCTTGCTTTGTTTGGATGCCATGGCTTTGGTTGTGATGCAAGGGATGTTGTGACCCTCATCTCCAGCCATTCATAAATTGGACTGTCTTGGCAACCGTGAAACTACTGAATGGTCGACGACTTCGGCCAGTAGTTGTTCGGGGCCATGCTCCTCAAGCCATGATCGTTCGGCTTCACTTGTTGCTAATAGATAACCAGCGAATCCGAGCGCATTGATACTAAATCCATGGCTGACATCGCAGTGTCTCCGTACCATTGCCATCCAATGACGTGTTAGCAGAATGTTGTATGGCGCAGCAGGTATTTGCCTAGATGCTGGCGTACCAAGAGAGAGTTCGTTAGCCATGTCTAAATAAAGTGTTGTTATGTGCTCGCCCTGATTGCTCCGGCTTGGATCTCGTCTTCTAACGGCTGTTGCCAGCTTGACTGGTGATCGTTCTGTTGAATCTGTGGTGTTTTGATTGATCAAGTTGACAAACCAGCCTTCACGGGGGCATCGACTTTCCTTGTCGCTCCTCGGCAGCAATTGAATATGGCGGTGAGGCTGGCTGGCACCCGCATTCGGACCACTATTAAAGAACCACAACCCTGTTGTGAGGTCGTCAACCAGCCCCACTGCATTCCAGTCATTGATTCCCAACCAGTCGGATTGTGCAGCCCAGCCTTTACTAATCAGGAGCATATGGCCTAGCTGAACTGGATATTTATTCAGTATCAGCGCATGCGATTGACCAATTGGACAGACCTCTAGTCGAGGATCCCAGGGAAGAAATGGATTCGGTTTTGGTCCTTGCTTGCGAAGATGCCTCGGCAGTTCAGAGTTCAACTCCCGGAGCTCAAAAGGTTCAGTACCAACCGATGGCAAGTACGAAACAGTTGTTTTTAGCGGATGCAATGCTCCCTGCTCAAGGGCGGTTTGACTGCGATCCAAAGCCAGTTGTTCGTAGCTTTCAATCGCCATTGAGCTTGATCCGGGCCAACTCAGCTCCGTTGTAGTACCGATTCAGGATCTCGTCGTAGGTGTATCCACGACCCGATAGTTCCTGAGCCCCGGTTTGACTCATGCTCGCGCCGAGATGACCATGGGCTTCTTCGCTGATCTGGTTCGTGGAGGCATAAAGACTTTCCACCAGGCCTCCGCGGAATTTCAACACTTGATTGCGGGTCGCTTGGGTTGCTTGGATCGTGGACTCTGTGGAGCTGCTTAGGCCTCGGTACACCTGCCATCGAGTCGTATCTCCAAGGTTGTATTGCGTTGAAGCCGGACGCACGATGTGGACCAACGCATAAGACCTTGCAGCGACGGCTTGAGCCTTGAGTGCTTCTGGCTTCCAGTGACTCGGCATTTCAGCGCCGACGACCGATGCCACGTAGGTCTCGAGAGGCAGACGATTGATGGCCAGCCAGCCCATGTCCTGCCTGATCAACTGAATGCTTCCAAGGTATGGATCGCCATTCACAGCAATGCTTCCTCCCTCTCCAGCCCGACAGTGCCAAAACTCTGTTTGAGTCAGTCGAATCAAGCGCTCCCCGTTGACTTCCTTGCCGTTTGAGTTCAAGCACTGGACCCTTCCTTTGGCTTCCAATGACTTCACTGGGAAATGACTGAATAAGGCAATCCGCACCTCCGGACTCGACACCGAGTGCTCACCATTTGGTTGGCGCGTGGCTTGTGGCTTGGATCCTTCTTTGTCCTTCGTCAAAGGACCAGGAGCACTCTGATCGGCCTCTAGAAGGGCTTCCAGCAAGAGATCACCCTGCTCAACCTCCGATTCAGCATCCCAAGGCCTGATTCCCCTCTGGAACGCTTCTCCAAGGCTCCAGAACAGAAGCCCTGCGAGACCCAGCATCCCGATCGTTCGCTGCAGTGGGCCTCGCTCGATCACGCCTGGATGGTTGTTATGGGCATGCTGACGGTTTGTTCGTGGCTGAACACCAGCATCGCCGTCTCAGAGATTGATCCATGATTCGCAATTGTTGGAACGGCCTAGCTCTGGTGATTGGTGCCGGTGGCATCGGCCGTGCTCTGGCTACGACTCTGTCCGCAACGGTCCCTGAGCTGGATGTCGTCCTCTGTGGACGCTCCCTTCAGCCCTCAGAGGGGTGGCCTGTGGATGTTGAATCCCCCGAGAGTCTGTTGGCCCTTCAGAGTCGATTGCTCGCAGACTCCCGCCCACTACGACTTGTCGTGAACGCCACTGGACTGCTGCACCGAACCAGCTCTGATGGTGCCGGGATGCAGCCTGAGAAACGTCTCAAGCAGGTGAACACAGACCACCTACTGGCGAGTTATGCGATCAATGCGATGGCGCCTTTATTGCTTGCCCAGGCTGTGGAGCCCTGTTTGGCGAGATCCCGCCCCTTTCACTTCGCCAGCCTGAGCGCACGAGTCGGCAGCATCGGCGACAACAAAAGTGGAGGCTGGTACGCCTACAGGGGCGCAAAGGCAGCTCAGAACATGTATTTGCGATGTCTCAGCATTGAGTGGGCGAGGCGCTTCCCGTTGTCCACAGTCCTCTTGTTGCATCCAGGCACCACCGATACAGCACTCTCCAGGCCCTTCCAGGATTTCGTGCCACCGCAATCATTGTTTTCACCTGAGCGAGCAGCCCGATATCTGGTTGATGTCTTGCTGGCTCAAGGGCCTCAAGAGACAGGCTCATTCCTGGCCTGGGACGGTCATCAGATTGTTTGGTGAGCGTGTTGCTTGAGCTGATCAAGCGGAATGATTTCCAGAGCAGACTGTTCGGTGGCCTTCAGTCGAACCGGTGGCGCCATGCCGTCGTTGTAGGCCTGTTGCCAGCGCGGAGCACAGACACACCAATGGTCACCTGGCTGCAATCCAGGAAATCCGAATTCAGGAACAGGAGTCGACAAGTCATTGCCCTGAGCCTTGCTGTAGGTCAGGAACCCCTCTGTCATGACGCAACAGACACTGTGTTGACCAAGGTCAGTGGGATCGGTTCTGCAGGTGCCGTCTCTGTACCAACCGGTCATGGGTTCACAGCCACAAGTCTCAAGATGGCCACCCAAAACGTTGAGAACGCTTGTGTCGGAGTGAGTTTGCACGTTTTCCCCGGCGATCTTGTCGGTGGAATTCTGCCTGATCATTGGCACATTGCGCGACAAGGTGGTTGACGGATCCCGGGGGCGAGGCGTTAAAGGTCGATCAGTCATGCCTCCTCGATGGATTGGGAGTTCACTGAAGACGCCGCTTTTTTGGCGCTTTGCGATGCCTTTCGCGAAAGCGGCGAATCCTCGGCGATCGAGTTTCTCGCCAATGGCGAAGGGGCGTTCCATTTCCAGGACCTTGCCCAGAACGCGGCCGGTGAGGGAATTGACCTCAGTGAGTCGAGTGCTCTGGATGAGTTCCAGCAAGAGGTGATCGACACCATGGAGAAGCTCTGCCAGGACTAATCCTGAACAGAGCCCAGCTAGAGAGCGCTCAACTGAAGAAAAAAGCGATCTCCTTTTCTTTCAGGCCATCCCAACCGGCATCGATCAACCGTTGGTTCAGTGTGTTTTGATCGAAATGCTTGGCTCCGGTCTTCACGATCCGGTTGCGCATTGATTTTTTCACCCCACTGCGTGCCCGCTTGCTTTCCAGGTCCATGACCTCGTTGTAGAGCTCCACCATCGGCCCCGGAATGGGTGTGCCGTCGAGGTCGAGGCCAGCTGCGATTGCTTCATCGACCCCACCAGGTCCTGCGATTGCCATGGGAATTGTTCTGCAGCGGCTAAGGCTGGCATGTCAGGCGCTGAAGTAACGGGCTTGGCTATGGAGCGCCACCAAAGCGGTCGTGCTCTGCTCGGGCTCTAACTGGTCGCTGTCGTCCATGAAGAGGCCGATTCGGTCTGCACCCAGCCAATCGAGCTGAGGCCTTGAATCGGCCACATTCGGGCAGGCGGGATAGCCAAAGGAATAGCGGCTGCCGCGGTAGCGCTGGGCCAGCACATCACGTAGGGCCGATGGTTCATCAGCGCTGAAGCCCAGTTCACGGCGGATCCGAGCGTGGGTCCACTCCGCCAGCGCTTCGGCCATCTGCACGCCCAGACCGTGAAAATAGAGATAATCGCTGTAGCGATCCGCCTGGAAAAGCTCTCTAGCAAAGGCACTGGCCTTCTCCCCCATGGTGACGGCCTGCATGGGCAGGACATCGGTGGGGCCGCCCTCTGGGGAGAGATCCCGATAGAAATCAGCAATGCAATATTTGTTGCCGGAGCGCTGTCTGGGGAGATCGAAGCGACCAAGTTCAGAACTTGAATT
The DNA here is from genome assembly GCF_900473935.1 of Synechococcus sp. UW105. Taxonomy (GTDB): domain Bacteria; phylum Cyanobacteriota; class Cyanobacteriia; order PCC-6307; family Cyanobiaceae; genus Synechococcus_C. Next base: position 170,374 of record NZ_UCNN01000030.1, on the reverse strand, counting down.
CGCAGGATCGAAAACGACGACGGCATTGCCATCTCTGCCGCAGGGGAAATAGCCATAGGCCACTCGTGGGGTCAGCAACTGCTCAGAAAGGGAACGCTGCAACCATTCCTGCAGGACGGGCTCAGCCTTGTCCTTGAGCTGCTGTTCGTACTCCTCGCGGCTTTGCTCTTTGCTTTTTCGGATCTGCCATTGGCCAGCGAAGAGTGCATTGCGATCGAGATAACTGAAGACTTCCTCCAGATTGATCTCCTCTTCTGAAAGCACGTTGGTGCCCCAGAACGGTGGCTGCAGTGCAGGCTCCTCAGGCACTGCCTCCGAGCGCTCACGGCTGACGGGAGCCTTGGGCTTGGCCTCTTCCACCTTGGCACTTGAATCAGACCCCTCGGCGTCATGACTGTTCGCGTCCCCATTGAGCCCTAGGCCTTCGGGAATGGTGCCCAAGAAGCCCTTCTTGTTATCCCATTCATCGTCTTGTTTGGCCTGCACCAGAGCGTCCATGAATCTCAGGTCAGCGAAGGCATCACGCCCATAAATCACCTGGCCGTCATAGACCTCACGGCAGTCCTTCTGAACAAATCGAGGGGTGAGTGCCGCACCACCGAGAATCACCGGAACGGATATACCAGCCTCATTGAAGGCCTGCAGGTTGTCTTTCATGAATGCGGTTGACTTCACCAAAAGACCACTCATTGCGATGCAATCAGCTTCATGGCTTTGCTGGGCTTCGATGATTGCATCGACCGATTGTTTGATGCCCAAGTTAACAACTTCGTATCCATTATTGGTGAGGATAATGTCCACAAGATTCTTGCCGATATCATGAACATCACCCTTGACTGTTGCAATTAAGAATTTGGCCTTGGCTGAACTTTTTCCCTCGGTTTTTTCCATATGTGGTTCGAGATAAGCCACCGCACTTTTCATGGTTTCCGCGCTCTGCAGCACAAAAGGCAGCTGCATCTGACCTGAACCGAAGAGTTCACCCACCACCTTCATGCCATCGAGCAGGAAGGTGTTCACGATTTCCAGAGGTTTGTACTGCCCCAGACCCTCGTCAAGGGCTGGTTCTAGCCCGATGCGCTCGCCATCAATGATGTGCTGCTTCAGTCGCTCTTCAACGGGAAGGTCAGCCAGAGACGGACCTGAGGCCCGGGCCTCCTTGGTGCTAACGCCTTCGAACAACGTGGTCAGTTCAGTGAGCGGGTCGTAGGTGCAGACATCGCCTTCAAATCGCCGCTTGTCATTGATCAGATCACGGCAGACCTGCTGATGGTCCTCACTGATTTTGATCAGCGGAAGAATCTTGGCGGGGCTGACGATCGCCGCATCCATTCCCGCCTCACAGCAGTCATGCAGGAAGACCGAGTTGAGGGTGATCCGTGCCGCTGGCGAGAGGCCGAAGCTGATATTGCTCACGCCAAGCACCACATGCACACCGGGAAGATCTGTGATGATTCGCCGGATGGCATCGACGGTTTCGCAGCCGTTGCGTCGGTCCTCCTCGATGCCCGTTGAAATCGGCAGCGCCAGAGGGTCGTAGAAGATCTCGTGAGCTGGGATCCCAAATTCGACCGCATCCCTGTAGGCGCGCTGGGCAATCGCGAATTTGCGCTCGGCCGTCCTGGCCATGCCGTCTTCATCGATGGTGCCGATCACCACCCCAGCGCCATAGGTGCGCGCCAGATCCAACACCTTGAAGAAGCGTTCATCGCCGTCTTCGTAATTGGTGGAATTGAGCAGACATTTGCCGCCGGCGACCTTGAGGCCGGCTTCCATCTTCTGCCACTCAGTGGAATCGAGCATCAGGGGCAGATTGACATTGGTGACCAAACGGCTCACCAGGTCATGCATATCCTTTTCGCCATCGCGGCCGACGTAGTCGACGTTCACATCGAGCACGTGGGCGTTTTCCTTCACCTGTCCGCGAGCCACAGCCACCAGCCCATCCCAGTCCTCAGCGTTGAGCAGCTCCCTGACCTTCTTGGAGCCACTGGCATTGAGCCGTTCACCGATGATCAGAAATGAGTTGTCCTGGCGATAGGGCGTGGTTCCGTAGATCGAGGAGACGGAAGCTTCTGCCCCAAGCAGCGGGCGTTCCTTTCTGAGCACTGGGGTTCGTACGTCCCGGTCAGCCGGACGCATCTCCTGTGACAGTTCTGAGAGAGCGGCGATGTGCGCGGGGGTGGTGCCGCAGCAGCCCCCGATCACCTGAACGCCGAGATCCTCGATGAAGTGGTGCATTGCCATCTTCATCTCGACCGGAGTCAAGCGGTAGTGAGCCACACCACCGACGTTCTCCGGCAGACCGGCGTTGGGAATGCAGCTCACCACGAAGGGGGCGTGCTCACTCAGATATTTGACATGCTCCTTCATCTGCTCCGGACCGGTGGCGCAGTTGAGGCCGAGAACATCGATGGGGAATGGCTCAAGGATTGACACCACCGCAGCGATATCGGAGCCGACGAGCATCGTGCCGGTGGTTTCCATCGTGACGCTCACCATCAATGGCCGACGTTCACCGGCCACCTCACATGCCTGTTCAATGCCAGCCAGCGCAGCTTTGATCTGCAGGGGGTCCTGACAGGTTTCGATGATGAAGAGGTCCACATCCCCTGCCAGCAAGCCCCTGGCCTGCTCGGCGAAGGAATCGCGCATCTCATCGAACCCCACATGGCCGAGGGTCGGCAGCTTCGTGGTGGGACCCATCGATCCCGCCACAAAGCGGGGTTTCTCAGGTGTGCTGTAGCGATCTGCCATCTCCCTGGCCAACCGCGCCGCCTGAACATTCAGTTCGTAGGTCTGGTCCTGGAGGTCGTATTCAGACAACACCAGTGAGGTGGCTCCGAACGTGTCGGTTTCGATCACATCGCAGCCCGCCTCAAGGAACTGGCGATGGACCTCCTGGACAGCATCGGGCCGTGTGACCACAAGATTCTCGTTACAACCCTCCAGATCCGCACCACCGAAGTCATCTGGACCGAGATCCATCTGTTGCAGCGACGTTCCTGTGGCACCGTCAAACACCAAGACGGGACGCGAGGGATCATGCAGACGTTCTAAAAAGCGGGAAGCGTTCAGGGATGGTGTCTTAGAGACGGCCTGCATCGCTCACTGGCTTCAGTCAAGCCATTCTACGAACGTCACTTGACCCAAAACTGATCCCTAGGCCTCGAGTTCGATCCTGGTCACCCAATGACCAAATTCAGGGTCTCTCCCCTCTGTAATCGCCACCAGACGTTGTCTTAAAGCATCCATCACCGGTCGGTTTGTCGGTAAAACTGTGGATTCGAGTTGACGAATGGGAGTGATTTTCGCCGCAGTTCCCGTCAGGAACACTTCATCGGCGATGCAGAGTTCCGTCTTATCAACGGGGCGTTCGATCACCTCCAGTCCCATGTGCTTCGCCAGTTCAATCACGCTGGAGCGGGTGATTCCCTCCAGTATGTCTTGATCAACACCAGGGGTGATCAGGACACCATCGCGAACCAAAAATAGATTCATTCCGCTGGCCTCACTGACCTTCCCCCGCGTATTCATGAGCAGGGCTTCGTCGAAGCCGCTCGTGACGGCCTCTGTTTTGGCAAGTGAGCTTGTGATGTATGCACCACTGATCTTGCCACGCAAAGGAAGTGAGCGATCTTCCTGCCTTGTCCAACTACTGATTCGACAACTCACACCTTCCGGGGAGAGGTAATCGCCGAGCTCTAAACCGTAAATCAGAAAATCAGTCTCGATGTTGTGCAGACGTGGTGCGATCCCTAAATCGCTGGTGTAAACAAATGGCCGCAGGTAGATGGGCGTTGTGGGTTTGTTCGCTCTGAGTACGGCAACAAGAGCCTCCATCACCGTGGTCTCGCTCAGGTCAGCCAGCAAAAGCTTTGCGCTCTGGCTCAGCCTGCGGGCGTGACGGTCGGCACGGAAGAGCAACATCCCCCCAGGCCGAACCGGATCAGGGATGGCACGCATACCACCAAATGCCCCTGTGCCGTAGTGCAGGGCATGGGTGGCGATCGAAACTTTTGCGTCTTCAAATCGCACACACCGGCCTTCAAACCAGGCGAACGGCAGAAACTGATGCATGGCGGAAACGGCCGATGGCCAAATCTTCTCACCCGCCCCCGCACCTCTGCAGTCTTCAATGGGGAGATGCATCGACTCAGCAGCCTCCCAGGGGCCGACTTCGACGACGCAATCACGCTCGTTGAGCAACCGCCAGCACCTGTACTGCTGCTCTCTAGCGCTGTCACCGACCTCACAGCATTAGCGCATTGCCTCTCCAGGCCTGAGGCTGTCTCTTGGCACAATCGGATCCGAGCCCTTCCCTTGGCCAGCCTCGGACACCCAGCCCAGATTGATCATTACCTCAGCGTTACTGCCCAGGATGCCCAGCTGATTGTGGTGCGACTGCTCGGCGGTCGTGGCCATTGGTCCTACGGACTGGATCAACTGCAGAAATGGCAGCAAGACCGAGATCATCGTCATCTCGTTGTGCTTGCTGGAACCCCAGATCAAGATGATGCGTTGCATCCGCTGGGGTCGATCCCAAAGGTCTTAAGTGATCAGCTGGCTGTCTTGCTGCGAGAAGGCGGTGGCGAGAATTTGATCACTCTGCTCAAAGCTCTTGATTCCGTCTTGCTGGGCAAGACACAAGACCCTTCAACGCTCGTTCCCCACTGCATGCCAGACCCCTCACCTTGGCAGTGGGAGGAGGCCTCAGGCGCACGAGTGGGTGTTGTGCTGTATCGGGCCTTAGCGCGATCAGGCGATGAGGCCATGGCTGAGGCGTTGCTCAAGGCTCTCCGTCAACGCGGACTGGTGCCTCGAGCTCTCTGGGTGAGCAGCCTGCGTGATCCTGTGGTTCAGGAAGGGGTGCTGAATCTGTTCGAGCAACAGCGCGTTGAGGTGGTGATCACTGCCACCTCCTTCGCCTCAGTGCAGTTCGAACAGGCAGGATTCGGAGCTCCACTCTGGGATCAGCTGGATCGCCCTGTGCTTCAGGTGCTCAGCAGCAGCAAACCTCGCAGCGTCTGGTCGAATTCCAGTCGTGGTCTCGACCCCCTGGATTTGTCTCTGCAGGTGGTTCTGCCAGAGCTGGATGGGCGTATCACCACCCGAATCGGTGGTTTTCGTGAGGTTGACCTGGCCCATGAAGGTCTTGCCACAGCTGTCCACACAACGGTGCCGGATCAGCTCGGTCTCTCCTGGCTTGCAGAGCATGCTCGCGCCTGGGTCAATCTCCAGCAAACCGCTGTCGAGCAAAGGCGAGTTGGCTTGGTCCTGGCCAATTACCCGGTTCGTAACGGGCGTTTGGCGAATGGCGTCGGCCTCGACACCCCGGCAAGTCTTCTCAATGTGCTCACTTGGATGCAAGACGCCGGATACACGCTTGGCCAGGAGGTCTTACCAGAGTCGTCGACTGCTCTGATGGCAAGCCTCCTTTCCTCTCGTACCAATGACCCGGAAAGCCATCATCTTCCACCGCTCACCCATCTTCCCCTTAGTGACTATCTGGACTGGTGGGCCACGCTTCCAATTGCTGCTCGCGAAACGATCGAAGCGCGATGGGGCCCAGCCCATCAGGCTCTCGAACTGGAAGAGGAAGGGTTTCCCATTCATGGCTTGAAGCTTGGACATGTGTGCGTCCTGGTTCAGCCAAGTCGCGGCTATGACCCTGATCAACTCAGTGATCTGCACTCACCTGATCTGCCCCCTCCCCATCGTTATTTGGCCCAATACCTGTGGATGCGGCTGGTGCACGGCACCCAGATGCTTGTGCATCTCGGAAAGCATGGGAGCGCGGAATGGCTTCCCGGTAAATCCGTTGGCCTCGGCGAGGGTTGTGGACCTCAGCTCGCCCTAGGTCCCGTCCCCCACGTGTATCCATTCATCGTTAACGACCCAGGAGAAGGATCTCAAGCCAAGCGTCGTGGCCATGCCGTGATCCTCGATCACCTCACACCTCCACTTGGACGTGCTGGTTCTTACGGCTCTCTGGCAAGTCTGGAAGCTCTGCTTGATGAATATGTCGAAGCCAATCAGCTCAATGCAGACCGTGGCTTGGAGCTGAATCGGCAACTGCTTTCACTACTGAAGTCGCTCAACTGGCCTGGATTACCGGCTGAGCTGCTGGTTGGATCGTCAAAGCCTGACCTCTTCTCCAGTTCTGCTTGGACTGACTGTCTGGATCAAGTGGAGGCCTATCTCTGTGAACTGAAGGAAGCTCAGATTCGTACTGGCTTGCATCGTCTTGGCACCATTCCGGATCCGGACGCACTTGTGGAGCTCCTCATCGCCATTAGCCGAGCACCAACCGCGCAGGGTGTTGGTTTGACGCAGCGGCTGGCATCTGTCGTCGGTCTGGATCACGATCCATGGTGCGATGAAGACGGTGACGCACTGAGTGACGATGACCAGGCACTGTTGATCCAACTCAAGGCGAGTGGACATCGACGGGTGGCTGACGGTGTGGCCTGGCTGGAAGGTCAAGCCGCACTCTTGATTGGTTGCTTGCTCAAGCGTCCTGACCAAGAGCCATCGCGCCCCCTGCATCACGCGGTTCAACGTTGGCTGGACGAAGGGACTGACCCGGTGTTGCTCAACCTTCGCAACAACCTGATCCCCCGTCTTCAGGCTTGTGCAACCCAGGAGAAGAAGGCAATGCTTCGTGCTCTCGAGGGCCGCCGTCTTGCCAGTGGCCCCTCTGGTGCGCCAACACGAGGTCGGCCTGATGTCCTCCCGACTGGTCGAAATTTTTATTCTGTCGATCTGCGTGGTTTGCCCACAGAGGCGGCCTGGGGCCTTGGTCGCAGAAGTGCCGAACGCCTACTCGACCTTTATCTGTTGGAGCAAGGTGAACCCCTGCGACATCTTGCCCTGTCCGTCTGGGGAACGGCCACGATGCGCAACGGTGGTGAGGATATTGGTCAACTGTTGGCGCTGTTAGGCGTTAGGCCGGTGTGGGACGGTCCCACCCGACGCATGATCGATCTCGAGCTGATTCCTCTCAGTTTGTTGGGGCGTCCACGGGTGGATGTCACCCTGCGGATTTCAGGCTTATTCCGAGACGCTTTCCCTCATTTAATTGAGTGGGTGAGTCGGGCCCAATCTCTCGTAGCCAATCTGGATGAACCGGAAGCCATGAACCCCTTAGCGGCTCTATCCCGTAACCACGAACATCAGCCGCGGATCTTTGGATCGGCACCAGGGGCCTACGGAGCTGGTCTCCAGGCGTTGATTGACTCAGGACAGTGGGAAGAGCGCAGTGATCTTGGCGAGGCCTATCTCGAATGGAGCCAATGGAGATACGACGGATCTCTTGAGCCTCAAAAGGATCGATCCGGTTTAGAGCGCAGTCTCTCCAGGGTGCAAGTGGTCTTGCATAACCAGGACAATCGCGAACACGATCTGCTCGATTCCGATGATTACTACCAGTTCCATGGCGGACTTGCTGCGGCTGTGACACGGATCAATGGCAAGAGCCCGGCCCTTTGGTTTGCAGATCATTCCCGTCAGGAACGACTTCGGATCCACCATCTCGAACAAGAGATCGACAAGGTGATGCGCAGCCGTCTTCTCAATCCTCGCTGGCTGAATGGCATGCAGAAACATGGCTACAAGGGAGCCTTTGAGATGGCAGCAAGCCTCGACTACCTGTTTGCGTACGATGCTGCGACAGGAGTCATTCCTGATTGGTGTTACGACGCTCTCCAGACGCACTGGTTAGACGCGTCTGGACCTCGTGACTTCCTGATGCAACACAATCCATGGGCGCTTCGAGATATGGCTGAGCGTCTTCTGGAAGCTGCGAATCGTGGATTGTGGAGCAGCGTCGATCCGCTCAGGCTTGCCAGGCTTCGCAAGCTGGTTCTCCAGGCCGAAACGGCCGTGGAGAACGGCAGCTTTGGTTGAATCAGGTATCCAGGTTCTGGGCCATGCTCATGAACGGATCAATCGAACCAGGCCTGGACGACTTGGCCGCCTTTTGGCTTGTGGCCGTGGTGGTGGTTTCTGGCTTCAACTCGGCTTTTCGAGCAGCTGGTGCCGCATCTGCACTGGCACGGGTGTTTGTTCCATTGATTGCACTGCCTTTCAAGCGCTGTTGAAGCTCCTGTTTGCTCATCGCCTCTGCAAACGTCTTCTTGACCGGCTTAGGCACTCCGCCTGTGACGGAGGTGACGTCGTCCTGGACTGTGCTTCCTCCTAATCCTTCCGTCATCGCTTCAACCTTGAGCCCCATGGCATCCACCTCAGTCACAAGCTCCTTGTTGCCTGGGCTGTCGGCTGAGCCAGGAAAGGTGCGACGAATGGTCTTGGCCTCACGCATGTAATTGCGGTCGCCCAAGGAGGAGGAAGAGTCACTGTCTAGGAAGAAGGAATCATCCTTCTTTGCAGCTTTCTCCTTTCCCCCAGAATTGCCGCCGGCCTCTTGCGAGCCCGATTTCCGCAGACGGTCGAAGATGCCCATGCCTGATTCAGTCTGGTGCGTAGTCCATTTTAGCGGCCTTTGAGGTCATGCCCGTGGGTGTCTGTGCCACACGTACGTAAAAGGCCAAGTTTTTTCAAGTGCTGATCGATCGATTCACACACCACCGCTGTTGGCTGCCAGCGGCCTTGCATTTCATAGTCATACCAAGCCTCCCCACCATCCATGCCAATGAGCGCTGCTGCCTCGATCAGCAGTGTGTGACTCAACCTGTAACGGGCGGGGTGGGCAAGGATCGCCAATCCGCCTGCAGCGTGGATGGCATCCACCACTGCATCTGCACGCAGAGGTACACCCACTGCAGCGTCCCCCTGGTTGTAGAGATGCAAGGCCCGGTGGCCATGCTCAAAGCCCAGGGCCAGAACATGAACCAAACACCCTTTGAGCAGGCAACTGATCTCCATCCCAGTCCAAAGCTGTGGCACTGCTGTGCCTAGTTGACGCTCTGCCTCAAGCCAGGCCTGCATCGGCAGAAACGCTGCTGAGCTGTGGTGGTCGGTCACTGCCAAGTGATTGAGACCCTGTTCCACGGCCTGTTTTGCTAAGGCCAGGGGTTCCAAGCTTCCGTCACTGCAGAGGGTGTGGCAATGAAAATTGAGAGCTGATGGACAGCTCTGAGGTCCGACCGTTTCAAGAACCGGCCGGAGTGGATGGCGATCAGCCGACATTGGCTTCGGAGCTCGTGGCGGCAGCCTCCTGCCGAAGCCGTCTCCAGCGTGCATAAAACTGTATTGACGCGGCCATGAACACCACCAACGCAACCATGAACCAGGTGGCAGCTCCTGTCGGGAACTGATTTTTGAACACCACAAGCATCACCACAATCACCAAGAGCAGCGTGGGAAGTTCATTGAGTGCTCGTAGCTGTCGGCCACTCCATCGACACTCACCACGTTGCAACTGACCCATCAGCCGATAGCAAAACCAGTGGTAGACCAGTAACGCGGCAACAAAGGCAAGTTTTGCGTGCATCCAGGCCTGATGCAGCCAACTCGGTTGCGTGATCAAGAGGCCGACGGCCATGGAAACGGCCACAACCATTCCAGGGGTGGTAATGATGTTGGCCAGGCGACGCTCCATCAAGCAGTACTGCTGCTGAAAGGGCCCTTTCAACTCAGCCGATAGCTCCTCGGCTTCCACGTGATAGATAAAAAGCCTCACGAGGTAGAAGAGTCCGGCGAACCACACCACAACCCCAACGATGTGAAGGGTCTTGAACCACAGGTAGGCCTCGGCTGGGAGGGTCATGGCTGGGAGGCGAACGCCAAAACCTTAGAGACCACTCAGCTCAACTCGTCAAGAAACTGTGATGCCCGTTGTTGATGGCTCTTCAGAGTGTCGGGGGCCATCCGATCAAGGTTTCGGGCCATCATCGCTAAGCGGTGTTGACCGCGGAAAAATTGCTGATGCCGTGCAACGAAACTCCAAAACAACCCATCCCAAATCTCACACCAGGGTCCCTTGGCGTAGTTGGACATCTTGCGCACATAGTTCGAACCTGAGAGATAGGGCTTTGTTGTGAACAGGCCTCCATCAGCGAACTGACTCATCCCGTACACATTTGGAACCATGACCCAGTCATAGGCATCCACGAACATCTCCATAAACCATTGATAAACACGATCAGGGTGAAAGCTGCACAGAAACATGATGTTTCCAATCAACATCAAACGCTCAATGTGATGGCACCAGCCGGTGTCAAGAGCATGATGAATGGCATCATCGATTGGAGCTATTCCGGTGGTTCCTTTGCTAAATGCGCTCGGGATCGGCTTCTGGTCACAATTCCAGAAGTTCGTGTCGCGCATTCGATCAGAATGCTGGCGATACATCGCGGCAATGAACTCACGCCAACCAATGATTTGACGGACAAATCCCTCCAACGAATTAAGAGGGATGGCCCTAACCTCAGCGACCTCCAGTGCTCGCTTTAGCACTTGTCTTGGTGTTAGCAGACCGATGTTGAGCATCGGTGTGAGTACCCCATGCCAAAGCACTCGGTGTTGACTGCTAATGGCATCCTCATAGTCACCGAAGTGGTAAAAGCGTTCGTCTAGAAAATGATCCAGCCAAGCAGCCGCTTGGCTGTGATTAATTGGATAGGTGAAGCGATCGGCGAATCCAACAAGTGTTAAGCCTTCATTCTCCAGCTGCCTGAGACTATCGCCAAGCTGATGATTGTGATCGCAATGGGGTTCCTTCGGAACACAGATTCCCTTCGGTAATCGCTTGCGGTTGTCAGCATCAAAACTCCACTGACCACCGAGGGGTTTGCCTTCAGGTGTGAGCAAAACATTCATGCGTTTGCGTTGCATGGCATAAAAACCAGCCATCAACGGTTTCCGACCCTGGTGGAAGTGATCGTTCAACACTGATTCGGGCGTTAATAGCATTGGCGTCTCAGCCTGCTCAAGGTTCCCGCCAAATTCTCTGATTGTCTTTTTAATTCCTTGTTCCAGGCGATGATCCACCGGATCGGCCATATAAAACGAGCGATAACCCTTGTTCCAGAGAATCCGTAGATGACCGCTGGTCTGCCTCGCCAGATGGTGGCGCTGAACGATCACTTCGAAGCCCTGGCCTCGTAGATCTTCCGCATAGGACTCCATCGAGGCACGGTGCAACAGTGCCCGCTGGCGGTGGATGCGCATTGGCGAGCTGGGATCGGTTCCAAAAAGGAGTGGGTCCTCAATCAGAGCGACGGCACGTCCTTTTCGGACCGAAGGGTGTTCGTAGAACAATTGGTGTGGATAGATCAGTGTGATGTCCATACTTCCCGCGTCGATACTGAGTGAATTAGGCCACGTATCGGCACAGTCTGAGGCCAAGAGCACGGGCATAACCGCGGTCGACGAGACCTGCCATTGGACTGAGCTCCCCTGCCTTGCAGTCCATCACAACCTTTTCACGATGCCCCTGTTGATCTTCCAGGCGCAAAAGCAATTGCCAATGGTTTTTCGCACTCCTTGTGATCGCGTCAGCGCAGACCGGACCGGTGCATAAACCTGGAGCGGCGAAAGCCTCGGATGGCCAAACAAGCAACATGCCAAAGATCACCAGCAATAGAGCCCTAAAGCAGCGTCTGAGGCTGAATCCATGGTGGTGCTTTAAGCCTCTATCAAGCATTAGGGGAGGGATCAGAGTGCTGCTCAGGCAAATTGTCATCGGAATGATCAGGGTGAAAATAAGCCCTGATCTGCTCTGCCATTCCAGGTCCAACGCCAGGTGCTGCCGTCAACTGTTCCAAGCTCGCCAGCTGGATGGCGTCGATGGACTGAAAGTGTGAAAGCAGTTCGCGGATTCGTTTCGGACCAAGCCCTGGAATATCCGAGAGGCGTGATCGTTTCATCCTCTGGCCCCTTTGCTGGCGATGAAAGCTGACGGCAAAACGGTGCGCCTCATCCCGTAAACGTCTGAGCAAGGCCACACCGAGCTGGTCAGGCTCACTCTCCAAAGGTTCACTCTCTCCGGGCAAGAAGATTTCCTCCCGCTGCTTGGCTAAGGAGCACACGTGTAGATCCTCAACCAGATCGAGTTCCCGCAGAGCCTCCATCACAGCTGAAAGCTGACCCTTGCCCCCATCAATCATGACGACATCGGGCCAGTCGTTGAGCCCATCAGTCTGGAGAGCACTTCCTCCTGTCTTACGAAGGGCGGTGAGGTCCCCACCTTCAGCTTTGACCCGGGCCCAGCGACGGAATCGACGGCGCATGATCTCAGCCATCGCCATGAAGTCATCACTGTGTCCAGCGCGAATACTGCTGCTGCAGATTTTGTACTTGCGGTAATGCTGTTTGGCGGGAAGACCATCGATGAACACCACCTGCGATGCGACAGCATCACTGCCTTGGATATGACTGATGTCGTAGCCCTCGATTCGCCTTGGAGGTGTTTGGAGTTCCAACAACTGCGCAAGGTCTTCCGTCGCCATGGCCTGCTGCTCTTGGCCTTGTTGAGCACGGAGAAGTTCGAATTCGGCATTGCGCTGCACAAGCTCAATTAGATCTGCTTTCTGACGACGCTGAGGACATTGAATCACCACTTTTCGTTCCCGTTGTTCTGCCAGCCATTCCTCCATGAGCTGATGCTGAGGGATCGGGTGTTGCACCAGCAATTCAGGAGGAACTTCCACAGCTTCAACCTGGCTGTAATGCTCCTCAATCACCCTCTGAAGAACCTGGCCTGGTTCCAGATCCTGAGCGTCGGCGGTATAAGCAAGACGACCAACAAGCTTGCCTGCTCTCATCTGAAATAACTGAACCGAGGCAACACGGTCGTCGCTGGCCAAGGCTAGAACATCTCGGCTCACCGATGAATCGGGCAAACTCATTTTTTGATCGGCCGTAAGCTGATCCAACCCTTGCAATTGATCTCTAATCTTTGCTGCCGACTCGTAATCAAGTCGCTCCGCATAGCGCGTCATCTGTTCAGAAAGCAGAGTCTGCAACTCATCGCTACGCCCCTGAAAAACCATCGCCACCTTCCTTAAGGTGTGGTGGTAATCATCAGAACTAACCTTCTGCTGGCAGACCCCTGGACACCGGCCGATTGAATAATTTAAGCAAGTGCGATCCGCATACAACGGTCGAGGACGTTGGCGTAACGGAAAGACCCTTTTGACAAGAAAAAGGGTGCGGCGCAGTAGGCCAACATCAACATAAGGTCCGTAAAAACGATCTAGAGGACTGCGGAAGCGACGTCGCCTTGTGATAAATATCCGCGGATAGGGCTCACTCCATGTAATGCAAAGGTAAGGGTATTTTTTGTCATCCTTGAGGAGCACGTTGAAATGCGGCTGATGATTCTTGATCAAGTTCGATTCAAGAACCAGCGCCTCAGCCTCGCTATCGGTCACGATGAATTCGATCTCACAGACCTGACGGGTCATCAGGCGGATTCTTGGTGATAGATCGTTGCGATGACGGAAGTAACTACGAACCCGACTGCGCAAGCTTTTGGACTTGCCCACGTACAGGATGCGGTCCTCTCGATCACGCATCAGATAACAGCCGGGCTCCGGAGGGATCTCCTTCAGCCTTCGCTCGAGGCGCTCTGGATGAGTCAGCAGCGTTTCAGTCGCAGCCACGGTTGCAGAGAACGTTCATCCTCCGTAGTTCCAACCAGTGGAGGCAAGGTTGAGGGCCTCGCCGTCTGCAATCAGCGTGGCCGTTTTGACTTCTCCGACGAAAACGGTGTGGTCACCATGAGCAACGGATCCGACAAGTTCGCACTCCATACCACCTACGGCATCTTTGAGGAGCGGCAGCCCAAGCGGGCCTTCGTCATAGGGAGCTGCATCGAATCGACCTCCTACCCCTGCTTGTGGCTTAAAAAATACAGCTGCCAAATCCTTCTGATCCGCCCTGAGAACATTGAGGGAGAAGCGAGTGCTGCGCTCAATCATCCCGTGGCTGGTGCTGTCGCTACGCACAGCCATCACCACCAAGGGGGGGTCGAAAGATCCTTGGGTCACCCAGCTGGCTGTAAACCCATTCACTTGGTCACCTTCGCGCACACCGCAGATAAACAGTCCGTGAGGGATCTTGCGCAGCAGCACCTTCTTGGCGTCGGCATTGAGGGTCATCGTTGATCGTCAAGCAATGGCGAGAATCTAGACATGCCTCGCTGCATAGGATCGATCCAGCTCAAGACAGGCCATGAGGGCTCTTTATCCCGGCAGCTTCGATCCCCTCACACTCGGGCACCTGGATTTGATCGAACGTGGCTGCAGTCTGTTTGGTGACGTGGTCGTGGCAGTCCTGCAGAACCCTGGCAAAACACCAGCCTTTTCCCTGGAACGACGGTTGAACCAAATCCGCACCGCCACAAACCATCTGAACGGAGTCGAGGTGATCAGTTTTGATGGCCTCACGGTCCAGTGCGCTCGCGAGCAGGGCGTGAATTTGATCCTCCGTGGCCTTCGGGCCATGAGCGACTTTGAATATGAATTGCAAATCGCTCACACCAACCGATCCCTGTCCGCTGAATTCGAGACGGTTTTCCTCGCGACGTCAGCTCACCACAGTTTTCTGAGCAGCTCGGTCGTCAAGGAAGTGGCCCGTTTTGGTGGGCCGGTTAGCCACATGGTCCCCGAGGTGGTGGCGGATGACCTCGCGAGGCTCTTTAATTTGCCTTTCCCGGCAAGGATGTGATGAGCGAGATGCGGTTCCCAGTTCTTGACCAGTTGGATCAACTGGAAGAAATTCTGCTCGAGGGCAGCCGCATCCCCTTCAGTGGTGGGCGGCTCGTTAATGAACAAGATGCCGTTGAACTGTTGGATGCGGTTCGCGAAACCCTGCCCAACCAGGTCACGCAGGCGGACCAGCTCCTCCAGAAACGCGATGATTTCATCTCCACTGCCAAGCATCAGGCCGACGAAATCGTTCAAAAGGCTCAGCAACAGCGTGAGCAACTCGTCAATGCCGCCTCGATCCGTCAGGAAGCAGAGAGACAGGTCAACGAACTGCGTGAGCAAACCCGTCAACAATGCGAACAGTTGCTGCAGACGACCCGTCAGCAATCAGCCCAGATCGAGCATGAAATGCAGACCAAGCTCTCTCAGCTCGAGCAGCAATTCGCCACACGCCGTCAGCAATTGGAGCAAGAGGCACTACAGCGGCGTCAGCAGCTCGATCAAGAGGCGATTGAGTTGAAACGGCAGCTTGCTGAGCAGCATGATCGAAATCGCCAACAGGCCTTGCAGGAACTTGAACAAGTTCGGCATGAGGGGTTGAGAGTTCAGAAAGAGGCTCAGGCTGAATCAGAGCGCCTCCATCAAGAGGCTCTTCAATACAGGCAACAAACCCAGCAGCAGTGCGAAAGCCTGATTCAGAGGACCCGTCAGGAAGCGGTCTCAGTGCAGGACGGCGCCAATCGTTACGCCGAACAAACCCTGGGAGAACTTGAGAATCGACTCAAGGAAATGGCCCAAGTTGTCTTGGCTGGACGCCAAGAATTAGTGAAGATCCAGACCATTCATCCGGAGAGCGGTCAGAGAGGCCCCGCATCAGATCGGAGCGGTCACGAAGCTGTACCAATCTCTCGGGCCCGTCGCGCCGCATCACGAATCAGATCGATGAAGGGCACGGGCTGAAGCTCTGCACCGAACGGAGTATCCGTCCGATTGTGCTGTTCGGGTTCGGAGCTCCGTTCGAGATCATGCTCACAAAGCGAGGACCATCGTTCGTCTGCAGAATTCCACTGACGGATCGAACCCCTGTCAATGTTCCTGTTTTCCCATGGAATCGGCCTTCAAGGCTGCTCCCTCGGAAATAGTTCCTCAGTGTGCCTCGCTGTCCTGCAATCGCCATTGAGGCTGTGTAGTAGGCGCTGAGTGGATGTTGATTCATGCGCAGTAGGAGCGCCGCCAAAGTGCGACTCGTGACCCGATTTCCCCGTGAAAGGCCGCTGCCATCGGCAATCGTCAGTCCCGAGACCGGCAAATTCTGAGATCGCATCCAACGCATCGCTTGATGGGAAGCTTGTTTGACGTCCCAACGATCAGCAGCCTGGCGAAGCAATACTTCCGCGGTGAAGTTATGGCTTTCTGTATTGGCCAGGCTGAGCAAAGCATGCATCGGTGCTGATGTTTCTTCGTGGAGTACGACGCGTCGCTGACGATCGGACTGACCGTGCTTGAACCTTGTTGCATTGGGTTCCTCTGCCTTCAGCATCTGCATGCGCACCTGACCGCCCTGACGCTCGATCTCACGCTGCATCAGGGTTTGGAACCGTGCAGATGGATTACTGATTGCACGTCCGAGAGCATTACTCGTGAGTGCAAGTCGTGTGATTGGAGCGCCATAGGCCTCAGCACGATCTGCCGGATGCCAGTCAGTGGGCCACCAGCGCTGACGTGGTTCCTCCCGCAACATCAACTGAACTGTTCCAGCAGGATTGGTGCGGGCTCCACCGTGACCAAGGGCTGCCATGGCAAAACGTTGGACCCCTGCCAGCCCTAAATCCGGATCGCCTTGGCCCTCGATCTCCATCACTCCATCAGGACGACGTAGCAGGCGAGTTTTCAGCCGGAAGTCTGCCCCAAGCCTGTCGAGGGCGAAGGCCGTGGTGATCAGTTTCTGGTTCGAGGCAGGCACAAGCGAACGACTGCCATTCACATCACCGATCAGGGAGCCTGTTGGATCAACAACACTGATACTCCACGCACGATTGGAAGAACCAACGTGCCGGCTGAGGGCCGTTTGTAATGGCTTGCAGGTCTTGCCCTTCTGGAGAAGGGGAAGAGCTTGATTGCTTGAGGGCGGCGGTGGTGCCAACAACGGGATCCTCGGCTGTTGGTCTGTGGTCTCCGAGAGGTATGCACTCAGTTCAGACTCACCCCATGCAGGGGCGGCCAGGGAGGTGAGCAAGATTGCTGCAATCGACCCTTGGGTGATGGTCATGACTCCATCTCCAAACCACTCACACTTCCGTTGATGCGATACCGCGGACCCTCGAGTTCAACCGGAGAGCCGATCTTCAGTTTTGTGCCTGCCATGACGATTCCTGAGTCGGAAACGGTGGCTTCACCTTCCAGCACAAATCTTGCCTCCAGGATCCCTTGCAGCTCACGATTCGGATCTGGCACTTCGATCACAGTGCCGTCTGGGAGCAGGGCGTTGAGCTTGCTTGAGATGTCTTGTATCTCCACCAATGTGAGCGAACCGGCAGGTTGATTGCGGATCACAAGACTGGTGGTTCCATGCGCTAAGGCATCCGAGATCAGCTTCGCTTTATCAGCAGTGGGCAACCCGCGCACGTCCACGCTGACCTGGACAGATTTGATCGACCCGGTGGCACGCGCAACGGAGTTACTCAGCTTCGGGCTCCAAATGACACCGGCGAGGGCGATGAGTGCCACCGTTGCTGCGACGGCATCGATCCAAGACACAGCTCTGCTTCTGTTCTCACCTGCCATCAGCCAGCCCTCAGAGCTGTCAATTTAAGGAGCTTGAACAGTTCCAACAACAGGACGTCATCGGAGCGATGCAGTTCAGTTGCTCAGGTCGTTGAGGAAACGATCCATGGCTCCCATCTGTCGTTGCAGTTCCGCGTTATCGCCATAGAGGGCAGCTTCGATCGCTTCCGGTTCCGGACGAACCTCGAAACTTGTCACGCCACGATGACCATCGGCATCTTTGCGGAAAACCCACCACGCATCAGGCCACTGACGTTGAAGAGCTCCCTGGGCTAGCGGTTGTAGCCAATAAGCAACCTGCCAAGTTGAGACGAAGCCTTTGCGTCGCGTTCTTGCCACATTGCCAATTCCCACGGCAGCATCCTCCAGGCGACCATTCAGCATCACCACCGGGCCTGACCAGAGGTCACAGACGCTTTCAAACTCTTCGTAATCACTTGGCTGTGGGGCCATTGCCAGCAGACAACGCTCGCGCCCATCAGCAAACTTTCCTCGTTTGAGATCGTTCAACGAACAGCACACATCAGCCAGTTCGGGGGCATCGCGCTGCGCCAGAGCAGCTGAACCTGCGTCCGACCATGCGATCAAAGGATCCAGCCCTGCATCGCGCAGAGCGTGCATGAACCTGATCCCCACCGGCATCACTCTCAGCCCTTCGAAACGCCAGGTCACCGACCAGCGAAGGCCTTCTCCATTCCGAAGAGCCTGCAAGAGAGCCTCAAGGGCATCGGCTTCAGCAGCTTTCAGATCTGCAGGCAAGGAAGCGCTCACGTCACTCATGAGAATGCCAGGAGGGTAACGCGGTCTTAGTCCTCTCAGATCTGAGCCGAGACCTCATTAAGCGCCTCGATGAGGGCTGAAGTAATACGAGGCAAGTGTTGCTGATGAATCCAGGAACCGAGACTGAGGCGAAGCCCTGCACGCTGCAAATCGGGTCCAAATCCCATCGCCGCTAACACGGAACTGCCACTGTCCTTTCCTGACGAGCAGGCGCTCCCACTACTGACAGCAATGCCCCGTTGACTGAGGGCACGAACGATGGCTCGACCAGGTAAAGGCCGTTCTCGGTGGTCGAAGACCAGCAAGGAGATGTGATGAGGCAGTCTTCGCCTGCGGTCGCCGGTGAGCCTGAGACGGGGATCCTCGAGTAATGCATCCAGCAATTGATCGCGTAAATCACTGATCTGGTGACAAGAGGTCTCGGCTCTTACAGCTGGTGGAGACAACCATGGCGGCAACTGTTCGATCGCTGTGGCCATCCCAGCCAACAGCGCCACAGACTCAGTTCCAGCCCTTAGTTGGTGTTCTTGCCCACCGCCACCCTGTCGTGGCCGGAGGCGATGGCGACACTGTGCTCGTGCCAACAGCACGCCGATCCCTTTTGGGCCTCCGAATTTGTGGGCCGAAGCACTGAGCAAATCAACGGGCAATGATTGCCAGTCAGGCCTTCCCTGACTCAAGACCTGCGTCGCATCCGTATGGATCGGTATGCCTCGCTCAGCGCAGGCACGACCAACCGTTTCAATCGGTTGAAGGGTGCCAACTTCGCTTTGGCCCCAGATTAATGACACCAGTCTTGTGGGCGGGGCCAGCATGCGATCCAGCTGGTCCATGTCGATCATTCCGTAACGATCCACTGGCCAATAAGCCAGATCCCAGCCGAGACGTTCAAGGCCTTTGGCCGCTGCAATCACAGCAGGATGTTCAACAGCACTGATCACCAAACGGCCAGGTGACAGTGTCTCTGCAAAGCCGAGCAAGGCCAGATGAACCGATTCTGTTGCACCGCTCGTGAAGACCACATCCTCGATCTCACTGTTCAACTGCGATGCGATTCGCCAACGGCAGCGTTCAAGCACTTCTGCTGCGGCCAAACCCTGGCGATGAAGACTTGAAGGGTTGCCCCAAGCCATCGTCTGAACCTCACTCATCGCCTCCACCACTCCCGATCTCGGCGGTGATGTGGCACAGCTGTCGAGATAAATGTCCTCGGAAGCACTAGCCACCTTGATGGCGGTCGAGGCGAGAACGAGTGCGCTGTTCGAGGGTATCGCTAGCCAAGTCAATCATGGCGTCGAGCGACATCGAATCCAGAAGGGATTGCACCTGTTGTTGTGCTTCAGCCTGGAGGCAATTATCAGGTCGCTGACAGGCATCTTTACAGTCATGAGAACAATCAAAGCTTGGCTTTGATGGCGATGGCATCTCCGCTTCAGGCCTGGGATCGGATTGATTTGGTCTCTGAGGTTCAGGTTCGGCGATGAGGGGCTCTAGTGCATATGGAACCAGTTCAGGAATCAGAACCCCATCAAACACAGCCTCAGCGGGTCCCGTCATGAACACCGATCCCTCGCCATTCGGCCAGCTGATCTGCAAGGGACCGCCAGGCAGCAGCACCTCAGCGCTGTCCTCACTCAAGCCGAGCAAATAGGCCGCCACCAGGGTGGCGCAAGCGCCTGTGCCACAGGCAAGCGTCGGTCCGGCCCCTCGCTCCCAGACGCGGATTTCTAGCGATGCGGGGCCGTGCACCTGGAGGAAATGCACATTCGTTTTGGCAGGAAAGCAGGGGTCTTGCTCAAGCGCTGCGCCCCACTGATCAAAGGGGATCGTGGCCAGATCCTCGACGGGGACAACGACGTGGGGATTCCCCATACCGACCGACGCCACAGAAAGTGAGGCGCCATGGCACTCAATCAGGCCTTGAGGAAGCCCCTGTTCCCCGACCCCCAGCGTTGTGGGGACCTGGGCAGGGTCAAGCACCGGGGGCCCCATGTCGACTCGAATCTGGCCATCGCCCTGGAGCACTGGAACGATCAGCCCTGCAGGTGTCAGGATCGACCAGGAACGACCTGGCTCATCTCCATCGCTATCGGCAAGAAAGCGAGCCAGACAACGGATCCCGTTACCGCACATTTCCGCCTCACTGCCATCGGCGTTGAAGATGCGCATCCGCAGCTCGGCATCCCCTTCGCCAGGAAGCGCCAAGATGATTCCGTCTGCTCCCACACCGAAACGTCTGTCGCAGATTCTGCGAACCCATTGAGGATCTGGGTCTGTGATCGTGGCATCAAGCTGCCCTTGGCGCCCCTCCAACACTACGAAATCGTTGCCGAGACCCTGATATTTGCTGAATGAGAGCATTCCCTTCATCTCCTGTCTTGGTCTGGAATCTCAGCGAGACGTTATGCCCACTGCCTTACCGCACCTGACTGACTGATTGGCTTGGATCAACAAAGTTTAGAAGCTCATGTCACTGTGATTCCAGCCTGATTCGAACAGGCGGTTGTGATCGCTGCAATCATCTCGTCAACATCTTGCTCAAATCTTGGTCTGCCCTCCAATGCCTCGTGGATCAAGCCCCTTACCTGTCATCTCCTTCGGCTGGCATTCGGATCGTCAGGATTAACCCAGAAGTGGGTGATGTCCTACCTGCTTTGAACAAGATTTCAGCAGTGATCAAGGCCCACCTCATCTCATTCACTAATGACAAAGAGAAACTAAGCTTGATCCACTGCTTCCATCATCAGCCAAATCAGCCATTTACTTGGGTTCTAGGTGCGAGCAAATGGCCAGAGATTAATCCAAATCTGACAAGCACTTATACAATCAACAGATGGGTTGATTTTTATCGTTCTAGCTCTCGTTTAGAATTTGCATCTAGACTCAGTTCATAACTTCAATATCGTCATTCCTGCCTCCGTGATTGCGATGAATAGCACCCATTTTGATCCCAGTCTGCCGGGTGTGCGTCAGCTACAGGCATGGACCAGAGAGCAACGTCTGCTTCGGATTGAACTCCTGAATGGCAGCAGTCATGAAGGTGTCCTGCTCTGGCAGGATCCGGAATTTCTTGCTGTGCTTCGTTCCGATGCCAGTGAGCCAATCCTGATCACTCGCCGGTCTCTCACATTGATTAGGCCACTGGGGTGAACGAACAGCCAAGGCCGCTCAAGAAGCACGGCTGTGGCACGATCGCTTCCAGGTGAAGCCTGCCCGTGAGCACCGAGTCGACAACCAACCTGCCTGAATCCAACAACGGCCAACGTCGTTACGACCCTCTCGCGACTGAGCAGCGCTGGCAAAACCATTGGAGTGATATCAATCTGGATGTCACTCCGCCCCTAGATGACGACCGGGCACCGTTCTATGCCCTCTCGATGTTCCCTTATCCATCAGGGAGCCTGCACATGGGTCACGTGCGCAATTACGTCATCACTGACGTGATCGCGCGGGTGCAGCGGATGCGCGGGGATGCCGTACTCCATCCCATGGGTTGGGACGCGTTTGGCCTGCCGGCAGAAAACGCGGCCATTGAACGGGAGATTGATCCAGGCATCTGGACCGATCGCAATATCGACCAGATGAAAGACCAACTGGCCCGACTCGGCTTATCGATCGATTGGAGCCGGGAGCAGGCCACCTGCCATGAGGACTATTACCGCTGGACCCAATGGCTCTTCCTGGAGCTACTTGATGGCGATCTGGCCTACCAGAAAGAAGCACAGGTCAACTGGGATCCCATCGATCAAACCGTGCTGGCTAACGAGCAAGTGGATGCCGACGGCAAGTCATGGCGCTCAGGGGCCGTCGTGGAACAAAGGCTCTTGCGTCAATGGTTTTTGAAGATCACCGATTACGCCGATGCGCTGCTGGATGACCTTGCGCTTCTGAAGGGTTGGCCAGAGCGTGTTCGCACGATGCAGGCCAACTGGATTGGCCGATCCAAAGGCGCCGAAATTCGTTTCTCGCTTCACGATCAGAGCTCAACACCAGAAGAAAGCTCTGTTGAGCCGAGCATCACAGTCTTCACAACCCGACCAGACACGTTGTTTGGTGCCAGTTACCTCGTTCTCGCCCCGGAACATCCTCTGGTCGAAACCATCACTTCAGCTGAACACCGTGATGAAGTCACCGCGTTCCGCGATCTGATGAGCACTCTCAGCAGCGAGGATCGCACAGCTGAAGATCAGCCCAAACGCGGGATCCCAATCGGTGCGGAGGTGATCAACCCTGCCAATGGAGAGCGTCTACCCGTGTGGATTGCTGATTATGTTCTCGCCGAGTACGGCACTGGTGCCGTGATGGGCGTGCCTGCCCATGACCAGCGAGATTTCCTCTTTGCCCGCCGCCATGAGCTTCCGCTCCGTGTGGTCATCCAAGTGCCTGGAGCTGATGAGCATCTCAATGACGGACAGGCCTGGACGGAACC
Organism: Synechococcus sp. UW105; assembly: GCF_900473935.1. GTDB lineage: Bacteria > Cyanobacteriota > Cyanobacteriia > PCC-6307 > Cyanobiaceae > Synechococcus_C. The sequence continues at coordinate 147,766 of NZ_UCNN01000030.1, read as the reverse complement.
AGGAGTCTTGATTCATTCCGGTGCGTTCAATGGTCTTGCATCCGAAGATGCCAAGGAAGCCATTGTCACGAAGGGCAGAGAAGAAGGTTGGGCGACGCCAAAAGTGCAGTATCGGCTAAGGGATTGGCTGATCTCAAGACAACGTTATTGGGGATGTCCAATCCCAGTGATCCACTGTGAAAGCTGTGGAGCAGTTCCTGTACCGCGTGAAGATTTACCGGTCTCGCTCCCAAAGGGCGTCGATCTTTCAGGGCGCGGGGGGTCACCCCTGTCTCAACTTGAGGACTGGGTGAATGTGCCCTGCCCACGTTGCGGAAAGCCTGCGCGTAGAGAAACGGACACCATGGATACCTTCATGTGTTCGTCTTGGTACTTCCTACGTTTCGCGGATCCCTCCAACAACCATCAGCCTTTCTCATCTGAGGCAATCCAACGTTGGCTCCCCGTCAAGCAATACGTCGGCGGCATCGAACACGCGATCCTTCACCTCCTCTATGCCCGCTTCTTTACCAAGGCATTGCGGGATCGAGGTTTACTGACGATTGATGAACCGTTTGAACGCCTCCTCACCCAGGGCATGGTGCAGGGAGTGACCTATCGAAACCCTCGAACCGGACGCTATGTCGCTCCCAACCTCGTCGCAGATGAAGGTGACCCGCGGGACCCTGAGGACGGTGGAGTGCTCGAGGTGTTGTTCGAGAAGATGTCGAAATCGAAGTACAACGGTGTTGATCCCGCCTCTGTAATTGACCGCTATGGCGCCGATACGGCACGGATGTTCATTCTCTTTAAGGCACCTCCAGAGAAAGATCTGGAATGGGATGACGCCGATGTTGAAGGGCAGTTCCGTTTTCTCCAGAGGCTCTGGCGCTTGATTGAATCAGCTGCGGCTGAGGGTGATCAGCATGTCAGCCTTGCTAACCAGAATGGCAGTGTGATTCCAGATGATCTCGGTGAAAGCGATCAGACCATGCGTCGTGCTGTTCACACCGCTATTGAAGCCATTGGAGACGACCTCACTGGAGAGTTTCAATTCAACACGGCCATTTCGGAATTGATGAAATTGTCGAATGCCCTAAGCGGCAAGCTTCAGACTGTTCAGCCACCGATACGCGAAGAGGCCCTGTCAGTCCTGATTCGATTGTTGGCACCGTTTGCACCGCACTTGGCCGAGGAGTTCTGGCATCGCCTCGACGGGGCTGGCAGCGTCCATCAACAAGCCTGGCCGATGCATGATCCAAATGCTCTGGTTCAGGACACGATTGAACTTGTGATTCAGGTGAAGGGGAAGGTGAGGGGAAGCCTCCAGGTCCCCGCCGATGCCGACAAAGACACGCTCGAGACATTGGCCTTAGCCAGTGATGTGGCCGAGAAGTGGCTTGAGGGGCAGGCACCCCGCCGCGTGATTGTTGTGCCAGGGAAACTGGTGAATCTTGTGCCCTGAATCGCCGCGGTAGCAGCTTGTGTTGTGCTGATCAAGCCTTGCTGAAGCGCAGTGATGCGGGGTTATCCCAGCTTCCCTGCGCTGAATAACCACGCGAATTGGCTGTGAGGTGGCGCAGGATCCAGAACACCACCTCCACTGTTCCCTCACCAATTGCAGACTGCACTTCATTGACAGACCTGGCCTGCCCATCCGCCAAGACCTTCTCCACCTCCCCTTGAAGGCTAAGAATGGCTGCAGCAGCCTTCTTCCCAGCCTCCACACCAGGCTGGTGATAAGCATTGATATTGACCAACTCGCCATAGAGGCCGACGGCACGTTCAAACAGAGCGATCAGAGCACCAAGGCGTCGGGCATCAAATTGACGCATGCTGATACTGATGCTCTGACGACCGCCTTCGGTGAGGGCTGATCGGGTTCCCTGCAGGAAGCCATCCAGAAAATCACCTGGGTATTCACCATTGATTTCAGGGATCTCCTGTGAATCACGAAGCACTTCGATAAAGGTGACAAAGAAATTGTCGACACCGTCTCTGAGCTGTTGCACATAGGCGTGTTGGTCGGTGGAACCCTTGTTTCCATAGACAGCAATGCCCTGATGGACAACATTGCCGTCACGGTCCAGACGTTTACCGAGGGATTCCATCACCAATTGTTGGAGGTAACGGCTAAACACCTCAAGCCGGTCGCGGTAGGGGAGAACCACCATGTCGCGTAGGCCACGGCCTTCCCCAGCCACGTACCAAGACGCAGCCATCAACGCGGCTGGATTGCGTTGGACATCACAGACACGGGTGGCCTCATCCATCTGTGCAGCACCGGCAAGAAATTCTCTGATTTCAGAACCGATGAGAGCACCAGGGACGAGTCCTACGGCACTCGTGATACTCGTTCGTCCGCCAACCCAATCAAACATGTCAAACCGCTTCAGCCAGCCTTCCTCTCTGGCCTTCTGATCAAGGTTGCTGTTTGCCATGGTGATGGCGACTGCCTGACCAGCCCAACGCCCTCCGCAAGCCTCCAGACGATGCCTGGCCTGTTCCATCCCAAGGTGTGGTTCTGGGGTTCCGCCTGATTTGCTGACAGTGATCACCAATGTGGTGGGAAGCGCTTCACCAATGCCTGCAAGCACACGGCTCATGCCGTTGGGATCGACATTGTCGAAAAAGTGGAAGGGGAGGCCAGCACCCTCCTCTTGTAAAGCGCGGACCATCAACAGAGGTCCAAGAGCGCTGCCACCGATCCCAATCCAGAGCACATCTGTGAAGGGTTGACCGTTGGGGGCGGTGATCTCCTTGTTCAACACCGAGCGACAAAACGCCTCGATTTGATCCACTTCGAGGGCAATGTGGCTTTGAACGTCGGCGTCTGGAGCGAGCTGGGGTTGCCGTAACCAGTAGTGCCCGACCTGTCTTTGTTCGTCTGCGTTTGCGATCGATCCAGCTTCAAGAGCAGCCATGGATCGAAAGGCCTGATCAAAACCAGGACGTAGCCCCTCCAGATCCGAAAGGTTGAGGTGCATGCGGCTGATATCAAGCCATACACCCAGGTCGTCATGGAACCAAAGCAGTTCACAGAAGCGCTGCCACTGAACCTGAGGGTCGTTGGCGCTGAAATCTGGGAAGCTCATCGCTGGGTTCGAGGCCGCTCTCAGCTTGAAGCTATCTTCGATTTCTCCAGATGCCCATTTTCTGCGACAGCACAGCTAGCGTCTCCCCATGGCCACATTCGGTCGCGTCATCCTTCCATTCTTGAGACCGAGCCTTTTGGCATCGCTCTCCTGCGGCATTGCCGCAGGCTTTGTGGTTCGTTCAACCCTGACGCCCGTTCCGATCGGTCAGGTGATCGATGCGCAGGTCGCACTGGAATCCCAGACTGGGAATGCCCTTCAGGACCGTGCCAACCCCACAGATTTCTCCGCCGAAGAACTCGAGAATCTTCAGCGTCGTTTCGGCGTCCACGGTCCTCAAACGCCATTGGCGCAGCTTTTCACCCGCGGTGTGGATCAATTCGAACCGCTTCGCGCGAGGACCCTCTCTCGATTGAGCCAACTGAAACCTGTGATTTTGAGGGAATCCGAGCAGCACCACATCAATCCGATGTTGCTGACTGGCATCCTTTACGACGAAATTCAGCATTCCAAGCCTGGAGAAGGGTTACCTTTCGTCGCCCATTCAGGCTTGGTCTCAACTCACGGTCTCGCACAACTCGGCATTAGTGAGCTGATCCATCAGGGACGACTGCCAAGAAATCCTTCACAAGAGCAGATTGCGTGGGCCCGGAATTTTCTGCTGGACCCCCATCAAAATGTCTCTCTCCTGGCCGGGAAGCTACACAGGCTCAAGCGTGCCTTGCGGTTACCTGACTCCACCATGCTGTGCGCAAGCGCATCCTTTGCAGACGCCAAGGCGATCGCCACGCTTGCCTATCTGCATAACGGAAAACTTGATTATCCCGCTCGTATCCTCCGCTATATGCAGGATCCGGCCCTTCATGGATTGATTTATTCCACTCAGATGGAGTCAGAGCCCAGAACAATCTGAAGCTCAACAAAGTCTCTTCAATGCTGCCATCCTAACTTGAAGTTTCTTCCAGTTAAAGCTGCGTGGATCACCTCTTTCACCGCCAAGATCAACATGTTGGTGTGTCGTGATCGCTTCTGACGGAATCCTGAATGTTTCCATCCAATCATCAAGGACCAAAGCAAGAGCGTCGTACTGCTGTTCGGTATAGCCAGAGTGATGTCGACCTCCGATGTAGCCGTCAGGCGGAGTTTCCAGGCTGAGATGCAGCGCAAAGTTATTGACCGATCCCATAAATTCAGGATTAGTCACAGCCCATTCACCGTGGAAGGCCGAGTAGCCAGCTCCATAGGCTCGATGGAGTGGATCGACAACATCAACAACACGCCCGTTCATTCCAATCAAGGTGTGATAACTCACTTGATCATGATCATTCGGGTGCGGAGTCTTGAATGTGTTAATCGCCGATGTGAGTGAATTTGCTGTTTCGTGTAAAACGACCATGCGAGGCATAGGGTCAATCGAATCCTTCCAGGGATTCACGCTGTAACGCTTGCCGTAATTACTGGGGTCGATTGCAATTCTTTCGCGTTGTTGTTTGAAGCTTGACTTCAACTTGACGAGGCGCTTTCTGATTTGATCGTCGATTCCCTTGCACTGGCGTGTCAATGGTGAACGCCATGCGCTCGACTCTGGTGGATCTGGCCGCATTCGGTTGGACGCGTCATCCAACTGGTTGGGAGTACCACTGGTGACTTGATCGAGAAGCTCAAGCAGTGATGGCTGATGGTGCGACTGGGTCAGCGCAACATCGCTAGAACTCAGCCAAATCACACTACTGAGACTCACGATCAAACCAAAGGATCCGATCGCCAGGATTCCATGGCGGCCTTCCAACCGTCGCCTTAAATGTTTGAATCGTCTGGTCAGTGGATCTCGAACCATCGGTCGCGAAGCACCCTGGCCTCATGGGGTGCGTGAGGATTCCACTCCACTGTGTATTCCTGAGTGCGGTTGGGTGCCGGAATCACCTGTGTTTCTTCCAACCGTCCCCGTCGTGCGTAGATGATCGCCATCGGCTCAGCACCTGATTGCAGCAACGTCCACTGATCAACTGAGTAGAGGCGATGACCACGAACTGCCACAATCTCGTCACCGGCAACGAGATTGGCATGATGCGCCGGACTCTCGGAGCGCACACGTGTCACCCGCACACCTTTTGGATGATCGGCAAGGGTTAAGCCCGTCCAGGGCGTGCTGGCCAAAACCGGATGCAAGATCAATCCCAACTGATCAAGACACTCCTTAATCGGTAGCGTGCCCTTCTGATCTAACCAACAAGGGAGTTGGTCGGCGAGTTCCTGGCTGTACACAGCCAAGGCGTTTTGGATATCGCACCGGCCGTAGCCTCGGCCGACCTGGCCAAAGCTCTGCCAAAGATCTCTGACAACCTGAGCAAGGGACACGCCTAGGGCTCGTAACCGAACATCAAGGCAGAATGCAAGTGCAGCCCCAAGCTTGTAGTAACTGATCTGGCTGTCGGCTCCTGCAGTTGTGCATTTGTAAAGACGCACCCATGCTTCCCGTGAACTATCAGCCAAGCTCTGCACTTGTACACCTGGACTGAGCAGGACATGCGAAAGGTCCTTACCGAGATCCCTTAAAAAAGTTTTTCGAGTCGATCGTCCTGCCAGCAATGGGAGGGCAAGGTCGAAGTAACTCGTGATGCCTTCAGCAAACCAGAGACTGTCACTCACCACAGCAACTCCATGGTCGTAAGGGATGTACTCCCTTGGACGCAGACGCCGAACATTCCATTGGTGCAGATATTCATGACCCACGAGCTGCAGAAGCTGGTGGTAACCATTGGGTTCAGCTAAAGCAGGCCAAGCGAACTGAAGAACAGCCCCATCGTTATGCTCCAGTCCGCCATAGCCGCTATCGAGCATCTGAATCACAAGCTGGTAGCGATCACCTGACGGAGGTGATTCACCCATCAGCGATGCAGCGGCTCCACACACCGCCTCGATGTCCTCCACAAGTGTGTCTGGCCAACCCGTCGGCGGTGAACCGATCAGCAGCAACGAGTGATGACAGCCATCAACAATAAATGGACGATCATCGAATGCACCCGCATGAACTGGACTATCAACAAGTTGATCAAAATCCTGACTGATATAGAACGCATCGTCTTGAGGAAGCGGAACAAAACCACGCCACCCTTGTGGCAATAGCAACTCGAGAACATGGCGTTCCCAACGTTTTCCATCCACCAACATGCAAACTGCAGACAGACACAGAGAGGCAAACTCTGGGTCGAGAAAACTGGTTCGTACCGTCAGTTGCTTGGCCTCAAGCTGATACACAAGACGAACCCGATCAAGGCAAGGAAGCTTTGCGCTCCAGCGCGATGGGCTTAGACGTGTTGTCTCGACTTGTTGGTCTTGCTGGTAGAAGGCAAGACTATGTAAATGTTGAGACGGATCTCGGACGGTGTAAGAACCTGGCGTCCAGATCGGCAAGGTCCACCTCTGCATGTGGACTTCGGGAATCCAACTCAGTTCGATCTTGAGCGTTTGTGACGCAGGATCCAGGAGATCAATGCGTAGGAAAACATCCTTGTGGTCCGTCACGTCAACAGGCGCATACGTCCTTCAAAGCGGGAGAAGCCTCAACCTCATCCAAGGCTTGGGATAAGGCATAGAGCCGAAGAATGCGTTGCAACCTCGGTTGGTACGTATCAGCGGCACCTTGGCGTTCGAGATCAGCAATCAGTTCAAGCTGGGGACCGGATGCAGACCGTCGCCAAGCGAAGTGAATTCCAGCGCAGCTGGTGGCTTTGAGATCAAATCGCAGGCTTTCACCCGCAAACCCAATCAGTCGTCCTTCGCGCTCAACGCGATAGCCCTGAGCCACAAGGACAGAGGCAAGACGGTCGAGATCGGTGAGGGCTGTGGGCAGGATGGACAGATGGGACATGGTCTGAATGCCCGCTTTGTCAAACATTAGCCACTTCAATCCAATGGACAATCGGCGTGGGGATGTCCTGATGGCTCCGTTGGAGCGTGCCTGGCCACAGTTCAACCCACCGCTGCGCCTTGGCGTGATGGCTTCTGGAAATGGCAGCAATTTCGAGGCTCTGGTGCAGGCAAGCCAGGAACGACTGGATGCTCAGATCGAGCTACTGGTTGTGAATAATCCAGGCTGTGGGGCCCAACAAAGAGCTGAACGCCTCGCTGTGCCCTGCCTTGTCCATGACCATCGCTGTTACAGCAGCCGTGAAGACCTCGACAGGGCCCTTGTTGACAGTTTTCGACAGGCAGGAGTGGAAGCGGTGGTGATGGCTGGGTGGATGCGGATTGTCACACCGGTGATGATCAGTGCCTATCAGGAACGACTGATCAACATTCATCCATCTCTTCTACCGAGCTTTCGGGGTCTCAATGCTGTTGGTCAAGCGCTGGCTGCTGGCGTACGAATCACAGGCTGTACGGCACATTTGGTGCGTGAGGACGTGGACACCGGTCCTGTGATCAGCCAAGCAGCCGTACCAGTGTTGGAAGGCGACGATCACGAAACACTGTCGTCCCGTATCAGTGCTCAAGAGCACCGGATCTTGCCTTGGGCCGTGGCGTTAAGTGGTGAACGTTGGCGATCAGAAGGTTGAGAGCGAATAGGCCTTGTCCTGATCAGGGATAAAACGGATCGAGTGGCAGGCCCGTGGTGGCCGTGAGGCCTGCCATCAGATTGAGGCACTGCACCCCCTGACCAGCCTGCCCTTTCATCAGATTGTCGACAGCACTCATCAGCACTAACCGTCCGGTACGGCTATCGACCTGAACAGACAGCAGTGCCTGGTTGGTGTGTTTGGCCCACTTCGTGGCCGGATACGTACCGACGGGGAGAACGCGCACGCAGGGGTGGTGGCGATACACAGCCTCCAAGACCGTTGTGCAATCGTCTGCAGTCAAGCCTGGATCCCTCAGCCGGGCATAAACGGTGGCCAGAAGACCACGAACCATTGGCACAAGGTGCGGGGTGAACTGGAGATTGATCTGACATCCAGCCACGGATGAGGCGATCTGTTCGATCTCTGAAGTGTGGCGATGGCCCACAACGCCGTAGGGGCAGATCGATTCAGAGGCTTCCGCGAGGAGGAGGTTTTCCTTCGCAGCTCTTCCCCCTCCGGAGGTTCCTGTTTTGGCGTCAATGATCAATCCGTCGGTCTCGATCAGTCCTTGCTTCAGGAAGGGCAGAAGTGGCAGAAGGCTTGTTGTAGGGAAGCATCCTGGGGCAGCAACCAGACGGGCCTGAGCGATGGCCGGTCCATGCCATTCCGGCAGTCCGTAAACCGCCTCCTGGCACAAATCGGAGTCTTGCCGTTGATGCTTCTGTGCCTCATGCACATAGACCTGAGACCATTCGTCCAGGCTGCGATAGCGGTAATCCGCCGACAAATCCACAACACGAACACCCCGCTCAAGCAGCTTGGGAACCATCTCACTCGCGAGTCCGTTGGGAAGACTGAGCACGGCATAGTCAGCCGCCTCGGAAATCCTGTCCGCATCAGGCGCTTCGACAACGGGGTCATCCAACAAGGGCAGAAAAGGGCAAACATCACTCCAGCGCTTGCCTGCACTGCGCTCACCACCAAGGAAGGTGACTGCGAACTGGGGATGGGCTTGTAACAGCCGGAGGGTCTGCAAACCGCCGTAGCCAGAGGCTCCCACGACCGCGACGCGTCCGACAACCCCGCCCGAGGCGATAGGGGCGGGAATCGTGGAAGTGGGCTGCATGCGTCGTTTGGGAGTTCGGCTGATCGTACTGATGTCGATAATGAATGCAGATCGTTGGCTTCTGAACTCCCCTGAGCACGCCTTCCACTGCTGACGCGATTCAAACCGTTCGCTTCGACACCATTCCTGATGCCCTTGCTGCGATCCGCAACGGCGAATGTGTCGTTGTGGTGGATGACGAACGCCGCGAGAACGAAGGTGACCTGATCTGCGCAGCCCAATACGCTTCCCCGGATCAGATCAACTTCATGGCAACTCATGCCAGGGGATTGATCTGTCTGGCCATGGAAGGCCAGCAGCTTGATGCTCTTGATCTGCCTTTGATGGTTGATCGCAATACAGATGCCAACCAAACAGCCTTCACGGTCAGCATTGATGCAGGCCCTGAGAATGGTGTTTCAACGGGGATCTCGGCTGAAGACCGTTCCAAAACCATCCAGGTTGCTCTTCGACAGGATGCACGTCCTACGGATCTGCGCCGTCCTGGTCATATTTTCCCGCTGCGAGCTCGCCAGGGAGGCGTTCTGAAGCGAGCCGGCCATACCGAGGCAGCCATCGATCTTTCCGCCCTTTCTGGCCTCATCCCAGCCGGTGTGATCTGCGAAATCCAAAATGCGGATGGTTCGATGGCCAGGCTTCCCCAACTCAAGGAGTATGCGGATCAATGGAATCTTCGCCTCATCAGCATTGCTGACCTGATTCGTTACCGGCTTGAGAATGAACGTTTTGTTGTGCGTCAGGCTTATGCCTCGATGCCCAGTGTTTTCGGTGAATTCAAGGCCATTGGTTATCGCAATGAGCTTGATGGAAGCGAGCATGTCGCCATTGTTAAAGGCGATCCCGATCGCTTGAGCGAACCCGTTCTGGTGCGCATGCACTCCGAGTGCCTCACCGGCGATGCCTTCGGCTCACTGCGTTGTGATTGCAGGCCACAACTGGAGGCTGCACTGCGTCAAATCGAAGCTGAGGGAGAAGGCGTGGTGGTCTATCTGCGTCAAGAAGGACGTGGGATCGGGCTGATCAACAAACTCAAGGCCTACAGCCTTCAGGACGGTGGCCTAGACACGGTTGAAGCCAATGAGAAGCTGGGGTTTCCGGCCGATCTCCGCAACTATGGGGTTGGGGCTCAGATCCTTAGTGATCTTGGCATTCATCGCCTTCGTCTTCTGACGAACAATCCACGCAAGATCGCCGGTCTGGGTGGTTATGGCCTGGAGGTGGTGGATCGGGTGCCGCTGGTGATCAATCCAGGCGATCACAATGCCGATTATCTTGCGGTCAAACGTGACAAGTTAGGCCATCTATTTCAAGCTAGCAATGATCAGCCAAATACGCCAATCTTTAATAGCGAAGACTCAATCATTGCGCCAATAACAAGCCAAACGGTGATTAGCTGGGATGGCAATTGCCGTTCAGATCAACTCCCCTTGATCCGCACCAGATGTGAAACAGCTGCCAGCAACCTTGAAGTCTCGATCACAGCCAACTCATCACCGAGGCTTTTGGCCCTGTGGGAACGTCCCCAATTTGCATGGCGCATCACGGATGTACAGAGAGGACCCGGTGGTACATCCTTCACGACGCGACTCCGGTCACTGATTCAAACACTCGCTTCTTGGCAGGAAACCAGCCGGATTGGTCTCTACACCGCCCCAACAGCTGAACAACTCAATCATCCATCGCAGACCTTGGAGCGGATCGAAGCATCCCTCGAAGACGTCAGAAGCGGACGGATGCCCGAACAGAGTCAGCTTGAGCAGCCGACTCTGTTGATGTGGACTTGATCGTGGCGACCAATCAGTCCTGAACGGTCACTTTGTTGATTCGGGAACCATTGCGCAGAGCCATCACAACGTTCATATCCCCGGTTTGACCAAAAACCGTGTGCACTCCATCAAGATGAGGCTGTGCTTCGTGAACGATAAAAAACTGACTGCCGCCGGTGTTAGGGCCCGCATGGGCCATTGAGAGCGCACCTGGACCATGCTTTCGGCTATTGATCTCGCAATCGATCATGTAGCCGGGGCCTCCGGTTCCAGCCATTCCCTTCGCGCCTTCACGTGAATTCGGACAGCCGCCCTGGGCCATAAAGCCATCGATGACCCGATGGAAGGCAAGACCGTCATAGAACCCGTCTTTGGCCAATTTGACGAAGTTGGCCACCGTTTTCGGGGCGTCGTTATCGAACAAGTCCAGCTTGATCTGGCCGGCATCGGTTTCCATCAGAACAGTCGTCAAAACGCTGGCAGCAAAAGACCATGCTACGCAGGTGCAGGATGGACTGAATGACATCCCTTGCCATGCCCAGTGACGCCCTTCAGGACAACCTCAAAGAGGCCCGAGTTGGAGTGATCGGCGGCAGTGGGCTTTATGCCATCGATGGATTGGAGGGGGTCAAGGAACTACAAGTGCAAACCCCCTTCGGTGAGCCTTCCGATTCCTTTCGAATCGGCCGCTTGAACGGAGTTGAAGTGGTGTTCCTTGCTCGACATGGTCGAGGTCATCATCTGCTGCCAACGGAAGTGCCCTATCGGGCAAACATCTGGGCCATGCGATCACTTCAAGTTCGATGGCTGGTATCCGTATCGGCTGTTGGTTCCTTACAGGCCCATCTTCAACCGCGCGACATGGTGGTGCCGGAACAATTTATTGATCGCACGATGCAGCGACCGTCAAGCTTTTTCGGCAACGGTTGTGTTGCTCATGTCAGTCTCGCTGACCCCTTCTGCCCAAAGCTCAGTGCCCTCTTGGCAACGGCGGCGGAAACCTCACTACCGGATGGTCAACGACTGCACCGGGGTGGGACGTATTTATGCATGGAGGGACCTGCCTTTTCGACCCGGGCGGAAAGTGAGCTGTACCGAAGTTGGGGTTGTGATGTGATTGGCATGACCAACCACACGGAAGCCCGTCTCGCCCGTGAAGCTGAGATCGCCTATGCGTCTCTCAGCATGGTCACCGACTTTGACTGCTGGCATACGGATCATGATGCTGTCAGTGTCGAGATGGTGATCGCCAATTTGCAGGCCAATGCGGCAGCCACAGGTCCGATTCTTCAGGGGCTCATGCAAGCCCTGGCTGCGTCGCGCCCCCTTTCACCAGCGCACACAGCTCTCGCGGATGCCTTGATGACGCGTCCTGAGTCGGTTCCGGCCACAACACGCCAAGCCCTTGACCTGTTCACAAGCCCCTATTGGGGTGCTTTCAACGCTGACTAAGCCGAGAGTCTGGTGATTCAGGATGCTTTCAACTCAGCGTCACAACTGATCAAAGCGTCCCGTAGCTGATTGCCGTGATTGGCGAGCACTGAGCGGGCTTCTTCCAACGGAAGTTCGGTGCCTGCCATCAACAGCGCCAGCTTCACAGATCCGTCAGCTTGTCGCAGCAACTCGATGCCACGATCGCGCGGAACATTGGCGAGATCCCTAAGGATGCGCAAAGCACGATCCATCAGCTTGCTGTTGGTTGCTGCGACATCAACCATGCGATTTCCATACACCTTCCCCAGGCGCACCATCACCGAGGTTGAAATCACGTTGAGCGCCATTTTGGTTGCAGTGCCAGCCTTCAGGCGAGTTGAGCCCGTCAGCAGCTCAGGGCCTGTGATCAAACGGATATCAATGTCACAACCAATCGGCACCTGCTCGGCAGGAACGCAGGCCATCGCAATGGCAAGTGCTCCAGTGACTCGTGCATAGTTCAGGGCACCATGCACATAGGGTGTCGTTCCTCCCGCTGCAATTCCGATCACGCAATCTGCTGGCCCGAGCTGGCAAGCCTGAAGATCACTGGCTCCAGCATCACTGAGATCCTCGAGTCCTTCTGAACTGCGGAGTAGAGCAGGAGCGCCTCCGGCAAGAACACCCTGCACAAGCTCTGGAGGACTACAGAAGGTTGGTGGGCATTCTGCGGCGTCCAAAACGCCAAGCCTTCCAGACGTACCAGCTCCCACATAGAAAAGGCGTCCTCCACCACGCAGCCGCTCGGAAATGCGTTCAACTGCCTCAGTGATTGCCCCAGCAGCTTGAGCCACAGCCTGTTGAGGTTTGACGTCTTCGCTAATGAACAGGGTGACCAGGTCTTCAACGCTGAGGGTGTCGAGATCGCTGCTGCGGGGATTGGACTGCTCGGTGAGCAAGTGGCCACGATCTTCGGACGCCACAAGCATTGGCTCTGAGTTGATGGGTTCCGTCATCGTCGCTCAGAGCAATCCTTCAAGGCGCCGGCGGATCTCATCCAGATCACTGCTCTTGCCTGTGGGTGGAGCAGCAGTTTCATCACCTGGTTCAGACTCCTGCCAAGTGCTCACATCACGATTGGCGGATGGAGGCGCAAGCAGCAACCGGTCTTCATCCGTCTTGGGAACAAATCCAGACTCCACAAGCCTTGGTTCGTAACCGGCCTGACGGCAGAAGATCTCAATCTCTTCGCGATCCAAGGCTTCGATGGTTGGAACAGGAAAGTCCTGCGCCTCCAGCAGTCCGGCGTAACGATCCGCATCATCACGGTTCTCGAACATCAACACCACTGTGTTTCCGGAGACTTCCAGTGAGTGAATGCCTTCACTGTCCTGTCCGGCGTCATAAAGAAGAACGTGAACAAGCATTCGGCGCAGATAATCAAGGCCAGTCTCTCACCGATGAGCCAGAAACCGATCGGACAAGATCAGTCGAGCTCAGTTTCGAGAGCTAGTTCTTGCAGTCTTCGATAGAGAGCCCGCTCCGCCTCCGTGAGCTGAGCAGGAATCACAACGACGATCTCCACCAATTGGTCACCCCGACGATCGTCCGATTCGAGTCCTCGTCCTCGCAGTCGCAGCAACCGGCCGCTAGAGGAGCCTGGCGGCACCTGGAGCGTGACCGGTCCAGTAAGAGTCGGCACGTCAACAGCACAGCCCAGAGCAGCATCGGCGGGTAGGAGCTCCAGGCGATAGTGCACGCGAAGCCCATCAATGCGAAGGCCCTCCTCCGTTTGCACTCGCAAATGGAGGAAGTGATCTCCTCCCCCAGGGGTCACGCCGGCAAGCCTGAGCCTCCAGCCATCTCCGGCCTGAGGTGGAGTCAGCACCTCAACGACGGTTCCATCGCTGAGCTCAATCTCAACAGCGGTTCCGCACAGTGCCTGATCCGGCGTGAGCAAAACATCAGTCTCAAGAGTTTCCGCTGCCTGCACAGGCGGAGGTGGGGGTGGTGGGGCTGTTGCCGGCCAATCACCAGAAAAATGCTGTGAGTCACCTGGTGAATCGGTCACCGTTTGCCGTGCCTCATCGTCTTCATCATTGGCCCGGCGTCGGCCCAAACCCAACACAACCTCGAGGTAATCCTCAAAGTCTGGAAAGCCTGAGGCAAAGGGGTCGACATGGGAAGGGGGATCGATGCTGCGTCCTTCCCAGGCGCGCCTCCGCTTCGGATCACTGAGCACCGCATAGGCCTCATTGACCAACTTGAACCGCTCTTCTGCCTGCCTGTCGTTGGCATTCAAATCCGGATGCCAGCGTCTTGCCTCACGACGGAAGGCCCGCTTTAGGGCATCCGCATCGCTATCTGGCTCGAGACCGAGCAGGGACCAGTAATTGGGTTCAGCGGTAGAAGTCATCATCCCAGGGATCCATCCCTTGTCTTGATGAGCTGTATCGGCCCTGGGAAGGTCTGCCACTGGGGCTCGACCAGGGGTCCTCGTCCCAGTCGTCATCGGCGAACAATTCATCCTTCAGAGAACCGAGGGTGTTTCTGATCCCCTGCAATGGACTGGACTCAGATCGTCGTTCTGCAGACAAACGTTTATTGAGACCAAACAAGGCCTCCTGGAGAGCGCTAACACCCAGTTCCAATTCCTGAAGATCATCCTGTTCCAGAAGATCCTGGAGGTCACGCATGGCCATCTCCACGGCACGCTGCTGCCGCTCAGCCCCATAAGGACCTAATTCGAGGGCCGCATCCCTTAAACGACGTTCAGCCTGGGAGACCAACGTCAGGGCCCTATTCCGGCGCTCAATCGCAGCACGGGTGCGACGGTCTTCATCGGCCCGAGCTTCAGCTTCGGCGAGCAGAGCCTGCAGTTCGTCTTCGTTCAAATTCGATCCACCTTGGATCGTTACTGATTGCTTTCTGCCAGTGGTTCGATCCGTTGCACTCACTTGCAAGATGCCGTTGGCGTCGATGTCAAAGGCGACCTGAATCTGGGGGACACCCCGAGGAGCGGGAGGAATACCGGAGAGACGGAACCGTCCCAACGATTTGTTGTCAGAGGCCATTTGACGTTCTCCCTGCCAAATATGAATCTCGACCGACGACTGATTCGATTCGGAGGTACTGAACACATCCGACTGGCGAACGGGAATCGGAGTGTTGCGGGGAATCAAAACCTTCATCAGCCCTCCCACCGTTTCAAGACCTAGGGATAGTGGTGTCACATCATTCAGCAACAGATCACGCAGTTCTCCAGTGAGAATCCCGGCTTGAACAGCTGCCCCAACGGCTACAACCTCATCCGGGTTGACTGATTGGCATGGATCGTGAGGAATCAGAGTGCGCACAAGCTGCTGCACCATCGGCATTCGCGTGCCACCACCAACCAGCACCACATCATCGACATCGTCTGCCGCCCAGCCAGAATCACGCAAGGCTGATTGGACGGGGACGAGCAGACGGTCGAGCAAATCAGGACACAAACCCTCGAAGGTCGAGCGTTCCAATGAGGTTTCGATGTGAAGCGGACCATCGGTACCTGTGGCAATAAAAGGTAGTGAGATCGGTGTGATCACAACACCAGACAGCTCCTGTTTGGCCTTTTCTGCTGCCTCTGTCAGTCGCTGCAGAGCCTGCCTGTCACGACGTAGGTCGATACCGTGAGCCTTCAAAAAAGCCTCTGCTAGCCAATCAACAATGCGCTGATCGAAGTCGTTACCACCCAATTGGGTGTCTCCATTGGTGCTCTTGACATCAAAAACACCGTTAGCCACACGCAACAGTGAGACATCGAAGGTGCCACCACCAAGGTCAAACACCAACACACGCTTCACCGCACTGCGATCAAAGCCATAGGCCAGAGCTGCTGCAGTGGGTTCGTTAAGGATGCGTTCAACCTCAATCCCGGCGAGCCGTCCGGCATCGCGGGTGGACTGACGCTGGGCATCATTGAAATAGGCAGGGACTGTAATCACCGCCGCTTCCACGCTTTCACCGAGATAGGTGGCGGCATCATCAACGAGCTTGCGAAGAATGCTGGCCACCAATTCCTCAGGGGCGTATTCCCTTTCCGTGATTGGACAGGCCACGCGCACGTTGTTCTGAGCATTGGCTCGAACCGTGTATGGAACCGTCAGACTGCTGTCATCCAGTTCATCCCAACTGCGACCTACAAAGCGTTTGAGATTGGAAAACGTATTTCTGGGGTTGAGGACCAGTTGACGCCGAGCTGCCTGACCAACAAGAAGTTCTGAATCCTTGGTGTAACCAAGCACTGATGGTGTGGTACGGGTGCCCTCGGCGTTCGCGATGACCTGCGGTCGACCCGCTTCCAACACCGCAACGACGGAATTGGTCGTTCCCAGGTCGATTCCGACGATCCGCCCCATGGCCGTGATTAGCGAACCTCCAAGTTAACGGGCCAAACCAAACGGCCCAAGCCCATTCATGACCGAATTTCCAATTGGTTAATACGGTCTTAGTGATCGAAGCGGTGGCTTCCGCGTACGTTTTAAGCACAGTGGTTCGCCTGCATGCCCATCGATCCCAACGACCTTTACAGGCTTCGGCGTCGCCCGCCTTCGGAAAAACAGCTCGACACGGGCTTCCATTGGCTGACTGTCTTAACGGCCTCCACCGTCGCGATTGTCCTGGTCTTGATCCTGGCCATCGTCTTTCACGGCTCCTTGGAGTCGATGGGGCTCTATGGATGGCGCTTCCTGGTCACCTCGAACTGGAACCCGGTCGACGACGAATACGGAGCCTTAACAGCCATCTACGGAACGATGGTGACTTCGTTGGTGTCATTACTCATTGCCGTTCCACTCGGAGTTGGCACCGCCATTTTCATCACAGAAAGGTTCATTCCTCGACCGCTGCGGGAAATCATCGGGCTGATGGTCGAGCTGCTTGCGGCGATTCCCTCGGTGGTTCTAGGGCTATGGGCCATTTTCGTTCTGGAGCCAGCCTTGCGCCCCTTCCTGACCTGGTTGCACGTCACGTTGAAGGACATCCCGTTGTTCAGCACCCAACCGCTGGGTCCAGGCATGACCCCAGCCATTTTGGTTCTTGTGGTGATGATCTTGCCGATCATCACGGCGATCTCTCGCGATTCACTGAATCAAGTGCCGATCAGGCTGCGGCAGGCTGCCTATGGGGTTGGCAGCACTCAATGGTCAGCCATCCTGCATGTGATCTTGCCTGCATCCATCTCCGGAATTGTGGGAGGTGTGATGTTGGCCCTTGGTCGTGCCATGGGTGAAACCATGGCAGTCACGATGATCATTGGCAATTCAAACAACTTCAGCTGGTCTCTACTCGCTCCGGGCAATACGATTGCCGCCATGTTGGCCAATCAATTTGGCGAGGCTGATGGCAGCCAGGTCTCCTCACTGATGTATGCAGCATTCGTCTTAATCCTTTTAACACTAGTGGTCAATATCCTGGCCCAGTTACTCGTTAAACGGCTCAGCCTTAAGTACTGATGACTTCCACAGTTGCTCAGGCCAGTCGGCCAATTCCAGATCTCCGATACAAGCCAACGCGATCACGAAACATCATCGGGATCGCCTTAACTTCCGTTGCAGGGCTCTTTTCACTCGTCGCTGTTCTGCCACTCTTTCTCGTTTTGAGCTATGTGCTTTACAAGGGTGCTAGCAAGCTCAGCCTCGACCTGTTTTTGCTAGAGCAGCCCGCTCCAGGCTTGGAGGTGGGAGGAATCAGCAATGCAATCCAAGGTTCAATCATTGTGACCTTGATAGCCAGCCTTCTAGCGATACCGATCGGTATTGGTGGTGGCGTATTTCTAGCAGAATATTCACGTAATGGATGGTTTGCTAATTTCATCCGATTTGGCACCAATGTTCTCTCAGGAGTTCCATCGATTATTGCCGGTGTCTTTATCTATAGCGCCATCGTTTCAACACGAATCCTGTTTGGTCACGCCTACAGCGCTGTAGCCGGGGGAATGGCATTGGCTGTTTTGATGTTGCCGACTGTGATCAAAACAACCGATGAAGGTCTGAAACTGGTCTCGGATGACCTACGCAGAGCCGCTCTCGGCGTCGGTGCTTCCCGTTTTGTCACGACCATTCGAATCACGTTGCCGAAGGCCTCGCGCTCAATTGCAACAGGGATTGTTCTCTCGATCGCCAGGGCTGCTGGCGAAACCGCTCCGCTGATCTTCACAGCCCTGTATTCACCCTGGTGGGCAGAAGGGATCTTCAACCCTGTCGGCAGTCTCTCCGTGTTGATCTTCAAGTTTGCAACCATGCCCTACGAGGTACAGAACGAACTTGCCTGGGCTGCCTCGTTCGTACTAGTGGCCTTCATTCTTGCACTCAATCTTGTGGCCCGGTGGATCAATACCTTCACCTCTCGTTGACCATTCCTAAGGTATTAACAATCCACCCATCGCTCCAATTAGCTGATTAAAGGCAGCGCCTCCTCACTTCTTTCCATGACAGTCTCTGCAACTACTGCGACGCCTACCACTGGGGAAGAGATCTGCCTCTCCCTTGAGAATGTATCCATCAGTTATGGCGGGGAAGAGGCCGTGCGCAACGTCTACTGCGCCATCCCTAGAGGACAGGTCACAGCCTTCATCGGCCCATCTGGATGCGGGAAGTCCACGGTGCTGAGAGCACTGAACCGAATGAATGATTTAATTGATAACTGCACTCTTAGTGGACGAGTTGTCTTTGACGGTGCTGATCTTTACCATCCAGGCGTCGACCCAGTTGAGGTGAGAAGGCGGATTGGCATGGTGTTCCAGCAACCGAATCCATTCCCCAAGAGCATCTTCGAAAATATTGCTTTTGGCGCCAGAATCAATGGCTATACGGGTGATATGGATGAATTAGTTGAACGCTCCTTACGACAAGCGGCTGTATGGGATGAGTGCAAAGACAAACTAAATGAAAGCGGATGTTCTCTCTCTGGTGGCCAACAGCAACGCTTATGCATTGCTCGAACCATTGCAATTCAACCCGAAGTGATTCTAATGGACGAGCCATGTTCTGCTCTTGATCCGATCTCAACCCTCAAAATTGAGGAAACCATGCATGAACTCAAAAAGACTTTCACAATTGTGATCGTGACGCACAACATGCAACAAGCTGTGCGCGTCAGTGATAGAACAGCATTTTTCAATGCCGAAGCGCAAGAGGGAGGCTCAGGGAAAGTGGGTTACCTCGTTGAATTCAACGAAACCGACAAGATTTTCAATGCACCGACCCAACAGGCCACCTATGACTATGTCTCTGGGCGTTTCGGCTGATCCGTAACCGTCCACCGAGCCAACCACTGCATAAAAAAACCGGCCTTAGGGCCGGTAGATAGCGGAGAGGGAGGGATTCGAACCCTCGATAGAGTTGCCCCTATACAGCATTTCCAGTGCTGCGCCTTCGACCACTCGGCCACCTCTCCAGCGGCTGATTGGGGCAGTGCGAATGTAGCAGGGCGTTTGATCGATTTCGGCCATGCCCCGCAGCCACAGGGTGACCATCCATTGGCGACAGGAGCAACGCACGATTACCCATCAGGTGCCGGAGGGTGAGTACATCCTCCGCAGTTTTGAACTGCAAGGAGACCCTCTGCCTTTCTCTTGCCGTAACGGATGTTGCACAGCCTGTGCAGTGCGTGTTCTCAGCGGAGAACTTGATCAGAGAGAAGCGATGGGATTGTCACGTGAGCTTCGTGACCAGGGCTACGGGTTGCTTTGTGTTGCCAGGGCAACCGCTGATCTGGAAGCTGAAACCCAGGATGAAGATGAGGTGTACGAGCTGCAGTTCGGACGTCACTTCGGCCAAGGCCGTGTCACCTCTGGTCTCCCACTCGACGAGGAATGACTTGAACCGATCGTCTTGCGAATCAGTTGCCAGTTCAGCTGGCCTGAACACGTCGCAACTCACGCACTTGCATGCCACGGCGAAAAAAGCTGCCGAACATGGTGCAGCGCAGCTGATGGTCCACTACGGCCGAGTGTCGAATATTCGCAGCAAAGGCCGTCATGGAGATCTGCTCACTGAAGCTGATGAAGCGGCTGAGGCAGCGGTTCTACAGCTGCTTCAGACCGAAACACCCAAGATCGGAATCCTTGCTGAGGAATCAGGACATCTTGGGCCACAGGATGGCTTGCAGTGGATGGTGGACCCGCTAGACGGCACCACCAACTTTGCCCACGGATATCCATTCTTCGCCACATCGGTTGGTTTGTGCTGGAACGGTGCTCCATTGCTTGGGGCCATTGCTGTTCCATATCTGAAGCAGATCTTTCACAGCTGTCCGGGCCAAGGCGCCTTCTGCAACGACGCACCGATTGCCGTCTCTCAGTGTTCTGATCTCAAGGATTCGCTTCTTGTGACAGGTTTTGCTTACGACCGTCACACCAGACTGGACAACAACTATGCCGAGTTCTGTTGGCTCACCCACCGAACCCATGGTGTTCGGCGCGGAGGGGCAGCCGCTGTTGACCTCGCCTTCGTCGCAGCTGGGCTGTTAGACGGTTACTGGGAACGAGGCCTCGCTCCTTGGGATCTAGCGGCAGGTGTCGCCCTGGTGCAACAGGCTGGTGGCGTTGTATCGGATTACGACCGAAGCCCCTTTCAACTGGGATCAGGCCGTGTACTCGCCTCGAATCCTGTACTCCATTCTCAAATCTCAAGCGAACTGGCACAGGTGAAACCGCTGTTGGGAGAGGTCATTGGCGAACCCAATCTCGGGCTCATGGGATCCTGAGACATCTGTTGTTTGCACTGGGATGGCCCTGCAACCTGCCTCCGGCGCGCGTGATCTCAATCCCCAACAGGTGGAGCACAACCAGTTGCTGCGCGAGCGCCTCGCCACTGTCTATCGCTGTTGGGGCTATGACGAGGTCTCTCCACCTCAGGTGGAGCGGATGGACACCCTTAAAGCCGGTGGTGGCATTGACAGCGCAGACATTGTGCGTCTGGTCGCTGATGAGCCGC
Organism: Synechococcus sp. UW105; assembly: GCF_900473935.1. Taxonomy (GTDB): domain Bacteria; phylum Cyanobacteriota; class Cyanobacteriia; order PCC-6307; family Cyanobiaceae; genus Synechococcus_C. Next base: position 126,850 of record NZ_UCNN01000030.1, on the reverse strand, counting down.
TCGGACTCCGTCCAGAACTGACCGCGTCGATTGCCAGAGCGGCAACCACCAGACTTGCTGAGCGTCCGCGTCCATTACGACTCTGGTCGTCGGGAACCGTGTTTGAGAGCTGCGCCAACGATGAGGGTGGGCAGCGAATCGAAGAGAAGCTTCATAGCGGCGTTGAGCTGTTTGGTGCGAGCCAAGTCAATGGCGAATTGGAACTGCTCTCCTTGCTGATGGCCTCGATGCAAGCGCTTGAGCTCCAACAGAACCATGGGGCTCAGCTTCTGGTCGGCCATGCCGGCTTAATGAACCTGATTCTGTCTCCCTTCGCCCCTGAGGTCCGTCCCAAGATCAAGCAGGCCCTTGTTTGCTTCGATCGCCTTCAACTCCAAGCACTCGATTTACCAGCCGAGCAACTGCAACGGCTTCAGACACAAATCGACCTGCGAGGAGAACCCTCTGCAGTTCTCGCCGAGGAACGACGCGTCTTCGGCAGCCAGCCAGTGCTGTCCCATCTGGAACGCATGTTCAACCATCTACAACCGATTGCGGCCCAACTAGGGATCAAACTGCAGCTCGACCCAAGTTTCCAACCCCACTTCGAGTTGTATGACGGACTCGTTTTCCAGTTGGTTTGCCAGGGCCGTGCAGCACCGGTCGTAATCGCTCGTGGCGGCCGTTATGACCGTGTTTTGAAGCGCTTTGGAGCATCAGGCCACAACGCAGCAGGACTTGGCTTCAGTTTTTGTGTGGACGACATCCGAGATCTGCCTGCAGCCGAACAACCTTGTGTGAGCGACTTGGATCGGGTTCTGGTGGCCTATGGCCCAGCCTCGAGTCTGGAAACAGCATTGCTCCATCAACAGGAGCTTCACGGCAAGGGGATGAACGCCATGATCGAACTGGATCCAGTGGAGAGTTCCGATCACGCAGAGTCACTACTGGCAACGCGTCGATGTAGCTCTCTTGTCTGGTTACCGAGCTGAGTGGGATCAACGGCTGACTAGGATCAACGTCGCTCTGAGTGCCCCATGGCCCACACAATCGTGACCGATGTCTGCGAAGGCATCGCCGATTGCCTTGATGCGTGTCCTGTCGCCTGCATCCAGGCAGGCCAAGGCCGCAACAAGAAAGGTACCGAGTTCTACTGGATTGATTTCGATACCTGCATCGACTGCGGCATCTGTCTGCAAGTCTGTCCGGTGGAGGGTGCAATTCTTGCTGAAGAACGCTCTGATCTCCAGCGCACTCCCTAACCCTACGGGCGAGGTACGGAGACCTCACCAACAAAAGGCTTGAGCAGCTGAAGGGACATCCCTAATCTCGCCTTGTTCGATCTCGTGCCATGACCGTTCTAGAACAGGGTCAGATTCAGATCCATACCGAAAATATTTTCCCGATTATCAAGAAGGCGGTTTATTCCGGCCATGAGGTCTTTTTACGCGAACTAGTCAGCAACGCTGCTGATGCCATTAGCAAGCGTCGAATGGCAGCGATGGCGGGAGACTGCAGCGAAGGAGCCGAAGGCACCGTCTCAATTCGGGTTGATCGCGAAAAGAAAACGATCACCATCACAGATAACGGCATTGGCATGACCGCCGATGAAGTAAAGCGCTATATCAATCAGGTTGCATTCTCAAGTGCAGAAGATTTCCTGGAAAAGTACAAGAAAGAAGACGACGCAATTATTGGACATTTCGGCCTAGGGTTTTATTCAAGTTTTATGGTCGCCCGAGAAGTTGAGCTGATTACCTGTTCAGCTCGACCCAACTCAGAGCCTGTGCGCTGGTGTTGTGACGGTTCCCCCAACTTCAGCCTTGAAGCTGCTGAGCGGAGTGAACCAGGCACAGACGTGATTCTGCATCTTCTCGACGAAGAAGTTGAATACCTCGAGCCAGCCCGCCTGCGCAATCTGATCACGCAGTATTGCGACTTCATGCCGGTCACAGTGGAGCTAGAAGGAGAGCCAGTCAACAAAAAAATAGCACCATGGAGGCAATCACCAAGAGAGCTAACTGACGAGGACTACATCGAACTTTATCGATATCTTTATCCATTCCAGGGTGACCCATTGCTTTGGGTTCACCTCAATACAGATTACCCCTATGCACTGCAAGGAATTCTCTTCTTCCCGAAAGTGAGTGGTCGGGCCGACTGGGAAAAGGGCGAGATCCGTCTCTACTGCAATCAAGTCTTCGTTAGCGATTCAATCAAGGAAATAGTTCCTCGATATCTATTGCCACTGCGAGGCGTGATCGACTCACCAGACATTCCTCTGAACGTCAGTCGCAGCGCATTGCAGACTGACCGCAGAGTGCGGTCTATTGGCAATTTTGTAGCCAAGAAAGTTGCAGATCGTCTACGCAACCTCAAGCAAGAGGATGCCAAGTCCTACGCCGAGGCATGGGATGCCTTGGCTCCATTCGTGAAGATCGGGGCCATGGAGGATGAAAAGTTTGCCGATCAGGTCAGTGAGCTCATCTTGTTTGGCACAACCGCACCACCAAATCCAAGCGAAACAGAAGAACCCATTGCCGTAGGGGATCAAGCCTTTACAACTTTGGCGGGCTATCGAGCCCGCCAAGCGAGCGATCATGTCAATCGCGTTCTTTACTGCACTGACGAAATTGCACAAGCAGGGGCTCTTAGCCTTTGGAAAGGCCAGGGAGCGGAAGTTCTCCTCGCCGAAACAGTGATCGACAGTCAATTCATTCCTTGGCTTGAATCGAAGCATAGTGAGCTCAAATTTCAGCGTGTTGATGCCGAGCTCGACGAGAGCCTGCGCGATGAACAACCTGAACTGACCGATCAAGATGGTGAAAGCCCAAGTGAAAACCTGCGTGGCTTGATTAAAAAAGCGCTCAACAACGACAAGGTCACGATCCAGGTGCAAGCACTGAAAGGTGGTGCTGATTCTCCTGCGGCACTCATCCTTCTTCCTGAGCAGATGCGCCGTATGAATGACATCGGTGCTCTGATGGAGCAACGTCTCCCCGGATTACCAGACCATCATGTTCTGCTGGTGAATCGCCGTCATCCCATGGTGGAAGGTCTCTTGAAACTGAATGCGGGCAGCGTTCTCGTCAGCAATGAGACCAGTTCTCCAAGCCAGCAACTAGCGGCATCCCTAGCCCAGCATCTCTATGACATGGCCCGGTTGTCGGTCGGAGGGCTGGAGCCCAATGAGCTCGCAGGCTTTCAGTCCCGTAGCACCAAACTGATGTCAGAACTGATGGAGAGAGGTGTGTGAGCGTCCCTCTTTGGTAGGATCAACTCTTGGCTTAGTGCCACTGCTCTACAGGAAGTTCATCATGTCACGGGTGTGTCAGCTCACCGGTACTCGGGCTAACAACGGCATGGCCGTGAGCCATTCACATATCCGTACGAAGAAACTGCAGCAAGCCAATCTGCAACAGAGGCGGCTGTGGTGGGCAGAAGGCAATCGCTGGGTGAAGCTTCGTGTGACCACACGAGCCCTCAAGACCATTCAAAAGAAAGGCCTGGGTGCCTATGCTCGTTCTCTTGGTGTGGATCTGAGCAAGCTCTGAGTTCCAAGCCACTGGCAGCAGCCATCTCTTCAGCCCCGAAACCAGCATGAACCGACGTCAATTCATCCGTCGGCTCGCTGCTTTCGGGGCTTTGCTGTTGGCCCCAAGGCCTACAAAAGCTTTAGGGGGCCCTTTACCGTCCATTGACCAGCGCGCTCCTGATTTTTCACTGCCAGGAACGGTGCGAGGCCAACAGGATCAAGACATCTGGAGCCTTGATCAGTTTCGGGGTCGATGGATCGTGCTTTATTTCTACCCACGCGATTTTACGTCGGGCTGCACGATTGAAGCCCACGGTTTTCAGCAATTGAACGATCAGTTTGAGCAGTCTGGAGCGTCAATTGTGGGCATCAGCGCTGATGGCGTCGACGACCATGCCTCCTTCTGCAGTTCGGAAGAGCTTGATTTCTTGCTGCTGTCCGACATGGACGGCCGGGTGAGCAAAGCCTATGGCTCATGGATGGCACCGTATTCGCTGCGCCATACGTTTTTAATCGATCCAACCGGGACGATTCGTCAGACTTGGACAGGGGTTCGGCCAACAGGGCATGCCAAAGACGTGCTTGAAACCCTCAAAACCTATAAGGACAACGCATTGGCCTAAGAACACTGTGGTTCACACCATTGCGTCGTGGAGCATGTGGGAAAATAGCAGTCAACCAGATGCCTACCAAGGCACATGGCACTTAGAGGGCTTTCATGCTGAACGACGAAGGAAAGAGTTCTTTTATTCTTCTCTACCATCGAACCCCTTTTGATGAGGTCATTGATGACAAGGGAAATCGAAGTTGGGGAGACCAGAAAAGTCCAAACGGTATCATTCCAACTCTAAGAAACCTATTTCGCAATCATCATGATGGCACCTGGATTGCATGGCGTCAGGTAGACGAGGTTAGTACCAGCGTTGACGAAAGGATCTCGATGGAGAATCCTTCTCCCTTTACTTTGAGGCGTATTCCACTCGAGCAATACCAGATTTCTAGCTTCTATCACGTCACATCAAAGGAATCGTTCTGGCCCATTCTCCATACTTTCCCCACCCACTTCGAAGTTAACAATGCCGACTGGGGGATTTTCGAAGACGTCAACCGTCGTTTTGCAGAGGCGGCATGCAAAGAAGCCGCAGTGGGTGCGACTGTTTGGATTCATGACTACAATCTTTGGCTAGCTCCTGGTTACATCAGAGCCGAACGCCCCGATCTAAAGATTGCCTTTTTTCATCACACCCCATTCCCGGGGAACGATGTCTTTGCAATTCTTCCTTGGCGTCAACAGATCCTCGAAAGCCTTCTCTGCTGTGATTTGGTCGGGTTCCATATTCCCCGTTACACAGAAAACTTTGCACGAGCGGCAAACTGTCTTCTTGGGGCCAAGAAGGGCCCAAAACGTGCTGTGAACCCTCGTTTTCTTAGTACTGGTACGGCGCTCACAGAGCCTTCAGAAACCCCTTGGCTTACTTACGAGGGGCGAACGATCCAGCTTGTTTCGTCACCAGTAGGAACGTCTCCTGATGTGATTCAAGCACTGGTCAACGATCAGGAGACCAAAAATCTTGGTGTTCATATTGAAGAAGACACTAGAAAGGGGAGGAAGCTGATCCTTTCTGCCAGCAGAGTCGACTACACCAAAGGTAATGAAGAACTACTCCTAGCCTTTGAGCGACTTCTCGAACGGCGGAAGGATCTTCATGGAAAAGTGGTGTTAATGCTTGCCTGTGTCTCTGCAGCCAGCGGCATGAAAATTTACGAAGACACACAGCGTTCAATTGAGGAAATGGCAGGACGAATTAATGGCCGTTTCAGCCTCATTGACTGGGTGCCGATTCGTTTTTCGACTCGCCGCATTCCCTATGAAGAGATGGTGGCATGGTTTACTCAATCTGATATCTGCTGGATTACTCCTTTGCGAGATGGCTTGAATCTCGTGGCCAAGGAATATGCAGCCGCACGCAAGAATCAAGGAGGCGTATTGGTGTTGTCAGAATTCACAGGTGCCTCTGTGGTTCTTGACGGTGCTGTCTTGACTAATCCCTATTCGCACAGACGGATGGACGACGCGATTGAATTGGCCCTGGAGATGCCCGAAAATGAGCAAAAGCGACGGATGCGAACTATGACTGCCGCGGTAGAAGCTTTTACGGTTCAAGACTGGGCTGAAGAACAGATGGGAAGCCTCGAGTTATCGCCTCGATGACGCCACTGCAGAGGGTTGTTGCGCTGCGTCCACGTCTTCTGGCTGCACTGCTGGCGCTGCTCATCATCCCCATCGGCCTGGCATCGGCACCGTTTCGGCACGTTGAACGCATCAACATCCTGATGCCGGCTCCGTTCGCCGATGCAACCAGGCCATTGGTGGAACAATTCAACCGCTTGCACAAAGGCAATATTCACCTTGACGTGATTCGCGGACCGTTTGAAACAGAAGCGATTTCTGATTTGGCCATCAGCAGTCTGCTTCTAGGTGATACACCCTTCGATGCGCTTTTGATGGATGTGACCTGGCTGCCGAAATATGCAGCTGCAGGATGGCTTCAATCTCTCGATCCCTGGTTCGACGCATCGGATGTGGAGACACTTGCCACTGGTGCTCGCGAGGGAAACACCTACCAGGGCACTCTCTACCGCTGGCCCTTCGTGGCAAGCATGGGCCTGCTCTACTGGCGCACTGATCTAATGGATCGGCCACCCGAAACCCCTGAGCAACTCGAAGCCATCAGCGTGAAGCTTCAAGCCGATCAAAAGGTTCCTTGGGGATACGTATGGCAAGGGCGTCAATATGAAGGCCTCAGCTGTGTTTTCCTTGAAATCATCGACGGCTTCGGTGGTTATTGGATGGATCCAGAAAACGGCGCCTTCGGTCTCGACAAACGCAATGGAGTTGAAGCAGCGACCTGGCTTCGCCATCTCATCAGTTCTGGCATTAGTCCCCAAGCAGTCACCAATTACGCCGAGCCAGATGCACTGCAGAGTTTCAAGGTAGGGGATTCAGCCTTGATGCGGAATTGGCCCTATGCCTGGGCAGAGTTGCAGAAGCCCGACAGTGAGGTCAAAGGGAAGGTAGGCATCAGCACCATGGTGGCCAAGGAAGCATCCTCCTCAACAGCAACCCTGGGGAGTTGGGGTCTTGCTTTGTTGGAGAGCAGTGCCCATCAAGATGCAACGGCAGAGGCCATTCGCTTCCTCACCTCAGAAGAAGCCCAAAAGACACTCTTTCTCTCTCATGGCTACACACCCGTACTCGTGTCGCTCTTTCAGGATCAGGAACTGATCAAGGTGAATCCCACCCTGCCAAAGCTTGCGGAGGCTCTAGAACACACAAAAGCCAGACCTGAAACCCCTCTCTATGCACAATTGAGTGATGTTCTCCAGAGGGAACTGAGTGGCGTTCTCACTGGCGAAGTCAGTGCAGAACAGGGAATGAAAAATGCCACCAATACCAGCACTGTGATCATGCGTTCTGCAGGAGATCGGCGTTGATGCTGCTTCTTCTTGTGCCAGCCGCCGTCCTGCTGGCAGTGGTGTTTGTGGCTCCGATGCTGCACTACGTGTGGCTCAGTGCTCACGCCAACTCGGTGCTCACCGGGTTAGTACCAATTCCGAATCAGGGGGCCAATTGGCTTCGTTTAGTCAGCGATCAACGTTTTTGGCAGGATGCAGGCCAGACACTTCGTTTCACCGTCGTGTCGGTCAGCCTTGAAGTGCTTCTGGCACTTGCCATTGCCCTGTTACTCGATCAGCGCTGGAGAGGCCGTGGTGTGGCCCGAGCACTGACGCTCATTCCATGGGCTCTGCCCACCACAGTGATGGCGCTGGGCTGGCGCTGGATCTTCAACACCCCCTACGGACCTCTGAATCAAACGGCGTCTCTCTTGGGGGTCGCTCCTCTCAATATCCTTTCCAATCCATCGATCACATGGATGGCAACGGTGTTGGCCGATGTCTGGAAAACCACCCCCTTCGCCGCCTTAATTCTCCTAGCCGGCCTTCAAACCATCCCAACGGATCTCTACGAGGCGCTGCGTCTTGAAGGTGCATCCCAGCGAACCTGTTTCCTGCGCATCACCCTGCCTCTGCTGAAGCCCTACATCGCGCTTGCTCTCCTGTTTCGACTCGCTCAGGCCTTTGGTGTCTTTGATCTCGTGCAGGTCATGACTGGAGGTGGACCTGCCAGCAGCACTGAAAGCCTGGCGCTCTACGCTTACATCAATGCCATGCGCTTCCTTGATTTCGGCTATAGCGCCACAGTGATGATCGGCAGTTTCATCTTGCTACTACTGCTCTGCCTGATTAGTTGGTCCTTTCTGATTCGTCTTCAACGCCGTACCGGGAGAGTCTGACGGTGAAGACTCTCCCGGTACGGCGATTGCTGATTGTGTTGTTGCTCAGCTGGTCACTCGGCCCATTGCTTTGGCAGCTTTATACCTCTTTCAGCACCAACGAAGCTCTGATCACCCCCTTCGCCAACATTGATCACCGCTGGACTCTGAACCATTATAAAGATGTCCTCACCGGCAATCCGCCGTTCTGGAGGTATCTCATCAACAGCCTGATTGTGGGAACAGGCAGCACCATTCTCACCCTTTGCATCGCAACACCCGCTGCCTATGCGATTACACGGTCCAGGGGCACGATCACGAATGTGGCGCAAACCATGCTCATCGTTGCAGCCCTGTTCCCCTATGTGTTGCTGTTTCTTGCCCTGCTGGAAGTGGCTCGAAGCCTACATCTGGGCAATCACCTTCTTGCCCTAACAATCCCATATGCAGCGTTGTCTCAACCCTTGGCAATTCTGCTGCTCTCAGCCGCATTCCGAGACCTTCCGATCGATTTAGAAGATGCAGCACGTCTGGAAGGATTAGGCCTATGGTCTCGATTGCGTTGGGTCCTGATTCCTCTGATCGCTCCAGCCACTGCTAGCACCGCCATTCTCGTATTTTTATTCGCCTGGAATGAATATCCGATTGCATTGACTTGGCTTAGCGATTCCAGCCTGCTGACCCTTCCGGTCGCCATGGCTCGCATCGCTGGATCTTCCATCTATTCAGTTCCCTATGGTGCCTACGCAGCTGCCACGGTTCTCGGTTCAATTCCATTGATTGCATTGGTCCTAATCTTCCAGAAATCGATTGTCTCCGGTCTCACGAGTGGAGCGGTGAAGGGATGAGTCTTAAGCTCAATAATCTTGGACGTCGAATTGACGGTCGGTGGATTCTTCGCCACTTGGATCTAGAGATTCAAAATGGTGAATGTCTGGCACTTGTGGGGGCTAGCGGCTGCGGGAAAAGTACGACGCTTCGAATCATCGCTGGCTTAGATCAAGCCGACGAGGGATCCATCACTATCGACGGCACTGATGTCACCTCCACCGCAGCGGTTGATCGCAAAGTGGGCATGGTGTTTCAAAGCTACGCCCTCTTCCCTCACCTCAGTGTGGCTGCCAATCTCGAACTGGGTCTGAAAGTACGCGGAGTCGCCCCATCAGAGCGCCAACAACGCGTTCGCCAGGTTCTGCAACTGGTGCAACTTGAGGAGCGGGCCAGTCAGAAACCAGCCCAACTCTCTGGCGGACAGCGCCAAAGAGTTGCCCTGGCAAGAGCTCTACTTCGGGACCCACTGGTGTATCTGCTTGATGAACCGATGAGCAATCTCGATGCACAATTAAGAGAAGAGCTCAGACCAGAACTACGCAGACTGGTGCTACGAGATCAAAAACCTGTCATTTATGTCACCCACGATCAGCATGAGGCGATGGCAATCGCTGATCGCATTGCTGTCTTGAAGGATGGCCAGATTGAGCAGGTTGCGAACCCCATCGAGTTGTACAAGCATCCCGCTTCGTTGTACGTAGCCGAATTTATCGGTCGGCCCCAAATCAATGTTTTGCCACCTGAGCAGGGTGTCATCAAGGCCATTCGACCTGAAGCTCTGAAGCTTCAGGCTGGGGGAATTGCCTGCGAGCTGCTGCACAGAGAATGGCTCGGAGCCAGCCAAATCTGGCAGCTGGACTCCCGTCTGGGGCCACTGCGAATGCATGTGGGATCGGAACAGACTGTTCCGGAATCGATCCAGGTGAGTTGGGCACCGGAACAGGAGCATCGCTTCAACGCCAGAAGCGGTAAGAGGCTTACGGCCTAGTGGCTGCTCATGATTCGTGAGAGCTCCCGATGCAACATTGCGCCATGACGGCCAGCATCCTCTTTGATGCAATCGATCGTGTGGGCATCGACCGGATGCATCAATTGATCTGTCCAACGTCTCATCAAATCGTCAAACGAAGGGAGATGATCTAAATCGACGCAATCGAGCTTGGCCATGGCAGCTGCCTCAGCGACTTTGGGGTCATAACTGAGAGCAGCACAGGGGGCCCCTGCCAACTGAGACAAAATCAATGCGTGTAAACGCATCGGCAGGACGAGTTGAGAGCGAGAGAACAGCGTTAAGACCTGATCCAGCGATTCAGCTAGCTGAAAGCGCGAACGACGGGCAAGAGTTTCTGGCATCAAACCGTGCGTTTCGAGCCAACCTGGCAGGGGATGATCTTGATGCTTGTGGAACGCAAGCCATGTGACAGGCAGGCTTTGGTCTTCTGCAAGTTGATTCACCACCTCAATCAGACGGGCCCACTCATGCAGATTGAGCTGACGCGTTGGCCGCCAGCAGAGAACGATGCCGCTTCGCTCTGCGTCGGCGCAGTGCTGACCATCCCAAACCAAGCCAGGAAAACTCCAGACAGGGTCAGCAGCAACAAGGGTTGGCACAGAGACATGCCATTGGTCAGCAAGCCGCTTTGAAGCGGGGTCACGCCAACCGATGGCTCTGACCCCCGGCAGGATCAGTCGGACCAAAAGGCGACTGGTCCAACGATTCAGGGGGCCAAGCCCCTGACCCCAGAGAATGACGGGAATGCTCCTTAGCCTGGCCAATGCCAGTAAGCAGATGTAATAGATCAGGCTCTTGAAACTGGTGCTGTCCTGAAGAAGACTTCCTCCTCCAAGCACCAAGGCATCTGAATGGATCAGAGCCTGAGCCGTGGCCTTCAGCGATCTCCTCTGCACAGCACGAACCCCGTAGCCTTGATGCAGCCCTTGAACCGCCTCGCTGTCGTGGGCTGTAACCCGAGACATCCATGGGGAAGGGATCTGATCGAGCAAGACAGCAAGCAGTGCATCATCACCAAGGTTGTGCTCGCCGTAATAGCCGCATAACAGCACCTGAGGGCTCTGGGTCCTACGCGTCACCGCCATTCAGCCTTGACCTGACCTCAGCATTATCGACCGCTAGCAAGTTCTAGGCTCGCATCAACCACAGGCTTCGATGCACGCCTTGTCTCTTGGCACATGGTGGATCCATGTGGCCTCCGTTCTTGAATGGATTGCTGCGATTGCCTTGCTGCAGCGTCAGGCACAACGGGAGGGCAAACCAGCCCTGCTTTGGCTTGCCTTGGCAATGACTCCAGCCCTGGTGAGTGCCATGGCTGCATGTACCTGGCATTTTTTCGATAACAGCGAACAGTTGCGCGGACTAGTGGTGCTTCAGGCTGGCTGCACAGCGCTTGGCAATGCTTGCCTGGCACTGGCGGCGTGGAATCTGCTGCGCAGGGAACGGATGGATTCCCCTGCGGGTCATGCGAACGAGGGGGACCACGCAGCATGATCAACTGGATCACACAGCTCTCAGCGGTTGACCCAAGCCTGTTCTTTGCAGGCTCACTGCTGCCCTATCTGCTGTTTCTGCATTGGCTCGGTCAATGCAAGAGCGTGCATCGCTTCACCCAACTCGGTTTTCGTCTGACCCTCCTGTTTGTTGCCGTCACGATTGCAGCAGCAATCATTGCTCTGCGTTATTTCGATTCAGAACTCGTGGCAGTCGATCGTCTCCACGGCGGAGCGGAGGCCTTCCTGACCCTGAGCAATGCGCTGATCGTTGCCGGCTTGATGCAGCGTCTCAACCAACACGGATCACAAGGCGCGGGTGAATAACTCTTACGAGACTGCGAAGAGTGCTGCCTGAAAGCGGAAAATACGGTGTCTCTTCAGGGTTTGCATGTTCTCCCCGCTTCTAGCCATCGCTCCCGCCTCCTTCTCCTGGTCGCCGAAGGTTGCCCTGGTGATGATTCTGTGCAACGTCATCGCTATTGGCGTCGGCAAGGCGACTATCAAGCACCCCTCTGAGGGCGCAGGTCTTCCTGGCTCCAAATACTTCGGTGGATTTGGCCATGCAGCCATGCTCGGCACCACCAGCCTGGGTCACATCATCGGAATCGGTGCAATCCAAGGTCTGGCTGCCCGCGGCATTCTCTGAGGAGATGCAACCTTGGGGCTTTTTGCCCCTCTTAAACCCATGAGAAAAGATCAGCCCTTAGGGCTGGTCTTTTTTTTTTGTATCTGAGCTTTCCCGTCAGCGCTTAAGAAGTGACGGGGTCTCAGGAGTGGTGCCGGTTTTGCTGGCTTCCCATTCAAACCGATTGCAAATCCGTTCTTTCATTTGCTCCGGGGTAAGACCAAGAGCTTCAAAACTCTGTTGGGGAGTGGCATGATCCACCAATTGATCAGGGATGCCCAAACGGAGAAGAGGCAGCATCAAATCGTGATCGCTCAAGGATTCGAGCAGGGCAGCACCAAAACCTCCAGACAAGGCCCCTTCCTCCATCGTCACAACCTTGCCGATGCGACGGGCTAACGGATGAATCAGTGCTTCATCCAGAGGCCGCAGGAAGCGTGCATTCACCACCGTGGCTTCGATGCCACTGGCTCGAAGTAAATCAGCTGTGGCCAAGGCACGGCTGACCATGGAGCCATAGGCAACGATGAGCAAATCATCGCCACTGCAGAGCGTTTCTCCACAACCGATCGGCAGGGGTTCCCAGCCTTCCTCCATCAGCGGCACTCCTTCTCCGGGACCACGGGGGATGCGCAAAGCCGCAGGGCCGTCATGCTGTAGGCAGGTGACCAGCATCCGCTGTAATTCGGCCTCATCACGAGGAGCCATCACCGTGAAATTCGGAATGGCGCGGAAATAACTGATGTCGTACTGGCCCTGGTGGGTTGGGCCATCAGCTCCAACAATGCCAGCACGATCGAGCACAAAGGTGACCGGTAGTTTTTGAATGCCGATGTCATGAATCAGCTGGTCGAACGCTCGCTGCAAGAACGTGCTGTAGATAGCAACGACTGGTTTGAGACCCTGACAGGCCATGCCACCAGCAAGGGTGACTGCATGCTGCTCGGCGATCCCAACATCGACGTATTGAGCAGGGATCGCCTTCTGCAGGATGTCAAGACCCGTTCCCGTGGCCATGGCGGCAGTGATGCCGATCACGGTTGAATCCTGTTCGCAGAGCTTGACGAGAGTTTGGCCAAACACCTTGCTGTAGCTAGGCGGTTTTGGGGTCTTACTCGGACGAGCTTTGCCAGTGTCCAAGTCGAATGCCGACTGGGCGTGGTAACCGACTTGGTCAGCTTCCGCATAGGGATATCCCTTGCCCTTGGTGGTCACCACATGCACCATCACCGGGCCTCCAACGCGATGCGCGGCCTGGAAGGTGCGGGTCATTTCCGAGATGTCATGACCATCAATCGGACCCATATAGGTGAAGCCCAGCTCCTCAAACACAGCACCAACCTTCGGCACAGCAAGACGGCGCATGCTCTCCTTGAGTCGGTTCAGTTCGGGAGGGAGCTCTCCGCCCATGAAGGGGAGATGCTTCATGCTCTCTTCCACACTGCCTGAGAGAAACTGCATGGGGGGACTCAGCCGCATGCGATTGAGATAGGTCGACAGGGCCCCAACAGGAGGGGAAATCGACATGTCGTTGTCGTTGAGAACCACCAGAAGTGGTGTGTTCGGCAGGTGTCCAGCATGGTTAATCGCCTCGAGGGCCATGCCTCCAGTCAGTGCGCCATCGCCAATCACAGCGACGCATTTGTAGGACTCACCACGACGGTCTCTGGCGATGGCCATCCCCAGCGCTGCGGAGATGGAAGTACTGGCGTGTCCTGCCCCGAAATGGTCGAAATGACTTTCACAACGTTTGAGGTAACCAGCCACACCGCCTTGCTGACGCAAGGTATGAAAATCGCCATAGCGACCGGTGATCAATTTGTGTGGATAGGCCTGGTGCCCTACATCCCAGACAACCTTGTCGTGATCGAGATCAAGGGTCTGATAGAGCGCGAGAGTGAGTTCCACCACCCCCAGACCCGGCCCCAGATGTCCACCACTGTTGGACACGACCTCGAGATGACGTTCGCGGATCTGCGCGGCAATCTCCTCCAGCTCCAGCCCAGACAAACCGTGCAGCTGATTCGGATGGGTCAACTCGCTGAGATGCATGCCCTTCCACCGACCGTTCTAGGCAATCTACGGGGCCCCCGGCAGCAGCGGCGAGCCAGACTGCTCTGATGGATCACTACCTGCCTCGCATTCTTCGAGCACGTGTCTATGACGTGGCCCGGGAGACGCCGCTAGAGCAAGCGATCAGCCTGAGCCGCCGACTCAATAACGACATCTGGTTCAAGCGCGAAGACCTCCAACCCGTCTTCTCGTTCAAGTTGCGTGGCGCATACAACCGCATGGCCCAGCTCAGTGCTGAAGAGCTCGAGCGGGGAGTGATCGCCTCCAGTGCCGGGAACCATGCCCAGGGCGTGGCACTGAGCGCCCAGCAGCTTCAGTGCAAGGCGCTGATTGTGATGCCGATCACCACTCCAGTGGTGAAGGTGGAGGCCGTGCGCAACCGAGGCGCAGAGGTCGTGCTGCATGGCGAGACCTACGACGAGGCCTACGCGGAAGCCAAACGACGAAGCGAAGACGAGGGTCTCTGTTTCATTCATCCTTTTGATGATCCCGAGGTGATTGCGGGTCAAGGCACGATTGGGATGGAAATTCTGCGCCAAATCCCCCAGCCTCCCCACGCGATTTATGTGGCTGTCGGTGGTGGTGGCCTCATCGGAGGTATCGCCGCTTACGTGAAGAGCCTTTGGCCGGATGTGCAGGTGATTGGCGTTGAACCCCATGACGCTGCCGCCATGACCCTTTCCCTCGAGGCCGGTGAGCGGATCCGTCTTCCACAGGTGGGCCTGTTCGCCGATGGCGTGGCCGTTCGCCAGGTCGGAGAAAACACCTTCGCCCTCGCACAACGCTATGTCGACGCGATGGTGACGGTGGGAACCGATGAGATCTGTGCCGCGATTAAGGATGTTTTTGAAGACACCCGTTCGATCCTTGAACCAGCAGGTGCCTTAGCCATCGCTGGCCTCAAAGCCGATGTAGCGCGCCGTGGTTTGAAGAATCAGGTTCTGGTGGCAGTCGCCTGCGGTGCCAACATGAACTTCGATCGGTTGCGTTTCGTGGCCGAGCGGGCGGAGCTCGGTGAAGAGCGAGAAGCGATGCTCGCCGTGCAGATACCGGAGAGAGCCGGGAGCCTTAGAGCGCTGTGCGAGTGCCTCGATCGCCGCAGCCTCACCGAATTCAGTTACCGCATGAGTGACGGACCTCAGGCTCAGATCTTCATGGGAGTTCAAGTGCAGAACCATGAAGACCGACGAGCCTTAATCCAATTACTGCAGAACCAAGGATTCAGCTGCCAAGACCTCAGTGATGATGAATTGGCCAAGGTGCATCTACGTCACATGGTGGGGGGACGACTACCCGCCTCGGCCCAATGCAAACAGGATGATGGCTGTCTTGAACTGTTGTATCGATTTGAATTCCCTGAGCGTCCGGGAGCCCTGATGACGTTTGTCACCGCGCTTCGGCCGGAATGGACCATCAGCATTTTCCACTACCGCAATCACGGAGCTGATGTCGGACGAATCGTGGTTGGGGTGTTGGTGAAACAGTCGGAACTCGACGACTGGAACAACTTCCTCAGGGATGTTGGGTATCCGAGCTGGGAGGAAACTGGCAACCCCGCATACCGTCTCTTCCTTGGGCAGTCAACACCTGGCTGATGTCAGAACAGGCGATAGTTTGAAGCGTTGATCGCCAAAGCGTGATGGCAGAGCCGCTGCAAATCTCATTGCCTGCACGGCTCGAGGCGATTCTTTACCTCAAAGGCACCCCAGTCAGCCTGAACGAACTGGCACGTTTGGCGGACACATCTGAACAACAGGTTGAACAGGCCATGTTGGCCTTGGAAGCGAGTTATGCCCAGCGGGACACAGCGTTAGACATCGTGGTGGGCAGCGGCACCTACAGCCTTCAACTCCGGGCTGGCCTTGGGGAACTGGTGCGGGATCTCCTACCCGTCAATCTCTCCACAGCAGCACTGCGAACGCTCGCCACCATTGCTCTGAAGAAGCGGATCCTCCAATCAGACCTTGTCGACTTGCGTGGTTCTGGTGCCTATGACCACATCAAGGAGCTTCTCGCTCAGAACTTCATCGAACGCAAACGGCAAAGTGAAGGGCGGTCCTACTGGATCAACCTCACGGATAAGTTCCATCGCACCTTCTCTGTGCTGCCAACCACAGGGCCTGAAGAGGTTGAAGCGCCTTCACTTCAAGCCGAATCAACGCAGGCTGCATAAAGTTGAGACTTCTGCGCAGAACACCATGTCGGCCGAAGTGATCGGATATCTCGTCAATCTCCTTGGTGTGATCTCCAGCGCACTGGAGATCTACTTTTATGTGCTTGTGATCAGAGTGCTCCTCAGCTGGTTCCCGAATGTGGACCAGAGCAATCCACTGATCAGCACGCTCAGCTCGATCACCGATCCTTATTTGAATGCCTTCCGGGGGATCATCCCTCCCCTTGGCGGCCTCGATCTCTCAGCGATCCTGGCCTTTATTGCTCTGAACGTTTTTCAGTGGGCCCTCGGCAATGCCCAGATGGCACTGCTGAACAGCCCATCGTTCTACAGCTGATTGAGAAAGGCAGAAGAGAGCGATCAGCGACTGTCTCCACTGCCTGAGAGCTTGCCTCGCTGCGCTCTGCTCGCCAACTTCCCGAGGTTTGCCTCGGCGACCTCCTCGAGGCTTAAACCCAATTCACTCGACAGCTGGGCCACGTACCAAAGCACGTCACCCAACTCAAGCTTGATCGCGTTGCGCACTTCAAGATCAAAAGCACCACCGTTGTCCCTCAGCACCTTCTTGACCTTGTCAGCCACCTCACCGGCTTCTCCAGCGAGTCCAAGCGTGGGGTAAATCGGATTGGAGCCCACGTCTGGATATCGGGCCGTTTTACGAGCCTCGTTCTGATAACGATTGAGCTCCATCAAGCGCTGTCCTGATTCGTTGACATCCAAGACCATCATTGGCCCGAACTGTCTGGAGGGTAGATTCCGCTGTGTTTCCGGCCCGGTGGATGGCTCACATCGATCTTTCCCGTAGAACCAAGATCGTGGCCACCATCGGTCCTGCCACAGAAAGCCCTGAACGTCTGAGGCAGCTCATTGAGGCTGGTGCGACTACGTTCCGCCTCAACTTCTCCCACGGCGACCACAGCGAACACGCCACCCGTATTGCCACGATCCGTCAGGTGGCATCAGAACTGGGTCAGCACATTGGGATCCTTCAGGATCTCCAGGGGCCAAAGATTCGCCTGGGTCGCTTCGCCGATGGGCCGATCACTCTGGCCAATGGAGATCCATTTACCCTCACATCCCGATCGGTGAGCTGCAATCAGAGCATTGCCACGGTCACTTACGACAAACTTGCCGACGAGGTCACCGCAGGTAGCCGCATCCTGCTCGATGACGGCAGGGTGGAGATGAAGGTCGACACGGTGGAACAATCCGAGCAGACCTTGCACTGCACAGTCACCGTTGGTGGTGTCCTGTCCAATAACAAAGGGGTCAATTTCCCCGATGTGCAGTTGTCTGTTCGGGCATTGACCGACAAAGACCGCACTGACCTGGCCTTCGGATTGCAGCAAGGGGTTGACTGGGTTGCACTCAGTTTTGTTCGTAATCCCTCAGACATGCAGGAGATTCGCGAACTGATCCGCAAGCACGGGCACACCACCCCAGTGGTCGCAAAGATCGAGAAGTTCGAAGCGATTGATCAGATCGATGCCATCCTTCCTCTCTGTGATGGCGTGATGGTGGCTCGGGGTGACCTTGGGGTCGAAATGCCTGCAGAAGAAGTTCCCCTGTTGCAGAAAGATCTGATTCAGAAAGCCAACAGCCTTGGCATTCCGATCATTACCGCCACCCAGATGCTCGACTCGATGGCAGCGAGTCCTCGTCCAACCCGTGCCGAGGTCAGCGACGTGGCCAACGCCATTCTCGACGGTACTGACGCAGTGATGCTCTCCAATGAGACCGCTGTGGGCGATTTCCCAGTCGAGGCAGTGGAAACCATGGCCACCATTGCCCGTCGCATCGAGAAGGACTACCCGCAGCGCAGCATCGATAGTCATCTGCCCAGCACAATTCCCAATGCCATCAGCAGCGCAGTCAGCACAATTGCCAGCCAACTGAATGCAGCGGCGATCCTTCCACTCACCAAAAGCGGCTCGACAGCACACAACGTGAGCAAATTTCGCCCAGCTGCTCCGATCCTGGCCATCACCAGTGAGATCGGCGTGGCACGCAAGCTGCAGCTGGTGTGGGGAGTCACCCCATTATTGATTCATCAACAGAAGAGCACCACTGGCACGTTCAGTACGGCCATGGGCATCGCCCAAGATCTGGGCTGGCTGAAGGAGGGAGATCTTGTTGTTCAGACCGCAGGCACACTCCCAGAAGTGTCGGGTTCAACCGACCTGGTCAAAGTAGGCATCGTCAGTGCTGTGCTTGGACGCGGCCAAGGAATCGGTACCGGAACAGTGAGTGGCAAGGTTCGCCTTGCCCAATGCCCAGGGGATACCTGCAAGATTGAAAAGGGTGAAATTCTTGTGGTGCGTGACACCGACGCAGATGATCTTGATGCGATCCGTGAGGCCTCTGCAATCGTCACTGAAGAGCCTGCCGAGACATCGCATGCAGCGGTGATTGCCAAGCGGCTTGGGATCCCGGTCATCACGGGAGTCTCCAATGCAACTCGAGACTTGCTACAGGGCGAGGTCGTCACCATCCAGGTGAAGGACGGTCTCGTCCACCGCGGCACCAGCAGCAACACAGCGATCTGATTGTTTGCCTATGGCACGCAAGCTGCCACTGAACGAAACCGTTGGCATGGCCCTCAACACCCTGAGAGCCAATCGACTGCGCAGCTTGCTGACGATGCTCGGGATCGTGATTGGCAATGCATCGGTGATCACCCTGGTCGGTGTCGGCCGTGGTGCGCAGAATCTGGCTGAAGAACAGCTGAGCAATCTTGGAGCCAATGTGCTCTTTGTTGTGCCTGGCAACAATGACGCCCGACGCCGGGGGGTCGCCTTTCCTAAAACCCTGGTGCTTGAAGACTCTGAGGCAATTGCAGAGCAGGTGCCCAGTGTGAAGCGTGTGGCACCTCAGATCTCCACCACCGCAGTTGTGCAAGCCGGATCACGTAGTTCCAGCAGCTCGATTTCTGGAGTCACTCCAGCCTTCTTACCCGTACGCAGCTTCGAAGTTGCTCGAGGTCGCTTCATCAGCCAACAAGATTTACGCAGCGCCCGCAGTGTCGTTGTGATTGGCCCGGATCTGCGCGACAAACTGTTCCCGACAGGACAAGCGATTGGTCAGAGCCTTCGCATCAAGGACCAGAGCTTCAGCGTGATCGGAGTGATGGCACCCAAAGGGGCGGTTTTCGGGAACAACCAAGACGAAAACGCCTATATCCCTCTCTCAACCATGGTGAGTCGTTTAACCGGCAGGGACCCGACCTACGGCGTGAGCCTCAGCTTCATCAGCGTCGAAGCTCTGGATGAGGCCAGCACAGGAGCGGCGAAGTTTCAGATCACCAATCTTCTACGCCAGCGCCATCGCATTCTTCGTGATGATGATTTCGCTGTGCGGTCGCAGAAGGATGCGCTCACGATTGTCAGCACCATCACTGGGGGCCTCACGTTGATGCTGGCTGCGATCGGCGGCGTTTCGTTACTGGTCGGAGGAATTGGAATCATGAATATCATGCTCGTCTCGGTCAGTGAACGCACCGAGGAGATAGGCCTTCGCAAGGCTCTTGGAGCACGCAGTTCCGATGTGCTCAGCCAGTTCCTGGTCGAATCGCTCGTGCTGGCAACACTGGGTGGTGTGATTGGCACAGCCACCGGACTCGGCACCGTTGCGGTGGTGGCGGCTCTAACACCACTGCCAGCAACCATTGGAGCATCGGTTGTCTTGGTGACTGTGACCCTGTCCGGATCAATCGGGCTGTTCTTCGGGGTGATTCCGGCCCGTCGGGCTGCTCGTCTTGACCCCATCGTTGCCCTGCGCAGCCTCTGAAGCCATCCGACTGACGGATCTGGCCATAAAGCCGGCATTTGTGCATTCGCAACTCTTAAAGTCGACACACTTTCGTATCTTCCATGAATCAACGCTGGCGTCAGATCGCTCTCTGGATTCTTCCCATCGGCGTTGCGTTGCTTCTGGGTTGGCAGCTAATCGGTAGCGGTGGGCTCCAGGCTCTTAACCCCAATCAAACGACAGAGGCCCCTCGGAATGCCGCCGTTGGTCGCATGGGTTATGGGCGTTTTCTCGATGCCGTGGAAGCGGGACGAATCACAGCGGTGGATATCTATGACGGGGGCCGCAATGCCGTTGTCGAAACTGTTGACCCTGAAATCGACAACCGTGTACAGCGTCTCCGCGTTGATCTGCCTGGCCTTGCACCAGAGCTGATCAATACGTTGAAAGAGGAGGGAATCAGCTTTGATATTCACCCTCCCCGCACGGCCCCACCTGCCTTGGGCTTGCTAGGGAACCTGCTCTTCCCTTTGCTTCTGATCGGTTCGCTGATCTTCCTTGCTCGTCGTTCGAATGGGATGCCGGGAGGGCCAGGTCAGGCCATGCAGTTCGGCAAGACCAAGGCCCGTTTTGCCATGGAGGCAGAGACAGGAGTCAAATTTGATGATGTCGCTGGCGTTGCAGAAGCCAAGCAAGACCTGCAGGAAGTCGTCACTTTCCTCAAGCAACCGGAACGATTCACGTCAGTTGGAGCCCAAATCCCTAAAGGCGTTTTGCTTGTTGGCCCCCCTGGAACCGGCAAAACACTGCTCGCCAAGGCCATTGCTGGCGAAGCAGGAGTTCCCTTTTTCTCGCTCTCTGGTTCTGAATTTGTTGAGATGTTTGTGGGTGTGGGCGCCAGTCGCGTTCGCGACCTTTTCAAACGCGCAAAGGAAAACAGCCCTTGCTTGATTTTCATCGACGAGATTGATGCTGTCGGTCGCCAACGCGGTGCTGGTATCGGCGGCGGTAACGACGAACGAGAGCAAACCCTGAACCAGCTTCTCACTGAGATGGATGGCTTCGAGGGCAACAGCGGCATCATCATTTTGGCGGCGACCAACCGCCCCGATGTCCTGGATTCAGCCTTGATGCGTCCAGGCAGGTTTGATCGCCAGGTGAGCGTCGACGCACCAGACATCAAAGGCAGACTTTCGATTCTCGAAGTGCATGCCCGTAACAAAAAGATCGATGCTGAACTCTCGCTTGAGAGCATTGCCCGACGCACGCCTGGCTTCACCGGGGCTGATCTTGCCAACCTTCTCAATGAGGCAGCGATTCTCACTGCACGCCGCCGCAAAGATTGCATCGGTCTCAGTGAAATCGATGATGCCGTTGATCGGATCATTGCAGGAATGGAGGGGCAGCCCCTCACCGATGGCCGCAGCAAGAGGTTGATCGCCTATCACGAAGTGGGTCATGCCCTGGTTGGAACATTGGTCAAAGCCCATGACCCTGTCCAAAAGGTCACGCTGATTCCGAGAGGGCAGGCACAAGGGCTGACTTGGTTCTCGCCGGATGAAGAGCAGATGCTTGTATCTCGTGCTCAATTGAAGGCCCGCATTATGGGAGCGCTCGGAGGTCGCGCAGCGGAGGATGTCGTCTTCGGCTACGAGGAAGTCACCACAGGGGCTGGTGGAGACATTCAACAGGTTGCATCGATGGCCAGGCAAATGGTCACACGGTTTGGCATGTCTGATCTGGGACCTGTTGCGCTAGAGGGAGGCAACCAAGAGGTGTTTCTCGGCCGAGATTTGATGACTCGTAGTGACATCTCTGATGCAATTTCCAAACAGATTGATGAGCAAGTTCGTGCAATGGTGAAGCGCTGCTATGAACAAACCGTGGAACTAGTGGCTGAGCATCGGGAAGCAATGGATCAACTCGTCGAGCGATTGATCGAGATCGAAACCATGGATGGTGATGAATTCCGAGCCTTGGTTTCAGAGTTCACCACAATTCCAGACAAAGAGCGCACAGTCCCCATTCTCGACAACTAAGGGATTCTCCCTTTCGGCCTCAAAAAAACATGACCGAGCAAAAAAAACCCCGCAAACGCGGGGTTTTTTTTTCATCCAAATCAGTTGAAGAACCGCAACCTCAGTCTGAGTTCTAAGACTGAGTCAACAACTAGACCGAGTGAACAGGACGCCGATCAATCACGGAGTCGATCAGACCGTAGTCAACAGCCTCTTGAGGTGACATAAAGAAATCGCGATCAGTATCCAACTGAATCTTGTCAAGAGGTTGAGAGGTGCGATCAGACAACTCTCTATTGAGCTTGTCTTTAAGGAATAGAATTTCATCCGCTTGGATACGGATATCACTAGCCTGACCGCTTGCGCCACCAAGTGGCTGGTGAATCATGATTCGGGAGTGACGCAGGCTGCTTCTTTTCCCCTTAGTGCCAGCACAGAGCAAAAACGCACCCATGCTGGCGGCGAGGCCAACACAGACTGTATGAACGTCAGGTTTGATGTGCTGAATGGTATCGAATATGCCTAATCCGTCATAAACCGATCCACCAGGAGAATTGATATAGAGGTAGATATCCTTTTCAGGATCCTCTGCTTCCAGAAAAAGAAGCTGAGCAACGATGCGATTGGCAGAGTCACTGGTGACTGGCTCTCCCAAAAAAACAATCCGCTCTCGAAGCAATCGGGAATAGATATCGAAGGCCCTCTCACCCCGGCCTGATTCTTCGATCACGATCGGGATCATGTTGCTCTGCTGGTGGTTGCCGTAATCCTAACGGCGGCTTCAGCGGCGCTAGGGTCTTATCCAATTTGTTTTGGTGCAAGCACTTGGGTGAGCATCTGACCATTGCTGACAGCAAAAGGGCCTTTCACAGCGCGTTCCCTCATGTGATTCCCTCGCTGTATCGGCGGACAGCCGATGAGTTGCTGGTCGAGCTGCACTTGCTCAGCCATCAGAAATTTTTCACAGCTGATGCCCTGTTCGCTGTGGGGCTGAACCAGGTGTTCAACGCCTTCACTCAGGGTTATCGCCCTGATCAGCATCGGAAGCCCCTGTTCATGGCGCTTTGCAGCTGCAACGGCTTCGATGGAGAGGAGCTGATCAAACTCGCTGAAGATAGTGAATCGGCTGTGGAAAGCCATTCAGTCGAGGACGTTCAAGGCTGGGTCCGCGAGAAAGGTGCTGGAGCGCCAGAAGCGATGGCCAAGGCATTGGATCAGGCCAATCAGCCAAATTTTCACTATTCGCGCTTGATGGCAGTCGGTCTGCTCACCCTGCTAGCAAAAGCTCAGGGAGAGCAAAGCTCGGACCCTGCCGAACTAGCCAAGCTGGCTCACGAACTGAGTGAACCGCTTGGGATGACGAAGGACCGAGTTGAAAAGGATCTGGGCATCTACAACCGCAATCTGGAGAGGATGGCTCAGGCCGTTGAACTGATGGAAGAGACCCTTGCTGCCGATCGACGCAAGCGCGAACGACAAGACGACACCACAGAATCTCAGGAGGCTCCTGCAACGGGCAGCGAAAGCTGACCTCGCAGCTCAAACCACTCAGGTTCGCCAGCAGTGCCAAGGGTATGCAACGAAAGCTGCAATGCTGAGGATTGCCTCAACACCCTCGGCCAGCTGCCGCTCAGCAGCTTGTGCCGAACGATCTGAGCGGGATCAGCCAAAAGGATCAATCTGAGGTCTGGTGTCTTTTCAGGAAGCAACGGTGGAAACGGTTGTTGAGCCGGTGCCATGCCAAGACCGATGCTGAGCAAGGCCTGATTCGAGGGGAGCTGAAGCCATTGCCAACCTCCAGCCACAGTCCCTTCTTGCGTCAGGGGATCCGTCCACAGAACAGCCGTCGCAGGCATTGACTGAAGGCCCTGATCACGCAGTCGTCCACTGATGGCATCAAGTGACGCTTGAAAGAACTGTTGTTCAGCTTCCGGCTTCAACTGCAATTGAACCCCGGCTTGAAAGAACGCTGGCGTCTGCGGGACAAGCACTAACTGGAATGGTGACTGCAACAGTTGAGTACGTTTTCGACGCCCCAATCCATAAAGCTGTTCCAGGGGTTGACGAATGATCTGGCGCGAGATCAAGGCCGACATCAGCAAACCGATGCTCCGCCCCTGGATCTGCAGTAACGGTTTGAGCGAATTGGAGCCGGATTCAGTGCTGAGCGACGACAACGCAAGCTCAGGGTCCGAAAAGGTATCCCGCACAGCAAGGGACGGAGGCGCAGCAGCAAAATCACGGAGACCAACCCAGCCATGCCACTGGAGTTGACGACCGCGCATGCGCAGAGCGAGACAGCCGTGACGGGCCTGCTGCAACAACGGAGAGAGTGCCCCACTGAGCCGAGCCAGACCCTCAGGCCGCCATTGCACCGAAGCAGAACGGTCAAGACGGCGGATGCAGGCGTCTTGAAGAGGGGACACAACAGCCGGAGCCGTGCCTTCTTGGCCCAGCCATTGCTCGAGATGCTGTTGATTGAGCGCATCTGCACTGATGAGGATTAACCCATCAAGATCTCGTGCGAAGAGCTTGGAACGTTCGCTCGATGTGAGCAGGTGAGTAGGTAGTGCCAGGTAGTTCTGACCATCTGCAGTCCAGGCTTGCCACCAGATCCCTCGTCCAAGTCGCTTCCAGAGGGATAAAGCAGGCTTCACACCAAGCCTTTGGTACCAAAGCGGTGGTGGAGCCTGGGTCGGATCGCCTTGGAAACTTTGCAGCAGTGCCGCGGCTGAGGACAACCTCAGCAGGCCGGCGCGTCGAGCTGTGCCAACCGAAGCTGTGGTGCAACACACACCAAGGAGGGAAACCGATAGGAGAAGCCCAAGGCCACCTACCGACCAAGGAGATCGGCCAACAGAACCGATCAGGCCTTGCCAGATCCTTTTCCTTTGCGCCGACGGCCACGATCCCGCCATTCAATTATGGAGAGGTAAATCACAGCAACACTGACAAAAACCAGCAGTGTTGCTGCTGTGATAGCCAGGCCTTGACTCAGGACTGGCGACTGCAGCGCTTCAGACAACACCTCAGAAATTCAGTGTGCCGTCACCATTGCGACCCCACACCACCATGGCGATTGAGAAGCTGAACATGGCGGCCAGGGATGCCCAGGCAAAGGTGAACAGCATGGAAGGCGTGATGCGAGTGCGAGGATTTTAACTAGCCTCCTGCCTCAATCCGCCAGTACTGTTGATTCTCATGACAGGCTCCACTGCCGGCTCCGCCACCCTGCTGGAACGTTCGCGCACCACGCAGGGCTATCCCCAGGCCAGGGTGATCGTTCTGAATGACGACGTGAACACCTTTGAGCACGTCGTGGATTGCCTGTGCCGGATCATTCCAGGAATGGGCAAAGATCGGGCCTGGAAACTTGCTCACAAAATCGATAATGAGGGCTCAGCTGAGGTCTGGTGCGGCCCACTCGAGCAAGCTGAGCTCTACCACCAACAGCTCGGTGCAGAGGGCTTGACCATGGCGCCGATTGAGCGGTGTTGACCTGGCCCAGCCATCCAGGAAGCGGGTAGCGTCGGAATCAATATCTCTGGAGAGTCCCGGTGGGATCGGCTCGATTCATTGCCCAGGCCTTCCGACTCGGCTTATTTCAGGCCTGTCTGGGAGCACTCTCCGTTCTCACGCTTGGAATCTTCAACCGCTTACTGATCGAAGAGTTTGATGTTCCTGCGGCTCTGACGGCCCTAGCCATCGGTGGACAGCAACTGGTGGCCTTTTCGAGGGTGTGGTTTGGTCAACGATCAGATCGGTGTCGATGGAAGGGCCTCAGACGCACACCATTCATTCTCAGTGGCGCTGTTGTGTTCTGTTTACTGGCCTGGGTTGCCGGCCGTACCGTCCTCTGGGTCGGAGCAGCCTCGCTGGCCGGTGACAGCTCAGCAGTCATGGTCCGAGGGCTGCTTCTCGCTGTTGTTTTTGTGGGCTACGGCCTTGCCATTTCAGCCAGTTCGACGCCCTTTGCAGCACTGCTTGTTGATGTGAGTACGGAAAAACAACGTCCAGCACTGGTATCGATCGTCTGGTCGATGCTCATGGTGGGAATCGTTGTCGGCGCAAACCTCTTGAGTGCCTTTCTCGGCAAAACTTGTGAAAACGCTGATCTGAGCGTGGTCATCTCTGGCGTTGAACGCCTGATCGTGGTGGCTCCACTGGTGATCTTCGCTCTTGTGCTGATTTCAATCATTGGAGTCGAACCATCCATTGACAGCGGAAAGTCCGTCACCAATGCTCTGCCCCAGAAACCAAGCGCAGAACTCTCCCTAAGCCAGGCCTGGCGAGTCGTCAAAGCCTCACCTCAAGTTGGTTATTTCTTCGCTGTTCTCTTCTTGTTCACCTTCTCTCTGTTTCTACAAGAAGCGGTACTCGAGCCCTATGGGGGTGCCGTGTTCGGCATGAATCTCTGCGAAACCACGGAACTGAATAAATGGTGGGGCATCGGAACGCTGATCGGTGTCTCCACAACGGGATTCCTCCTGGTTCCTCGCTTAGGGCCCCAACGCACTGCTCTGATCGGAGGACTGCTTTCAGCTGTCTTCGTGATTTCAATGGTGCTCTCAGGGGGGATCGGGTCGGAAAGCTATTTCAAGATTGCATTGCTGCTCTTCGGCTACAGCGCCGGTGTAAGCACAAACGCCAGCCTGACGTTGATGCTTGGTCTGACATCGCCCCTAATGGCTGGGACATTCATTGGTGTGTGGGGTCTCGCGCAGGCCTATGCACGAGGAGCAGCAACCGTCAGCGGAGGGACATTACTCAGCATCTTCGGAAGCTTGACAGGGGGGCAAAACACGTTTGCTGCGTATGCAGGCGTTTTTAGCCTTCAAGCCATTGGCCTGTTCTTGGCAGGTCTGATGTTGCTGAAAGTCGATACAAGTCTGTTCAAGACCAAAGTCGACCAGGCCTTGGGATCGGTGGCTGCAGAGGAATTAGAATGATCGTATGCGTCAGCCTTTTCAAGCGGCAGGAATCGTTCTTGAACCTGCCAGACGCAGAAGCTCTGACGTGCGCAACTGATTGCTTTGATGGTGCAGCACGTAACGGAGAATGCGGCCTGGGCAGAAAGCAAGACCTCGCACCTCGGGGCCATGAATCTCTGTTGTGAGCACGCAAGCATCGGGCCCAAGGCGTTGGAGCAAGGGTTCTGCCACCAGCCTGCGAAGTGTGTCCACAGATTTGAGCATCATGCACGAGCGTCCTCTCTCTTTGTCGTAGCCAAAGTCGCTAGCTTCAGGCAACTCTGAAGACCTACATCACCTTGGGCCGTCTGGTAATCACGCACAGCACATACCTGGAGGGCTTGATTCCTTGGCTAAGGGCCCTCGCTGATGATGAGGAGATCCAGACCATCACACCGGCTGTGATCGCCAGGGTACGGGGGCGATCCCAAGGATTAAGGCTACGGCTCTCAACCCCGATGCTTGGCGGTTACAAGCTTGTCGCGCGAAGGGGAGCCACGGTGCAGGAAGTTTTTGTGGTGACAGACCTGGAGGCTGAAGAATTGCAATGCAGGATCGATGCATGCCAACGTGCGGGGTCGATGAAAGGGCGATGATCGGCCAAGGCTGTTCGAGAAAGCACAGTGGTGGGTGAGGCGGTATTCCGCTCAGAGGGAAGCAGAAAAAACCGATATCTGAACAAGCACCATGACACTGATATACGAAACGGAATCAGAGACCTTAGATGGCTTCAGACTTCTACTAACAAAACGTGAGAGCAGAAATGAAGGATGAAAGGCCTCAAACCAAACAACAGTGGGTCAAGCTTCAGCTGAAGCGGTTCCTTGAACTGATCGGCGACATGACGCCGATGGGCACCGCAAGCAACACCATCGATCAGTTCAATCCCCAACAGCGCCGCACTCGCGATGGCAACTGGCACTGAAAGCCAGCCGAAGGAGGACAAAAATAGATCTGTTAATTTGTTACAACAGAAGCATTAAAACTTAAATCAAAGAACAAGAGCAAGAGCAATTAAAAGACTCTAAGAAAAAGTGACGCAATAGAGCATTGAAAACAAATTCGAATTATCTCGATAACCATTTCTATGGATTAGCGAAAATGCCGGGATTGACGGATCAGCCGAGGAAAAAGCATGATCATCAAAACTCTTAAAAAACATATCCTTTCTGAAATGACCGAAGAGAGAAAAGCAAGGCCGTGGATTCAAAAGTTGGAACGTTGGCGATACACACGAAAGTGATCATCATTACGATGGCAATGCGATCAATTCCACTTAGGCCTATCGTGAAACAGAAATCAAATCTGAAGAGAACAACCTAAATTTCTACCTGATGACAACGATTGGACCAAAGCCAACCCAAGCAGCGGAGGAATCGGAGGAGACATTACACAATTTGTGATTGACCAAAGGAAACATGAGAAAAAGAACAACAAAGAGACCGGAGGGAGGCATTACGAAAAATGCAATCGCAATCGAGGCAATGACGAGCGCTCCCCATATTGAAATTTCTACGGACCGAAATTGGTTCGAATTACCTAAGGAGCGACTCAGAGCGGGAAGGAAGCGCCGACATATGTTGAATTCGTTCTGACCCTTGAAATCCGTTCAATTACAGCTATGGTTACCGAAGCGTTTTCAAAAATTCGATAAAATCTGCTTTCTTTTCGCGGCTGGGCGCTGTAGCTTTTCTTACGTGTACTGCTATAAGCAGCACTGCAAAAGCTTCCTCTGTAACGGAACAGCTACATGTTTCTGGCAATCTAGCGCCATCAACGGCTCTCACCGAAGAGAGGTCAAAAGCAATCAGCCCTGACCTTTTAGTCGAGAGCCTGGAACGTCTACAGAAAGAGATTAAAGCAAGAGGAATTCCTATTAAACTCGACCAGGCAATCGCGATAGGACTAGAAAATAATCCAACTTTATCAAAAAATTACGCGTTGCTCCAGGCTCGTGAGTGGAAGCTCATAGCATCGCAGAGAGCGTGGTATCCCCAGATCAGCATTACAAACCTCCAATCCCCTAGCTATACATGGACAAGCTTCATCCGCGACGAATACGGAAATGCTGGTGAATTTTACTCACAAAATCCTAAGCCTAACTCCAAAGCACGAGCCGACAGATCGCAAAATCGAGCCAGTAGTGGACAACGCTTTATCTTCAATCCAAACATCAAGGTTGCATGGAGATTTCTCGATCCTTCGCGACAACCTTCGATCAATGCTCAAGAAGCATCATTAAGACAACAACAATACATATTCCTTTCATCCGCTAGGTCACTTATTCTTGAAATACAAAAGTCCTATTTCAGGGTGCAGAGCACAGCACAATTGATTTCAAGTTTTCAGAAGATTTATACAAACAACAGAATAGAGCTCGAAACGATAGAAGCCAGAAAGGAGATCGGAATGGCAACAGTACTTGAAGTTGAGCAAATCCGCTCACAGCTATTCACCAATTTAAGCCAATTAATTGGATATACAAGAAACTATATCACTGAAACAGCTGAACTTTCTGAGCTGATTGCACTATCACCTGATGCAATTGCTATCCCTAGTGAACCTGCTGCACCCTTTGGAGCTTGGAGCAAGCCTCTTGAAGATACAATCGTAGAAGCTATATCTCAGCGAGAAGAGCTTCTCGCCGCTCTGGCACAAGCGGAGTCATCCAAGTGGTTAGGAGTTTCAGAAATGCGTAGATACCTGCCTGTCTTCAGCCTCGCTGGCAATGGATCACTTACGGGTACTAATGGATATCAAGAAGTACCATTAAGCAATGATCCTGGAACATCCTACCAAGCAAGTAGAAATTGGTCTACTTCCATCGCCATTGAATTTGAATGGCAACTTTTTGATGGTGGTATCAAAGCTGCTAATGCACAGTCTTCCTTTGCTAATAGCCGCGGATATCTTGCAGACAAAACAATAAAAGAAAATGAAGTGATCCGCCAAGTTCGTGCAAGTTACGGACAGCTATTGACAGCCAAGGTGGCTATTGAAAGTTCACGACAGGGTTATCAAAGTGCTCAACTAGCCGAACAGGCGGCAAAAGCACGCTATGAAGTGGGTGTCGAAAATATTACAACCGTAGTTCAAGCCACTGCCAGGGTCTCACAAACTTCTGTTCAACTTGCGGATTCCATATTAAACCACAACAATGCAATAGCTGATTTATATCGCTACACATCAACATGGCCAAGTGATACAAAGGGTAAGGTTGATCAACGTCTTATGAATATGCGTGAGGAGGGCAACCAATGACTAACCTTTTTAACGAACGTGCGCTTAAAAACCGTCACCGTGCTGGCGATCGCAATGGTCCAGTTACTTTATTAACACCTCCGTTGCGTGCCACCTTAGGCCTTGGCTCTTTAATTGCGATATGTGGAGCCCTTTGGGCCACTTTCGCACGAATTCCAGTCAGCGTCAAAGGAACTGGGATATTGCTTCCTGTAAGTACGATCAACTCCAGCCTCAGTGCGACTGATGGCGAAGCCTTTTACATGTTTAACAAGCTCAACGAACCTTGGCATGATGAGGCCAGGCGTTTTATGCACTCCCCAGATATATTTAGTGATCAGGAGATGGCTGAGCTTGCCAACGATGTGTTTCAAGCGAGCCAATTTGTATTGTCATCAGCAAGGGATTTTTCAAAGATGACGTCCTCAAATCGGTTCACTCAGAATCTACAGCAAACTTTTAAGGGTTTACCAGTCAAGAAGGGACGTTTATTGATCTGGGTACGCTCATCAGCAGAATTGGAACAACTTAGCAGCGAGATTGATCAACTAAATCGCCTTCTACGTAAGACAGACCAACAGACCCAAAACATCAATGCGAAGCAAAATATTCTACGCGAAGAACTTGCAAGCCAATCAGCCTATCTATCTGGCATGCAAAGCCTGGCCCAAAAAGGTTATGTATCGACGCAAGAGATCTTACAGAACCAATCAAAGGTTGACAACATTAAGTCAAATCTACACACCCTTGATACAGAGCTGATTAAGGTTGAAAGCGAAAGAGACCAAGCTTATCGGAAACTCAGAAATGAATTAGCCATGGTGATCGACAGACAACTAATATTTTCTCCGAGAAATGTATATCTCTCTAGTGTGATTCCAAATAATGGGGAGACGGTCAACAAAGGCAAGATTCTATTGAAGTTAAGCGATGATATACTTGACCAACCTCAAATGGTACCAGTATTTCTTAGTAGCAAGCAAATGGCTCAAGTCTTCCCTGGCATGAGCGCTTTGGCGACACCATCGGGATATAAACGCGCTGAGGTTGGAGGAATTAAAGGGGAGGTTATTTCGATGGCTAAATTGCCTAGTGGTCTTGATGAAGTATCAGCAAGAATCGGGGTCAAAGCCCTAGCTGAAACCATTGTTTCACGCCATCCCTCGCCAGCTTTGGCGATCCTTGCTCTGGAGCGGTCTGAGGCGAATGTCTCTAAAAACAGCGGGGGTTATGTCTGGACGTCGAACTCCTCCCTTCCCTTCCCTCCCACGCCTGGTGATCGAATAGACGTTGAAATTACAACACGTCGCGTTGCTCCGATTGCCCTTGTTCTTCCGGCGATCCGTAGCTTTTTTGGGATGGCACCTCCAGATGTACCAGAGGCTTCTCCCCCTAACGGAGAGACTCGAATCAAAGGAAACATGCCATGACTAGCCAGCTTCAACGCCGGCGTGTCAAAGCACGCACGCGTTTGCAGTACGAGGCGGCGGAGTGCGGTGCAGCGTCCTTGGGGACAATCCTTGGCTACTTTGGCCGAATCGTCGATCTCAGTGAATTGAGGTCGGCATGTGGAGTCAATCGTGATGGATCCAATGCCAAACAAGTCCTCATCGCTGCAAGGGGATATGGTCTGAAGACAAGGGCTTATCGCTGCTCAGGTGAACAACTACGATCGGACGGTCTTTTCCCCTGTGTTGTCTTCTGGGGTTTCAATCATTTCCTCGTTGTAGAAGGCTTTGAAGGGGAGCATGTTTTTCTGAGTGATCCTGGACAAGGACGAGTACGGGTGTTGATGGAGGAGTTTCTTGACAATTTCACAGGCGTAGTGCTCGAATTCGAACCTGGCCCTGAATTCACTCCTGGGGGTAAGGAACATTCACCTTTATGGGGTTTGTTTGCCACGTTAAAGCCGTACAGAGTGGCGTTACTTCAGTTAATAATAATCGCCACTGGTCAGGGTGTGATCGCCTTACTAGTGGCTGGATTAACTTCAACATTTATAGACAGTTTTCTCCAGAACCAACGGCTTTATTTCGGCATTCCAATTATCTGGCTATTACTTCTTACAGTATTGTCATGGATCGCATTACTAAGTGTACAGTTCGTTCTTCTGAGAAGAATGGAATTACTTCTTTCAAAGAAGCTGACAGCAGATCTATTCCGTAAACTTTTTCAGGTTACCTATGGCTTCTATCAGGCTCGTTTTCAGGGCGAAATAGCGAGTCGGATGCTTCTAGGGATGGAAATGACACAGGTTGTCGTAGCGCAACTTCTACGTTTTGCGGTGAGTCTTTGGATCGGCCTACTTGTCCTGATGATTTCAGTTCTTGTTTCTGTTTGGCTGGCGTTACTTGTATTAGTAGTAATGATCTCAAATTTAGCACTGAACTGGTGGTTGACCGAAAGACGTTATGACGCTAACCGCAAACTTGCGATCGAACAAGGGAAAGCCCAAGGCAAGGGATTACAGGGTGTCAATAATATTGAAACATTAAAGGCTTCTGGACTTGAATTTGAATTTCTCAGTCAATGGCAAGGCAGTTTTGGAAATGTAGTGATGCAGAACCAAAAACTTGGGGCTCAAATGGCATTGTCCTCGATTGCAGCCAGTGGCAGCACATTCCTTCTTAGCGGATTAGTACTTACTGTCGGAGGATTTCTAATTATTGCCGGAAAAATTTCACTGGGAACTCTTGTTGCTTTTCAATTTTTACAAGGACAACTGACTGCTCCTATAGCATCACTTCCACAGATCAATTCAGTACTTCAAAGAGTGATAGGTGATCTAGGCAGGTTAGAAGATCTGCGTAAAAACGAGAACGATCCTCTTGTACGGGCCTTTCAGCTCAAAGAAGATCCTGAGGTGAATCCTAGCTTGGAATCCTCACAGCCAGAATCAGATCCTATTGATCGGCGTCTAGATGGCTCGATCGAACTTCGTAACCTATCGTTCGCCTTCGATGCAATCTCAAACCCTTTCATCCAAGGATTAGATCTTGTCGTACCCGCAGGCTCACAATTGGCGATTGTTGGCGGAAGTGGATCAGGAAAAACAACACTAGTCCGCATTCTTGCAGGCCTCTATCAGCCTTCATCAGGTGAGATTCTTTATGACGGAGCGCCTTGGGTATCACATGGCGATGGTGTGATGCGAAAGAGCCTTGCCTATGTCCCTCAACAAGTTTTCGTGTTTAATGCAAGTGTTCATGACAACATCACGCTCTGGCGGCCTGGATACACGCTTGGTGATCTTGAGGAGGCGGCAAATGATGCACAAATTCTAGGCACAATCAATGATCACCCAGAATCATTTCAACGTGAGCTTCATGATAATGGTAGTGACCTTAGCGGTGGAGAGCGCCAGAGACTAGAAATTTGTCGTGCTTTAGTAAGAAAGCCCACGATCCTTCTATTTGATGAGGCAACCAGTGCACTTGATAATGCAACGCAGTCAAGAGTTCTGGATGCACTCAAGAAACGTGGCATCACTGTAGTCAATGTTGCACATCGCCTTGATGCTGCACTACGCAGTGACTATGTTCTTGTGATGCAAAACGGCTCTGTAGTGGAGCAAGGTTCCCCCAATGAACTTATGCAGAAACCTGGAGCATTTAAAAATCTTGTCGATAACGAGCAGTCAGAGTCTGCTCCAAGAGAGGTATGGTCATGAGCACCTCCCGTCAAGCACTCATTGCGGCTCGATTGCTAGAGGAGGAACTTCTCTTCAGCGCAGAGGCTGAGCACGATCAATACCCCGAATTGAGACTGTTAGGTTTCTGCATGGCTACTTTGGGCCGACGTGATCAGCACCTCGAATATCTGCCCGGTGCCGATATTGTGCAACTACTTGATCATAACGACATTCACCATCGCCGTATTTCAGCCCCCCGAGATCTGACAACGAAGCACTGGGACTTAGATCCAACGAATGACAATGAATTTCCATTAATGATCGTTTTTGACTCCAAGAATGGAGAGCCTCAAGCTTTGTACCGGTATAGGGGTGAGAACTGGTTATATAGTGCGTTTCGTCAGGAGCATAAACATGCAGATCAAAGCATCATCCTTATGGATGATGCTTATGAAATCTATCCCTCACTTCCTGCTGTTGTAACGGGCCCAATATCAGTACTAAAATTTGCGTTTTCTCCTGAACTGATACCGATTGCAGCACTAGTCATTACGTCTGCCGTGGTGATGCTGTTCAACCTATCAATCCCAATGCTAACAAAAACGTTGGTGTCGGATATACTTCCTCAGAATGACCAGCAATTGCTAGTAGAAGGGATGATAGTTGTTGGTCTAATTGTGATTGGATCTGTAACAGCATCGTTTCTGCAAAATTTAATGATGCTGCGATTGGAGAGCGTTGCAGATCTGCGACTTCAATCTGCAGTTTGGGATCGTTTAATGAGACTACCAATGAGTTTCATTAGTCGATACACGACTGGCGACCTTGCATCCAGAGTTAGCTCAGTTAGCGAACTACGCCAAATACTAGGAACTGGAGTTCTTACAACTTTGCTATCTACTCTTTTTTCCGTCAGTTATTTTGTGCTAATGTTTGCCTATGACCGCGAGCTAGCAATCTGGGCCTGCGGCTTCACTCTAATCGCTACAATCTGCGTACTTTTTCTTACATGGCGTTCAATTGTTTTGCAGCTGCCTCTGCTTGAAAGTGGCGCTGAAATAACGAACTTTTCCCTACAGTCCGTAATGGGAATGCCACAAATCCGAAGCGCTGGAGCTGAGCCATTTTTGCTACTTCGCTGGTTGCGCGAGATCAATCGATATGCCCTGTTACAGCTACGCAATAATATTTACAATGACGCTATTGAGCAATATGGCACACTTGTCTCGCCCTTAGCATCTTTATTTCTTTTTTCTGTAGTTGCCTATCGCATCCTGTCTTCTTCTGGAGCTGTTGATCTGAATCAACAAATCATTGCTTTCATAGCATTTAATGCCGCATTCAATAGTTTCAATGGTTCGATTACAAATGCAGCCAACCTAATTGCAAATACAGCAGGCAAGGCAGCTGTACTTTGGAAAAGGGCTGAACCAGTGATGTATGCGGATGTTGAGGAAGGGTATCGGCCAGATGCTCTTCATCATCGATTGAAAGGCGAATTTCGCCTTCAGCATCTTGGATATGAGTTTCCAGGAAGTGCTGAACCTTTATTTAAAGACCTATCATTTCTGATTCCTGATGGGAAACATACCGCAATCACAGGTGCTAGTGGTTGCGGAAAAACAACCTTGGTACGAATGTTACTCGGATTTATCCTGCCGATGGCCGGAGAAGTACTTGTCGATGGAATACCACTACCTCAACTCGCCATTCGTTCATATCGCCGTCAACTCGGTGTGGTCATGCAGACAGCAAGATTGAATGCAGGTTCAATCTATGACGTAATCTGCGGAGGTATCAATTACACAGAAGAGCAGATATGGGATGCTTTAGAACGTGCTGCTGTTGCCGACGAAATTCGATCCATGCCTATGCAATTAGAGACATTGTTGAGTGACTCAGGTGGGAACATCTCAGGTGGACAGGTTCAGCGAATTGCCATCGCGCGGGCGCTGATCACTAATCCAAAAGTACTCATTCTGGATGAAGCGACAAGTGCGCTTGATAATCGCTCACAGCAACATATCACCGAGGTCATTAATGGCCTAGGGATTACTCGCATTAGCATCGCCCACAGGCTTTCCACGATTCAAGGAGCTGATCAGATTGTAGTTCTCGAAAAAGGAAAACAAGCCGAAACAGGTAGCTGGAATGAACTCAAATCTCACGGTTATTTAATGAGAATGTTAAATAGCCATTAGCTTGATCAGTCCTTTTACGAAGTTGTGACAAGAAGCCGGACTATTCATAGGCAAATTCACTTCATCTTGATAAAGACCAGAGGCCACCTGTTAGTAAATTCAGTGTTGTTTTCTTTGATGCAGGATCCTGCATCAAAGCCATTGCCATGCCACTCAAGCCTGTGAAGAATCCTGGAAGCAGAAGAGTCGATTCTCGAGTTCCGAAACAACGTAACTCAAGATCCTTGCCTGTACTCCGCTTCAATGCATCGCTCCTGATGCGATTAGCAGCCAATCGTGCATCATCAACCACAGAGGCGTCCAAACGCCAAGGCCCCATCGTAAGGGCTTCAAGTGTCAGCATCAGTCCAAGGCTGCCGCAACATAGGTGATCGGTGGCCTGCCCCGAAGAAGCAAAAGTGGTTGTGGTGGCTGTAGCAATTGATATTTCCTCTAGGCAAGTGTCATCCCATAAGGAGGTGCCCCATAAGCATGAACGGGCTAAGCCGATACCTGGGGCTCCATGGCACCAGCTCACCATGTAATTGAGATCTTGATCAGATTCACGGAAATCAGGCCAATTTCCTTTTGACTGATTGTAGTGAGCTCTCTCATAGAGCAATGCAGCCTGAGCTCCATTTAAAAAGCGTGATTCTCCAGTTGCTCGATGCAATTGTGCAAGAGCAGCGGCATTACCAGCAGTCCCATGGGAGAATCCCAATAAGCCAGGGTTCCTCGAGCGTGGCTGATCCCAGCAGCCACGCTCTGTTTGTGTGGCTAAAAGGTGATCGCCGGCTTCAGTTGCCACTGCAAGGGCGTGATCGCTAGAGCACGTTAGTAAGGGGGCGATGAGGCCGGCGCTGCCACCAATCAGGTCTAATTGCTGATCGGAGTCGATGAAACGTGAACGAGCTGAGAGGAGAAGCTCGTCCACCCAGTTGGGGAGGCTGAGCTCATGCAAGGCCAACAAGATTCCGCCACAACCGCTTAAGCCAAGCGGTTGATCACGCCACCAACGAAGTCGTTCGTCGTCGTTAGCTTGTTCGAGGAGTTGTGAGAGTGGCTTGAGGATTGAGACACGAAGGTTGCCAGTATTGATAGAACTGTGCATCCTTTCCATTAAGCAAGCAATACCAATAGAACCTCCATAAAGGGAGAGTCCTACAGGACCAAACGAGAATGATTCACCATCGCCTCCCAGATCCATTCCCAACCATTCGACCTGGCCATTGGCATCATGGATTGCGAGATCATTGATTTTATCTACAACCTTTGAGATGCTTTCAATTTCACTATTTTGCTGATCCACAATAAATCCATCAGTACTAGTTACGTCAGTTAGTATCTCTTCAGAGCTCCTACGCATTTGCTTTGCAGTACAGGCACCACGGATCAGACGAAGCTGAAAGGAAATCTCCTCCTGATTCAAATTCAAGAGGCGGTCACGGGCGGCACTCAGGCCGCTTGTTTTGATGAAATCAGAAAGCGTTTCTCCGCTTTGATTCAGATCCAAAGAATCACCATCAATCACATGAGTAAAGAAAGGAATATCGAGCTGCTGCATCTGTTCCCTCTCTGCGCAGAA
This sequence comes from Synechococcus sp. UW105, assembly GCF_900473935.1. Lineage (GTDB taxonomy): Bacteria > Cyanobacteriota > Cyanobacteriia > PCC-6307 > Cyanobiaceae > Synechococcus_C. Next base: position 89,421 of record NZ_UCNN01000030.1, on the reverse strand, counting down.
CACCGGCCAATGGAGTGGCTTGGATTCCGAAAGCAGGAAACTGCGAGCCAATTGCTCAATTTTCAAGGATTGAACAAGAGGAGAGCGCAAAGCTGCTGGTTCTAGTTGTTGGCGCTGAATCGTGAAATACACCCTGGTGGCGCGCAGTACAATCCGTCGTCGAAGTCCTGCAAAAAGCTCGAGGGGGCCATCGGAGGCAAGCCACGAATGCCGCATCTTGATCAAACTGTCGCTCTGATCTTGAAACCCTGTACAGAATGGAGTGATGAATCGCTTGAACGGATTATCACTACCTACACCAACAGGGAGACTTGTAGGGATCTCTGATGTTTTGCTGACACGCCCAGGCATCATCCCGTCGCTGTTAAGTCCAAGCCAGCCGTGTGCCAGATAAGTGGCTTCCTTGGCTGGAGACATACCGAGAGCACTGATATCCACAGCAGTCTTTGCGCCGCCGAGAAACATCCACTGGGGCATCAAACCCGAACGAAGAACAGAGCTTTGAAATCGCTTTGCAAGTGTCGATTGTTGTGCCTCTTGCTGATTTTCTTTCGTTTCGCTGACATGATCGGGTACATCAGCCTCAAGCAGTGTTTCGGTATCGATCAGCAATATCTGATCACCGCATGCGATCAGATTCTCATGATGGCAATCTGTGCAACCGAGAAGATGCAGAACAGCAGTGAGTCGACCAGCATTAACGTAAAACCGCTCCATCTCAATATCGTCCTTGACAAGTAGATGTGGTACATACTCCATGTAGCCATATCCATCAGCATTGTGGATAGTGAGGGTGCGAAGCGGAGCTAATATGCTATGACGATTAAGATCAGTTAACAACGATTGATAAGCTGAATCCACACCCATATCCTTTGGTTTATACACAACCTTTTGCTCTGCCTTCATCTCTGAGCCAAAGCTGAGAACTGCTACAGCGCGTCCTCCTCGATGAGGATCGCTTAGACCTTGTTGCACTGCCAGCAATGAATGAGTCATAGGAATCGAGAACAATCGTTCCAGCACATCACGGTCATCACAGATCCGCTCCAGCATTTCAGTGCTTGACTGCAACCAAAGAATCACCACCGTGCCAACAAACCGACCAAGTTCTGGAAACTCCTCCAGCAGATGCTCAAGACCATCCTTACGGTGACGGTGAATGAAACGTTCGTAATGATCCCGCACAGGAGGGCCGGAACCGTCTCCGCTACTACCAAGATGGGCCAGAAGCATGGTTCCTGGAGTGCGTTCCGAATTGAATTCCTCCCAAAGCACTTGTTCCCCAAGACTGCAAAGCCTTGTCAACAGGCTATCGGCCAACTGATCAAACACCTGTAGTAAAAAATATTCAGACCCAGGGCGAGATTTCAATCGGTTCGTCAGCACTAATTTGGCATGACAACGAATAGGCCACCAAAGATCCACGAAGGCAAGTTGCTCTTCGTCGCTGCCAACAGGCAGTAGCGACTGATCCCATGATTTCTTGAGTGCACGCCTACACTCAAGTAGACAACTCTCCCAGTTCAGGCCAGTGGTATTTCGGCTTTGACCTGGTGATTGAAGATACTGAAGGAAGTCCTCCTGGCTGTAGCAATCCCAGAGCAAACGACGAGAGAACTTATGCGGTTCATCCGGAACAATCGCTTCTACCCACTGGTGCTGCCAGTTATTTTTCAAGGGAAACGATGCGTGTACGTGCTTGTACGCTAAGTAGGGATTGAGCCGTTGGCATCAATCTGCCAATAATCTAAGCAGAGGTAGGTCATCTGAGGCCATAGACGAGTTCCAGATGTAGCGATCGAGAGAGGGGTGAGCACGATCTTTACAGGCTAGATGTTCGTGATTTTTGGATCCAAAGAGGAGAAGTGGCTTCAACAGGAAGGACAGTATGGGCTTGGTCAAGCTTCCGCTCAATCTTGTTAGGCATTGGTGAATTCTATGGATCTCATGCAAGGCAAGCTGACGGCCTCTTGATAGAGAGTTTCGTTTAAGGGTGGCAAATCCCGACAGTCGATACAGACAGCATCATCCAGCAAACATACAGGATATAAACAAGCAAAATTCATTCGAACTGGCCCTTTACTAACAGGCAGAAATCAAAGCCAAGTCACACTATATCCTGTGAGCCAAAGCAAGAGTAAGTTTGAGCAAGAACTTCCTGGGTTAAGGCAAGAGAGGAATCATCGCTGAGGTTACACAAACCACTAGTTCATCAACACAGACGATCCATAGGTCGATCCAAGGGCAGTAAAATTTCTCATGGATAGCACAGAATAGATATACAAGACACACCAGAAACGAATACTAGGCACAAAAGCAAGCGGGCCCAAATCAATACGAGATAGAAGTGCTCACCATAACTGATTGCTGCAGGTAAGCAGACGAAAGCCTTACAGGAAGCGAACAAGGCTGGCGGACAATATTGAAATCAACGAGTTGAATGAAGAAGGCATTTATTCACCAAAGCCTTTGAGCGCATGGCCAGGCAAGTGAGGCTACTGGAACTTACATGATTACAAGAACCCGGCAAATGCAGTTTTAACGAAAGGAAGAAGGCTAAACAATCCACAATAAGCGATTGGCTTTTAGCAATTACCGAAAGAAAACCTTAGGCCTATTCGCCCATCACAGTAACATCCTGAAAACCAAGGAATGAAAAATCTAAAAGCAATCGATATTGGCTCATTAGATCAATACTTATGCCTTATAGCTGTCCAATTTCGACAGGCAATGGACTTGAAAGCAAGAAAGTTAATGAGGCTAAGACAGATTTGATTATCCCAGTCGTGGCCTGTTATAAAAAAGCCTAAAAGACCAATTACAGCTTAACAAGACAATAAAGGGCGACTTATCAGCACTCCCAAATCCAATCCTTCGAGTCGAATCGACAGACTTTCTTGGTTTTACCGCACCAGCAAGTGCCACCTCCTGCAATACCCTCCATCTCCTCATCGGTTAGTTCATCGCAGCCTTTTCGATAATCTTGAACACTGATCGAAAAGCCCTCTTCCTTGGCAATTGCACACCAATCGGCATCGGTTTCCACTGCTTTTAACCTGAGCTGAAGAGCGCGATCGTTTTTCACCTTTTCAATAAATGATTTAAGCTGATCGACGGTCATTAATTTGATTTTTTTCTAATATAGTCAGGCCGCTACGTTTCAGATCAATTTAAACAATAATTCATGAGAGCCGACTTGACTGCTCAGTGGCATTTAAGTCCTAATCCTATTGAGAAAGACTGTTTCGACCGGTCAGCTTGACTGAATAGAAACAGTCGGCATCAATGGGTGCTTGGTCCGATTAGTGACAATTCTTCGATCTGATGCTATACCAATAATAGTTATGCAGGCCAACGATGTCTGAAGAGCAGCTCAAATTGTTTCTGATGAAGGTCAAAGGTGATCTCACATTGCAGGACAAGCTCAAAGCAGCCGCAGACGCCGATACAGTTTCACAGATCGCCAAAGATGAAGGATTTCTAGTTCCTCCAGGAATCCTGCTTAATCCCTTATCACCGAATCAAGAGTTTGACCTTACAGATGAAGAAGTTGAAGACGTCGCCGGTGGTGGGAGGCCTTGTAGATTGACCTGTCTTGGTTCTGGAGCGAGTGCAGCCGGTCTCTGTCCGCACCCAACAACTCCAAGTATCAAAAACCCTCCCTGCTAAAATCAACTAATTCTAAAAAGAGATTTCGACGAATAGGGCCACGATAACCAATGGCTTTCCTAGCATAGAGCAAGCATCAACCAGTTCTGCTTTTACTTCCCTAACATCGACACCAAGCAACTGAGATGCGTGGTTATTCGATTAAGTTTATCCCGTCTCATGTGAGAGCAACTGCTGCTTACAGAATCAACCTGATTACGCTCTTTGATCCGTTTGTTGACATTTCCTTATTATATTCAATCTAACTTCTAGCGTCAGTATTGTAGATCTAAGAGTCATCCCACTCACCAAAATGCCCTGCAAAATCAGCGTTTATTTATTTGTCTAATCCCTGCCTAACTACACCCAAAGGTGATCCGATACCCGCACAGATGAGCTTAGTTATGTAAAAATAGGTGAAGTAATCTGGCTGAACATCTCCGCCAGTTAACGGCCATCAGCTAGGCAAGCTGCAGAACAAGAATTTCTCCGGCAGCATTACTGCATAACCAAAGAGGAAGCCAGCATCAGTGCATAGGGTGTAGATCTTAAGCCGCAAAGTACCTCTCAGCAATCTTTAGCCATCCAGCTAGGTACAATTGCCATGGTTGAGATGAATGACTCTGGCATGTTAGATTGGCCTCGCGATGCGGGGGTTTTTAATAACTTGGAGAACTGAGTAGGTCATCGCCCATAACGATCACTAACGAACACTGAATACACAACACAACTGAGATTCCATGAACCCTACAGATTACGAAAAACTGCTCTGATAATCCCTAGCTACCTAGCTACTAATTTTATCTAATTAAGGGCCTAGAAGGGGGATGCATATGGATTAAGGCACAACCCCACTACACCAGCCTCCTCTTGTTCTAAGGCCATCTCTGAAGCGAACTTTTCATACTCATTCGATGGTCTAATAATCATCATGCTTTTCTAAGCAATTGGTGATGGATAAGGATTGCCTACAAATTTTTTGTCATTTGATATCTTCCTGACTGCCTTGTCCTGACCAAGGATTTCGTTGCAATTTTCAGTACCTACAAAGTTTGAAAACTCTAGGTCATCGTCTTCCGGACTATATCCAGCGCCAGTGATAGTTTTCAGCTCATCAATTGAGAGTTCCTTGTCAGAGTTCTTTTCAGGCATGGGTATTAATACTCTCTTCCAAAGTTAGTTGTGATTCACGACCCTTGCCTGGTTCTACTAATTACTTAACTCGATGCCAAGCAGCCTAGCTAAGGAAACGCTGCTATGACTACTGTATTCGTACCTATCCCATGTCAGAAGACCAATTCAACAAGGAAGGCAGCAGAGAAGATCTTTCAAATGAAGAACTGAAGAAGGTGGCTGGGGGTCACCATCTAGGCAAAGTTCAGAACCAGAATGTCGGAGGCAGGATCGCTGCCTTAAGAGCTGGTGCTCGTGGCGTCAGTGCCCAAGGTCTGAGCTGATTGGGGCTATCTCTTCCGATCTCACTGAAGGCAATGGTTCCACTCTGGGTGCGGCTGACAGCAATCACTGCTGTGATGGCAATATCCATAACTGTGAGCTGGTGGACTTGTAGCCCTGTTCTTGGCCTCTGCAGGGGGTGAAGCAGAGTTACGACAGATGAGGTTTGGTCTCTTCCCAGTCGCTTGTCACTCCTTGGGGTTCGGCGGCCGAGCCTTCTGCACGTAGGTGTCGAAGCGCTATAGAACTCACCTGAATGAGCTTCTAGGGAGTGGCTCGATGCCGCCTTCGTCGCCATACGTCCCGCTGGTGAGTTCGTAGCTGAGCTTCTGCGAAGCCCATAAGGGCGAGCTGTGCTCACTCCCTGCTGCCAGACGGCAAGGGGACAGCCCCCTCACTTGCGAAGCCCATAGAGGGACATTTCATCAATCGTCATTTGTTTTGCTCTGGTTAGTGCTCTTAGTTAGTGGTTTGAGTATTCCACTTCAACAGACGCAAAGAGCTAAACCTTGTCAGAGCTTAGGTTTTGAGGAGGGTGAACCGCTGTGCCGTGCGAGCCCCAGTGATCGACCTGGAAGAACCAGAAGGGGCAACAAAGCGGGGATTCGTTTCCGGCTACGAGGCCGGTTTACGGCACCGTCACGACAGTCGCCCCAAGTCGATAGAGAGTCAGATCAGAGCACTAGAGAAAGGCCGTCACCAACACAGCAGTCCCTCATCAATTTAAGGGCAAAGGCCAGATAGAGCGAACCCGTTGCAAGGCGTCCATGGCCTGACGCCAGCGACTGGATGCGTCCTCGCCATCGAGCACAACAGTGACATGACCCAGTTTTCGACCAGGACTTTCACCGTGCTTGTCATACCAATGAAGATTGAGGGAAGGTTCAGCACGCAGGGCTGAAAGGCGTTGATCCAGAGGAGTCGCTTGATCGGCAGGCAACCCCAACAGATTGACCATCAATGCCCCGGGCACCTTGAGGACAGGATCGGGAATGTCGAGGCCAGCTGCAATGCAAAGTTGTTGATCAAACTGACTACTGTGACAGGCCTCAATCGAGAAATGGCCCGAATTGTGAGTGCGTGGAGCAATTTCATTCACAAGTAACCCCTTAGATCCGTAAAACATCTCAATCGCCATCACACCCACGTAGTCCAATGTGGTGAGAAGGGATGCAGCAATATTGTATGCAGTGGCCTCAACGAGCTGCTCAACATCGGCCGGCGCAAACACCCAATCACAAACCTGGTTCGATTGGTGCGTCTGAGCCAAAGGCAGAGCCCGAACCCGGCCGGACTGATCGCGACTGACCACCAGGGCCAGTTCGCTCTCGTAATCGACCCAGGCTTCCAAAATCCAGTCGTCAGGATCGACAGATCGCAACAGTTCAGCCAGGCAGTCAATGGTTTTCAACACCCTGGTGCCCCTGCCGTCGTAGCCACCGGTCACGGCCTTGGCCATTACAGGGAACGACCAGCCCTTGGGTAATGACGGAGCACCTGGATCGATAGAGATCAGTTCAACCCAGTCAGGACTTGGAATGGATAACCGATCGAGCAGTTGACGTTGGTGAAGCTTGTTCACCAGGGGTTTCAGACTGGCCAGCGAGGGCCGAAACCGAGCTCCTTTGCGCTCAAGAGCTGTCAGGGCTTCAATGCTGACCCACTCATTCTCAAAGGTGATGCTGCTACATCGCTTCAGCAATGCCTGAGTGGCGTCAGCATCAACAGGATCCGCCTCAATGACGTCCGCCGCAATCTGGGCAGCTGGATCAGCCAGAGAAGGGGTCTGGACGATCACCTCCACATTCCGCTGACGAGAGGCATCAACGAGCATCCGTGCCAGCTGACCACCGCCAACGACGCCTATCCGGGAGAGTCGGTTGTCAGCTGCTGCGCTGGTCATGAAAAGGGGGTTGTGGCTGATGGTGTTCAGATCAATCCTCGCTCGCCGGCGAAAACCAAACGAAACAGAGTCAGGACCATCACCAGCAGGAATAAGGCCAAGCCAACTGTGCAGGCATAGCTGATCTCGAGTTCCGAAAACGCCTGGTCATAGACGTAATAGACAAGGGTGCGGGTCGAATCGGCTGGCCCACCCTGGGTCATGAGAAACACCTCCTCAAAAACCTTGGTGGCCGCGATCGCAGAAATCACTGAAACAAGAGTGATATACGGGCGCAAAAGGGGAAGAGTGATATCAACATGTTTACGCCAGCCATCGCTGCCATCCAGCTCAGCAGCTTCATAGAGCTCCTGAGGGATGCCCTGCAAGCCTGCGAGAAAAATCACCATGTAATACCCAAGCCCCTTCCACAACGTCACGAGCATCACCGAGGGGAGTGCCAGAAGCGGGTTAGTGAGAAACCCGATTGGCGCAAATGCGTCTCCTAGCAACGCCACCATCCAGCCGTTCACCAGACCGTTTTCGGCGTAGAGCCATCGGAACGCGATGGCTGCCACCACAATCGAAACGAGCACTGGTGTGTAGAAGCCTGCACGGAGGACATACATGCCCGGTAAACGACGGTTGACCAGAACCGCCAGAGCGAGTGACCCCAAAACGATGGGGGGAACGATCCCAATCAAATAGAGCAACGTGGTGATGAGCACCCGATAAAACATCGGATCCAAACTCAACCTGTGCAGATTGGCGAAGCCGACAAAACGCAGTGGTTCGGAAACATCAAGGCCTGTCTGGGTGAAGGTCATCACCAAGGCCATCAAAGCGGGCACGAGCACCGAAATGGCCAACAACACCAGCGCAGGTACGAGAAAAGACCAAGCCGTGATTGTCTGGCGCCATTTGCCTAGATCAAGCCTGCGGCCCATGCACTCTCAGCATTCTTCGCGGAGGTTAGGCGGGATGGCCGATCTAGACGGCAGAGTGGAGCGGTCTTCAGCCGCGCCCCATGGCGCTGATTGCCCTCTGATGCAACGCATCCCCGTCAAACTCGCGTTGAACCCATACAACGTTGTGATCGGGAGTGGATCACTTCAGAGTCTGGGCGAGGAGCTTCTGCGCACAGATCGCCCTGCACCTCGCAAGGTGCTTGTTGTCAGCAACCCGGATGTGGCCGCTCCCTATGGGGAGACTTGCTTGAAGAGCCTGCGAGAAAGCGGCTACGAACCGGAACTGCTGGTCATCGAGGCCGGAGAAGACCAGAAGCATCTGGACACGGTGAGCAGGATTCACGATGCAGCCCATCGCTTACGGCTCGAACGCGGTTCCTTGATGGTTGCCCTCGGTGGTGGGGTCGTCGGAGACATGACGGGCTTTGCAGCGGCAACCTGGTTAAGGGGTATCGCGGTTGTGCAGGTGCCAACCACGCTGCTCGCAATGGTGGATGCAGCGATCGGAGGAAAAACCGGCGTGAATCACCCGGGGGGGAAAAACCTGATCGGGGCTTTTCATCAACCCAAACTGGTGCTCATTGATCCGTTAACACTCAACACACTGCCAGCCAGGGAATTCCGTGCCGGGATGGCAGAAGTGATCAAATACGGAGTGATCGGAGATCCCGAGCTGTTTGCTCTTCTCGAAAACATCGAGACACTCAGTGATGCTTCTGGTCTAGGCGAACAAAACCTGCAAACCATTCTCGAACGATCCACCCAGGCCAAGGCCGAGGTGGTAGCGGCCGATGAGCGCGAGGGCGGTCGCCGCGCAATCCTCAATTACGGTCACACCTTCGGGCATGTGGTCGAAAATCTCACTGGATACGGAACCTGGCTGCATGGAGAAGCCGTTGCCATCGGCATGGTGGCCGTTGGAGAGCTTGCGGTTCTACGTGGCGACTGGAGTCGCCTCGATGCAGATCGACAACGCCGATTGGTGCGGAAATGCGGCTTACCCGCGATTTGGCCGGCCTTGGCACAGGATGCCGTTCTCGACACCCTTCAAGGAGATAAGAAGGTTCAAGACGGTCGAGTCAGATTCGTGATTCCCTCCACCATCGGTTCTGTCCATATCGCTTCTGATGTCAGCAGCGAAGAAATCAGATCTTGTCTGGACTGTCTCAGCTGATCTCCAACGGAGGCTCCAGGAATCGCGCCTGCAAAGGCAGAGGATCGTCCGAAAGATCTCGGCAACGCTGCAGAGCAATCCAGCGAAAGTCACCAAGAGAACCAGGATCCACAAGACGAAGCAATGCCTCCCGGCGCTGCAAAGCGAGAGCCAACTGGTCCGTGGGCAATCTCTGCAGATTGTGCAAGCGTTCAGCCAGGCCGAGTGACAGCAGTGCCTCCCCCTGTCGGCAGTGACCCAGGCAGAGCCAGCCCCGCTGGCGCGCCTGGGCGATGAGTGTATCGATGCAAAGGTGCGCTGTCAGATCTGTCAAACCTGCCTGGCCGAGCAGATCGTTCGACACCTTCTGATGGCGGTAGGCAAGCAAGGTACCGGCGCTGCGCAGGGCGCTGTAATAACGAGCTGCCTCATGGGCGTAGTCAACAATCAGCAGCACTCCCTGGCCTAAGGCACCTGCCGCTGACTGGAGCCAGTCGGGAACACTGTGATGCCATTCCGTGGTCCAACCCTCTGGGGCGCCCGCCGGAGGCAGGACCAAATCGCACTGATGCTCTGCCCATTGCAGTTGCTGTTCCAGAGCCTCAGGCAAAGGTTGCTCAGCCCACTGAAGCCGCACTGTCTGATCAGACCCCATGGCTGCAGTGACCAACAACTGATTCAGCTCTCCCTCTCGATTCACAAGTCGTTCCACGGGCAGTGCATCGAGTAATTCGTGAGCCAGAAAGACCCCGATGAGCGGTTGCGAAGACAATTGCTCAAGACTGCGCCAGGTCACCGCCAGCGAGTCGACCTGATCGAGGCGCTTCCGTTGGCGAGCAGCCATCCCTTGATTGAGTTCCACCAGAATCAACTCAAGGCGATCAAGCCACTCCGGTTGCAAGCGATTCAACTCAGTGATGAGATCAGCGGCTAGATCTCCTTCTCCCGGACCGATGTCCACAAGGCAAAGAGGAACCTCTGGATGAAGAACCGCCAGTTGATCGAACCATTGCACCAGTTGCAGCGCCAAGAGAGCCGCGAAATCTGGACCCATGGATGGAGAGGTCACGAAATCGCCATCAGGCCCAACGCGCAGGATTCCGGCTCCGTAGGCGCCATGGTCGGGATCATGCAGAGCCAACTCCATGAAGCGACGGAAGGAGATGGTGCCGCCGGCCTCTTCAAACCGCGTGACCATCCAGGCCGGACAAGGCGCACCGAGGCTTTCCATTCGAGAGAATGCCGTTCACTGCACTGGAGCTATGGGAGCACACCGAGGCTTTCGCCCTGTCCTGGCGATGCTCTCCCTGATTGTTCTGCTCATCGCAGGCAGTCCGGCCTGGGCCAGCGACAATCCGGAATTGCTGCCGGATCACCCCACCCCCGTCATCGATCTGGCAAGAGCCCTCAGCGATCGGCAGCGCACAGAGCTCGAATCCAACCTGACAGCATTTGAGCAACGCACCGGATGGAAGCTGCGTGTGCTGACTCAATACGAGCGCACTCCGGGAGTGGCGGTCAAGGAGTTCTGGGGCCTTGATGAGCGCAGCGTTTTGCTGATCGCAGATCCTCGCGGCGGCAACCTGCTCAATTTCAATGTGGGTGATGCCTTTTTCGCTCTGATGCCACGCACCTGGTGGGTGGAACTGCAGACGCGATACGGCAATCAGTTCTATGTGCGTGACAACGGTGAAGACGGATCGATCTATGCAGCCCTAGATGCCGTTGAGGTTTGCCTGGATCGTGGCGGTTGCCAGGTTGTACCGGGGCTACCGCTGGAGCAGTGGCTCTGGACCCTCACCACCTCTGTGCTGGGTGGGTTGATCGCCGGATTCGCTGCTTACCCCAGAGAGAAAAGCGATCTGATCGCCTGGCCGTGGCTGCTGCTGCTGTCTCCTTTGTGGGTGATGTTGTTTGGCATCTTCGGAATCGCACCGGTGGTGACCCGAACCAGTGATCTACTGCCCGTGCTTCGCAATGGCATGGGATTCCTTGGAGGTGCCGTGCTGGCCTATTTGATTGCACAGGCGACCGTTGGTCGGAAGCTGGAAGAATCCGATGGTTCCTGAAGGGGCTGAAGGTGTGTGAGCAGCGGAAATCAGAAGCCGCAGAGGATGGTCGGAGGCCTGCAAACAGGACCTGAAGGCTTGGCAGTCTCGTCTTGATCTGTAGAGAGAGCTTCTCGGCGCTGATCGCGCACACGACGAAGTTGAGCCAGGCTAACGTTGTAAAAGCTATGCAACCGGGTAAAACGTTTCACCGGTTGTCCGTAGTAACTGACGCCGCGAAGGGTTGGGAACGAGGCCCACTCAGGAGCAAGCAGAGCAGCGAGTTTGGGGGTCAAGTTGCCGGTATCAGCCAAGGGAAGGGCCTTCCGGCGTTGGATCAGATAAATCGCGCCCTGGTCCTGGGCTTCAGGACCAAAACCACGCACGCCAATGCTGCGTTGCACCATCTCCCAGGTGAAGGGCATGAATTGATAAGCACCCGCAGCTGCACTGGCATAACGAGAGGAATAAATCACGCGGTTGGGGTGACGTTCGAGGGAAGCCATCAGGCCGCCTCCGAACATGACGCGATAACCAAGGTCAAGACCTCCCTTCCAGGTTCCTTCAGCGAAACGGATGGTATTGAGAAGGGCACGGCGCTCAGGTGTGATCACATAAGGAAGCCCGATTGCCGGGGCTTCCTCGGGTAATTGAACGGAGAGAGAACGTGCTGAGGTCTCAGGAGAAGGGAATGGAATGGTTGCTGCCTGCCCTGCAACCGATGGAATGAAGACACAAGTGCTTGCGACGGCCCCTGCAAGAACACGGCAGGTGGTCGGAGCAAGAAAAGTCATGAATTGCGTTCAGGGAGCAACGGTGTTGAACACACCAGTGGAGAACCAGAAGCGGATGGAACCCACAACAAGGAAGAGATTTCTGAATTAAGCAGAAAAACTCATGTCCGTTGTCAACCGAACTCTCCCGAAAGAATCACCATTGCCCATCCCACGCCGGACAGTGAGGCAACCGTCCTGGCATTGATGTCGGTTTTTGAATCGCATCTCGCCGCTCAGCTAGCCCTTGAGACTTGGCTTTGAGCCGACGCAAGAAACCATGCGGCTTTTGAATAAGAAAGGCTTATCTCAGAGTGGTTTAAGCGGATCCCCGCATCACAAGGCGGGAAATCTCCAGGGCTGCAACCTCAGCACCGTTCGCCGGTAACGGTGATTCCGTGGATGGAATCAAGGGCTGATTCAGCTGCCAATCACCCTCCGCAAAGCCGCGGGCTGAGAGAAGACGATGACAACCATGACGACGCAGACCTTGCATCAACGCCCTCGCCTCTGCGAATCCCTCTCTCTCAACGACATGCAAACCCAACCCAGCGCTCAGCGCCTCAGAGAAAGTGCTGAAACCAGGTTTGCCCAGCAAGCGCTCACACATGGGCATGACATCGACAGGTCGAACTCCAGCTGGAAGCAACGTCACGTTGGTGATGGCCCGCAGGTTGTCGGCATGACGGGGATCTGAAGGAGGCGCCATCAGGAAATGATGGTCGGGCCAGAGATCAAACAATCGGGGATCAATCGAGAGGCCCAAACCACCAAAGCCAACAAACACCAATCGGGTTTGAAGGCTGCTGAGGCAATGCTGAAAATCCAAAGGCACAGGTCTGGGCTGGGCCGAAATCAGTCCGATGCTGCGTTCAGGCACACCCCAGTCCATCGCCAGATCGAAAGGCATGCGCAACAGACGATCACCGCTGGCATAAGCCTCCCTGGCCTCAAGGCAGGGAGGCTGAAAGGCTCTCCCCAGCGGGGAGTAAATGTCGTCCCAGCCAAAATTTCCCATCCATACCAGCTGGGCATGGATGCGTCGGGCCAACGTACTGATCGCAGGTGGAATGTCCCCGAGCACCACAACAGGCAGCCCCTGAGCCCTGATCCAGCGAGCTTCCTCGTCAATCTGCTCCGGGAGATGGTGTTCCAGGGTCCGCAGAGCCATCAAGGTGGCCTGCTCATCACAATGGAGAGCATCGGCCTGCACCATCCCCACATCCCAGCGCAGCTGCCGAAAGAGAACGGGCAAACCCGCGAAAACAAGCTTGAGGAAAGCTGGATCCACTTTGGAACTGACGACGAAGCGCCAGAGCGGATGCAACGCATGTAAAGCCGAAACCACGGCCGCCTGACGGGCAGCGTGGCCGTAGCCATGACTGCTGAGAGCGAGATAAACGAGCACCTTCATGACGGGATGCCTTCGCCAACTTGATAAAGGGTTTCGGCGTAGGCCAAAGATCCATCGGGCAGGTACCAGCGATGACTCACATGATTGAGCTGACCATGCCCGAACTCGACCCAGGAGAAGTGGGTCAGGGTGCGATCGTCCCCATCCAGGCCTCGACGAGGGACACAAGCCGCATTGAGGTAAACAGTGCCATGACGGTCGCGGTAAAAAGTGCGGCGCTGCCCTTGTTTCGCTTTCAATTGATGGTGCATGTGACCAAACACCACCAACTGGGGACGACGTTGGCAGCTCAGGCGATCGATGGCCAAAGCGAGATCACCATCCCCCCAGTCACAGGCTGGAGCCTTCCAATCCCTGCCGCAGGGATCACCAGCCTCAGACCCCAGTCCGGTCGGTCCGCAGTGCGCAAGTAAAACAAGCGGCCAATCGTCAGGGACCGCACGACATGCCTCCACAATCCGATCGGCCGACTGTTCCATGGTGAGCGGACCAACAACCGCCTCAACAGCAGGGGAGAGGTGAAAACCTCCACCAGCCGTACCTGGACGACAGCCAACAACACCCAAGCAGGGGGTGTCCCAGTGACGCATCCGCCAGGCACAGTGCAGATCACCCAACAGATCAATCTGTTGTTGAAAAACAGCCCCACTGCGATCTCGGCCGCGATCGTGATTCCCCAGGATCACCGCCACAGGAAAAGAGAGACGTGTAATCGCCTTCGTCAGGCGTCGGTCCCCGTCGCTGAGGTCACCTACAAACAAAACGGCATCGGGGGCAAGGCAATCAAGCAGACGTGCATCCGCATCAGACCAAACCCCATGCAGATCACCAGCGATGGCCACACGCAGGCTTGGGGACGTTGCAGTCAGGGGGGGTGCCTAGGCTGATCCCCATCCTGCCGCAGATGGTCCTAATGACCGCTGTTTCTGTTCCCGCATCGGCCGTGGTAGCCCCTCCGCCACCCACGGAACTGGCAGCGGCGATTGACGCCCTGAGGCGCCAACGCAACGCGGTGATCCTGGCGCACTATTACCAGGAGCCAGAGGTGCAGGACATCGCCGATTTCATCGGAGATTCGCTTGAACTCTCACGCAAGGCAGCCAACACCGACGCCGATGTGATCGTGTTTTGCGGTGTTCACTTCATGGCAGAAACAGCAAAAATTCTCAGTCCAGCTAAAACCGTTCTCTTGCCTGATCTCGAGGCAGGCTGCTCCTTAGCCGATGACTGCCCTCCGGATGAATTCGCTGCCTTTAAGGCGCAGCATCCCAATCATCTGGTGGTGAGTTACATCAATTGCAGTGCTGCGGTGAAAGCTCAAAGCGACCTGATCTGCACAAGCAGCAACGCCGTTGATCTTGTCCGACAGCTTCCTGATGACAGACCCATTCTGTTCGCTCCGGATCGCAATCTTGGCCGTTGGGTTCAGAACCAGAGCGGCCGAGATCTCACTCTTTGGCCTGGACGCTGCATCGTGCATGAAACCTTCAGCGAGGAGGCACTTCTCAAATTGCAACTGCGTCATCCCGATGCCGAAGTGATCGCCCATCCAGAGTGCATCCAATCCCTGCTTGAACAGGCAGATTTCATTGGTTCCACCAGCAAACTTCTCCAATACGCCGAAACCAGCACCTCTGAGACGTTCATCGTTCTGACTGAGCCTGGGATCATTCATCAAATGAAGAGGAGGCTTCCTCAGAAGCACTTCCTCGATGTTCCTGGCACTGATGGATGCAGCTGCAACGCTTGCCCCTACATGCGGCTCAATACCCTCGAAAAGCTTCATGCGTGCTTGGTGTCTCTCTCGCCAGAAATCACCATGGAAGAATCCCTTCGCGCCCAAGCGGAAGCACCGATCCAGCGAATGCTCGAGATGAGTCGCTGATCGGAACCAGCCGTTCTGAGATACGTAGCACCGACGTTCCGACGAACACGTCATCGCCCCCGTACGCCATTGCGGCAGGACAGGGGCTGGGATGGTGCCGACGCGATCGACAACCGGGCATCCCAAGCGGAGAACGGCCTTGAATCGGAGCTCGCCAAAGCCGAGCAAACAGCACTCCACCCAAACGATCGGCTCTCAATCCCAGTGATCGCAAGGTCAGAATGTCTGCATGCCAGTCATGGAGCTCACCGATAGCGGTCTGTATTGCCGCAGGGCTGATGCCTGGATCGACCCGCACCGCCCCGTGCGTAGAGCTTTGATCACCCACGCGCATGCAGACCATGCCAAGGCGGGGTGTGAGGAGTACTGGGCCACCACAAATAGTGCTGGAATCCTGCGCCAACGTCTCGGGCAAAACATCAATCTCCAGACCCTGGCCTATGGGGAACAGCACCGCATCGGAGCGGCAACCCTGTCCTTTCACAGTGCTGGCCATGTTCTCGGCAGCGCTCAGATCCGTGTGGAGGTCGATGGAGAGGTGTGGGTGGTCACAGGCGATTACAAACGTTCTGCCGATCCAAGCTGCTCTGCCTTCGAACCTGTGAGCTGCGATGTGTTGATCACAGAAGCGACGTTCGCTCTACCGATCTATCGCTGGCTTGATGGCGCAGCGATAGCGCACGACATCTGCAACTGGTGGAAAAGCGACACAACGCGACCGTCTCTGCTGTTCTGTTATGCATTCGGCAAAGCCCAAAGAATCCTCGCAGAGCTCGCCGCAATTGGCCTTGATGATGAGGTCTTGCTGCACGGAGCCGTGGAGACCGTCACACGTCATTACCGCTCAGCGAAGGTCGCGATGTTGCCCAGTCGTCCAGTGAGTGAAGTCGCTAAGAACGAAAGCCTGGCTGGCCGACTCGTGCTGGCACCACCATCAGCCCACAGGTCGAGCTGGATGCGCCGATTTCAATCACCACAAACCGGCTTTGCCTCAGGCTGGATGGCTGTGCGCGGCGCGCGACGCCGACGGGGGTATGAACGTGGCTTTGTTCTCAGTGACCACGCCGATTGGCAAGGACTGATCCAAACCGTAAAGGAGAGCAAAGCGAAAAAGGTGTTTGTGACCCACGGCCAGAACGATGTGCTGGTGCGCTACCTCAAGGAAGTCGAAGGAATCGACGCCACTCCCCTCAGCGAACTCAGTTGACCTAACGTCAACCTCGGCTCGTCAATCCTGTGCTGGTCCTTGTTCTGCTCAGCCAACACCTGCAACACCTTGCCCTTGGCCTCAGCCTGACCCCGATCGGTGGAAACATTCGGTGAATTAATCGATTGCTTGGATGGCACCAGCAGCTCCTTGCGCAAAGTGGAGTTGCTCAAGCACTACCTCGTCGCCGTTGATCCCAAGGATGGATGCTGGGCCTTGGCACTGCTGCTCGGGGAACGCCGACGTCGGATGCTGACGGGGCGGCGATTACGCGAGATCCTGCAAGAGTCAGTCGCATTTCCAGAGTGGTTATTCAACGAATGCCACAGCCACGTCGGCGATTCAGCTGAAACGATCTGCCTGTTATGGCCACAGTTGAAGGATCAATGCCTCCAACGGCCTGAACTGAAGGATCCACAACTCCGCGAGCTCCTCGCAGCAGTGGCGAACAAACCCGCCTTGCATTGGTGGATGGAGACGTTATTGCCGTCCTTGGCGCGTTCCTCCCCAACCCAGCAACAAGAGGCCATGCTCTCGATTTGGGCGACGGTTCCGGAAGAGCATCATTGGCTCCTCAACAAACTGATCACCGGTGGGTTTCGCATTGGTGTGGCCCGCGGCCTCGTGGTGAAAGCCATTGCCGCTGCCTTCTCTCTACGCAACACCGATGTGCTGGAACGACTCATGGGAGAGGTTGAACCCAGTGCCGAGTGGTTTGATCAACTAACAGCACCGGCGAAGCAGACGCGACGCGATCGAGGGGCTGTGCCTTACCCCTTCTTTCTGGCTAGTCCGGTGCAACTAGAGAGAATGGTCTGCACACCAGCGGAAGACTGGTGGGTTGAATGGAAATGGGACGGGATCCGAGGGCAGCTGATCCATCGCAAAGAGGGCGTCTTTCTTTGGAGCCGCGGTGAGGAACTGGTGAATGTCAGCTTCCCTGAGCTGGTGACGATGGCCAAAGCATTACCGGTCAACACTGTGCTTGATGGTGAAGTGATCTGTTGGGAACGTGATCAATGCCGTCCCCTTCCTTTCAGCAACCTTCAACGCCGGATCGGCCGTAAGCATGTCGGGGCAAAGATTCGTCAGGAATGCCCGGTGCAGTTCATCGCCTATGACCTACTTGAGCAAGAGGGTAAGGACCTCCGAGCACATCCTCTTGTTCAGCGCCTCACTGCGCTTAATGCCCTGAACTCTGTTGCAGACATTGAGGAGAGCTGGCGTCTGCAACGCAGTGCTGGCCATCGCCTAGAGAGTTGGGACCACTTGGCGCAGCTGCGCACAATTGCAGGGGAAGGCGGTGCCGAAGGGTTGATGCTCAAACAACTGAGTTCGCCCTATCTGGCAGGACGTCAACGAGGTCACTGGTGGAAATACAAGCTTGACCCCATGCGGCTGGATGCTGTCTTGATCTACGCCCAGGCAGGCAGTGGTCGCCGCGCAAACCTTTTCACGGACTACACCTTCGCTCTTTGGGATTGCAGGGCGACGGATAACAACAAGCCCAAATTGGTGACCTTCGCCAAGGCCTATTCCGGCCTTGGGGATGCTGAAATTCTGACGCTTGACCGCTGGATCAGGAGCCATACCCGCGAGCGGTTCGGACCGACAAGGGTCGTGGAACCAGAACTGGTCTTTGAACTCGGCTTCGAGGGGATTCAACCTTCCAAAAGACACAAGTGCGGACTAGCCGTGCGCTTCCCACGCATCCTGCGTTGGCGCCACGACCGCACGGCGCAAAGTGCCGATTGCTTAGAGAGTGCGGAGCAGTTGTTGAACAGCCCACGAGGTGAGAGACGTTGACCCCAGATACGTCGATTCTGGAGCCAATCCATGCTTGGTTCAGTCATAAGGGTTGGAGTCCTCAACAGTTTCAACGGGAGGCCTGGCAGTCCCATCTGGCTGGACACTCCGGCTTGATTCAGGTGCCAACAGGGTCGGGAAAGACCTACGCCGCAGTGATGGCGCCCATGGCGGAAATGCTCGCTGCAACACCAGCGAGAGAGGGTATTCAGCTCTTGTACATCACGCCATTGCGTGCCCTCAGCCGTGATCTGGCCAGCGCCCTAGAGGAACCAATCAAGACGATGAACTGGCCATTGCGGGTCGGCATCCGCAATGGCGACACCAGCACAACTGAACGCAATCGACAAATCAAGACACCACCGCAGATCCTGATCACCACACCAGAATCGCTTTGCGTGCTGTTGGCGAGTCGGCATGCCAACAGCCTTTTCGCCGCTGTAACCACGGTGGTGCTGGACGAATGGCACGAGCTCATCGCCAGCAAACGTGGCACCCAAACGGAGCTGGCCCTGAGCTGGTTGAGGCAGCAGAACAGGAAGCTTCAGACCTGGGCCATCAGCGCAACGATCGGCAACCTGCAGACAGCCGCCCACCATGCTCTCGGCCCAAACAATCAGCCCGTCCTGATCACGCGAGGAGGACAACGCTGTTTTGAAGTGAGCAGCGTCCTTCCAGACAGCATCGATGGTTTTCCTTGGGGAGGGCATCTCGGACTCCGTCGTTACGAAGACCTGGTGGGACAGCTGGTGCCAACGATCAGCACCCTGCTTTTCACGAATACCCGAAACCAGGCGGAACGCTGGTTTCAATGTCTTCGTTTCGCCTGCCCCGAGATGGAGGGGTTGCTTGCCCTGCACCACAGCGCCGTTGATCGACAGGAACGAGAAGCGATTGAAGCCGGCGTCAAAGCGGGAACACTGCTTTGGGTGGTCTGCACAAGTTCGCTCGATCTCGGCGTTGACTTTCAACCTGTGGAGAGGGTTGTGCAGATCGGTTCGCCCAAGAATCTGGCTCGCTTGCTGCAGCGGGCGGGTCGATCCGGCCATCGTCCAGGCGCCACCTCAAAGGTGCTCTTCATGCCAACCAATGCCCTGGAGCTGCTTGAACTGAGCGCCGTGAGGCGTGGGCTCTGCTCCGGCTTGGTTGAGGAGCGTCACCCCCCCGATCAACCCCTTGATGTGTTGCTGCAACATCTCACGACCCTGGGCTGCGGTCCAGGCTTCCACCCAGAGGAGACCCTGCATGCCATTCGGGGCACAGCCACTTACCGCCAGCTCAGTGATCAGGACTGGAACTGGTGTCTACGTTTTCTGCAGCACGGCGGAGAATGCCTTGGTGCTTATTCGCGCTACCGCAAGCTCGAGGTCGACGAACAGGGACGACTGGTGGTCAAGCAAAGTCCCATCGCACGCTTACACCGTCTCAACATTGGCACGATCACATCAGCACCATCGATACGAGTCCGCTTTGTCAGAGGTGCTGTTCTCGGGCATGTGGAAGAAACCTTTATCAGTCAACTGAAAGCGAAGGATGTTTTTTTCTTCGCGGGCCGCCAACTGGAATTTGTCCGTCTGCGCGACATGACCGCATACGTGAAAGCAAGCACACGAAAAAGCACCACTGTTCCTGCCTGGGCCGGAGGTCAGATGGCCCTTTCTGATCTCCTCACCCACCAGCTTCGGGAAGAGGTTGCTAGGGCCGGTCGAGGGGAGTTGGACAATGCCGAATTACAAGCCTTAGAACCGTTGTTTGTAAGGCAGCAAGATCTCTCGGTCCTTCCACAGGCGGATCAGCTGCTGCTGGAAACGTGTGAAACAAAGGAAGGGAGCCATCTCTACGTCTTTCCGTTTGAAGGCCGATTTGTGCACGAAGGACTGGGCTTCCTGTTTGCCACCCGATTGACACGATTGCATCGAGGCACGGTCACCGTCTCGGTGAACGATTACGGCTTCGAGCTACTAGCTACTCGCCACTATCCATTTGCTGAGCTGATCAACCATCACATGGAACATCTTTTGGATGTTGCATGCCTGGAGGAGGATCTGGAACAAGCCCTCAATCTCTCAGAACTGTGTAAGCGACGATTCCGCAGTATTGCCCAGGTGGCTGGGCTGCTGGTGCAGGGTTACCCGGGTAAGAGCAAAAGTACGGGTCAGCTCCAGATCAGCGGGTCTCTCCTGTTCGATGTCTTTAATCGACATGAGCCTTCAAGCTTGCTCTTACGCCAAGCCCGCGAGGAAGTGCTGAAGGAACAGTTGGAACTACCCCGCCTCAAGGCATCACTAGAACGGATGGTTCAAAGCGACATCATCCATCAACCAACACCGCGACCAGGGCCACTGGCCTTCCCTCTTCTTGTTGAGAGACTGAACAACAGGATGAGTAATGAATCCATACTGGAACGGATTCAACGCATGCAGGCCGATGCCTTGAAGCGTGAGGGATAGGACCGTTCTGCATGTCTTGGCATGGTGAATGAGATCGAATGTTTAAGGGCTGCTTCTCCGTACCGACCTAGAAATGCTTCGGCAAGCCAAGCAGCACCAGGCCAATTCCCCAGAGAAAGCTACGGTCAGCATCCGTCTCTCCGCTGCAGCCATGTCGGTCGCTGATGCCATGAGAACGAAAACGGTTCTTTTTTTAGTCGTCCTCGGTGGCCGCACACGCCAGTCGCATGTTGAGCTTCATGACGTGCGTTGGGTGGCTGGCGAGAGGATCGACGACACCTTTTCAGAACTGAAGCTGCAATGGTTCGGCAGTCGTAGAGGTCTGCACATCGACAGCTACGTCGCCATGCATTGTGTTGATGGCTATGCGATTGAATTGAAACGGGTGGGGCAACGCCAAAGCAAGCCGCCATTCAGTCCTGGTGGAGCCGTGAAACAGCGCCTCTGGTTCGTGAACATGGGCGCCTATGAAGCCCATTCGTTACAGGAGCTGCATCATTGCGGGTGTGTGGTGGCACCCACTGCTGAGGCAGCCAAATCCAGAGCTCGTCAACGTTGGCTGTGTGGTGCCTTGCAGCAGCACAAAGACGACTTGCATGCCATTGATCAGCTGGGGGGAGTCGACGACTGCCTACCCATCGACGACTTACAAGGTTGGCAGGTTCATCTGGTCCCCGCTCCGAATCAAACGTCCTGCAGCTTCCAACCCGACTGGGTCGGTTACAAACCGATCTGATTCGCCCACAAGCCAATCCGGTCATCCGATCCATACCAGCTCGAACCAAACAAACCGCCATGGGCCGTGTCAGCCAGCACCAAATGGCGTGCTCCTGTCAGCAGCGCTGACTCGACGGGCACCAGTCCATCACCGTCGACATCAACCGTTCCGGCAATGTTTCGGTAGCTACCAGAAGCACTGCGGCGGCTAAATCCACTCGCATTCGCGGAGGCAAGATCAAGGCAACCGGCGACAGCCAAATAATCAATGCCGTCGACGGCTACACCAGGGAAGCGACGATCAACCATGGCCCTAAGCGGGGTGGCGCGCTGGGCTTGATGAGGGCTACCAAGGGTGATCAGTCGATTGCAGACGTCCGAGCCCCGATAACAGCGACCAGCGAAGAGCTCGTTTGTGAGATAAAGCCTGAGCATCACGCCACCTGAACTGTGGCCGATGAGTGTCACCTTCCCCGTTGGCGAATGACGCGCTAGGTGCGTCACAAGCTCATGCACCCTGTCCAGCAAACGCGTCCAGCCCAACGCCCAGGTGGTGAGCATCCAATCCAACCGGCTGGCTGGCACGACCTCCACCTCCGCACCCTGGTGACGTAGCCAAGAGGCGATACCGGCATAGGCCTCCGGAGTAATCAAGAAACCTCCAAGGATGACCACCGGTTGCAAGGGAGGAGATTTGGGCATCTCAGTGTTGACCATCCGTCGCCATCATCGGTGAACGCTGATGCAGCTGATCTCCTTGCAACATGTCCGAGACTATCCACGTCCTCCCAGAATTGAAGAGGCCACTGAACACGTTCTTGTAAAAATCGGCAATGACGTGTTGTTCGATGGTACTGGCTGTTTGAAGGTGTTGGAGACCTTTCACCCACCCACCTATTACCTTCCACCGGACCAGACGAAGAGGCAACTGTTGCGGCCAACCTCTGGTCACAGTTTCTGCGAATGGAAAGGTGTCGCCAGTTACTTCGACGTCTGCAGCCAAAGCCGAACAGTGCCCAGAGCTGTGTGGTGTTATCACCAACCGTCACCTCCCTTTGCGGCGATACGAGGTTGGTTCGCTCTTTACCCAGGCCTGATGGATGGGTGCTGGCTCAATGACGAAGCGGTGATACCGCAACCGGGAGGCTTCTATGGAGGCTGGATCAGCTCAGCCGTCATTGGCCCCTTCAAGGGTGATCCCAACCATCCCGAGTTGATCTGACCAACACTTCACTTTGAGCCAATGGACTAGGTGAATGATCTGAATCAAGCTGATGACAGCGACACAACCGCTCAACCATGACTCCTCGCACCGAGGTAGCCGTCGCCATGCTGCATCAGAACAACCGCTGGCTTCTGCAACTCCGAGATGACGTCGAAGGGATCATTGCCCCCGGATGTTGGGGTCTGTTCGGGGGTCATCTCGAAGCAGGCGAGTCTGCTGAAGTTGGATTGAGACGGGAATTGCTGGAAGAGATCAATCTGCGGGCCAGCCACTTGACGCCCTGGTTCACCCACCACAACAGGGAGCGACTGTTGCACGTTTTCGTGGGCCCACTGCCAGTGGCGGTTGAGTCACTGAATCTGATGGAAGGACAAGATCTAACCCTTGCGAGCATGGGCCAGATCCAGGGAGGAAGGATCTACAGCAGACAACTCAACGAAAATCGTGCGCTTGCAGGCTGCCTCAAGTTGGTGGTTCAACAGCTGCGCTCCAATCTCCCTTTTGACAGCCACCTGAACCCGATCAAAGAAGCTGGAGGATGACCACAAAAGCAAGACCCAGCAGCAACCACCACCACCAGCTGATCTGGATGCGTTGTTGAGAACCCCGAGGCCTAGAGCGAACCACAACAGAGCCCTGAGGCGCTCCACATCGGGCACAAACAAGGCGACCACCGAGAGAGCGATCCGCTCGCCATGATCTTGATCCACACTGCGAACAGACGGCCGACATCAACAACAACTCAGTGACAGAAAGCACTCACCCCTGGCTTGAGATGGAGGCCGTTGAAGCCTGGATCGAAACCAGATGTGTGTTCCACAATCTCACTCTCAGCCTTCGCACCGGTGAGCACACCGCGATTCTCGGACCGAATGGATCGGGGAAGAGCACGTTAGTACGACTGATTGACCGCAGCATTCATCCTGTGGTGAAACCAGGCTCTCACCTACGACTGCTCGGGTCTGACTTGCCCCTGCAGTGGGAGTTGCGGCGGCGGATTGGCCTGGTATCAACCGAACTGGAGCAGCGTGTCCCCCGCCGCGTGCGTGTGATCGATCTGGTTCTTTCCGCCTTCTTTGGATCCATTGGGCTACGTCAAGATCAAACACCAAGCAACACCCAGCTGGATCGAGCTTTCCAGCTTTTAGAGCTCTTCGACATCGCCGAGCTTGCCCAGGAACGATGGACGTGTCTCTCCGATGGCCAGCGCCGTCGCGTGCTGATCGCGAGGGCACTCGTCCACCAACCGGATGTGCTGGTGCTTGACGAGCCGACCAATGCACTTGATCTCAGGGCAAAGCACCGCCTGCTCAACCAACTGCGTCAGCTCTGTCAATCACAAACCACTTTGGTGATGATCACCCATCAGGTGGAGGCCATCATCCCCGAGATCACGCGTGTGATCTGTCTCAAAGATGGGGCTGTGATGCAAGACGGCCCCAAGGATCACATCCTGAACGGCCAAGCGCTGACGACGTTGTTCGACACGTCGCTGCAGGTGATCGAAGCTGGTGGCTATCGCCAGGTCATGCCCCTGTCATAGCCTCTCGGGAACGTGGATCCGAGCCATGAACAGCAACGCCAGCATCGACGCCCTGGAGCTGATGCTCACCGATCTACGCACCCGCAACGAGCCGATCCGCCACAAAGCAGCATTCCGCGGATGCCAACCCGAATTTCAAACCCTCGTCAGCAGATTGATTGGTCAATTGGAAAACGAGCTGATGAGCGAAAAGCAGCGCTATCGGCTAGAGCAGCAGCCCTAACCAAGCGTCTGCTCAACCAACACCTCAGACCAGGGTTTATGGGATGTTCCGATCCAACTGGTCTTGCTCCGCCGCCAAGCGATAAGCACTCGGTGCAAGCACCAGAAACAACAGCCACCAAAGCAACACCGCCAGCGAAACGGCAATGGTGAGCCAGAGAAGGTGAAAGAACCACCAACTGGCCAACGAAATACAAAGGCCTGTCAGCAGGATTGACCAGGGTTGACACCACCAGGGCTTGAGGGCCCAGAGGTCAGCAGTTTGATCAGATGAGGCCTGGGGAGAAGGAGGGTCCGTCAACGCAGTTGGTCCAGAGATCCATCCGCATGCAGCTGGGCAAGAGCGTCGTATCCGCCAATCACAGCGCCGTCGATGAACACCTGAGGGAACGTGGTCATTGCACTGCGTTGATGCAATGCGTTGTAGGTCTCATCACTGTCGACCGTGATCAACGCATGAGCAATGTCGAGACTGCGCAGAATGCGAATAGCACGTGTACACCAGGGACAACCTGGAAGCACGGCCACCTCCACGCGGGGAGTAGCAAGGGGTGCAACAGGCTTCGGCTCAACCTCAGTCGGTTGGTTGGGATCCAGAGTGGATGGAGCCTGGGGGAGAGGTTGATCGAGCAGACCCAAGAGAAGGTCAGCACCCTTGAGCACAAGCGTGCCCGGCTCGAGATGGCCACCCCACACCTGGCAAGCAGCATCCGAAAGGCTCAGGTGCAAATGAGCTCCATCGGGTGAGAAATGGCCCTGAAGCGTGATGATTTCGAGGTCACCCTCAAGAACATTGGGCTCCGACTGGCCTGGGCATTGAAAAGCCGCTCTCGACAAGTTGCCGACCACACCAAGCACATAACCCGACACGTTGTGGCTGAGGGCCAGGGCTTCGAGGACATGACGCAGATCCTGGCCAGGGGCAAGCTTCATAGCCAGAGATCGCATCACAACTCCCTTTAAGTCCGGGACAGATTAACGCGTGCACCCTCAGCCGCCGGACGAACGACAGGAGCTACGATTTGGTTACCAATCCGTAACGCAAACGTGTCAATCCTCCAATCACTGCTGAAGGAGCTCCAGGAACGCCTCGAAGCAGAGACCCCATCACCTTCCGCCGCAGACGTCGCCGAGGCAGCTGAGTCCGAACGTCTCAACGTGACATTGCCGGGAGGGGTGATGGGACAACTCAAGCAACATGCCCTTCGAGAAGGTCGCAGCTGCAGCAGCCTGGCCTCCTTTCTGATTGAGGATGGGCTCCGACGTCACCAAAGCCTTGTGTGAAACCGTCCCCTGCTCTGCAAAGCCCGAAAGGTTCTTACTTCAAGGCCTGACGGGTGATGTTTTTGATCCTGCCGTCGAGCTGCATATTGACCAACTGCACATCAATCGGTGTGCGCAATGGGCTGCCTACAGGCACTGAAAATCCGTAAGCCTGCTTGGCGACAGAGAACGGAGAGACTTTGAGCCCAGATCTCGGATTTTGACTGAGGTAGTACCGAAGCTGAACGGAATCGAACATCACGGCCTCCACCTGGTGGCTCTTGAGCAGTTTGACCGCCTCCGGAAGGGTCTCCGCCACTTCAGACCTAGCCCGGTAGAAGCGTGCGAGCGATTCGCCACTGGTGCCCTTGACCACTGCGACCGACATCTGGCTGAGGTCATCGAGAGACTCAATCCCTGATGGCGCCGTCCTTGAGAAGGACACGGTGAAGGCGGTCGCCAGGCCCGCGGTGATCGAGGAAAGGGCAACGAGGGAAAGAACCATCCAGGCACCGGCAATCGCTCTGCCGGTGCGGGACTGGGGGGCACGATCGCCGTAGCCAACAGTGGTCAGTGTGACCAACGCGAACCACATGCCATTGCCAACACCATGGGCGTAGGCGCGGGGGAATTGATCGCTGTTGCGGCGACGTTCAGCCAACCAGATCAGGTTGCCGACAACAAACAGCAGGAAGACCAAAATTCCAGCAGAGGAGAGTGCCGCCAGCCCAAAGAACGGTTGGAGGCGACGGAACAGGCTCGGCGCAGTGATTGGCACCAACAAGCCTTCTTCGGCCAGGAAGTAGGGCTGGGTGAAATCAATCAGCGGATCAGCCAGTCGCTGAGGCGTAATGCTGATCGGACCGACAGCAAGGTCAAGATCGCCCTTCGCAAGTGCACGCAGGCTCGCATCGGTATTGGGCTGACCAACCCACTCGAATGGCTGATTCAAGCGAGTGGATACGTCCTGCCAGATTTCGACACTGATACCGCTGTAGACACTCCCCTCTCTCACGACAAAGGGAGCTGTGCCACTAATTCCAACCCGAAGCACCCTTGCAAAGGCATCGACAGGTGTGGTGGCCAGAAGGATGACCGCGAGCAGCAGAAGACGCAGATGCTGCATGACAACTTCAACCCTGATCGAGACGTCGCACAATCAGGCCCATCGCCACAAGCGAACCAGCCAGAGCAAGAAGCAATGCCAGGGTCATGCGGAAATCACAGCAATTACATGGACGCACATTGGCATTTCTTCAAGGAATGTGCTGGCCAATACAGGTGTTATTCGCCAAGATGCTCAAATGCACTGCGGATCTGACATCAGGCTCGACCCATGCCGGGGATAAGTCACACCTGGCAATGGCAACGTGAGGAGCTGGTTTTTCTGGCCGATCGTGCTCTGTGGAGACCCAAGGCCAGCCAGTTGTTCGTCGCTGATTTGCATCTCGGCAAGGCCGAACTGTTTCAACGCCATGGCATCCCGATCCCTAGCGATGGCGATCAAGGCACCCTCAACCCCTTAATCGAGCTCTGCCAACGCTTCAGCCCTCAACTGCTAATCGTGCTTGGGGATCTGATCCATGGCGAACTGGGGCTCACCGAGAGGTTGCGCCAAATCTTGCGCTCGCTTCCAGATCTCTGTGGCTGCCCTGTGAGGTTGATCGGAGGCAACCACGACCGCTCCAGCCGGATCGAGGGCCTGCCTCAACAGCCCAGTTATCGATGCGGAGACCTCTGGTTAAGCCATGAACCGGAAACACCGCCTAAACAGCAGGATCAGCTGCTCAATGTCTGCGGTCATGTTCATCCAGTTGCCGGCATTGGCAACGGTTGCGACAGGCTCAGGCTTCCCTGCTTTGCCTACAACCCTTCTCAACAGCGTCTGCTGATTCCGGCCTTTGGGCAATTGACGGGTGGTCATCACTGCGACGAGGGATATCGCAAATGGCTCGTGGCGGACCATGCCATCGTGCCTTGGTTTGAACCCCATCCCAACCGGGATGAAGCGAGGGTGGCCAGGTGACCAGCACTCTCTCCAAATCGGCCCAGGCCAGAGCACGAAAGCCTCAGCCTGAATCGCCACAACGCCTTCCAAAGACCAAGAGCCGGCGGCAAGCACGCCGCAGGAGGCGTCCATGGCTACTGCGCAAACGGCTCTGGATTGTTGGCTTACCCCTGATCACGTTCGCCACGCTCATTGCCCTAGCACCCGACACTCCTGGCCCAGGGGAGCAGGGCACCAGCGCAAGTTTCGACAATCTGGGCGAGGCCGGAGGTGCGTTTCGCTACGTGCCTGATGATGAGGTTTACGCCCTTGATTTCGATCCCCGCAAAGTGAGGATCGGACTGCTGGAGGGATGGGACCGTGAACAGGATGCCTTCCAGGACACGGCTGCTCTGGCCTACGTCACCGGGCCGATGTACGAGCGTCACCTCGAAGCAGGGGGCCAGGAGATCACCGTGCCCTTGGGAGACCTCAAGTTCGGTCAAAAGGTCTGGAAGGGGCGTAACCGCACCGCTGCGCGTCAACGCGCTTCGATCGGCATCCGCAAAGACGGAGGAGTCGATTTCAGTTATGGCGAACTGACAGCGGAGAAATCCGCGCTCTACGACACATTCATCGGGGGGCTTCACAGCGTTTACAACGACTTGGAAGAGCCGCCTGCGGCTTACACAGGTGCTTACAGCATCAGCATGGGCCAACGGATCCGCTACTACCTGCCAAGGATCCGGATGGTGTTCGGGCTCCGTCAGGACGGCCGACTTGAGATGTTGATGAGCAAAGACGGCCTCACACTCGAGCAAACACGAGACCTGGCAAGACGTCGCGGGCTAGTGAGCGCCTATCTACCCGATCACGCCTCCAAGAGCCGACTGATTATTCCTGGGGTCAAAGGTTTTACAGAAGAGGACGCCAATTGGATCAGTGGCGGCGCGACCAGTTTCGTGCACGTTCCATACCTGCTGCGTTTGAGTCAACGTCGCGCCCCCTTACGCGGTGACCTGATGGACAACATCGGGCTGAAAATCAGGATGAATCAACGCTGTTCCAATCCCTTGGACTGCAGTCAATGGTTTGCAGGACGGCTCTTAGACCGCTCTCTCGCAGGACTGAACCGGGTGATGGAACAAGGCGTAGAACCGGTTGCACGCATGATCTGGCCACCAAGATCGGGGCCTGCTCAACGACCGGATCGCCAAGCAGAGCAAACATTGGAGATCCCCTCTGATCGCTCCCCTCTGCCTGAGCCACCGATTACCGCAGATCCTCTGGTCTTGAGAGAGAGTCTCAGCCCCGCCCCCAACCCCATTCCCGGAGACTCTGCCGAACAGCAACTTTCTCCTGCTGAACCAACTCTCCGCCCGACCCTGCCACCTGACTTGCCACCCCCGCTTGTCATGCCTGACCCCGTGGCCATCCCCCAACCCAGTGAGACCGAAGGCATGGGCGAGAGAGCTGAAAACGATTTTTCCGCGGATCAACAGCCGGAACAATTCCATGACGCGCCGCCGCCGCCACTGCTGCCTCCACCAATGCCCTAAGGAGATTTCAGGGGTTAAAAATTCCATTGCAGTCATCCTGCGGAGGACGGCGGAAGCAACCTCCATCAGGTGACCAGTAACCCAAAGCAGGAAGGCTGAGCCGTTGCCGACGAGCCTCTGCATCAACCGCCTCCACACCGATGGCAGTGATCAGCACAAGCCCTTCCTGATCAACAAGATCAAGGAAATCACTTTCTTCCATTTCATCGACAGGACGACGTGAAGCCTGCGGCTGTGCCGGCTGGAGAGGGAGTCCAAGTGTCGTCCCCAGCGCCAGGAGAATCAGAGCAGCAGGACGGATCGCGTTGATCAAAGCGTTACGCATCAACCACCCTGATCAGCGAGAGCTCTCACCACATCCCCTCGGGTAATCACGCCGACAGGTTGCTTGCTTTCATTCACAACATAAAGACGTTGGGTACTGCGCTCATGCAGCAGAGCAGCTGCCTTAGGCAAAGGCAGTGTTTCGGCACAGGAGTGCGTGTCATCAACCATCAGATCCTGCACCGCGTTACCGAGTACCTGGTGGACCTGTTTGTCCCAGTTCAGTGGATTGCGCAGATAAATCACGCTGTCCAGAAGCATGACGTAAGGACCGGCATCCACACCGCTCTCTCGCACCATCAGATTCTGCTCGGTCAATTCACCGATCAGTTCACGCTTGCCGTTGACCACTGCAAGCCCACTGATGTGATGCTGACTGAGCAATCTCACAGCTTCCTGAAGCTCGGTTTCAGGCGTGACGGTCAAGACCGGAGAGGTCATCACATCACGGACCGTCTGCTGAAGCACCATGGAATGCAACCAACTGCATGCATTCTGAGCTTGGAATCCCGATGGCGCACCTGGGCCGATCGCCTCACCGTATTCAGGGCCATAGCAGGTCTTCCTTTGCTGATCGCGCTGATCGCCCAGCAACAAGCCCTGGCCTGGAACCTCCTTCTACTGGCTGGTATCAGCGATGCCCTTGATGGCTGGATGGCGAGACGAGCAGGTGGGGGCAGCAGCTGGGGAGCTCGGCTTGATCCACTCGCCGACAAGCTCCTCCTCGCCGCTCCTCTGATCTGGTTGGCGACACATCAAACCCTGCCTCTGTGGGCGGTCTGGCTCTTACTCGCCAGGGAGATGTTGATCTCAGGTTGGCGCAGGGATGCCGACGATGGGGCGCCAGCGTCGCAATGGGGAAAAGCGAAGACCGTTTTGCAATTCATCAGCCTGCTCTTGTTGCTCTGGCCCGATGCTTGGGGGCCAGAGCCTCTGATCCTGACCTTGCAACAACTGGGGTGGTGGCTGTTCTGGCCTTCGCTGCTTTTAGCCCTTCACTCAGCGGTGGGGTACCTCAGGCCAAGCCGATCAAGGCCGCATCACCACTGACATCGGGGGACGCTGATGGTCGTTGGCTGTAGTCGAGATCGTAGTTGTGCTGGAACGCTGAGATGGCATCAAAGCGAGGCACCCAGGCAAGCTCTCGTTCGGCGCGGCTCACGTCGGTAAGGAAATGGTCAAGCCGTAACGGAAAGGCCTTTCGAGCCTTTGGATTCAGACCACTGGGATCGAAGTGACGGATGTCCACAGTGCTGGGATCCTTACCGCAGGCCAGAGCAGCCGCCTTCACGACACCAGAGAAGGTGATTCCTTTGCGAGAAGAGCAGTTGTAGATCCGATTCGCCGCTGCATCCACGGCCAGAGACTTCAGCATCGCGTCGGCGAGGTCGTCCACATGCCCCAACTGCGTGATCGTGGTTCCATCACCGGGCATCGGCACCGGTAGGTCATGACAAACACGATCGAAGAACCACCGTTCCACAGGGTTGTAGTTGCCCGGGCCCACGATGTAGGTCGGCCTGAAGCTGGTGAAGGGGATCCCCTCCCGCAGCAACCAAGCCTCGGTTTCCGCCTTACCAGCGTGACGACTGGCAGGATCCACCTCCGCCTGCTCGTCCAACGGCCAAACATCCGAACCGGCGTAAACACCCGCAGAGCTGACATAAAGAAGCCGGTGTGAAGGCGCGCCGGTAACGGCCACCACCGACTGGGTGTCACCCAGTGAACGACCTGAACTATCGATGATCACATCGAAGTGCTGACCTTTGAGCTGCAGCAGATCCTCCGGATTGGTGCGATCGCCTTTGAGATGCACAACAGCATCAGGAGCGGCTTGACGCCCTCGGGTGAAGAGTGTGAGCTCATGCCCCTGAGCCAACAAGGATGCCACCAGAGGCTTCCCCACAAAACGGGTTCCACCCATCACAAGGATCTTCATCACATCAGCGCCACTCGCCGCTATTGAAGCGTGTGTCGTGACTCAGCACTGCAGGATGATCAAGAGATCACTGACCAGACGCATGGAGATCATCCCCGCCATCGACCTTCTCGATGGAGCCTGCGTGCGCCTGCATCAGGGGGACTACGACCAGGTCACCCAATTCAGCGATGACCCCGTCACCCAGGCCCTGAGCTGGCAAGAGCAAGGCGCAAGCCGTCTCCATCTTGTCGATCTCGATGGTGCCAAAAGTGGTGCTCCGGTCAATGACGCCATGGTGCGCAGGATCACTGAAGCGCTATCGATTCCTGTACAGCTGGGCGGTGGGGTGCGCTCTTTCGAGCGGGCAGAGTCCCTGCTGGATTACGGCCTTGATCGGGTCATCCTTGGCACCGCAGCGATCGAGGATCCAGGTCTGGTGAAAGATCTGGCAGACAAACACCCCGGACGAATCGTGGTGGGGATTGACGCCCGAGACGGCAAGGTCGCCACACGAGGCTGGTTGAAGGAGAGTGATGTGGAAGCCACGTCCCTAGCCCGCGAGCTCAGCCGCACCGGTCTTGCTGCCATCATCAGCACCGATATCGCCACAGACGGAACTCTTGCCGGGCCGAATCTCGATGCCCTTCGCTGCATGGCTGAAGCCAGCTCAGTTCCTGTGATCGCCTCCGGAGGCGTGGGCTGCATGGCCGATCTCTTGGCACTGCTTGGTCTTGCCGCACATGGCGTCTCTGGCGTGATTGTCGGTCGCGCGCTCTACGACGGCCGAGTGACGCTGAAAGAGGCGATTCAGGCCATCGGAGAAGGCCGCCTTCAGGATCCAGACACTGGCATGAACGCTCTGGCCTGACGTGCATTGAGAGAACCGTCCTCTTAAGGTGAAGTCACTTCATCAACGACTGTGACGGGCAGATCTGGTGACAATTCGCCTTCTGAACCGTCACTGATCGGTCAAGGGGTGCATGACGCCTTCGAACGCTGTCGAACGCTTGGTATGCGCCTCAGTCGACAGCGCCGCATGGTGCTCGATCTGCTGTGGAGTGAAGCAAGCCATATGAGTGCACGTGACATTTTTGAGAAGTTGAATGCCCGGGGCCGGAGTATTGGCCACACCTCCGTTTATCAGAACCTCGAAGCGCTTCAATCCGCGGGTGTGATCGAGTGCCTCGACCGGGCCAATGGACGGCTTTACGGCTACCGGAGCGATCCCCACAGTCACCTCACCTGCCTCGACAGTGGGCGTATCGAAGACATCGATGTGAAACTCCCCGCAGATCTGCTGGAACGGATCGAGACCGTTACCGGCTATCGCATTGAGTCCTACACCCTTCAGCTCAACGGTCGGCGAAGCGGAAACTGATCTGCACTCGGCACTGGAGATCCCTCCATTTGCTCGTTACGTTTGAAGCAGTTGGACCTGCTGGTGACCCGGTGAACGCTGCGAAAGCCGAGATCCTGCTGCTGGCTCCTGGACTTCTGGGTGAGTCGCTAGCTCTCCAACTCACAGCCGACGATCCTGAATGCGCTGTCTGTCTACGGGCAGATCAGCTCAAATCGCACCCCTGTCTGGTGGTTTGGTCCGTCGAAGATGTGCAGTCGCTCAGCCTGCTTCAAGCGGAACTGATCAAGCTACAGGAGTACTGGCAACCCTCACCGTTGCTGTTGTTGCTGCCGAAGTCTCTGCGACTATCCACAAGCGATCTGCTCAATCTGGACTGTCCTGGACTGCTTCAGGCTCCAGACCTACCCACTCTGCGTGAGGGGATCTCCACTCTTTTAAATGGCGGCCGAATCATTCGCCTCTTCGACTCAGCAGCAGCACAACCAGAACAACAAGCTCCGATGGGGCTCGGCCAATGGCTGCTCAGCAGTGGGCTGCAACAGATCAGCAACGATCTTCAACTGATCGATGCTCTGTTGATCCCCCCACCGGAGAACCTGCTCCTCCGTTTTTTGCTGGAAGGCCGTCAGCGGGAGCTGAGAAGCGCCCGCAACCTGTTGCTTTGGCTCTGGGGCCCCTTGCAAGTTGGGCTTGCAGACGCGCAACCCTTGGCACATCACGGTTTAACCACGGGTAGCGACACCCACTCCGAGCAGCCTGCGCCGCTTGGATCGGGAATGGCCATCACCGTGAGAGAACGCAATGCGATGGCGGTCTGGGCGTCGATCCAAGAGCGGGTCCAGACCGCATTAGTCACTGGTTTGGGGAATGGCACCGGCAGATTGCTAGCGATTGAGGGTCTCCATCCAGAACGCCGACGTGATCTGCTGCTTGCCCTTCTCAACCAACTCGACCAGGTCATCGAACGTCTGAGAACCCAGACCAGCTCGATCCAGCCCACGGACGTTGAAGAGCAATGGCTAAGTCTCCAACCCGAGTTGAGGCGCCAGGCGATCCAAGCGATGACCGGAAACTATGTGCGCCTTCCTCGTGGTGAAGCGTTGCAGAGCGTCGCGCAGCAGTTGATTGACGATTCAGATCTGAGCCAACGGGATGAAGAACTGCCTGATCCACGCCGGATGCTCGATCCACTGCTACGTGACCAACCCGTTCTTGTGGACGGTCAGCTCCTCCCCGCCGACCATCCCAGGGCTCTTTTGCAACTGGAGACCCTTGTCAGCAACTGGCTGGTCCGCAATGCCGAACTGATTAGTGCCGAATTGCTTGGGATCTGCGGCGAGTGGCCGGAACTGCGTCGTTATCTTCTGGACCAGCGTTTGATCTCAACTCGCGAACTGGAACGTTTGCGCAACCAACTCAACAACCAGTCACGCTGGCAGGGCTGGGTGCTACGGCCGGTTCGGCTTTATGAAAGCCAACGTCTGCTCTACCAACTGCGCGCAGGACGCATTGAGCCTCTGCTTCTAACCGAACCCCGTGATGATGAATTACGCACACTGGGCTGGTGGCAACAGCAGGTAGCTCTTCTGCTCGAAGCCCGAGATGCGATTGCACCCCAGGTTCAAGCATTGGTCCAACGCATCGGTGACCTGATGGTGGTGGTTCTGACTCAGGTGATTGGCCGTGCCATTGGTCTTGTCGGCCGCGGCATCGCCCAAGGCATGGGTCGCAATCTCGGTCGACGCCCTGTCGAGCGGCATTAATCAACACATCGTTTTGCAGTAGCCAGGGTCGAGCAGCTGGCTGCAGAATGCTCGTTTCCTGCAACGCTCCATGGCACGTTTGCTGTCTTCGCTCTTGGGCCTTGTAATCGCCATCACAGCGTTGGGGGCACCCGCGATGGCAAGCCTGAACAGCGACAGCTACGACGGCAACATCTACGCCCTTTACGCCGGCAACGGATCCTTGGTGCCACCAGCGACAAGTTTGAGTGAGTCCCAAGCAGCTGGTAGAACCAGCGTGCTCATCTTCTATCTCGACGACAGCAGCACGAGCAAAGCCTTCGCCCCCGTCGTTTCTGAGTTACAACGCCTCTGGGGAAATGCGGTGGATCTCATGCCACTCACCACAGATCCACTTCAGGGACGTGAAGCGATGGGCGCTGCCGACCCTGCCAGCTATTGGCACGGGCGCATCCCCCAAGTGGTCATTGTCGACGGCAACGGCAACATTCTCCTTGATGAGGAGGGGCAAGTGCCTCTGGGATCGATCAATGCAGCGATCAGCAAAGCAACAGGGATCGCTGCTCCGCAAGGGGTCAGCACCAGTCTGAGTTTCAACGAGGTCAACACGGAAGTGCAGACCCGCTGAAGCCTGATCGGAAAGCGCTTACGCTGCGCGGCTGATCCTTCCGGCCCTCGGTCGATTTACGCATGTCAGTCCTGCTCCTGATCCTTCTTCTCCTGGGTCTGAGCGTGATCTGGCTGGAGTCACGCCATCGACTGAGACCAGCCTCTCCACTTCAACTCGTTCCCCGTGACTGGTCGGTCTCACCACAGGGCAATGACTTGCTCGTGGAGGGATGGCTCGACATCAATAACCCCCATGCACGCATGGAGGTCTTTGTTCCTGAGATTGACGTGAAGTCAACGCTCTTGGGGCAATGCGACCTGGGTTCGCTGAGCATTCAAACCAAAATCACCCCCCATCACCCAGACGAGGCATCACGCAACGACGGCTACTGGGCTGCATACATCGTGAAAGGGCACAAAAGCACCCGTGTAAAGGTTGAGATCAGCATCCTGTCTGGGGGCGGGGTGAACGCCGCAGAGGATGTCGACACCCTTTGGGCCGAGGTGCATTGGGTGAACTATGGCCCCTTCGGGCGTTTGCAACGCCGACAGGGCGTTGTGGTGCCGATGAAACGACCCACCCCGCTCAAGCCCGAAAAGGCACTGTTCAATCGCGGCGATGACTGTGCCGTACTGCCGATACGGACCCATCTGCTGGGACCGCTCGATGACACCGTTGCCGTGATGCGCACCTACGCAGGCGGGCTGATTCAACCCGGTGATGTGCTCACGATCGGGGAAACACCCGTTGCGGTGATTCAGGGTCGCTATGCGCACCCAGCCAATCTTCAACCGAGCTGGTTATCACGACTTCTCTGCAGAACATTCCACCCGACCAGCAGCCTGGCCACTGCTTGTGGCCTGCAGACCTTGATCGACCAGGTCGGACCGACCCGCGTACTCGTCGCTTGGGTTCTCGGTTTTGGCCTCAAGTTGATTGGTAGTCCGGGTGGCTTCTATCGCCTAGCCGGCTCCCAGGCCCGACTGATCGATGACGTCACCGGCACAACACCGCCTTATGACCAGACGATCGTTCTCGGTCCATCTCGTCCGCAACAGTTGTGCCAGGAGGCGGCCGATGCCCTCGGCGTGGCCGTCGCCATTGTCGACGTCAATGATCTTGGCCGAGTGAAAGTGCTGGCATCGAGCCATGGCTGCGACGAAGCCCTGCTTCATCGCGCCCTACGTCCGAATCCTGCAGGCAATGCCAACGAACGCACCCCGCTGGTGCTGGTACGAGCCGGAGGATGACGCACTCACCCGGAAACGCGGGATACATTGTGAACACGCCCTGAGGATGCGAGGTGGTGGAGTCGTCCAGCAGCTCACTGAAAGTTGAGCCACTGAAAGCGACCCATCTGTCCTGGCTCCAGGCCACAGATCAGGCCGCTCTTCTGCCAAGACTTCAGACCTGTTTGTTTCGTGGCTGGATCAGCAGAGCCGAAAGCCTCCTACCTGGGGTTCTGATCAGCAGGCAACCGCTTGCCCTGGTTGCCAGTGAGCACGAGCAAATCCGCTCGCTTTTGGTGATCAGGCCCCACAACCGCGAAGGCAGCTGCTGGAGGCTTGAACTACAGCAGCTCACGTCTCCCACCGAGCACAGCCAGGGGCAAATCATCAGGGAACTGATCAAGCTGGCTCTTCTGGGAGCTCACACGCGTTCCCGCAGCTGGATCCTTCGCTGCAATGAGACTGACTCCATTCTGCTGGCGGTGCTGAGGGAGCTCGGCTTCCAGCCGATCCGAAGTTTCTGCCGCTGGCGTTCACCAGCAACCCCATCAGATCACGATCCAACAGCCTGGCCCGATGTCAGCCGCTGGGTCGCGATCGATCGGAGGAGCGCATCGCTGGTCTGGCCACTGGATCAAGCCTCCACGACCAGCCATCAACGCCAGATCGTGGATCGCCGCCCCGAGGATCTGCTGGATCAGCGGGGTCCGGGCACCGGCATTCTGCTTTCAGCCTCAGAAGAGACCAGCGGATCCAGTCGCGCAGTGGCCATCGCAGCTCTCGTGCGCCAGCAACGCTGCGACGAAGCTTTGGTGCTCGAACTGCTTCGCGAACCCGCCTGGGATGAACGTCTTGATCAGGGTCTGGCGTTCATGCTCGCGACCGTCGCCAAGGATCATCCACAGGCCACGCTCATCTGCAACAGCGAAGACACCACCGCGAAGGAACGAATCAACGCTCTCGGCTGGCAACAGCTCGATAATGGACTTCTTCTCGGTCGGAGTCTCTGGCGCCGACAGGCCTCTCCTCGCAGGTTGCAGGCCACGCGACCGCTCGAGTCAATGCTGGGTCGTCTACAGCCGCAAAGGCCCCCACTGCCCACGCCTTCGTCCGCCAGGGTTGAGTGAGGCCAGCAACGCGATGGCATTGCCTGCTCCAGTTCCGCGGTCCGTTCTCTGCCTCGATGTTGGCCGTCGACGCATCGGCTTGGCGGGATGCGATCCACTCGGGATCAGCGTGCGTCCGCTGCAGGCCATCCGTCGTGGTCCTTTCGACCAAGACCTCAAGACCATCAGGCCCCTGTGCGCAGAGCGCCGAGTCGATGCATTAGTCGTGGGGCTACCGCTGGACCAGCGGGGCCATCCAACCGAGCAGGCAAAGCATTGCGAACGCTATGGCAGACGCCTGGCTGAGGCGCTCGCCCTGCCAATTGCTTGGGTGAATGAACACAGCAGCAGCTGGGCCGCCGCTGAGCAGCGCAATCTGCATGGAGATCGGAGTGGTCGACTGGATAGTGAGGCGGCAAGCCTCCTGCTGGAGCAGTGGTTACGTGAAGGCCCCGAGCCAGAACCGGTCAAGGCTTCGGCCCCCCGGCATGGCATGGGGACCGACGATGCTGGATCCTGAAGAAACCGACCTCCAGTTCCATGACCGCCAGCGGCCCCGGCAATAGCGGAGAAGTGCCCACCGTCCTGGTGAAAGACAGCTCAGGCAGAGATCTTCTCTGTTTCCTGGAACAGCTGATCCCCCTTGACGGAAGCGACTACGCCCTGCTTACCCCTGTCGACACACCCGTTTGCCTCTTCCGCCTCAAAGACGGAAGCGACCCCGAACTGATCGATGCCATCAGCGATAGCGAACCCATTCTTTCAGTGGCGGATGTGGTGCTGCAGGAACATGACCTCACTTTGGTGCGTTCCGCCGTCACCCTCACCGTCAGTGGCGAACTAGACGAACCCGAACCCGAAGACCTGGAGGACGACGATGGCGAAGAGGATGATGCCGAAACCTACGAATTGTTGGTGAGTTTCCTTGTTGAGGAGCAGGAGTATGGCCTCTATATCCCCCTGGATCCCTTCTTTGTCGTTGCACGGATGGATGAGGCCGGAGCTGTGTTGGTAGAAGGTGCTGACTTCGATCGCATACAGCCTCGGATCGAGGCTGAACTGGAAGAACGTGAGCTGCCGGAGTGATGCGCCGCCTTTGGCTTCAGCCCGACTGGGATCCTGGCCTAACAGTGGTCCAACTACCGCTTGAGCACCTTCTCAATCGGGGGATTACCTCGTTGTTGCTCGATGTCGATCGGACGCTTTTGCCTGGGCATGACGTCCGTCTTCCGGATGCGGTCAAAGCCTGGGCCGCAGCAGCCCAGAAGCATCTGCACCTTCATCTCTTCAGCAATAACCCTTCCCGTCAGCGGATTGGGGCAGTCGCTGAGCAGTTGGGGGTGAGCTTCACTTCCGGTGCTGCCAAACCTCGACGTGCTGCTCTGCGCAGGGTGCTCAGGGATCTACAAGTGCAACCAAACGAACTAGCGATTGTCGGAGATCGGCTATTCACAGACGTGCTTGCCGGGAATCGCTTGGGCTTGTACACCGTGCTGGTGAAGCCCCTCAAAGCGGATGGAACGCCCTGCCCCCATGACCGGGTGCAGCGAATCGAACGGGGGTTGGTCCGCCTGCTGGGGGTCGGACGTCGATGACGCTGCGGGTGGTGAAAGTGGGCACGAGCCTGCTCCGCGGTCAGAACGGTCAGACCACCGCCGCTATGATCCAGCACCTCACAGGTGCACTAGCCACCAGTCTGGCCAGAGGTGATCGCGTTCTGCTGGTCAGCAGCGGTGCCGTCGGACTTGGCTGTCGTCGCCTTGGCCTCGACCAGAGACCTGATCGAGTCGTAGCCCTCCAAGCGGCGGCAGCCATCGGCCAGGGGCATCTCATGGGGCTCTATGAACAGGCCATGGCCAGCCATGGCCATGCGGTCGCCCAGGTGTTGTTAACCCGATCCGATCTGGCTGACAGACGCAGCTACCACAGTGCTTCAGCCACCTTGCATCAACTCCTCGATTGGAACGTTCTGCCGATCGTCAACGAAAACGACACCGTCTCCGCGGCAGAACTGCGTTTCGGCGATAACGACACCCTCTCGGCCCTTGTCGCCGCTGCGGTCGGGGCGGATGAACTGATCCTGCTCACAGACGTTGATCGTCTTTATTCAGCGGACCCCCGCATCGATGCCACAGCCAAACCGATCACAGACGTGCGCGATCCCGCCGAACTGGCTGCCCTCGAAGAAGGGGCAGGTGATGGTGGTCGCTGGGGCACTGGCGGCATGACCACCAAGCTGGCGGCGGCCAGGATCGCCACAGCCAGCGGCATCAGCGTGCACCTCGCCGATGGTCGCCAGCCCATGGTTCTCGAAAAACTGTTGGCCGGCGGTCGTGGAGGCACCGTGTTTCACCCCCACCCCGAACCGCTCGGCAACCGCAAGAGCTGGTTGGCCCATGCACTCCAGCCGCTGGGAAGCCTGCAACTGGATGCCGGCGCTTGCCAGGCTCTGCAATATCGCGGCGCTTCACTGCTGCTCGTAGGAGTGAAGGGCGTGGAAGGCCAATTCGGTGCCAATCAACCGATCCGGATGCTCGATCCCAAGGGAGTGGAAGTGGCAAGAGGTCTGAGTTCCATGAGCAGTGAAGCCCTCGATCGTGCACTCCGCGAAGAATCCCCCCGCGTCCGGGCCGGCGAGGAGGGATCACCTGTCGTGGTGCATCGCGATGCACTCGTGATGATCCCTCCGCCTACGATCCAGCCGCAGGAGACCTGACCCATGCGTTTCAGCCAGTTGATCGCCAACCTGCAACAGGGAGATGCAGGCCTGCAGGCCCATCAACTTGCCTCAGACCCCGAGTTGAGAGGCGCAGCATCCCTTGAGAAAGCGTGTGCAGATCAGATCAGTTTTCTCGAGAAAGGCAGTGCACTGGCGACAGATCTGGAAACCAGTGGCGTCGGCGCGGTGTTGCTTCCAGACCAAGAGGATCTGAAGCAACTGGCCGATCAACGCGGCATCGCCTGGGCCGTGCTGAGAGACCCACGCCTCGCCTTTGCCGAAACCCTTGAAAGCCTCCACCCCTCACCGCCCAGCATCGCCGGTATCCATCCCAGCGCTGTGATTGGCGACCGAGTCGAACTTGGTGCTGGGGTCACAATCGGTCCGCATGTCTGCATCGCGGACGGCAGCCGGATCGGAGCCCACACTGTTTTGCACCCAGGGGTTGTGATTTATCCGGACGTGGTCATTGCCGAGCACTGTGTGGTTCATGCCAATGCTGTTCTGCACCCGGGCACGCGACTGCATCCACGCTGTGTGGTGCACTCCACCGCGGTGGTTGGTTCTGAGGGGTTTGGATTTGTGCCCACCGCCGTTGGCTGGCGCAAGATGCCGCAAACAGGCCTTGTTGTGCTTGAGGAAGAGGTTGAGGTTGGCTGCGGTAGCACCATTGATCGACCTTCCGTCGGCGAAACCCGCATCGGAGCAGGCACCAAGATCGACAATCTGGTCCAGATTGGCCATGGCGTTCAAACCGGCAAGGGATGTGCCCTGGCCTCCCAGGTCGGCATTGCCGGCGGCGCACATCTGGGCAACGGCGTGATCCTGGCGGGACAAGTGGGGGTCGCGAACCGTGCAGAGATCGGAGACCGCGCGATTGCAAGCTCCAAGAGCGGGATTCATGGCGAAGTCGCCGCAGGTGAAGTGGTGAGTGGATATCCAGCCATCTCCAACCGCCTCTGGCTGCGATGCTCAGCGGCCTTCTCCAAACTTCCCGAACTCACCAAGCAGCTTCGAGAATTGAAAAAGGAAATCACTGTGCTGAAGGGCGGAACCCAGCCCCCTCAGTAACCTCACAGCCTGCCCCTGCTGCTCCTGAGATTCCATGCGTCAGCATCGCGTCGTTCTGCTGCCCGGTGATGGGATCGGACCTGAAATCACCTCGGTGGCGCAAAACCTGCTGGAGGAGGTCAGCCAGCGGCACGGATTCAAACTCAGCTTTGAATATCAGCCCATCGGCGGCGCGGCCATCGATGCCACCGGCGACCCACTGCCTGAATCAACACTTGCAGCCTGCCGCTCTTCAAATGCGGTGCTGTTAGCCGCGATCGGGAGTCCGCGTTTCGACAACTTGCCACGCAATAAGCGACCCGAGACAGGCCTTCTAGGCCTTCGCGCTGGCATGAAACTGTTCGCCAACCTTCGACCGGTCAAGATCGTTCCCGCCCTCATCGATGCGAGCAGCCTCAGGCCTGAGGTGATCGAAGGAGTGGATCTGATGGTGGTGCGTGAACTCACCGGAGGGATCTATTTCGGCCAGCCCAAAGGGCGCGTCGAGGCCGATGGCGAGGAACGCGGCTTCAACACCATGACCTACTCCAGCTCCGAAGTGGATCGGATTGCCAAGGTGGCCTTTGATCTAGCCAAAGAACGTCGGGGAGAACTCTGCTCAGTCGATAAGGCCAACGTGCTCGATGTGAGCCAACTCTGGCGCGATCGCGTTGACGCCATGGCCCCTGAGTACTCCAGCGTGGCGGTGTCTCACATGTATGTGGACAATGCCGCCATGCAGCTGGTGCGCGCGCCGCGCCAATTTGATGTGCTTCTTACCGGCAACCTTTTTGGCGACATCCTCAGTGATGAAGCGGCCATGCTCACGGGCTCGATTGGCATGCTGCCTTCCGCTTCGCTTGGCGCTGAGGGGCCAGGACTATTCGAACCTGTGCATGGATCCGCACCGGACATCGCTGGGCAAGACAAGGCCAACCCGATGGCGATGGTGCTCTCGGCGGCGATGATGCTGCGGATCGGCCTGAAGGAAGCAGAGGCCGCCGCTGATCTGGAACAGGCTGTCGACCGGGTGCTCGCCAGCGGCTTCCGTACCGGTGATCTGATGGCGGATGGTTGCACGGCCGTGGGCTGTCAAGCCATGGGCTCCGAGCTTCTGAAGGCTCTGGATCGGTAACGACCATTGCAGATGCCGGCCACGCTTCGAGCGCAAAGGCCCGATGACCTGCCAAACTCTCGAGGCCCAGTCCTCCTGCATCGATGTCGAAGCGCCACCCCGTTGTCGCCGTTACAGGTTCGTCCGGTGCCGGAACCAGCACCGTAAAAAGGGCTTTCGAGCACATTTTCGCCCGCGAGAACATCACTCCTGCGGTCGTTGAAGGCGACAGCTACCACCGCTTTGAGCGGATGCCAATGAAGAAGGCCATGGCTGATGCCCTGGCCAAAGGCGAGAACTTCTCACACTTCGGACCTGAAGCGAACCTCTTTGACAAGCTCGAAGAGCTGTTCCGTGTCTACGGCGAAACCGGTGGTGGACAAAAGCGTTACTACCTGCACAGCCCAGAAGAAGCCACCGAGCACAATGCTCGTCTTGGTGTGAATCTGGAACCTGGCCAATTCACACCCTGGGAAGCCATACCTGGCGGCACCGATGTGCTGTTCTATGAAGGCCTCCACGGTGGCGTGAAGGGCGAGGGCTATGACGTCTCCAGCCTTGCCGATCTACTGGTGGGTGTGGTGCCAATCACCAACCTCGAGTGGATTCAGAAAATCCATCGCGACAATGCGGAGCGTGGTTACTCCGCTGAGGCGATCGTTGACACGATCCTTCGCCGGATGCCTGATTACATCAATCACATCTGTCCTCAGTTCAGCCGTACCGACATCAACTTCCAGCGGGTGCCGACAGTGGACACCTCAAATCCCTTTATCTGCAGGAACATCCCGACGCCTGACGAGAGCTTCGTGATCATTCACTTCAGAAAGGGAGCAAGGGAGAAGTGGGGAATTGACTTCAGCTATCTGCTGAGCATGATTCACGACTCCTTCATGTCGAGCCCCACCAGCATCGTGGTGAACGGCGGCAAGATGGGCTTTGCGATGGAATTGATCCTCACTCCGATCATTCACCGGATGATCGAGGAAAAGCAGAAGCTCGCCTGATTCAAACCTCCTAAAAACACCTATCGTGGGTTCATCTGAGCAATCAGGTGGACCCATTTCTTTTTCTTCCCCATCGTTTGTAATCGCCGGGGCGACGTTCAACGCAACCCCCTCGCCGCGATGGGATCGCGTGAACAGTCAGCAACTGATCGCCAAAGCACGCGCGATCTATTTCCGTCATCTCAGTGATGCGGGACGCTCCGCCGAACCCATGGGTGTGGTTCTCTGCGCACACAGTGGTGAGGGGCGCGTGGTGTTTGACATGCCAACCTTGCTACCGGAAGAAGACTTTGTCTCGACGCAGGTTCTCCGAGGCAAAAGCTCTCGGCGAGGGCTGACGCGAGGATGAACACCAACGCCTTCATGCTCCTGCTCACTGGGGCCTGCATCGGTAGTTTTCTCAATGTGGTGGCTTGGCGTCTGCCACGAAGGGAATCAGTGATTTGGCCAGGCAGTCATTGCCCGAGCTGCGGCCATGCAGTGCGATGGCACGACAACATTCCTGTCTTGGGTTGGCTGTTTCTGGCGGGTCGATGCCGTGACTGCGGATGGAGCATTCCCATCCGCTATCCACTGATTGAACTGCTCACAGCAGGCCTGTGGATGAGCACCATCAGCGCAGTCGGGTTCGCTGTCCCCATCCCTTGGCTGATCACGGTCTTAGCAGGTGTGGTGCTGGTGACTCTCCTGATCATCCTCACCCTGATCGATCTCGATCATCTCTGGTTGCCTGAACCCTTGTGTCGCGCAGGAGTGATCTGCGGCCTAATCGCGACCGCGTTGGCGGCATGGCTGACCGAGCAAGGCGGAGGCAGTCTGCTGCTTGATCACCTGCTGGCGGCAAGTGCTGCCCTATTAGCCCTCGAGGGCCTTAGTGCGATAGGAGAAAGGATTCTGGGCCAGCCTGCTCTTGGCCTTGGGGACGCCAAACTCGCGGCGATGGGAGGAGCTTGGCTTGGACTCAGCGGCATTCTGATCAGCATGATGCTGGCCATTCTTGGTGGAGCAGTGATCGGGTCCATCGCCCGCTTAAGCGGGCGCCTTAGTGCGCGCGAACCCTTTCCCTTCGGACCCTTCATTGCAACGGGGATCTGGTTGGTATGGATCAAAGGTGGTCCATGGTGGTGGCATCAATGGCTAATGCTGCTTGGCCACTGAGGCCTAACCAATGAGCAACATTGCAATCAGCACACTGACAGTCTCAATCCTCTGATGTTGACGACTTAGATCCATTGAGGCGAGAGAGGTTCCAATAATCTTTGACGGCCATACCGACGCACAATCTGATGCGTTTCACCTCGGTGATCCCTCCAACGAAGGCCCCAAACCGGCTGCTCAACATCCTCTCGCTCCCTGGGAGGAAAGAGCAACTCGATGCCTGGCTCCGGTTGCCACAATTCATACCCACCACATTGCGTTGAGTTCATGACCAAGGGCTGTGTTGGTGTTGGTGGTTCGACCCGTCCAGCGTCTCCCTTCACCTCAATCACATACACAACGCGATCAAGTCCGTTCATTCCTTGCTGAACAATGAGGCGTCGACGCTGCTG
This sequence comes from Synechococcus sp. UW105, assembly GCF_900473935.1. GTDB lineage: Bacteria > Cyanobacteriota > Cyanobacteriia > PCC-6307 > Cyanobiaceae > Synechococcus_C. The sequence continues at coordinate 44,484 of NZ_UCNN01000030.1, read as the reverse complement.
TTGGTTGACAACGCAGAGCTCAATGGCGCAGTGAGAATGGGTCAGGAAGGTTGGCCCAAGTGACCAGTCACCCGTTTCACTCACCTGCATCTGGTCAGGAAGAGTGCTGAAGCTCATGGAGTGTTCTTGACCACTTGAGACATGCGTCAAGCACACCTGGATCTGGCCCTGTGATTCACGAAGTCTGAGAGACGTTTGAAAGCGCTCCTGCTCCACAAATGAGCCATTGAATCGCACAAAATATCCCTGCCAATCGCCAGAATTATGCTCCAACAGAGATTGTCGGGGGTCATACATAGCCGCTTAATTCTGAATGAAACGATGAACGATCATGACTTTGATAGATCAAAATCCGCCTAGACCGAACAGCAAGAGAACCGCCCCCATCAAAAGATGAAACAGGAAGCACTTCCTCAAGGCTCAACACGCAGTTCTCCTTCTTTCCAATCTAGGGCGTAGCAACAAGCACTGGGGAGAAAGATCAGCTGTAAAGCGATCATCGATTGAAACCGGTTCACAACTGAAGCTCACGACTCGATTTCAAGGCCTATGAGCAGACCCAGCCCAACCCCTACAGAGGCAACCTGTCAGGGCAGAAACAGCGACCCCAAAACAGTTGAACCATCATTTTCGCGACTGCCAATCACCATCAGCCAAACACATTCGAAAAACAGACGTCATAGACTGGAAAAATGTGTGTGTCTAGCATTCAGCACTGCCAACAGTTCCGCTGAAGACCAACCTGATTTCCACATTGACTGAGTGGGCCTAGGCATCAAGAAATCACCTAGGATCAGACCAGTGGTACAAGCAAAAGAAGAACATTCTGGCGCATGAATCATTGGCGCAGAGGGGTCTCTCTTAAGCTTGCGGTGCACACCATTCGTGCTGATCACCGCCAGGTCCCATCAGTGGAACCATGTCAGGTCGGACCAACCACCCATCCCCACTGCGATCACTTGGAATCCAGCCCAAGACTTAGGAGCCAGAACCAATGAGCCTGTTCGACTGGTTTGCTGATCGCCGCAAAGATCAGTACGTGGGCAAGGTGACCCAGGAACAGGACGAAGGCGATGGGCTCTGGAGCAAATGCCCGGAATGCTCACAAGTGGTGTATCGCAAAGACCTGATCGCGAATGCCAGCGTCTGTAGTCATTGCGGCTATCACAACCGCATCGACAGCACAGAGCGGATCGCTCTGATCGCGGATGCGGGAAGCTTCATTGCCATTAACGGGGAGCTTGAACCAACCGATCCTCTCGGCTTCAAGGATCGTCGTGCCTATGCCGATCGACTTCGTGAAACCCAAGCCAAAACAGGTCTGCGCGATGCAGTGATCACAGGGATGTGCAGAGTGGACAACCTGCCGATGGCCTTGGCGGTGATGGATTTCCGCTTTATGGGCGGGTCCATGGGGTCCGTGGTTGGAGAACGGATCACACGACTGGTCGAAAGAGCGACCGACGAGCGAGTGCCCTTGCTGATTGTGTGTGCCTCAGGTGGCGCCCGCATGCAGGAAGGCATGCTCAGCCTGATGCAGATGGCCAAAATCTCAGGGGCCCTGGAGCGGCACCGCGAACAAGGCCTGCTTTACATGCCACTGCTCACTCATCCCACCACTGGCGGCGTGACTGCAAGCTTCGCGATGCTGGGAGATCTAATCCTGGCTGAGCCCAAAGCTCTGATCGGTTTCGCAGGCCGCAGAGTGATTGAGCAAACCCTGCGCGAAAAACTGCCAGACAATTTTCAAACAGCTGAATACCTCCAAGAACACGGATTTGTGGACACGATCGTGCCCCGCACACAGCTGAAAACCACCCTGGCCAGCCTGCTGCGGCTGCATGGAAGTCGTCCTGTCGAGGTGGTGGGTTGATCAGGCCATCAGATTGGCGTGGACGGCTCTGCTCACTGCTTCTGGCAGCACTGGTTCTGATCCCAATCGCTCTGCATCAAGGCGTGCAGTCGGCAATCGCAGCTCCTGTGGATTGGCAGGAAGTGGAACCCACAAATGATGGACGCCAATGGTGGGATCGCGGCAGTGTTCGCCGCGATCGCGAAGGATTCCTCAGCGTGCTGAGCCGCTACACACCCCAAACCGACACAGACACCCCAACACTTGGGAAGCTCTATGTGATGCAGATCGACTGCGATCAGAACATCTTCCGCGACAAACAGGTCAACGGCTTGCCGCGGTGGCGTGCGCAATGGGAACCTGCTGGCGGCGACGGGTTGATCGAACGCGTGATTGATGCCGTCTGCCGAGCTGATCTGGCCTAATTCATGCAATCCCCAACCTCCACGCAGTCACCCATCGGCGTTGCCATTGCCGGACTGGGGTTTGGAGAAGCTGTGCATCTGCCTGCCATGGAGGTCAATCCCGATCTCCGCGCTGTGGCCCTATGGCACCCGCGCCAGGAGAGGCTGGATCAAGCCTGCTCTCGGCACGGCTTACAAGGCACAACCGATTGGGAAGCCCTTCTTGCTGATCCTGCCGTGGATGCAGTGATCATTGCCACCCCCCCGGCACCGCGATTTGAGCTAGCCAAAAGCGCTCTAGAAGCAGGCAAGCATTTGCTTCTAGAAAAACCAGTCGCCCTTCATGCTGAGCAGGCTGAAGAGCTGCAGCGCCTAGCAATGGCCAAGGGGCTGAGCGTCGCCGTTGATTTCGAGTACCGGGCCGTCCCGCTGTTCATGCAAGCGGCCCGGTTGCTGCAATCCGGTGCCATTGGCAGCCCCTGGCTGGTGAAACTGGACTGGCTGATGAGTAGCAGAGCTGATGCGTCACGGGCATGGAACTGGTATTCACAGAGCGCTTGTGGAGGAGGGGTGATTGGGGCGCTGGGAAGTCATGCCTTCGACATGCTCGCTTGGTTGATCGGTCCGGTCGGACCGGTGCAGGCGCTCAATGGCGTCTCAATCAAAGAACGCCCCAATCCCAAGGGCGGAATGGCCATCGTTGATGCTGAAGATGTGTCTTTGATTCAGACCACGCTCAAGTGGCAGGGAGACAGCGACAAGGCCGTTCCTGCCCAGATGAGCCTCTCATCAGTGGCTCGAAACGGCCGCGGCTGCTGGATTGAGGTGTACGGATCCGAAGGAACCCTCAGGCTCGGCAGTGACAACCAGAAGGATTATGTCCATGGTTTCGGCCTTTGGCATGCCAAAAGTGGCGAGTCTCTGCGCCCGCTGTCTCCAGATGATGACCTCGCTTTCGCCACCACTTGGAGCGATGGAAGGGTGGCACCTGTGGCAAGGATCCAGGACTGGTGGGCCCGCAGCATCCGCAGCGGCAGGCCGATGGTTCCAGGACTTCTGGAAGGGCTACTGAGCCAACAAGCCTGTGATCAATCAGTCGGTCCTATCGCTCAAAAGTGACCTGAAAGCGAGATTTAAGCAGTCTGGTTTTTGTAGCGATCGCCATCAGCCAAAGTATCAACCATTGCCCTGAGACCAACGTGCTCAAACAAGATTTGAGCCCCTGCGAGGTCCCATGTCACTGTCACAGCATTCGAGTGAACTGATCGCTACCGCCAAAGCGCTGGCGACTCCAGGCAAGGGAATCCTGGCCGTTGATGAGTCCACCAAAACGATCGGCAAGCGACTGGGTTCGATCAACGTTGAAAACACCGAGGCCAATCGCAAGGCCTATCGGGGAATGCTGTTCACCTCAGCCGGCCTAGGTGATTACATCAGCGGCGCGATCCTTTATGAGGAAACGCTTTTCCAGAATCACGCAGACGGCGAGTCGATGGTCGACAAGCTGAAAAAGCTCGGAATGATTGCTGGCATCAAAGTCGACATGGGTCTGCGTCCTCTACCCGGAGCGCATCCGATCGAAACCCTCTGCACCGGACTCGATGGCCTGGTCGAACGTGCAGCCGATTACTACGCCCAAGGTGCTCGATTCGCCAAATGGCGGGCGGTGCTCCAGATCACAGCAGACGGCTGTCCATCAGAACTGTCGATTCGAGAAAACGCTTGGGGGCTTGCTCGTTACGCCCGATCAGTGCAGGAATCTGGGCTGGTGCCGATCATCGAGCCCGAAATCCTCATGGATGGCTCCCACCCCATCGAACAGACCGCCCACGTTCAGGAACGCGTGATTAAGGAGGTGTATCTCGCTTGCCAGCGCAATGGTGTGTTGCTGGAAGGAACACTGTTGAAGCCATCCATGACCGTGCAGGGAGCGGATTGTTCCGCCAAGCCGGATCCCAAGACCGTGGCTTCGATGACAGTTCGTACGTTGGAGCGCAGCGTGCCGGCCAGTGTTCCAGGCATCGTCTTCCTCTCCGGTGGACTGAGCGAAGAAGCCGCCTCGATCTACCTCAATCTCATGAATACGATTGAGCGGAAAGCCAGCTGGAATCTTGGCTTCTCCTACGGTCGGGCTCTTCAGCATTCCTGCCTGAAAGCATGGGGCGGGTCTGACACCGCAGCCGGACAGAAGGCCCTGATGGCGCGGGCCCAGGCCAACTCTGAGGCTTCAATGGGGCGCTACGTTTCTGGATCTCAACCATCCTCGGATGAACAGCTGTTCGTGGCTGGCTACACCTATTGATGGATCGCCTGACTGACCACTGATTCAGTCGAAACCGTCACAGCCTGGCGTCGTCAAAACGTCAGGCTTACGTGACATTCCTGACGCCTCGCGGGTACACTCCCAGCCGGTCCGGACTTCTGTCCGATTTCAGGTCACCTGCGAGGTACTCCATGGCGCTAGTTCCCCTTCGGCTTCTGCTCGATCACGCAGCCGAGAACGGTTACGGCATCCCTGCTTTCAACGTGAACAACCTTGAGCAGGTTCAGTCGATCATGGAGGCGGCTCAAGAAACCGATTCCCCGGTGATCCTTCAGGCATCACGCGGAGCCCGCACCTACGCCGGCGAGAACTTTCTGCGTCATCTGATCATCGCGGCTGTCGAGACCTATCCCGACATCCCCGTGGTGATGCACCAGGACCATGGCAACAGCCCCGCCACCTGTTTTGGTGCTGCCGCCAACGGCTTCACCTCCGTGATGATGGACGGCTCTCTGGAAGCTGACGCCAAGACGCCTGCCTCCTACGACTACAACGTCCAAGTCACCAAGGAAGTGGTCGACGTGGCCCATGCCATTGGCGTGAGCGTCGAAGGCGAACTGGGATGCCTCGGATCTCTCGAGACCGGCAAAGGTGAAGCCGAAGATGGTCACGGTTTCGAAGGTGAGCTCTCCAAGGATCAGCTCCTTACCGATCCCGCCGAGGCCGCTGACTTCGTCGCCAAGACCAAGGTGGATGCCCTGGCCATTGCCATTGGTACAAGCCATGGTGCCTACAAATTCACCCGCAAGCCCACAGGCGAAGTGCTTGCGATCAGCCGTATCGCTGAAATTCACAAAGCCATCCCCAACACCCATCTGGTGATGCATGGCTCCTCCTCCGTTCCTCAGGAATGGCTGGAAATGATCAACAAATACGGCGGTCAGATCCCCGAGACCTACGGCGTCCCTGTTGAGGAGATCCAGGAAGGCATTCGCAACGGCGTTCGCAAGGTGAACATCGACACCGACAACCGCTTGGCCTTCACTGCAGCCGTGCGTGAAGCAGCCGCAGCTGATCCCGCCAACTTCGATCCCCGCCACTTCAACAAGCCGGCTCGCAAGTACATGAAGCAGGTCTGCCTCGACCGTTACCAACAGTTCTGGGCTGCAGGCAACGCCAGCAAGATCAAACAGCGCGACATCAACTACTTCGCCGGTCTGTACGCCAAGGGTGCCCTTGATCCCAAGGCTGCTGTTGCCGCCTGATCATCGGCTTGATCAAGAGCATGGGGGCTTCGGCCCCCTTTTTTGATGGTTGCTTCGACGAGACTGCGTTCCTTGCCTGACAGCAAGATCCTCAGGGGAGACCCAGCGCTGTGCCCTCACGGCGAGGATCAGCAGCACCATGCCAGACACCGTTGATGCGATGTAACAGAGCAGTGCCACTGGAAAATCGTTGCTGACGCAATGGCTGATGAGAATCGTTCAGCTCGGTCAGAGGGAAAGGCCAGGCCAGAGGTGGATCCTTTTCAAGCACCAAGGAGCCACGCCGGATGGAGAGATGGGGGAGGGCCACAGCCCGGGAAGGGGGTTCCTTCCAAATCAGTGAAGCAACCAGAACGCGGCTCAGGAAGTGGGGGATGGTGCGCCCCCCTGGACTACCCAGGACCATCACCGGAGCCCCCTCCTCGAACACGATGACCGGAGCCATCGATGACAGTGGCCGACGGCCGGGCATGCGGCGATTGGCAACGGGCACACCCGCGACATTGGGCCGGAAAGAGAAATCGGTGAGCTGATTGTTCATCACCATGCCCTGAACGACATAGCGACTGCCGAAGACCGTTTCAACCGATCCGCTGTAACTGGCCACATTGCCTTGTCGATCAACAATCGACACATGGGTCGTGCCCTGCTCATGACCGGAACCAGGCAAAGCAAAGGGAAAATGGCCGATCTCGGGGGGAAGACCAGGCTGGACAGGGAAGCCTGGCGAAGATTCCATCAGCAAGGCGCGCCGCCTGAGATAGGAGGGTCTCAACAGGGATTCAGTCGGTGAGGGGCCATCAATGGGATCCCGAAGCCAATAGAGACGGTCCGCATCCGCTAGAGGGATAGCGCGGGCCAGTCGGTACCAAGCCTCCGGATGAGTGGGCCCCGGCAGCTCACCGGCTGTATTGAGCAACGCCAAGGTTTGAAGCAGCCCAAGACCGCCGCTGCTGGGTGGGGGAATCGTGCAAAGCCGATAGCGTTGGAGATTTCGGCACAGTGGTCGACGACGCCTCACGGCATAGGAGGCAAGGTCTGAGATGGACCAACCACGGAATCCGGTTTGACTTGGCGCCAGAGTGTTGATCGTCTTGACCATCTGCTGGGCAAGGCTGCCGCGGTAGAAACCGGGCGCACCAACCTGCGCCAACTCCTCAAAGGTTTGGGCGAGAGCCGGATTGCGGAAGCGTTGATCCAAGGATGGAGGCTGGCCATCAGGCAGATAAAGAGCCTGAAACGCAGGGCTGTGCCCAACGCCTAACCGCTGAGCAAGCTCAATGGATCGCCGTAAGCGAGGACTAGGTAAAAAGCCATCTTGGGCCAGGCGAATCGCAGGCTGCAAAGTGCGTGGCCAGGTCAAGAGGCCATGACGCTGATGCGCGTCCCAAAGCAGCGCCACGGTGCCAGGAACCCCAATCGATGTGAGGCGACTGCTCGCCGTACGCCAAGGCAGCGGTTGACCCTCCGGCGTCAGCAAGTCATCGGGACGACTGCTGGCAGGGGCCGTTTCTCGACCATCGAAAACCTCCAGCTCCTGCTGGCGCGCATCCCAGTGCAGCAAGAAGCCGCCGCCCCCAAGGCCAGAACTTTGGGGCTCCACAACCGCCAACACCGACTGAGCTGCGACGAGGGCATCGATGGCCTGCCCGCCCTCCTGCAAGACAGCCAATGCGGCGGCACTGGCCTTTGGATGGGCCGTGACTACCACAGCCGCGCCGACTGCAGCGGAGCCAGCGGCATGGACCTCACCAGCGTGTTCCGGATCATCGCGACTGACCGGTGCCGCAACAGCGAGACCGCTCACAAGGCTGATGACCAGGAACAGACAACGGATCATCCGAGCAGGGTGAGGCTTCCGCGTGTGCCATCCAAACGCGCCATCCTCCCCAACGGCAGTGCCATGTTCGGACGACCATGGCCCACAGGAAGATCCAGAACCAAGGGGATGCCGAGTTCTCCGAGGCGTTCCTCGAGAATTTCTTCCATCGAGAAATCACCTGGGAGGATGTCATCCTTCGCCCAGCTGAAGCGACCACAGGCCACTCCAGCAAGGGACGGGAGCAAACCAGCCATACGCCAGTGGGTGAGCATGCGATCAACGCGGTAGGGCGCTTCACCGACATCCTCCAGCACAAGAATCACACCCTTCAGGTTTGGCATCCATGCCGTACCGATCAGGTGCGTGGCCACCGTGAGGTTGGTCACCACAAGTGGCCCAGTGGCCACGCCTGAGCGCACAGACCTGCCGATGAGCGGTGCCACAGACCGACCAGACAGAAGGTCAACCGTGCGCTGCCACTGAAGATCAGATCCGCCACTGAAGCCGTGGATTGCACCAGGCAATCCTGCTGCCCACTGGGCCAATAAAAGAGCGCTGGTATCTGAAAAGCCAAGGGTCCACTTGGCACGTCGCGGGAAACGAAAACCCGCTTCCAAAACACGAGCCCCTCCCCAGCCGCCGGCCAAGGTGATCACGCCATCCACCGAGGGATCAGACCAGGCAGCCTCCAGCTCAGCCACGCGCTCGTGGTCTTGACCAGAGAAATAACGCCACTGGCCCATCACACTGGGAGGGACCTCCAGATGCCAGCCCTCGACGGCACAGCGTTGAATCAGGGGGGTGAGATCGGTCTCGGGATCAATCCAGGTGCCTGGGTTGACAGCCCGCAGTCGAGAGCCGCGTCGCAAAGGGGAGGGTGGAGCCGAAACAGACGTCGATTGACGGCCTGCAGCCAAGGCTGCAAATGACCCGAAAACAGAGCTTCCCAGCACACCTGCTCCGACACATCCGAGGCGGAGCAAAGCGCGACGGGACAAAGGGGCTAGATGGCTGCGATCGATCACCAGGCCTCCGGCGGCACAGGGCTGCAAGCAGTTTGGAGCTGATCAGAGCTCACCGCAGCCGGTCTCGAACCCAGACAGCTCAGAACGGAGACAGCTCACAACGGAGACGCGGAACTCTGCGATGCATAGGACATCAACAAAGCGGTGGGTTCAACTGAGCAGGGCCTTGATCAGCAAGCGTCCGTCAACCCCTCCGGTAACGGCATCACAGGCCCGCTCGGGATGAGGCATCAGGCCGAGCACATTGCCTTCGGCATTGGTTATGCCGGCGATATCGCCAACGGAACCATTGGGGTTGGAGAGGTAGCGAAAAGCGATGCAGTCATCTTCTTGCAGTTGACGCAGGGTCTCGTCAGAACACTGATAACGGCCTTCTCCGTGAGCAATGGGCAGCGTGATCCTGTCACTGGCTTTGGCTGCGTTCGTCCAGGGAGTGCGCACTGAAGCGATCTCCAGTTCGGCATCCTCACAAATGAAATGGAGATTGCGATTGCGCGTTAAGGCGCCGGGGAGCAATCCCAACTCGGTGAGCACCTGAAAGCCGTTGCAGATGCCAAGGACCCTTCCACCCCGTGCTGCGAAGTCAACAAGCGACTCGAGCACAGGGGCGAACCGGGCAATTGCACCGCAGCGCAGATAGTCGCCATAGCTGAAACCGCCGGGCAAGACAACCGCATCCAAGCCACTGAGATCCCTCTCCTCATGCCAGAGGTAGCGGGTGGGAATCCCCAGACACCCCTCACTGGCCCAGCGCACGTCCCGGTCACAGTTGGAACCGGGAAAGACGACAACTCCGACACTCATGATTGCTGAAGCTCCAGAGTCCAGTTCTCAATCACGGGGTTGGCCAGAAGCCTGTCACTGAGGAGTTCCAACCGGCGACGAGCTTCATCCTCATCAGGGGCCTCGAGTTCAAGCTCCACCGACTTACCGATACGTAATTTGCTGACGCCATCGACTCCCAGACGGAATGCCGCTGAACGGGTCGCTTCACCAGCCGGGTCGAGCACCGACGAACGCAGATTCACCAATACGCGGGCTTGATAACGCGGCACGGTCACCTCGTAGGGATTGTTAAATCTTGGCAGGCCGGGGCACCGCGGCCGAATCAGCAGATGCACGTTGAAGAAAGGCCCAGCGGCGCAGTGCATCAACATCCCTCCATTCCCATCACAGCGGTTGTGCTGACAGCAACGGTGACGACTGGGATTGGCTTGATCAGTTCAAACCTAACCAGAGCCCGTAGCCAACAGGCAGAGACCATTGCCCTGGAGTGTCGGAGCCAAGAAGGCCCTTGGCTGCCCTGCCGGATGGGAATCAACCGCATTGGCAGCCAGTGGTGGATCGAAGTGGCCCAACAACGGATTCGGTTCGAACACGACGGAAGCGGCAGTGTGCGTATGCAATCCCGTGCTGGTGCCGACTGGATCCCTGTGCAATCCAGCTGGGCTGAAGAGCAAGTGCTGTGCTGGGGGTCTCTTTGCGCGCGTGGAGCCATGCCGCTGGATTAAACAAGCCAGGCTCAGACTTCCGGTAGGCAGCTAACAGCAAGTTCAAACGGGACCGCTGAAGCAGGGAGCTCAAGCAGTCGAGACGACAGTGCAGCCAGGTCTTGAGGCTGGGTCATCGCTTCAGGCGGAAGGTCGGTGATGCCTTCCACCATTTGGGTGTTGACCCAACCCGGGCAGATGGCCGTAACGCGGATACCGGACTGCCAACCTTCATTGCGCATCGTTTGGCATAAACCCATCAGGGCAAACTTGCTGCTGGCATAACCCGCCAAGCGACCTTTACTGCGTTTTCCACTCATCGAGACCAGCACCTGAATCCTTGCGTCGCCGTGGGCCTGCAGCCATGGCCAAGCCGCTCTGGTCAGCCACCAGGGCCCCATCAGATTCACCTTGAGCAACAGTTCCGGCTCATGAGCATGGGCATCGGAGAACAGCAGAGGCGTGGGGAGAAGGATCCCAGCACAATGGATCAGGGCATCAAAGCCAGCGAAGGCTGCATCAGCGGCCTCCACCCAACGGGGGGCCGCCTCTGGATCAACGGCGTCGTAAGGCACCAATTGAATGCGATCAGAGCCGGCGATCGCGGGATCCAGCACCGACCCTCTTAGAGCATCAGGATTGCGTAGGCCAAGGCTGAGACGGTGTCCGTCTCGCAATGCCTGCTCAGCAATCGCCCGACCGATCCCGCGCGAGGCACCGCTCATCAGGATGGTTCGTCTCGTCGTCTCCATCCTCAAAGTCCAATCACAATGGAATTGTGCTTGGACAGATGGGAGTGAGAGCAAGGGGGATCGGCATCAAAGCCGCATTGAGCGGTTGGAACCTCAGCTGGGCAGGGTTGTGGCGCAATCAACAGGGAGAGTGGTGGCTGCTCGGCCAAGGCATCCTGATCCTGGCGGTGATCATCCTGCCGGGATGGCCTCAGAGTGCGTTGGCAGATCTCAACCTGACCTGGCGCAACTGCCTGATGATCAGCGGCGGAAGCCTCCTAACCGGAGGCGTGGTGTGGGCGGTGGCGAGTTTTCTCGCACTGGGAGACAACCTTTCTCCCCTACCAGAGCCAAAACCTGGAATCCAACTCGTCCAGTCAGGCCCCTATCGACTCTGCCGCCATCCGCTGTATTTAGCGGTCCTGATCTGCGCAGCCGGCGTGATGCTGATGCGACAGAGCCCGTTGCATCTTGCGCTGCTGATCGCCCTCGCCATGACCTTGCGCGGAAAAGCAAAACGCGAAGAACAAGGCCTGGTCAGACACCATCCTGACTACAGAACACTGTTCTCTGGCAAGCCAGCCATCCTGGCGTGGATTCCAGGGCTGAACTGGTCCATTGAGGACGCATCATGAGCGCCCCAACCAACAGTCGATTGTCCGTGATCGCTGCAGGCATCGTCGGCAACGTCATGGAGTGGTACGACTTTTCGCTCTATGGCTATTTCGCTGTCGCGCTCAGTCACCACTTCTTTCCCTCCACTAATCCTGCCCTTTCCCTTCTCGCAACATTTGCTGCTTTTGCAGCGGGATTCCTGGTCAGACCCCTGGGTGGACTGATCATTGGTCGAATCGGCGATCGTCACGGCAGCCAAAGAGCTCTTTTGATCAGCGTTGTGGCCATGGCCATTCCCACAACACTGATGGCGTTCTTACCCACCTATGAACAGATCGGCATCGCAGCACCAGTGCTGTTGGTCAGCCTTCGCCTGCTTCAGGGACTATCTGCAGGAGGTGAATACACGACCTCAATTGTCTTTCTCTGCGAACGTTCACCGGAACGGAAGCGAGGCATTCTTTCAATCTGGGGATTATGGGGATCCGTTGCTGGCATGTGGCTGGCGTCAGCCCTCAGCGAAGGACTGGCGCAACTGTTGCAACCCGACAAGCTAGAGCAATGGGGTTGGCGACTGATGTTTGCACTGGGTTCATTCATTGCGTTTGCAGGGGTGATGCTTCGCAGGCATCTGAAACCAGCGTTGCTGAATCAAAACAAGACGTCTCAACCACTTCGCATGGTGCTGAAGCACCGTTGGCCGATCACCAAAGTGATGCTGCTCAATGTGGCTAGCAGCGTTAGTTTTTATCTCTTATTTGTCTACGTTGTCAGCGATCTTGAAACCATCGACAAACTCTCAGCAGGAACTGCCCTGTCACTGAATACACGCGTGATGGCGCTCCTCTTGATTCTTTATCCGATCGCGGCCTGGATCAGCGACAGGGTTGGTCGCAAACCACTGTTTGTGATTGGCAGCGGCTGGTTAGTTCTTGGCGCTTGGCCCATCTTTACCCTGCTCCAGAGCGACAGCATCAACAACATTCTTCGTGGCGAGGTGGGGCTGGTGGTGGCTGTGGCCATCCTGGCTGGCGCCAAAAATGCGGCCAACGTCGAATTAATGCCTGGCGAGGTGCGCAACACAGGCCTGGCGCTTGCCTTCAACGTTGCAGAGGGATGGATTGGAGGCCTCACCCCTCTTGCCGCCACATGGCTGGTGTTGCACACAGGTCAGCCCGTCAGTCCAGCTCTACTGGCAGCGGTTGCAGGTCTGATCACCTTGATTACCTGTCTTGGCTACACCCGTGAAACAGCCTTCACACCCTTCATCCACTGACCCAGGTGGAGCGTATTGACATCTCAGGTGAGACCTGAGGTCAGACAAGGAACTGGCTTTTTCTTTCGTGAGCGAAAAAAACAATCCGTAGCTTTCTGCATCCATTGCGGTGGTGCGGATGCTGAAGGAACGCCTCTCGATCACGCTTGTGTTTCTCTCTGCTGTTCTGACAGCACCTGGATTAGCAGCTGCTCAGACCCTGGAGCAGGCCCTAGCCACCATTGCCCTGGCAAGACCCCAAAGCACCGCTCCCGCAAGGAGCAGCATTGCGCCAGAGGAACTACTGGCACGTCTCCAACAGGATGGAGAGTCGGTGCTCGTGCTTGAAAAGACCCATCGACAGTTAGCAGGCACGGGTGATCCGATCTGGGATCTGCGCTTGGAAATCCCTGGCCATCCGGTCCGTCACTACGACGCGCTCAGTGGTCGAGCCAATCGCCAGGATGCCGATCGCGACCAGATGGGAAGCCGCGCCCCTCTTCCCGCAGGCCACTACACCCTTGGCCCCGTGGAACCATTGGCGGCAGGTGCCTACCCGGAGCTCGGCCCAATCTGGATCAGCATCGAACCAACCTTTACGACCGGTCGAAGGGTCCTAGGCATTCACCAAGATCCAAGCGCTGGACGCAATGGCAACAGCGGCACCCTTGGCTGCATCGGCCTAATCGACCGCAATGACCTCTTGGATTTAGCGCAACAAGTGAAACGAGCCAAAATTCGGGAACTCGTTGTGACCCACTGAGCATTGGCGATCAGATCGCCTGGCGACTGCTGTCGTGAGATCAGAGCCTGCCGACCAACATCGTTGGTGATGGTGCCGCCGGATTGACCAGTCTTGTGAGCTTTGCGCTGACTGGAATTGCCATCCAGACCAGCCTTCTAACTCAGTGACTGGGACAGGGCTTCACTGCAAAGCATGGATGGCGAGGATGATCGAGGCAGAAGCCTTCTCCTCGAACAGAAGGCTTTCGATTCACGCAGGCACGGGCAGGAGTTCACCCAAACGGTCAGCCGCATCAGCAACAAAGCCGATCACCACCAAATCAAGACCGGCCCCACTATCGGGCCGCCAGGCTTGATCAGGCGCGGCTTCGAACCACGATTCAAGACGAGGTCCAACCATCTGCAGCTGTAGCGGCAGGGCTTTACCCGGGAGCCACACCCGACCTTTCAATCGCACCACTTGATTGCGAGCCACAAAGTCTGGGAGCAACTGTTCCAGAGCCTCTCGAGAGACGGAGCACTCCATGCGCAGAAGGCCACTGACCGCCTCGACATGGGTGTGGTCGTGATGATCGTGATGGTCGTGATGGTCGTGATGGTCGTCCGCCTCAGGCGTTGCAGACGCAACAGCGTGTCGATTGGTGCCGAGCACCAAAGCCGGATCAACAACGCCTCGCTCGATCGCCAGCAAGGGCGTGCCACTTCGAACCTTGCTGCTGAGCTGCTCACGAACACCACTGAGCTGAGCGGGGTCAATCAGATCGGCGCGACTGATCAGAACCTGGTCTGCGGCCTCAAGCTGGTCAGCAAAAAGTTCTTCAATGGCACTGATGTGATCGAGGCTCGGATCGTCCTGCCGTTGACGCTCGATGGCCTCGAGATCACCCACCGGGCTGCCGCCAGCAAGAGATTCACCATCCACAACCGTAATCACACCGTTCACCACAACTTTGGAACGCACTTCTGGCCATTCCAAAGCCTGTAAAAGGGGTCGAGGCAGTGCAAGACCACTCGTCTCAACCACGATGCCGTCGAGGGAATCAGTTCGCTGGAGAAGGGTCTCCATGGTTGGCAGAAAATCATCCTGCACGGTGCAGCAGAGACAGCCGTTATTGAGTTCAACTAGACGTCCCTCAAGCTCATCCTCTGGACAAAATCCACAGTTTCGGATCAGATCTCCATCAAGACCGACGGTTCCGAATTCGTTCACCATCACTGCAAGTCGCTGCCCACTGTTGGACAGCAAGTGGCGAAGCAGGGTGGTTTTTCCGGCACCAAGAAAGCCGGTAATCACGGTGACAGGGAGACGACGCATCATCGACAGCCAAGACTCTCGCGGGTACTGATGGAAGTAACACTGTTCACCCCATCAGCCCGGGCGCACAGTGCTTTTTGCTGTGAAAGATCTATCACGGCGTTGCTGAAATCAGCGCCATCAATGCGGGCATCTGTAAATCGGCTCTGCATCATCATCGCGTTTTCAAAACGGGCATCACGAAGATCAGCACCATCAAAACGACTCGCAAAGGCCACAACGTCACCGAGGTCTGCCCTTTGGAGGTCTGCACCCTGAAGCATTGAGGTATTGATCACGGCACCACGAAGATCGCTGTCCGACAAATCAACGCCCTGGAGATCAGCCTTGAGGAATTCCTTCTCCTTCAGGTCCAACCCATGCATATCAGCGCTGATCTCCTGCACAGCAAATTGGCCACGGAGCTCAGGGGCGGTGATCGCCAGAGCAGGCTCCGCTCCCAAACACAACACGGTGCCCGTTAAGCAAACCAGTGCTGTCAGCAGTCCAGCGGCAATGGCACGAGTGTGCTTGAGCCGTGCGGCAAGACCGCAAAAAAAGGCGACCATGGTCGTGGGATTGGATCTGACGGACAAGCGGCGAACCACCTGCCGTAGTTTGAAACGTCACGTTATGGCAGCTGCCCACCAATCCACGCGACATGGCCAAGACCCTGAGGGTGGTGGTTCCCCCCCATCCCCTGATCGCCCACTGGCTCACGGTGCTGAGGCATGCGGGAACACCAGCAGCCCTTTACGCGACCGGGATGGAGGAGCTTGGCCGATGGCTCTGCTACGAGGCGGTTCGCGATTGGCTGCCCCATCGGAAGGAAGCCGTCACCACACCGCTTCAAGACACAGAAGGCAGTGTGATCGAGGCTTCTGTGCCGCTTCTGACCATCCCGTTGATGCCAGGAGGTCTCAGTCTCTGGCAGGGCGCACGTCAGGTGCTGCCCAATGCACTGCTTTGCCTTGATGGTGTTCCAGAGGTGATTGAACCCCAAGCTGGCGTGGTGGTGTTTCTTGACCAAATCAGTGATGGCAGCCAATGCCTGAAGGCTTTGGACAAACTTGCCGATCGCGGAGTGGATGACATGCGCCGGGTTCGGATGATCACGGCGGTTGCCGCCAGCCCAGGCCTGAAGCAGATCGGCGAGCAGATCCCTGATTTGACGATTCACACCGCTTGCATCGATGAAAGCCTGGATGACAACGGCAGGGTTCTGCCAGGCATCGGTGACCCTGTTCAGCGAATGCAGATCAGAACTGGATCAGCCACCTAACCTGAAGGACAAGGCATCAGCAGCAGACCATGGCCCAGCGCGAGACGGCTTCCGGCACCCTTGCCACCCTGATCAGCGGCGCCGTCATGGGCGCTGCCGGTCTGGCTTGGTGGCTGCTTTCCGAAGCGGATCGTCGTCAACATTCCAAACGCCAGCGATCCATGCTTTACGCGCCGCGCATCCAAGACGGCAGTGAAGCCTTCGATGCAACTGAGAAAGTGGTCCAGGAAGGCCAGCTTGAACATCGCGTCGAACAGCTCAATGCCGCGATCGCCGATGTGCGAAGGCAGCTCGAGGATCTGGGTGCCAGAAGCTGAACCCTGCAGTCGGTAGGTTGGCGACAGTCATTCACCGGCCACCGGCTGCAATCGATGCTCCGCTCCGACGCCGTCACGCAGGGAATCCAACGCTCACCAAACCGAGCGATGTTGCGTGCAGTCGGCTTCGGTGATGCCGATTTTGGCAAACCGATTATTGGAATCGCCAACGGCTACAGCACCATCACTCCTTGCAACGTGGGCCTGAACGATCTGGCCATGCGAGCGGAAGAGGCCACACGCATGGCCGGAGGGATGCCTCAGACCTTCGGCACCATCACTGTCAGTGATGGCATCTCAATGGGCACCGAGGGGATGAAGTATTCCCTCGTGAGCAGGGAGGTCATCGCTGATGCGATTGAAACCGCCTGCAACGGCCAAAGCATGGACGGAGTGCTGGCCGTCGGGGGCTGCGACAAGAACATGCCCGGCGCCATGCTCGCCATGGCCCGGATGAACATCCCCTCAATCTTTGTGTACGGCGGCACGATCAAACCAGGGAAGCTGGGAGGTTGCGATCTCACTGTGGTCAGTGCCTTTGAAGCTGTCGGTCAGATCACAAGCGGCAAGATTGACGAAGAACAGCTCACGGCGATCGAAAAGAACGCTTGTCCGGGAGCCGGCAGCTGTGGAGGAATGTTCACAGCCAACACGATGAGTGCCGCAATCGAAACGCTTGGCCTGAGCCTCCCCTACAGCTCCACCATGGCTGCTGAGGATGCCGAAAAGGCCGACAGTGCGGCCCTCTCCGCCGAAGTGCTGGTCGAGGCGATCAAATCCGATATCCGTCCACGAGAGCTGCTCACCCGAGAAGCATTTGAAAACGCCATCAGCGTGATCATGGCGGTGGGAGGCTCCACCAATTCGGTGCTCCATCTGTTGGCCATCGCTCGCACCGCGGGGATCGATCTCAACATCGACGACTTTGAAAGCATTCGCCAGCGCGTTCCTGTGATCTGCGATCTCAAACCAAGCGGCAAGTTTGTGACCGTTGATCTCCATCAAGCTGGTGGCATTCCACAGGTGATGAAACTCCTGCTTGATGCAGGCCTGCTCCATGGGGACTGCCGCACGATCGAAGGCAAGAGCCTGAGAGAACGGCTGGCCGATGTTCCGGCCATGCCACCTGCCGATCAGGAGGTGATTCGCCCCCTATCCAATCCGCTCTACGCCAAAGGACATCTGGCGATCCTCAAGGGCAATCTGGCCGAGCAGGGTGCCGTTGCCAAGATCAGCGGCGTCAAGAATCCAGTCATCACTGGCCCAGCAAGGGTGTTCGAAAGTGAGGAAAGCTGTCTGACCGCGATCCTTGACAACCAGATCAAGGCCGGAGATGTCGTGGTGGTGCGCAATGAGGGACCGGTGGGGGGGCCGGGCATGCGCGAAATGCTGAGCCCGACCTCAGCAATCGTGGGGCAAGGTCTGCTCGACAAGGTGGCCTTGATCACCGATGGCCGTTTCTCAGGTGGCTCTTATGGGCTGGTGATCGGCCATGTGTCCCCGGAGGCCGCGGTCGGCGGCACCATCGGCCTCATTCAAGAAGGTGACAGCATCACTGTGGATGCCAACCAACTGTTGTTGCAATTGAATGTGGACGACAGTGAGCTAGATCGACGTCGCAGTGCTTGGAGCACTCCAACACCGAAATACCGCACCGGAATTCTCGGCAAGTACAGCCGACTGGTGTCATGCGCCAGCGAAGGGGCGGTCACAGACCAACCCTGAGCACTGCCACAGCCAAACTCACATCTCCGTCATCTGGCGCCAGATGTTCCTGGCCCTTGAAGGGCAGTTGGCGAAGGCATCAGCAAAGACATTTTCAAAAAAGGCAATGCCAATTTCCTTTTGGTCTAGATCGATCTGATCCATCGACTCTGGATCGAGATCCTGATCGAGCATTGTTTTGATCACGCTCTTCTCGATTGCTGTTTTGAGGTCATTGCCCTGGCAGTAGAGCGCTGCGCTTTCTCGACCCATGAATGCCGCAATATTGATTCTCTGTGCAGGCGAGAGCGGGCGGGCCTGCACGGATCCGGAGACAGCGACCGCCACCATCCATGGCGCCAAAAGAACAACCGGCAATGCATTGCTCACGAAGAAGCTTCCAGAGATCTCACCATTCAAACCATGAATAGGGCCCTTAGCCGGCGCGTTAGCGCCTCCAGGGGCGCACCATCCTCTGGGGCCGAACAACGTTGACCACTGTCGGCATTCATCCAGACCGGATGCTGCCCCTGCCAGAGCAGGGGGCGGTCTGGCTGATTCCACCAGCCAAGCATGAGGTTCAGATCCTGACCGCTGCGATAGAGCTCCAGCTCAAGGTCCTCGTCTGGACAGCGCTCACCGTCCGGATCTCTGCACTCAATCCTGAGGCGAAGGTCATCTCCACTCTCCAGAAGGTCAGTGAGAAGCCTTGGAGCATCTGAGATCGCGCTGGCATCGTCCAATAACACCACAGCGTGGCGGAATGGCTTTCGGCACACGTCAGCAGCGGATGCAATCAGAACAAGCAGGTCAACCGACGGGTCAGCGCTGTCATCCCGTAACGCCAAATCCATCCTTCAGAAGGCCTCAATGGAACGTAAGAGCAGTCGGATCGAACCTGCTCTGAATCCAGGATTGGCATCACCCTGGTCATCGAAGCGGGAATGGAGCAGCTGAAGACGGGTCAGGGCTGATGGTTCAAAACGCAACGGGAGGCGAAGAGGTTTGGCACGAATCACGGGCCGTAGGTCCTGGAACTGAATCTCAGCCACTGTTGTTCCTGAGCTGTTGGTGCGGATGGAATGCACCCAACGCAACCCACCAGGAATCAATTCACTCAGCCCCATCACTCCATCACTGCATGCCAGAGCAAACTTCAGAGTACGACCCTCTCCATCAACACAAATTCTCAAGGCACGATAGGCCGAAAGATTGAGAGGAGGCTGGAAACGTGGGGATCGACAACTCACAAATCCTCCACCTTGTTCAACAATATTTCCCTCGAGGAGAAGGCCTTCCGCAGTCAGTCGACAAGCAGAAGAACTGGACCCACCCATGATTGTGTCGTTAAGCACTGACCATTCACGAAGGTCTCCAATCGGATACGCCATCAGACCTGAACGGGATCAATGGTTTGAGGCATTATCATAAGATTGACCATTGAAGGTGACTCTGAGCCCAGTGGATCTACTTCAAAGAATCGCAAGCAATACGATCTTTCAATTCAACCTTAGAGCTGAAGCGAGGTCAAAATAGATCAAAAGTTTAGAGAACGGTGGTAATCAAGCAGGTTGCTTCTAATCAAATCAAAGGGATCAAATCAACCTCATCCCAATCGGTACCCTCACTGATCCGGTGCAGCGGCTTGATCACAAAGGATCGTGATCGGCTGTTGAGATTGCACCAACTTGGCAGGTGTGCGTTCTGGTGACTCCATCGGATCGAGTAATCGACTCAGAGCCTGACGCTTGCCTTCACCACTCACCAGAAAAACCACTTGACGAGCAGCACTGAGAACGGGTGCCGTAAGGGTGATCCGATCAAGACCTTTGCCACGACCAATGGTCGTCCAGCGATTGGTCACCAGAGGAGCATCCGTTCCTGGAAACAGTGAGGCCGTATGACCATCATCGCCAAGGCCCAGCAACATCAGATCAAACACGGGTGGATCTCCCGGGCAAAGCCGCCCGATCAGATCAGCAAAAGCCTCGGAACTGGCTTCAGGGCTCGCCAGTTCAACTGTGGGGACAGGATGGAAACAGGCCTGAGCACCTGGAGATCCTGGCTCCATAAGCGTGTGACGGAGCATCCGGGCATTGCTGGAGGGGTCCTCAGCAGAGACCCAGCGCTCATCACCTAGCAAGACATCGACCCTGTCCCAGGGGAGATGCTGTTGAGAGAGCAAGGCATAGGCCTTAGCGGGGGTCGTGCCACCGGACAAAGCAATCTGGGCACGATCGCGTTGATCAAGGGCGAGATCAATGGCTGTCGCAATGGTTTCTGCGGCACGGCGAGCGAGATCCTGAGAATCCCCGGTGCACACGAGTTGATACGGAGTCATGCTCATCAATCAACCTCAATCCAGCCATTCCGTGTGAAAAGCACCCGGTTTGTCGGTGCGCTCATAGGTATGGGAGCCAAAACAGTCACGCATGGCCTGCACCAGATTCTGGGGAAGTCGGCCAGTGCGATAGCTATTGATGTAATCGAGGGTGCTGCTCAGACAAGGAACTGGAATCCCTGCTTGGGCCGCTCCGGCCACGACCTTGGCCAAACCAGGCAAACGCCGGTTGACCTGATCCGCAAACCAGGGGTCGATCAGCAGATTGGGCAGTTGTGGATCGGCATTGAACGCATCCTGAATGCGCTTGAGTAAGCGAGCTCGGATAATGCAACCCCCCTTCCAGATCTGAGCAATGGAAGGCATGTTCAGGTTGTAGTCATGCTCAGCAGAGGCAATGCGCATCAGCTCCATGCCTTGGGCATAGCTGGCCACACAAGCCAAAACCATCGCATCCATTAAAGGAGCCATTCCATCGTCGGGGCTTCCCATGTCAAACGGGGTCGGGGCAGGTCCGCGCAAAACCTCTTCGGCCTTGACGCGCTGATCCTTCATTGAACTCATCACCCGGCCGTTTAATGCGGCATAGATCGTGGGTACAGAGGCACCCATCTTCAGGGCACTAACCACTGTCCAAAGCCCAGTGCCCTTCTGACCAGCCTTGTCTTGAATCCGCTCGACGAGATCAGCACCATCCTCCGGGTCTTTTGTCCGCAGGCAGACCTCTGTGATCTCCACCAAATAGGAGGCCAGTTCCTCAGTGCTGTTCCAATGGGCGAACACATCAGCCATCTGAGAACCATTCATGCCACCGACCCGCTTCATCAGGTCGTAGCCCTCGGCAAGGATCTGCTCAATTCCGTACTCAATGCCGTTATGAACGGTCTTGACAAAATGCCCCGAGCCACCAGGACCGATATAGGTGACACAAGGTCCATCCTCAACCTGGGCTGCCATTTTGGTCACCAGGCTTTCAATCGCGTCGTACGAAGCTTTTGTTCCACCAGGCATCATGCTTGGCCCTTCAAGGGCTCCTTTGGCACCACCTGACACACCCATGCCGATGAAGCCAAAGCTCTTGCTTTCCAGCTCGGCAACTCGACGTTCCGTATCGTGATACTCCGAGTTACCGCCGTCGATCAGTAGATCCCCTTGCTCGAGATAGGGGGAGATCTGTTGAATCACAGCATCCACCGGTGCCCCCGCCTTCACCATCATGAGGATGCGGCGAGGATGCTGCAGTTTGCTAACAAAATCCTGAAGATCTGTTGCTCCTTGAATGTTCTTACCAGCACCTTGGCCAGCAAGAAATTCCTCAGTCTTGGAGTAGGTGCGGTTGTAAACCACACTCGAGAAGCCGTTGCGCTCTGCGTTGAGCACAAGGTTCTCGCCCATTACTCCGAGACCGATCAGGCCGAAATGAGCCTTGGACATCGTCAAAGGTGGTTTGCAATGTCCTCAGTGTGACCATCGGGCAGAGAAACCGCTGCCCTCAGAGCACCGTCTGTCAGAAAGAGGAAACCAAAGCCCGGCTCAGATCACCATCCCATCAGGGATCGTGGCATTTTTCACCACGACAACAATGCCGTTACGGATGTAGAAACCAAGTTCCGGACGATCGGCCTCTTCAACATTGTCCTTATTGACAATGGTGACATTTCGTCCGATTCGAGTGTTCTTGTCAAGGATGGAACGCTTCACAGTTGAGCCTTCGCCCACACCGAGCGGTGTACCGCCGTTCTGACGCAGCTCCTCACGCTCTGAGGTGGATTCGAAGAAATCGCTCCCCATCAGCAAGGAATCTTGGAGAACGACGTTGTTCTCGACGCGGCTTCGAACACCGAGGACGCAATGATTGATGCTGCAGGATTTAAGAATCGTTCCCTCACCAATACTGGAGTCAATGATCTGTGCATCGACCAACTTACTAGGGGGTAAATAACGTGGCCTTGTATAGATAGGGAAGTCTTCGTCGTAGAAGCTAAATGGAGGCTTAGGCTGCTCTGTCAAGGCGAGATTAGCCTCGTAAAAAGCCCCAATCGTTCCAATATCTTCCCAATAGTCGTCAAACACATAACTCCTAAGATTCATCCCAGACTTAAGGGCTTCAGGAATCAACTCCTTGCCGAAGTCCTTATAAGTCGGATAATCATTAAGGAGACCAAAGAGAGCCTTGCGACTGAATACATAGATGCCCATTGAGGCGAGATAGGGCTTCTCCTGGGCCGACTCGGGAGAGAGGCCAAATCGGGCTGTATTAACAGCCATCTCCTTAAGAGAATCACCCTTTGGCTTCTCTCGGAATTCCTGAATTGCACCGTTCTCATCAGTGCGCATCAAGCCAAAGGATTCAGCCTGCTTCGGGTCGACGGGGAGCGCAGCAACAGTGAGATCAGCACCAGATTTACGGTGATGTTCAACAAACAAGCTGTAATCCATTCGATACAGCTGGTCACCGGAAAGAATCAGGTATTCATCAACATCCCATTCCTGGAATAGCCACTGGTATTTACGTACAGCGTCAGCTGTGCCTTCAAACCATGATGGGCTCTCAGGGGTCTGCTGGGCCGCTAGTACCTCAACAAAACCCTGGCCGAAACCAGCACTGAGGTCGTAAGTCTGGGAAAGATGGCGGTTCAGAGATGCACTGTTGAACTGAGTCAACACATACATCTTGGTGATGTTTGAATTGATGCAGTTGCTGATGGGGATATCAATCAGGCGATACTTACCAGCCAGAGGTACAGCTGGCTTGGCCCTCATTTTTGTGAGTGGGTAAAGACGGGTACCCGCTCCTCCACCAAGAATTATTGACAGAACGCGCTTCATGCCGGTGCCTTAACACTGGAGACGGGGGCAAACCTAACGGACTTTGTGCTCAAAAAACCATCAGCACCCTCAGATCAACCAAGAACGATGAGACTCTGATCGAGACTGCTCTCAGCCCTTGCCTCTCAGGCGATCTCAGCTGGTGGATTGGTCCTCACCAAGGGAAAACACGCGCTCAACCACACGCAGGGCTTCCTGGCGCTCAGAGCGGGGCTGAGGGCTACGCAACTGGGTCACTGGCGCGTGAAGGATCTTGTTGAGGATGCCCTTCGTGAGGGCCTCTACAACTTTGCGCTCCCGCGCGGAAAAGTCAGGCCCCATGCGGCTAAGAGCCTTTTGAAGCTCCTCAGTCCGAATCTGTTCTAGAGACGCCCTTAAGCGGTTGATGGTTGGCACTGCCTCAAGGCTGTCCCACCACTCAAGAAAAAGGCGAGACTCAACATCAAGCAGACCCTGGGCTTCCATCGCCACCTGCTGGCGTGCCTCCTGGTTGCGGGCTACGACCTCTTGGAGATCGTCCACGTCATGGGATTCAACTCCTGGAATGCCCTCAACATCCGCGGAGATGTTTCGCGGCACGCCGATATCAATCAGGCGAAGGGCGTTCAGCCGATCCAGCTGATTGAGACGGGCTGCATCGATGATGGGTTCATCGGTGGCCGTACTGGTGAAGACCAACGAGCATGTACTGAGGCAGTGATCCAGGTCCTCAAGCGATCGGCACTCCACTGGCAATCCAGGAAAATCTTCAGCCAGAGCGAGTGCTCTCTCACGCGTGCGATTGAGCAGCTGAACGCCGGAACAACCTTTGGACTGAAGGTGCTGAAGCAGCAGCCGACTCATTCGGCCAGCGCCAACCACGGCGACCTTTTCAGTCTCAAGGGTGACGAGCTGGTCGAGGCCTCGGGATTGGCCGAGCTTGAGCTGGGCCAGTTCGACAGCAGCTGAACTGACTGAAACCGCACCCGTGCTCAGATTGGTTTCAGAGCGAACTCGCTTACCAGTACTGACGGCTTGCGTCAGCAACCGGTTGAGAATCGGACCGATGGATTTGTGTTCCTGACCCAGACGCATCATTTTCTTGACCTGGGAGAGGATCTGCCCCTCGCCTAGAACAAGACTGTCGAGACCAGCCGAGACCCTGAGCAGGTGATCGACAGCTTCGTGATGGTGATACGCAAAAAGATGAGGAGAGAGGGCCTCGGTAGCCAGGCCTGAGTGCCCACTGAGGAACTCCCGTACCGCGGAAATTCCGAGTTCGGGATGACGCACCAGGGTATAGATCTCAAGCCTGTTGCAGGTACTGAGGATGGAAGCCTCAAGCACCTGCTCATGACCACGGAGGGTCTGGAGAGAGGTCTCCATGGTTTGCTCAGGAATACTGAGCTTTTCACGGATTTCGACCGGTGCCGTGCGATGACTGAGGCCGACGACGGCAATGTGCATGGAGATGCTCCTCTTATCCAGTCGTTGAAGGTCAGTTCAGCGCGATGCTCTGAGCGCCGTCCTTGATATGCACCGTGTCGGTGAAGCGACAGGTGTTGTCAAGGTTGCTGATCACCAGGCTGCTGGTCCGGGTGCAGTCCTTCTCGAACTTAACGCCGTTGAAGAGCAGGCCATCAGTGATGCCACCGCCAGCGAAGACAACATGCTCTCCGGAGGCAAGCTCCTCAGCTTCGTAGATCTTGTCTGGATCGGTGATCCCCATCTCCTCAAGGCGTGCCAGGTTGCCTTCCTTGGTGAGGTCAGCCCATTCTTGGGTCTGAGCAACGGCCGGGTCATAGACCAACTGGCCCTGGAAGTGGCCACCAAGAGCGCGCATGGCAGCGGCAGAAATCACGCCTTCGGGGGCTGCACCGATTCCCATCAGACAGTGGGTGCCAGTACCGGCAAAACCACAAGCAATAGCTGCCTGAACGTCGCCATCGGAAATGGGCTGAACACGGGCACCGGTGGCACGGATTTCAGCAATCAGATCTTTGTGACGGGCACGATCCATCACGACAATGGTGAGGTCGCTGACGGCAATGCCAAGACACTCACTCAGAATTTTGATGTTCTCAGTGGCCGACTTGCGAATGTCCACCTTGCCCTTGGCGGCCGGGGGAGCAGCCAGTTTCTTCATATAGAAGTCTGGAGCGTTGAACAGACCACCTCGATCGGAAGCAGCGAGGACTGCCATGGAGCCTCGCTGGTTGTTGGCACAAAGGTTGGTGCCCTCGCAAGGATCCACAGCGAAATCAACGCCAGGGCCTGTGCCGCTGCCGACTTCCTCACCGATGTAGAGCATCGGAGCTTCATCACGCTCGCCCTCACCGATCACAATGCGACCTTGCATCTGGATCTGGCCCATGCGCTGACGCATTGCTTCAACAGCTGCGGCGTCAGCTTCGTCCTTTTGACCGAGACCGGTGAGCTTTGCGGAAGCGATAGCCGCCTGCTCAACGACCTCGAGAATTTCCTGGATAAGAGTGCGATCCACGGGTATGCGGCGTTGGGGTAAAGGGTGCAGCGAACGGTGAGCTGACCTGGCGATCCACGGGAAGGGCAAGGAACCCGATGCCGCAGGACTTCTCAGCTCAAGAGCGCGGCTCACTGTATCAGCGCATTCAGCGGTTCCTACAATCGCCGCGCATTCCCGCGGATCCCCCCATGAGCACCAAGCCCCTGGTGATCTCTCCATCCATCCTTTCAGCTGACTTTGCTCGCCTTGGTGAAGAAGTGAAAGCGGTGGATCAGGCCGGTGCTGACTGGATCCATGTGGATGTGATGGATGGCCGTTTCGTGCCCAACATCACCATTGGGCCACTGATCGTTGATGCGCTTCGTCCTGTGACTGAGAAGCCTCTGGACGTTCATCTGATGATCGTGGAGCCGGAGAAATACGTCCCCGACTTTGCCAAGGCTGGAGCAGACATCATCTCTGTGCAGGTCGAAGCCTGCCCCCACTTACACCGCAATCTTGGCCAAATTAAGGATCTGGGAAAAATGGCTGGTGCCGTCCTCAATCCCGGCACCCCGATCGACACACTGGAGTACTGCCTCGAACTCTGCGACTTGGTGCTGATCATGAGTGTGAATCCCGGTTTCGGAGGCCAGAGCTTCATCGACAATCAAGTTCAGAAAATCCGCGATCTACGCCGGATGTGTGAAGAGAAGGGTGTCGATCCATGGATTGAAGTGGACGGTGGCATCAAGGGAGCTAATGCCTGGAAAGTGATCGAAGCCGGTGCTAACGCAATCGTGAGTGGATCTGGAGTGTTCAACCAACCCGATTACGCAGCTGCGATCCAAGGAATCCGCGATAGTAAGAGCTCCTGAGCAAGAGGTTCAATCAACAACTCCGAACCAACTCGAAGCGTCAAGGTCCACCCCAAACGGGTGGATCTTTTTTTTGGCGATTAGTTGTACAAAACGGACTGAATTAGCAAGTTTTTGCTTGGGAGAATCTCGAGTTTGATTCAAATTCTGAAATCAATCATGCAGCAGTCAGCCAGGCATCAACCACCCCAAAAAGCATCAACAAGAGGCAATAAAGCAATTTGGCGCCTCTTATACCTTGAGCGAAGGGGAGATAGACAGGCCTACTACAAGGCAAGATCACTTTCCAATTAAGGCAATTTCGCTGAAGCATGGCCAAGCATTGACATGCTCCAGCCAATGCAATCGAGCAGATTGTCCTCAACCCTGCCTTCTTGCACTTGCCCCCAGGCTGGAGAGCATCCAGGCAGCAAGCGTTGACACCGCAGCCCCAAAGGCGAGAAAAGCCACAAGCTGAGTTTCCAAAGACGACATCAGCTCAGCTCAAACAACAGGGGCTAACCCACGATGGCGGGCTTCAAGCTCAGCCGTGGGAGACGCTGGAATCAATGGCCGGCGTCTGGGTTCGGGACGCGGCACGAACAACACCGGAAAGGAGAGACCAATGAAGGCAGTCGTGACGGCCAAAAACACCAGCATGGGCACGGGTCGAATCAGAGGTTGCCGCTCTAAAACTGCACCGCATCGCGAGCAAATCGGCGTAGCACCCCTTGGGGGATGCAACACGATCGCTGGTCCACAGCAGCAATCCGGACAACGAAAACGGGGCATCAGCCAAGGAGTCTGCACTGATCGTAAGGCTCAATTCAATCTTGCAATGCAATCTCGGCAGACCAGTCGAGTGCTGCCTGGGTGTGTCGAAAAAGAAAGCATTCAGCCAGCTGTGCTTCTCGCGCAGTGTGAAAGTTGGGTCCATCAAGTTCTCTGAAGGCAACAACCGGCACAGCGAGGCAGATCAGCAACGCCAAACGCAAGTGATGCAGAGCTTGTTGATAGGTGTAATCACACACACCATGAGCCACCAATTGCTGATGCCAGTACCGCAAAGGGTCCTGAGGATGACCATGCCGTTCCGCGGTGGGTTCGCTACCACCAATCAGAAAAGCCAGATCGATACAAGCAAGACTACGGGTAACTGTCTGCCAATCAATCACGATCACATCGGATCCGGAAGAAGCAGGGGAAGAGAGAAGAAGATTGTCCGCCCTTAGATCTCCATGCACCAAGGTTTGAGGGAGTGCGTCCAACTGTGCGATCAGGTTTTCGTAGTTGTTCACCACTCGGTCTGTGAGGGCAACCGCTGCCTCGCCAAGCCGTAGTGCATAACTCTCTTTAACAGCTTCCCAAGTGACAGCAAGGTCATCATGGAACCAGAAATCATGACGAGGAAGCCATGATTTCAAGCCCAACTGATCGCACTGCCAATAACCGGCATGCACGGCAGCCATTGTTTTCAATGTGGACTTGACTTGGTCATGACTGATGCCGAAGACCTGATCACCCTGGCTCCAGGACGAGAGATCTTCCATCAAGATCCAGCCTTTCCCACCTTCGGCGTAGCCCCCGAAAATCCTGGGCAGTCGGGCTTGTAGATCTGGCGCAAAATCCTTGTAAAAGCCAAGCTCACGTTCAAAGGCTTGCAGCCGTTCAGCCACATCCGTAAAACCTTCTCGATTGGTCTGAACCTTCAGAATCAATGTTGATGGCGCTTGTGGCGAATTGGCGCCATAGCTCGGCGTCAGCCTTGCAATTCGCGAGAGGAATCCAGTTGCTGCACCAATCGTTTCTGTTTCAACAGAGGTGACCTCGAGATCCTTGAACGAAGGAATGCACCTGAGTTGCCCCTCCAGCCAGGAGGGCGTAATCGCCAGTGGGTCATCGATGATCCGGTCCATTCCTGAACCCATCCATCCAGAGCTTCGACCCTAATCCGCGCTGAAGGCGAGGCGACTCTCCACAGCGAGCACATCCAGTTGCGAAGATCAACCGTTGGCAGCTGTTGATCGTCCATGCCCCTGAACTCCCTGGTGCGCCTGCTGCAGACGACGGCGTTGACCGGAGAGCTCCAGGAGCGCAGCCAGCGACCGGAACGCCTGCTACTGCGGGGCGCCAATCGTGCAGCCAGAGCGCTGATTGCCAGTGCCCTGGCCAGACGCGCAGATCAATCCCTGCTGGTGGTCGTTCCCACCCTGGAAGAGGCCGGTCGATGGACGGCACTCCTGGAGCTGATGGGTTGGCCATCAGCTCAGCTCTACCCAACCAGCGAAGGGTCTCCATACGAACCCTTCGACCCCACGACGGAAATCACTTGGGGACAACTGCAAGTGCTGAGCGAGTTGCAGGATCAGTGCGGCCGTGAGGGGATGGCGATTGTCGCCACTGAGCGTTGCCTGCAGCCCCATCTACCGCCACCGCAGGCGCTTGCCTCACGCTGCCGCACAGTCCGCAAAGGCGACAGCATCGACCTTGAAGAGCTGGCCCTCACCCTCAGCCAACTCGGATACGAGCGGGTCTCCAGCATTGACCAGGAAGGCAGTTGGAGCCGCCGCGGCGACATCGTTGACATCTATCCGGTGAGCAGCGAACTACCTGTACGCCTTGAATTCTTCGGGGATGAGCTCGACAAACTGCGGGAATTTGACCCCGCGAGTCAGCGATCCCTCGATCCAGTTGAACAGCTGCGATTGACTCCGACCGGCTTCAGCCCACTGATCGCCGAACAACTGCGCGAAACGATGCCGGAAGGGCTCGATCAATTACTCGACGAAGAGCAAATCAGTGCGCTCTTGGAAGGCAATACCCCAGAAGGGATGCGTCGGTTGATGGGGCTGGCCTGGCCCGAACCGGCCTCTCTGCTGGATTACTTACCCGAGCAGTGCTGTGTCGCCATTGATGAAAGACGGCACGGCAAAGCCCATGGTCAGCAGTGGTTGGACCATGCCACCGAACACCACAGCGAACTCGCCCTGCCACTGCCGTTATTGCACCGCGGAATCGAGGAGGCGATGGGGCTGACCGATGTCTTCCCCGGATTTGATCTAGCGGAACTTCATGAAAGTGATGACCACCTCAACGCTTTTGACCTGGCCAGTCGCCCCGTCCCGGCCTACCCCAATCAGTTTGGAAAACTGGGAGAACTGCTGAAGGACTACCAACGCGAGCGGCAGGCGGTGTGGTTGGTCTCAGCCCAGCCCAGTCGAGCCGTCGCGCTACTTGAAGAACACGACTGCATCAGCCGGTTTGTACCCAATTCTGCGGACCATCAGGCCATTGCCCGCTTGATTGAGCAGGGCACTCCGGTTGCGCTCAAAACCAAAGGAACAGCGGAGCTCGAAGGGCTGCAGTTGCCAGCCTGGCGAGTGGTTCTGATCACTGACCGAGAGTTTTTCGGGCAACAGAACCTCACGAGCAGCGGCTACATCCGCCGGCGACGCAAGGCAGCAAGCCGCACGGTGGATCCCAACAAGATGCAGCAGGGGGATTTCGTGGTCCATCGCAACCACGGAATCGGTCGGTTCAAGCAGCTCGAAAAATTAGCGATCAGTGGCGAAGCACGCGACTACCTGGTGGTGCAATACGCCGACGGCATCCTGCGTGTAGCGGCCGATCAACTGGGCAGCCTCGGCCGCTATCGAGCCAACAGTGACAGCCCACCTCAGCTGAGCAAGATGGGTGGTTCGGCCTGGGTGAAAGCCAAAGAACGGGCTAGCAAGGCCGTACGCAAGGTGGCCGTTGATCTGGTCAAGCTCTATGCCGAGAGGCATCAGGCAGCCGGTTTTGCCTTCCCTATTGATGGGCCGTGGCAGCTGGAGCTGGAAGATTCCTTCCCCTATGAACCGACCCCAGACCAGGTCAAGGCGACCGCCGAAGTGAAGCGAGATATGGAGAAGGCACAGCCGATGGATCGCCTCGTGTGTGGAGACGTGGGATTCGGGAAGACCGAAGTCGCGATCAGGGCAATCTTCAAGGCGATCACCGCTGGGAAGCAAGTGGCAATGCTGGCCCCCACAACCGTGTTGGCTCAGCAGCACTGGCGCACCCTTTCAGAGCGTTTTGCCCCTTATCCAATCAAGGTGGCGCTGCTCAACCGCTTCAGAACCACCAGCGAGCGCAAAGTGATCCTTGAGGGGCTCGGTTCGGGCACCATCGATGCCGTGGTGGGAACCCATCAGCTCCTGAGTAAGAGCACAGCCTTCGACAAGCTCGGCCTGCTGGTGGTGGACGAAGAACAACGCTTCGGCGTGAATCAGAAGGAGAAGATCAAAGCCCTGCGCAAAGACGTCGACGTACTCACCCTGTCGGCAACCCCCATTCCGCGCACGCTTTATATGAGCCTCTCGGGTGTGCGTGAAATGAGCCTGATCACCACACCTCCGCCCTTGCGCAGGCCGATCAAAACCCATCTAGCCGCATTGGACGATGAAGTGGTGCGCAGTGCCATCCGACAGGAACTGGATCGCGGCGGCCAGGTGTTTTATGTCGTACCGCGCGTGGAGGGCATTGAGGAGGTCGCAGAAAATCTGCGTCAGATGCTGCCGGACCTCAAGCTGCTTGTGGCCCATGGCCAGATGGCCGAGGGTGAACTTGAAAGCGCCATGGTGGCCTTCAACGGCGGAGAGGCCGATGTGATGCTCTGCACCACGATTGTGGAAAGCGGTCTGGATATTCCCCGCGTCAACACCATCCTGATCGAAGATGCCCACCGCTTCGGCCTTGCCCAGCTCTACCAGCTGAGGGGCCGTGTCGGACGAAGCGGTATTCAGGCCCATGCCTGGTTGTTCTATCCAGGCAACGCCTCCCTCAGCGATGCAGCCCGCCAGCGCTTACGAGCCATTCAGGAATTTGCCCAACTGGGCAGCGGCTACCAACTGGCCATGCGCGATATGGAAATCCGAGGTGTGGGGAACCTTCTAGGCGTGGAACAGAGCGGCCAGATGGAGGCGATTGGCTTCGACCTTTATATGGAGATGCTGCAGGAATCCCTGGCCGACATCCAAGGGCAAGACATCCCCGCCGTTGACGACACCCAGGTGGATCTCCAGGTCACTGCCTTCATCCCTGCCGACTGGATCACGGATGCGGACGAAAAGATGGGTGCCTATCGGTCCGCAGCCGAATGTCAGAGCCAGGAAGCATTGGTCGAGATGGCCGCTGGCTGGGCCGACCGCTACGGCGCCCTACCAGGACCGGTGCAGTCATTGCTGCAACTGATGGAACTGAAACTGCTGGCCAAGCGTTGTGGCTTTGCCCGAATCCGCCCCGAGAAACCGAACATTGCGCTGGAAACACCGATGGAGGAACCCGCCTTCAGACTGCTGCGTCAGGGCCTGCCCAAGCACCTCCATGGCCGACTGATCTATCAGGCTGGAAGTGGCAGTACCGCCAAGGTGCTGGCGCGAGGGTTGGGTGTCCTGGCCATGGACAAGCAATTGGAGGAGCTCAAGAGCTGGCTCGAACAGATGGCAGCACAGATTCCCGGTGCCGATGGGCTCACCACGGAGCAGCGCCAGGAACAGCAGAATCGTTCCAACGACAAGGTTCTCAGCGTTTAAGCGCGAAAATGAGAACAATTCGCCACAGCCCGCAATTCTTCGTTACACTGTGTCGACTTGGATGGGTTCATGAATGGGCGAAATCATGGAACCAATCACGTCGTCCGGCCCTATTGGCCTATACGGAAGCTTGATCGGCGCTGCTGCCCTTGGTCTGTTCGCTCTGCTTCAGAGCGACACTGAAAATGATGATGATGATTCAACGCCTGGTGGTGGATTGATGCAACCGGTCTCCTGACCGGTCTTGATCAAAGCCATCAGTCTGTAGAGCGGCAGAATCAGATTCAATTTGGCGGAGTTGAGCATCAGCGAGCTCAATCCATTGCAAAAACGTCTTTTCCCCCTTGCTTGGCCAGTCGTCGTGCTGCTCTGCTCGGGATGCTCGCTGCTGGAAACGACAATCGATTCTCTGGATCGAAGCGTTCCGGTACGCAAGCCAGTCCTGGAAAACTTGTGCGTGACGAGCGAGAAGAAGCTCTTCTCGAGCACATCCAAAAGCGGTCGCATCTGCCCTGAGCTTGGCGTCAGTACCAAAGGCGGCACGTTCAACCTCTACGACGCAGGGGATTGGAGGATCAAAGCGCGATGGGAGGTTCGATGCACCGACTCGGAAGCCAAGCTCAGCGGTATCAATGGAGGAGTGTGGGAGCAGGAATTTGCAGATCGCTTCTGTGAGGCGGGATCCCTCGACGCAATGGGCTACGGCGAATGAGCGAGGTCAACCAAGAGTTCGAATTCGACGCGGAGCAAATGAGGGAGCCCGAGGAGTGCGCCGCGGTGATGGAAATCACGGTTGAAGATCAAGATCCATTCAGCGTTTCGTAGTCAACGCCGATGTGAGATTGCTGAGGCCAGGTCGGAACGTTTGCGTTGCATTCGCTGACTTGAGAGCTTTCATCAGCGTCGTTTCCGCAATCCGGTACTGACTGTCTTTCTTGGTCCCGAGGTCCTCGATAGTCAGAGACTTCACCTCCTCCTCCGTCATTTCCACGGTCACATCAGGCCGAATCCCGTTCTTGTGGATATCAGTGCCGTTCGGAGTGAGGTATTTAGCAATGGTGACGGTGAGTCCTGAGCCATCGGCAAGACCTCGAACCGACTGAACGAGGCCCTTCCCGAATGTTTTCTGACCAACAAGCTGCGCTCGGTGATTGTCTTGAAGGGCACCAGAGAGAATCTCACTGGCACTAGCAGAGCCTTCATTCACCAGCACGACCACAGGGCGCTGAGTCAGTGCCGAACCCGTTGCCCTGCGCACATCCTGGATGCCATTGCGCGTTTTGGTGCTAACGATTGTTCCCTCATCAAGCCATTGCCGCGCAATATCCACACTCGCTTCCAGCAGGCCACCGGGATTGCTGCGTAGGTCAAGGACATAGCCGCTTGCCCCTTCGGCTTCGAGCTTACGGATCGCCGCACGCATCTCCTTTGCAGCATTGGCATTGAACTGCTTCAAACGGATATATCCAACCTTCTCGCCACCAGGAGAGGTGTTCAGTTGGCTATCGACCGCATGAATTTCGATTCGAGCCCTCACCATCGGCAAGGCGATCACCTCACCCTTCCTGCGCAGACCGAGAGTAACTTCTGTGCCTTCTTTGCCTCGAATTAATTTAACGGCATCCTCTGTGGTCATTCCCTTTGTGGAGCGACCATCGATTGAAACAATCACATCCTTGGGCTGTACGCCTGCCCGGGAAGCTGGAGTTCCCTCAATCGGGGACACAACAACAATTTCTTTTGTGTCCTTATCGAGTGAAATCTGTATACCCACCCCCATCAGTTCACCTGAGGTTTCAATCTGCATTTCCTTGAACTCTTTCGGATCAAGAAAACGGGTATATGGGTCATCCAGGCTTGCGAGCATGCCACGGATTGCCTCATACGATTCAGAAGTGCCTGCGTATGGCTTTGCGAGAAGATCTCGTCTCAGTTTTTTCCATTTCTGAGGATCGTATTCACCGGTGGAATCGAGATAATCGCGATAGACAATCTGCCAGACCTGATCAATGACCTCCTTGGGACTATCCGTGATCGAGGAAGAGCCACTGGTTGGCAAACCCAACCCAGGGGCAGACAGGGCCACCGCAGCTGACAAGCCTCCGGCACCAAGCAAGACCAACCAGGAAGAACGGCTCGAACGGTTGGGCTTTAACTCGGACATGACAACTGTTCAGGCCTGATTCTTCAGCCTAACGAGATCAAGCGGGTTCTACCCAGCGTCCGTCGTCCTTGATCAATTGAATCAAGGCCGACACCCCTTCCTGCTCAGGCACCTTTCGGATTTCCTCTCGCCCCCTATAAAGAGAGATCACTCCGGGGGTCTTACCAACGTAACCGTAGTCAGCATCTGCCATTTCGCCGGGCCCATTCACAATGCAACCCATCACGGCGATGTCGAGACCAGTGAGGTGAGAGGTAGCGTCGCGTACCTGATTCAGCACCTCCTCAAGATTAAACAAAGTGCGACCGCAACTCGGACAGGCCACGTATTCGACCATCGTCTTGCGCAGACCCAGGGCCTGCAGGATCGAGAAGCAGACAGGAATCTCTTTCTCAGGAGCTTCAGTCAGCGACACCCTGATGGTGTCACCCAAACCTTCAGCCAGAAGTGTTGCGATACCAGCCGTGCTTTTCACACGTCCGTAGTCGCCATCTCCAGCCTCAGTGACGCCGAGGTGGAGAGGATAGTTGAAACCTTCGGCATCCAAGGTGTCCGCCATCAATCGGTAGGCGGCAAGCATCACCGGGGCACGTGAGGCCTTCATCGAGATCAAGATGTTGTGGAAATCAAGTTCGTCGCAAATGCGCACGAACTCCATCGCCGACTCCACCATTCCCTGGGGTGTATCGCCATGGGTGAAAAGCATCCTCTCGGCGAGGGAGCCATGGTTCACACCGATGCGGAGCGCTTTGTTTTGAGACTTGAGAACTTCTACAAGCGGCCTGAAGTCATCTTTGATGCGCTGGCCAATCGCATCAAATTCCTCTTGAGAAAAATCCTGACGGGAGGGGTCCGGTTTGTCGAAGACAAACAGTCCTGGATTGATTCGCACTTTGTCGACATGCTTCGCCACCTCGAGCGCAATGCGAATTCCGTTGTGGTGAACATCAGCCACCAAAGGAACAGTGCAGCCCTGGGAACGGAGCGCCGCCCGAATGTCCCCCATGGCCTTGGCATGGGCCATGGAAGGCGTTGTGACGCGCACAATCTCACAACCGGCATCAGCAAGACGACGGATTCCGGCCACCGCGGCTTCGATGTCAAGCGTGTCCTCATTGATCATCGACTGCACCACCACTGGGTGTTCACTGCCGACGGGGACATCACCCACCATCACCGTGCGGGTCTCCCGCCGATGAATCTGAGTGTCGTAACGACGGGACTGCGCGTTGATGGCGGTCACGGTGGTGGCGGTCACGATGGTGGCGGACAAGGGAACAGCGCGCCGGATGCCGGCTCACACTGGCATAACCGCAGCCGCACCTGACGCAAATCTTCGAGCGTCATGGCCATGGGCTTGCCAGGTTCTCGAGAAGGGTTGCGCAACAGATAGGCGGGATGAAAGACCGGCATCCATAGGCGTCCAGCCTGCTCAATCCAAACACCGCGCAGACTGCGCATGGCTTGTTTGCGCTTCAGCATTGCCGCCACAGCAGTCGCACCCACAAGGACCACAACAAGGGGATCGACATGCGCTAACTGCTCTTCAATCCAAGGGCGACAGGCGCGCAATTCAGCCGAGGACGGTTTGCGGTTGTTGGGTGGACGGCACTTCACCACGTTGCAGATGAAGAGGTCAGAGTCAGGGTTAAAGCCAACGGTACGGAGCAACTGATCGAGCAACTGCCCGGAGCGTCCGACAAATGGAAGGCCCTGAATGTCTTCGCTTGCTCCAGGCGCTTCACCGATCACCATCACCTTGGCACTTGGGTCGCCGCGACTGATCACGACATGCTGACGCTCAGCGGAGAGGCCGCAACGACTGCACTGCCGGCAACGCTCGAGCCAGGACTGTTTGAAAGAACCAGGAGGGGAAGGCATTACGGCCATCGGAGCATCAGTGCAGCGACGGAGTCACCAACAGAAGAAAGTCATTCTGATCGGGGTCCTTCATCCAGCACTCAGCCCCAAAAGGTTCCATCCGGGCGGCCTCGTGAAGCGATGCACCCTGATCCAAGGCGTCTCTGCACCAACGATCCAAACGCTGCATTGGTGCCATTTCTGTCGCCATCGTGAAGCAGGGCGACCAGGCACGACCCTGAGCTTGCTGGGGTCGTTGGCTGGACGGTCGATAAAACTGCAGGCGTTCCCCTTCGGCAGTGATCACAAGCCAGTGAGCTGAGGAGGCTCCTGGTTGGGGAGTCAGGCCGAGAAGCCGTGCATAAAAGAGGGCAATCCGCTCGGGTTGGCTCGAGGCAAGAACCCAGCTGAGTTGTATGCCAGCGGATCCTGGGTCGGACATTCGGCGCTGTATCGACACCCACAAATGTTGACGCAGATACGGTTGTCCACGACACCAGATCAGGCAGGATGGTGTCTTAATGCGCACCCGGTGGAGGGGTGCCGCGCTGATGCCCCGCCCGACCGTGCTCTCAAATCGGGCCGAAGCCCTCAAGCCATCCCTCACCCTCGCCATTAGTGCCCGCGCCAAGGCACTGCAACAGGATGGTCGTGACATCTGCAGCATGTCGGCAGGGGAGCCTGACTTCAACACTCCCGATTTCATCGTTGAGGCAGCGATTAAGGCCCTTCACGATGGAGTCACCCGCTACGGGCCTGCGGCAGGGGACCCTGAGCTCCGCGAGGCCATTGCCGACAAACTCACTCAGCACAACAACATTCCCTCCACCGCCACCAACGTGCTGGTCACCAACGGTGGGAAGCAAGCGATCTTCAACCTGTTCCAGGTGCTACTCAACCCTGGCGATCAGGTTCTGATCCCGGCCCCTTACTGGCTCAGCTATCCAGAAATGGCCCGACTGGCCGGAGCCGAACCCGTGGTGATTCCCTCCTCGGCCGAAGAGGGCTTCAGCCTTGATCTGGACGCACTGGAAGCAGCGATCACCCCGAATACGCGCCTACTGGTGATCAACAGCCCAGGCAACCCAACCGGTCGGGTGATTGAACGCAGCGAAATGTTGGCAGTTGCCGAGATCGTGAGACGTCATCCCCAGTTGCTGGTGATGAGTGACGAGATCTACGAGTATCTGCTCGAAGAGGGTGAAACCCACCACAGCTTTGCTGCACTGGCACCCGATCTGGCAGAACGCACGATGGTGGTGAACGGATTCGCGAAAGGCTGGGCAATGACTGGCTGGCGACTTGGCTA
Source organism: Synechococcus sp. UW105 (assembly GCF_900473935.1). Lineage (GTDB taxonomy): Bacteria > Cyanobacteriota > Cyanobacteriia > PCC-6307 > Cyanobiaceae > Synechococcus_C. The sequence goes on along the minus strand of NZ_UCNN01000030.1, from coordinate 7,045 downwards.
TCTGGTCGCACCACCCGAGGTGATCACAGCGGCAGCAGCCCTTCAGAGCCAGAGCACCAGCAATGTGTGCAGCTTCGCCCAGAGAGGTGCTCTAGCCGCCTTGCGTGGCTCTCAGGATTGCGTCAAAAGCATGGCAGCCAGCTTCAATAGCCGTCGTCGGTTGTTGACACAGGGACTCAAGGCCCTGGATGGACTCACCTTGGTCCCTCCCCGTGGAGCCTTCTATGCATTCCCGAAACTGCCGGATCATGTCAGCAGCTCACTGGCATTTTGTGAGGCTGCCTTGGAAAGGGAAGGCCTAGCTCTTGTCCCTGGCGCCGCCTTTGGTGATGACCGCTGTGTCCGCCTCTCCTGTGCCGTCTCGCATGAGACGATCGAAGACGGTCTCAGTCGGCTCGAGCCACTGCTTGCCAGCCAGCTCTGAACTGAATCACCTTCAGAACATTCCATTCCTCGATGTCAGCACGAGAACACCGGGCCGTCGTCTGCCTTGCGCTGCTCTGCAGTCTTTCAACGACGGCCCTTCCAAGTTGGGCAGCTGAAACCCTGCGGATCGGTGCCATTCCCGATCAGAACCCCGAGAAACTGAATAGGCTCTACGGACTTCTTGCCCAAGAGCTCAGCCAGAAGCTTCAGGTGCCCGTTCGCTACGTGCCCGTTAGCAATTACCCAGCGGCGGTCAGTGCCTTTCGCACCGGAGGCCTCGACGTCGTTTGGTTTGGCGGACTGACCGGGGTGCAGGCACGTCTCCAGACCCCCGGGGCCACGGTGCTTGCCCAGAGGGACATCGATGCCAAATTCCGCAGCGTCTTCATCGCCAATACCCAGTCTGGTCTGCAATCGATCAGCAGCCTGGAAGGACTGCAGACCCTCAAGGGGAAACGGTTCACGTTCGGATCGGAAAGTTCCACGTCCGGGAGATTGATGCCTCAGCACTTCCTCCAGCAGGGCGGTGTCACTCCCAATCAGTTCGCTGGGGGACGCCCTGGCTTCAGCGGCAGCCATGACGCAACGATCGCTCTTGTGCAGAGCGGCTCCTACGAAGCCGGTGCCTTAAACGAACAGGTTTGGACCAGTGCGCTGAAATCCGGAGCAGCCGATCCGAACAAAGTGACGGTGATCTGGCGTACGCCTACGTATGTGGATTACCACTGGGTTGCCCGTCCTGTCCTAGACAAACGATTCGGTAGCGGATTCACAACAAAGCTGCAAAAAGCCATTCTTGGGATCAAACCAACAACCGCCAACGGCAAAACAATCCTGAGCCTGTTTGCAGCTGAAGAGTTCATCCCGGCATCGGCGTCACAGTATGCGCCGATCGAAACCGTCGGCAGGCAACTGGGCAAGATCCGTTGACCGTGATGCTTGAGCTGCGCGATGTCTGTCTCACTAGCCGCGACAGCCCTCGCCTCAATCACGTCTCCCTTACCTTCAGGGCAGGGGAGACCATTGCTCTGATCGGACCCAGTGGTGCCGGCAAGAGCACTCTGCTCTCCATCGCCAATGGAAGTCTCAAGCCGAGCAGCGGCACTGCGCTCTGGCAGGGCACACCAGTGCATCAACTTCCACGTCGCCAGCGTCGACGGATCGGCACGCTCTGGCAGGACCTCCACCTGGTGGAGGAATTGTCGGTGGCCCAAAACATCAATTGCGGTGCGCTTGGGCGTCGCTCCCTGTTGTGGGCCCTGGCCAATCTGCTGGTGCCTTTGGAACGAGATGCCTGCATGACCTGCCTGAAGCAGGCAGGTCTGCAGCAAGACCTGATTGATCGCTCCGTGACCACCCTCTCAGGAGGGCAACGCCAACGCGTTGCGCTGGCACGCCTCTTTCGGCAACGCCCGGATCTTGTGCTGGCGGATGAGCCGCTCTCCAATCTCGACCCAGCACTGGTGCAGGATTTGCTCAACACCCTGTTGCGGCAAACACCGACATCTGCAGGGGACATCTTGGCGAGCACGACGGTGGTCTGCCTGCACCGTCCAGATCTGATCGATCGTTTTGACCGGGTGATTGCCCTACGCGATGGACACGTCGTGATGGATGCTCCTTCCGCATCGATCACGACCAAGGATCTAGACGTGCTCTACCGCGCCTCATCAGAAGGACGCCGGGCTGCTCCCAAGCCATGAAGCGACCCGTCGTCAGCGCACCTCTTCTCTGCCTGCTACCGGCTCTCGCTCTCGTTCCCGTGTTGATCGTGGTGGGGGAAGGACTGCATGGCGGCGGGTTCGAAACCTGGTGGCGATTCCTCCAAGGAGCCGTGCAGCCCAGCAAGGACCCTCTCTTGCTGAAATCGCTGTGGGAAGGATTGCAGGTCACCCTGGCCACAGCCTTAGTTGGCTGGGGGCTTAGCACCCTGATCGGCCTGCTGCTGGGGGTTTTCAGCAGTGATGTGCTCTGGGAGAGTGCCAAAATCCCCACCTGGCCTGCTGCCGCCATACGCAGCCTGCTAGCACTGCCCAGAGCTATCCACGAACTGCTTTGGGGTCTGCTGCTCTTGCAAGTCTTGGGGTTGCATCCCTGGGTTGCAGTTGCGGCGATCACCATTCCCTATTCCGCTCTGGTCGCCCGGGTGTTTCGAGACCAAATTGACAGCATCGACCGGCGAAGGCTGACCGCGGTGCTGCAAAGCGGAGCTTCAGCCCCCGCAGCATTTGTTTCCAGCATCGGCCCTCCGCTTCAGCCGATCTTGCTGAGCTACGGCGGCTATCGACTGGAATGCGCCCTTCGCAGCGCCACCTTGCTGGGTGTGTTCGGCCTGGGCGGGATCGGCACAGAGCTGCAACTCACCCTCCAGTCCCTTCGGTTCGCAGAATTCTGGTCGGGCCTCTGGCTGTTAATCCTCCTCAGCGTGCTGTTGGAACAAGGTCTGACGTTCTGGAGGCATCGACAACAAACAAACCCCAGCCAATGGAACGGTGTCAGCGTTCTGACCATGACCGTGCTGGCTGTGCTGGTTGGTGGCCACTGGCTCCAGCAACTGCTGCCCACCAGCGGCACAACCCTGCAACTAATGCTGCCACCGCTCCCTGATATCAGCGCCTTACAGCTCGCTGCCACAGAGCTGCCATGGCTGCGGATGATCGAGCAAACCATGCGACTCACGCTTTTGGCAGCTGCTATTGCCATTGCCCTTCCGCCCCTCTGCCTGCTGATCTTTCCTGGAAGAATCGCGAAACAGGTCTTCCTCGGTCTCTGGACGCTTCAAAGAGTCCTTCCGCCGCCGCTCACGCTCTTAATGCTTCTGTTGGCCAATCTGCCCTCCCTGGCGTTGGCAGCGCTGGCCCTCGGCCTTCAGAACGCCGGGGTGATGGGACGCCTGCTGGTGGAGGGACTGGACCAGCAAAGCCCTGGAACGATGAAGGCCATCGAAGTCACCGCGGCAGGGCCAAGACAGGCGTGGCTGCTTGGCTGCCTCAGCCCACAGAGCCGTTCATACCTGGCCTACGGGGCCTATCGCACCGATGTCATTCTGCGGGAAACGCTTGTCGTCGGTCTAGTAGGCGGTACCGGACTGGGCTGGATGCTGATTGAATCCCTCAGTTCTTTTCACTGGGCGGCGGTGCTGCTGATCATCGTTTGTTTCGCACTGCTCACCCTGGCTGGGGAAAGCATTAGTGATGGACTTCGACAGCGCTGGTTACGAACCCCAGGCGAGAGCGCGTCCACCTAGGCCTGCAAAGCTGTGAGAGAACATGCCCTCAGCGATGCAAGCACCCCGCCAACTCACGGTGATCGGCGACAGCGGCGTCTACGGATGGGGGGACCGAGTAGGCGGTGGTTGGTGTGAGCGGCTGCGCCTGAGCTGGATGCAAACACCTGAGATGCCGTTGATTTATTCACTCGGCGTGCGCGGTGATGGGCTGGAAAACGTGGCAAAACGATGGGAACAAGAATGGGAGCGCCGCGGAGAGCTTCGTCGTCAAACACCCGCTGGCTTGCTTCTGGCCGTGGGCCTCAACGACAGCGCCAGGGTCGGTCGTGCCGATGGGCGACGCCAACTTTCGGTTGAGGCCTATCGCTTTGGAGTCGAACAACTGATTCGGGCGATGGCACCGCGAACGCAGGTGATGGTGTTGGGCCTCACGGCCGTGGATGAAGCTGCGATGCCATTCGCGCAGTGCCTCTGGTACGACAATGCCTCCGTTGCGGTCTACGAGGCACAGCTGGAAGAGGCCTGCCTCGAAGCGGATGTGCCGTTTCTGGCTTTGCATCAGGCGATGCAACAGGAAACGGGTTGGCTGGGGTGGATCGAGCCGGACGGGATTCATCTCAATGCCGATGGACACCACTGGATCCACCAACGGGTGATGCATTGGCCAGCCCTACTCAGCTGGGCAGGATTAGAAGCTCAAACCCAGACCACGCCACTCTGGAGCTAATTGGGCACACACAGTTTCCCTAAAGTTGCCTTCTAACGGGACCTACCTGTGCCCAACCCCACTGCCGCGATTATTGCTAAAGCCAGCACAGACCAGTTAAAGGAATTTCTGCTCGGCTTTACGGAAGAGGCCGCCATCCTCGCGGTGCGGGAACTCATGCAGCGAGGGGAAAGTGCTGAATCTGTGATCCGAACGTTGGAAGCGGAAATTCAGCCAAGTCTCGACAACGGCATGCCCATGCGTTCATGCCTGGAGCTGATTGCCGTGCTGAAGCAGGAATTCATACCCCCTCTGGGGTGAACAGAATCACTCCTGAGGGTGATGGAACCGCCCGTGAAAACACAGAGCGTGAATGCAGTGGTTCCACCATTCATGGTTCGTAGACGCCAGGTTCAAGACTCAGATCAAGCAACAGTCGAGCAACAACGGATCCGCCAAGAAAACCGAAGACAGCTCGATCCCAGCGTCCGACGACGCAATGAACGTGTTCTGCGCCATCTCGGTCTGGCACACCTGGCTGCAGGCCGTCAGCTGGCCCGCGGCACAGGCGAACACGATGATCTTCTCCAGGAAGCCCAACTGGGTCTCATCAAAGCTTCAGAACGGTTTGACCCATCGCGCGGGCACCGAATCAGCAGCTATGTGATGGCTCTGGCGAATGGCCAGATCATGCATTTTCGTCGTGATCGAGAGCGCACACTGCATATTCCTTGGCGGCTGCTGAACCTGCATGCGCAGGGGATGAAAATCCAGCAACAACGGCTGCAACAAGGTTTGCCTCCTTTTTTGACCAGACAGCTCGCGGATGCTCTTGATGTCTCAGTGGACCGCTGGCTGCAGGCGCTCGAGGCCCATCAGCATCGCTATCTGGTCAGCCAGCCTTCACCAACCGGGAACCAGCGCCGCAACATCCACAGGAGCAGCCGCAACGGCGTTAATTGAACAACTCGCGGACTCGCGCACAGACACCAAGACCGATCACCAACTGGAATGGTTGCATCAAGCCATGCGCCAATTGCCTGACCATGCCCGTCAGCTGCTCATTCGCCATTACGTCCTTGGAGAGACCGTTCGCCAGATTGGCCGCCAGAAGGGCCTAAGTCACGTCGAGGTGAGGACGGTCCTCAGGCAATCCCTGCAAGTTTTGCAAGAGATGGCCGCAGGCAGAGACGGCGTGGGGGATCAGCCGAGGTGCTGAAGCAGGTTCGCGGCGACGATCGCCAGCATCGCCGCGATCGCTGTCTGCAACCCATTCACAAGTTCATTACTGAGCCAGGAGATACGCTCCTGCACCAAAGCCCCAACAACGCTTTCGATCAGGGTGGCCACCAAGCCAACACTGGCAACGAGTAAGGCTTCAGGCCCAGCAGGCACCAACTGCAATGCCACGGCCACCAACGTCATTACTGCACTGCCGGCAGCACTCGCAAGGGTTCCTTCAAGGCTCACGGCCCCTTCCGTGCCTGCAGGGACGCGTCGCAGCGTCGTAATCAGAACGGTGGTGCGTCCCCAGCGCTTGCCAATTTCACTGCCAAAGGTGTCAGCCAACTTGGCGGCAAAACTGGCAGCGAATCCCACCAGCAGCAGGCCAACGGGCTCGAGTCCCGCACCGATCAACAGAGCAATGAGGGCACCAACCGCAGCTGATCCCCACACATTGGCCGGGCTGCGACGTCCGCCACGGGCCTCCGCCAGTCCCTTTTCCTGCTTGCGTTTAAGGCCAACTCTGGTGACAAGGGAGCCCAACACCAGGTACATCACCACGGCCAACCAGCCACGCCAACCAAGGCATCCCCACAGAATCGTGCCGAGAATCCCTGCATGCACCCAGCCGGCTTTGGTCAGCAAAGGCAATCGTTGAGCGAGGGCGATCAACACGCCGTTGAGGGCCAAAGCGATCCCCCAGATGGTGAGATCCTGAGCGGGAAATGCCATCAGCCTGTGTTGCACTGCCCTAAGCATCAACCGTGAAGGGCCTGAGGCAACGGATAATCAGCCAAGGTCACTGTCGAGATCACGACATGGTGTTCAACAAGAAAGGCTTTTTCCTCGAACTCGAGGATGTTGCCAAGACCTCGAGCACTGCTTCGGTGACCGTTGCCCCTGTTCGGGAAGCTGAACCTGATAGTGAGTCTGCCGCGGCCAAAGCGAGCAATCCGAAGCAGAAAGCAGGGTCAGCGAAGCCTGCTTCCAAGCCTGCTGGCAAGGCCAAAACAGTCAACGACGCCTCCCTCACAACCGCCGAGGCGATTGCCGCTGAACTCGCTGCAGCCGAAGCTGAGCGGCCCGTGGCGACCCTGAGCACCTTTGCCCCCGAAGCCCTTCAACCGGGGAATGCCCTGCGGCAACAACGTCGTCGTCCTGGGGCCAGCCTTAAGGGCTTCCGTTCGATGGCCAACGAGCTGTTCAAAGGCCCGAACACAGGTCGTGAGAACAGTCTCTAACGCTGCTTCCGTGCAGCAAGACCATGCTCAGCGTCTGAGCCCATGCCAGCCAATCGGGTCTCCAATCTGTTTGTGAGACCCGTTCAAGAGCATCCAAAAGCCAACACACAGACAGGCAAACAGCGGGGCTGCACTGACTGCACTTGAGCGCGCTGCGCCAATCAACCGCAAGCCGAGCGTCCGTCGGGCCTGGTTCACCAGGTCTTCACCAGAAATCGT
>NZ_UCNN01000031.1 GCF_900473935.1 Synechococcus sp. UW105 | reverse complement strand
AAGCGGCGTAGTCAGACACACCGTTGATGTTCAGGTCGCTGGCGTTTGCAGCCACAGGAGCCAGAAGGCCCAAGGCAGCAGGAGCCACCAGCAGTTGCTGGAAAAGTTTCATTGAATTCCTCACACCAAAATTGAGGGTAAATAAAGGCACAAAGCCTTCGAGCAAAAGTTACCGACTGACCAAAGCAACAGAGGTCGCCGGCCACACCTGGCGAAGGTATCGCAGGCGACATTCAAAAAAGGTCTGATATGCGTTGCTGCTTTGCCATAAAAAAAACGCGGGCAAAAACCCGCGCTTGATGATGAGTCAGTGAGGAGAAAATGAAGAACTTCGCAAAAGCGAAGCTCTTCAGATCACACGTTCAAGATCAGAACTTGAAGGTGGTCTTGAGCAGACCGCCGAACTGGTTGAACTGGACGCCCTGGGTCGCAGAACCGAGAGGACGGCTCATGTAGAAGAGGGCGGGGGTCACAGAGATGTTGTCGGTGACCTGGAACATGTACCACCATTCCCAGGCGTACTGACCGTCGCGGACGAGACGATCTTCGGCCTTGCCGGACTTGCCGTAGCCGAAGTCAAACCTGTTGCCGGTGAGATCCAGAGCAGTGACGAAGCCCTTCTGACCAACAGCCATACCGGCAGTGTTGCCCTTGAGGAACACATCGGTCCACTGCAGGCCTACAGACCAGGACTGGGTGGTGGCGGAGTTCAAGTCGTAACCAAACAGGTTGGTGTACTCCTTGCTCTTGCCCCAGCTGCCGTCGCTGTAGACACGGTAGGAGCTTGAATCACCACCGCTGGTGGTGTTCAGGCCCCAACCTGCGGAGATCGAAGGCATCCAACCGGAGTCTTCAGGACTCCAGTAGGCACTCAGACCAACAGAGTTGGTGTTACCCAGGTTTCCGACCTGCGTCGCCAGAGGCGTTGCAGTGCCAGGGTTCATGTTGCCGAAGTTCTGGCTGCTGTAGTTGTAAGCAGCCGCGACGCCCCACTGGTCGTCGGTGTAGGCAATCTGAACCGTACCGGTGCCTGAGGCACAGTCGGTCATCATGCCGCCGGAACCACTGCAATCCTGGTCTACGGAGTAGATACCGAGGGTGTCAGTGCCGTTGTTGTAGACGTTGTAGGAAGTGGTGGTGCCGTTGTTGGTCTTGGAAACGTTGCCGTTACCGGAGACGTAGTTGGCACTGATGCTGAAGCCGTCGTTCGCCCAGGAGATACCAGCACCTGAACCGAGGTTCAGGTTGTAGGTACCAGGAGCACCGGCGTAGGTGAAGAAGTCGAGGACGGTGTCAGCGGGGTAAGCGCTGGGCCATACGGCCAGCATGTCGTCCTGACGGACCACACCACCAGCGGTGACGGTGAAGTTGCTACCCAGGGGGAACTGATAGAAGAGTCGGTTGATCTTCACAGCATTGGGGGTATTTGCCTCCTCGAAGGCAGCCTCCATGCCAGACATGGTGGAGTACTGACCACCCAAGAAGCTGTCGATACCAGTGGAAGCACTGAAACCGAAGGCGCTGTTCTGGAAGTTGCCAGCACGCAGACGCACTTTCAGCAGATCCTTACCAGTGAAGCTGGTGAGCAGATCGAGGCGCTGGTCGTAGTTGAAGGTGAGGGCGCCCAGGTACTGGTTGGCCTGGTCGGCCATCTTGCGGCCCTTGTAGCTGGTCTTGGAACCGGAGTAATAGAAGGGATTTTTGACGGTTTTGTCTTTGCCGTCGAGGCCCTTGATCGTGAAGGTCTCGTTGTTCTTGTAGCTGTACTTGTCGCCGATGAAGTAGTTACGGCCGAACTGCTCACGCACGTAGGCGTCGCCACCGAAGCTGTTGGCGCCGATCACGAAGGTGGTCGTACCTTTCAGCTTGGTGGTGGTGGAGAACTGGGTGGCTTCCAGTTCGCCAACGCGAGCTTCCAGACCGTCAACGCGGC